>CAKOXO010000008.1 GCA_934130165.1 uncultured Bacilli bacterium | reverse complement strand
ACTAATCCAACACCACTACTTGCAACACCTAATCCTACCATTCCAGCTCCAATACCTGCTCCACCAACTGCTGATGTTGCTGTATTCATCGCTTGTCCGAATCCCATTAAACTCATAAGTTGCTCTCTTCCACTATTGGCGGATACATTACCACCTATAAATCTATTAACTACTTGTGATCCAGTTAGTAAGAATGTTCCAGCTCCAATATACATTAAAGATTTTACTAAAATATCTTTAAATGTATTATCAGTAAAGAATGTTGTACCTGCAATTTCTTTCATAACAATACCTGTCAAACTAATGATTAACATTACGACAGCACCTTGAAGCATTAATGACACCAGTTGTTCTATTACAGCACTTCTTCTTTGCTTATTTCCTATGGAAGTTGCAAACACAACAGGACTAATTACAAATAAAAATAAAAACTCTAATTGCCTACGAGCTAACATCATTCCTGAAAAAAACAAAGCATATAAAAAGAATCCTCCAACTATTATTGCAAGAATCCAATTAATACTATATTTATAATCCTTTTCATCTGGTAATATCCATTTGTCATTAGTTACAAATTTATCATTATATTTTTGAGCATTTGTAAAAGAATTATCTTTTATAAATTTAGTATAATCATCTGCTTTAAATTCATCACTAACTTTATATTGATCTGTATAATCTACAAACATAGTTAGCATATTATCAGATATAGTAACATCATTACTAGAAAATATACTTGCTGTCCAACTACTTAACTTAATTGAAAAGGTAGAAACTTCTGCAAATAAAAATACTGATAATAATACAAATAATGTTGACTTAAATATTTCTGTTACTAATTGTTGTATAGATAATCCTTCATCAGGTTCTATTATTTTCATAACAAACTTATATAATGCAAATAATCCTAAAAGAGTTACTGCTATTGCAATTATTCCTTTATGAAAATTTGAAAACATAGAATTATCTGCAACACTATCTATAATATTGTAAGCATTTAGAGATTTTAAAACTTCAAATAATGTATCTATTAGATTATAAATAAAATCAATTATTCCCCAACCTAATCTTCTTAAAAGGTCTAATGCTTTTAATAACATTTTTCCTCCTAAAATAAATCAATAATTAAATTAACAATAGATATTGCTAAAATAATACCAATTATACCAAACATAGTTTGAATTATTCTTTGCTTTACTCTTTGTTTTTGATCTACATCGGCAACTGCATATAATATAAAACCAATAATAAGCGAAACACCTGCAAGTGCTATACCTACTCTTAAAGCCCAATTTGAAAAAGTTTGAATAGCTTTAATAATTGAATCTATATTATAATTACCACCATCTAATTTTTCTATTTTTAATAAACTTACACTACCACTAAGTTTTTCAACTATGGTATTTAGCATAAGTTTAGGCAATATTTACACCTCTATTTTTCTTTTTTAACATATATCATTCCTCCAATCTAATATATAAAGAGGTAGAAAAATCTACCCCTTATTCCATTTCAGGTTCAGAATCATCAATTTGTTTAGTTTTTGAAGATAGAAAACTTAATCTTTCTACAACTACATATGATTTTTTAACTTTATCGCCTTTATCAGTTTCATAGACATTTGTTTCAAGTCTGCCTCTAATTCCGATTAAATCACCCTTCTTACAATATTCTGAAGTATTTTTAGCAACTGCATCCCATAAAGTACAATCTATAAAATCTGTTTCATATTCTCCATTTTCATTTTTATAACTTCTTGGAACAGCAAGTGTAATATTAGTTACTTTTTTTCCACTTTCTAATTCTTTTAATTCCGGATCACCTACTAATCTTCCAACACACATATAATTATTCAATATAATAATCACCTTATCCTTTCTTACATTTCATATTCATCTTGAATACCTAATTTTATTTTAACTATTTTTTCATAAGTCGCTTTAATTGACTTCTCATTAAACATATCTTTAAACTTAGTTATTTGTTCATCAGTTAAAGAAGTATTCTCGCCAATGTTTGCATCATCGCCTACAATTAAAAAAGGTCCGAAGATTATATCTCTTCCAACCTCTCTATTAGGACCCATACCATTAATTTTACCTTCTTCATTACAAATAATGACTGCATCTTCAATGTTAGGCATATAAAAATATTCTATATATCCATCAACTTGTTTTTGTAATGAGGTTAAATTGTTTGGTATTTCTACTTCAACAGGCAATTCATTTTCTTTAACTAACAATGCTCTAAGTTTTTTTGACATCTAAATCCCCTCCTTTCATATTTCATTACACTCATATTCTTTAACAGGACTTACTCTTTCCATTTCTTCAATAACATAAGAATCATCAAACTCTCTAATCATTGATGGATATTCCAAATCCTGTTCATCTTCTTTTTCACTTTCATGACTATCTTCCTCATAGTCATCATAGTTTTCTCCAATTCTAGCAAAGCGAAAAGACATATCCTTTTCTCTTAAATGATTTAGACCAGATTCAATAGCACTAACACTATCATAACTGCTGTACCATTTTACCCAACTCCAACCAAAATAAACTGCATAATCATTTTCTGCTTTAAACTCTAAATTATCTAATAAGTTATATTCATCATGATTTAATTTACTTAAATAATTTTTTACATACTTATTTAGTTCATTAAAACCTTTTTTTGTAGTCATAATTCTAACTTCAGACCTATAACCCATCAACATCACCTCTAAAATCTTTTAGTATTTCTTCCATTTCTTTTTGTTCTTCTTCTGTAGCCTTTTTTGATTCACATCTTTGCCCATTCCATACCATAACTCCATCTGGATCATATCTTATACGAGGTCCTTTTCTTCCATAGACAATATCATCATAATTATCTGAAATCTTTGTTACAGTTATAAAATTTTGCATTCTATTATTTACAGAATAAGAGTTTAAATATCCTTTAACAAATACTTTGCTATTAACAAAAAAATAATCAAGATTCTCATAATAAAGTTCTTTTGGTATATTTAGACTTATATATACTTTACTATTGGAATTACTTGAATATTTTTTAGATACAATACTAAATTTTACATATTTGTCATTATCATTTATATCCTTAATAACATTGATGTTTCCAGATATAATGACTTCGTTATAATCTACACCATTCATAATCAAATCCTTTCTGTATAAATATTTATATTAATTTAAATTATTATTTATATTCTTGTTATATTAATTCTTTATATTAACTTATTATATTATGTTAGACAAAACTTCCATCGTGGATGGAAATATCTTCTACCCTAGATGGAAATATTTTCTACCCTAGACACTAAATAAATATTCCTCTTGTTCTTCAAATACACTATTTTTATTAAATTATTTTTTTCAAGTTCACTTAATACTCTTGTAATAGTTCTTTCAGTAACAGAAATACTTTCAGCTAAGTGCTTATTAGTAGCAAAACAATATCCATTCTTATAACATAGTAGTTGAATATCTCCATATAGTAATTTTGCATTACTACTTAAATTCGTATTATTTTTAATTGATAAAGGTATCTTAGAATATTTTTCATACACTAATACTCCACCTTATCAAATAAATACCCTATAAAGATAGTTTGCTTATCTTTAGTACCTTTTTTACAAGTAATAAGAGTTATCGTATTTTTATATCTATTTCTTACAATTTTAACCTTACCATCTTTATCTGTATCATAGGAATTATTTAGTTTATAAATATATTTAATTCCATCATAATAGATATATATTAATGAATCTTCCTTCAATTTATATAAGTTTCTAAAAAAAGAAACACCACTCGTTCCATTATGTCCTGCTAGTATTAAATTACTATTTTCAACATCAGGCATTTGTGAATGTTCAATTATTTGAATATTATACCTAACATTATTATATCTACTATTATAATCAACAATACCTCTTTTCAAATCTATACTTGGTATTTCAAGAATAGCAATATAATTATAAGATGGTGAGGAAGATTTTTTATTATCTTCCTCTTTTAATTGCTCTTGAGGAATAACTTCCTCAGAGTGTTCTTCTTCTATAAAGAAGTCATCTACCATCTTAACCTCTTGCACTTCTTTTTTTGTATTTTTATAAATATCAAAAGTAAAAATAAAAACTGAAATTATTATTAATATAAATCCTATAATTAATACTATTTTATTTTCTTTTTTTCTTTTCATATAAGATTATCCCCAATCCTACTAATCCAATTGATAAAGAAATAATGTATTTAGTATAATTTCTATTTAAATTAGTATTTGGCACTTCTACTTCTTCTAAATCATTAACTAAAGTAGAATTTATTATCTCACCATCTTTTTCTACTTTAAAATAATTTTTATCATTATTTAAAACATAATGTTCAAGTGTAGAAATTTCTTTATAATAATAACTTCCGTATTCTAATTCCACTTCTATAATACCATTTTCATCAGTAGTATATTCACCAAGTAGATTATCATTTAAATCATAGATACCAATAACTACTCCAGCTAATGGATTATTATTAGAATCAACTTTATTAATTATCAATTTAGATTTGATTTTAGTATTAGTCATTTCAGATTTTACTATTTCTCCATTTTCCTTTATTTCAAACTCAATCTTTTCAGTGTTTAAAATATATCCTTCTGGAGCTTCTTTTTCTAAAATAAAATATTTATGACCTGCAGGTAAATTATCAATAATTACTTTACCATCTTTATCTGTTACATACTCACCAATAAGTTTTTCTTCATCATCATTTAAATAAATCTCAATTTTAGTATTTGGAATAGTATCTGATGTTGTAAAATCTTTTTTAGTAAATTCTAATTTCCCTTTGGATAATTTATTTGTAAAATTAAATACTTTAGATATTACTGCTGTATATTGATCCTTATATTTTAGTTCTACTTCATATTCCTTAGAATCAATAACATGATTACCATTTGTTTCTAATTCTTTTAAGAAGTATTTACCCAATTTTAAGTTTTCAATTTTAGCATATCCATTAGAATCTGTTGTTACCTCTGCAATTAATTGTTTATTCTCATCATAAAGTCCATATTTTACTTTTTCAAGTGGTATTTCTTCATAAGAATATTTATTATCATCTATAACAAATTTTTCACCCTTTTTATTAATTTCAATCTTTCCTTTAACTGCTTGGTTTTCAAATTTTGTTTCAAATAATACACCATATTTATTGTCAGTTATCAAATTAGAATTTTCACCTATTTCAAATTCTTGTGATTCTTTATTCCATAAATAACCATCAATAACTTGATCTACCTCTTCTAATTTATATTTTCCAGATATTAAAGGATATGGTGTAATTAATACTCCATTATCATCAGTTTTAAATTCACATAAAGTTTCTGCTTTTGGATATGTAACTGTTTGACAAACATAATCATCACTAGCAAGTGATTTTATTTTAAATGTTATACCACTTCTTGGAATAACTTCTCCTGTATCTTTATCAACTTTAATAACTTTTAATTTAGCAGTTATTTCAGCATTTGAAATTAATTTGTATGTATTTGAATCTGTATCATCTCCTACAACAAACTCAAAATCATCTACTTTTTCATAATTAGGTGTACTAGTTATTTGTTTAAATGTATAACTACCATAAGGAAGTTTTATTTCTGCATATCCATTTTTATCAGTAGTAATTTTATCAATATAGCAAACATTACTACTCATTTGTTTTTGATTACTCTTACTTTTTAAAAGTCTAGGAGTACAATTATTTAAAAATATTTCAAAAGTTACATTTGGCTCTGGAGTTAAAATACCTGTTTTAGAATTAGCAAATACTTTAAATATTGTTAATTCAGTTTCTTTTACTTTTTCATAAACATCTAAACTTTCAAGTAAAACATTTTCATTAAGTACAAATGAATATTTATTTTTGTCTAATGTATAACCTTTACTTGGAGTTATTTCTTTAATATAAAATTCTCCTAAACTAGGAAGATAATCACTAATTGCATATCCATTTTTATCAGTCTTTAACTCACCTATTTTTTCATTGCTAGTATTATAGATTCCATAGATAGCATTTTCTAAACTAGCATTGCCTTGTGGGTAACTCTCTTTCGTATCACTATCCTTTTTATTAATTTCAACTCTTCCTCCAATTACTTTTAAATTAAATAAAGC
>CAKOXO010000007.1 GCA_934130165.1 uncultured Bacilli bacterium | reverse complement strand
ACTTCATTACTTGTTAATACTGTTTTGGCATATCCTATTACACTACTTAATATTAATCCTACTATTATTCCTACTATTATTCCTACTATAAACTTGTAATGCTTCTTCATCTTTACTCTCCACCATATACTATTTACTTTATGTTTACAGTATACCCCCCCCCCGAGAATTTTGTCAAGAAAAAAAGAGGTTATAATTAGGAACCTCTTTTAATTTCTACAATTGATTCTAACCATTTTGAATTAGGCTTGATATTTAGAATTGAAGTTATTGTACTCGCTAAATTAGCTAGTCCAAAATCACCATTTTTTATTTTTATATCACTAATATCTTTTCCATAAATAATAAATGGTACTTTATTTAATGTATGAGAAGTTTTAGCTTCTTTTTTATCATTATTTAACTGATACATTTCTTCTGCATTACCATGATCAGCTAAAACAATTAATACTCCTCCTACTTTATCAATAGCTTCCATTACTCTTCCAATATTAGTATCTACTGCTTCTAATCCTTTAATGGTTTGTAAGTAATTTCCAGTATGTCCAACCATATCTCCATTTGGATAATTAAGCCTTAAAAAGTCATATTTTGTGGACAAAATAGCATCAATAAATTTATCTGTTATTTCAAATGATTTCATAACTGGTTTCTTATCAAATGAGATTACATCACTGTCTACTTCTTCCCATGTTTCTAAATTATCATCAAATTTTTCAGTTCTATTACCATTCCAAAAATATGTTACATGTCCAAACTTTTGTGTTTCACTTATTGCATACTCTTTTATTCCATATTTATTTAACTCTTCAGTTAAAGTATTTGATATTTTTGGTGGTTCTGTTAAATATTTCTTTGGTATTTTTAAATCAGAATCATATTCTAACATTCCTGCAAATAAAACTTCAGGATATCTAACTCTATCAAATTTATCAAAGTCTACCTCATCAAAACATCTAGATAATTCTATAGCTCTATCACCTCTAAAATTGAATAAAACTACACTATCGCCATCTAATATTTCGCCTACTGGAATATTATTTTTTACTATTACAAAAGGATCTAAGTCTTGATCTATTTCATTAGTTTCATCTCTAATAGTTTTTATAGCTTCTTCTGCAGTAGAGAACTTTCTACCAATTCCTAGTACATGAGTTTTCCAACCTTCTTCAACCATATTCCAATTTGCTTCATATCTATCCATTGTAATTTTCATACGGCCACCACCACTAGCAATCATACCATCAAAAGTATCATCGTTTAATTCATTAAGCTTATTTTCTAATATTTCAACATATTTTAACGCACTTAATTTATCAACATCACGTCCATCTAAAAGAATATGAACTCTTACTTTTTTTATACCTTCTTTTTTAGCCTCATCCAAAAGTGCTAATAAATGATTAATATTTGAATGAACATTACCATCAGAAAGTAGTCCAATAAAATGCATTGTATTATTATCTTTGCAATTATCAACCAATTCTTTCCAAGTCTTTGATTTAAATATATCTCCACTTTTTATTGCTTCATCTACTAATTTAGCTCCTTGTGAGTAGATTTGACCACATCCCATTGCGTTGTGACCTACCTCACTATTTCCCATATCATTATCACTTGGCATACCAACAGCCGTACCATGTGCTTTTATAAACGTATGTGGATATTCTTTTAATAATCTATCCAAATTAGGAGTATTGGCATTCATTAAAGCATTGCCGTAACTATTATCACTTATTCCTACTCCATCCATTATAATTAATGCTATTTCTCTTTTTTTCATAATTACCTCCATAATATTAAAAAGTAATTAAACAATTACTTTTTATAACCAAACACCAAATATTATACCCGCCATAGCAAGTATTAATCCAAATACCCAAAATAATTTAACTATATCTGTCTCTACCCAGCCAAGTTTTTCAAAATGATGATGTAGAGGAGTCATTAAAAATAGTTTTCTATGTAATACTTGTACCCAAAATACTTGAATAATTACAGATAAAGTTTCTATAACGAATATTCCAGCAACCACAAGTAAAGTTAATTCTCTATGTGTTAAGATTGCAATTGCTCCCATTACTCCACCTAAAGCAAGAGAACCAGTATCACCCATAAATATTTTAGCGGGATGAACATTATATATTAAAAATCCTACAATACTACCAACTAATATTAATGAGAATATCCCAATATCTTCAAAACCTACCATTAATGATATTAAACTAAATGCTACAAAAGCAATTGCTGATAATCCTCCAGCAAGACCATCTAATCCATCAGTCAAATTAACTGCATTACTTGATCCTACTAATACTAATAGAATGAAAAGTCCATACAACCATCCCATTTCAATATCTATATGTAATGTACCAACAACCCAAGATGTTTGACCACCATTTTTCATATATATATAGAAAAATCCTACTGCAATTAAAACTTGTAAAAATAATTTTTGGTATGTAGTTAAACCTTCATTATTACCTTTTTTAATGGATAAATAATCATCTAAAAATCCTATAAAAGCATACCCCATAAAAACAAGCATAACTATTCCTAAATTAGATGTATATGGTATTTTTCCCGTTATTAATAACCCAATAGTTGCAGCAATTGTTGGAATTATAAATATTAAGCCCCCAAATGTTGGAGTTCCTTCTTTTTTTCTATGTGCTTCTCCTACAAAAATACTTATTTTTTGTCCTATTCTCATTTTTCTAAATATAGGAACTAAAATTAGTCCTAAAATCGCGGAAAATAAAAAACCTATCATGATGGCAAAGATGGCTTTAGTTAACAATAGCATAACTTTCACTCCGTTTCTCTTGCAATATTATATCATAGTTACCTAAGAAATAGTCCAAAAAAACTAAATATAGACAAAACTTTACAAAAAAACTATCTATTATTTAGATAGTTCTTTATTTCCTTTGATATATATACCCCTAACTCGAGAATATAATTATTATATGTAGTTTTAAGGAGTTTATTTTCAAATTCTGTCAAATCATAATCATAATCGTTTGACATAACATTTATATATTTTCTAACATTTATATCATAATAATTATATCGTCTAAAGATTCTAAGTAATATTTCCTTATCTTTTTCATTTAAAGTTAGCATATATCTATCACTATTTAACTCTTGTCTATTATAATTTCTTATTATAATTTCTTCTAAATCATCATCTACCAAATTAATAAGTTCATTTTTTTCTTTAGTAGTTAAATGTTTTGGCAATTCATGATCTTCTAAATAAACTAACTTCTGTTCTAAAAAACTATTAAATGGAATCTTGTATTCATTATTAATAATATTATTCTTTAAAAAACATACACTAGTATTTTCTGTAGTAACTCTCATATACTGATTTTTAAATTTATATAATGAAACATTATTAAGTAGACCACTATCTATTATTTCTTTTAATTCCATAGCAATCACTTTATAAAATGATTTGAACTTTTTTCCATTAGCATTTCCACTAGCTAATGCTACAGCTAACATCAAATTATTTGAAATATCACTTAATTTTTTTTCTACTGACTGTTTTGAACTTAATTCATTCAAAGATAAAATATTCATAACATCACTCTACCCTTTTATTCTATAATATAGATTATATCATTTATTAAAAAAAAAGAAAATATATAATCTTATATATCTTCATTTTTTATTACTTTTTCTATGTTTTTATTTATTAATAAATCTATTTTTTCTTTGTCTTTTATAACTTTTAAAAGTTTTTTGATAAGTTGCTCTATATTTGATTTATGATCTATTCTATGTATATCGCTTCCAAGAAAGGTAATAGCATTTTTTTTAAGTAATTTCTTTAATGTTTTATTTGCCCTAGATCCATATTTATTAAATAAGCTTTCATAATTTCCTTGAAGTAAGACTCCCATATCTAAAAACTCATCAAAATAATTAATATTATTTTGAACATATACATATCTTTCAGGATGTGCAATTATAGGAATAATACCATTCCTCATAATATCAAATATAATACTATCTAAATTCTTAATTTCACTATTCATTGGTAACTCAATAAGCAAATATTTTGAGTTGTTTAGTGTGAAAATTTCATTTTGCTTTATAAGTTCTGGAATATTATCTGATATATATACTTCGTTTCCCAAATACAAATTTACCTTTTTATATTTTTTCTTTACTTCATTAAGTAACAGCATTTTTTCTTTATTGTTAGAATTGTAGTTACTATTATATATATAATGTGGAGTTAAAATTATATCTGTAACTCCATTATCATAAAATTTTTCTAGTAGTTTAATACTTTCTTCAACATTTCTTGCACCATCATCAATGCCAGGTAATATATGTGAATGAATATCTTTCAATTTTATTCTCCATAATATCCATAATAAGAAATATCTTTTGCTTTTACCTTATTTAGTATAACACCATCAATTTTTACATTAGCACGTTCAAAACTTTTTTTAACTTGATCTAATAATTCAACTTTTGTTTTTTTATTAGAAACTACTACTGCATTAACATCAGAGTATTTTGTCATTACTAATGTATCATTTAACCCAAGAACTGGTGCACAATCTAATATAATTAAATCAAACATACTTTTTAATTTATCTAATAATTCCTTATTATTAGTTGATGACAAAAGTTCTGATGGATTTGGAGGTGTTGCTCCATTAGGTAATAAGTATAAATTTTTTATATCTGTTGGAACTATAAAGTTCATAATTGATGAAGAACTTTTATCAGAAAGTATTAAATTAGAATACCCCTTACTTTTATCATTTTTAACCTTGAATATTTTATATTGACGTCCTTTTCTTAAATCACTATCAATTAATAATACTCTTTTATTTTCCTGAGCAAAAGCAACAGCAAGATTTGCTGATATAAAACTTTTACCATCTCCAGGTTCTGGAGATGTTAGTAAAATAGTTTTAACATTACTATTAACTAAGGAAAATTGTAAGTTTGTACGTATAGTTTTTATTGATTCACTAAATGATGACTTTGGATTATTATTAACAATTAATTCTGTATTTTCAACCATTTTTATCTACCCCTTTATTTTTTCTTTTCTATTAAAGTAACATTACCAATTACAGGTAATCCTAATTTTTCTTCTATATCCTTAGACGACTTTATACTAGTGTCAAAGTAAAATATTAAAAATACTACTACACTACCAATTACTAAACCACTAATGCCAAATAAACCAACTTGTTTTATCATACTAACATTGTATGGTTTTTTTTCTAAACTTGCTTTGTCAATAATAGTTATATTAGTAAGGTTATATATATCTTTTACTTCATTCATAAATGTTTTAGCTACTTCTTTAGCTATTTTTTGAGCTAATTTATTATCCTCATCAGAAACTTCTATTCTGATTATTTCAGTATTTTCTACTGAGGTAACTTCAATCTGTTTAGATAATTTTTTAATTGACATGTCTAGTTTTAATTCTTTTTTTACTTTTTTAAGAACTGTTCTACTTTTTACAATTTCACTATAAGTTGATACTAAGTTTTTATTTAAATTGATATCACTTTGCATAGCAGCACTATTATTGTTATTATTATCACTAACTAATATTAATGTTGTTGCACTATGATACATAGGTACTTGTAAAAATTTAACATATAAAACTCCAAGTATAACAAACACACCTACTATGATTCCAATAATCTTAATTTTTGAAATGAAAAAGTTAAATAAATCCTTAATATTAATTTCTTCCATATCACACTTTCCCCCTTAACTTGGACATATTATACTACAAAAAAGCCGTTTTGTCAATCAAAACAGCTTTATATATCTATATTTTAACATCTTCTAGTTTATTAATATAATTATTAAATTCACTAAATGATATACCTATCGGTACATATTTATATTCAGTTAAAACTCTTTCAGTAGCACCTGATGTTTCTTCATAAAACTTATTTATCTTTAATAAAGCCTCTTTTTCACTTTCAAATTCATATATTCCTTTCTTTTCAGAGTTTGGATATTCAATCTGATATACCTTATCATTTTTATAGCATAATATAAAGCAATGTAAATGTTCTTCTTCATTTTCACCCTTATTACCTGATTCATATATTCTAGTACAAAACATTTTGTTTTTAATATTATTCATATCAAGTAAATGCTTCATTAAATTAACTTGTTCTATGCATGTACCCATTTCATATTTTAGAGTATCTTCTATTGACATAGTTCTATAAAGTTTACGAAAATTTTTCATATTACCTATATGTTGCTTATTTTCAAAATCAAGCCATCCATATCTGATATTTTCATCCATAAACTCTAAAATATCTTTCAAGTTTTTTATTGATTCAAGTTTTGTGATTACTTTATTAGTGTTTACCTTTAATACAAGTCCATTAACTTCTTTATTAAATTTTTTCCATTTAACTTCTCTATCTACTTCAAATCCAACGTCTTTAAATATTTTTAAGGCGTATCTTCTATCTTTTTCAAAGGTATCATACAAATAATCAATTTTATTTTTGTGTGCCTCTTTTATAAGTAATCTTAAAGCATCCTTAGAATAACCTTCATTCCTATATTTTGATTCTATTACAATTCCACATTCATAAATATTATCTTTAGCATTATATTGATAATTAATATAACCAACAAATTCATCTAGAAAACAGTCTTTTATATATGCAAAGAATTTATTTTTATTATATCTTTCTTCATATACCGTCTTCCATTTTTCTTTTGGAAAATCAATACAACCTGTATCATAGTGATAACCATCAATATTAATATCATATCCAGCATTATAGTCCATTGTTTTACTATCTTCATTTAACTTTTTTTCATAATAGTATTCTTCTATTTTAGGCTTTTGTAAAATAATATTTTTCATTATACTCTATCATATCCCCACCAATCTGGAATTAATTCTTCTAGATTTACTACATTTTTATTTTCTCTATCAACTAAAATTTCAATATTCTTGCTGTTTTTACTTAATTGCATTAAGTATTCTCTACAAGCACCACAAGGAGAACCAACTCTTCCTTTTGAATCGATACATACTAATTTTATTATTTCATTTTCATTGTTAGTAATCATATTTGCTATAGCATTTCTTTCAGCACACATGCCAAGAGTAGAAGCTGTGTCAATACAAACTCCTGTATAAATATTATGATTTTTAGTGAGTATGGCTGCACCAACTGATCCTGCACTAATCATACCAGAGATTTCTCTTTTATTTCTTACATTATTTGCTTTTTCACATAATTCATCCCAAACTGTATTTTCACTATATAGATATTCAATATGAATTGCATAGACTCCATTTTTCTTAATAAGATTATCATAATCATCTATATTATTTATACTCTGTACCGCTTCTAAATAATCATCAGTTGATGAAGTAGTATATCTAGTACCTTCTAAAGTAAGAAGTTTCTCTATAGATTCATAATAATTAATTTCCTTAACCTTTGTATAAAATATTCCTATATTATTACTATTAAACTGAATAATATCATCTATTTTAATTTTATTAATATTTCCTTCATTTGCTCTTATTTCAATTCTTTTAGTTTTATTTTTGATAGCAAGAGCTGCTCTATCATTTATATCTAATTTATATATCATTTTTTCCTCCAATAAAAAATCTGCATTAAGCAGAATTAATCATAGTAAAAATAATATAAACCTAAAGTACACTATAAGTACTAGGAGCTATGATTAATTCTATTCTTATATTTTGTAATATTTTTAAATTCATTTTAATCACACTCCTTTCCTTAATAATTACACTTAAAGTGTATTATACTATTCTTTAATTGTCAATTATTATTTTTTTACTTGTTTAGTACCAAGCATTAGTCTTACTTTTGATTTATCTTCTAATTTTGTTTTGGCCTCTGGGGACTGAGAGACTATATATTCTCCTGTTCCAGAATATTCAATTTCAAAGTTAACAAGCAATTTTTTGGCATCATCTATCTTCATGCCAACAACATTAGGAACTTCATAAGTTATCTTATCATACCATTCTAAATCTTTATCTAGCCCACCCTGTTGTTTTTCTATCTTTAAAATATCAATTATATCTAATAAAATCCTTCTTGCTATTGGGGTTGTTGTGTAACTTGATAACAATGCAGTATCTTTTGGGTTATCTATAGCAAGATATAAAACTGCTTCCGGATCATTTGATGGAACTATACCAACAAATGACATTATATAGTTATTAACCAAATAATGACCATCAACTGCTTTTTGAGCTGTACCTGTTTTTCCTCCAATTCTATATCCATCTATATATGCAGCTTTACCTCCACCTTTAGCAACAACACTTTCCAATGCTAATCTCATAGTTTTTGATGTACTTGAACTAATTGTTCTACGAACCAAATGTTTATAATTTTCTTCTATAATATCATTTGTAATATTTTCGTTAATAGACTTTAAAATATATGGTTTATAAAGATAACCTCCATTGATTACAGAAGATATTGCTGTTACTTGTTGAATTGGAGTAACACTTACTCCCTGACCAAATGCAGTAGTAGCAAGTTCTACATTTCCAACTCTTTCAAGTGGGAATATAATACCTTGACCTTCACCAGTTAAATCTATACCTGTTTTTTCTCCAAAACCAAACTTATCAATATAAGAAAATAATTTTTCCTTTCCTAACAATTGACCTAATTTAACAAACCCTGGGTTGCAGGAATTTTGTAACACTTGTAAAAATGTTTGATCTCCATGTCCTCCTGCCTTCCAACATTTTAATACTGAACCATCTACATTAACACTACCAGAATCATGAAAATGATCTTTTTCCAAATCTACTACTTTCTCTTCTACTGCTGCAGATGTTGTAATAATTTTGAAAGTAACACCCGAAAACGATACCTAAACAAATTCAAAAAAAAGACTAGATTACCATATATAATTTATATACGATAATCTAGTCTATATCATAACTTAAATACACATTTATTCTAAAATTATTTCTTTGAAAATCGGCTCTACCTAAATCTAAAG
>CAKOXO010000006.1 GCA_934130165.1 uncultured Bacilli bacterium | reverse complement strand
TAAAAGTAGAACAATAATAGTAGGATGTAATGATAATTCAGGAAGTGGATGTGCAAATAATACAGGAAATGCAATCTTATTTGAAGGAAAAACCATAACTACATCTTCAATTAGCGGAACAATAAAAGATAAAGCAGGAAATGAAAAGTCATGTTCTAAACAAGCGAATGCCTATATAGATAATACAGCACCAACTGTACCACAAGTTAAATTAACTGAATATGTAGATGGAACTCAATATACTTATAAAAATGATACTTGGACAAGGGGATATGTAGTAGCTACAGCATCAGGGTCAACTGATAAAGGGTCTGGAGTTAATAAATATTTATATACTACAACTGGAAAAACAGAGAATGCAACAGATGTAAAGTTGAATGCTAATGGTAGAGCAATTAAAGCTTATGGAATATCATACATAAAAATAAAGGCCTGTGATAAAGTAGGAAATTGCTCTGAATATTCTGGACCTAAAACAATAAAAATAGATAATAAACCCCCAACAATAAAATACAATGCAAGAAATAGTGATTGGAATAAGGGATTTAACCAAAAAGCAATAAATGGAAAGAAATATAATACTGGATTAAGACATATAGAAGCAACAGATGAATATAATAAAATTAAAACTATACGCTATGATAAAAGACAAAATAACGGTCTTAATTTAGGTGAAGGTGATTACGTAGAGGCTTCTATAGGTGATTCAGAGGCTTTAAAAAATCTTAATACAAATGAACCGGGAACTCGTGCTACAGGATACCGAGAGTATAAAGCAACAGGAAAAAAATGGACAGTATATATAGCCTGTGATGTACTCGGTAATTGCAAAAGATCTAGAGCTAAGGCAGATGAAGTAATAGAGTGTGTATGTAGGAAAAAGTCAGATGGGAAGGTTGTGCATGATGCTAATGCTTCACCATCATGGAACTGTGAAAATGCTCATGATGATTATAAAGCAGGTGATTTGTTCCTATCATGTAGTTAATAGTCAATAAAAATATTGACTATTTTTCTTTATAACCTTGTAAAAAATTCCATATACAATATTGATAATATCGATAAATTAATTGGTAAGTATAGAAATATGTCAAAAAAAAATAATAATCTTAAATATAATTAAAAATTATTGCAACAATTATAAAATTGTGTTACTATGATAGCAGAGAATACATAAAAATATGGGAGTGAATAAAATGTTCAAAGGTGTTAAAAATAATAAAGGTTTTACCTTAATCGAATTACTAGCAGTAATAGTTATTATGGGAGTATTAATGATGGTAGCAATACCACAAGTAACAAAATATATTGAAAATTCTAAAAAAGATGCTTATGTAGAGACTTCAAAAGCATATATAAATGCAGTTAGATATGCATTACTTAATGATGAATTACCAGAAAGCTTACCCGAAGCTGGAGGTACTACTACTGTAACATTAGACAAAGTTACAGTTGAATCTGGTGGTGAAAAATCTCCTTATGGAAAAGATATACAGAAAGCTAAGAGTTGTGTTAAGATTACGGCATCATCAGGTACTGATAATGTTGAGTATACATATGAGATTAGTATAACTGATGGTAGTGCTGGTACAGGTGCAGCTACAAAGGAAAAAGAGCTTAAACGTGGATCATTTGTTAAAACTAATGCAAAAGAATGTGGAAAATAGTAGATCAAAATTTATGATATAATAAAACTTAGATATCTAAGTTTTATTTTTTGGAGGTATATATGTTAATAATAGGTAGTCATGTTGGGTTTAAAAAAGATACTCAACTTTTAGGTAGTTTAGAAGAAGCATTAAGTTATGGTGCTAATACCTTTATGTTTTATACAGGTGCACCACAAAATACTATGAGATATGATATAGATGATAGTTTAACCAAAGAAGCTATGTCTATAATAGAAAAAGAGGGTATAGATTATTCTAAAGTAATAGTTCATGCTCCTTATATTGTTAATTTGGCTAATAATAAAGATCCTGATAAATATAATTTTTCTATTAACTTTTTAAAAGAAGAAGTTAATCGTTGTGAGAAGTTAGGTATTAAATATTTAGTTCTTCATCCTGGCAGTCATGTTGGTTTAGGTGTTGATGTTGGTATTAAAAATATTGTTGATGCCCTAAATATTATTTTAGAGGATTCTACTGTTACAATCCTTCTTGAAACTATGGCTGGTAAAGGTAGTGAAATAGGATCTAATTTTAAAGAAATTAAAAAGATAATAACAGGTGTCAAAAATAAAGATAGAATTGGTGTTTGTATGGATACTTGTCATATGAATGATGCTGGGTATGATGTTTCTAACTTTGATCAATTATTAGATTATTTTGATGATATAGTTGGTCTTGATTTTGTTAAATGTATTCATGTAAATGATAGTAAAAATGAAAAAAATTCTCATAAAGATAGACATGAGAATATAGGATGTGGCACCATAGGATTTGATAATTTAATAAATATAATTTATAATCCAAGATTAGAAAGTATTCCTAAAATATTAGAAACTCCTTATGTAGAGAAAAAAGCACCATATAAATATGAAATAGAAATGATTAAAAATAAAAAATTTGAGCAAAATATAAAAGAAAAAATAGAAAAAGCAAGTTTATAGTAATAACTTGCTTTTATATTTCATATATAACTGTATAATTTTATTATAAAGGGATGGATCAATTTCTTTTTTTAAGGTATTAAATGAGGATTCATCACCATTTAATATATTTTGGTAATTCCTTTTTATGAAATTATATATTATAATAGATTCTGAGTTGGAAATATTGGTATTATTCTTTTTAGCAAAATTTATAATATCATCAACAGTTAAATTCTTGTTAATATAATTAATAATTAAATTTTTATAAATAAATATCACCCATTAAAATATATGAAATAACTTTTTAATTATGTGATAAACTATTAATAGAAAGAAGGGTCTCTATGAAAAGAAAACAACCATTAAATAAGAAAAAAAATGCTACATTAGAAAAAATAGAGAAGAATAGATTACTATTTATAATGATTATTACTATTATTTTATTTGTAATTGTATTTATAAAGTTTTATCAAGTAATGATTATAGATAATAATAAATATAAAGAAGAATTAAAAAAACTTTCTTATGACACAGTAGATGGCCCATCTGCACCTCGTGGTAGAATTTTTGATAGAAATCATAATATTATAGTTGATAATATTGCTGTTAAAACGATATATTATAAGAAAAGTAAAAATATATCTACAAAAGAAGAGATTGATTTAGCGTATAAAGTAAGTAGACATTTACAACTAGATTTTTCAAAATTATCTGATAGAAATAAAAGGGAATTTTTTGTGGCACTTCATCCTGATATAGCTTCTAAGAAGATTACTAAAAAGGAATATAATAAATTAGAACAGAGAAAAATTACTTCTAGTGATATAAAAGAGTTAAAAATAAAAAGAGTAAGTGAAGAAGAATTAAATAGTATGAGTGAAGATGATAATAGGGCAGCTTATTTATATTATCTTATGAATAAAGGATATACATATGATGAAAAGACAATTAGAACTAATGATGTTACTGATGAAGAGTATGCATATATTTCTGAAAATAATAAAGAGTTAAGTGGGTTTAATACTAGACTTGATTGGGAAAGAACTTATCCGTATGGGGATACTTTTAAATCTATTTTAGGTAAGGTTTCATCAGCATCAACTGGGATTCCTGTTGAGGAGAAAGAATACTATTTACATAGAGGATATTCTTTAAATGACCGAGTTGGAATTAGTTATTTAGAAAAACAATATGAAAGTTATTTAAGAGGAACAAAAGAGGTATATCAGGTTATAAATAGTACCGATTTAAAATTAATTAAAGAAGGAAAACGTGGTAATGATATAGTTTTATCTATAGATATTAATCTTCAACAAGAATTAGAAAATATTTTAGCAGATGAAGTTAGTAAAGCTAAGGGTGAGGCTAATACAGAATATTATGATCATTCAGCTGCAGTAATACAAGATCCTGCAACTGGTGAGATTTTAGCTATGGCTTCAAAAGAAATAGTTGATGGAAAAATAATAGATAATACAACTAGTATTTTAACATCTCCTGTAACTCCTGGTTCTGTAGTTAAAGGAGCATCTATCTTAGTTGGATATAATAATAATGCTATAAAGATAGGTGAACGTATGGTTGATGAATGTATTCAAATAAGGGGTGTAAAGAAAAAATGTTCTTACCGTACATTAGGAAACATTGATGATATAACAGCATTAGCAATGTCTAGTAATGTATATCAATGGAAAACTGCTATCAAATTAACAGGTAATACTTATAGAAGGGGAATGACACTTCCACTTGATCAGAGTGCTTTTGATAAGTATAGAAAGATGTATCATTCTTTTGGACTTGGTGTAAAAACGGAAATTGATTTGCCAGTTGAAAGTTTAGGATATGGTGCTAAAAAGGATACTAGGGCAGGTAATTTATTAGATTTTGTTATAGGACAATATGAAACATATACTACTATTCAATTATCTCAATATATAAATACAATGGCTAATAATGGTTCTAGATTAACTCCACATTTATTAAAAGAGGTTCATAAATCTACTGACGATGATTCCTTAGGAAAGACAATTTTCACTTATAAGGTTAAAGAGTTAAATAAGGTTGATACTAAAGAAGAATATATGGCAAGAGTCCATGAAGGTTTTCATGCAGTTATAAATTCCTCTGTTGGATATGGTCGAGGTTATATGGATACTGCTTATGATCCAAGTGGTAAAACAGGAACTTCTCAAAGTTTCATTGATACCGATAACGATGGAGTAATTGATAAAGAAACGATTACATCTACATTTGTAGGTTATGCTCCAAGTAATAATCCTAGAATGTCAATAGCTGTAGTTTCTCCAAATTCTTCTAGATCGGATACTTCTAATACTTATGCTAGTATGGTAACTAAAAGAATAACCAAAAGAGCAACAGATGCATACTTTACACTTAATCCATAATTTAATAGTGCAAAGTAGTTTAAATTATGATATATTATATTTAGAATAGAGCGTGGTGAGAAATATGAAATTAAAATATTTATTAAAAAAAACCATAAATATTAAATCTAGCTATTTAGTTATACTAATAGTTGGAATGCTTGTTGTAATTGGAGGATGTATTTCATATGCAATCTTTACAGTAACAAGTGAGAGTAAAGGTGTTTTAAATATAGTTACGGGAAACCTATATTCATATATTGATAGTATTGACTTAGATAAGAATAAATCTGTGACAGTAGCACCTGGAAGCATTACAACAGTTACATTAAAACTTTTAAATGTTAATGGAATTGATGCTAAATTAAATTTATATTATTCAACAACTAATTCTAATATTGATATAGGTTATTTAGCAAGTGGTGACGCTGCACCGAATACTGATGGTTATGTTTTAGGCAAAAACGGTAGTGATTCAGAATCAAAAACAATTTATGTTCAAATTAAGAATAACGATAGCGCTAATGCTGTTGTAACTTTTGGTAGTGATGTTGGTTTATCTACTGCTACACTTGCTTTTCCATCTGGTAAAAGTAGTTTAAATAAAATTAATAATAATTACATTTCAAATATATATAATTATGATGATAAAAATGAAGCTACAAAATGTATTACTGGAGAAGAGGCAACCTGTCAAGTATCAGATTGTATAACTAATACAGATAAAGATAGTTGCAATGCTGGAACTATTGTTAAATATAAGGTAAATGATACAGAAGAAAAATTCTTTTACGTATTACATGATGATGGAAATAAATTAACTTTACAACAAAGAGAAAATACAACTCATAATACGTTGTGGTGTTCAAAAGAGGATTATATAGAACAACAAGGTGTTGAGACTGATTATGGAGAAACTGGAAATAATAATAAGGGTCCAATAACAGCACTACAATTGTTAGAGGATTCTACAAATGGTTGGGTTAATGTTAATGAGCAACAGTATACATTAGGAACTACTAATTTTAATGATACTAACGAATTTACCGGATGTGATTCTTATAGTTCATGTAGTAAAAATACTTATACAATGGAGAGAAGAAATGCTCGTGCTCGTATGATTACAATTCAAGAGTTGAGTGCTTTGAGATGTACAACAACAGAAAATAGTTGCCCAATTTGGGTTAGTAATTATTTAAAACAATCAACAGTCTATGGTGGGACTATTGATGATGACGTATCTCTTGGTTATCTTACTTCATCAGCTTTTTCATCAGATTTAAATAGCTCTTGGTATGTTAAAGCATCAGGAAATGTTTATTATGATAGTATAAAAAATTCTGATAAAGCAGTTAGAGCAGTTGTTGAAGTTTCTAAATAATACGTAATAAAAATATAAAAAAGGCAAAAAGAGTAAAAAATCTTTTGCTTTTTTCATATTTTTTGATATAATACCTATAGACGTAAGGAGGGATAGCATGGCAAAAGTAGGAAATAGACAAAGAAAAACACTAGTATGTAGTGAATGTAAAGAAGAAAATTATAGAGTTGAAAGAAATGTAAAAAATACAACTGAACGTCTAGATTTAAATAGATATTGCTCTAGATGCAGAAAGCATACTGAACATAAAGAAAAGAAGTAATAGGAGAATGATATGAAAGTACCATATAAAAAAGATAATTTGCATTCTACTATTGATTGGGAAAAGTTTTTTGCCATCCAATCTAGTAATTCCACACGTGGAGTTATTCAGAAGAAGGACAAAGCAAAAGTTAAAACTAAAGTAAATATGACACGTAAAGGTGGAAGAAGAAAATGATTAATGTTAATGATATTAAAAATGGTATGACTATTATGATAGATGGTCAAATTTATCAAGTAGTAGAATTTTTACATGTTAAACCAGGAAAAGGTTCTGCATTTATGAAAACTAAATTAAGAAATATGAGAACTGGTGGTATTGTAGAAAAAACATTTAATACAAATGTAAAATTTGAAAGAGCTAATATTAATAAGCAAAATGTTCAATATTTATATAATACGGGAGATACATATTTCTTCATGAATATGGATAATTATGAACAATTAGAATTAAGTTCTGATCAAGTTGGAGACAATAAAAACTATTTGATAGAAAACATGAATGTATATGTTATCCTTTATGAAGGAGAATTATTAGGAATAGATTTACCAGATAAAGTTGAATTTACTGTTGTAGAAACTGAACCAGCTGTACGTGGTAATACTACAAATAATGCACTTAAAGATGCTACAGTTGAAACTGGATTAGTAGTAAAAGTTCCTATGTTTATTGATCAAGGTGAAAAGATTTTAGTTACAACAGCAGATGGTAAGTATTCATCAAGAGCTTAGGCTCTTTTTTTCTTGAAAAAACAAATTATATAATATATAATTTACTACAAAAGGAAGTGTGGTTATGAAAGGTATGGTTGCATTAATTACAGGTGGTGCTAGTGGTTTAGGTAGTACTATAAGTGAAGTACTAGCTAGTAGGGGATGTAATATTATAATTAATTATAATACTAGTTATGAGAAAGCTATTAATCTAAGAAAAAAACTTGAAGAAAAATATCATATTAAAGTATTAACTATTAAATGTGATTTATCAAGTGAAGATGAAATTAATAATATGGTAAAGAAAATAAAAACAAATTTTTCTCATGTTGATTATTTAATAAATAATGCTGCTTTATGTCTAGATAGTTTATATGGGGATAAAACAAAGAAAAATTTTATGAAAACTCTAGAAGTTAATGTAGTAGGTACATTTTTATTAAGTAGGTTAATAGGAGATTTGATGTATGAAAATAAAAAGGGAAGTATAGTAAATATTTCATCTACTAATGGAATTAATAAGTATTATCCTATGACAATTGATTATGATGCATCTAAAGCAGCTATTAATTCTCTAACTCATAATCTCTCATTAGAATATGCTCCATATGTTAGAGTAAATGCTATAGCTCCTGGATGGGTTAAAACTGAAAATGAAATGAAAGATTTAGATCTGGAATATATAAAAAGCGAAGAAGAAAAAATATTTTTAAAGAGATTTGCTGAAGAAGAAGAAATTGCTAAAATTGTTTGTTTCTTATTATCAGATGATGCTAGTTATATAAATAATCAAGTTATTATAGCGGATGGAGGTACATATTAAAATGGATTATATGAAATTAATTAATGAATGTGAAATGGAATGTAGTAAAGAATTTAAAAAAATAGATGCTATTTCATTTAATAAAACAAAAAAAGTATTAGATGCATTTCATGAGGAGGGAGTATGTGAGAGTGATTTCACATCAACAACTGGTTACGGTTATAATGATATGGGACGAGATAAAATAGAAAAGATTTTTGCTAAAGTATTAGGTTTTGAAGATGCTTTAGTTAGAAATCAATTTATATCAGGTTCTCATGCTTTGACTGTTACTTTTTTTGCACTACTTAGACCAGGGGATACATTACTATCAATATCAGGAACTCCATATGATACTATGCATGAGGTTATAGGTATTAAAGAAAATTCTAGTAGTTTAAAATCTTTTGGAATTAATTATAAAGAAATTGATTTGATTGATGATGATTTTGATTATGAACAAATTGCAAATATTTTAAAAAATGAAAAAATTAAGGTAATTGAGATTCAACGATCTAAGGGATATTCTACTAGAAAGAGTATTACTATAGATAAGGTAGATAGTGTAATTAACTTTATCAAGAAAATAGATAAAAATGTAATTATAATGGTAGATAATTGTTACTGTGAATTTGTAAGTTCTACTGAAATAGGAGAGGTAGGAGCTGATATTGCAGTTGGTTCTTTAATTAAGAATTTAGGTGGAGGTATTGCTCCTAATGGAGCATATGTTGCAGGACGTCATGATTTAGTTGAACTAGTAGGGGAGAGACTTACCTTACCTGGAGAAGGAAGGGAAGTAGGACCAACTCTTGGAATAAATAAAAGTATTTTACAGGGTCTATTCTTGGCTCCCAATGTAGTATCATCAAGTTTAAAAACAGCTTTGTTAACAGCAAAAGTAATGGAAAAGTTAGGTTATGATGTTGAACCTAAATTTGATGAGGAAAGAGCTGATATAGTACAAAATATTATATTTAATGATAAAGAGAAATTAATTAAGTATGTTCAAGGAATTCAAAAGGGTTCACCAGTTGATTCGTTATCAACACCTATTCCTTGGGATATGCCTGGATATGATGATCAAGTAATTATGGCATCAGGTTCATTTACACAGGGTTCAAGTATAGAAATTAGTTGTGATGCACCAATTAGAAGTCCTTATATTGCTTATCAACAGGGGGCGCTAACTTATGATTCTGGTAAAATTGCTTTACTATCTGCCCTAGAAAAATTACAAAAATAAATAATATTTTATAGCATAATATATTAATATATGATATCCTATTGTTATATATAGAAAAGGAGTGGAAGAAATGAGTAATTATGATTATAGTACAACTAGTTCTATAGCTGGTGCTGCTATGGGAGGATTATTTGCAATGATTATGGTTATAGTAGTTATTTGTCTAGCTATTGCAATCGTTCAAATAATAGGAATGTGGAAGGTATTCAAAAAGGCTGATCAACCTGGATGGGTATCACTTATACCAATTTATAATCAATATATTTTATGTAAAGTAGTTGGAGTAAATCCATGGTGGATTTTAGCTGTAATATTAAGCCCTATTCTTAATATTATACCTGTTTTAGGTTCATTACTTTCAATGGCAATTTCAATTTATTTCCTAATACTATTATGTGTAAGTACTGCACGTAGTTTTGGAAAAGATGATGGATTTGCTGTTGGATTGGCTTTATTAGCGCCAGTATTCTATTGTATTTTAGGATTTGGTGATAGTAAATACTTAGGAGCTAAACCAATGAATGATGTTGTATTAGAAAAAATAAAGGGTAATAAGACAGAAAGCACTACTACCCAAACTAATGATACAACTCAAAATACAGATTCAAAATTCTGTTCATCATGTGGAAGTAAAATCAGTAATGATACAAAATTTTGTCCAAATTGTGGTAGTGAGGTTAAGTAAGAATATTTATTATGAATATTCTTTTTTTTTGCTCATATATATTTACTGTAAGGAGGAAATCTCGTATGATTAATAAACAAAATTTGTGGTTCTTAACATTATTTAGTTTGATTTTAGTTCTTAGTGTCTATTATATTACTATGCCGAATGATTTATTGGTCAGTAACGTTGAAAATAAGGTTACAACAAAATCTAAAGGTAAAACTAGTACAAAGGTAGAGCAAACTAATTCACTTGTAGCAATGAGAGTTTCATTAGAAGAAGAAAGACAAGAGGAAATGGTTAGCCTTCAGGAAAAACTTACTAATGAAAAAACAACTACTGAAGAGAAGAATAACGCATATGAACAGTTGAAATATTTAAATCAATTGCAAGGTGAAGAAGAAAAAATAGAAAAGCAAATAAAAGATCAATATAAACTTGATAGTTTTGTAAAAATAGATGATAAGAATATAGAAGTAGTAGTTATTAAAGACAAACATGATAGTAGTATTGCCAACAATATCATGCGACTTGTTCAAGCTAATTACGATGATAAAATGTATATCACTGTAAGTTTTAAAAAAAGTTAGGCAAATAAACTGAAACATATTATTAACTCTTCATACAATACTTTAGGTAAAGTATAAAAGAAGGGAAGAATTGTATGGCTAAAGGAATCTTAACAAATAGGGAAAGAGAGGTATTTGAACTTTTGATTCTTAATAAAACAACTAAAGATATTGCTAAAGAATTATCAATAAGTGAAAAAACAGTAAGAAATCACATTTCAAATACAATGCAAAAACTTGGAGTTAATGGAAGAGCAAGTGCAGTGGTAGAATTATTAAAATTAAAAGAAATATCTTTATAAACGTACTAATATTGTACGTTTTTTCATATCATTAATTAGGTGATGATATGTTAAGAAAAAAGGCTTTAAGAAAAATATTTATTACTACACTATCCGCATTTATTTTATTAGTAGTATATTCAATTCCTAATATGACTAAAAATGATAATGCAATAAGAACCAATTTAGAGGTAGAATATATAACAGGAATAGGTACCAATAACATATATTTACTAGATAAAAATGATTTATTAGTAAAAACTAACATTTTACTAGATAAAAAGGATAAAATTGATCAAATCAAATTGTTGCTTAATAACTTAATAGATGATAATAATTCTAAATTTCCAAATGGTTTATCTGCAACCATTCCTAAAAATACAAAACTTATTGATGTAGTTTATGATGAGGAATATGTTACTTTGAATTTTTCTAAAAAACTTTTAAGTGTTAAAAACGAGTTAAAAGATAGAATGATTGAATCTATTGTATATAGTGTTATGGATTTAGGCGATATTAAGGGAGTAATTATAACGGTAGAGGATGAAATGATCAAAGAATATGCAAAAGTTTTAGACAAGAACATTGGTATCAATAAAAAGTATGATATAAAATCAAGAGATAAGATTAATAAAGTTGTTATTTACTATTTAGAAGAGATAGATGATAATAATTATTATGTTCCTGTAACAAAATACTTAAATGATGATAGAGATAAAATAAAAATAATAATTGATGAATTAACTACTAGTTATATATATGAACCAAATTTAATGAGTTTTTTAAACAGTAATACCAAGCTTTTAGATCATGAAGAAAAAGAAAATGTTATGTCAATTAATTTTAATAATGCACTTTTTGATGGCAATGATAAGATAGTTGAAGAGGTTAAATACACACTTGCTTATTCAATTTTTGATAATTATGATGTTGAACAAGTTTTATTACAGGTTGATGGTAAAAATATTGAAACAATTTCAAAGAAAGATTTACCATAAAAATTTTAAATTGTGTTTTATAAAAAAATACTTGAAAGATTATAATTAATGGTGTATAATTCTATTTGTCAGCTGAAATGTCTGCGTAGCTCAGCTGGATAGAGCAATCGCCTTCTAAGCGATCGGTCAGGCGTTCGAGTCGCCTCGCGGACACCATTAATAATAATAAAGTTTCTATATGAAACTTTTTTATTTTGCTTTTTTTAACAAAATGTGTTATAATATCACTGCTCAAAAGGGGGATATAAATGAAAAATGATAAAATATTAGAAGAATGGAATGAACAATTTTCAAACATAGATAAGTTAAAGATTGCAGAGGTTAAAGATTTGTATAAAAAAATCGATGAAACAGATAATCCTGAATTAAAGAAAAACTATTATGATAAAATTATTTTGGGTACTCAATATGTTGTATATGATTATTTGAAAAGCACTGGTCTTTATTTACTTTCGGGAGTAGAGATTAGTGCAGAGGATATTATATCAACTTCCTATGAGACTTGGATTGAATGTATAAAAAATGGGGATCTAAGAGAAGCAAAGTTTTTTTCAAATGTTACTAATGATCACCACTTTGATTATTCAATAGAAAAAAAACTAGGAATTAGTGATCGATTTGAAGTTTGTGATAAACCTACATTTTATAAAAATAGAAGGTCTTTTTCAGAAACTATGCTAGGTGCTTTAAAAAATTCACATTTAAAGGATGCTTTTGTTAGATATTATAGAACAGAAGAAGATGGTTATGATGATCTTAATAAAACTGAGGAAATATTAAAAAAATATGATATATCAGATAATCAAAAAGAAAATATCATTATCTTATTTGAAAAAGTTGGAAAGTATTTAAAATCTAAAATAGGTTCTAACAAAATTAGTGATACTAATTTAAAAAGATATATTAAACTAATAATTAATAATACTATTAATCAAGATTTTATTAGTGAGTTTGATTTAACTGATGATAGTGAATTAATATCTAAAATTATTGAAAAAGAAACAAGAGAAGAAGTAATAACTTCGTTTGAAAAAGCAAAATTATCAAGACTTGAAGAGTATATTATAAAAAATAGATATGGCTTTTATGATGGAAAGGTTGAAACATATGCAAAAATATCAGGAGAAGTTGAACGCTCTGTAGATCGTGTTAGACAATCAGAAATTAAATCATTGCGCAAATTAAGACGCCAAAGTGTTATCAAAAGTTTGAAATCTACTTTATAAAATTTATATAGAATCAAAGATACAAGAGAGTATTTTTGATTTTTTTGTTTGAAAAGTAAAATTTATACAAGGAAAAACTTATCTTTTACTAATAATTATAGTAGGAGGTAAAATAAGTATGAAAATAGTACTGCAAGATGGAATAAGTGATTGCGGTATTTGTTGTCTTTTATCAATTATTAAATATTATAATGGCAGTGTTTCAAAAGAATACTTAAGAGAGATAACTAATACAACAAAAAATGGAGTAACTGCATTTAATTTACTTGAGGCATCAAAAAAGCTTGGCTTTGAAGCATTAGCATTAAATGGTGAAATAGAAAGGATAGATGCAAATAACTTACCTTGTATTGCCCATGTAATTATAAATAAAAACTATAAACATTTTGTTGTAATATATGATATTTCTTATGAAAAGGAAAAAATTGTTATCATGGATCCAGCTAAAGGAAAAACTACATTATCTTTTTCAGAGTTCAAATTAATTTCTAGTAACAATTACATATTTTTAAAACCAAATAATAAGCTACCAGTTTTTAACTATACAAAAGTAATTAAAAAGACTATATATGATTATATATACAATGAGAAAAAATATATATTTTTTCTTCTATTGTTAACCATTTTTTATTTTTTTCTAAATGTAATCGCAACTTTTCATTTTAAATATTTAATTGATTATTGTATTAATTATAATGTAAGCAATAATCTGCCCCTCATTAGTTTTATAGTCCTTTTTATATTTATATTAAAAGAAATATCACAATTTTTAAGAAAAATAATAATATTAAAGTATAGTCAAATGTTTGATCAAAAAATCACTCTAAAAACTTATAAACAACTTATTTTACTTCCGTATCTTTATTATAAAAATAGAACTACAGGTGAAGTTGTTTCAAGGATAAAGGATTTAAATGTAGTAAAAGAGTACATAACTACATTACTTTTATTTGTTACAACAGATATATCAAGTATTATTATTTTTATAATTCTCTTGTTAAATATAAATAAATTCCTTTCTATTTGGGCAGTACTTTTACTATTTGGTTTAATAATTGTAAGTGCATGCTTTAAAAATAATATAAGTAAAAAAATAGGCAAACTATATAAACACGAAGAAAGAGTTAATTCTAATTTAATAGAGTCATTATCTAGTGTAGATGTAATAAAAGGAATGCATGTAGAAATTCCAACGATTTATAAATTTAAGAAAAAATATAGAAATTTCTTAAGTTCTTTATATTCCCTTTCCTTAACATTAGAAATTATATCTACAATAAAGTCTATTATCTATAACGTGTTTATGGTAATTATTTTATACTATGGTAGTAAATATGTAATTATAAAAAAGCTTTCTTTAAGTAACTTAGTAATATTTCAAAATATTTTAAACTTTTATATTAACTCCTTTAATAATTTAATAAAATTAATTAATGATTATCCAAAATATAAGATTTCACTTGAAAGAGTAGAAGATTTATTTACTATTAAAAAGGAAGTGTTTAATTGTAGTAGTTACTATAAGTTATGTAGTTTGGATGGGAAAATAATTTATGATAATTTAAGTTACACATATAATAACAAGCCATTATTAAAAAATGTAAACCTAGAGATAAATAAGGGTGATAAAGTATTTTTATATGGACCTAGTGGTTCAGGTAAGAGTACATTAATGAAATTATTATTAAGATATGTTGATGTTCCATTTAATCATATTAGTATAAATAATATAGATATAAATCATTATCATTTAGATTTATTAAGAGAAAAAATAACTTATGTATCCCAACAAGAACTTTTATTTAATGATACTATATATAATAATATAAAAATGTATAGAGAATGTTCTAAAGATGAAATAGATAAAGTCTGTTCTATAGCGTTAGTAGATGAAGTTGCCAGTTATGATAAATTAGTAGAAGAAAATGGTTTTAATTTTAGTGGAGGAGAACGTCAAAGAATTATAATAGCAAGAAGTATTTTGAAAAATAGTGATATTTATATTTTTGATGAAGCATTTAATGAAATAGATGTTGCAAGAGAAAAAAAGATACTCTTAAATATTTTTAAATATTTAAATAATAAAACAATAATAGTAGTATCCCATCGTTTTGATAATAAAAATTTATTTGATAGAACACTTACTTTAAAAAATGGAAGGATAGATGAAGAAGAATTATGAAAAAAATCAATTAATAATAAGTATCAGTTTTATATTTTTAATTTTATGTTTTTTATTTATAGTAAATATTTTTACTTATAGATATAGAAATTATAAAGTATTAAATTCTGTTTTAATTACAAAGGATTATATTAAATTAATTATAGCAGATGGAGATTTAAAAAAATTAAAAGGTAGTAAATATATTTTTATTGATGATAAAAAGGAAAAAATGGAGATTATTGAAATAGTAAAAAATGTATTAAAAAAGGAAAAAAATTATCATGAGGTAATTGTTAATGCAGAAACTCCAGATAAATATCATGATGGAGATTATATAAAAGTAACAATATATGATAATAAAAAAAGGCTTATTAATATTTTTAAATCTTGTTGGAAGGAGTGAAAATGAAAAAAATTACTGATGAAGAATTAGAAAGGATAAATGGAGGCTTTTCCACGTGGGCAGCACTAGGAATTGTGTCAGCTGTATTGTTCCTATCAGGAGTATTTAGTGGAATTGTTCATCCTAAGTCTTGTACATAATGAAAAAAATAGAAGAAAATGATTTAGAAGAAATAATAGGAGGTTCTGATTATATTAGTGGGAGTATTATAAATGCCTTTGTTAATGTAATTAAACTTTTAGTTGATGCTGGTTCTAGTGTTGGTTCCTCTATTAGAAGAGTAGCAGAAGGAAATGTATGTCCGCTAAAGTAATAAACCTTTTAAAATGTAGAAAAGTATATTATTTAATACTTATTTTAATATTACTTCCTGTATTTTATTATATATTTGATTTTTGCTATAATTTTGGCAATTATATTGGTATATTTTTAAGAAATTTATATAAAATTATACCAAAGTGCTAAATTAATCAAAAATATGACGAAAATTCTTGAAATATAAAGATAGTTCTGTTATAATCAATTTTAGTAAAAGCGAAGGGAGGGATAAGATGGCAACTCAAGTCACTGTTAAAAATGGGAATCTAGATATGGCATTAAGAAGATTCAAACAAAAAGTAAATAGAGACGGTGTCCCTCAAGAATGTAGAAAAAGAGAACATTACTCTAAACCAGGAATCAGAAGAAGAGAAGCAAAAGAAGCAGGAATAAAAAATTCAAGAAAAAGAGAACGTGCAAATAGAGATTAACAATTAATCTCTATTTTTTTATATAATATCTAGATAAATTAAGTGAGAAAGTGTATAATATATTTGGAGATGATTATATGAATTTTGTAGATAAATTAAAACAAGATATGATTAATGCAATGAAAGCAAAAGATAAGGAAAGACTAACTGTTATTAGAATGGTAAAAGCTGCCTTAGATAAAGAGAGAATTGATAAAAAGGCAGAGGTTAATGATGAGTTATTAATTGATGTTGTAAATAAACAAGTTAAAATGAGAAATGATTCAATAGATGAGTTTAAAAAAGCTAATAGAGATGATTTAATTAAACAGGCTGAATATGAATTATCTATTCTAAAGGAATATTTACCAGAACAATTAGAAGAAGATGAGGTTCTTCATATTATAGAAGATGCAATAGCTAGCCTAGGAGCAACATCTATGAAAGATATGGGAAGTGTAATGAAAGAAATTACTCCTAAATTAAAAGGAAGAACTGATATGAAAAAGGTTAGTGAAATTATTAGAAGTAAATTAAATTGATAAGATTATTTATCAATTTTTATTTTCTAAAAAATACTTAAATATTATCTAATAACATATTCTTAATTAGGTGATATTATGTTTAATCGTATAAAAGAATATATAAATGATGATGAATTTAGACTTACTGTATTAGAAAATAGAATTTACATTATTAATTATTTGAAAATTATCTCTTTGGATGATGATAGAATTTCTTTTTTAACAAAAAAAGGTAGGGTAATCATTAAAGGCAGTAAATTATCTTTAAATAAGATGTTAGATGATGAAGTTTTAATTGGTGGAGTTGTATCTAATATTGAGGTAGATTTTAATGAATAATAGATATAAATTAAAAATAATAGGTAAAAGTCCAAAGAGATTTGTAAAAGATTTAATAACATTAAAAATCTCTCTTTATAGTGTGAAAATAGGTGATGATTATACTATAATAATAGTAGATGATGATGGATTAGGGCAAATAAAGAAGATAAAGACAAGCTATAAAATAGAAATCATTAAAGAGTATGGACTTATTAAGTATATTAATAGTTTCAAAAAATATTTTTGGTTTATAACATCTATTGTTATAGGTATTATAGTAATTGAGGTTTTATCTAATATTGTATTTGATATAGAAGTAGAACACTCAAAGAGTGAGATAAGACAAATAATTTTAAATGATTTAGATGAATATGGAATTAAAAAATATAGATTTAGAGTTAGTTATAAAGAAAAGGAAAACATAAAAAAGAAAATTCTAGCAAAAGAGACTGAAAGAATTGAATGGTTAGAAATAGAAAGGCAAGGTACAAAATATGTTGTAAAAGTAGAAGAACGTATTAAAAACAAGAAAAAAGAAAATTTAAAAAGTCAAAATATAGTTGCTAGTAAAGATGCAATGATTTTAAGTATAAATGCTACAAAAGGAGAGGTAGTAAAGAAAAAATATGATTATGTAAAAAAGGGAGAAGTCTTAATCAGTGGTTTTATTAAAAGAGATGATAAGGTAGTTTCAAAGACTAAAGCAGATGGTGAGGTTTTTGGAGAGGTTTGGTATAAAGTTGATGTAGATTTACCAAAAAAATATCACATTATTAATAAAACTGGTAAAAGCAAAAAGAAAATAGAATTACAATTTTTAAATAATAGTATATTTTTATTTGATTTTTCAGATAAATATAAAACATACAGTCTAAAAAGAAATAGTTTAATTAGAAGTACCTTATTGCCAATTGGTATTAACTATACAACTATATATGAAACAGAAGAAATTAATAAAAAATATGGTTATAGTAATGCTTCTAAGGATGCTTTAGAAATAGCAAATAATAAGTTGAAAAATAAAATCGGTAAAAATGGTAGTGTTATTTCTAAAAAAGTTTTGAAAAAGACTGAAAAAAATAGTAGAATAATAGTAGAAGTGTTTTTTAAAGTGAAAGAGGATATTAGGGATATAGAAGATATAGAAAACATTAAAATAGAGGATATAGAAGGTGATAAGGATGAGTCAAGTAACTAGAACTATTCAAAGTGTAATAGATATGACTTGGCCTATGGTAATAATTTCTGTTGTGGTTTTAGTATCACTTAGAATTGCTTACTTAATAAAGAATAGAAAACATTTAACCTTGTATAAGGAATTGTTAATGTTATCATTTATAATATATATATTATGCTTGTTCCAAGTAGTTACCTTTCAAGATGATGTTACTTGGAGTAGTAATAACTTTGTTCCATTTAGGGAAATATTTAGATATAACTTTGGAAGCAGACTATTTTTAAAGAATGTTTTAGGTAATGTAATTTTATTTTTACCGTTTGGACTTTTTGCAAGTTATTATTTGGATATTAAGAAACCATATTTGGCATTTATTCTAACATTAATAGCATCAGTATCTATAGAGGTTGTCCAAATGGTTATTGGAAGGGTTTTTGATATTGATGATATTATTTTAAATGTTATAGGTGGTACTATTGGTTTTTATATATATAGTTTAATTAGGAAAATATGGAATAAGTTACCAAACTTTATGAAAAGTGAAGTATTTTTAGATATAGTAGCAGTGATTATTCTATTAGGAGTTATTACATTGATATAGAACTTATTATATTTATAAAAGTAGAATTAGAAAGGAATATAGAAAATGAATAAAATAGGAATATTCAATCAAACAGATGAAGAAATTAAGGAATTAGATTTATTAAAAAAAGTATTAGAACATGCAATAGAAAAAGAAAAATTAGAAAATGTAGAGTTTAATGTTATTATTGTTAATAATGATTATATACATGAACTAAATAAAAACTATCGTAATATAGATAGAGAAACTGATGTTATAACATTTGCATTAGAAGATGATGATGAGGTAATTAATGCAAGTGAACAAAGAGTTCTTGGTGATATTTATATTTCAGTAGATAAAGCTCATCTTCAAGCTAAGGAGTATGGTCATTCATTTAAAAGAGAACTTATTTTTTTAGGTGTCCATGGTTTCTATCATTTATTAGGATATGATCACATGAATGAAGAAGATGAAAAAGTAATGTTTGGAAAACAGGAGGAAGTACTTAATGAATGCGAAATTAAAAGGTAATAAGAAAATTCTTGATAAAAAAAGATTAACAAATAGTTTTAAATATGCGTTTACTGGAGTTGCTACTGCATATAAGACCGAGCAAAACCTACGTATCCATACAGTAATGGCAGTTTTAGTAATAATATTTGGTTTCTTATTTAAAATAAGTAATTTAGAATGGTTTGTATGTTTAATTTTAATAGGTTTAGTTTTAATGGCAGAATTTTTTAATACAGCTTTAGAAAATATTGTTGATATGATAACAACAGATATAAATCCATATGCTAAAAATGCTAAAGATATGGCCAGCAGCGGTGTACTTGCTATGGCTATAATATCAGCTATAGTAGGTCTTATTATATTTGTACCTAAAATAATAGTATTTATAGGAGGATTATTATGAAAGAAAAATTATTAAACCTACATAAAAATAGTTACAGTCCATATTCAAATTTTCCAGTTTCTGCAATAGTTGTTACAAAAGATGGAAGAGAATTTTCTGGTGTTAATGTAGAAGATGCAAGTTATCGTGCAGGAGCATGTGCTGAGAGAGTGGCAATTTTTTCAGCTTTAGCAAGTGGTGTAAAAAAAGGTGACTTTAAAGAGATTAATGTAATGGTATCTAGTGGGGAGATTGGAACTCCATGCTTTGTTTGTAGACAAATGATTTTTGAATTATTTGATTTGGATGCAATAGTTAGATGTTATAGCACTACGGGTGAGTATAAGGAATATACAGTAAGTGAGTTATGTCCATATCCATTTGGAAGTGAGGATTTACGATGAAGTGTGGTTTTGTTAGTCTAGTTGGAAGACCTAATGTAGGAAAGAGTACTCTTTTAAATAATTTATTAGGAATGAAACTTGCTATAACATCTAATGTTAGTGGTACTACTAGAAATATTATTCAAGGTATATATAATGATGATGATTCTCAAATAGTATTTGTTGATACTCCAGGTATTCATAAACCTACTCATAAGCTTGGAAGCGTAATGAATAAAAAAGCTTATAATAATACTGAAGGAGTAGATGTAATATTATTTTTAGTTGATATTGATAAAGGATTTGGAAAAGGAGATAACTTTGTTTTAGAAAAGATTAAAAATAAAAATGTTCCAGTATTTTTACTTTTAAATAAGATAGATAAAATTAAAAATAAAGAAAAATTATTAGAAAAAATTAATGAATTACAAAAATTATATGATTTTGCTGAAATAATTCCAATATCAGCTATGAAAAATGATAATGTCAATGTTTTAATTGATTGTATTAAAAAATATTTAGATGATGGAGACAGAATCTTTTCAGAAGAAGATTTAACTAATGTTTCAACAAGGTTTATAATGGCAGAATTAGTTAGGGAAAAAATACTTGAATTAACTAGAGAAGAAATTCCACATACTGTAACCTGTTATGTAGAAAATTATGAAGAAGATGATAATGTTGTCCATATTCAAGTATTAATTGTAGTAGATAGAGATAATATCAAAAAAATAATTATTGGTAAGAATGGCTCTATGCTTAAAGAGGTAGGAAAAAGAGCAAGAATTGATATGGAAGAATTTCTAGGTAAGAAAGTATATTTAGAAACATACGTTAAAACTTTAAAAAATTGGAGAGATGAGGTTAAGTATTTTCAAGAATTGGGAATAGAAGAAGATGAATAAAAAAATAAATAAATCACCACTATATTAGTAGAGGTGATTTTATGAATGATGTAATATGGAAATTATTTAAAGAAACTGGAGATATCAAGTATTATATTTTATTAAAAAAAAGCGAACAAGAGAAGTGAGTTTATGAAAATAGAAGAAGTAGAAGGTATTGTTTTAAGTGAAACTAATTATAGCGAATCAAGTAAAATTTTAAATATTTTGACTAAAGAATATAAAGTAATAGGTGTTATATCTAAGGGATGCAGGAATATTAAAAACAAACTTAGAGCTGTTAGTAGAAAAATGATATATGCTAAATTTCATATTTATTATAAAGAAAATGGATTATCTACATTAATTAGTGTTGATGTAATTAATTCCTTTAATAATACGTTAATGGATTTAAAAAAAATATCATATGCATCATATATAATTGATTTAGTAAGTCAAGTTTCTAGACAAAATGAGGAAGAAAATCTTTTTCCATTATTAAAAGCAGTATTATTAAAAATAGAAGATGGCTTTGATCCACATATTCTTATGAGTATCTTAGAATTAAAGTTACTAGATTACTTGGGTGTAAAACCTTCTATAGATGGTTGCTGTTACTGTGGTAGCACTAAAAATATTGTAACCTTAAATTCTAATGCAGGTGGTTATATTTGTGCTAATTGTTATACTAATGAAGGCATGGTAAGTGATAAAGCAATTAAATTAATTAGAATGTTTTATTATGTTGATATAGAAAATATTACTAAGTTAGAAGTTTCTTCAAAAACTCTTAAGGAAATAAATTTCTTTTTAGATGATTATTATGATAGATATACAGGTCTATATTTAAAAAGTAAGAAATTTTTAAAAGAATTAGAAAAAATAGAGCAAGTGTAGTTGACTAAATATATATATTTTAGTATTATATTTTTAAGTTGTGATGAAGGGGCTTGGAAACCTCGAGCAGTATAGTTAAAGTGATTCTTCTAGAATAAGTAAGGTGGAACCGCGGAGTAATTCGTCCTTACAGTATTTCTGGAAGTTTTTTATTTTTAGGAGGGATGATATGAATATTTTTATTGGATGTGCTTCTGAAGATATTGATGATAGTTTTAATAAGAATAGTTTATCTTTAATAAATGAAATAGCTAAAATAAAAGATGTTAATTTAGTTTTTGGAGCATATCATAATGGTCTTATGGGAAAGTGCTATGAAATATTTAAAGATAACAATAAAAAAGTAACTGGCATCACGCTAAATCTTTATAAAGATCAGCTCGATGATTTAGAGTTGGATAACGAAGTACTAGTAGAAACATCAATGGATAGAATGAGAGAAATTTATAATAAAAGTGATATTATGTTATTTTTACCAGGGGGAATTGGTACATATACAGAACTATTTTCATCTATAGAGGAACACAGAACAAAAGAGGATAACAAACTACTGATATTATATAATGATGATTTCTTTTATACCCCAATTATTAAAGAGTTGTACTGGTTGTATGAGAAGAAACTTGTAAAGAAAAGCATAGGTGAATATGTTAATATCGAAAGTAGGATGGAAGATATTATAAAATTAATAGAAAAGGAGATAAAATTATGGAAAAACTAACTATGGAAAAATTAGTAAATTACTGCAAACAATATGGATATATATTTCAAGGAAGCGAAATATATGGAGGACTTGCTAATACTTGGGATTATGGACCTTTAGGAAAAGAGTTAAAAGAAAACGTAAAAAAGGCTTGGCATAAAAAATTTATTCAAGAAAATAGATATAACTATGGACTTGATGCTGCTATTCTTATGAATCCAGAAGTATGGGTTGCTAGTGGACATGTTGCAAGTTTCTCTGATCCACTAATTGATTGTAAAAGTTGTAAAACTCGTCATCGTGCAGATAAATTAATTGAGGAATTTACCAAAGGAGAAGAAACAGGTGACGGTTGGGATAATGAAAAATTAGAAAAATTTATTAAAGATAATAATATTTGTTGTCCTAATTGTGGTAAGAGTGATTTTACATCTATTAGACAATTCAACCTATTATTTGAAACACATATGGGTGTTACTAATGATAGTCAAAGTAAAGTATATTTAAGAGGAGAAACTGCTCAAGGTATATTTGTAAACTTTTCTAATGTTTACCGTTCTATGAGAGCAAAATTGCCATTTGGTATTGGTCAAGTAGGTAAAGCTTTTAGAAATGAAATTACCCCTGGAAACTTTATATTTAGAACTAGAGAATTTGAACAAATGGAATTGGAATTCTTCTGCAAACCAGGTACTGACTTGGAATGGTTTGATTATTGGAAAAATTACTGTCTTAACTTTTTAAAGAGTTTAGGATTAAAGGAAGAAAATTTAAGATATAGAGATCATGAAAAAGATGAATTAGTATTTTATAGTGCTGCTACTACTGATATTGAATATAACTATCCAATGGGATGGGGCGAACTATGGGGAGTTGCTGATAGAACTAATTATGACTTAAGTGTACATGAAGAACATTCAAAAAAAGAACTTAAGTATTTAGATCCTGAGACAAATGAAAAATATATTCCATATGTTATAGAACCATCAGTAGGAGTAGATAGATTGTTACTTGCAATTTTAGCAGATAGTTATACTGTTGAAGAACTTGAAAATGATACTAGGGAAGTTTTAAAAATTCATCCAGCTTTAGCACCATACAAAGTATCAATTTTGCCACTCGCTAAAAAATATCATGGAGAAAAAGCAGGAGAAGTATATGATTTACTATCTAAATATTTTATGTGTAGTTATGATGAAGCGGGTAGTATTGGTAAAAGATATAGAAGAAGTGATGCTTGTGGAACTCCATACTGTATAACAATAGATGATGAAACAATTAATAATAATACAGTAACAATAAGAGATAGAGATACAATGGAACAAATTACTTTGAATTTAGATGAAGTAGCTGATTATATAAAAGATAAAATAAGGTTTTAAATATGAGTAAAAATACTGCATTATGTAGTATTTTTATTTTTTACTATGTCCTAAAATTAATTAGTTAGACCTTTATTTACATTAGTAATCATTAATGCTATAATTTATGATAGGTGATGCTATATGAATAAAAAGGAAAGACTTAATGAAATAATTAAAATAATAAAAGATAGTAATATAGTTAGTGATCATTCTCCTCTAAATGTTAGAAAAACTATAGAAAATTTAGGTTCTACATTTATTAAAATAGGACAAATCTTATCTATGAGAGCAGACTTTTTACCTATGGAATACTGTAAGGAGCTAGGCAAGTTACGTGGAGATGTTTTGCCAATGCCATTTAATGAGGTAGAAGATGTACTAAATAGTGCTTATGATAATTACAAGAATGTTTTTTCATTTGTTGATAAGAATGTAATAGGTTCTGCATCAATTGCAGAAGTTCATAGAGCAAAGTTGAAAAATGGCGAAAATGTTGTAATAAAAATTAAGAGGCTTAACATAGATGAAAAAATAAAAACAGATATTGAACTATTAAAAAAAGCAATCGATATAACTCATATAAATCATTTTATTACAATAATGGATTTAGATAAAGCATTAGACGAGATATATGAAGTAACAAAAGAAGAATTAGATTTTACTAAAGAAGTAGAACATGTATTTAAATTTGCAGAAAAAAACAATAACTCTTATGTATCTGTACCATATATTTATAATGAATTAACTACCACTTCAACTATTGTTATGGAAGAGGTTAAAGGTGTTAAAATAGATGATTTAGAAATGCTTCGTAATGAGTATGATTTATCTTTAATTGCTTCTATATTAAGCGATAATTATATAAAACAAGCATTAGATGATGGTATGTTTCATGCAGACCCACATCCTGATAATATTATAATCTCTGATGATAAGATTATTTTCCTAGACTGGGGAATGGTTGGAGTTTTAAGTTACAAAAATAGAAATCTTTTAAAAGAGTGTATGAAAAGAATAATTTTAGAAGACTATAAGGAAGTAGCCAATATATTAGTTTCAATGTCAACATCCACAAAAGAGTTTTCTAAAAATAATTTAGAAAATGATGTTAAAAATATTTTATGTGAGTTTGGAAGTACTAGTTTAGATAATATTGATACTAAAAAGTTTATTACAGATATGTTTAAAATGCTTCAACAAAATAATTTAATATTAGATCATGATGTTACTATGTTAATAAGAGGGATTACAATACTTGAAGGAGTTTTAGAAAAACTTGATCCATCAATTAATTTATTTCAAGTTTTATCTACCCATGTTTTAGAAGAAGAAGTAAGTAGTTTTTCATCTAAAGATATGATAAAAAAAGTAGGTAAAAAAATATATAAAAGTGGTAAGAGTATAGTAGATATACCAACAGATTTAGAAGATGTATTAAAATCTATTAAAGATGGTAGTTTTAAATTTAATATGGAATTAAGTGATTCTTCTAGGCAAGTTGATAAATTAGAGATGCTAGTCCATGAACTTATTATTGGATTTATAGATGGATGTTTAATTATTGCAACAAGTTTCATAGATAATCCATCAGTACAATTTATATTTATAATATTCATAATTTTATTATCTAGTTGGTTACTTATTAGGATGTTAATAGATAATAAACATAAAGGGTACTAAAAAGTAAGATAATCTTAATCTTGTTTTTTATTAGATTTTGCATATTACAGTAATAGGTAATTAATATGATGACTTCTATAAATTTATGGAAAAAGTGTTGACTTTTTGATTTTTATGACATATAATTATAGCAGTCAAGAAAAGGAAAGCGATTTATATCCACCTGATTACGAGTAGTAATGGGTAAATGCCAGATAAAATTATTAAATAATGTTATTGGGTTAAGTGGGTATAAATTATATCCACTTTTCTTAGTTTATGGAGGTGTTTAGTTATCGCAAAGAATAATGATAACATGATGATTAATGATCAAATAAGGGCTCGTGAAGTTCTTGTAATTGGCCCAAATGGAGAGCAAGTTGGAATTAAATCTATAGAAGATGCTAAAACATTAGCTTCTTATGCATCATTAGATTTAGTGCTTATAAGTCCTAATGCTAATCCACCAGTTTGTAAAGTAATGGATTATAATAAATACCGTTATGAAAAACAAAAGAAAGCAAAGGAAGCTTTAAAAAAACAAAAGGCTAATATGTCTGAATTAAAAGAATTTAGATTATCACCTGTAATTGATGTTGGAGATTTTGAAACAAAACTTAGAAATGCTACGAAATATTTACAAAAAGGTGATAGAGTAAAACTAACCATTAGATTTAAAGGTCGTCAAATGGCACACACTGAATTAGGAAAAGAGGTACTTTTACGTTTTGCTGATAGAGTAAGTGATTATGCTGAAGTAAAAGATCAACCAAAACTTGATGGTAGAGTAATGACAATGATGTTAGACCCAAAAAAAGATAAGTAATAGGAGGAATTAATTATGCCAAAAATAAAGACACATAAAGGTACTGCAAAAGTAGTAAATAAACGTAAAAATGATTATAAAATAGGTAAACCAAAAAGTAGACATAATACTGGTAAGAAAAACTCAAGTTTTAATAGAAGTTGTAGAAAAGGATCAAACTTAAGTCAAGCTGATCAAAATAGATTAAAAAATATTATCTAATTATAAAAATAGAAGGAGGAACAAATAATGGCAAGAGTAAAGAATGGAGCTGTAACTAAAGCTCGTCATAAAAAGGTATTAAAACAAGCAAAAGGTTATTTTGGTAGTAAGCATAGATTATATAAAACTGCTAAAGAACAATTAATGCATTCTGGTCAATATGCATATAGAGATAGAAAACAAAAGAAAAGAGAATTTAGAAAGTTATGGATAACAAGAATTAATGCAGCATGTCGTCAAAATGATATTTCATATTCAAGATTTATCGAAGGATTAACTAAGGCTGGTGTAGAAATTAACCGTAAAATGTTATCTGAAATAGCTATTTCTAATCCAGAGTATTTTACAGAATTAGTTAAAGTAGCTAGGGATGGTAAAGCTGGAAAAGTTACTAAGAATGAAAATGTTAATAGTAGTGAAGTAACAATTGCATCAAAGAATGCAAAGAAATCAACTGCAAAAAAGACTACTACTAAAAAAGTAGAAGAAAAGAAAGAAACAGTTAAGAAAACTGAAGATAAAAAGGAAGATTTATCTAGCCTAACTTTAGCAGATTTAAAAAAGAAGGCAAAAGATGCTGGAGTTAAAGGATATTCAACAATGAAAAAAGCTGATTTAATTGCAGTTTTAAAATAAACATATTAGTGAATTTATATATCTAGTGCCTAATGGTGGTATATATTAGAAACTAATAGAAGATAAAAACGAAAAGGAGAAAATTTATGACAGTAATTTCAATGAATTATTTATTAGAAGCTGGTGTACATTTCGGACACCAAAAAAGAAGATGGAATCCAAAGATGAAGGAATACATCTATACTACAAGAGATGATATTTATATTATCGATTTATCAAAAACAGTAAAAAAATTAGAAGAAGCATATGAAGCATTAAAAGCAATTGCTGAAAATGGTGGTAAAGTATTATATGTTGGTACTAAAAAACAAGCTCAAGAAGCTGTAGAAGAAGCTGCAGTTAGAACTAACATGTATTTTATGAATGAAAGATGGTTAGGTGGAACTTTAACTAACTATAAAACAATTAGAGGTAGAATTAGAAGACTTGAAGAAATAGAAAAAATGGAAAGCGACGGAACTTTTGATTTATTACCTAAAAAAGAAGTAATTAAAATTAAAAAAGAATATGAGAAATTAAATAAAAACTTAAGAGGAATTCGTGAAATGAAGAGACTTCCTCAAGCTTTAGTAATAGTTGATCCACGTAAGGAAGATATAGCTATAAAAGAAGCACATATTTTAGGAATACCTGTATTTGGTATCGTAGATACAAACTGTGATCCAGATGTTGTTGATTATGTAATACCAGGTAATGATGATGCAGTTAGAGCTGTTAAATTATTAATTGGTGCTTTAACTAATGCAGTAGCAGAGGTTAATGGAAATGAAGTAGTTGACTACGTATCAGAAGATGATAAGAATAAAGATTCTAAAAGAGGAAACAGAAAAGAAAACAACAGAGAACAAAAGAAAGAATTCAAAAAAGAAACAAAAGAAGTAAAAACTGAAGAAGTAGTTAAAGAAGAAAAAAAAGAAGTAAAAGAAGAACAAGTTGATTTAAATAGTTTAACTTTATCAGATTTAAAGAAAATGGCAAAAGAAGCAGAAGTTAAAGGATATTCAACAATGAAAAAAGCAGAATTAGTAGAAGCTTTAAGTAAGTAATAAGGAAGGTGGAGGAGGTTCTTCCATCTTTTTTGCTAAAATTTATAAGAATATAGGAGGATTAAAATATGTTTAAAGCAAGTGATGTAAAAGATTTAAGAGAAAAAACAGGTGCAGGAATGCTTGATTGTAAGAAAGCATTAGAAGCTTGTGAAGGTGATATTGAAAAGTCAATTGATTGGTTAAGAGAAAAAGGAATATCAAAAGCAGCTAAAAAAGAAGGTAGAGTTGCTGCAGAAGGACTTTGCGAAATTAAAACTGATGGTAATAAAGCAGTAATAGTAGAGGTAAACTCAGAAACTGATTTCGTAGCTCAAAATGAAGAATTTACAAGTTTTGTTTCATATTTAGCAGAAACAATTTTAAAGAATAATTTTTCTTCAAATGAAGATGTATTAAACTTTAAAGATGGTGATGAAACAATTTCAGATAAATTAGTAGGTAAAATTGCTAAAATAGGTGAAAAAATTGATTTCAGACGTTTCAAAGTTGTAGAAAAAAATGATAATGAAGTATTTGGTAGCTACAAACATATGGGTGGAAAAATAGGTGCTTTAGTAGTTCTTGCTGACACTACAGAAGAAGTAGCGAAAGATGTTGCTATGCATGTTGCTGCAATGGCTCCAACTGCTGTTACTCGTGCTGAAGTACCTGCTGATATGGTAGAACGTGAATCTCACGTAATTAAAGAACAAGTAATGGCTGAAGGAAAACCAGAGGAAATAGCAGAAAAAATGGTAACAGGAAGATTAAATAAATTTTATAAAGAAATTTGTTTAGAAGAACAACCATTCATTAAAGAAAACAAAGAAAGCGTAAAAGATTACGTAGAAAAGAATGGTGGAAAAATCGTTTCAATGGTAAGATTTGCTGTTGGAGAAGGAATTGAAAAGAAAGAAGAAGATTTTGCAGCTGAAGTAATGAACCAAGTAAATGGTTAATATGAAAAAGGTAGTATATTTAATTGCATTATTAGTATTAGCTATTTCTGTATCTGGATGTTCTGTAAAGAAAGTACAGGATCTTAGTAATGCTGAAAAGTTTTCAAAAGAATTTGGCATTACTAAAGATAATCCATTTGTATATACTGGAATTGATAATATTTTTAATGTATTTAATAGTACAGGGCTTATTTTCTTTGCAAATTCTGATTATGAAGGTTCTATAAAGGCTTCAGAATATATAACTAGAATTTCTAAAAAAATTGGAGTAAATAGAATATATTATTATAATCCTAAAAAATTAGAAGAAAAAGCTCCAAAAAAATATAAAAAATTAAAGAAAATTTTAAATGATGATGTTAAATTACCAAGTTTGTATGCCATTAAAGATGGTAAGATAATATCTCGTAATACTTGTTTTTCAGATGAAAAAGAATTATCTGAAGAATACTTAACTAAGAAAAAAATAAAAAGTATTGAGAGTAATTATTCAAAGGTATTAAAATATGAAGAATGTAGTGAATGCCACTAGATTCTTTTTTCTTGCATTTTCATTTGTTTTTTTGTATAATTATGTTAATAAAATAAAGGAGAATAGAAATGGAAGATAATAGAAATAATAATATTGAAGATGATATGAGTATGACCTTTGTTGGAGAAATAGGACAAAAGTCAGCTGTAGCGACGTCTGATGAGGTAGAGAGTTTAGAGTCAAATGAAACTGTATCATCAGAGTCAGCTTTTCCTGAAGTTAAAATAGCACCTCCAACCGATGAGGTGGGAAAGACGATAACTCCAGATATTCCTAATTCCGTACCAGCGGAGGAAGTAACTAATAGTGAACCAACTACTGATACTAATAATTTAGGAAATAATGATCAAAATTCATCATTCAATAATAATGATAATGATAATAAGAATAAGAATAAGAATAAGAATAAAAAGGGACATCCAGTTCTAATAACAATATTACTAATACTTTTCTTAGTAGGAGGAACTGCTTTAGGTTGGTATTTTTCTGGATATATTAATAAGTTCTTAAACAAGGAAGAGACTAAAACAGAAAAAAAAGAAACTAAAGAAGTAACTAAGGCTAGTGCTGAGGAAATTTCACCTAATAGTTTATACATTAAAAATTTAATTTCTGATTATGATTTTTATTCTTTAAGTAATGCAGATGTATATAGTGCTTTGTATAGTAAAGATAAGGTAGAAGTTAAAGATTTAGATGATATTTATTTAAGAGCCATAGCAGCTAAAAAAGCAAATAAGTCATTATCTGGTGTTAATTTTTCAAGTGATGAATTTAAAGATGCTGTAACATTACTATTTGGAAATCAGTTGACCTTAGAAGATAAAAGTATATTCAATGGAAAAACTTGTGTAAATATTCAATATGATAGTAGTACAAAATATTATAGTAAAGGAGAAACTGCATGTGGTGGTGTAGCTTTACCTACACTAGAAAGAAAAATTATAAAAGCAGTAAAAAAACAAGATACTATTGAAATCAATGTAGCAGTTGCTATACTTAGTGGTGATCCAGCAGTTAATAAGGTTTTTAAAACTTATAATGAAAATAATGATGATCAAAATAATCTTGGTGAAGTAGTAGAAGGTGTAACTAAAGATACATTTGATATAGATAAAGATTATACTAAATTAAATCAGTACAAATATACATATAATTATGATAAGGACAATAATAATTACTATTTAACTACAATAGAATTAATTAAGTAGAAAATATTTTCTACTTTTTCTTTATTTTAAAAACTACATATATTATAATATAAGAAGTAAGGGAGAGATAAAAATGGATGAAATTTTAATAGAAGTACAAGATAAAATGGATAAAGCAATTACCTCATATGAAACAAGATTAAAAACTGTTCGTGCTGGACGTGCTAATCCATCTAGTTTAGATGGTGTCGCAGTTGATTATTATGGAACTTTAACACCACTTAAACAATTAGCAACAATATCAGTTCCAGAAGCTACACAATTATTAATTAAACCTTTTGATAAAAGTTGCTTAAAAGATATTGAAAGAGCAATATTTGAGTCTAATTTAGGATATACTCCAAACAATGACGGAGAATCAATTAGAATAGTTATTCCAGCTTTAACAGAAGATAGAAGAAAAGAATTAATTAAACAAGTTAAGGCAATGTCAGAAGATGCTAAAGTATCTGTTAGAAATGCTAGACATGAAGGATTAGATAAAACTAAGAAAAGTGAAATGTCTGAAGATGAGATAAAAGAAGCAGAAAAAAATATTCAGGATTTAGTAAATGAATATAATAAAAAAATAGAGGCTATTTTAAAAGAAAAAGAGCAAGAATTATTAACTGTATAAAAAAGTAGTAATAAATGATACTTCTAGAGAAGTTGAGTATCAAATATAAAATAATAAATCCATAATATAAAAAATATGATTGTTAGGAGTATATATATGAGATATAAAAATGGCACAGAATTTTTGAATAAATTATATAGAAATATGCATATGTCAGATAGTGTTATGCATACTTCAGAAAAAAGTGATACTCCAGCTGAAAAGATAGATAAGTATTTAAATAGATTGGAAGAAGTACATGATATTGCTAAAACAAGCAATCATAAAATGGATTTATTAAAAAAACTTTATTATAATAAGTATGTAATAAAAAAATTGCCAGATAATTATGTGAACTTACAAAGAAAAATAGCTAGAGAACGTGGATATGGAGATATTGATGTAACAAAAGATAGAAGAAGAGAAATATTAAAACAGATTCAAGTAGAACAAGAAAAATCATTAGATAATTGGATAGATTATTTGTGTAGTGATGACGCCTTATATCCAATGTGGTTTAAAAGTTATGCATTTCAAGGAATGATTAAATTAGGCAAATATGATAAAGAGAATAAATCATTTAAAAGAAGGACTTCCACAACAGTAGAACCATATCTAGATTTAAATAGAGAAGTTTTGGCGCAAGTTTATGATACATTATCAAAAGAAATAGGAGAAAATGAACCTACAGAAGAACAAACAAAGGCATTAGAAAATGGAGAAAGTTTTAGTAAAATATATGGATATTATTTAACAAAACAAGATTTTAAAATTCATGATGAAGAAACAGAAGGAATATGGATTAAATATGATCAAGGAAGTGATAGTAAAAAACTTTGTGATTCACTTCAAGGAAAAAATACAGGCTGGTGTACAGCAGGATATGAAACTGCAGAAAGTCAACTATCATTGGGAGACTTTTATGTATATTACACAAAAGATGAAAATAATGAATATACAAATCCTAGAATAGCAATTAGAATGAATGGAAATAGTGAGATAGCCGAAGTAAGAGGTGTAGGGAAAGAGCAAAATTTAGAAGGTAGTATGAATGATATAGCTGATAAAAAGTTAGAAGAATTTCCTGCTAAAGAAGAATATAAAAAGAAAGTCAATGATATGAAGAGATTGACTGAAATAGAACAAAAAACAAAAAACAGAAAAGAATTAACAAAAGAAGAATTGATTTTTCTATATGAGATAAATGAAAAAATAGAAGGCTTTGGATATACAAAAGATCCAAGAATAAAGGAAATAAGAGGAAAAAGAAATATAAAGAGTGATTTATCTTTAATATATAGTATAGGTGAAAATAATATAGCAACATCTTTATCAGATTTTAATAAAGATACAGTTGTTTATTATGGTGACTTTGATTATACCCTAGGTTTGGACTTAAAAAATTTAAAAATAATCTTGGGTAATGCAAATTTTTCAGAACTAAAATCAGCCAGAGGCTTAGATAACTTACAAATAATCGATGGTTATGCTAACTTCAGATCATTGAAGTCAGCCGAAGGCCTAAAAAAATTACAAATAATCGGTGGACCTGCCAATTTTAATAATCTAAAATCAGCCGAAGGCCTAAATAGTTTGCAAATAATCGGTGGTAATGCTAATTTTAGTAATCTAAAATCAGCCGAAGGTCTAAATAGTTTGCAAGAAATAGGTGGTTATGCTCAATTTGAATCATTGGAATCAGCTGAGGGATTAGATAATTTGCAAAGAATAGGTGGAGATACTTACTTTCAATCGTTGGAATCAGCAGATGGTTTAAATAATTTGCAAATAATTGGTGAGGATGCGTGTTTTAATAATCTAAAATCAGCTGAAGCTCTAAATAGTTTACAAGAAATAGGTTGGACTGCCCACTTTGAATCATTGCAATCAGTTGAAGGATTAGAAAAATGTGATAGATATGATGATATAAAAACAGATATAGAAAGACGAAAAGCAGAAGAAAAAATAAAATAATAAAAAATAGAGACTATTTTAAAAGAAAAAGAGCAAGAATTATTAAATGTATAAAAAAGTAGTAAAATTTTAATATATATGATATAATACATTCATCGGCATTGATTAAGAAGTAGTAATAAATGATATTTCTAAAGAGAGCTTGTGGTTGGTGGGAACAAGTGAAGTTAGTTTATGAATTCGTCTTAGGAGTCCTTATTAATAGTAAGCGTTATTCTTGCGTTAAAAGATTAGAGTGTATAGTAATGACTATAAATTAAGGTGGTACCACGGAATATAATTTCGCCCTTAAGTTATAGTCTTTTTTTATGTTTAGGAGGTTATATGAAAAGTAGGTATATTTTTGATTTAGATGGAACTTTACTAGATAGTGATTATTCAGGCGAATTAGAGTATTTTAAACAAGTACTTACTACTGATGAGGGTGACTACTTTATTCCAAAAATTGCTTCTTTATTAGATAAATATGAAAGTAGTTTTACTAAATATGATATTCATAAATTAAGTCGGTTTATGAGCTTGGAAACATCTATAAAAATTACACCAGAAATTATTAAAGGTTGGATTGAAGTTGGTAAAGAATCTAATGATATGGTAGTAGATGGAACATTTGAATTACTAGAGGAGTTAAAAAGAGAAGACAAAGAGATAGTATTATTAACTAATTGGTTTAGTACTGTTCAATCTGAAAGAGCAAAGAATGTAGGTATTATTGATTATATTGATGAAATATATGGTGGTGAAATAGCTCTTAAACCTAATCCTGATTCATATAAAAATGCATGTGGTAAAACACCAATGGAGTTATGTGTGATGATAGGGAATGATTATAAAAAAGATATAGTTGGATCAGAAATAGTTGGTCTTGATAATATTTTCTTTAATAGAAAAGATGAACATTTACCAGTTAAAAATTCGGTAAAGAGTCTAAGAAAAATAAAAAGTATATATTAGGAGGATTTATGAAACACGAGCAAATAGAAAAAGTTAAAAATAGTTTATTAGAAGATATTAAATCTGTTAAAAATAGTGATGAATTAAATGATTTAAAAGTTAAATATTTGGGTAAAAAAGGAATGATTAGTGAGCTTAATCAACTAATTAGAGATATCCCAAATGAACAAAAAAAAGAATTTGGACAAGGTGTTAATGAAGTAAGAGGTATTTTTACTGAGTTTTATGAAGCAAAGAAAAGTGAGTATGAAGAAGCAATACTTAACAAAAAGTTAGCGGATGAGGCTATAGACATTAGTCTTCCAGCTACTAAAGTAGCTAGTGGAGCACCTAGTATTTTAGAAGCATTGATAGAGGAAGTAGAAGAAGTATTTATGTCTATGGGATATGATGTTGTAGATGGACCTGAAATAGAGTTAGATAAATATAATTTTGAAATGTTAAATATCCCAAAAGGTCATCCAGCAAGGGATGCTCAAGATACTTTCTATATTGAAGGAGAAGAGGTTCTACTTAGAAGTCAAACATCACCTGTTCAAGTTCGTACTATGTTAAAAGGAAAGGGTGAAGTTCCAATTCGCGTTATTTGCCCTGGAAAAACTTATCGTAGAGATGACGATGATGCAACTCATTCACATCAATTTATGCAAATAGAGGGACTATTAGTTGATAAAAATATTTCATTATCTGATTTAAAAGGGACTATTGATGTTTTAGTCAAAAAACTATTTGGGCCTGATACTGAAACTCGCTTTCATCCAAGTTATTATCAATTTACAGAACCATCTGTTGAAGGTGATATTAGTTGTTTTAACTGCCATGGCGCAGGTTGTAATATTTGTAAAAATACAGGTTGGATTACTGTTGTTGGTGCAGGTGTTGTTCATCCTAATGTTTTAAAATCTAGTGGATATGATCCGGATAAATGGAGTGGTTTTGCTTTTGGATTTGGATCAGAACGTCTTGCTATGTTAAAGTATGGAATTAACGATTGTAGAGTTTTCTATAATACTGATTTAAGAGAAGAAAAAGTATTTGATAGAAAGGAGAAAGATTTAAATGATTAGTTTAGAATGGGTAAGTGATTATATTGATATATCAGATCAAGATTTAAAAGAATTAGCTGAAAAGATTACTGAATCAGGAATTAATGTCGAAAAAGTGATTACTAATCATATTGATAACTTAGTTATTGGTGAGGTAATATCTTGTATAGATCATCCAGATAGTGATCATTTACATGTATGTATGGTTGATGTTGGTGAAGATAAACCTATTCAAATAGTTTGTGGAGCACCAAATGTACGTGAAGGTTTAAAAGTAATTGTTTCACTTCCAGGGGCTATCTTACCAGGAGATTTTGAAATTAAAAAAGGTAAAATTCGTGGAGTAGAATCAAATGGTATGATTTGTGCACTATATGAACTTGGATTAGAAGAAAAAAACGATGAAACATATGCTAAGGGAATTGAAGAATTAGATAACGGTGCCAAAGTTGGAGAAGATCCAATAAAATATTTAGGACTTGATGATACACTATATGAATTGGATATTCATAAACATAGAAATAATGATTGCTATTATCATATTGGTTTTGCATATGAGATTGGAGCAATTCTAAATAGAAGTGTTACACTACCAGATGATTGTTTTAATGAGGTAGATGATTCTATTAATAATCATTTCAGTTTAGAAGTATCAACTGAAAAGTGCCCTTATTATACTGCGAAAATGGTAACTAATGTTAAGATTAAAGAAAGTCCTGATTTTATTAAAAAAAGACTTGCACGAGCAGGTATGAGACCAATTAATAATGTTGTTGATATTTCAAATTATGTAATGCTTGAATATGGACAACCACTTCATTTCTTTGATAAGAAAAAATTAGGAAATAAAGTTTTAGTAAGAGATGCTACTGTAGATGAAAAAGTTATTACCCTAGATGGTAAAGAAAGATGCTTGAATTCTGATGATATTGTAATAACTGATGGAGAAAAACCCGTTTGTATAGCAGGAGTAATGGGTGGAGAAAATACAGAGGTAGATTCTGATACTACTGATATTTTAATAGAAACTGCTATATTTGATCCAGTTAGTATTAGATATACAGCAGCAAAACTTGATCTTAGAAGTGAAGCATCAATTAGATATGGAAAAGGTTTAAACTTTGAATATACTGATAAAGCATTAAAACGTGCATGCCATTTACTAGAAAAATATGCAGATGCTACTATACTTAGTGATACTGTTAAATATGATAAAGTAGATAAAACTGTAAAAACAGTAGAGTTTAGAGCAGAGGATATCAATAAATTACTTGGTATTGAAATAGATGAAGAAGATATGAAAATAGAACTTGGTAGATTAGACTTTCCTTATGAATATACAGATGGTAAATTCAAGGTTACAATTCCTAGAAGAAGATTAGATATTGATCCATATATTAATGATATAGCAGAAGAAATAGGGAGACTTTATGGATATCAAAACTTAGTATCAACACTACCTAATGTTCCTATTAGAAGGGGGGATTATATAGGTGATGTTAAATACCGTAAACAAATCTCTAAACGACTTAGAAGATTAGGGTTAAATGAGGCAAAAACTTATACATTAGTATCTCCTGATATGGCAAAGTTATTTGATTATGAAAAAAAGGAAAAGGTTATTTTACCAAATCCAATGAGTATTGATAAAAGTATTGTAAGAACCTCAATTATTCCATCACTTTTAAATGTATACAACTATAATAAAAAACGTAAGGTTAAAGATATTTTACTTTATGAAGTAGCTAAAACATATGATAAATCTTATAATGAAGAAAGTAAAATAGCAGGATTATTATCAGGTAATTATATGTCTAATGGATGGAATTTCACTAAAAAAATAGATTTTTATGTTGTAAAAGGAATAGTAGAAGATTTGCTGGATTATATGGGATTTAAAAATAGATATAGTTTCATACCAGGGGGAGTAGATGACTTACACCCAGGAATTAGTGCTAAAATCTTATTAGACAGAAAAGAAATTGGTATTATAGGTAGAGTTCATCCTAAAGTTTTAAAAGATGAGGTATATGTCTTTGAAATTTCCTTACAGGCACTAATGTCTAAAATAAAACCATTAAAATATAAGGAAGCTCCAAAATATCCTGGAATAGAAAAAGATATGGCATTTATTCTTGATAAAAATATAATGGCAAGTAGTGTTATTGAAACTATTAAACGCGCTGGTGGACGCCTTCTTTCAGATATTAAAGTATTTGACGTTTATACTGGAGAAAACGTTAAGGAAAATGAAAAATCGATTGCTTTTTCTCTAACTTTTGAAGATAAAACAAGAACTTTAACAGATGAAGAAGTAATGGTAGTATTTAATAATATTATAGAAAAAGTAGAACAGGTACATAATGCACAATTAAGAGACAAATAGTCTCTTTTTTATTTGCCTTTTTTTATAATTGTATTTTATAATATAGATGAATAATGAGGTGATTTTATGTATGATATTGTAATAATTGGTGCAGGTCCAGCTGGACTTTTTGCAGCATATGAATTAATTACAAAAAATAGGAAATTAAAAATTTTATTACTTGATAAAGGTAGATTTGCAAGTAATAGGGTTTGTCCGATGAACAAAGATGGTGGAAAATGTCTTAATTGCAATCCATGTGGTATTTTATCCGGTTATGGTGGGGCTGGAACATTTTCTGATGGAAAACTTAATTTTATACCTAAACTCGGAAAATCAGATTTATTTAAGTACATGAATAAAAGTGATGCATATAAATTAATTGGTGATACCGAACTTATCTTCAATAAGTTTGGAATGGATGCTGAAGTATATCCTACTAATAGAGACGAAGCTTTGGAAATATCAAAACAAATAGCAAAGGTTGGAGCCAATTTATTGTTAATTAAGCAAAAACATCTTGGTAGTGATATGCTACCTACTTATATAATTAATTTTACTAAATATTTAAAAGAGCATGGTGTAGAAATATTGGATAAAGCTGATTGCTATGATATAGTAGAAAATAATGATAAAACATATAATGTATATTATAAAAAAAGTAAAAAGGAAATATCTATAGTTACAAAAAATGTTATAGTTGCTCCTGGTAGAACTGGGGCCAAATGGGTACAACAATTAGCTGATCAGTATAATATTCCTTATACTTCAAAAAGTATTGAAATAGGTGTTAGAGTTGAGGTTAGAAAAGAAATACTAGAACCTATTACTAGTATTATATATGATCCTACCATATTTATAAAAACAGATACTTATAGTGACGAGATTAGAACATTTTGTACTAATCCAGGGGGATTTGTAGCCAAAGAAAACTACTATGGCTATATTTGTGTTAATGGTCATGCATTAAAAAATATTAAATCTAATAATTCTAATTTCGCATTTATTTCTAAGGTTAATTTAACTGAACCAGTAACTAATACTAGAGAATATGGAGAAAGTATTGCTAAAATTGCTAATACATTGGGCGGAGGTAAGCCAATTATTCAATCTCTACGTGACTTACGTATGGGAAGAAGATCTACTTGGCCTCGTATAGAAAAAGGGTTTATTGAGCCAACGCTAAAGGATTGTGTAGCTGGAGATTTAGCGTTAGTAATGCCACATCGTATTATTAAGAATATATTAGAAGGTCTTGAAAAATTAGACAAAATAATTCCCGGTGTAAATAATGATGAAACTTTACTATATGGCCCTGAGATAAAATTTTTTAGCAATGAAATAGATACTGATAATAATATGAAATTAAAAGATCACTCTCTATATTTTATTGGAGATGGTGCTGGTAAAGCTGGAAATATTGTGGTAGCTGCAGCTACTGGTTTAATTGCTGCAAGAGATATTTTAAATAAAAAATAAAAACGGAATTATCCGTTTTCTTTTTGGCCTTCATTGACTCTATTCTTTATTATCTCTAACATAGAATTTTTAAGTCTTTGATCGGCTCCTTGCCATACAATTTCAAAAAATACTCCCATTCCTGGTAGAGTTACTTCATCTTTTGATTCAATAGATTCATTAATAGCACTTTGTAAGCTATCATAATCGTCTCCTTTAAAATTATTAATTATGTGTTCTCTTATACTTATATTCATAATTTCCTCCTCATATTTATAGTGTTAATTTTATTAATAATTTATTCACTAATTTAAAAATATTTATTGAAATAGTAAATATACATATGTTATAATTAAGATGTCTAGAAGATACGAAACTGGTAAATTTATAAAACCGACTAAATAACGATACGGGAGCTTTGATCAGTTACTGGTGTTGAAGACCTTTAATTAGGGATCCTAAAGGTAACGTAAGGGCACCCACCTGTAAATATGCACAGGTTTTATCGTTCTACTAAGCCGATCTTTTGGACTTTTTGTTTGCAATAAAACACTATATATGTTATAATATCAAGACGAAGAGGTGACTGATAATGTTAGTAATGCCGATTTTAAATACTAGTAAAAATGGTATTTCTAAAATATACAACGTAGAGGTTAAACTAAAAAAAGCTTCTAAAGTAAAAGAAGGAGTAATAATCAAAGGATTACATGAAAGTGATGTTAGCTTAAATGGAGCATCATTTAATACTTCAGTATATAATACAAAAGGAATTGATCCTAATGTGTTAGTAAACTTTTTAAGAAATTATAATTATAAAGCAAATAAAAAAGACTTTTTAATAACTACAAGAGAATCTTCTGATTCTGATTTGTATGATTTATATAATGTTGCTATGCCACCTAGAAAAATAGCAGCAGGTTTAGATAGTTTATATGGAGCTGCTATATTAGATATGAAAAAGGAAATTCCAGGTAAAGTTAAAGGAAAATATTTATCCTTAAAAAAACTTGGTGTAGATAAACATATTACAGAAGAGAAAATGTCAAAATTAAGATATATAATGGAAACTGAAAACAAGGAAGATATGAATAGAGTTAGAGATGTTTGTCAACTTAATGGTGTGAGTGATTTGGAAAAGACCCTTGACTTTATGAGGTTATTTGATTGTACTATCATAAATGAAGCTACCTTAACAGAACAACAACTGACTGATATGTTAAATGTTTTAGAAAATATTAATACAAGGGATGCTAAAAATTTAGCACGCTTATATGAAATTGCAAAAGAAAATAAAGAAGTATATGGAAAACTAACAACAATAAGTAAAATTGTTAATGGTAGACCACTTAATTTAATTAAGAGTTCTAATAAGGGAAAGGTTTTAGTAAAGGATAGAGCAGCATAATTATGTTTGAAAGAGTAGAAGCCTTAATTGGTAGTGATAATTTAGAAAAATTAAAGAAAAAAACAGTGCTAGTTTTAGGTATTGGTGGAGTAGGTGGCTATGTCGTTGAATCTCTAGTACGATGTGGAATTTCTAATATAATTATTGTTGACCATGATATTGTTGATGAAACTAATCTTAATAGACAAATAATTGCGCTTAATAGTACCATTGGTAAGAAAAAAGTTGACGTTATGGAAGAAAGAATAAAAAATATAAATAAAGAGTGTAATGTAATTAAGTATGATTTGTTTTTTGATTCTAACACTAAAGATGAAATATTAAATAATAAAATAGATTTCATTGTAGATAGTTGTGATTCAGTAAATAGTAAAAAATTAATAATAGAAGAAGCAATAAAAAGAAAAATAGATTTTATATCTAGTATGGGTACAGCTAATAAATTAGATCCAACTAAATTAGAAATAACTGATATTAGAAAAACAGTAAATGATCCACTAGCAAGAATAATGAGAAAATTTGTAAAAGATTCTAAAATAAAAGATAAAGTAGTTGTACTATCTTCTACTGAGTTACCAAAGAAGAATGGAACTGTACTAGGCTCTGTATCTTTTGTACCAAGTAGTGCAGGATTATTAATTACAAGTTATATTATAAACAAAATAATAAAGTAATTCCAACTTTGGAATTACTTTATTTTATATGTAAAAAATTGGTTTGTTTTCATTGTTACTATAACTAGAATTGTTAGTAGAGTAGTTATCCTCTTGAATATTGGTATCATTGTTTGATGAGGTATCTTCCTTCATGGCTCCTGCTATTTTAAACATAGTTTTAGCATTATTAATTATTGGTTTAACTTGATATACTAAAGGTATCGCTTGATTAATTATTCCAAGAGATTTTTGAGTATTACTTAAAATACCACTCCAATTAATTCCTCCAGCAGCAGCACCTCTAAATAGTCTGGCAAATATTCCTGGTTTTACTGTTTGATACAAATAAGGGTTGTTAAACATATGAATTCACCTCTAATACAATATATGTTTTATCTAGTAATTTGTTCTAAAAATTAGTTGTTTATAAGAAAAAATATGATATAATTAATAATAGATTAGAATAGAAGGGAAAGAGTTTTATGGAAACAGTTATGAAACCATTTATATTTATATATCATATTGTTAGTAAAATTTTAAGTTTCCCTGCAAATCTTTTAAAAAAATCTTCTAGTAATTTGCAAGAGCAACTAGAGAATAAAAAGATGGAAAAAAGTATTAAAGATAGTACTGTAGTAGAGGATAATAATCCAGATATTAGTAATAGATCTAATTTAGAAGGAATTGGAACAAAACCAAAAGAAGTAAAACAGTTAATTTCATATAGATATACTATAAAGGATAGTAATAACAAAAAAACAACTGGTATTTTTGATGCAGAAAGTGAAAGTGATGTTAGAGGATTTTTAACTAGTCAGGACTATGAAGTATTAAAGGTTGAAGTTAAAAAGCCATATGATATTGAGCTTGGTGGAAATGGTAAAATAAAAACTGGAACTTTAGCTTTTGCTTTAACTCAACTTTCAACTTATATTAAAGCTGGTATTCCTTTAGTTGATTCTGTACGTATTTTAGCAAAACAATCTAGAAATTTAAATGAGAAAAGAGCCTTTGAAAGATTAGTATATGATTTATTAAAGGGTGAAAATTTATCTGAAGCAATGGAAAAACAAAGCAAAAAATTTCCAAAGTTATTAATAAATATGATAAAAACTGCTGAAATGACAGGAGATTTACCAACTATATTAGATGATATGGCAGATTACTATACTTCTATGGAACAAACTAGAAAACAAATGATTAGTGCTATGACTTATCCTGCGGTAGTAGTGTGTTTAGCGATTGCTGTATTAATATTTATGTTAGTTTATCTAGTACCACAGTTTGTTCAATTGTTTGAAAGTCAAGATGCTACACTACCAGGTATCACTTTATTTATAATAGGTGCTAGCGACTTTTTGAAACATAATTATATGTGGGTAATATTGATTGTATCAGGTATTATAGGTGTTTATTTATATTTATACAGGAATGTTACAGCATTTAAAAAGACTATTCAAACAGCTATAATGCATATACCAGTATTTGGTAATATTATTATATATAATGAAGTAGCAAATTTTACTAAAACGTTTGCCTCATTATTAAATCATGGAGTTTTTATTACTGATAGTATGGAGATTTTATCTAAAATAACAAATAATGAAGTTTATAAAAAAATTATTTCTAAAACGCTTGATAACCTTGCAAAAGGTGAATCAATATCTAAAGCATTTAAGGGAGAATGGGCATTTCCAGTAGTTGCTTATGAAATGCTTGTTACAGGGGAAAATACAGGACAATTAGGCTTAATGATGGAGAAAGTTGCTGATCACTTTCAGAGTCTACATAAAAGTTTAATAAATCAAGTTAAAAGTTTGATAGAACCTCTTATGATTATAATTTTAGCTGTTATTGTTGGTGTTATATTGTTATCGATAATAGTTCCAATGTTTGATATTTATGGAAAGATTCAATAGGTGATATTATGAATATGTTGTATATACTGTTATTTTTCGTTGTTGGATTATACATGGGTTCCTTTTATACAGTAGTTGGTCTTCGACTACCTAAAAAGGAGGATTTTGTATTTTCAAGATCTAGATGTGATGAATGTAAGCATGAACTTTCACTATTTGAAATAGTTCCTATAATATCTTATTTATTTCTAAGAGGAAGATGTAGATATTGTGGAAGCAAGATAGATTCATTATCTACTTATATAGAGTTCTTTACTGGATTACTTTTTGCAGTTGCGTATTATAGTTTTGGTTTTAGTACAGAACTTTTTTTAGCTCTTGGAATAATATCTTTACTTGTTATTGTAATAGTAAGTGATTTAACATATTTGATTATCCCGGATGGAGTATTGGTATTTTTTGGAATCTATTTTATAATATGTAGATTTTTAATAAGCGGTTTAAGTAAAACAATATATCACATTGGTGTTGGCTTATTCTTATTTTTAGTTATGTATATAATAATGATTATTGGCAATATGGCGTTTAAAAAAGAGAGTATGGGTGGTGGAGATGTAAAAATGATGTTCCTATTTGGAATAGTATTAGATCCTCTGCTTGGAACATTAACAATATTTTTAGGAAGTTTATTTGCACTTCCCATGTCACTTTTCCTATATATAAAGAAAAAAGAAAACGTAATACCATTTGGTCCGTTTTTACTAGTAGCTTTCGCCTTCATTTATTTTACTAAATTAACATCATTAGATGTTATAAAGTTTTTAGGATTTTAAAGGATTTTACCTTTCTTTTTTTTGGCTTTTAGTTTATTATATAAGAAAGGTGATTCTATGGAAAAAAACTTAACAATTTTACCTGCGGATACTTATACTGTTGTTAATAGAACCGTTATTAATAGTAATGATAGAAAGTTAATTACAATGTTATATCAACCAATTATAGGTTATACAGCAGTTAGTCTATATTTTACCTTTATAGATGATTTGGATAAGCTAGAAATAATGAGTGATGATTTAACACATCATCATTTAATGGCAACTATGCAATTAAAGCTTGAAAGTATTGTAGGGGCAAGAGAAAAACTAGAAGCAGTAGGGCTTTTAAAAACATATTTAAAAAAGGATAATATTAATCATTATGTTTATTTACTTTTTTCACCAATATCTGCAAATGAATTTTTCAATCATCCAATTTTAAATATTGTTTTATATAATAATTTGGGTAAAACTGAATATGATAAACTAATTAATTATTATAAAATACCACGTCTTAATTTAAAGGATTATAGTGATATTACATCATCATTCAATGAGGTTTTTACACCTATTCCTGGACGTAATTTGGATGTTAATGAAGATATTGTTAAAAATAATACAAATAATATATTGCTTGATAAATCAATGGATTTTAACTTATTAATTTCTAGTATTCCAAAGGGAATGGTTAATGAAAGATGTTTTACTAAAGAAATAAAAAGTTTAATTAATTCGCTAATTTATACTTATAATATAGAAGATGCTACTATGATTTCATTAGTTAGAGATTCTCTAAACGAGAAAGGTTTAGTAGATAAAGCATTACTAAGAAAAAGTTGTAGAAATTATTATCAGTTTGAAGAGGGAGGAAGACTTCCAACTCTTATTTATAATAGACAACCTGACTATTTAAAAAAACCAGAAGGTGATAATAGTAAATGGGCTAAGATGGTATATGCATTTGAAAATGTTTCTCCTTATGAATATTTAAAAGCAAAATACAAAGGAGGAGAACCGACTAGTAGGGATTTAAAATTGGTAGAGAACTTATTAATTGATCAAAAACTTTCACCAGGTGTTGTTAATGTGTTACTTGCTTATGTATTGAAAATTAATAATCAGAAGTTAAATAAAAATTATATTGAAACGATTGTAGGTCAATGGAAGAGACTTAATGTTGAAACAGTGGAAGATGCAATGAAAATAACAGAAAAAGAACACAAAAAGCTGAAGAAAATAATGAATAAAGAAAAAGCACCTATTAATAAAAATAACACTAAAAAGGAAAGCTTACCAGCTTGGTTTGATAAGGAATTAGATAAGAAAAATCCTACACCAGAAGAGAAAGATGAATTAGATAAAATTTTAGAGGAACTTGTATAGTTTCTTTTTTTATGATATAATGTAGAGGCATTTGCGTAAGAGACAAAATGTAAAATTTTGTAAATGTGTGCACATATAAAAAGCTTTGGAATATAATAGTTGTAAGGGATTTATAATATATTTTATAATTTGTAGTACACAAATACACTTGTAAAACTTAATTTAACTATGATACTATATAATAGTAGATTAAAAGATAAAATAAAGGGTGAACCATTTAATGAATAAACAATATTATAATGAAGAATTTCAAAAAATAATACAGCCAATATTGGATAATAAAGAATTTATGAAAACCAAAGATAAAGTACATCATGGAATAACTAGATTTGATCATTTAATGAGGGTATCATATTATTCATATTTAGTAACTAAGGCGTTAAGACTTAATTATAAAGAAACAACTAGAGCTGCTTTATTACATGATTTCTTCTTGGATGAAACTGCTAATGATAGTGCAATAGGTGCATTACAAAACCATCCATATTATGCCTTAGAAAACGCAAAAAAATACTATGATTTAACTGAGAGAGAAGAAGATATTATAAAAACTCATATGTTCCCAGTAACTTTCACACCACCTAAATATTTAGAAAGTTGGGTTGTTGATTTAGTTGATGATGCTGCTGGAATTTATGAAAAATATAAAAGTAGTTGTAATGAATTTAAGGCTGCTGTTACATTTTTGATGATATTTTGTATTAATATAATAAAAATAAAGCTATAAATATAGCTTTTTTTATGATATTATATATTTATGTTCTTGTAGCTCAGCAGGATAGAGCAATCGCCTCCTAAGCGATAGGTCATGAGTTCAAATCTCATCAAGAACACCAAATTGGTTGATACTCGAACCCTTAGGTACCGAGAGTAATAAATTACTAACAGAAATGTTAGTTTTTTTATTACTATAAAAATAAAAATTCAAATAAATATATATAAATATGATATAATGGTATAGAAAAAAATATATTTATATTAAGGTGGTATTATGAATTTAAAGAATAATCAATCGATAACTAGCTCAAATGATACAGAATTAAAGTGCTCAAAATGTAACTTTACAGTCCAGCCTACAGATAAATTTTGTTCAAATTGTGGTGAGGCTATTAATAAGGATAATATTTTAGAAAATGATAAAAAAATAGCAATACATCCATCTGATTTTGAAAATATTTATAGCTTGCCAGAAGATAAGTTAGTAGAAATATTTATTAATAAGGAATTAGAAAAAGCTAATATTGATAAAACTACAAAACTTATACCAAGTGATATTTTAAAAAGAAAAAGAATATTAAATGTTATATTTTCATTTCTTTTATTTGTTTATATTTTATTGATCTTTTTCCATTTCCCAATTAGTACGTATATTATAGGAATAATGATACTTTTTATATTTTTTAAAATTACTAGAAATTACAACTTTATTAAATATTTAACAAAACAGTTAAAAGCGAGACCAGGGGAGAAAATATCAAACATCATAATGTATGAAAAGAATAATTTAGTATCTGATAATACTAAAAGTGCCTTTATAATATGTATGTTAATTTCTATTGCCTTACCATTAATTATTTTCTCTTCTCCTAGAATTTTTTATGAAAAAACTAAAGGAGGTTATGCAGTAAGATACTATACATTTGGATTAACTAATTATAAAACAGTAGTTATTCCTGAATACTATAAAAACAAGAAAATAGTTAGCTTAAGGGGAAATACTTTTTCTAATATGCCTTTCTTAGAAAAAATTACTCTACCGAATTCAATTATTGAAATAAGAGGTCAAGCCTTTAAAAATTGTAAAAAACTAGAAAAAGTTAATATTCCAAATAAACTTAAATATCTTGGTGGTGGAGCTTTTTATAATGCTTCATCTATTAAAGAAATTGTTCTTCCTGATACTTTAACTTATTTAGGTGGAGAATCATTTTATAATGCCTCGTCTTTAGAATATGTAAAATTATCAAATAATTTATCAGAAATTAGAGGGGATAGTTTTTCAAATTGTATTGCACTTAAAGGTATAGTTATACCAGATAATATTACAAGAATTGGTGGGCATGCATTTTATGGAGATTCAAGTTTAGCTGAGGTTACAATTGGTAAAAATAGTAAGTTAAGTGAAATTGGTTCTTCTGCATTTAGGCAATGTTATAGTCTATATAAAATTACAATTCCTGATGGTACGTATGTAAATGAAAGAGCCTTTAAAGAAAGTCCTACCTCAATAAATAGATTTGGAAACAATTATAACAGTAATTCAGATTACTATTATAATAGTTAAGAGGTGCGTTATGAATTATAAATATATACACTTACTATATGTTCCTACAATGGCCTGTAATATGGGGTGCAAATACTGTTATTTAGAAAATAATACTAAAGATGAAACTACTGATAAAAATTCTTTAGAAACTTTACAATATGCCATAAATAAATTTAAGGAGAAAAATGTTATTCCATTTAATATTTCATTACATGGTGGTGAGGTAACAACCTTATCAAAAAAGGAATTTCATGACTTAATTAAGTTTATTTATACTTACTATAAAGATAATAGAAAAATAATTCTTGATGGTGGTTTTAAAGTTGGAAACCCACATATAAAAACTAATATGTATAATTTAGAAAAACATATAGATACAATTAAAGAATATAATGTGTCAATATCTGGAAGCTTAGATTTACCGTTATTGTTGCATGATGAATATCGTATAACAAAAGGAAATAAAAAGACTCTTGATAAAATTTTAAAAAATATTGAATTGTTGAAAGATATTCCTAACAAAAAGAAAGTATCAGCTACTATTTTTAAGGAACACTTTGTATATCTTGATCAAATAATTGAAGATATTAAATTTTTACATAATAATACATGTTTAGATATGAATGACTTTAATTTTATGATAGGTTTTGATTATAATTCTAATGGGATTTTACATCACTTAACAGAAGAAGAACAAGTAAAGTTATATGAGGTCATGCATAAGGAATTTGATGGTAGTGATTTGGATTATGGAGTTAATGGACCGTGGTTTGATGAATTTGGACCAGAGTATTGTACAAATTGTGATAATTGTGGTGAGAAATTTTTCTTATTAGAAAAAAATGGTGATATTTATTCTTGCGTTAGAGGTCAAAAAAACCCAAATTATTATTATGGAAACATTTACACTGATTCAGTAGAAGATATACTTAAAACCGCTAAGAATAAAATATTTTTAAATCATAATAGGCAGCCACTAAGTAATGAGTGTACAAATTGTGGATACTTATATTTATGTAAAACAGGATGTCCATTTGTAAAAAATACATATAACTCAAGTAAAAGTTATACATGTAAGTTGCAACAAAGAATGTATGAAGATAGAAAGTTAGAGAAAGATGCATACAATGATGAATTTGTATATGAATATGTTAAAAAAATGAGATTAGAAGATAAAGAGAAATATCTTCCTAAAAAAGATAATAATTATGCATCATTAGAAGAATTAATAAAACAGGATAATAATCTTAAATATATATATGATCCTAATAGTTTTATTCTTAAAGTAGATGGCAAAGAATATAAATTAGAATCACAAGTCATAAAAAAATATAGAAATGTTATTTATATTACTCCGCAAAGTAAAGTGGAAATATTGATGAAGAAAAATTTAATTGGAGAATTATGTGATTATCCAGAAAACAATTCATTATATATAATGCTTTTAAGTGGTAATTTGGTAACATATGGTGATGAGAGAAGAACTAAACAAAGACATATAGCTACATATCAAATTTATAAAGGTGTTCTAGATAATAATGTATATTCTGAACAATATTATATTTATGATATCAGTAATATGATTAATGAATACAAAAGAGAATATTCACTTACCAATCCTAATAATATATTTTTTACAACATCATCACTCAGAGATTATCATTACTTAAAACAGAAAAATAATGCTTATTACCATATTCAAGCAATTAATTTACCATTTCAAAATATTGAATTTTATTATTTAGATAAGGAGATGAAATAATGAATAAAGAACCAGAGACATATGAAGAACTTATTAGATATAAAAGATGCGTTGATTTAACAAAATATTATGAATTATCTAAAGATGAATTAGATAAAATATATAATTATTTAGCAACTTATCCTAAAGCTGTTATCATTGGTAATGAAACAACTTTAACATTGAAAGTAAATTATCAACCCGAAATAGAATCAGAGATAATTAATGCTAAATGTATTGATAGTAGTATTGATGGTTTAAAACTATCAAATGATGCATTTACACTTATTCCACATTATGTACCATCAAGTGATAGTGGATATAGCGGTGGTTCATCATCTAATAATAACAATAACAACAATAACAACAATAATAACAATAATAATAGATAGTAGATAGGATGTGTTTTTATGTCATTAATTTTTGATAAGAGTCAAAAAGATATATTAGAAAAGTACAATATTAACATTAAATCAAAATACATTGTTGGAAATAAAATATTAGAAAGAAACTCTGACGGTAGTTATAATGATGATATAAAAAATGGAATTAGGTGTAAAAAACAATATTATATTGATAATACGTTAGTAAAAGAAGAAAAACAATTTGATTCACGAATTCAATATACATTTATTTCAAATGAACAGGAAAAGCGAGAATATATATGTCCAAATTGTGGAACACATTATAAATTACATGATTTTATTGATGGTTGTCCATATTGCGGAACGTACTATAACATAGATTATACTGAAAAAGATTTAGGTGGAAAATATCATTACGACAGAATCTTGAGAACGTCAAAGTATCGAGTAATTACTGCGATTATTGATGTTATTATTAGTTTGATTATAGCATTTGTTTTTATAAAGTATTCTTCAAGAACATTTAATTCATATGATATTTCTAAAATATTCATTTATGGAATTATATTAGCACTTATTCTTTATTATTTCTTCTATATTATTGATGGCTACGTAGTTTTAGGCCCAATAAAGAAATATAAAGATAGGCAAAATGCTAAACAAGTTGATTTTTGGAGTAGAACAAAAATTGATAAAATGAAATTTTTTAATAATTTAAATTATGAGGTGAAAAAGAAATACTACTCAAAAGGTGATATTATCGATTATGATATTATTGATTATGATGAGTTTGATGATGAGGTTATAGATGGTATACTAAATGTTAGAGTAAAAGCATATGTAAGAATAGTAAAATATAATAATGGAAAACTATTATCTGAATATAAGGTTGATACCTATAATATGAAACAGTTAAATAAAGAAATACTAGAAATTAAACCTGGAGCAAATATAATAAAATGTCATAATTGTGGTGCTTCTATTGATGCTACAAAGGGCAAATGTGAGTATTGTAATACTAAAATAAAGCCATTACAAGAATGGGCAATGACTAACAATTAGTACATGTTTTAAATTTAAATGATATGATTATAGTAATTAGCAAATAAACTATTAATCATATCTTTTATTATGTTTAATAATTTTTGAATATGATATAATTGTTCATGAGAAGTGTAGTTTTATGAATTTGGAAAGAGAAATAAAAAAGATACAAGAACGAAATAAAAGAGTAGAAGAAGATAAAAAATGGGAAACAAGTTGGAGTAGAAGAATATGTATTATGTTCTTAACTTATATAGTAGTTGTTATATATTCTTATGCTATAAGAAAGCTTGATAATATATTATTAAGTTCATTAGTACCAGTAATAGGTTTTACTTTATCCACCTTATCTTTAAAACTAATTAGGAGAATTTGGAAAAAATATAAAATTGAAAAAAATTATTAAATGAGATAAAATGTTAAAAGTTATAAACTATTTTTGTAATAGTATCTAACTGTTTTAAAAAAGTGATTTATAATGGTTACAAAATTTGAAAAGATTTTTAAATAGTAATAAGTTAATATTTCTAATATATACTTGCTCTGGTAGAAGAAATAATGATAAAATATTAATTGCTTGGAGGTTTAATTTATGAGTTTTGATAGAGTAATGGCTAGAGAAATGTTTAAAATGGGTTATAGAGATAAAATTATTCCAGGAGGTAATGGTAGTGTTTCTCCTGATGTTGAGTGGCTTAAATGGCTATCTTATGAACCAGAATTTGAAAAACAAAGAATTAAATATTTTGATTCTAAAAAAGTGTCTGAATTATCTTATGAAGAACTTGAAGAGGCGACTGGCTATAGCAAAAATAAAGCACTTGTTAAATTGTTTAAGGCGTATGGTACAGATCAGTGTTCAGAAGATGATTATATGAAAGTATATGATTATATGCATAATGAATCAATTGAAAAGTTGATGTTAAGCAAATTGACATTAGAGGAATTGCATTATGCCAAAAAAGAAATAACTAGATTAAGCAAAGTAGAAAAAGAACAATTAAGTATTAAAGTAAGTGAAGAGAAAAAAATAGAAAAATATGAACAATTATCAATGGTTGATTCTTATGTATTACATGTAATATCTGATATTAATTATACTAGAAGTCTTAATGATTTAAATAATGAAATAAAAGCCCAAATAGATCAAAATAGAGCTGTAGGTCAAAAAAGTTTGGCTAATTCATCAAAATCATATATCAAAAGATAATAATAAATCTTTTGTATTTTTTTAGGTTTTTGCCTTAACTTTAATATTGATTTTGATTGTTGATGTGAAGAAGATAAAAAATGGTAATTTAAGATATATTTATTAAATGGAGTGATAAAATGGCATTTTTAATAGGTGTTTTAATACTAATATTATTTTTAATAGTGTTATATTTAATTATTGCTAACAAGATAAAAAACTTTTCTAGAAAGGTTTTTGGTACTACTGATATTAGTAAAATTATAAATAAAGAGGAATTTATAAATGAAGAAGTTCCCAAATCATTATCTAGTTTGGATTCTCTTTATTTAGAAAATATTAAGAAGGACTTTCCTGAGCTTAATATTAATCAATTAAAAGCTATGGTTGAAAAAAATATAATAGAATGTATAGATGCTATAGAAAATAGGGATGTAGGGATTATTAAAACAAAAAGTGATAAGATAAAAAAATATATACAATCAAAAATAGATGATTTAAAAAATTCTTCTGTTGATTATAAAAATGTCAAATTTCATAAAACTGTTGTTAGTAAATATGAAAAAGATGCATCAGTTGCTACCATATATTTTGGAACAGCTTTTGAATATTTATATAGCAAAAACAAAAGTGAATATAGAAAAGTTCAAGGTAGAATTATAACAGAATGCGTTTATGTTATAGATACAAGTAATGTTGATTCAAAAATTAAATCATTAGGACTTAACTGTCCAAACTGTGGAGCGCCTATTAAAACTCTAAGTAATAAGGTTTGTTCTTATTGCGGAAGTGGAGTAGCAAATTTAGTTACTAAAACATTTATGATTAATAATATTAGAAATGATTGAATTTTGTCGAATTATTTGGTATAATTTGGTTATTAGAGGGCTAGTATAGACTTTAATTATCTATGCTGGCCCTTTTTTTAGGTTTAGGAGGAAAAAATGGGAAAGTTAAAGAATGGGATAGTTATTTTAGTAATGGTAATCTTATATTCAGGGAGTGTTTATGCTCATCCTGGAAGAACTGATTCTAGAGGTTGTCACACTTGTCGAACTAATTGTGAAAGATGGGGATTAAGTTATGGTCAGTATCATTGCCATAATGGTGGTAGCAGCAGTGGCAGTAGTAGTAGCAAGTCTACCTATACAAGAAAAGAAGTATATGGGTGCACTAATTCTAATGCAATAAATTATAACAGTAGTGCAACAAAAGATGATGGTAGTTGTATAGCTAAAGTTTATGGATGTACTGATAGCACAGCATACAATTATAACTCTGAAGCTAATACTGACGATGGTAGCTGCAAACCGTTTGTTTATGGGTGTACCGATGAATTAGCTGATAATTATAATAGTGATGCAAATACTGGAGATGGAACTTGTTTATATACTAAGGAAAAAGTAAGATATGAAAAAATCAGATATAAAAAGGTATATAAAAATAAATTATTTCGTAAATCAGGAACTGTTCTAAGAAAAGGTAAAAATGGTAAGAGAAGAATAATTACGGAAATAGTTGTAAATGAAAAAGGTGAGATTCAAGAATCTAATACAATAAAAAGAAAAGTAATTCAAAAACCAATATCTAAAATAATAGTAAAGTAGTAAAGAAAAAATAATAAAGAATTGATACTTATATATCAATTTTTTTAGATTCTAATGGTTTAGTTTATTTGACTTAAATGCCTTATAGTAGTATAATATGTAACCTGAAATGGGGGGGAAAATATGGATACTATCAATAATATAGAAACAGCTAAGAAAAGATTTATAGATTACCTAGATGAGGCAATTGAAAATGAAATGAGGAATACTATTTATTTAATTAGCGATGTAGCTATATCTGAAATTTTTAATCCAGAACAAATTAAAAATTTAAGGAAAAAAAATAATATTATAAGTAGTAAAGAAATAAGCGAAAAAATTTATGATGTACTTAAAAATTGTGAGGGAGATTTTTCTTTTAGTGCGGAAAATGTAGTTGACAAAATTTATGAAGTTATGAGTAGTTCTGAGTTATTTAGAAGTATAAAAAAGAACACTTTGGAAATAGCGATAACAGATAAGGTAACAGAGTATTTTACCTTGTCAATTATTAAAGAAATTGTAAATTCATCAAAAGAACAATTTATTGATGATAATATTTTATTTTTGGAATATGGTATATTATCTTCTGAACTTGAAAAATCCAAACTATCACGAATAGATAAACAGAGAATATTAATAGATATTTTAAATAAAAATCTTTCTAATGCATGTTTTAATGAAGATGAATATGGTAATTATTTATTTCTTGGTGATTTTATCAATAAATATGAGTTTAGTGCAGAAGAAGCCTTTGAAATACTATCAAATGATAAATACAAATATCTATTATCCTGTGATGATGATAGCTTATCTAGTTTAGAGAAAAGGCAAAAGGCCTTACTTCAGGAAGGCATTGCCTATAATGCCCGAGAAGAGATAGATGAAACTTATAATGATCATATTGTAATAAAGAAGCATTATCTTGATAAGATTGATCAATTTGGAGATATTAGTGGTTTAGAAAAAGAAGATGTTGATTTAGTATGTAACAGTTTGAAAAATATTGGAGTAGTAGATGAACTCGTGGAATCAATTAGATATACTTTGGAAAAGAAAGTAAAACAAACTACTCAAACAACAGAGTATAAATGGAAAGAAACAAAGAAAAAGCAACAAGAATTAATTAGTGATAAAGAATACAAAAAAGCAAGAAAAGAAATAGGTGCCTTTTTTAATTTATATACAGGGCTAGTTGAACGTGATTTGACAGAAGATGAAATCATGCATTGTACATCACTAATGCTAAAGATAGGAATTGATAGTAAAACTGTTGAAACATTTATAGATAGGTCAAAACCAGAATATCAAAATTCAATTGCTAGATATATAAATAATTATGATAAATTAAAATATTATGGAGAAAAATTAGGATTTAAAGATGAATTAGGAACATTAGATGAAATTTTTAAAGAAACTTTTGTTGTTACTCCTTCCGATTATCAAGATTGGAAGCAAATGTTGAATCAAGAATTAACTGCTATCGAATCTAAAATACCAAATAATTGTGAATATGAACTACATAAGGCAAAACAATATATCAAGAAAAAGTGATTTTTCTTGACTTTTAAAATCTTTTATGATATAATATGTAACCGTGTTAAGGAAGAGATATTTTAGCATATGTGTATTTTATAGCATATAATTAATTAGGTTGATTTTTCTAATGTACATAATATAGCAAAATTAGACAAGGAAAAATGTTAAAATACAAATTGTTTTAATAAAAAAGGGAGAGATAAAAATGAAGAATGAAATAAAAAAATTGAGTTTTATAGATAGTGAAAAGCAAAGTGTGGTTGAGTATCATTGTAAATTAAAAGAGGGTGTTGATGAAAGTTCTATATTATCATTTAATAATTCTTTATATAGAATGAAATTAGATTCTAATCTAAGTAAAATAAAATTTTTACATGATGGTAAGTTTACAGTTGATTTGATTACAGAATTCTCTAAAGTTTTAAAATCAGATGTTATAGATTTTGGAGGAGTTTTGGCATTATATTCGTCAGAGAAATTTATAGAAAGCGATATTGTGAGAGAACCAATTAGAAGATTTTTAGGTTTCTTTGATTTTGTTGATAAAAAAGAACATCCTATTGAGGATATAAAACTTGAATCACTATTTGCTAATCATCCTAGCTTTAAGGATAGTAAAGAGGCTGAAAGAATAAAAAAACATACTAAAAGTATTAGACCAAATACAATGTTATTTAAAAATAACTCATCACAGAACTACATTAGACTTTCAAGTGAGTTAAAAGGTGTACAAAAAAGAAAAATTCCTAATAATGGGAAAGCAAAAAAGGCTGTATAAAGTGTATAAAACACTTTATTTTTTTTGTTTTTTGTTATAAAATGATAAATGTATATATTGCCCCATAGCCAAGTGGTAAGGCAGTGCGCTCTGACCGCACGACGCGTTAGTTCGAATCTAACTGGGGCAGCCAATAATATAATTTAATACAGGAGAGTGTATTTATGAATAAAGAAGAAAGATTAGAGTTAGCGGAAATATTATTTCCTAACATTACAAAAACTAGAGAGTATTATGAAGAAAAGTATCCTGAAAGAGATTTAGAAGATGGTGCAATGGTTACAAGATTTGGGCCTAGTCCTACAGGATTTGTTCATATTGGAAGTCTATTAGGGTCTTTTATTGATAGTGTTTTTGCAAAACAAAGTAATGGTGTTTTTTATTTAAGAATAGAAGATACTGATCAAAAAAGAAGTGTAGAAAATGGTACTGATGGAATCTTTAACGACTTAAATGCTTTTCAAATAAAACCAGATGAAGGACCAAATATAGGTGGTGATTATGGACCATATATTCAAAGCATGAGAACAGAGATATATCAGACCTATGTAAAGGATTTAATAATAAAAGGTTTAGCATATCCATGTTTTATGAGTGAAGATGAACAAAACCAAATTAAGGAAGAACAAGCTCTTATTAAAACAAAAATAGGAATATATGGAGTATATGCAGTTGATAGAGATTTATCACTAGATGAGGTAAAAGAGAAATTAGCAAATAATGAAGAATATGTTATTAGATTAAAATCTCCAGGTAATTCTGAAAATCAAATAGAAGTAATAGATTGCATTAAAGGAAAATTAAAGTTCCCAGAACATGATATGGATACTGTATTATTGAAAAAAGATGGTACTCCTACATATCACTTTGCTCATGCAATTGATGATCACTTAATGCACACAACTCATGTTATTCGTGGAGAGGAGTGGGTATCTAGTCTACCACTACACATTCAGTTGTTTAACATATTAGGATTTACTCCACCAAAGTATGCTCATCATGCAACAGTTAATAAAAAAGATAATGGTAATGTTAGAAAACTTTCTAAAAGAAAAGATCCAGAATCTAAAGTATCATATTATGATGAACTAGGTATTCCAATAGAAGCTGTTAAACTTTATTTAGCAACAATTATGAATACTAATTTTGAAGAATGGTATAATCAAAATTCTGAAAAAAGTTTGTATGACTTTGAATTTAGCTTTAATAAAATGCCTACTAGTGGTACTTTATTTGATCTAGATAAGTTGAATAATATTTCAAAAACTTACTTTTCTAGGAAAAGTGGAGAAGAGGTTTATAATGAAACACTTTCATGGGCTAAAAAGCATGATAGTTGCTATTACACTTTATTAAATGATAATAAGAGTGATATGATAAAATATTTAAGTATTGAAAAAGATGGGCCTAGGCCAAGAAAAGATATTAGTAAATATTCAGATGTTAAAGAAGAATTCTCTTACGCTATAGATAGCATCTTTGAACAAGAAGCATATTCTAAGTATGATGGTGAAAAAGTATATGATACAGAATTAATTTCTAAATATATATTAGAGTGCTTAAATTTAGATTGTACAAATGAAGAATGGTTTGATGGTGTAAAAGAATTTGCTATTAATAATGGCTATGCATCAAGTCCAAAAGAATATAAAAAAGATCCTGATTCATATAAGGGTCATGTAGGTGATGTTTGTGAAGCTATTCGTGTTGTATTAACTGGTAGAACAAAATCACCAGACTTATTCTCAATCATGAAAATTTTAGGAAAAGATAGAATAATTAATAGAATAGAATTATATAAAAGAATGATTTCAAAATAAATGAATCATTCTTTTTTATATTTATACTTGAATCAATATTTTCTTTATGATAGAATATATTTTGTACATGGCCTGTTGGTGAAGTGGCTTAACACACTGCCCTCTCAAGGCAGCATTCACGGATTCGAATTCCGTACAGGCTACCATATAAGTAAGTAAAACCATTGTATTACAATGGTTTTTATTTATTTTACTCTAAAAATCACTCCAACTTTCAAATTCTTATTGACAATTAATAATTTAATATATTATAATTGACTAGCATATGACAACTTGTCATATATAGGAGTGATTTGATGCCTAGTAAAACTTTCTTTAATCTAGATATTAGAAAGCAAAAAAAATTAATTCATTGTTCACTATTAGAATTTTCTAAAAACAGTTATTCTGATGTATCAATAAATAGAATAATAAAAAATGCTCAAATATCACGAGGAAGTTTCTATATGTATTTTACTGATAAAGAGGATTTATTTATGTATATAATAAATTCATATAATGAAAAATTAAGTAAAATAGTTAGAAATAATCTTTCTTTATATAAGGGTAATTTAAGACTTGGTTTTGTTTCAATATATGACGATATAATGAGTGTAGTTGGAGAATTTAAATATAAGGGATTTTTTAAAAATGCATTTATGTTTTTTGATCTAAATAAGAATCATTATACTAACCCAGTGCATACTTTATATAATGAAGTAAAAGATATAGTAGATTTTTCTAATATAAAATACGAAGATAAGGAGTTTTTATTTGCAGTATTTATGCAGAATTTAATTTCTAATTTAGCAATAGCATTAAGGGAAGAAAACAGGGAAAAAATCAGAGAATATTATTTAAAGAAAATAGATATTTTGTGTTATGGAATTTATAAAAAGGAGGATAAATAATGATAAAAGTTTTTAAATATTTAAAAAGTTCTATATTTTCTGTATTAACAGTTATATTACTGTTGATAGTTCAGGCAATATTAGACTTGACTTTACCTGATTACACATCAAAAATAATAAATGTTGGTGTTCAACAAGGTGGTATAGAAAATGCGGCAATAGAACAAATTGGAGAGGATAGTTTAGAAAAAGTGTTACTTTTTACTAGCTCAAAGAATAAAAAATATATCTTGTCTAATTATACTGTTTCAAATAAAACGTATAAAGGTGAAAAAATTTATAAATTGAAAAAAGATTCTGATAAAGATAAAATTAGTAATATTTTATCAAAACCAATGACTATTATTAGTTATATTGAACAGTCTAAAAATAGTAAAAATACAACTATTAACTTTGATATTCCGAATAATATGGATATATATCAAGCACTATCTTATATGAGTAGTGATGAAAAAGCAAAAATGCTCGCTGGTATTAATAAGAAGATGAAGGATATTCCAGATACAATAATTGATCAAGCTGGGGTAAGTTATGTTAAAAGTGAATATAAAAGAATAGGAATTAATACTACAAAAATACAAAATGCTTATATATTTAAAACTGGTATGATAATGGTAGGAATTGCCTTAGCAGTTATGATAGATGGTATTTTAGTAGTTCTAATTGGTTCTAGAATGGCTGCTAAACTTGCAAAAACACTTAGAAGAAAAACATTTAAAAAGGTAGTTGGCTTTTCAAAAAGTGAAATCAAAGAGTATGGCCAATCATCTCTTATAACTAGAACTACTAATGATGTACAACAAGTGCAAATGGTAATAGTTTTCTTGCTTAGAGTAGTATTTTATGCACCTATTATAGGTATTGGTGGAGTTATAAAAGCGATGCATACCAATTCTTCTATGACTTATATAATTGGTGTATCAGTAGCTGCTGTACTTGGTGTTATTGTTACTTTATTTTTAGTAGCAATGCCTAAATTTAAAAAGATTCAAAAATTAATTGATAAATTAAATTTAGTAACTCGTGAAATACTTTCTGGACTTCCAGTTATTAGAGCTTTCTCTAATGAAAAACATGAAGAAGAAAGATTTGAAAAAGCTAACGATTTATTAACTAAAGTAAATAAATTTATAAATATTTCTATGAGTTTTATGATGCCTATTATGATGCTTATAATGAATTTCGTGTCACTTGTAATAGTTTATAAAGGTGCATATGGAGTAAATGATGGAAGTATGCAAGTTGGAGATATAATGGCATATATTCAATATACAATGCAAATAATAATGGCATTTTTAATGATCTCAATGATGTCAATTATGTTACCAAGAGCTAGTGTATCAGCAAAAAGAATTACAGAGATTTTAGAAACAGATGAGGTTATTAAAAATAAAAATGTAACAAAGGAATTTAATAAAGACAAAAGGGGTTTAGTAGAATTTAAAAATGTTTCATTTAGATATCCTGATGCTGATTATGATGTAATAACTGATATTAATTTAACAGCTAATCCAGGAGAGGTTACAGCATTTATTGGCTCTACTGGAAGTGGTAAATCAACTATTATTAATTTGATTCCTAGATTTTATGATGTTACAGGTGGAGAGTTATTAATAGATGGTGTTAATGTAGCAGATGCTGACATAAAAAAATTAAGAGAAAAAATCGGATTTGTTCCACAAAAGGGAGTATTATTTACTGGTACAATAAAAGAAAATATTAGATATGGTAACCCTAATATTTCTGATGATGATATTAAAAAAGCTATTGAAATATCTCAGTCTAAAGAATTTGTATCAAAACTAAAAGGTAAGGAAGAATATGAAATAGCTCAAGGTGGAACTAATGTAAGTGGAGGTCAAAAACAAAGATTATCTATTGCTCGTGCTATAGCTAAAAACCCTGATGTTTATGTTTTTGATGATTCTTTTTCTGCACTTGACTTTAAAACTGATGCTAAGCTTCGTAAGGATTTAGCTAAAGTAACTAAAGATAAAACAGTATTAATAGTTGCTCAAAGAATTTCTACTATTATGAATGCTGATAAAATTGTAGTATTAGATGAGGGTAATATAGTAGGAATTGGTAAACATAAGGAATTAATGAAAAACTGTAAAGTTTATCAAGAAATTGCATTATCGCAATTAAGTAAGGAGGAGTTAGAAAATGCCTAAACATGGAATGCGACCACGACAAAATGAAAAAGCTAAAGATTTTAAAAAGACATTAAAAGAACTTTCCTCTTACTTAAAAGAATATAAAGTTGGATTGTTTTTTGTAATAGTATTTGCAGTAGCATCAACAGTATTTACAATAGTTGGTCCTAAGATACTTGGAAAAATTACTACTGAAATATTTAGTGGTTTAATGAAGAAAATCTCTAATACTGGTGGAATTGATTTTACATATATTAAACACATCTCTTTAATGCTTGTTATTTTATATATAATAAGTGCAATGTTTTCTGCAATCCAAGGAATAATAATGACTAATATTTCTAATGATATTTCATACAAATTAAGAAACAAATTAAGTAAGAAAATAAATAAGTTACCTATGAAATATTTTGATAGTAAAACGCATGGTGAGGTTTTATCAATTGTAACAAATGATATTGATACGTTATCTCAAGCTCTAAATCAATCTATTACTACTATAATAACTGGAATAGCTACTATAATAGGAATATGTATAATGATGATTTCTATAAATATACCTATGACTATAGCTGCTATTTTAATGGTACCAATATGCTTATTATTAGTTGGTTCTGTAGTAAAACGTAGTCAAAAATACTTTGCTATGCAACAAGAATATTTAGGTCATATAAATGGTCATGTTGAAGAAATTTATGGTGGACATGATATTGTAAAAGCTTTTAATGGTGAAGAAAAAGCTATAAATAAGTTTAATGAGATTAATGAAACATTATATCACAGTGCATGGAAATCACAGTTTTTATCTACTACAATGCATCCTATTATGCAATTCATTGGTAACTTGGGATATGTTGTTATTTCAATATTAGGTGGTTACATGGTTGTTAAAGACAAAATTAAAGTTGGTGATATCTTATCATTTACTCAATATGTTAGAACATTTACAAGTCAGATAGCTCAACTTGCTCAGGTTATGAATAATGTTCAATCTGCAATCGCAGCTAGTGAGAGAGTATTTGAATTCTTAAGTTTAGAAGAAGAAAAAGAAGTAGAAGGTGTCGCTTTATCAACTGATGGTTTAGAAGGGAATATTGAATTTAGAAATGTATGCTTTGGATATAATAAAAATAAAACTATAATAAATAATTTTTCTGCTAAAGTAAAAGATGGTCAAAAAATAGCAATAGTAGGACCTACTGGTGCTGGAAAAACTACTATAGTAAAATTATTAATGAGATTTTATGAACTTAATAGTGGAAAAATTTTAATAGACGGAAAAGATATAACTAAATTTGAACGTAGTGATATAAGAAAATTATTTGGTATGGTTTTACAAGATACTTGGTTATTTAATGGTACTATTAAGGATAACTTAAAATATGGTAAGTTAGATGCTACTGATAATGAAATTAGAAATGTTTGCAAAACAGCTAGTGTTGATCACTTTATTAGAACTTTACCTGATGGTTATGACATGGTCCTAAATGAAGAAGCTGACAATATTAGTGGAGGTCAAAAACAATTGCTTACAATTGCTAGAGTTATTTTAAAAGACCCTAAAATACTAATTTTAGATGAGGCTACAAGTAGTGTAGATACAAGAACTGAAATCTTGATTCAAAAGGCTATGGATAAGCTTATGGAAGGTAGAACAAGTTTCATTATTGCTCACAGATTATCAACTATTAAAAATGCTGATTTAATTTTAGTTATGGATAATGGTGATATTGTTGAACAAGGAAATCATGAAGAATTATTAAAGAAAAATGGTTTTTATGCTAAATTATATAATTCACAATTTGAAGAATAGAGGAGTTTAAAAAACTCTTTTTTCTTTGGTATTGTTAAATTTAGAAAAATATTATATATTTATAATAGGAGGGATATGATGGAGTATATTAAGTCAAAAAAATATCAAAATTTAATTGCTTTTATAATGCTTACTGTAGGATCAATTTTAGCTGCATATGCACTAGAAACTTTCTTAATACCTAATACTATTTTAGATGGTGGAGTTACAGGTATATCAATTATATTATCAAAACTATTTGAAATACCTTTAAGTATTTTAATATTGATTTTAAATATACCATTAATTTATGTTGGGTATAGAAATATGGGGGTTGGCTTTTTAATAAGGGCTATATATTCAATGATTTTATTTTCACTATCCTTATCATATTTTTCGTATTTAGAAAGTGTTACTAATCAGATATTACTAGCAACGGTCTTTGGCGGAGCTATATTAGGTATTGGTGTAGGCTTAGTAATCCATTTTGGCGGATGTGTTGATGGAACAGAATCAGTGGCTCTAGTAATAAGTAAGAAAACATCTTTATCCGTTGGTCAAGTGGTACTTTTCTTTAACTTGATAATATATTTAGTCGCAGGTTTAATTTTTGGAATAGATAGAGCTTTATATTCACTACTTACTTATTTTATAACCTTTAAAGTAATAGATTTTGTTTCAGAAGGACTTGAACAAGCAAAAGCAGCTTTAATAGTTACTGAAAAAGGAACAGATATGGCAAATGAAATTTATAAAAGATTAGGAAGAACAGTAACCAAATTAAAAGGAAAAGGACTTATAAGCGGTGAAAAGGAAGTCTTATATTGTGTGCTAACTAGAATTGAAGTTTATGAGTTGAAAAAACTATGTCAAGAAATGGATCAAAGTAGTTTTATAACTATTTTAGAGGTTTCTGAAATAATTGGAGAGCATATAAAAAATAATAAAAAATTAAAGAAAAAAAATTCTTAGTTTTACAGTAAATCAAAACTATACTCATTGAATAATAATTTAATTTATGCTAATATTTTAATAGGTGATAATATGAAAATAGAAAAGGTAATAACAGGTACATTAGAAGAAAATTGCTATGTTCTTATTAAAAATAATACTTGTTTGGTAGTTGATCCAGGTGATGACTATCATAAAATAAAAGAGGTTATTGGTGATAATAAAGTACTAGGGGTATTAATTACTCATTCCCATTTTGATCATGTTGGTGCCCTAAGACATTTTCTTACTAAAAGAAGCGTTAAAATTTTTAAAAAGAGTAATACTTTAGAACAAGAGTATGTAATAGGTGATTTCAAGTTTGAGGGAATTCATACTCCAGGACATTCAGCTGATTCAATTACTTTCTATTTTTCTGATGATAACGTAATGTTTGTTGGTGACTTTATATTTAATGGTAGTATTGGAAGATGTGATCTTCCCTCTGGAAATATGAATGAAATGCAAAAATCATTAGAAAAAATAAAGAAATATGATGATAATATTGCTCTATATTGTGGACATGGTGAAGACACAACATTAGGAAAAGAAAAAGAAAGTAATCCATATTTTAATTAAGAGGTGTTTTTTATGTATATAGATTTAATAGTATTTATAGTTTTATTAGTATTAGTAGTAATGTTTTTCAAAAGATTTTCATCATTTGTATTTTTTATAGCAATCTTTGATATTTTACTTAGAATACTAACTTTTATAAAAAATAATATAGGACTTCCAGATTTATCTGCAGTTATAGGAAAATATGTGCCAACTAGTATTATAGGTATAATAGAAAAATATACATCAGGAGTTGTAACAACTATTCTTAGCTGGTGCTTTGTTGGTATAATGTGTATATTCTTATTTTATATATGTAAAATATTTATTAAGAAAAAGAAAATATAATAGTGATTATAAAACGACAATTAAGTCGTTTTTTTATTGCTATATTAATGGTGGTGATATCATGAAAATATACCTAGACTTAGTGATTTTTATAAATATATTTTTTGATTTTGTTCTGTTACTCGGCGTAAAATATATTTTAAAAAGAAGAACTGAGTTATTTAGAATTATTATTGGTAGTGTAGTAGGTGGTTTTAGTATATTTTTCCTTTTCATACCATTAAATACCTTCTCTTTATTTTTACTTAAAATAATAATTAGTATTGTTATGGTATTAGTAACATTTGGAGAAAAAGATTTTTTAAAAACATATATATATTTTTATATATTAAGTATCTTTTTAGGAGGTGTAATGTATTTTTTAAATCTTAATTTTAGTTATAAAAATAAAGGTGTTGTTTTTTTCTCTAATGGTTTGAGTATTAACTTTATAGTTATGATAATTATTACTCCTATAATTATTTATTTATATATAAAGGAACAGAGAAAATATAAAGAAAAATTTTCAAATTGTTATGAAATAGATATATATATTAATAATTATAAATATACTTTAACAGGATACTTAGATACTGGTAATACTCTAAAAGATCCTTATAAGAATAGAAGTGTAATAATTACTAACAGCAACAAAATAAAATTTGACTACGAAAATGCTATATTAGTACCATATAAAACAATAAGTAATAGTGGCTTAATAAAATGTTTAAAGGTAGATAAAGTAATAATTAATGGCCATGAAATAAAAAATTGTTTAATAGGAAAAAGTGATAAAATGTTTGATCTTAATAATTCTGATTGTATATTACCAAATGATTTTAAGGAGGAGTTAGTGTGATGAAAGTAATAGAGTTTTTAAAAAATATATTTAGGAAGGTTGGAAGTATATTTTATGTTGGCGCAACAGATATCTTACCAGAGCCACTTTCTAAAGAAAAGGAAGATTATTATTTATCTTTAGTAGAAGATGGAGATATGAAAGCTAGAGATGTTTTAATAGAACATAATTTAAGATTAGTTGTATTTTTAGCCAAAAAATATGAAAATACTAATATTGATTTAGAGGATTTAGTTAGTATTGGTACGATTGGATTAATTAAAGGGATAAATACTTTTTCAAGAGATAAAAATATAAAACTTGCTACTTATGCATCAAGATGTATAGATAATGAAATTTTAATGTTTTTAAGAAAAACTAAAAGATTAAAAACTGAAGTAAGTATAGATGCATCATTATCCTATGATGCTGAAGGTAATGAACTTCATTTAGAAGATGTTTTAGGTACTGATAAAGATATTGTTACAAGAGGAATAGAAGAAGAAAATGATAAAAAATTGATGATAAATGAAGTTATGAGATTAAATCCTAGGGACAGAGATATAATTATTCTTAGATATGGATTGCTGGGTCATAAGGAGTTAACTCAAAAAGAAGTTGCAAAAAAACTAGGAATATCCCAGTCATATATTTCTAGGATAGAGAAAAAAGTAATAAAAAGGTTAAAAACATTAGTAAACTATTCTTAAGAGAGTCTAATTGACTCTTTATTTTTTGACATTAAATATCTACTATGTTAATATTTAAATATGGTAAGAAGATAGGTGATATAATGAAAAAACTAAATAAGCACGGATTCACAATGGTAGAATTACTAGCAACAATAGTAATAATAGGTATATTAGGAACAATAGGGGTAGTAGGAGTAACAAAAACAATGAAATCAGCTAAAGATAGATACTATGTTGCTCAAAATAAATTATTTATATCGGCAGCTCAAACTTATTTTACTGATAATAAATCAAGATTACCTATGCATGAGCCATTATCAAAAAGAGTTACTTTAAAAACTCTAAATGAAGCGAATTATATAGAAAAAATGGTTGATTATAATAAAAAACCATATAATGATGATAGTTATGTTAAAGTAACAAAATTGGGATTAAATTTATATTCATATGAAGGAACTTTAATTGATTCAAAAGGAACAGTACAAGAATATAAAGAAAGTGGAGAAGAAAAAGCAAGTGTAATATTTACAGTTGATGATGAACAATTTTCTAATAAAAGTGATAAAAAATATACAAATAAAGAAAAAACGGTTAATATAGAAATAATAGATAATGATGGAATAGCAGGATATGTAATAA
>CAKOXO010000005.1 GCA_934130165.1 uncultured Bacilli bacterium | reverse complement strand
TAAAAGTAGAACAATAATAGTAGGATGTAATGATAATTCAGGAAGTGGATGTGCAAATAATACAGGAAATGCAATCTCATTTGAAGGAAAAACCATAACTACATCTTCAATTAGCGGAACAATAGAAGATAAAGTAGGAAATAAAACGTCATGTTCTAAACAAGCGAATGTCTATATAGATAACACAGAACCAAAAACTACTATACAAAATATATATAATAATAAATGGGTAAATGAATCATACGCATTTACTGTTGATACAAAAGTAGTGGAATCTGGAATTGATCATTTAGAAAGGAAAATTGATAACGGTAGCTGGGAAAAAATAAATACGAGCGATACAAATTATAAAACAAATGTTTGGACAAAAGAAAGGAACTCTATAGTATGTTATAGGGCTGTCAGTAAGTCTGGCATGATAAATGAAAATGGTGCTTGTACCCAAGTAAAAATAGATAAAACGGCTCCAACCATAGAGGGTAAAGGTTTTTATAAACAAGAATTCAATAGCAAAACTCATAACGGTGCCACTATAAAAGTTCAATGTACTGATAATCTTTCAGGAATTAAAAGTTTTAAGCTTGATCCGGATAGAAATTATGAGATTGAAGCAATAACAGCTTGGGATAATGAATGCAAAACATACAATAATGAAATTAAATGTGAACATTCATATAAAGCTTCAGGTTGGAAAGCAACTTATTATACATGTGTTGATAAGGCGGAAAATAGGGCTATTAGCACTGCTTCAGGTTACAATGATGAAGAACATAAGGAAATAGCTTGTGGCTGTCGTCGAAAGAGTGATGGAAAAGAAGTGTTCAATGCCCATAATAAAAATTCTACAGGAACAGATGATGGTTGGAATTGTGATAATGCACATAATAATTGGTGTGGTAAAGATTACAGCAGCGGTGCTATGTATTTGTCGTGCAGATTCAGTGATCTACCAGATAAGGCATATAGTTGTCCAGCTAAATGATAACGTAATCTATACTTATAGAATTAATAGTCAATAAAAATATTGACTATTTTTCTTTATAACCTTGTAAAAAATTCCATATTTTTATATACTAGATAATAGGGAGTGAGTGTATGGCAAAGTTGTATTTTAGGTATGGTGCTATGAATTCTGGAAAAACTGCACTTTTATTGCAAGCAGCATATAATTATGAACAAAGAGGCATGAAAACCCTTGTTTTAAAACCATCTATTGATACTAAGGGTGGCGATTATATAGTTTCTAGAATAGGCTTAGAAAGAAAGATTGATCACTCTATAAAAAAAGATGAGGATATATATAGCTATTTAAAAAATAACATTAGCGGAATATCATGCATATTTGTAGATGAAGTTCAATTTTTATCAAAAAGTCAAGTGGAAGATTTATTACAAATAGTTGTTGATTTTGATATACCAATAATTTGTTATGGATTAAGGACTGATTTTAAAACAGAAGGTTTTGAAGGATCAACTAGACTATTAGAAATTGCCCATTCAATAGAAGAATTGAAAACGATTTGTGAGTGTGGTAGAAAAGCTATATTTAATTGTCGTAAAGTTAATGGACGTTTTACTTTTTCTGGTTCCCAAGTAGCAATAGATGAGGGTGGTATTGTTACTTATGATTCACTTTGTCCTAGATGTTATTATGAAAAATTAAAAAATAGTAAAAACTAATATATAAAGAATAAAAAGGAGAAATTGATATGAAATACGTTTATTCATTTAGAGAAGGAAATAAAGATATGCGAGAAATCCTAGGTGGAAAGGGTGCTAATTTGGCAGAGATGACCGAATTAGGTTTACCTGTTCCAAGAGGATTTACAGTGTCAACTCTTGCTTGTACAAGCTACTATGAAAATAATAAATCGTTAAGTAATGATATTATAAATGAAATATATGAAAAATTACGTGAATTAGAAAGTATTACAGGTAAAAAATTAGGAGATAGAACTAATCCTTTATTAGTGTCTGTTAGAAGTGGTGCTAGAGCATCTATGCCTGGTATGATGGATACGGTTCTAAATTTAGGTATGAATGACCAAGTAGCTGAAAGTTTTAGTCAAATTACTAATCATCCTAGATTTGTTTATGATTCATATAGAAGATTTATTCAGATGTTTGCAGATGTCGTTATGGGATTTCCTAAAAGTGATTTTGAACATTTATTTGATAAAATCAAAGAGGCAAAACATGTTAATAGTGATACTGAACTTACTGCAGATGATTTGAAAGAGGTTGTTCAAATTTATAAAAGTCAGTATTTTAAACATGCCAATGTAGAATTCCCACAAGATCCAAAAATTCAATTAATAGAAGCCGTTAAAGCTGTATTTAGAAGTTGGAATAATGAAAGAGCAATTACTTATAGAAAGTTAAATGAAATACCTGATAGTTGGGGAACTGCAGTTAATGTTCAAGAAATGGTATATGGAAATATGGGAAATAACTCTGGAACTGGAGTTGCTTTTACTAGAAATCCAGCAACAGGTGAGAAAAAATTATTTGGTGAATATCTAATTAATGCTCAAGGAGAAGATGTTGTAGCGGGAATTAGAACTCCACAATCTATTGATACATTAAAAGAGGTAATGCCAGATTGTTATTTTGAATTTGAAAGAATCTGTAAAATTTTAGAAGATCATTATAAAGATATGCAAGATATGGAATTTACTATAGAAAATAGTAAATTATTTATGTTACAAACTAGAAATGGAAAAAGAACTGCTCAAGCTGCAATCAAAATAGCTGTTGACTTAGTAAATGAGGGTAAAATTACTAAAGAAGAAGCTTTATTAAGAGTTGAGGCTAAGCAACTTGATCAATTGCTTCATCCTACATTTGATAAGGACGAATTAAATTCAAAAAAAGTGATTGCTCATGGTTTAGCAGCATCTCCTGGAGCAGCAACAGGTAAAATATATTTTACAGCAAGTGATGCTAAGAAGGCATATGAACAAGGAGAGAAAGATGTATTATTAGTTAGACTTGAAACATCACCTGAAGATATTGAAGGAATGACTGTAGCCCATGGTATCTTAACCGTTAGAGGTGGAATGACTTCTCATGCAGCAGTAGTTGCTCGTGGGATGGGAACTTGTTGTGTTTCTGGATGCAGTGATTTAATAATAGATGAAGCTAATAAAATATTAAGAACAAAAGATAATTTAGAGTTTCATGAAGGAAGTTATATGAGTTTTGACGGAACAACAGGAAATGTTTATGGAGAAAAAATTACTACTGTTGAAGCTGAAATTTCAGGAGATTTTAAAACGTTCATGTCATGGGCAGATGAGGTTAAAGTATTAGGAGTTAGAACTAATGCTGATACTCCAAAAGATGCTATTAAAGCACGTAAGTTTGGAGCTGAAGGAATCGGACTATGTCGTACAGAGCATATGTTCTTTGAACCTATCAGATTATTTAGTTTTAGGAAGATGATTTGTGCAACTGGAAGGGAAGCTAGAATAAGTGCATTAGAAGAAATATTACCATTTCAAAGGAAAGACTTTGAGGGATTATTTAGGGCTATGGATGGTTACGAGGTTACAATCAGATTCTTAGATCCACCATTACATGAGTTCTTGCCACATACAGATCAAGAAATAGATGTACTAGCAAATTCTTTAAATATAAGTTTTGCTTCTCTTAAGGAAAAAGTTAATTCATTAAAAGAGTTTAATCCAATGATGGGACATCGTGGATGTAGATTAGATGTAACATATCCGGAAATTGCTGTAATGCAAACTAAAGCTGTAATAGAAGCAGCAATTAATGTAGAAAAGGAAGGATTAAGTGTTACTCCTGAAATAATGATTCCATTAATTGGAGATATAAATGAGTTGAAATATGTAAAAAAAGTTATTACAACAACAGCTGATAAGATAATAAAAGATAATAATAGCTCATTAAAATACAAAGTTGGTACAATGATTGAAATACCAAGAGCTGTAACTATTGCTGATGAAATAGCAAAAGAGGCTGAATTCTTTAGTTTTGGTACTAATGATTTAACTCAATTGACTTACGGCTTTTCAAGGGATGATGCATCGAAATTCTTAAAAGATTACTATGCTAAAAACATATTTGAAAGTGATCCTTTTGCAACAATTGATCAACATGGTGTTGGTAGGCTAATACAATTAGGTGTGCTTTTAGGAAAGAAGAGTAGACCAGATATTAGTTTAGGTATATGTGGTGAACATGGAGGAGATCCTAAATCAATTGAATTTTGTCATAAGATAGGTTTAACCTATGTTTCAGCTTCTCCATATAGAATTCCTGTTGCTAGATTAGCAGCAGCTCAAGCAGCAATTAAAAGTAAAAAATAAAACAGTAAAATAGTGTTGATATAATATAGAGGTGATAATATGAAAGCTGTATGTGTTGGTCATGCAACGTTTGATACAACTCTACCTATTAATGGGTATCCAAAAGAAAATATTAAATATAGAATTAAAGAGAAAATTGAATGTGGTGGTGGACCTGCTTCCAATGCAGCTTATTTACTTTCTAAATGGGGTATTAATACAACTTTTGTAGGAATTGTTGGTAATGATTACTATGGGGAGAAGGTCATAGAAGAATTTAAAAATATAGGTGTTGATACAACCTATATAGAAAAAAATGATGAATGTAATACAGATTCAAGCTATATAATATCTAATTTAAAAAATGGTAGTAGAACTATTATAACTGCTAAAGAAAGCTTACCACTAAGTATTAAAAAAAACGTTGATGTTAATGATTTTGATATTTTATTGGTTGATGGAGAACACTATGAAACAGCAAAAAAAGTTATTCTTAATAATCCTAATGCAATAAGTATATTGGATGCTGGAAGGGTAAATGAATATACAAAAGAATTAGGAAAAATGGTAACTTATGTAATCTGTTCCAAGGATTTTGCAGAAATATTTACTAATCAAACAATTGACTATAACGATAAGGAATCACTAATTTCTATATATGAATATTTGAAAATATATTTTAAAACAAATGTAATCATTACTTTGGAAGATAAGGGCTGTTTTACCAAAATTGATGATTATAAAATTATTCCTAGTATTAAGGTTAAACCGATTGATTCAACTGGAGCAGGAGATATATTCCATGGAGCTTTTGCTTATTTCATATCTAATGGATACGCATTAGAAGAGTCAATTGAATTAGCTTCTATTACAGCTGCTTTATCAACAGAAGTTATTGGTAGTAGATTTGCTATACCAGAATTAGAGAAAGTATTAAATAGGTATAATGATGATATTATATAAGAATTTACCAACTATTGATTTACATGGTGAAACGGGAGATATAGCAGCGATTCTAGTAAAAAATTTTGTAAATGATAATATTACACTAAAAAATGAAAAAATAGTTGTAATACATGGAATTGGTAAAGGAATAGTAAAAAAAGCGGTTCATAACGAATTAAAAAACAACAAAAATGTAAGAAGTTTTAAATTAGATAATTTTAATGAAGGTCAAACAATTATAGAGTTAAATTTATAATTGTTTTTCTTTGCTATTATTGACTTTAGAGACTAATAATGGTAGTATAAATAACTTGATAGGAGAGGTAGTTATGAATTATAGTTATAGAGAAAAATTATTTCCAGTAAGCCGTTTTTTTATAAAACTTATGATTATTATTTTAGCTTTGTTTTTAGTGGTATTTTTATGTACAAGAAAAGAAAATTCTAAAAATAATAATTCAAATTATCAAAAAAATGCTGCTAAAACTCTTTCTGATAATTTGCAAGCAATAAAAAAAGAGGCATTAAAATATTTTACTGAAGAAAATATTCAAGATATAATAGATTCTAATAAAAAGATTACTTTAAAAGAAATAAATAAAAAATTGGTTATAAAAGACTCAAACAATAAAACATGTAATTCTACTTCTTCATACGTAACTTTGAGAAAAACATCAACTATTAGTTATGAAATGAAAATATTTTTAAAATGCAATAAAGATAAAGATTATATTTTAGTAAAATTAGAAGATAATGGAACTTGTTCTACATTTTTATGTGAAAAAGATAACAATAAAAAACAAAATAAAGAAACTTTAATAGAAAATGAAAATACAAGTGAAGATGATGATGTAGAATCAACTAAAAAAACAAGTCAATCAATATCTCAAGCAAAGAAAACCACAAAAAAACGACGTATAACAACATACAAAGGTAGTATTGAAATAGTTGATACTACAAATAGAGAATATATATATCAGTATGTTAAGGAAAATAGTATTTTGTATAGTTCATGGTCCCCTTGGGTTAATAGCGGAATAATCTCATGTTCTGCGACTAATATTAATTGTGAAAGTGATAGTATATGCCTAAAAGAGGAAAAAATAGAAAAACAAAATAATAAACAATTTTTTAATTTAAATAAAATTTCTATAAAAAAGGTAGGTTCTAATTTATTAAAAGTATGCCAAGGATATGATTATATCTCATTCAATAATACTTTATATAAAGTCTCATCCGATTATTCAAATCTTAGTAATTGGAACTATATATCAACAGAAAAATATTCCTATCCACCAAAAGATACGTTAAATACAAAATATGTATATAATAAGACTCTAAATAATAAATCTGTAAATAGAGAAATATATTTTGATAAATATGTTTATAATGGTATCACTTATAATAGTTATTGCGGTAATGGTTATATTAGTAAAATGGTAGATAGTTATTCATATCAAGCAGAAAATATAACTGTATCTCAAAATGAGGAAATATGTACTAAAATGACTAGAACAAGAAATATTTTAAATTCATATTCTTATGTTTGGTCAAGTTATGATAATAAATATTTATTGAATAATGGTTACAAGTACTCTGGCAAAAAGGAATTAAAGAAGTAGGAAGTCTAATGAAAAAAATAAAACAGATAGTATTTTATACTGATAACCAAAAGAGAAAATCAATAATAATCTATAGTGATAATAAAATACAAAAAACTACAGAAAACATAGGCAAGGAGAAAATAAAGGAATACTGCAATCAAGAAAATATTAAATCATTGTCTGACTCTAGGGTTAAAAATAATGTATTATTTTTAACTAAAACGGAACTTTTAAAAAAAGTAGCAGAGTTTGATACAAAAAAGGGCACTGAAAAAGAAAAAGATTCTTTTAAAACAAAGGCACCAGATATAACTGTAAAACATATTGGAATAAAAAAATTAGCCCTATATTCAGCACTTATTGCAATAATTTTTAGTAATACAGAAGGAAAATTACGAATGGTAGATGTGTATGATTTCATTTTTAATAGAAATCGAAATGAACAAGATTATTTAAGAAAAATGAAATCAGCTGATGAATATAGTAATGTATATGAAATTTTAGCAATGAGAAACATTAATTTAAATAAAAGTAAATATATTTCTAATATTTGGAGAAGTCTTAAGGATTATAATGTTTTCTTAGCTAATAGATATAACTATAAAAATCAAAAGCTAGCTCATTCATATGAAGAGATAGAAAGTGAATATTTAATGTTTAATATGCTAGACGAGGAACAAATGAATGATATTTATTTGGATGGTGAGTTAGATGTTTTATCTTTAAAAGAAAACTATAAAGCTGCTATTAAAGAAGATATTAAATATCGTATAGTACAGGTTGAATCATTTTCTACAAACACATTAATTCAAAATATAAAATCTAGGGAAGTTTATTATAAATATGAGAATGCACTAATTAAATTTAATAGAGAAAATAGTTTTAGTAGAAAGAAAAAACTTGCCAATATATTCTTTAAAATGGTTAGAAATGATTTTAGGGGAAAAACTAATATTTCTAATTCTTATTTATCTGTTAAATCTATTATAGATGCTATGCAAATAATGTGTAACAACACCAAAGGAGTTAACAGTTTAACAAAAAAAGAAAAGGTAAAACTTAATAAATTATATGATGCTAAAACAGAAGAAAACTACCAAAGATATTTAACTTACAAACTTGTAAATAAAGTAACTGATGAAGATGCATCTGTAAGCATTTTTAAAGATGTAGCATTAAGAAAGTTAAATGATGGTAATAACTATAATCTCGATTTGCGAGATATTAGTAAAAATAAAGTATATAAAAAGCAATTAAATTGGAAATATAATAGTGATAAAAACTAATAATAAGTGTATAATAAATGGCAATTTATATGACAAATGTTGACAAATTACTAATATTATGCTATAATGTGTGTACTTTGAAGATAGCAGGGGTCTTCAATACTATAATGTTTAGGGGGTTGAATATATATGGATAATTCTTATATATTTGAGTATTTGGATGAAAATGATTTTAGAAAAAAAGAAAGATCTTTAAGAAAGTATAACATGCTAGCTTACAAGAAATTAACTTTTAACTTTTATCCAGAAATTCGTAAAGGAAACTTTTTAGGAGAAGAAATTAGCAAAGATGAAAAAGCTAAAACAATTTCTTATGAATTAAAATTGCCAACTGATAAAATGTTTGTTAAAGTTCATGGTGAAATTAGATTACATTATACAGTGTATACAGATAAAAAGGTGATTCTACTTACTAATATCACTCCAGAAGGAATTTTAGATGAAGGACATAGAGCTGAACTTTCTACATACAAAGGTGTTATGATTTCAAAAACCGATCCAGAAAGAGATATGTTTAAAATCAATTTATTAAATATGTTAGGAAAATAGAGAAAAAAATCTCTATTTTTTGTTGCACAATTAAAAAAAATATGCTATCATTAAATAGCGATGGACCCTTAGCTCAGTTGGTTAGAGCATTCGGCTCATAACCGAACGGTCATTGGTTCGAGTCCAATAGGGTCCACCATTTTTTATTGCGGGTATGGCGGAATTGGCAGACGCGCTAGACTTAGGATCTAGTGGGGCAACCCTTGCAGGTTCAACTCCTGTTACCCGCACCATATTGATTGATACTCGGACAATCCCTGAGTTTAAGTAATAGATTACTAACTAGAAATAGTTAGTTTTTTTCTGCTTAAAACGAAATGATGAGTGATGATTATGTTTGAGATAGAAACTAAAGATTTGAAAATAAGTGATGAACTTAATAGAAAGATAGATATGATATGTCGGTTTGCTTGTGTTAAATATGAATTTATACCAGGTAATATTAAATCAATTAAAAACACTAATATTGCCTATGCAAAACTCCACATTTTAAAAGTTAAAGAAAATGATTACTTAATACTAGAAGAAAGTGAAGAAGTCTTTATAAATGGCTATAATGAGAAAATAAAACTAAAAGATTCTTATAACAAGCAACATAAGAAAATAACTGAAATAAATAAAAATGTAGATAAGATAAATGATAAATCAAATGAGGTTAAAGAAATATTAGAAAACTTAAAACAACAACCTTTATCAAAAAATAATTTGATAATATCCTCTGATAAAAAAGATTTAGATGATAATTATAAGACTATTAGAAATTTAGTCAACGATAATGAAGATTTAAAAATAAAATTAGAAGGAAAAGAAAGTTTGTTAATAGTAGCAAAAAATACAATAAAAGATTTAAATAAAAAAGTAATTGTGTTTGAAGCAAAAGTAGAATCATGGAAACGAAGAGTTAATGAAATTGTAGACTTTATATCTGAAAGAGTTAAAGGGTTCTTTGGTAATATATTAAAAAGTAAATATAAAGATGTTGCAAATGATTTAAGAGAAAATAATATAATAACTGAAAAAGAATATAAGAAAATATATGATTTGCCTATTATAAAAGATTATAAAGAAGATAAAAAGAAAAATAACGACTTAGAATTATAAAAAATAAGATAATTTGTGATAAAATAGTTATAAGTATGTTATAATATTAAACAAAAATTTAATGGAGGTTTAGTCGTGAAAAAAACAAATGAAATAATACAAAGAATAAAAAGTTGTTATGTAGCAGATGATTGTATTCAAATTATGACACCATATAGAGATGGGATTACAATATTGAGTCAAGATGACATTTTATTTCATTACAAAAAAAACTCTAATTATTATATTAATAAATATTTACAAGATGAAAGAAGAAAGCAATTTCCTTATTCAAATATACCAACACATTATTCAAGAGTAGGATTATTTGACAGAAGAATTTATGCAAATCAATTATTTGAATATGATAAACCATATATTAGAATCGTCGATGGTAGTATTATTGAAAGTTATGCTGTAAAAGATAATGATGAAGCATTATTAATTAATAAAGTTATGCCAATTTTTAAAAGAACAGGTTATAGAACAAGAGATGAATTAGAAAAATTATTAGATAAAACTTCATACTCAAATAATAATGTATATTTTATTAATTTGAATGGTGGGATATATCAAGAAAATGAATATAAAATAGAAAGTGAAGAAAAGATAGTCCAATCTATTAAGGAATATATGCAAAAAAATGTTGATAGTTTAAAAGAAAATATTAAAACTCAGTGTAATTCATCAAATGTAGTTGGTGACTATTTGAATTTAGATTCATGTTTTTTAGATTTCATTCAGAAAAAAATATATGATTTTGATATTAGTGACATTGCTTTTGAAATACCGCTTTATGATAATCCTCTATTAATTATAAAAACAAACAAAGAGGAAATTTCTATTCAATGTGTTGAAATGTTTTTTGTTAACCATAATAATTATAAAGTTAATTTTTATGATATTCCCGTAACAAAATATACTCTCGAACAATTAAAAAAATCAGCAAAAATAATTTTAACTAAAACACCTAAAATATCATTAAGATTAAATCCAAATGTAACTAAACAAGATTTAAAAGAAGCAAAGAAGCAAATTGAATTAATAAGAACTGATAATAGTATTTTAGGAAGTTCAAAATTGCCTGAAAGCAGTAATTATGAATTTGAAAAATATTCAACATTAGCATATGATAAATTTGAAAAAGAACAAAAACCAATATTAAAGAAAACAAGAAAGTAGGATAAAATACTTTCTTTTTGTTTTGTTAATGTGTATAATGTAGTTAGTTAGTAAGTTTATTACTTAATATCATCTTTTTGCCTAGGAGTTGTTAGACCTGCTCCTTACTGGCACCAAATTGATATGATGTTTGAACTTTTTGTTCAAGCAGTAATAGATTTGCTAACTAGGAATAGTTAGTTTTTTTATGATATTTAGAAAAATGCTATAGACTACTATGATACATATATTAGATTAATTTATCTAAGAATATATATTAAATTCAAAGCTAAAAAATGGTCATTATATGTATAAATAATATTTTTATTTAGGATTGCTATATACTTAAATTGTTGACTTATATTGGCAATAGTCTTTATGTTGAATAATTGTAACCAATTTTTCCACTAAAGGTAATTAAGTGAAAATGATTAAATTTTTTGAGGAATATAATAATATTTATAATTATCCCTATTTTTTTAATATATCTTAACGATTAAAAAAATTTATTCACCTAACATAGCACTAAAAAATTAATAAGTAACTGATGTTCATTTCTGTTGTTAGCACATAGTTAATTTAGCAGATAAAAAATTGAAATTTACTTATATTATTGAATCGAATATAAAGTATTAAAAAAGTTCGTAAAATATCTGCAATGATTAGTTGTTGTATGATATCTTTGTAGAAAGAATATATGAGGTTTTAAGAGGTGAAAATTTTAATCATTATTTGTACAAATGGCTTTTAGAGTACAATAGTATTATTGTTGTATAGTGATTAACAACTATTTGGTAATGGATAAATGTATTAGAAAATTTACAAAACAAGCATTAATATATAAAATATATTATTTAAAAAGGATTGGTGATTATGAAAAAGATTGATAAAAATGAAGAATATTATCAAAAACGACTAAATATCATTCTATTGTTTTGCCTAATTCCGGGTATATTTCTTAGCATAAAGGCAATATCACTTGTTGGTACTCATGAAAATATTTTGTGTATATTTGATTGTGAACCTTTAGAAGAACCATTGTCTGTATCAGATGCATTTGAGGAAGTGTTTGTAGGTGGATTACTTTTACTGTTTGTGGGAGGATGGATATATTATTTAATTTTAGGTGTGATTGCTGTATATTTTCTAGTAAAAATATACATGATTAGAAAAAAATGAGTTGAAAACTAAAAAAATAAATAGTCAAAGTTAATAAGAAATAGGAGGGTGTAATATAATGAATTTTAAAAATAATAAAATGAGTAAATATAGAAGCAATGATACAGTTCCTGTTATGATAGGCGGTGGAGATAAATCATTTATAAGAGTTAAAAAAGGAACCAAAATTAGAACAACACATGGATATTACATAGCTGGAGAAACAAAGGAAGAACGCAAAAATAGAATGGAAAATAAAATTAATAATATCGTGTATAGTAAACCAAAGCCATTTTGTAAAAGACTAGGAAAAATAAAGAAAAGAACAATTTAAAATAGATAATTACTTTATATAGTATAACAGAGCCAATTATGTATAAAATCAATTCATTTTTTAGAATTGATTTTTTTTAATGTCATATAAATTAATGAGAGGAGTAATATTATGAATAATACATATGTTGTACAACCGGGAGATACATTATATGGTATATCTAAACAATATAATATGAGTGCACAAAGAATAAGAGAATTAAATAATTTAGAAAACGATATTATTTATCCATCTCAAGTTCTTATAATTTCTGAAAATAGTGATTCTAATCCTTCAGAATGTGTAACATATACTGTAAAAAAAGGAGATAGCTTATATAGTATTGCTAAAAAATATGATAGTACTGCAGATGCTATAAAAAGATATAATAATTTAACTAGTAATTTACTAAGTATAGGACAAAAATTAAAGATTCCATGTTATATGGATGATAGTGATGGTAGTAGTTCTAATATTAGTAAATATGCCTCATATACAGTAGAAAAAGGAGATAATTTGTATGGTATTGCTAAAAAATTTGGTACTACGGTAGATAAGATAAAGAAAGATAACAATATGGATAGTAATACTTTAACTATAGGACAAACATTATTAATTGAGGATAATACCGGTATTTCTTCAATAGAAGAATGTTATGGAGAGGATTTTTCTGCAGCTGAAGATTATATAAACTATACTGTAAAAAGTGGTGATAATTTATATAGTATTGCTAAAAAGTTTGGTACTACCGTTAGTAAGATAAAAAGTCTAAATAATTTAACTAGTAATAATTTATCATTAAATCAAGTATTGAAAATACCTACAAATACTATTACATATACTGTAAAAAAAGGAGATAGTCTATATAGTATTGCTAAACAATTTGGAACGACCGCAGATGCTATAAAACAGAAAAATAATTTAAAGAGTAATTTATTAAGCATAGGGCAAGAATTACTTATATAGAGAGAAAAAAGTAAAGGAGTTTGACTATTATAATTGATAACTATGTAAAATCTCTCTTACTGTCAAATATAGTAGTTAATTATTTATTGTTATGAAAGAGAAAACTTATAGTAGTGAGAGCTATCCTGACTTTGCATCAGAAAATTCTAAAACAGGAATTTTGAAAGTTCAAGTATCAGGTGCTAATCAGGCTTTTCCCTTATCGGGAGTTGAGGTTGAAATATGGAAAGAAATTAATGGAGATAAGGTAGTATTTTTTAAAGGAACTACCGATAATAGTGGCATTATAGATAATATTATATTACCTGCTAAACCATCAAAGAAAGATGTAGAAGAAGCTAGTGATATTATTTATACTGATTATATGTTAACAATTACATACCCGAAAAGTGATATAACAAAAGACTACCAAATAGGAATTTTTGATGACTTAAAAGTAATACAACCTATTAGAATTTCAACAATGGGTGAGGAAATGGGAGGAATTAATAATGGCTAGTGTTAATTATCCGACTATTCCTACAGAGATAGTTGTTCATTTGGGTGCACCTAATGAGGCTAGTAAAAATATTAGTATTTCATTCATTGATTATATAAAAAATGTAGCATCAAATGAAATTTATCCAACTTGGCCAGAGAGTGCAATAGAAGCTAATATTTTAGCTCAAATTTCTTTTGTGCTAAATAGAATATATAATGAATGGTATCCTAGTAGAGGTTATACTTTTGATATAACATCCCTTCCATCTTATGATCAATCATTTACTGAAGATAGACAAATATTTGATATTATTTCCAGAAAGGTAGATGAAATATTTAATAATTATATTTATAGAGAAGGACAAATTCAACCTTTAAATGCTGTATACTGTGATGGTAAAAAAACAACTTGCAACGGTCTTTCACAGTGGGGTAGTGTTGATTTAGCAAAACAGAATAAAACTCCACTTGAAATATTGAGATATTATTATGGAAATGATGTTAATATTTTTGAAAATGCTCCTACAGGCGAACAATTCGGAGCTTATCCAGGATATCCTATAAAGCTAGGAAACGCGGGAGATAAAGTAAGAGTAATTCAAAGAGAATTAAATAGAATTGCAAATAATTATCCAGCAATACCTAAAATTCCTAGAATAAATGGTGTTTTTGGTAAATATACAGAAGATAGTGTGAAAAAATTCCAAGAAATATTTAACTTAAACGTTAATGGAATAGTTGATTATTCAACATGGTATAAAATAAAGTATATTTATAATGCTGTAAAAAAAGTTAATGATATTTATTCGGAAGGTATTGGTGAGGATGAAGCAATCTTTGACTATGGAAATGAATTGAAATATTCAGACACAGGGATTGGTGTACAAGTTCTTCACTATGTTTTGCAAGTTATATCGTATTTTGATAATGACTTACCTTCATTAAGAGTTAATGGAACATTTAATGATAACACAAAAGCTATGGTTATAAACTTTCAGAAAAAATATGGATTACCTACTACTGGTGAGGTTGATGCTGATACATGGGATAAAATTATCCAAGTTTATGTAAATACTATTAATAATATTCCAAAGGAATATGCTATATATGAAGATGAGCTTTTTCCAGGTAGAATTCTAGCTTTAGGTATGACAGGAGATGATGTAAAAACTATTCAAAAGTTTCTTCTAAAGATTTGTCAAAAATTTAAAAACATTCCAGGAGTAAGAGTAAGCGGTATTTTTGATGATATAATGGAAAAATCTGTTATGAAAATACAATCACTTTATAACTTAGATACAACAGGTGTTATAGAACCAGTAACTTGGTACAATATTGTAGAATATTCTAAAAAATAACTATATTCCTTATCAAATTTGAGATAAGGATTTTTTCATAATTAATAATTATAAATATTCCTTTCATATTTATAAAATATGATATATAATATTAATGTATAGTATGTGTGGTATGAGTGGGTGATTATAATGAAAATAAAAAAGAGATTGGAAGTACAAAGAAAAATAAATGAAAAACATATAATAATTATAGTAGCAATAACTGCTATTGTTTTAATTGTTACTGGAACTGTATTAGGAGTTAAATATCATAAAGAAAAACTTGCAAGAGAAAAAAAAGAACTTATCAAGGAGATAAATAATTCTTATAATAAATATGTTACTTTAAATAAAAACGCTAAATTGTATAATAAGAAAAATCAAATAAAGGGAACAATAAAAAAAGGTATTGATGTAGAAATAGAAAAAAATAAAAATAAAGAAAATAAATATTTTAAAATAAAAGAAACTAATTATTATCTTTTTTACAAAGATGTTAAAAAAATAAAAGAATTAGTAAATGATGATAAGTATAGTAATTATATAAATTTAGATAAAACAGTTATAACAAAGAAAAATACTAAGTTAAATTTAGATGATAATGAAATAATAAAGTTAAATGATGGTGGAAGCTTTCAATTGAAATTTATTGATAATGATAAATATTATGTTGAGTATCTAAATAAAATATTTAGCGTTAACAAAGGTGATTTAAAAACTATTAAAGAAAATAAAGAAAAGGTATCAACAGAAGAAGAAAATGATTATATAAGTGTAATAAATTATAATGTAATTGCAAATAAATGTAATGATACTAATTGTGTTAATATGTCAAGTTTTGAAGAACAAATGAATTATTTAACAACAAATGGATATTATACTATTACATTTAACGAATATAAAAATTGGTTAGCAGGTAATATTAGATTAAAAAAGAAAGCCATATTATTAATTACACCTAATGATACAGCAGAAGTTCAATCGATTAATACTAAGTACAATAATTGTTTAAATATAGTTAATTCTAATGATGAAGTTAAATTTATTGATAATAATAATAAAACAACTAAAGAAAGCAAACTTAGTGAATTATCTAGATATAATGTAAAAGTAAAAACCACACTAAATGATTTTATTCATATGGTTTTGGGTGATCATGTTGAAGAAAAAGTGGAGGCTCAATTTAATTCAGCATCTAATAGTGGTGGTGGAAAAGTAGCAGTTTTAAACTATCATTTCTTCTATGATGCATCCGCTGGAGAAGCATGTAATGAAAATATTTGTCTTGATACAAAAAACTTTAGAGAACAACTAGATTACTTGAAAAATAATGGTTATAAAACTTTGACAATAAAAGAATTTAAACAATGGTTATATGGTGAGATAGATGTTCCAGCAAAAAGCGTATTAATTACTGTAGATGATGGGGCAGCTGGTACAGGAAAACATAATGGTAATAAACTAATACCTATAATTGAAGAATATAATATGCATGCAACTTTATTTTTAATAACTGGTTGGTGGGATATAAATAATTATCGTTCACCAAATCTAGATATTCAATCTCATACCTTTGATATGCATAATACTGGTACGTGTGGAAGGCCACAAGTTATTTGTGCAAGCCATGATGAGTTACTTAATGATTTAAACAAATCTATAAACGTAATAGGTGATAAGACCTCATTTTGCTTTCCGTTCTATACTTATGATCAAAAATCAATTGAGGTAGTAAAAGAAGCTGGTTTTGCTATGTCATTTGTTGGTGGTAACAGAAAAGCATCTAGGAGTGATGATAAATATAAAGTACCTAGATATCCAATTTATAAAAATACAACTATGCAGCAATTTGCAGCTATGGTGGGGTAGATAATATAATTATACAAGGAGTGAATTTATGAGACTAATAAAAAATAATGACAATCCTATAAATGATATCAAAATTATTAACCAAATTAGAGCATTAGGAATTGATATGATAAATGAAGCTGGTACTGGACATCCAGGAATAACTCTAGGGGCAGCACCTATTTTGTATAGTTTATATGCAAAACACATTAGAATTAATCCTATGAATCCAAATTACTATAATAGAGATAGGTTTATAATGTCAGCAGGTCATGGTTCTGCACTACTTTATGCAACACTATATATGGCAGGATTTGATTTAGAAATAGATGATTTAAAATCATTTAGAAAAATTAATTCTAAAACCCCTGGTCATCCTGAATTAGGTGTTACTCCAGGGGTTGATATGACAACAGGACCTTTAGGTCAAGGAATAGCTACTGCCGTTGGTTTTGCTATGGCTGAGGCTAAACTTCGTGAAAAATATAATAAGCATTCCAAAAATTTAATTGATTTTAATACATATGTATTGTGTAGTGATGGAGATTTAATGGAAGGTGTGAGTTACGAAGCACTTTCACTTGCAGGATTAAATAAATTAAATAAGCTAATAATTTTATATGATTCAAATGATATTACCCTAGATGGTAGTAAAGATTTATCTTTTAAAGAAGATATTCAAATGAGATTTGAAGCGATTGGTTTTAATTATATAAAGGTTTTGGATGGAGAAGATTATAACGCAATCTCTAAGGCGATAGATGATGCTAAAAAAAGTACCGATAAACCAACTATTATTGAGGTTAAAACAACTATAGGTAAATATTCAGCATACGAGGGAACTAATAAAATCCATGGTGCTAAATTATCAGAAGAAGATACAACTAATATAAAGGAAAAATTAAAGGTTAGAGATATTACATTTAATGTTTCAAGTGATACTATAGAAGATTTCCAATACTTAATAAATGAAAGATGCCAAAATGTAGAAGAGGAATTTAATAAAAAGGTAGAAAATCTTCCAGAAGATATCAAAGGCGAATTAAAATTTCTTATGGGAAATGATAAAGCGATTCCTTTTAAAGAACTTCAATATAATGAACCTGAAGATAGTATTGAGTCTCCTAGAAATACATCATCAAAAATTCTTAACTCTATAGTTAAAGATAATCCATATATGTTAGGAGGCAGCGCTGATTTATTTGCCAGTAACAAAACATATATTGAAGATGGTGGAAATTATTCTAGTAAAAACTACTTAGGTACCAATATCTATTTTGGAGTTAGAGAACATGCAATGGGATCTATTCTAAACGGATTAGCTTTATGTGGATTTAGAGTTTATGGTTCTACATTTTTAGCATTCTCTACATATTTATTCCCAGCTATTAGAATGGCTGCAATGCTTAATTTACCTATTATTTACATTTTCACTCACGATTCAATTAGTTTAGGGGAAGATGGTACTACTCATATGCCAATTGAACAGTTAACACAGCTAAGAGCTATACCTAATGTAGAAGTTTATAGACCAGCAGATGCAAATGAGGTAATAGGAACATATAAAACAGTATTAAAGAAATCTAAAGGTGTATCTGTTATATGTCTTTCTAAAACGGATTTACCTATTTTAGAAAACGCTAAAGCAAATGAAATTCAAAATGGTGCATATGTCCTTAAGGATTCAAATAGAAAGATGGATGGTATCATTATTTCAACTGGTGAAGAAGTTCATTCTGCACTTGAGGTTGCAAAACGCCTAGAAATAAAAGGGATAGACGTTAGAGTTGTTAGCATGCCATGTATGGAAAAATATCTAGCAATGAATGATGATTATAAAGAAGAAATCCTACCAGTTGGAGTTAGAAAAATAGTTATTGAAGCTGGTATTTCAATGCCATGGAATAGAATTGTATTTAATGACAAATACCTAATAACTTTAGATAAATTCGGATTATCAGGCAGTAGGGAAGATGTATATAAAAAGTTTGGATTCGATGTTGATTCTTTAGAAGAAAAAGTTGAAAATTTATTAAAATAATATATTATTCGACAAAAAAATACTCTTAATTCTAATATAATAATTTTGGTGATTAGAATGAGAGTATTTTATATTTTTAATATAAAACCTGAATTTAAATATTTATATAAGGACAGTCCATCATCTTTATTTAATATTTTAAAACAATTATATTATTTAAAAGATGATGATATAAAATATGGAAAAAGTCTATTTAATCAATTAGTAAATAGTATTGATAAATATGACGTTGATAATTATATATTTATTAAATTCCATCAAAAAATGGATTATAGTAAGAAAAATAATATTCATTACCTAAACAATCTTTATAAAAATGAGATAAGTAGATTAATAGTAAAAAGGGCATATATAAAACTAGAGATAGAAAATGGGGATTCTTACTTTTTTGATATTTTAAGTGAAATAAATAGTAATCTCTTTGCTTGCAATTTTGAATATTTAGATTTTTTTTGGATAGATGGAATAAAAAGCCTTGTATAAGTGTATAAATTTTAGTAAAATACTTATTAGGGAGATGATAAAATGTTACATGATATATTGATGGTTTTATTAGGATTAATTATAGGATTAATAATAGGATTTATAGTAGCTAGAACTTTAATGAAAAAGTATTTAAAGAAAAATCCACCAATAAATGAAGAAATGATTAAGGGATTAATGATGCAAATGGGTAGAAAACCTAATCAAAAACAAATTAATCAAATGATGAAAAATATGCAAAAATATATGTAAAAAGAATGCTAACTGGCATTCTTTATTTTTTCTAATTTTTCATATATATCTTTTAATTGTCTTTCATATCCAATATCTTTTGGATGATAGTACTTTTGGTTTTTAATTCTATCAGGTAGGTATTGTTGAACTACATACGCACCCTTATAATCGTGAGGATATTTATAATCTTGAGCATTTGTTTTTATATGTTTAGGAATAGTTCCTACGTTTCCATCTTCTATTTCTCTAATAGCTTCATCAAAAGCAATATGAGCGGTATTACTTTTTGGAGATAAAGCCATTTCTGCAACAATTGTTCCTAAAGGGATTCTAGCTTCGGGTAAGCCAACTCTTTCAGCTGCATTGATTGCTGAGTCTAATCTTGGACCAATTGCAGGGTTAGCAAGACCTATATCTTCATATGCTATTACACTAAGCCTTCTATATATTGAATCTAAATCTCCTTCGATTATTAATCTTCCTAAATAGTGTAGTGCTGCATCAATATCACTGCCTCTAATTGACTTTTGAAGACCTGATAATACATCATAATGTCCCTCACCATTTTTATCTGAAAAAAAGACGGGTCTGTTATTAATGGATTTTATTACATCTTCAGTAATAACTTTATCAGTGGTCGAATAAAAGGCTATTTCAAGTAGGTTATATGCATAACGCAAATCATTCCCAGAAAGTTTAGCGATTAAAGATATAGCTTTTTTATCTATTTTTATCCCATTTAAATCCGGATGTTTAATAGCTTTATTAATTCCTTTTATAATATCACTTTCTGATAATTCTTTTAATTCAAATAATTGACATCTACTTCTTATTGCAGGATTTATAGCATGATAAGGATTTGATGTAGTCATTCCAATTAAAGTTATTAAACCACTTTCTAATTGTGGTAACAATAAATCTTGTTTATCTTTATTTAATCTATGAATCTCATCCATTATTAAAACTAAACCATCATACATTTTTGCTTCTTCTATAACTATATCAAAGTCCTTTTTATTGTTAATTGTTGCATTTAAAAAACGATATTTAACTCCTAAATCATTAACTATAGCATTGGCAATAGATGTTTTTCCAATTCCTGGTTTTCCATATAAGATCATTGAAAATACTTTTTTATTTTTTACCAAATTAGTTAAAATTTTATCTTTGCCTATCAAATGTGTTTGTCCTATTACATCTTTTATTGATTTAGGTGCAAGTTTTAAAGCTAAAGGTTTATTCATATAAATCACCAACAATATTATACCATATTTTATTATTTTAAATCTGTTTTTGTAAAAAATGTTATATTGTTATATAATATATGTGGTGAAGATTATGGATATAGATGTTGCAGTAGATGATTTTATTAATTATTGTACTTTTGAAAAGGGACTTTCCGATAAAACTAGAAAATCTTACGAATATGATTTAAGGGTATATAAGCAATTTTTACAAAAATTAAATATTACTGATGTTAAAGATATCTCTAGTAAATGTATAGAAGAATTTTTAAAACAGAGAAATAATGATAATGATAAGACTACTACTATTGCCCACAATCTAACAGTTATTAAGAATTTCCATTCTTACTTATATCGAAACAAGATAACAAAAAGTGATGTATCTATATCTATTTCAAGACCTAAAATACAAAAAAAGATTCCTAGGGTTATTAGTGTAGAAGATATGAAAAAGTTATTAGATATTAATTTATCTACTATATTTGACTATAGAAATAAGGCTATGTTAGAATTAATGTATGGTACTGGATTACGTGTATCTGAATTAATTAACCTTGATATATGTGATATTGATTTTCCTAACTGTATAGTTAGAATTACAGGTAAAGGTGATAAAGAAAGAATAGTACCTCTTGGAGAGTATAGTATATATTATGTTAAACTATACTTAGATCAAAGAAAAAGTATGTTAAAAAAAGAAAACTGTAATGCTTTGTTTTTAAATAATCATGGTAAAAGAATGACTAGACAAGGTTTCTTTAAAAATTTAAAGGTATTGTTAAAAAAGCAGGGTTTAGATGAAAATATATCACCCCACACATTACGACATTCTTTTGCAACACATCTATTAAAGTATGGTGCTGATTTAAGAAGTATACAGGAGTTATTAGGACACAGTGATATAGCAACAACTAGAATATATACTCATGTAAGTGATGAAAAAGTAAGTGAAGATTATAAAAAATATCATCCAAGAGAATACAAAGATGAAGGAGAGTAAATATATGAAATTTAAAAGAATATTTTTGATGGTGTTAGATTCTTTAGGAGTAGGAGAGGCAGAAGATGCCTATAAATATGGAGATAGTGGTGCTAATACCCTTGGCCATATTAAAGAAAACTGTGATCTATTCGTTCCAAACTTAAAGAAAATTGGTTTTTTGGATACAATTAATATGAGTGAAAATGAAAATGTTGATGCCTACTATACTATAGCTAAACCTAATAACGCCGGTAAAGATACATTAAATGGACATTATGAAATGATGGGAATTACTAATAATATTGAATTTAAAACATTTAATAATGGTTTTCCTACTGAATTATTAGATGGTATAGAACAAGTTACAGGAAGGCACGTTATAGGAAATATCTGTTGTAATAATGATGCAATTATTAAAGAATTGGGAGATCGTCAATTAAATTACGGATCTTTGATTGTTTATACCTCAGCTGACTCTGATTTACAAGTAGCAGCTCATGAGGATGCTATTCCAGTTTCAACACTATATAAATATTGTGAAAAGATAAGAGCAATAACATTAAAAGAAGATTGGAGAGTAGGGAGAGTAATAGCAAGACCGTTTATTGGTACAAGCGGACACTATCGTTTTTCCAATAGTGGAAGAAAGGATTATGCTGTTAAACCACCTAAAAAAACTATTCTTGATAGTTTAAATGAAAATAAATATAATGTAATTGCTTTAGGTAAAATTAATGATATATTTGATGGTACAGGAATAAATAAAAGTATAAAAGCAACTAGTAATATAGAAGCAATTAATAAATTTTCAGATATAATGGATAAAAAATTCACTGGACTTTGTATGGTTAATTTAGCTGATTTTGATAGTTTATATGGGCATACACGTGATGCTTTAGGATATGCTAAAGCGATAGAGGAGTTGGATGTTGAAATTCCTTTAATGCTTAATAAACTAGAAATAGATGACTTACTAATAATTACAGCTGATCATGGTAATGATCCAACTTTTGCAGGCTGTGATCACACAAGAGAAAATGTTCCAGTTATACTTTATAGTAGAGCGTTTTCTGAACCTAAAAGATTACCTGTATTAAATACCTTAGCAGATATTGGTGCAACTATTGCAGATAACTTTGATCTAGAAACTCCTGAAATAGGGGAAAGTATACTAGATAAATTAATATAAAAAAACAGGATACTCTCCTGTTTTTATTTGTCTTCATTACTACATTCAAAACTATCACAAACGGTACTTTCAGTACATTCACATTCATCATTATTACAAGTACATGTGACTTGGATTGATTCTAATTCACACATACCATCTTCACAGTTATTATGTTTACAAGTTTCTACATCACAACTTATATTACCATTACCCTTTTTATTTTTTTTCATAATTCTCTCCTCCTTAATATTATTATTTTCCCATTTGATAATAATATACATAAAAGTACCCTATTTTAATTTAAAAGAGAGTAGTGTATTAAAAATAAGTAAGTATATGTTGTATTATATATGTAATTTTAATGTTTATTCTAATATAAGTATAAATATATAGTAATATATAATATAAATTAATAAACATATCTAAAATTTAGTTATTAATTTGGTAATATACAGTAATTTAGAATAATTATTTTAAATAAAGATTCATTTAAAATAAAAAAACAAGTGATTAATAGTTATATGTATTGACTATATATTAATATAGAAAGAGTATATACTATTATTTTTACTTGTTTTAATTATTCATCAAATAAGAAGTTAACATAATATCAATTATAGGAAGTTAGCCTATATACTGTTTAAACTTTTCTTGATTGAATTTCAGCTATTTTTTCTAATACTTCCTTTGCATTATTTTCATTTATTTCTGTATAGCCTAATTCTTTTAATGCTTGTACTTTAGCAGTATTTAACTCTTGAGTACGACTTAATTTTTCTTCGTTTTTATGTTCAATATCTTCAACAAAACGTTGGTGTGATTGAGCTAACTTTGTTTTAGAAGCACCACCATTATTATATAAAGTCATACCACTAAATAGAATACTTTCAAAAATAAATTGTTGCTCTTTATCATAAATGAATTCCATTGGTTCTGTGAAACCTAATGATTTTGACATATATGCTAAAATGTAATTAAGTTCTGGTGTTGTTTCCATAGATTGTAAAAAGTGATATAAATAACAATATGTTGTATATGTATTTTTAGTTTTATCATCGGCTAATTTTTCTTTTAAAAGGCTAATAATATCAGCTAATATTTCTTGTTCCTTTTTATTAAAACCTTTTAAATCAGTTAATATTTCTTTATTTGATGTATCTTTAACACCTTCATTTAATCTATATTCAACTTCTATTATATATTCACCAGTTACTTCTAATGAATTAATATCATCTATTTCTTTTAAATTTAGTAAACTTAATAATTTAACAGTTTTTTCCTTTGGCCAAGAATTTAGTGAATCAAGTGCTAAATAATTATATAGCATTTGTCTTGAAACTCCTAAATATTTTGCTAAACGTACCTTACTTATTCCTAATTCAGTTAGTAATTTATTTAATTGTTCCATGTTTGTTTACCCTCCTAATATAATTTTATCTTGGTTTACGTAAATAGTCAAGAAAAAAGTATGTAAAATACTTTACATACTAATTATCATGATATAATTAACTATTTACAATAAATACCAAAGCTTTTTATTATCTTTTCTTACTTCCTTTATTATTCCTCCACCTATGCATATATCATTATAATATAGAACACAAGCTTGTCCTGGAGTAACTGATTTTACATGATCATATTTAACTATAATGTTTCCATCATCTAAGTATTCAATTTCAACTGGAATATCTTCTTGACGATATCTAAACTTTGCAAAAGCTTTAGTAGGTCTTAATTCACAATTAAAGTTAACGGTATCTACTAAACAACTATTAGAATATAAATATTCATTATCACCAAAAGACACATACAAAATATTATTTTCTAAATTTTTTCCTACTACAAATAATTTATCTTTATTTCCACCTATATTAAGTCCTTTTCTTTGTCCTATAGTGTAGTACATTAAACCAATATGCTCCCCTACTTTCTTATTTGTTGCAATATCTATAACATCTCCACTTTGAGCAGGTAAGTAATTAGTTAAAAATTCTTTGAAATTTCTTTCACCTATAAAACATATACCAGTAGAATCTTTCTTATTAGCAGTAACTAAATCATTTTCTAATGCAATCTTTCTTACTTCTTTTTTATCCATATCTCCTAGTGGAAACAATACATTTTGTAGTTGTTCGTGATTTAATTGTGATAAAAAGTATGTTTGATCTTTATTGGTATCGTATGCTTTTTTTAAATATCCATCTTCCATTTTAGCATAGTGTCCTGTAGCTATGTAGTCTGCTCCTAACTTTTTAGCTTCCTTAACAAAATAATCAAACTTTATATACTTATTACACATTATATCTGGATTTGGAGTTCTCCCCTTTTTTAATTCATCTAAAAAATAAGTAAAGACATTGTCCCAATACTCTTTAATAAAATCTATTCTGTGAAGAGGTATTTCTAACTTCTCACAAACTTTTAAGGCATCATTATAATCTTGTTCTTGAGGGCATATGTCATTATTATTAATATTGGGATTTCCCATAATATCATTATTTAAAGAAGAATCCCAATTTCTCATAAATAAACCTTCTACAATGTATCCTTGCTCCTTTAAAAGAAGTGCTGCTACTGATGAATCTACTCCACCACTCATTCCAATTATAACTTTTTTCATCTAAATCACCTGCATGTATTATACAATAATAATTTAAATTTGTAAAAGTTTTAATATATTTGGAACTATATATATTTCTATTAAACTACTTATAACTATACATATAGTAGAAAATAGTAAAATTTTTATGTATTTTCGCATTATATTTTTGAAGTTAACATCTTTTTTTAAAAATAAAAGTCTATTTAGATTTTTGGAAAAAATTATTCCATAATAACTTAAGATAATAATTACAAATAAGTTAATAATTAAAGGAATAATATATATTATAGAAATAATTATACCTTTTAACTTATAAAAATATATTAAACTACTTATTGTAAAACCTAAGGCAAAACTTTTAATAATTAGAATTATAATAATTAAAAAAACACCGATTATAGATATTCCAAGTAACCATATACTTGATATTGTAATCATATTAGATGTTAAACATTTGATTAATGCCTTTATATAATTTAGCTTATTAAGACTTTCAAAGTATGTTTCTAGATTTTCTTTTATTAATACTTTATTGCTGTTTGATAATATTGCAATATAAAATATACCTATTAAGACTGAGATTATTGATATGATCATTAATTTTAAAATTAGCTTATTACTTTTTCTTATTTTTCTAGCTTTTTTCATATATTTCACCTATTCAATAATATTAGACTAGGTTTATAATTATTAATATTAATGATTTACAATTTAGGACAATTCTTTTATAATTATAAAAGAGGTGAATATATGAATAAAAAAGTAATAAAAATTGTTTCTATAATATTGGTTTTAGTAATGCTTATAACATTCTTAAGTGTGTTAATGTATATTTAAAAGAGCTCAATAATAATGAGCTCTTTTATTTTTCAACATAACCTTCAACAATAGGTTTAACTTTTAAATTATTATTTGTATTATATTTATTTACTATGTCATTTATCCTTTTGTTATTTTTACTAACATATAGTAACAAGAGTCCTGCTACTCTATCCATAGTATATTTATTAAGATTTTCAATATCTTCATCTGAAATATTATATTTTGAAGTTATATCTGATAATGTCTTACTGGAATATATATAATTTGTTAAAGCTTTAGATACAATATCTATTTCTTTAATACTATTTTCTAAACTTATTTTTTTCCATACTTTCATAATTACACTTCCAATCACTATGACACAATATTATACTACTAAATTAACTAATTTTAAAGGTTATTCTAAAACTTTTTTAGGTGTTTTTGTATCTTTATCAAATATGTTTAATGAATCATTAGTGATAGTAGCTAGTAATATATTTTTATAACCATTATAACCTTGTTTTTCTAACTCTTTATCTAACCAAGCTTTGTTTTTATTAGAATTTTTTAAATTGTTTTCCATTAAATTTCCATCAATAATGACATTTACTGATAAATATTCTTTATTTGCTTTAATTTTTAAATCTTTTAGTGTAGGAACTTGATAATCTCTTTTTGGTAGTATGCTTATTTTTCCATTTACTTCTAATATTGCAGAACTTATTTCAGAAACATCAAAATACCCTTCACCTCTACATTGTTCTAAAAAATCATTAATATCTAATTTAGCCTTTTTAAGGGCCTCTAGGCTTATTTTTCCCTCATCTATAATGATTGTAGGTACTCCTATTAAAAAACGCCTTAATGACATACTTTTCATAGTTAAAATAGAAACTAAATAAGAAATTATTCCAAATGTTAATATTGCAATAATTCCATTAATATATTGGTAATCAAAATTCATTACCATTTCAGCTGTATAATTACCAATAGATATTCCTATTACGTAATCAAATAAACTAAGTTCAGATACTTGTTTTTTTCCCATTAGTTTTGTTATTAAAAATAATACAATTAAAGAGGCTACACTTCTAGGAATTATCTTGAATGCTTCTATAAAATCAATATTCATATTATCACCATTATTAGTATTAATTAAAAATATTTATTTATACAAAAAAAGGGATTCTCTCCCTTTTAATTTTCTCCTTCTTTTAACATAGTTGTAATAAATATACCATAACCTTTTGTAGTATCATTAACAATTACATGAGTAACTGCACCTATTATTTTATTATTCTGAATAATTGGAGAGCCACTCATTCCCTGAACAATTCCTCCTGCTTCTTTTAATAGTCTGTCATCAACTACTTCAAATAAAATATTTTTAGTATCACTGTTATCATCTAGTTTAATTATATTGATTTTAAATTCTTCTATTTTATCGTCTTTTATAACAGTTCTGATAGTTGCTTCTCCAGTTTTTATATCTTTACTTTCAGCAACCTCTAATTTTTCTTTACCTTCTACATTTGATGTATATTTACCAAAGATACCAGATATTTCATTCCCAGTAATTTTACCAAATACTTCAGTTTTGTTATATGTTGCTGTCTTTTCTCCAGCATTTCCATTAGTACTTTTTTCTATTCCTACTACATTTGCTCCAAATATAATACCATCTTTTATTTCGAATTTTTCAGCAGTTGATTTTTCTATTATTTCATGCCCTAAAGCACCAAATATATTAGTAGATGGATCTATATAAGTAAGTGTACCAATTCCGTTGATACTGTCTTTTACATATAATCCGGTTTTTAATACTCCATCACCATCTTCAGATAGATTTAGGCTAATATTCTTTTCAGAGGTTCCTCTTAAAATAGTAAATTCTACTGTATTATTGTCTGTTTTGTTTATAGTTTCTATCATTGAAGATATATTATTTACTTCCTTATTATTTAACTTAATTATTCTATCTCCAACTTCAAAACCAGCTGAACGTCCAATATAGGAGTTGTTTACTTTATAAAAACCTACAACTAATACACCTTTCGAATTAACCTCTATTCCAATTGTTTCCCCACCTGGAATAATGTAAGATGAATAAGCAAATACATTTAGTGGTATAATAAGTAAAAAGAGAATTATTGCATTTAGTAGTTTGTTTTTAATTTTCATAAAATCACCTCATTAAAAACTTGACTACATTATTATCCTTTTCCTTATTTAAAAAAATATATTATTAAAAATTTACCAATTATTTTTTATATTGTTTTTCTTTAGGATATAGAGATTTAGTAATTTTTTCTAATTCATCAGTATCTAGAATTTTATCATCAATCATACATAATAAAACTGTTTTTAAAGGTACTTCATCATCACTATTTTCTAAGTTTCTTGACACTTTATTTTTAGAGATTAAAACACCATCAAAATCATATACATTTTCACTACTCTGCTTTTTTCCTAATAATTCTAATAAATCAGTTTTATTTATATTTATATCTTCTAAACTATCAAGGCTTTTTCTACTAACATTAAATAAATAAGTATCTATATCATCATCAGAAACAACAAAAGGTGAAGATAGAATATTATGCAAACTATTAGTATCTTCTATTGGAATATTTAATTTATATGCTAATAAAATTTTATCATATAGACTATTTTCATAATTAAGTAAGGATAAATCATCTTTTAAAAATTGTTCCATACCTAGTTCTAAAAGTTTATCAATTTTTTGCTCTAATTGTTCAATATTTAAAAAACTTGCTGAGGAGCAATCACCTAGGCTTGAAAATAAACCATACTCTTTCAAAACTGCAATATTTCTTTGAATTGTATCGGAATCTTCACATAATGAATCTTTTAATTTACTTATAGAAGATAATGATAATCCCTCTTTTTTAAACTCTTCTATATTTGATATTAAAGCAGTATAACTACCACTAAATATATTAATATTATTATTTACGTATTCATTATCAATATATCCTTTTTTTACTAAATTATTTATGCTTTCTACAATTTCTAATTTTGAGGTATTAATTATTTCTACAATTTTATAAGGATTTTTAATATCTAGTGATGATATTAATTTTAGCATTTTTTTAACAATATTTATATCATTTGTAATATCTATATTATATTTAGAAATATCTATTCCATATTGTCCTAGTAATAAACTGTATCTATTATATGAATTAGATGATAAATCGTTGTATTTTTTCTCAATTTGTGTATATATACTCATGTTATTATTATAGACTTTTTCTAAAATTTGCTTTTTTAATTCTTCATCATCTAATTGCATCACTTTACTTGGAATAGAAGTTATTTCCTGACCATCTTTAATTTTTCTTATCCAATTTTCAGTATATGTATAATTCATAAAACTTTTTGATATCTTTTTCTTTTTTGTTTCCTCTTCTGAAATGACTTTATCTGAATATTCTCGAATATCTTTGATTACTTTTTCAATGCTTTTTGTATTATATTCATATTCAAAAAACTCTTTTTCTGCTTTTGTTAATTGTTTTTTTACTTCACTAGATAATGCACCTGCTTTTATTTGTGAAAAATATTCGTGTGTTTCTTTGAATTTATATAAAGCCACCATAAGTTCTATGGTATTAGCTACTATCTCAATTTGGTCATAACATAATCTGATAAAATTTTCTATATTTATATTTGCATTTTTTTGAATATTTTCGATCGTTAAAACTCTTTTTTTGTCATCTTTATTTAACTTTTTTCTTTTTTTGTTTTTTATTATGTTTAATAAATCATCTTTTTCAACACTAACTATTAAATTAGCTATGTTTTCAAAAAGATTAAAAAATGCTATTGGTTGCATTTGAAAATTGAATAAAGGTCTTATCTCTTCGATAATAGCTGATATTTCTTCATAGTTTTTGTCTTTAATTGATGCAAGAAATCTTGCTTTTATAAAGTCTAATATATCAAACCTCACAAGGTTATTCATAACATTTAAGGATAGCTTACTACTGAATTCTCTAAAGAAATCACTTTCTTCATTTGGTTCGTTTAACTTGGCCTGTAGATTATCTTTATTTTTTTCTATTTGTTTTAATAGTGCATCCATTTTTATTCTCCTCTCTTGTAAGAGTATCATTTGCAAAACAACTATATAATTCTTTTTCTAACAAACCTTGTTTAGCCATATATTCATCGTTATTAACTAATTCCTTTAGTCTATCCTTTTGTTTTAAATAATTTATAATCTTTAAATCAAGTGAAGTTCTATATCCCTTATCATTATCATTTTTCTTAATAAATGCTGTTATTAAGGCATAGTCATTTTTAGAAATTCTATCAAATACAACTCTTATTTTGAAATCTTTTACTTCTGCAACGCTTGATGTTAAAAAGTTTTTACTATTGTTGTATCTTTTTACATTTTTAAATGTGCCATCTTTTATAGAGTCAAATAATTTCTTAAAGTCAGATAAAAAGCTTACATCAATATTCTTAATTTCATCAATTACTCTTATGTTTCCTCCCTCTGTTGGAACAAAAATCAAGTTATTTTCTTTACTATCGTCATTACTTTTATTTTCTTCTTTTTTACTATTTATATAATCGATTGAAGCTATTTTTAATTGATTAGCTTTGATTTCTTCTTTGAACTCTTTCAACTCATCTACTGATAAATCTTCTTCCTCGATGAATTCTTTTAATTCTTTAATATTCCTAAAAAATTCCAATTTTAATCTCATGATAATATCATTATAATCAACATTCTTATTAGATGGTAAGATAGTCTCTATTTCTTCATTAAGTTTTTCTGATATAGGTATTGAATCAATTAAAGAATAGTAATAGTCCACTTTATTGTCAAAGTCTGTTGGTGTATTACTAGTAATTTCTTCTTCTATATTTTCTTCTTTTTCTATACTTTTGCCACTATCATTTTCACTAGTTTTAACACTATTATGATAGTCTTGGTTGAATTGTTCTAATTTTTCAATTTCTTTTTTCATTAGTTTTACAGTTTTACAATTAGATGTAATAGCTTTAGCAATTTCTTCACTAGTTACTTCATGTGGATCAATTCTTATAAATTCCATCACATATAACCCCCTCTAATAAGTGCCTATTATACTAAAAAATTTAAAAAAACACAAGAAAAAACTACATTTTTCAGTAGTTTTTATTCTTTTGTATCGAAATCTTCTAAAGTATTATCTTCACTTACAATTTTTGTTAATGATTTTTCTGCTTCTTTTAATTTTTTATCACATACTTTAGCAAGTTCCATAGCCTTATTGAATTCCTTGATTGCATCATCAAGTGGAATATCTCCATTTTCTAATTTTTTTACTATTTCTTCTAAGTTTTCTAAATTTTCTTCAAAACTTTTTTCTTTTTTCTCTGCCATTTCTTTCTCCTTATTCCATTATTTCTGCTTGTACTGTACCATCACTTAATTCTAGTGATATTTTATCTAGTTTTTTTAAGTCTTTTATACTAGTAATTACTTTTTCATCTTTTCTTACTACTGAATATCCCCTTTTAATTGTAGATAGGGGGCTCAAGGTTTCTAATTTAGATAGTATATTTATGTATTTATTTTTCTTAGTATCGATTAATTTATTTGGTTCTTTAAATATATAACTACTTGTGATATTTAAATATCTTTTTTCTTTAATATTATATAAATTAACAATATTATACTTTAGTTTTTCTATTAAGGTATCAAACTGCTGCTCTTTTATTTCATATATAGAGAGTGGATTCTTTAATATGTATTTATTTTTTATTTCTGTTAATCTCTGATTTAAAAAGTCAATTTTATTTTTCATAACTTTCTTACTTCTAATAGTTAATTGTTCTATATAATTAATGACATCAATTTTATTTGGAACTGCTAATTCTGCCGCTCCTGTTGGTGTTGGTGCACGTAGATCCGCAACAAAGTCAGCTATAGTAAAGTCAATTTCATGTCCTACAGCACTAATGATAGGGATTGGACATTTATATATTGCATATGCTACCTCTTCATCATTAAAACACCACATGTCTTCAATACTTCCTCCACCTCTACCAATTATTAAAGTGTCAAGTTCATAATTTTGGGCATTTTGGATTTGATTAATGATAGATGGAGCAGCTTCAGCACCTTGAACTAAAGCAGGAAAAACTATTACTTCTGTGATAGGAAATCTCCTTTTAATCGTTGATAATATATCTCTTATTGCTGCACCAGTTGGAGCAGTTACTACCCCTATTCTTTTTGGGATTTTTGGAATTTTCTTTTTCTTATTAGGATCAAACAATCCTTCTTTTTCAAGTTTTTGTTTTAATTGTTCATAAGCAACATACAAGTTACCTACACCATCTTCTAACATATCGGAAACATATATTTGATATCCACCATTAGCTTCATAGACACTAATTTTTCCAGTAATTAGTACTTTCATTCCATCACTTGGAATGAATTTTATTTTTTTAGTTTGACTAGCAAACATTATTGCATTTATTCTACTGTTTTCATCTTTTATCGTAAAATAGTAATGTCCTCTAGTATGAGCTTTAAAATTAGAAATTTCCCCTTTTAAAAATACCTCTTGTAAATTTACATCATTATCAATCTTATATTTAATATATCTAGTTAATTGGGTAACTGTAATATATTTATCATTCATTTGTAGCCTCACTATGATAAATATTGTCTAAAACTCCATTTATCATCTTTGTAACGTCTGAATCACTGTATTTTTTAGATAATTCAATTGCTTCATTTATTGATACTATCGATGGTGTTTTTGTATATACTAATTCGTAAATACCTATAGATAATATTGCTTGATCAACCATATTTAGTCTTTCTATAGTCCAATCTTTCATATATTTGTTAGCTAATTTATTAATATTTTCTTCATTATTTAAATATCCATTTACTAATTCATAAATAAAGTCATTTTTAATTTCTAGTTGTTCTTTTATTAATTCGTCAATATCATAATCTAGTTTTGATTTTTTTAATAACTTGATTTGATATATTACTTTCATAGCAAGTTCTCGTAATTCACTTCTGTTTTTCATAAGATTTCACCTCTTTCCTATTTTATCACACTAAATTTGAAATGTCAGCAAAAACAGTATCAAAAAACTACTAATAAGTTTTACCTAGATTAGTAGTTTTATTTTACCTTCTTCTTTAACTCATACAAGAAGTTTAATGAATCCATTGGTGTCATTTCTAAAGGATTAATTCTTTTTATTTCTTCTTCTATTTCATTAACTTTTTCATTTTCAGTAACTTCTTCTTCTGTTAATTCAAATAGTGATGTTTGAGTAAATACTTCCTTTTTCTTATTACTATTTTCATATATATTTAGGATTTCTTCACTTCTTTTAATCAACTCGTGAGGAAGCTTGGCAAGGGATGCAACATTTATACCATAACTCTTATCTACTGCACCAGCTTTAACTTTATGTAGGAATGTTAGTTTACCGCCCTCTTCAGATGCTGAAACATGTACATTTTTTAAGTGCTTTAAATCTTTTTCTAGTGCCGTTAGTTCATGATAATGAGTAGAAAACATGGTTTTTGCGCCTATCTTATCATGAATATATTCTAGAATTGCTTGAGCTAGACTCATACCATCATAAGTAGCAGTTCCTCTTCCTAACTCATCAAATAGAATTAAACTATTTTCAGTAGCTTCACTGATGGCGTAATTAGCTTCTTTCATTTCTATCATAAAAGTTGATTCTCCACTAACTAAATCATCACTAGCACCAATTCTTGTAAAGATTTTATCAAAAATTGGCATAATGGCGCTTTTACATGGAACAAAACATCCTATTTGGGCCATGATAATAGTGATAGCACATTGTCTCATATAAGTAGATTTACCAGCCATATTAGGACCAGTTATAAGTAAAATGTTTGTATTATTATCCATAACAATATCATTTGATACATATTTGTCTTTTATAACTTTTTCTACAACCGGATGGCGACATTCAATTAGTCTTAATTCTTTAGTTTCTACTAATTTAGGTCTTATAAATTTATTTTCATCACTTACTATAGAAAATGATAATAGCATATCTACTTCACTAATTATTTTAGATATTTCTTGAATTTTAGATATATATCTTTTAACTATTTCCCTTATATCCATAAAAAGTTTATATTCAAGATTAATTATTTTTTCTTCTGCACCTAAAATAATATTTTCTTTTTCTTTTAATTCTTTGGTAATATATCTTTCACAGTTAGCAAGAGTCTGTCTTCTTTCATAACCATATTCTTCTTTTACTAATGCTTTTTGACCTTTACTAACCTCTATATAATAACCAAATATTTTATTAAAGCCAACTTTTAAGCTTTTTATTCCTGTACGTTCTTTTTCTTTTTGTTCTATACTTAAAATAAAATCTTTTGAGCCACTACTTACACTTCTTAATTCATCAAGTTCACTATTATATCCATCCTTTATGATAGATCCCTCTTTTAAAGATAAGGGTGGATCTTCTTTTATAGTTTTTTCTAATAATTGCTCAACTTCTTCAAGTGGTTCTATTTCTTTATCATAATCTAACTTATTTAATAACTCTTTTATCTTAGGTAGTTCTTTTAAGCTTCTTTTTAGTTGTAACATATCTCTAGCATTTAAGTTTCCATAGCTTATTCTGCCAACCAAACGTTCTAAATCATATACTGCATCTAAAGAAGTTCTTAAATCATCTCTAATTATAAATTCAGTAGATATTTTTTCTACAAAATCATATCTTCTTTCCAATTCTTTTTTATCTGTTACCGGATTTTCAATTTGATGTTTCAAAAATCTAGATCCCATTGCTGTCTTACATTTATCTAGTAACCATAGCAAACTATATTGTCTATCTCTTGATCTTATAGTTTCTACAAGTTCCAAATTTTTCTTAGTGTTGTTATCAAATAATAGAGTTTGATATCTAGTGATTAATTCACATTTTTTTAGATGATGTAAATCCCCTTTTTTAGTATCTAGGACATAGTGTAATAAATGTTTTATAGTAGTTTCTAATCTAATATCATCAATATCTTCATAAATATATTTGTAATCATCACCATCATATAATTCTTTGGTAATAGAAATTAGTATTCCATAATTAACTCTTAGTGTATTAATAAGTTCTCTATCTGTATTTTCACTAACTATTAATTCTCTAAATCCTCTTTTAATTATTTCTCTTTCTACTTCTTCATTATCTTTTTCTAATAACTCACAAAAAAATTCACCTGTCGAAATATCTGTGTAAGCAATACCTTTGCAATAATCAAAATCATAAATATTAGCTATATAATTGTTATTTTTACTATCTAGATTATTATCAAGTCTAGTTCCTCTTGTAATAACTTGAATTACATCACGTTTTACAGTACCTTTAGTTGTTTTTGGATCTTCTAACTGTTCTGCAATTGCTACTTTGTACCCTTTTTCTATTAACTGATCAATATATGAAGAATAAGCATGATGTGGAATTCCACACATAGGAACACGTTCTTCTAGGCCAGCGCTCTTACCAGTTAGGGTAAGTTCTAATTCACGAGATGCAATAATTGCATCTTCAAAAAACATTTCATAAAAATCCCCTAAACGATAAAAAACAATACAATCTTCATATTTATCTTTTAATTCCATATATTGTGCCATCATTGGGCTAAGTTTTTTTCTATCAACTGTACTTCTTTTCATAATTTTCACCACTATTATTTATTTTAACAAAACTGAAATAATAAGTCCATATTTTGCCAAAGAAAAAGCAATTATTTAACCAATTGCTTATTACTTTTTTCTTTTTCCTTCTCTTTTTCACTATTTAAGAGTCTTTCCAACTCACTTTTAGTATATGTATTTTTAATATTATCTGATGTTACTAAGTAATCTGTTAAGTTTCCTTTTTCAGCACATGATAAATTTTGATTTTTGTTTGTGATTCCATCAAGCTCATGTACGGAATTTATCGTTATTAGTTCTTTTTTACTAAATAAATCGGTGTATATAATATCAAATTTGTGTACTGGTTTAGTTTTATTTGCTATATATAAGGTACTTTCACCATTACTATTATTTTTAACACTTAATAGCACACAGTCTTTTAACTCATTGTATGAATAGTTTGTATCTTTTGACTCTTGTTCTATTGCAACATTGTTGTTTTTTGCTATATTGTCACCTTTTCCATAGCGTATTCCTATACCTAGAGAAAGACCTACTCCTGTTACCACTGCAGCTGTTTGTAACTGTCCTTTTAAATTACCATTTTGGTATTTATCTTTTATAATACTTTTTAACTTCATAGTACCCTCCATTAGTTAATTATTATAATCTATTTAGTTTAAATAATCAATAACTTTATCTATTGTTCTTTCAAAATTATTAAAATCAACATCAAACCAAGCCACTTTCATTTGGTTATTAAAGAAGGTATATTGTCTTTTTGCATAATGTCTAGAATTTTTTTTGATTTCTTTTACTACATCTTCTAAGGATTTATTATTTTCTAGATAATCGTAAAATTCTTTATATCCGATTGCACTATTTAATATCCTAGAGGTTTTATACGAGTCTTTTAATGAATCTATTTCACCTAATAGTCCATTTTTTATCATATTATCTACTCTTTGATTAATTCTTTCATATAGAATGCTTCTATCTGTTGTTAAGCCTATTATTTTTACTGGATAAAGTAGTTCATCCTTATCGTTAGAGATTTCTTCATTATTTTCTAATTTGTTCAAAATCCTTACTAACCTTTTACGATTGTTTTTATGTATCTCTATATTATCATCTAGTGTTTTTATTTTTGAATATAGTTGCTCATTGGATAAGTTATCATAGGTATTATAGGTAGTTCCTTTAGTAAATTTGTAATTATATAAGGCAGCTTTTATATATAAACCTGTACCTCCAACAATAATTACCCTTTTATTTTTACTATTTATTTCATTAATTTTCTCTCTAGCATCATTTTGATAATCATATACACTATATTTTTCATTTATATCTTTAATATCAACTAAATGATGCTTAATTCCTTCTCTTTCTTCTATTGTTGGTTTAGCACTTGCAATATTTAGTTTTTTATAAATGCTAACAGAGTCACCATTTATAATTTCGCCGTTTAGTCTTTTTGCAAGTTCTATACTTAATTTTGTTTTTCCAACTCCGGTTGGACCAACTATTACGATAATATCCCTCATATCAAATTATCTCCTTTTTGTTTTCTTATAAGTAACTATTGCATCAGAAACATTAAAATAAGAATCATAAAATTTTTCTATTTCAAGAGGCTTAGAATGCAGTGCATTAAGTATTTTTAGATTCTTTTTATCTACAAAGTTTGGTTGATATGAATATAAATACAATAGTTGGAGAATTCCTTCATCTTCTAAATGATCATTCCAAGTATCAAAATTTCTTAGGATAAAGGAATTATCAGCGTATATTGGTAAATATTGTAGTGCATTTGATAATATAATTCTATCAAATTTCTCTTCTATGCCACTTTCTTCCATTTCAAAAATATCACCAATTATAAATGAAATATCACAATTTTCTAATTTTTCTCTTAAATTCTCATATTGTTGATTGTTATTTAAATAAGTATTCATAAGCATAACTGCTTTTTTACTAAAGATATCTTTCTTGGTATACGAAAAATTGCTTTCTAAAACAGCATCATAAAGTTCATTTCTAGTTTTTGATAAAATTAATTTTCTTTTTTGTTTGAAAAAAGCTTCTATATTTGGATTAATATCAAAAACTGTGACATTTTTAGCGCCCAATAGTAAAGCATTGAGTCCCTGATCTATTGAAGAACCTACTGTTAAGACTGTTTTTTCCTTTAAATCTAATTTATCAAAGTATCCTGAAATCATTTCTGTTGTGAAAGGATATATATAATCATTAAAATTCATAGTATAGTCCACCCCATTTTTATAAAGCAGTGGTTACTATAGCATAGCTTAAATTTTTAGTCAAGTGAACGTTTAAATAATTTTTCTAAATCATATTTAGTATATGTAATAATAGTTGGTCTACCATGTGGACAAGTAAATGGGTTTTCACACTTTCTTATATTATCAAGGATCCATTGTTGCTCATCTAGTGATATATACTCATTTGCCATTACTGACATACGACAGGCAGTAGTAGCAGCCATTCTCCAAATAAATTTATCAAAATTAAATTCTTTTTTATCACAAATAATATCAAATATTTTTTTAATACAATCCAGTGCTTTTTTGGAATCAATCCAATTAGGATATTTTCTAACTATAAATGAATTAAAACCGAAATCATCTATATCAAAGCCATAGTCTGTTAAAATATTGATTCTATCTTTTGCAATTAAAAACTCATCTTTACTTAATTCTATTTTTAGGGGAACTAGTAAGTCTATAATCATTGGTTTTTCTTTTAATTTCTTCATTATTTTTTCATAATTAATTCTTTCTGCTGCTGCATGTTGATCTATTAAATACATACCATCTTCATTTTCTGCAACAATATAGGTAAGAAAAACTACACCTCTAGAAATCATTTTCTTAATTTTATAATTAGCTTCATCAGTAGTCTTTTCTTCTACATTTTCTTCTTTTTTATCTAGATATGAAGTATTATTTTCAGCTATTTCAAAGTCTAGGGTCATTTCTTCATATTGCTGCCCATCATCTACAATATTTTCCTCTTTTTTATCTATTATTTGATGTCTAACTTCACTAAAGTTATTAATATTTCTAACCATAGCATCTGGGATTAGATTTATTTGTTCAAGTCTTTTAGTAATGGTTTTTGTAATTAAGTCTTTTAATATATCAAATTTAGAAAATTTTACATCCATTTTCGTTGGATGAATGTTTATATCAACAAGAATTGGATCAACATCTATATTTAAAACAATTATTGGGTATCTATCTTTATGCATATAAGTATGGTAACAATCAATAATAGCTCTGTTTAAATCGTTATTTTTTATAACTCTACCATTAATTAGGGTTGTCATATAATTTCTGTTACTCTTATTAAGTTCCGGATAAGATATAAAACCGCTTATATGGTAATCATCGTTTTCTGATTCTATTGGAATCATTTTTTTTGCAACTTCTATTCCATAAATATTATATATTACTTTCAATAAATCACCATCACCAGTAGTAGATAGTAATTTTTTATCGTTATTTATTAAGGTGAATTTTATATCTGGATATGCTAAGGCCATTTTATTTACATATTCTGTGATATTAGCAAGTTCTACATATAGGTTTTTTAAGTATTTTAAACGAACTGGAGTATTATAAAATAAATCTCTAACTGTTATTGTTGTTCCATCTTGTAAATCTGCACTTTCTACTTTTAAATCTTTTCCTCCTGATATTGTAACGAGTGTACCATTTTTACCATCAGAAGTTTTTAATGAAACATTAGAAACAGCAGCAATAGAAGGTAATGCTTCACCTCTAAATCCCAATGATTCAATATTAAATAAATCCTCTACATCGGTAAGTTTTGATGTTGCATGGCGTGAAAAAGCAAGTTTAGCATCATTTTTATCCATACCTTTACCATTATCTGTTACTTTTATTTCTTTAACACCAGAATCAATAAGCTCTATACTTATTATAGAACTTTCTGCATCAATACTATTTTCAACTAATTCCTTTACAACATTCATTGTTTTTTCTACAACTTCTCCTGCGGCAATTTTATTAGCTAAAACATCATCCATTATTTTAATATTTGACATTATTTATACCACCTATTAAGAACATTTTATTTTATTTTCATCACTTTTGTAGTCTGGCCAAGTAATAACACATTTTTTCAATCCAGGACATCTTAAGTTTACTTCATATGAGTACTTTTTGTATTCACTAGTAGAATTGGGGGTAGAACTGATACGGACAATTCCTTCACAATGTTTTTTTCCTGAAATAGGGTTTTTAAGTTCATCAAGGTAACCAAGATCTACTAAATCCTTAAAATTATTATTATTAGCACCGTAAAAACCTGTTGTGCAGTCCCCTTTTGTTTGACAGTTCATGGCAGCCTCATATATACTTTGAGACATTACTATATAAGCTTTTTTTCTAGATTTATTTATATACTTTGTTGTACCTACAACTGCGATAGTTCCTAATACTCCTAAAATTACTACTGTTGCTAACATTTCTATTAAAGAAAAGCCTTTATTATTCATTATATCACTCACCTTAATTATTTCTTTTATTATACTACATATCCTTTAAATATGAAAATAAATTTTGTGCTACATCTTTATTTAATACTTGTTCTAATTCCTCAAGAGAGGCTTCTTTTATTTTCTTTAATGACCCGAATTTTCTAAGCAGTTCTTTTCTTTTAACCTCACCTATACCTGGAACTAAATCTAATAGACTACTTAATGCACCTTTACTTTTAATATTTCTATGATAGCTTATCGCATATCTATGAACCTCATCTTGAATTCTGGTAAAGAATAAGAATAAATTACTTTCTTTGGAAACTGGTAAAATTTCATAGTCTTGATTCATAATTTGACTAGTTCTATGTTTTTTATCTTTTACTAAACCAATTATTGGAATATTTAATCCTAATCCAGTTATAATTTCTTTACATATTTTAATTTGAGCATGTCCGCCATCAAGCACTATTAAATCAGGCTTTTCTAAGTTTTCCATTAATACTTTGTAATATCTTCTATATAAAACCTCTTTCATTGCTTTGGTATCATCACGTACATCTGTAGAAATTTTATACTTTCTATACTCATCTTTAAGTGGTAAGAAATCATCAAACACAACCATTCCACCAACATAAAATGTACCAAACAAATGGGAATTATCAAATGATTCCATACGAGATACTTTCTCAAGATGTAATAATTCTTTTAACTCATCTATTGCTTTTTTTCTTGCTTCATCATTCTTTGATAAAGTCTCCTCTTCTGACTCTAATTTTTGTTTAGCATTCTCCAACGCTAAATCAATAAGTGATTTTAATTTTCCTTTTTTAGGAACAAATACTTCAATATTTAAATATTTTTCAAGTAAATCTTTATAAACATCATCACATATTAAAATCTTATTTGGTAATATATTGTTTTTATCATAAAATTTAATAATATATTCAATTATGTCTTCTTCTACATTATCTAGTGTTTGTACTATATCTTCATGTCTTCCAACCAATAGGCCATTTCTAACAAAGAAAATTTGTATTGATAAGTAATTTTTATCTTTATAATAATTAATTAAATCAAAGTTATAATTATTATTTAGATCTATTTTTTGTTTATTTAGAGTGATTTTAACATCATCAAGCATTTCCTTTAATTCTAAAGCTTTTTCATAGTTTAATTTTTCACTAGCTAGGTTCATTTCTTTAGTTATTTTTTCTTCAATATGTTTATAGTCGCCTCTTAAAAAACTAACAATTTCTTTAGTCATATTTGCAATGGTTTCTTTATCTATATCATATTTACAATAACCTAGACATTCATTAATGTGATAATATAGGCATAAGTCTTTTTTTAATTTGTCGCATTTTCTTAGTGGGTATAATCTATTTATCATATTTACAGTACGTCTTGCAGCATATACATTGGGATATGGACCAAATAAAAAGTTTTTATCTTTTTTTCTTTTTACATTACGTACAACTTTAAGTTTAGGATATTTTTCTTTTGTTAACTCTATATATGGATATGATTTATCATCCTTTAGTAAAATATTGTATTTAGGATTGTATTTTTTTATCAGAGTTATTTCTAATATTAAAGATTCTAGCTCTGAAGATGTTACAATATATTCAAAATCAGCTATATCATCAACTAATAACTTTGTTTTCCCTGTTACTGTTCTAGTAAAATAACTTCTAAGTCTTCTTTGAAGATTCTTTGCTTTTCCGACATAAATAATTATCCCATCTTTATTTTTCATTTGATAACTACCTGGTTTAGTTGGCACTAAAGCAAGTTTTTCTTTGAATTTGTTCATGATATCACCTAACCTGAATTTCTATAAAAATAATGCAAAATAATTATATTTACTTTATTTACATATTTATTAATAACATATCTATAGCCATATTTGCATCTAATTTGCCACTTTTAATATTTAAATCAACCAAAGCAAGACTAGAGATTAAATTTGCCAATTCCTTATATGAATACTGATAAATATAGTTTTTAATCTTTTTTATTTGAAATACACTTTTTACCCCTAAAGTATCTTTTATCAATTCATTTGATAAACCTTTATCAGCTAAAGTTTTAACTTGATATATCAATCTTGTTTGTGAGGTAACTAGACCAATTATTGAATTGGAATCAATATTATATCTTGCTAAATCTTTATAATATTTAAATGAGTTTGTAGTATCCTTGGATAATAAACTATTTACAAATGAAAATAATATCTCATTAGATTCACCTAGTTTTTCTATTACCATATTTGAAACATCTGTATTAGTAATTTCCTTAGAATTATCTTTATAAAGCATTAATTTATTACATTCACTATCAAGTCTTGTAATATCACTTTTACATTTTTCAACTAACAAATTAATAGTATCTTCACTTATTTTAAAATCCTTTAATATATTTTTAACATATTGATATGGATTAACTTCTAGTTTTAAAATTTCAATATTTTTACTACTTTTAAGTTTCTTTGTTGCAGTTAATCTACTATCTAGCTTTTCACAGACTAAGATTAAGAGATTATCTGGATTTGGATTATCTATATATTTAAGTAAGTGATTAAACTTTTTTTCATTGTAATTACAAAAAGGATTCTTAATTATAATAATTTTTTTATCGTTTAAAAAACTATATGTATCTAAATCCTCTAAGGCATCACTTAGATCTTTTTCTTCTATATCGTAACTACTTTTACTCGCATTAGAAAAATTAGTACTAGATATAATTTTATCTATTTTTTTATCTAGTACTATACCATCACTGCTTTCTAATAAAAAGTTATTTTTCATCATTTATTTCCTTAGTAACTAGTTCTAATACATCATCAATTACTGATATATCATGACCTCCACCTTGAGCAAAAGTAGGACTACCTCCACCATTACCTAGAGCTTTATTAGAAGCCATTTTAACAATATATCCTGCATTAACTGAACAATTACTCTTTGCTATAAAATTAACACTATTATTTTTAATATTAGCAAAAAATACTACACCATTTTCCATATAATTAATAATACTATCAGCAATTGATTTTAAAGCTGTAACATCTTTATCTATAGTTTTCATTACTAAATATTTAAACTCATTATTTTCTACTATTTCTTTTTTATAAACATCTATATTATCTAGAGCTTTTTTCTCCTTTTCAGAAATAAATTTCTTTTCTAACTCTTTTACCTCGTTTTGAATATATTTTAATTCATTTTTATTAAATATTATATCTTTATATGAAGTAGGTGCTGAATTATCTATTTCTACATCAAAATCTAATTTTATATCCATCTTTTTTGCTTGATTTATAATTTCTTTTGCCTTAATTAGTAGTCGCATCATTTCGTCGTTATATGGCTTTATGATATCAAATAGTGTATTTTCTATTCTACTTCCTGTTGTGGCTTCAATTCTGTATACATTACTTCCTTTAGATTCAAAATTATAAATTGCAAGACGTTTAATATCTGATGTGTTGTTAGCATGAGTACCACCACATAATTCAATTGATTTTCCTATTTTTACAACACGAACTGTATCACCATATTTTTCAGAGAATAATGCCATAGCACCTATTTGTTTGGCTTTATCAAATGGCATAATTTCTGTTGAAACTATTATATGTTTTTTAATTTCATTATTTATGAACTCTTCTACTTTCACTATTTCTTCATCATCTATTTTACCAGAGTATGTAAAATCAAATCTTAATTTTTCATTATCAACATAAGAACCAGCTTGAGCAATTTTATTTGATACTATTTGTTGTAGAGCATACTGTAACATATGTACACTAGAGTGGTTTGCTTCAATTCTTCTTCTTCTGTCTTTATCAATAATTATTTCACAATCATCATTAACATTAATAACACCATCTAAAAGTCTTATTTTATGAATATGTTGTCCATTTGGACCTTTAAAAACATCTACTACTCTAGCTTTAAAGTTTTTACCAATGATCATTCCTGTATCACTAACTTGTCCTCCACTTTCTGCATAAAAACAAGTTCTTTTTAAAGCGATGTATCCATCATGATTTAGTTTTTTCTCTAAACTATCCTTAGAAAAGATTGCTAAAACATTACTTTTCAATCTATAAATTCCATAAACAAATTTAGAATCTTTTGTAAAGTCTAGTAATACCTTTTTTTGTGATGCCATAGAAGTTTTTGTTTTTGAATTCTTTTTAGCTAGGTCTTTTTGCATTTGCATAAATTTATCAAATTCTTCTTTATCTGTTGTATAACCTAATTCTTCTAGACATTCTAATGTTAATTCAAAAGGAAAACCATAAGTATCATATAACTTAAATGCATCTTCTCCACTTATCTTTCCATCAGTGCTATTTTTAACTAATTCGTTAAGTCTTTTTTCACCCGCATCTAAAGTTTTAAAGAATAATTTTTCTTCCTCTAATACTGCAACTTCAATGTCGCTTCTTCTTGATTTTAAATAAGGATATGATTCATTCATTATATCAACAACATCTGATACCAATTTATACATAAATGGTTCATTTAATCCTAAATGTTTTCCCATCCTAATACTTCTTCTTAATAGTCGTCTTAAAATATATCCTCGACCAACATTATCAAAACTTGCTTGATCTGCGATAGCAAATGTAATAGCTCTAATGTGATCGGCAATTACTTTAAATTCTTTTTGTGATTCATATAACATCCCACATAATTCTTCAATATGTCTGATTATTGGAGTAAATAGGTCTGTGTCAAAATTAGAGTCAACGTTTTGAAACATTAAACACCATCTTTCAAGACCAGCACCTGTATCAATATTTTTTGAAGGTAGTTCTTTATATTTGCTTCTTGGAGTATTTTTTTTGGAATTAAATTGACTAAATACGTTGTTCCAAATTTCAATATAACGTTCTTGTTCTTCGTCTTTTATAAATTTATCAAAGGCAGTACCATCTTTGTCATATTTTTCACCTCGATCAAAGAATATTTCAGAATCTGGTCCGCAAGGGCCTTCACCGATTTCCCAAAAGTTTTCTTCTAATTTTATAATATGATCTTCATCCATACCAACTTCAATCCATTTATTATAAGCTTCTGTATCTTCTGGATATACCGTTACATACAATAAATTTTTATCAATTGCAAAATACTCATTCGAGGTTAAAAGTTCATAAGCAAATTCTATTGCTTCATCTTTAAAATAGTCCCCTATAGAGAAATTTCCCATCATTTCAAAGAAAGTTTGATGACGTTTTGTAACACCAACATTTTCAATATCATTAGTACGAATACATTTTTGGATATTTACTATTCTTCTAGATTCTGGCACTACAGTACCATCAAAATACTTTTTTAATGGAGCCACCCCAGCATTTATCCATAATAAGCTATCATCATTAACTGGTATCAAAGATGCACTTTCAACCTTTTTGTGGCCTTTATTTTCAAAAAAGTTAAACCAAGTTTTTCTTATTTCATTGTGTGTCATATATTTCATATACTACTCTCCTATCTCTTTAAGTATTTCTTTTAATCTATTTATTTCTTCATTCATTTCACCATTGTTTAAAATATAATAGTCAGCATAAGCAATAGGTCCACCTTTAGCTAAATTCTCTATTTCTGATAAATCTCTATAGACTATAGCATCTTTATCAAATGGTCTATCTGGTCTATTCGCTACACGACTATATCTTATATTTTTATCGGTTACTACACATATTAAAACTAAATTTTCAAAACGCTCTATTAAATATTTATACTCATACCAAGAATATAAACCATCTAATACAACATTTCCTTGGGCTAGTTTTTCTCTTATCTCTGGTTCTAAAAACTTAGCATAACATTCAGGGCCATGATCTTCTCTTAGTTTTTCTCTAAATTCCTTTTCTACTTTGCCATCAGCTGTTCGCTCTATTCCAGCTTCCTTCATAAGTTTATATGTAATACCACCAAAATATAATTTATTCCAGTTATTTTCCTCTAAATAATCAGTTATTACACTTTTTCCTGTTCCACTCATACCAACTACTGCTATTAATTTATTCATACTATCTCTCCTTTTCTTCACTCATTTTAACTATATTTATTGCATCTTTTTTTAATTTGTTTTTATCGGTGTTTTTTAATATATAACTAAATTCGTTATAATTATCTATTTCTGTTTCAGTAATATGATTACTTTCTTCACCTGTTAGGTGATTATTATAATTATCTCGTTCTAGTTTTATGGTAGTGACTTCATCATATTTATTTTTAATACTATTAAACTCATTAATTAGTCTTATATCAGGAACTATAAATACATCAAAATAGTTACTTAATATTTCTATATTTTCATATAATCTATTTAGTAGGAAATCCTTTTTACCTAGTTTTTTATTAATAATTTCAATTCCCATTTGCTGCAGAAACTTTCTGGGTTTATGATTAATATCACCATCCCAATTAAAGTAGTTTCTAGCATATGAATATAACGGTTCCGTTATCTGTATAATACACGGTTTATGATTATAATTTTCTAATTCTTCTTTTAAATATTGCGCCAAAGTGTTTTTTCCAACTCCAGCTTTTCCACCAATTACATATACTTTCATATTATTCTCCTTTTATACAAATAAAAGACCAGATTAGGAGGATATTAATAATACCCGGTACCATCCTAACTTGGTCTTAATTTAGATAACGGTCTCCCTTTAAAACTCAAAAGTAGCTTTCATAAAATTTTTATGTTAATTTTCACCAACCATTAACTCTCTTAAATAAAATATTTTACTACTTATCTTTATCAACGTTTTATTCACCTTTTATTTTTTGCATTACATTTTTCTTTTCATCAATAAACGTAAAAATTACTTTTATACATGCTATAACAGGAGTTGCAACAATCATACCTATAATACCAAAGAAATGTTCAAAAATCAATAGTCCAGCCATAATTGTAACAGGATGTAACTTCATAGTATGACCCATTATAAGTGGTTGATAAAAATTGTTTTCTAATATTTGTACAACAACTATTGAAATAACACACCCTATTCCAACCCAAGGAGAAATTGTAAATCCTACAATAACTGCTGGAATTGCTCCTATATATGGTCCAAAGTATGGTATTACATCTGTAATTGCACAAAATAGTGCAAAAACAAGAGGAGATTTAAGTCCAGCTATGCTAAGACCAATACTTTGAGTGATAAATACAAGTGACATAACTAATAAAACTCCGGTTACATACTCTCTTAACGAATGATTTATTCTATTTGTTAACTCTCTAGCATCACTTCTCCATGTTTTAGGTAACATATTAATAATTCCAACACTAACCTTATCAAAGTCATATAACATATAAAAACCAATCATAAGACCAAGAATTACAAACATTCCCCCACTTATTACACTAGTTGCGATATTTATTAATGTATCAGGTAAATTGTTAGTTAAGTTATTACTTAGCGAATTTATAGTAGAAAAAATTTGTTTTTTTACATAACCTAAATCTATTCCATTATTACTACTAAATGAATTAACTACATCAGATATAAGCATTTTTAAATCAGTTAATATTGATGGTATTGTATTTACAAAATCTTTTATTTGAGATACAAATGATGGCATCATAACTATCAATAAAGTTACAATTAAACCAATAAAAACTAAATATACAAAAATACAAGCAACCAACCTAGGTATTTTTCTTCTTTGCAGTATTTTAACAACTGGGTCTAACAGCCAGGCAAGTATTAAACCAATAAATACTGGAGAAATGACTACTAATAATTCTTTTATTATTCTAAAAACATTTAAGGAATTAAGCAAATATAATCCAAGCACTATAACCCCAATTATTATAGCTATAAAACTAACTCTTAATATTTTTTTACCAGTTGATATAAGTTCATTTAAACTTTCAACATCAATTTTTTTATCCTTTTTTAACATATCATCACCATTTTAATTATATCATATTTATTCATTATGTAAATCAAATTAAGAAACAAAAAGATAAAAATAAATCTTTATTTCATAATCTCTAGTATTTAATTTCTTATACAAAAAAGAATAAACATTTACATAATTAAAGTTTATTCTTTAAAAATTATTTATTTCTAATTTTTTTAATTTTTCTTAATGGTATTTTTTTATTTTCATTTGGATAAAGTGGTTTAATTTCAGAATCATCAACTACTAATTGTTCTACTAAAGAACCAGTTGTATGTATTAAAAGATTGTTTCTTTTCTTTTTTTCTCTTCTAAGCTCTCTTTTTAATTTAACTCTGTCAGATAAACTTCTAATATTATCAATATCAACATATAGTCCATCTTTGATTTTTATTAGACAGGCATCCTCTTTTATTAATTGCGTTTTAGGGACGCTTTTAGCTACAGCTACTGTAGGACTAATTGACTCTGTAACTATATCAACATCAACAACCTCTGAAATATTACCATTATATATTTGATCTAAACCTATTTTCATAATAAATTCCCCCTCTTATTAAAGTGAACACATTATACCATAAAACTGTGATTTTGTCAATTTCTATTATTGTATTACAAAGAAAATACTATTATTTTTAACTATTATAAGATATAATTATCTTGGTGAGGTTATATGTATACAATTGATAAAAACACAAAAGGTGAAACAATAATTAAAAATTCAAAATTCATTACTCTCCTTTTTAAAATTAAATCTAAAAATGACGTTTCTGACATTTTAGATAATATTAAAAAGTCATATCCAAAAGCAACTCATTATTGTTATGCATATATTGTTGATTCCAACAAGAAATCAAGTGATGATGGAGAACCAGGTGGAACTGCCGGTATGCCTATATTAAATGTCTTAGAAAAAGAAAAAATAACTAATATATTAGCAATAGTTGTAAGATATTTTGGTGGAATAAAATTGGGTGCCGGAGGATTAGTAAGAGCATATTCTAAAAGTGTTAAAGATACATTAGCCTTAGTAAATATTAACAAATTACAAAATGGAAAATTAATAGAATTAACTTTTGATTATGATATTCAAGATAAAATAAACTATATTTTAAAAGACGAAGAAATAGTTAGTAAAAATTTTGATGTAAAAATAACTTACATGGTAAAAATAAAGGATGAAATACTTAATAAATTAGATAACTATTCATACAAAATTTTAGATAATATATTAATAGAAAAAAGGAGTTAACTCTTTTTTTATTTATAATAATTTTCCTTAATTTTATTGATATTTTCCTCTGATGCAAAAACGGAAACATTTATATCATTTACTCCATAATATGTATATACTCTCTTTTTCTTTAAATTATTAATTATATCATCTGTGTAATCCTGCATTCTAAAATATTTAGATTGAATTACTCCTATAGAATATGTATTATCATCATTTTTATTTACTTTAGGTGTAATGGTATTGCTGTAATAAGATAACACCAATTTAACTTCATCATTAGACATATTTGGATCAACTTCATAATTAATATTTCCATTATAGTTATGTATAAATAAACTATCATTCATAGAAATTACTTGTTCCATTTTTTTATTTTTAAATTTAGGAGATGGTCTATCCATTAATTTCAAATTAGAAAAGTATATCATTGAGAATAAGACACCTATTCCAAAAACTGCTATAGAAGATATCATAGCAATGAATACCCTTTTATAGGTAGACTTCTTATTTACTATAAAATTAAACATAATTTCTAGAAGTACTACTCCAAAAACTATAAGACTAATTGTAATTAGAATAGGTCCAGTTAGTAATAATCCTTTAAATAACAATACAATAAATAAAGTAAAACATACTATTGTAGTTAATAAAGATATAAGTGTTGGAATCATAAAAACAATTACCATAAACTTTAAAAACCAAATCAGTAACATAGTTAAAAATTCTAGTATTGTCATTTTATTTGATTTTATAATATATTTATCACTAGATTTTATTTGTTTATTCGTATCACTTGTTTTGGCATTATTTTCTTGTTTTATTATTTCTGCTTCATTCAAAAATTTAACTTTATAAATATAAAAGAAAGTTATAATTGCAAAAACACTATATCCTATTGAAATAATAAATTCAAAGAATGTTAGGAAAACATTACATATTACATTATTTTGATATTCTGATAATATATTATAAACAGCATCCTCAACTAGTGAAAATGGAATTCTACATATTGCAATAACAAGCACTATTACAAGTATTTGTATTATAAACTTAACAAGGTCTTTAAAACTAAAATTTTCAATCATCTTTATAGTTTTAGTAATTCCATCACCTATACTTTTAATAAAATTAGTAAGTATTTTTTTCGAACTAGATAAATCCTCAATCTGGGTTATATCCTTATTTATTAAGTCATCTAGATTACAGTTAAATGTTTTACATAACAGGACTAGTTTATCCATTTCAGGATAACTAGCTCCGCTTTCCCATTTTGAAACAGCTTGTCTAGAAACTCCTAACTCCTCTGCTAATTGTTCTTGAGAAATATTTTTATTTTTTCTCAGTTTTTGTAAATTGTTACAAAAATTCATTTTGATCACCTCAAAAAAATCATACTAAATAACATGGTTGCATTCTACCTATTTTAGGTTGTTTTTTGTAAAATATTAGTTGCATTAGGCTTTATATTTATCTATATTACTTATATTATCTAACTTTCCAGTAGTAATTATATCATTTAATTGTTTTTTATTTAAGATATCATATTTTAAATACATATTAAGTAATTTTGTATTAGTTTTATCTACATCTTTTTTTGAAATATCACTATTAACATCATAAATATCTAAAATAAGATTATTTATATTGTTAAATGAATTACTAAGAATTGGTGTTTCTTTCATGATTTTTTGATTTAGATTTGATCTTGAAAATACTTCCGTACTACCTAATGGAATTGATAAGGTTATTAGAATAATAAATATTATAATATAACCTTCAATAAGTCCTAGTATAGCTCCTAATATCTTTGATGGTATGGTTAGAATTATGGTTAAATCAACTAATTTTTGAATTATACCAGTTAATTTTAAAACAATACTATAAATACTAAATAGTATAGATGCTATCAAAACAAAAGCTATTAATTGATATATTAATATATTTATTGCTACTATTCCATCAAACTTAAAAAACGGTAATATTTTACATAATAATAGCCCTATTTTATCCTTCAAACAAAAAGATATTATGTATATAACTATAACCCCTATAAGCATTACTCCTTCTTTTAATAAACCTCTTTTCATACCCGTTATTAATGAAAGTAATAACAAAAGTATTATAACGATATCTAAGATATTCATAAATTAGTTCCTCCTTTATTTTTATTATAACTTATCACTTAAAAATATGCTATAATTAAATTGAGGTGATTACGTGAACGTTGTAATAAAGGTAAATGATGAAGTAAAGGAAAAAATGATTGAATATTATAAAGATAAAATGAGAGATAAAAAGATTCCTTATGTAGTTTTTCAAGCTGAAGAAGAAGATACAGTTATAACAATGTATGAATCTGGAAAAGTTATGTTTCAAGGCAAAAGTGCTGATGTTGATGCATCAATGTGGGGAATAGTTTCAGAACAGGCAAAAGAAAAAAAAGAGGATAAAACTACTACATTATATCATAACTGTTCATCTGTTGGATCAGATGAAGTTGGTACGGGAGATTATTTTGGACCTATCGTTGTAACTGCATCTTATGTAAAAAAAGAAGATGTTTCATTTTTAGAAAAACTAGGTGTTGGTGATTCTAAAAAGATTAATGATGAAAAAATCAAAAAAATAGCTCCTGAAATTGTAAAAAAAGTAAAATATAGATCTTTAATATTAACAAATAGTGAGTACAATGCTAAATACACAAAAGATGTAAATATGAATAAGATTAAATCAATTATGCATAACAAAGTATTATACCAATTAATTCATGAAGAAAACCCAAAATATGATTATATTATAGTTGATGAATTTGCAAGAGAAAAAAGATATTATGAGTATTTAAAAGGAATTAATAATATTCAAAAAGGTATTACATTTATGACTAAAGCAGAAGATAAAAATTTAGCAGTAGCATGTTCATCTATAATTAGTAGGTATATATTCTTAAAAGAGTTTGATAAATTATGTGATGAAGTAAAACTTCCATTAGTAAAGGGAGCATCTAAAGATGTAGATAAAATTGGTGAAGAATTAGTTGCAAAATACGGAGAAAAAAAATTAAAAGAAGTATGTAAACTAAATTTTAAAAATACTGAAAGAATATTGCACACAATGATATATTAATGTATAATATAGAACTGTCAGGAGGGTTTATATGATTAAAAAAGTCAAGTTTGGATCTATTTTTAACTGTGAAGAAAAACACGTTGTTTTTGCAATCAATAAGGAAGGTATCAGTGATTCAGTATATACAAGAAAGCTTGTAGATATGGGCTTTAGTGAATTAGAAAAAGGCGATTCTAACAAATTAGGCTCTGTTATATCAAAAGATATAGATGATAAAACATATCATGCAATAGCTTGTTATTCCCTAAGATTTGGATGGAAAAAGGCTAAAGAATACTTTCATGATGGTTTAGATAATTTAAATACTGATGAAGATGTTGCCATCGTTGAAATAGGTAATGAACCTACACAAAAGGCACTTGGTGCTGATTATATTGAAATGAAGAAAGAAATGCAAAACTCTAGCAAGAAACTAGTTTTATATAAAGAAGTATAAATACTAGCAAAGCTAGTTTTTTTATGGAATAAAAAAAGAAAATAATAGCTTATTTTCCGTTTTTTTCTGTAAATTTATTAAACTTACTAATCACAGTATCATCCAATTTAGTGTTATTTAATGATTCTATAAGTTTCTTTTGCTCTCTAGAAAGTTTTTTAGGTGTAATGACTTTCATAATTACGTACATATTACCTTTTGAGCCTTTATTTTTATTATCAATTCCTTTTCCTCTTATACGTTGTTTATCTCCTGAATCAACTCCTGCTGGTATTGTTAATTTAACATTGCCATATAATGTAGGAATTGTTTTTTTACAACCTAATATAGCCTCAGTAATAGTAATTGGTACCTCTAGATAGATATCATCACCATCTCTTACAAAGTATTCATGCTCCTCAACATAGAACTCTAAATATAAGTCCCCATTAGGGCCCCCGTTTGTTCCAGGATTTCCCTTTCCAGATACTCTAAGTCTATTACCATTATCTATACCTGCGGGAACATTAACGGTTATGGTTTTGTTTTTCTTTACTCTACCCTTTCCACGACAAGTGTTACACTTTGTTTTAAAGATTTTACCTTCACCTTGACATGAAGGGCAAGTAGTTTTAGAAACAAATGATCCTAAGATAGTATGTTGTTCAGTTGTAATTGTTCCACTTCCATGACATCTTTCACAGGTTTCAGGATCAAATCCTCCTTCTCCGTGACATTCACTACATTCTTCTACTACATCTAAGTTTATATCTTTTTCACAACCATATATAGCCTCATCGAAACTAAGATTTATTCTCATAAGTAAATCTGAACCTCTACTAGCACGTGATTTTGAACTTCTTCCGTTTGATGTGAATCCACCAAATCCACCACCGAAGATATTATCAAAAATATCACCAAAATCAAAGTCACTAGCATCAAATCCGGCACCACCAAAACCACCAAATCCTGAAGATGCTGATCCTGATACACCGGCATGGCCATATTGATCATACATTTTTCTTTTTTGCTCATCAGATAAAACTTCATAAGCTTCTTGAGCTTCTTTAAACTTTTCAGCAGCATCTGGATTGTCTTTATTTAAATCTGGATGGTATTGTTTAGCCTTTTTTCTAAAAGCACTTTTTATTTCTTGTTCAGAAGCAGTTTTACTAACCCCTAAAACCTCATAATAATCTCTTTTATCTGCCATTTTTATACCTCCTACTTCTCATAATAATTTTTTTTAAATTCATCTAATGTGTTTTTAAAATCTTTCAAAGCACTTTCAAATACTTTAGTATCTTTTAAATCAACATCAATAATTTTCAAAACTTCTAAAGGATAATCCCTTCCGCCTGATTGTAAAAATTCTAAATATTTTTCAACAAATCCAGGAGTTTTATTGATAATATTTAAAGCTACATAACATGAAATAGATAAACTTGTAGCATATTGATATACGTAAAATGGAGTATAGAAATGTGGAATTCTAGCCCATTCATATTTTATATCTTCATCTATAACTACATTGGGTCCAAAATATGTTTTATTTAAATCATAATACATATCATCTAAATAATCTTTCGTTAGAATATTGCCACTATCAACATAATCATGAGCATTTTTTTCAAATTCAGCAAACATGGTTTGACGATAAATTGTTGCTTTAAATAAATCAAGTTTTTCATTTAAAATAGACAATTTTTCATCTTTACTTGTAGAATGTTCATACATATAATGACTCAATAATAATTCATTAGTAGTTGATGCGATTTCTGCTAAAAAGATAGGATAATCTGCAGTTATATATGGATTATTTTTCACTGTAAAATATGAATGCATAGAATGACCTAATTCATGAGCAAGTGTTGAAACATCGTTATAATCACCAGTAAAGTTTAATAATACATAAGGCATTGTATCAACACTACCCGTAGAGTATGCACCTGACTTTTTACCCTTATTAGGATATTTATCTATCCAACCATCAGAAAAAGCCGTTTTTAATACATTAATATACTCATCACCATAAACACTTAAAGCTTTAATAACAATATCTTTTGCTTCATCAAAAGTATACTTTCTATCATTATCCTTTATTACTTTAGCATATGAGTCATATAAATGAAATTCATCTAAATTCAAAATATCTTTCTTTAAGTCATAATAATCATACAAAGTATCTAAATTATTTCTTACAACACTAATTAAATTATTATATAATTCAATTGGTATTTTATTAGGATTTAAATACATTGAAATAGAATTATCATAATTTCTAAGTTTTGCGGTTATAGAATCCATATTAACAGTAGTTGAATATGTTGATGACAAAGTATTAATAACTCCACTATATGCAGAATACAAATTCTTAAATGCTTGTTTTCTAACATCTCTATTAGGTGATTTTATATAAGTAGAGTAATTTGCTTCTGTTAAGGAAACATCATTACCATCTTCATCCTTAATCATCCCTAGCTTCAAATCTGCATTTGTTAGATATGATGATGTTTGACCAGAGGCTGATAAAACTGGCTGATACATAGATAATACTTTTTCTACTTTTTCATCTAAAGTATGAATTTTTCTATTGATAATAGTTTCAAAGAAGTGTTTATATGGTTTTAATGACTCTTGTTCTAAAACATATCTATTAATAGTTTCAGTATCTTCTTGTATAATTTTAGGAATAACAGATGATGTCTTTTCATTGTAAAGAGCAAATAAATTAATTATTTTTCCCTTTAATTCTTGATACACACTATTTCCCTTATCCTCATCATTTTTACAATTAGCGTAAATATAAAGTTTTTCAAGTAATCTTGATACTTTCTCATCCTGAATAAAAAAATTACTAAATTCTTTTGAATTAGAAAGAAAATTTTTCTCCATATAGACAAGTTTATCTAACTCTTTTTCTAATAAGTCTACATCATTATTAAATTCTTCAATACTTCCATATACCGCATCTATATTCCATTTATCTTCTTTTTTTATTTCTTTACGTGTTAGTATTTCCATAATTATCCTTTCATATATCAGTGAAAAGTTCTAGTTTCCTAGAACTTCACTTATGTTACTTATTATTATTTTTCTTCATAATCAGCGTCTGCTACATCATCGTTTTTATCAGATTTTTTATCTTCACTAGCATCCTTTTCACTAGCTTCTTGTCTTTCTTTATTTGCTTGTTCATAAACTTTTGCAGCTAATCCCATAGCTTTTTCATTAAGTTTATCTTTCTTTTTCTTAATATCTTCTATATCATCTTTTGTTAAAGCTTCTTTTAAATCTTTTACTAATTCTTCTACTTCTTTAACTTCTTTTTTATCAGCCTTATCACCTAAATCTTTAATAGCTTTTTCTGATTGGAATACTAATTGTTCAGCTTCGTTTTTAACTTCAGCTTCTTCTTTCTTCTTATCATCTTCTGCCTTATTAGCTTCAGCTTCTTTCATCATTTTTTCAATTTCTTCATCAGTTAAAGTAGTATTAGATGTAATTGTAATTGATTGTTCTTTGTTTGTTCCTAAATCTTTAGCAGTAACATTAACTATACCATTAGCATCAATATCAAATTTAACTTCGATTTGTGGTACTCCACGTGGTGCTGGTGGAATATTAGTTAATTGAAATCTTCCTAAAGTTTTATTATCTTGAGCCATTGGTCTTTCACCTTGTAATACATGAATATCAACAGCAGGTTGATTATCTGCAGCAGTTGAGAAAACTTCACTCTTAGATGTTGGAATTGTAGTATTTCTTGGAATTAATGTAGTCATAACTCCACCTAATGTTTCAATACCTAGTGATAATGGTGTAACATCAAGTAATACTATATCATTAACATCTCCTGTTAAAACTCCACCTTGAATAGCAGCACCCATAGCAACTACTTCATCAGGGTTAACTTCACGAGATGGTTCTTTTCCTAATTCTTTAGTAATTAAATCATATACCATTGGAATACGAGTAGATCCACCAACAAATATTACCTTATCGATATCTTCTTTTTTCATTTTAGCATCTTTTAATGCTTTTTTAACAGGATCTAGAGTAGATTCTACTAAATCACGAATCAAATCTTCAAATTTAGCTCTTGTTAAAGTCATATCTAGATGTAGAGGTTCTCCATCGTCTCCTTTAGCAATAAACGGTGCAGAAATTTGAGTTGATAGAACTCCTGATAAATCTTTTTTAGCTTTTTCTGCAGCTTCTTTAAGCCTTTGCATCGCCATTTTATCTTTACTTAAATCAACGCTATTTTCATGTTTAAATTCTTTTACTAAATAATCAATAATAGCTTTATCAAAGTCATCTCCACCTAATTTATTGTTACCATTAGTAGACTTAACTTCAAATACACCATCACCTAATTCAAGAATTGAAACATCAAATGTTCCACCACCAAGGTCATATACTAAAATTGTTTGACCTTCATCTTTTTCAAGACCATAAGCTAGTGCAGCAGCAGTTGGTTCATTAATAATTCTTTCTACTTCAAGTCCAGCAATCTTACCAGCATTTTTAGTTGCTTGTCTTTGACTATCGTTAAAGTATGCAGGTACAGTAATAACTGCTTTATCTACTTTTTCTCCTAAATAACTTTCAGCATAATCTTTAATATAAGATAAAATCATTGCAGAAATTTCTTCTGGTGTATATTCTTTACCTTCTGCTTCTACTTTATCTCCACTACCCATCAATCTTTTAATTGATGAAATAGTATTTGGGTTAGTTAATGCTTGACGTTTAGCAGCATCACCAACGATACGTTCTCCTTTTTTAAATGCTACAACTGAAGGTGTAGTTCTTCCTCCTTCTGGATTAGGAATTACCTTTGGTGCTCCAGCTTCCAATACTGCACAACATGAATTTGTTGTACCTAAATCAATACCTATTATTTTACTCATATTTATCTCTCCTTTATTTAATCTTTCTTATTTATTTTAACTGAGGCAGGTCTTATTACCCTACCATTAAGTTTATATCCTTTTAATAAAACTTCAGTAACTGCATCTTCTTCATATTCATCTAAGTTATCAGTCATTAAAGCTTCTTCTAAATTAGCATCAAAGATTTCTCCTTGACGAGATATTTCTTCAACACCAAATTTCTTTAAAACTTCCATAAGTGATGCATACATCATCTTAAATCCAGCTAAGAATTTAGATAACTCATCAGTTAAGTCATTGTCATCCAAACTAATAGCTCTTTCAAAATTATCTATAATTGGAATAAGTTCAGCAATTATATCTTGATTACAAAATCTCTTAAAATTACTAACTTCTTCATCTTTTCTTTTACGATAATTAATTAATTCTGCTTGCGTAAGTTTTATTTTTTCTGTTAGATCAGAAACCTGTTTTAGCAGTTGTTCCTTTTCTTTTTCTAATTCATCAGTTTTTTTATTCTTACACTCACATTTATCTTTTTTATGTTCCTTTTTATTATGACATTCACATTTATGATGTTCTTTATTATCTTTCTTATCATCACATTTGCACTCTTCTATTTTTTCTTCTTTTATCTTTTTTTCTTCCGTCATCTCTTCACCTCTTTTAATTATCACTTTCTATATTTTCTTTTAAAAATTCCAACATTGAAACAACTCTTTCATAATCCATTCTCTTAGGTCCTACAATAGCAATAGTTCCTTCCTCTAATCCATTAGTGAATTTAGTTTTAATAACAGTAACATCATCATCAATATTATTTTCACTACCAATGAATACTTTAATATTATTATCTCCATCTTCTCTAATTTCTCTTAAAGTTTCACTATCATCCAACTTATTAAAAATATTTTTAATTTTTTCAATATTTCCAAATTCAGGTTGTTCCAAGAATTTTGTACGACCAACTATATTTATATCACTATTTTTAGTCGAAAAATCAGAAAATACGTTGTAGAAAGCATTATATAATTGTTCATGTTGAACTACATATTTTCCTATTATAGGTTTTACTTCATATTCTAGTTTAGCACTAACCTCATCTATTGGAGTTCCTATTATAAGATTATTAATTAAGTTAACTGTTTTTTTAATTTCTTCCAAAGAAATATCTTCCAATCTCATTTCTTTGTGTTCTACATGACCTTTATCTGTAATTACAATTACAACTATATTATTTTCATCGATTGGGACTGCTTCAATTTGTTTAAGTAAATTTTCATGTGAATTTGTTCCTAAAGCTATAGTTGCATAACTAGTCATATCAGATATTATTTGTAAACTTTTGGTAATACAATCTGCTAACGGTAATTGCTGATTTCTAAATATCATTTGAAGCTTCAGCATATCTTCAGCATTCATTTTTTTTAATTCCATTAGATTATCAACATAATATCTGTAACCTTCTTCACTAGGAATTCTACCAGAGGAAGTATGTGTTTTTTCCAAAAGTCCAACATTTTCAAGTGTTGCCATTTCATTTCTCACTGTAGCACTTGAACACTTTAATTTTTTACAAATTAATTTTGAACCAATTGGTTTTGCTAGTTTAATATAATGTTCAACTATCAGCTTTAGAATATCTTCTTGTCTTTTAGTTAACATTCTACACCTCCTAGCACTATTATTTTATGAGTGCTAACTGTATTATATGACAAAAAATTAGCACTTGTCAATACCAAAGTGCTAATTAATTTAATCTTCTGTATATTTAATTTTTATAACAGGTCTTATTCCTTTAGCGTGTTCATTAGTGCCACATTCATTTGAATCATAACATCCAGTGTGTGCATTCTTACCACCAATATCACCTGATGAAAAAATAGCTATAGCATTGTTTTTATATTCGCTATCTGCATTCATTGTCCAATATCCTATCCCTGCTGTTGTATCATTACTAGTACCATTATAACTCTTAGATGAAAATAAATTGTTATACAAATAAAATGGGCAAGACGCATGTGAATTGCTTTCATTCCAAAATCTGCAACCTAAATCCATTGCTTCTTGCACTGTAATCAAGCGAGCTTTTTGGGAAGAAAAAGTTTTTGTATATGTATTTTTTGTACATTTATTATCACTACACCCAGTAAATTTGTTATTTTTAAATTCGTCTACACCCATATTAAATGAATTTTGTGAAACATTATTCCATGATGCTGTTGCTTTTTGAAGGGAATTCATTGCTGCTATTGGTCCAGCTATATTAATACCTCTATACCAGATTGACTGAGTAATATCCTTTGCTGAAATTAGTGTTAAATAAATATCACCATTAGATTTTTCTTGATCAATAACATAAAAAGGAAGAGACTCATTTTCATTAACTTTGTAAAATAGAAATCCAGTTTCATCTTTCTTTGGTTTATCTGTAATAGGTATCCAACTATCATCACACCTGTTATATTGATCTCCACACTCTTTTTTTGATTTGAATATTCCTGTATTAGAATTTTCTCCATTTAAATCTATATTACCTGATATTTTTTTTAACCTTATATTTTCTATATTTGCTGTAGCACGTTTATATTTTCTGCTTGTAGGTATTAGTGTTACATGTAAATTTATTAAATAAATGTTTTCAGTATTATCTAATTTAGGTGTTGTGGTTAATTTTGGCGTTGGGTAGTTTGGATTATATATGTTATATATAGTCCAGGAATATTTATTACTTGATTCAATTTCTTTATTACTTAAATCATATAATTTACATTCTACACCAACTGGCAATCCCATTATTTGTAAGCTATCACTGGCAAGATTACATCTACCTTGAGTATCATATCTCATTTCTAGTTTATCAATTACTTCATCAACATATTTTTTACTATTGCTACGTCCAAATGCCATAGTACTCATTAATAATGACATAAGAAGTACCATTACTATTAATAAACCATATAAAATTGTACCTATAGCAAAGCCTTTATTATTTAATTTTCTCACACTATCACTATCCCTATTATCACAATAATATCATATTTTTCCTAGTATTACTACCCACTTATCTCCATATTTCTTTTCTTTTAAAATTTGAAAATCATCAGTATATATTATTTTATTTAAATCACTGCTTTCACATACAATAATACCAGTATTACTTAATAAATTATTAGAATTAATTATTTTTATACTCTCCTCTATATAGTTAGTTTTATACGGAGGATCAAGAAATATTATATCTATTTTTTGACCATTTAATTCATTTAGCACTTTTTTATAATTCATATTTAAAACTTTAGATTTTTCTATGATATTAAAATTCTTTATATTACTTTTTATCACTTCAACAGCTTTTTTATTGTTATCATTGAAGTATACAAAATTAGCGCCTTCACTTATTGCTTCTATCCCTAGATTACCACTACCAGCAAATAAATCAAGACAGATACTTTCATCTATATAATTTTGAATCATTGCAAAAAGACTTTCTTTTACTCTATCCATTGTAGGTCTTGTGCCATCTAGATTATACCCATCAATTTTTCTCCCCTTTAAAATACCACTAATTACTTTCATTATGACAACTCCTTTTATTAGTAATGGTTTTTAATTTCTTATTTATTTCTAATATCATTAAATTTAATTCATTTTCTTTTTCTTTATATTCTTGAATTTCTTTATAACTATAAATTTCAAGCCTTAAACTATTATTTTTTGTTAAATTATATTTTTCTATTTTTTCTACAAGTTCTTTATTATTACTGATATTTTGTCTACATAAATCAAGTTCTTTAAAAAGAGGCAAATTATCTAGTTCTTTTTTTAATTTGTCTAATCTGTTCAATAACTCTTCCATATTATTCACCTTTTAAAGTATAACAAATAAAAGGAAATTTAGCAATTTCCTTTTATTTTAATACATCCATAAAACTTCTGATTAGGCTCATACTATTATTAATTTTTTCTAATTTATCTTCGGTAGTTAATTTATATTTATTTTTCATCTCTATTTCTAGATCTTTAATACTTTCTGGATTTCTATTAAGCATTTTATACCAATAGGAATATTCTCTTAAATATTTATAAATATTAGGATTACTTCTTATGATTATTTGTGTTTTAACATCCATTAATCATCAAAGTATCTATACATTGGTCTTGGTTCATAATTAGGTGTTTTAGTCTTTGTTCCTATACCAATATCTTGAAGTAATCCTATTGTTTTTTGAAGGTTATTTACTCCCTTTTGAACTGACTCCAAATCAACATTTCTTATCATATTTATTAAATCACCAAAAGATGTTTCATTTGATTTTGTTTGCTCAACTATTTTATTTGTTGATAAATATTTATCCCAAACATTACTTTCTTCACCATACATTTCATATAATTCATATAATTTTTGCCAACTTGTTTTGTTATCCATTACACTATTACCTAATTCTGGATGTAGTCTTACAAATTTTTTAAATAAATCTTTAGACATATAATCACCTAATAATATATATGAAAAAAAATAAGTGCTTACCACTTATTTTTATATTAATTTAGAAAATCATCTATAGTCATTAATCTATCATCAATTTCTTTTAATGATATTTTCTCTCTTTTAGGAATTGCTTCTTCAGTTTCTTCTTTCTCACTTAAAACATTTTCTTCTTTTTTTTCTAATTCACTAATAACAAAAGCATCTTCCAATTCTTTTTTTGAAATTTGACTGCCTGTAGAATAACGATCAAGAATAGGAAGTTCAGTTACTTTTAATACATTGATATCGCCATTTTTAATTCCTATATGTTTTTTATTATCTATTATAAATGTTTTTAATACTTTATATGGATTAGTTTTTACCTCTCTTAATACTAATAAGCCTCTTAACGCTCTAGAGGATAGAGGAAATTCATTTAATCTTACTCTTTTTCCTGTACCCTTATCTGTTATTATAGAGATAAATTCGCTCTTGTTATAATCAAAATTATTTATTGAAACTATTTTATCATCTTTTAATTTCATAGATTTAACACCACTAGCTTTTACTCCTACAACAGGTATATCAGAAGTTTTAAAACTTAATCCATATCCAGAGTTTGTAGTTAAGAAAACTGTATTTTCCTTTTCTAGGAATGCATCAATTACCTTATCATCATCTTTTAATTTCATACAACTAACTGGTTTGGAATACCTAGTTAATTTAAAATCACTTACTTTACTACGCTTAATCATACCATTTTGTGAAGCAATAACTATATTAGTATCTGTATCAAATGAATATATAGGTATGGCAGAAACTATTTTTTCTCCAGGATTTATTTCTATTAAATTAGAAACATGTTTTCCCATATCCTTCCATTTTATATCAAAGATAGTATGTACTGGAATATATAAATAATTTCCTCCTGTTGTAAATACTAACAATGTATCTAGAGTAGACATTTCATATTGTCCAATAATATAATCATTATCTTTTAATGTTGGCAAATCATCACTACTTGCCGAATAACTTCTAAAGCTAGTACGTTTGATATAGCCATCATTAGTTATCATAACTATTACATCTTCTTTTGGAATCATTTCAGTTGTATCAATCTTTATTTCTGTAATTTCTTCTTTTATATCAGTCATACGTGGTGTTGGATAATTTTTCTTAACATCACGTAATTCTTTCTTCATTACTGATTTTAACACTTCAACATCTCCAAGTATTGAGGTTAAGCCTTCAATTATCTTCTTTAATTTAGCCATTTCTTCTTCTAATTCAACTACATCAGTATTAGTTAATCTATATAGTTGTAACATTACTATAGCCTCAGCTTGACGTTCTGAAAAGTCAAATTCTTTTACTAAATTAACTTTGGCATCTCCCTTATTTTTACTAGCACGAATAACCTTAATAACCTCGTCTAATATTGAAATACATTTTATTAAACCCTCAACAATATGAAGCCTAGCTTCAGCATGATGAAGATCAAACTCTGTACGACGAGTAACTACTTCCTTTTGATGGGCAATAAAAGCATCAAGTGCCCCACAAAGTCCTAATAGTTTAGGTCTTTTATTTACTATAGAAACCATATTAAAGTTATAACTTATTTGCATATCAGTGTTTTTTAGTAAATAGTTTAAAATTAAATCTTTATTAGCACCTTTTTTTAGTTCAATAACAACACGAACATCAGCTGCTGACTCATCTCTAACTTCTGCTATTCCATCTATTTTTTTATCTATTCTAATATCATCCATCTTTTTAACCATATTAGCTTTATTAGATTCAAATGGAATCTCTGTTATGATAATAGAAGTTTTTCCTTTTTCTTCTTCTAAAGTATAACGACTTCTAATTACTATTTTACCTTTTCCAGTTTCATATGCTTGTTTAATTCCACTAAGACCTTCTACAATACCACCTGTTGGAAAATCAGGCCCTTTTACATATTTCATTAAAGTATCTAAACTACAATTAGGATTATCAATTCTATGAATTGTCGCATCTATTATCTCACCTAAATTGTGTGGTGGAATATTAGTTGCATATCCTGCTGAAATACCTTGAGCTCCATATACTAAAAGTGCTGGAAATCTTGCTGGCAATACTGTAGGTTCTTCTGTTGTATCATCAAAGTTAGGTGAAAATAAAACTGTATTTTTATCTATATCACGAAGCATTTCATTAGATATCTTTGAAAGTCTAGCCTCAGTATAACGATAAGCAGCAGGACTATCTCCATCTATAGAACCATTATTACCATGCATATCAATATATGGAAGTCTAGTTTTCCATGGTTGACTCATTCTAACCATAGCATCATATATTGATGTATCCCCATGAGGATGATAATTACCTATAACATCTCCAACAGTTTTCGCACTTTTACGATATCCTTTATCATAAGTATTTTTTTCTTTATACATTGAATATAAAATTCTTCTTTGAACTGGTTTTAATCCATCTCTAGCATCAGGAATAGCACGATCCTGAATAATATATTTGGAATATGAACCAAATCTTTCACCCATTATATCTTCTAATGTATAATCAAATATTTTTTCAATAACTTCTAATGTTTCTTGTTTTTTTGCCATGTTTTCACCTAACTTCTATTTATTATCTTTTCTGAAATTTCGTTCTAAATTTCTTCTATAAAGTACTTTTTCCAAAGCTCTATTACAACCATATTTAATAGCCTCACCAAAATACATATCTTTTACTTTAGAGAAATAAGTGGTACTATCAACATCCTTAGGTGGATATAAAACAATATTATTTTTTTCAAAATTTGGAACTTGTTCTGAATTTATCTTTATTTCTTGTTCTGTTTCCAAATTAATATATTTATGGTAACTAAATTCAGAATCACTAAACTCTGTAATACGTTCAACTGGGCAGAGTTCACCGCCATTTTCAACAACATCGATTTTATATGTTTCAGAATATATATAAATACTATCCTCATTAGTAATTTCAATACTATCTATTGCCTTTTTTAATATTTCTTTATTACCTAAGTTTATAACATCATAAAAATTATATTCCTTTAAATTTTCAAGTTGTTCTTTTTTTTCTAAATATCTTTTAATTTCTGGCTTTTCTTCTAACATCTCTATTTCTTCTTGCAAATCATTAATTGATCTTTTTAAATTCTGTAAATGGTTGTATTCTTTTATTATTTCTACTCTTTCATCATTAGTCATAAAAATCCCCCTAAACTATATTATATTTGATATTCATCTTCTAACGTAAACTCAACATTTTCATCTATCCATTCTTTACGAGGAGGAACATCATCTCCCATAAGGACAGATACACGTTTTTCTGCAAGCTGTGCATCTTCTATATTTACTCTTATCAAAGTTCTAGTTCCAGGATGCATTGTAGTATCACATAACTGATCTGCATTCATTTCACCAAGTCCTTTATATCTTTGAATATCACATTTTTTGCCTTTAGATTTTTCTTTCATTTCTTCTATTGTATAAGCATACTCAATATTTTTACCACTTTGAATTTTGAAAAGTGGTGGTAGTGCTACAAAAAGTCTTCCATCTTCTATTAATTGTTTCATGTAACGATAAAAGAATGTTAAAAGTAGGCATTGAATATGGCCACCATCTTCATCAGCATCGCTCATGATAATAACTTTGGAATATTCACAATCATTTATATCAAAATTTTGCCCATATCCAGCACCTATAGTATAAATCATTGTATTTATTTCTTCATTTTTTAAGATATCTTCTTCTTTAGTTTTTTCTGTATTTAAAACTTTACCACGTAGAGGAAGAATTGCTTGATATTTTCTATCCCTTCCTTGTTTTGCAGAACCACCTGCAGAGTCACCCTCTACTAAGAATAATTCTTTTTTTGTTTTATCTTTACTTTGAGCTGGAGCAAGTTTTCCAGATAGGCTTCTTTCTTTAGAACTTTTTTTCGTTCCACGTCTTGCATCTTCTCTGGCTTTTCTTGCAGCTTCACGTGCTATTTTACTTTTTAGTGATTTATTAATAATCTCTGTTGCAATAACCTTGTTTTCTTCTAAAAATACCCTCATTTGTTCAGTTACGATTGAATCTACTGCTACACGAGCTTGAGGAGTGCCAAGTTTACCTTTAGTTTGACCTTCAAATTGTAGTAAAGCTTCAGGTATTTTCAAACTTATAACTGCAGTTAATCCTTCTCTAACATCACTACCTTCTAAGGCTTTTTCTTTTCCTTTAATAAATCCATTACTTTTAGCATAATCATTAAATACTCTAGTTAGTGCTGTTTTAAAACCAACCTCATGGGAACCTCCATCAGTAGTTTTTACATTATTAACAAAGCTTACAATATTTTCTGAATAAGTATCAGTATATTGCATAGAAATATCTACTTCTATTTTGTTTTTTACTCCATTTATTGATAAAACATCATGCAAAGTATTTTTTCCTTTATTTAAGTCTTCTACAAATTCTTCTATTCCTCTTTCATAACAAAACTTGGCATCTCTTCCATCTTCTTCATCAATCACCTCTATCGTAATACCCTTTAGTAAGAATGCTGATTCCTGCATTCTCTCACAAATAGTGGTAAAAGAAAAATTAGTAGATGAAAAAATCTCATCATCTGGTAAAAATCTAACAGTAGTACCACTTCTATTAGTAGTTCCTATCTTCTTTAGTGGTACAGCAACATGACCACCATTTTCAAATCTAATATAATATTCTTCTTTTTCGTGCTTAATAGTTACTTCCATCCATTTTGATAAAGCATTAACAACACTAGAACCTACTCCGTGTAAGCCACCTGATACTTTATATCCGTCAGTTTCAAACTTACCACCCGCATGAAGAACAGTAAAGATAACTTCTGGTGTTGATTTACCTGATGAATGCATTCCTGTTGGAACACCTCTACCATGGTCTTCTACACTAACACTTTTATCACTATGGATAATTATTTTAATATAATCACCAAAACCATTAATAGCCTCATCCACTGAATTATCTACTATTTCCCATACAAGATGATGTAGACCTCTTTTATCTGTAGAACCAATATACATTCCTGGACGCTTTCTAACGGCTTCTAAGCCCTCTAATATTTTAATTGATGATTCATCATATTTTAACGACATGTTTATCACTCCATAACCTTCCATAATTTATTATACAAAAAAAACAGTCAACTTTCAAATTATTTGACTGTTTTTTACAATTATCATTCTTTACTAATAGCTTTAAGATTATATTCTTCTATAAAGTTTTTTACATCTTTAACATCACTTATATTTATAACATCTGAATATAAAGTTCCTTCTTTTATATAAACTATAGCCGGAAATCCAAAATCAGTTGGACTTATACCTAAATTTTGTATCAATTCATTTGATTCACTTTTTGATTTATTATTAATATCATATAAATAATAATCAATTTTATTAGTATCTAATATATTTTTAATTTCATTATATTTTTTATTTTTGTGATCCACAATATATATTACAACATTCTTATTATCATGTATAATTTGTAATACATTCTTATTTGTTATATTTTTTTTACTATCAATATTTTTAAAAAAACCAAAAGCTAAAAAGGCAAATATAATTAATATAACTAATATAATAGAAATTATCAATTTCACATTCTTTTTCATTTACTTTCCTCACTTTCTGGACGATATATTTTAAAATTGTCAGCTTTAAGTAGTTCTTTTTCAATTCTCATATCAACAACAGAATATTCCTTATTGTTCATTTCTGGTATATATATATATGCTTTACCAATATTTTTGTTATTGGTATCAAAAAATGCTACCTTAACTTCTTGAGCCTCTACTTTAGAACCAGTCTCATTTTTGATTCTTATTTCAATGTGGCCAGTATCACCATGTTCATAACCTCTTATTTTATAAATTTTCATTCCTTCAAACATTTTTTGATTTGTTAAATTTTCAGAAAGCTTAACATCAATATTCCTCTTACTTCTAATGGAATTATAATAATATGAGCCAACCACAATAAATATAATTACAAATATACAAGAGAATACAATTATATCTCTATTACTTTTCTTTTTTTCTTTTTGCACGCAACCACCTACTTTATAGAAATAGTATAACACGAACAATATTAAAATAAAAGTCAAACTTTTAAAATATATAATAAAATTAATGTTCTATATTTATATATATAAGAATCAATGGATATATAATTTTTAGTGTGTGTAGAGTGTTTAACTCTATATGCACTTTTTTCATAATAAAAGACATATAAACTTAAACCTTGATACAATATAAGTGACCAAACAAAATTGAAAGAAGGTATTTATATGTCTAATCAAAATTACATTATGGAAATGCTAGAATCAAAAGATAATAATGTAACTTTTAAGGAAAATTTCTATTATAAAGCTAGAAGTCGCGTTCAATTTATAATAATTGATATGTATTCTCCCTATGTATCTTTAATAAAAAAATGTTTCCCAATGCTAATATTATTATTGATAAATTTCATCTAACTCAATTAATTTCTAGGTCACTTAATAAAACTAGAATTATGACTATGAAGAAGCATAAACAACATCATAGAATCATAGAAAATTTAAGAGATATTGGAAACTTATTCTTAAATCTCGCGACGAATTGGATTCTTCAAAATGAAAAAGATTCACTTGTTTCAAAAATTTAATGACTACTACTGACGTCGTTGATTTCCTAGTTAATTTAGATAATGAACTTAAAGAAACTTACATTTTATATCAAAATTTATTATATTCTTTTAAGAAAAATAATTATGACTTATTAAAGAAAACTTTAAATAAGCAAAACATTAATATTTCTTCATATATGAAAACCTCTATTAAAACATTATTAGAATTTCTACCACATATTAAAAATACTTTTAATAATAACTATCATAATGGCTTTATTGAAGGTAATAATAACTTTATTAAAGTTATTAAAAAATTGCATTTGGTTTCAGATCTTTTAGAAGATTTAAAGTTAGAATAATGATATGCAAAGGCTTAAATAAAATTAAAAAAATAGCTAATGCATAATTGCATCAGCTACATAAATAATTATCACTTTTTTGTGTTTACACACACTATTTGACAATTATCCTAAATTACATCAACTTTATTATCACTATTTAATTAGTAATAAAATGTTTAATAATATGGTGATGTTGATTCTTTTGGATATATCATTCCAATAGTTGCAGAATAAGCTACATTACAGTTCCCTGAATCATCACAAACTGTTCCTGCAGGAATAACACCATGGATAGCACTTTGGTCATTTTTCTTTGGTACAAAGTTAACTTTAATTGGAATATAAATTACACCATTTCTATTATATCCAGGGCCTGATGCTTGATTTCCATAATCAGTACCTTCGGCTGTATAATATGAAAGACTTTCTCCATAAGGATCTGTAAGTTTCGTATTATCAGTTACTTTAAATAATGCTTCACCTGTACAAGTTTGTCCATAATAGCAGGTTTTAATATCAGTACTTACAAACGTAACCTCAGGACGTTTAGTATCTGTTCCATAAAGTTCTGCATAACTACCTGTTCCCAAACAAATATTGAATCTAGTTATAGAAGAAGCTGAAAATTTAGTACCACTATAATACCAATATGGATCTTTATATCCAGATTTTAATGTGTATGTTGGAACAGAAACATCACAACATACACTATTACTAATAGTACACGAAGCACTTGTTGGACTTAAACTAGATACTCCTGTTTTCTTTATGAATTCTACATTTACAGTACCAACTTTTATCGTTGCAGTAGTACTTCCAGTTTTTGTATAGTAGTTATTGTTACCCGGCTGGTAATAATAAATTGTATAGGTTCCAGCTCCATCATTTATTGTTGCATTTATAGATGTTGTTCCAGTAGTATAGTTAGAACTATTTAATGCTTTGGTAGTTGAATAATATATAGTGGTTCCTGCTTTATTATTGCTAACGCTAACTAGACTTCCATCATATGGGAATGTTTCCGTAACTCCTGTTACCTTTAATGGATTTGCCGCTTTACATATTCCTAATGTAAATGTTTCCTGTGTCGCTTTATAATTTGTTGATTCTGCTGCCGTTACAGTTACTGTTACTACAGTTCCTACATCCAGACTTCCTATATTAGATATTGTTACTGTACTTCCACTTATTGATGTTGTTGCTGTTGCATTATCATCACTTACACTTAGTGCTCCTGAACCATATGCTTTAAATGAATATTTTTCTGTTCCATAAGGAACTGTTACACTTGGAGCAGATAAATTTATTGCTCCATCTTCTTTTGTTATTGTTAATGTATACGTTGCACTTGCTGCTTTATAATTTGTTGATTCTGCTGCCGTTACTGTTACTTTTATTACAGTTCCTGCATACATGTTTGCTACAAGCCTTATTGTTACTGTATTTCCACTTATTGATGCTGTTGCATTGTCATCACTTACACTTAGTGTTCCAGATCCAATCGCTGTGAACGTTTTCCTTGCTGTTCCATATGACACCGTTCCACTTGTTGCACCTAATGTTACATATCCTGTTGCCTTTGTTATAGTTAACGTATATGTTGCACTTGCTGCTGTATAATTTGTTGATTCTGCTGCTTTTACTGTTACTTTTACTACAGTTCCTGCATTTAAGCTCCCAAGATTTGATATTGTTACTGTACTTCCACTTATTGATGCTGTTGCTGTTGCGTTATTATCACTTACACTTAGTGTTCCTGAACCTGTCGCTGTGAACGTTTTACTTGTTGTTCCATATGTTGATGTTCCACTTGTTGCACCTAATGTTACATATCCTGTTGCCTTA
>CAKOXO010000004.1 GCA_934130165.1 uncultured Bacilli bacterium | reverse complement strand
AGGATTAATATTAAGTAGTGTAATAGGATATGCCAAAACAGTATTAACAAGTAATGAAGTAGTATATGACAATACAACTTCAAAACTATCAAGTACAAATGTTAAAGATGCAATAGATGAGGTAAATGAAAAAGCAACAACTAAATTAGAGGAAGCTAAAAACACTTGCCCTGAAGGATATGAATGTAATAAAATATTTACACCAAAATATTTTGCTTTTATTGAAGGTGATTTTACTAAAGAGGAATTGAAGGCTAAAAATATAACAGATTATAAAGAAATAAATAATAGTCCAGACTTCTATACTCCTTTTGTTGCAGCACTTAGTATAGATGGAGAAGTTGGAATATGTGATATTAGTTCAGGACTATTCTGTTTAAAAGCAGGAGATTATGAAAATAGTGTAACAAAGTTAAAAACACATTTCGGAGAAAGCATCTGCACTTCCTATTTAGGTTATTATAGGTGTAATTATAGTGGTTTGTTTTATGACGCTGTAGAAGATGGCACTGTAAGTTTTCACGCTGATGATTCAGTAGGGTGTGCTGCATCTTCCAATGAAACATTTTCTTGCAGAAAATAAGCTAGGTGTAATAAAACTATAAAAAGAACCAATAAAATTAAATTTTATCGGTTCTTTTGTTATCCTAAAGCAATATCCATAATCATCATAATAGCAAATCCTATTAAAGTAAAAAATGCCATTAAATCTTTTCTCTTATTTGTTTGACTTTCTGGTATTAATTCTTCTACAACAACATATATCATAGCACCAGCTGCAAAAGCTAATAAATATGGTAATAAAAATCTCACTTTTATTACTAAAATGGCACCAATAACACCAGAAATAGGTTCAACAATACCGCTTAGCTGACCATAAAAAAATGCTTTTTTTCTAGATAGTCCTTCGCGTCTTAATGGTAAACTAACTGCCATTCCTTCTGGAAAATTTTGAAGTCCAATACCTAGTGCTAACATATATGCTGAAGAAAGTGTAGCTCCATCAATTCCATAATATAGTGAACCAAAGGCTACACCAACGGCAAGACCTTCGGGAATATTATGAAGCGTAATAGAAACAATAAGCATTAAACATCTTTTAAAACTAGAGCTTTTAGTTAAATTTTTTTTCTTTTCCAAAATATCAAATACTTTATCACCTACGAATAGTAAAACTCCTCCTAAAAGAATTCCAATTGCCGCTACTAACCATGGAATTAATTTTAATTCTTCTGCCATAGTTATTGCAGGGGATAAAAGTGAAAAAAATGATGCCGCTATCATTACCCCAGCAGCAAAACCAAGCATTGCATCCATTATATTTTTATTGATTTTTTTAAATAAAAATACAACCATTGATCCAATAGACGTAATACTCCAAGTAAATATAGTTGCTATTAGTGCTTGAATAGGATAACTAAAATTTGTAAACCAATTAATCATAAAAACCTCCAAGTTCTAAAATATTTTATGATATTGATACTTTTGTGTGTAGACAAGATAATTAGTAAGGTATTTTTCTTATATCATAATAATAAAATTTATTAGGTGATAATATGAAAAAAAAGTTTGACTTGCCATTATTTATTTCCGTTTTATTCTTAATTATATTTGGAGTAGTAATGATATATTCAGCTTCATCAATTTGGGCTAATTATAAATTTAATGATAGTTTTTATTATGTAAAAAGACAATTAGTATTTGTAATAATAGGAATTATTCTAATGCTTTTTATGTCGAAAATAGATTATGAAATATATCATAAAAATGCAAATAAAATACTATTAATTTGTTTTATTCTTTTAGTTCTTGTTATTATTCCTGGTATAGGAAGTATTAGAAATGGTAGTAGAAGTTGGTTTGGTATAGGTTCATTTGGAATTCAACCAAGTGAGGCTGCTAAACTGGGAATGATTATTTTTACTAGCAAATACTTATCTAAAAGTACAAAATTTCTAAAAAGCTATAAAGAAGGGGTATTTCCTATACTAGGAATTTTATTTGCATTTTTTGGTTTAATAATGCTTCAACCTGATTTAGGAACAGGATTAATATTAGTTGTATCAATTATTGCTATGTTATTTATTGCTGGGGTGAATATGAAGTTTTTTATTGGTGGTGGAATAGTTGGAATAATAGGAGTTGTTGTATTAATAATTATTGCTCCATATAGAATGGATAGAATAACATCATTTATTAATCCTTGGAATGATCCTTTAGGAACAGGCTTTCAAATAATCCAAAGTTTATACGCAATAGGTCCAGGAGGATTATTGGGAACGGGTTTTTTAAATTCTATTCAAAAACACTTTTATCTACCAGAACCTCAAACAGATTTTATTTTTTCTATAATTTCAGAGGAATTTGGAATAATGGGAGTTATAATAGTAGTATCATTTTTCTTGATAATAGTTTATAGGGGTTTAAAAATAGCTCTAAATGCGAAAGAAGGATTTCCTAAATATTTGGCGTTTGGAATGACTTTTCAATTAGCATTTCAAACCTTAATGAATTTAATGGTTGTTATAGGAATGATTCCAGTAACAGGAGTAACTTTACCATTTTTATCATATGGGGGTTCCTCATTACTAATTACTTTATGTAGTATAGGAATATTACTAAATATAAGTAGATATCAAAAATAGTGTGATATTATGATATAACTATTTTTAGAGGTGTGGATATGGAAAAAGAAGATTTATTTGAGACTTTAGAAACAGAAAGATTATTACTAAGGAAAATAATAGATGAGGATGTAGAAACACTATATTATAACATTTATAATAATTTTTCATATTTTAAGTTCTATTATCAAATACCATTTAAAGACTTTGATGAGTATAAAGCATTAATAGAAAAATATAAAGAATGGTATGCAAATGGTAATCACTTTAGATGGGGGGATAGTTTTAAAAGATACTAACGAAATGATAGGAATTGTTCAATTACATACAAAAGATACTTTAAATAACAATTGTAAAATAGGGTATATTATTAGTTGCAAACATAAAAATAATGGCTATGGTAAAGAGACAGTCAAAGAGGTAATTAATTTCGGTTTTAAAAAATTACATTTTCATAGGATTGATGCTGATATTGTTAATTAAAATAAAGCATCTATTAAACTTGCTGAAGGTGTTGGTATGCATCTTGAATCAGAAAAGGAAGATGGCTATAAATTAGGAGAAGAATATTATAATCAAAAGGTTTATACTATAATTAATAAATAGGTAGTATGTAGTATAGAAATATTACTAAATATAAGTCAATATCAAAAATGACATGATCTAATTGGATTGAATGAGTATAATAGTAAAATTGCAAAAAATATATTTTAAAACACTTTAAATTACATTGAATTATATACTTTCTAGCTAGTGAAGCAGTAATTTAAAAAAATTTCTAATTTATTAAGAAATAGAATGTATGTTATTATATTAATAAGTAGGTGATTTAGATGAGGTTAATAGATAAAGAATTAGAAGGAATAAATAATGATGAGTTGTTGGAATCAATGGAAAAAGTAGCATCATCAGAAGAAAAATTTTTATTAGATAAAGGTTTTGGTAATGAGATATCTAAAAGGAAAGATGAGCTTCTAATTTTATTTAGTAGTGGTAATTATAATATATCTATTAATGGCATAAAAAAATCACAAAATATTCCCCAAAATGCTGCTGCACTTTGTAGAACTTTGGTATATGATATGAAACCTGATTATTGGCACTTTGAAAATGGAATTGTTTTAAGTAAAAATAATTCATCACACAATATATGCCATGAATTATTTCATGGATTGTCAAAAAATACTGTGCTAAAATCGGAAAATAATATATTTTATGATAAAACAGGAGTTAAAATAATTGGGTATAATAATGATGGTGAAGAAGTTGATGAAACCTTAAATGCTGATTTTTTAAACGAGGGTATAACAGAAATGTTAACTAATGAATTTTGTAATGAGAATGAGGTAGGAGCTTATCCCTTTGCAACATATATAGCAATGATTTTAACTGCACATAGTGATAAATTACTACAAGCTTATTTTTCTAAAGAAAGGACCGAATTTAAACAATTTTTAAATGAATTTAATATTAAACAAAATATAATATCAAAAGATGAATTAGTGAGTTTAAATTCTAAATCTATGTTAACAGATGATGAAATGTATAATTTAGTAAATGCATGTGTTATGTACAGAATGAATTCTATTAATAGCATAGAAGAAAAACAAAAATTAACAGTAGCATTTGGTAATATTTTAGAAAAAATGGATAATGATTGTTCGGTAAATTTAAATAATAATAAAAAATATTGCAATACTATTAATATTGATATAAATAAAAATAAATAATGTGATATACTTAGTAGGAAAAGGAATGATTATATGAATTTTGTAACTTTAACAGAAAAAGAATTTCAAAAGTTTGCGGATACTCATCCATTAAGGACTTTTTTTCAAACTACTTATTGGGCTGAAATAAAAAAAGATAATGGTTGGCAAAGTAATTATGTAGGAATGAAAGATGGCAAAAAAATAGTTTGTGCAACTCTACTTTTAAGCAAAAAAATAAAGTTTTTTAAAACTATGTTTTATGCACCACGTGGTTTCTTAATTGATTATGATAATTTAGAATTGGTAGAAACTTTTACTAATGAATTAAAAAAATACTTAAAAGATAATAATGCCTTATTCTTAAAAATTAATCCATATATTGATTATCAAAAAAGGGATGTTGATGGTAATGTTATCGAAAATACTAAAAATGATAAATTAATGACTAAACTAAAAAAACTAGGGTATGTTCATAATGGCTTTTATATAGATCAAGATAATAAAATAGATTTAGAACCTAGGTGGATATCAGTTTTAGATATAAAAGATAAAACTATGGATGAATTATTTAAAAAAATGCGTTCATCAACTAAATGGAGAATTAATAATAGTAAGAAAAATTGTTTAAAAATAATAGAAGCAGATAAGTCAAACTTAATTGAATTTAAAAATTTAATGAAACATACTGCTGAACGTAGAGAGTTTATTGATAGACCAATGTCTTATTATGAAAATATGTTCAAAGTTTTAAAAAAAGATAATTTAGTAAAAGTGTTACTAGTAGAAATAGATTTCTCTAAGTTATTAAAATTATCAAAAAAAGAATTAAAAGATAACAAAGAAAAATTAAAACAACTTGATCCTAATGGTAGAAAAAAAGGTCAAATAAAGGAATTGAATCTAGAACAAGAAAGATTAGTTAAGAAAATAGAACTATTAGAAAATACTATAAAAGAAAATGGAAATAAAAAAATTATAGCTGGTGGTTGGTATATGCTATATGGTAGAGAAATAATTTACTTATTTGGTGCTAGTTATAAGAAATTTATGAAGTATAATTCTCAATATTTATTACAATATGAAATGATTAATTATGCAATAAATGAAGGATATGAAACATTTAACTTTTATGGAATTGATGGAAACTTTTCTAAGGAAGCTAAAGGATATGGGCTATTTGATTTTAAAAGGGGATTTGATGCTTGTGTCCATGAATTAGTTGGTGAATTTGATTTAATTATATCTAAAAGTAGGTATAATTTATATAGAATCAGTTTTTCAATGTATAAGAAGATAAAAAGATTGATAAAGATGTAAGAAGTACTTGTTAAAGTACTTTTTTAGTTGATTTAAGGCTCTATTTGTGGTATAATCTTAGCTTATGTAAGGGGGAATATTAATGAAAGACAAAATACTAGATTATGAATTTTTAATTATGGATTATCTAAAATCATACAGACGTTATCATAGTTATCAAGAAACAATTTCTATGATGAAAAAAATCATAAATAAAGAGCATATTCCAATTTTTACAGAAGATTTAAAAAATATAGATAAAGAAATTTTAAGTGCTGAATTATCAAGAATAGTACTTAATCAAATTAATAGTGATATAGAAAAAAAGCAGGATTTAACTGAATTAATTCCTGATATAGAAAAAAATATGAAAGAAAATAATAAACCTAGAAAAATGAGATTCAAAAAGAAAGCATTAATAGGTGTAATTACAGCAACAAGTATTTTAACAGCTATAAATATTTCTCCTAATGATAAAAGCTCTAGTAATACCTCTAAACCTGTTAATGTAGTTAAGAAATTAAAGTTTGCTCCTGAAGAATTTTTGAAACTAGATTCAAAAAAACTAACTATTAATAAAGAAACTTTAAAAATAAGTATCAATAAAAGTGAAAGTATGAAACAGAAAAAAAATCATGCAAAAAGTAATAAAAAACAAATTTTATCAAGTTTTAAAAAATGTAAAAACCTTGAAGATGTTTTAGAAAGGAAAAAACAATTAAAAGGTCTTAATTTAACAGATGATGATAAAATTTATAAAGATTGCAAATTATCAGCACCACTACAAAGATTTATGTATGAACAATCAATTATTCATGAAGTTCCAGTTGATTTTATTTTCTCTATTGTTTATACAGAAACTAGGGGTAAATTTAATTCTAATGGTGAAAAATCATATAATGCACCAGGTAATTATGATTTAGGATTAACGCAGCAAAATACAAAAAGTTCCGTTAAGAGTTTTTCTGAAAAATATAAAGTTGATTTTGATGAGGCCAAATCTCTTATCCTAAATGATCCTTATGTTAATGTTGCTAGTTTCTTTTTAGAAATAGATGAAATAAAAGCGCATTTAAATAATAAATTTGATAGACGTGATTTTGCAGGACATTATAATGATTGGTGTAATTGGCAAGATAATAGTATTTCTAGAGAGTATGTAGAAATAAATGATAAGGCATATAATAAAATTTATACTAAATATCACAAGATAATAAAAAAATAGTGTGATATAATCTAAAATAGAGGTGACTAAGGTTATGCATATTGTAGTAATAGGTGGAGGTGCATCTGGTCTAGCAGCAGCAATTAAAGCGAAAAGAAGCGACAATAAAGTTACAATTTTAGAAAAAAATGATATTTGTGGTAAAAAAATATTAGCAACTGGTAATGGTAGATGTAATTATTATAATGATAATCAGAATTTAGAAAACTATAATTCAACTAATAAAGAATTATTGCCCAATGTAATTAATAGTAATAACTTAAAAAAAGTAACTATGTTTTTTGATGAAGTTGGCATAATTCCAAAGATAAAAGATGGGTATTACTATCCCACAACAAATCAAGCAGTAAGTGTAAAAAATTCTCTTTTATTACAAGCTCAAGTATTAGGGGTAGAAATAAAGAATAATTTTTCTGTAACGGATGTAGAAAAATTAAAGGATAAATTTATAATTAAGGGTAATGATTATAATTTAACTGCTGATAAGGTAATAATATCAACAGGCTCTTATGCATCTTTTAAAACAAAAGATAACGTAGGCTATAAAATCTTACAAAAGTTTGGTCATAGTATTGTTCCTATAGTACCATCGTTAGTTCAACTAAAATCAGAAGGAAAATTCTTAAAACTTTGGAATGGAGTTAGAAGTGATGTTAGATTATATTTATATGAGGATAATAACTTGTATCAGGAAGAAAAGGGGCAAATTCAGTTAACTGATTATGGTATTAGTGGCATTTGTACATTTAATATTAGTGGTAAAGTATCAAGAGGTTTATTAAATAATAAAAAAGAACAGGTTAAAATAGATTTTATTCCATTTATTAATGTGGATGGAAAAGAAGAGTTTACAACCTATTTTTCTAAAAGAGATAGTAAGCTTAATAGTAGAAATTTAGATGAGTTATTGCAAGGTATTTTAAACTATAAATTAGTAGATGCCATATTAATAAAAAGTAAAATTTTAAAAAGTAAAAAGTGGACTGATTTAACAGAGGAGGAAATAGAAAGACTATATCATAATTTAAAGAAATTTAGTTTGGATATAACTGGTACAAACTCATTTGCTAAGGCCCAAGTGTGTAGTGGTGGAGTTCCTCTAACTGAAATAGATACTAAAACTATGGAATCATTAAAAGTTAGTAATTTATATATTACTGGTGAATTATTAGATGTTGATGGTTTGTGTGGTGGTTATAATTTAACATTTTCTTGGATAACAGGAATATTAGCAGGAGGTTGTGCAGCAAATGATTAGAGTAAGACAAGTAAAAGTACCAATAACTGATAATAATGAACAAACTATAATTTTAAAGATTGCTACTAAATTAAATGTTTCAATAAAAAAAGTAAAAAACTATAACATTACTAAAAAATCAATTGATGCTAGAGATAAGAAGAATATTTTTTATGTTTATGAATTTGATGTTTTGGTAGAAAATGAAAATGATATATTAAGAAAGAATAAATCAAAAGATATTTTAAAAACACCTGAAGAGTCATATAAATTCTTAATAACGGGTACTTTAAAAATGAAACATAAACCAGTAATTGTAGGAAGTGGTCCAGCGGGACTTTTTTGCGCATATCTTTTAGCAGAAAATGGTTATAATCCAATAATTATAGAACGAGGAGAAAAAATTGAAGACCGAGTAGATACCGTTGAGAAATTTTTTAAAGATAATATTTTAAATAAAAATTCAAATGTTCAATTTGGAGAAGGTGGGGCTGGAACTTTTTCTGATGGTAAATTAAACACTTTAACAAAAGATAAATATAATAGGGGTAAGAAAGTATTTGAAATCTTTGTAGAAAATGGTGCTCCACAAGAAATTTTATATGAAAATAAGCCTCATATTGGAACCGATTTATTAAGAGGCGTAATTATAAATATTAGAAATAAAATAATTGAAATGGGTGGAGTTTTTAAGTATGGTACCTGCCTAACAAATTTAATAATTAAAGATTCAAAAATAACAGGAATAGAACTTAATAATAAGGAAATTCTTAACTGTGATAGTCTAGTTTTAGCAATTGGACATAGTGCTAGAGATACATTTAAGATGTTGCTTTCTAACAATATTGATATAACCTCAAAACCTTTTGCAGTAGGTATTAGAATCCAACACCCACAGAAGTTAATTAATGAAGCTCAATATGGTAAAAATAAAAACTTACCTAATGCGAGTTATAAATTGGTATATAACACAAAGTCTAAAAGAGGAGTATATTCATTTTGCATGTGCCCTGGTGGTTATGTAGTTAACTCATCTTCAGATTTAGGAGAAACTGTTATAAATGGTATGAGTAACTATAAAAGAGATAGTATAAATGCAAATAGTGCAATAGTAGTTACAGTATCAGAAAAAGATTATGGAACCGGACCTTTGGATGGTATAAAGTTCCAAGAAAAGCTTGAAAGTTTAGCGTATGAATTAGGAAATGGAAAAATACCAACCCAATTATATATAGATTATAAAAATAATAGAAATACAAAACAATTTGGTAGTGTAAAACCGGTTTTTAAGGGAGACTACAACTTTACAAATATAAATGATATCTTTCCAAATTATATAAATCAAGCTTTAGTAGAAGGAATAGAGTATTTTTCAAAAAAAATAAAAAATTTTAATTTAGATGATGCAATTATATCAGCTGTAGAAAGTAGAACATCATCCCCGGTTAGAATTAATAGGAATGAAAAATTTATGTCTAATATTTATGGAATATACCCTTGCGGAGAAGGTTCTGGTTACTCTGGCGGAATTACTACGTCGGCAATAGATGGAGTAAAGGTAGCAGAAAAAATTGCTCAAATATATATGAATTAAATTGATGGTCATTTTATAATTTTTATGCTATACTGATAGTGGATTTAAAAAATGAGGTGTTAATATGATGTATGCATTAAAGTATAGGAAAAAGGAAATCTTAATAATTATTTTTATTTTCTTATTTGCAATACTCACAACTAAATATATATATAACAAATTTAATAGTAGCAATAACGTTGATTATAATACAGATACTTTAGATGTTACCTTTCATGAAGAAAGTGGTGCTAATGTCAATATTGTAAAAGTAACTCCTGTTACTGATTCAGTTGGCCTATCTTCTAAAGCTTATAAATTCACTATTAAAAATAATACTAATAGTAGTATTAAATATTCAATTAATTTAAAACAAAATGATGATCTTATCAAAAAAGATAATTGTTTAGAAAGTCAAATTCCTACTAATATTGTTAGATTTTCAATTCACAAAAATGGTGAAAAAAACAATATATATACAGTAAGCGATTTAGTAAATGGACATATTCTTAGTAGAATAATTAAAGCTAATAAAAGTGAAGAATATACTATGAGATTTTGGACTGTAAATAATAATGCTATTCCAACAGGTGCTAAATTACATTATCATTCAACTATCGATATAGTTGATGAGGGTGTTGAAATAGCTGCAATAGTTAAATAATTTATATTTACAAATATAATGAATTTAGGTATAATTTATTAATAATAAGGATGTGTTTTTATGGTACGAGTTGATAATAAAAAAAATGAACATAAGTTAGGGCTTATTGTCTTAATATTGAGTATTATTATTTGTCTAACTACTGTTAGTTATGCATTGTGGAGTAGAGTTTATCATGGAAAGAAAGATAATTATATTAAAACAGGAACTTTATTATTGAAGTTGGATGAAAAAAGCTCGGCTATATCACTAGAAAATACTATTCCAACTAGTGATAGTAATGGTCAACAGATGGAACCTTACACATTTTCTTTGCAAAATACTGGTACTGCAGATGCTAAATTTAGAATATTGATGTTTGATGATGATGAATATTATAAAAGTGACAATTGTCTAACAAAAAAACTTTCTTGGGATAAAATTAGATATTCTTTTATTGAAGATAACACAACCCCTGTTATAGATAATTTAAGTGCTAAAAATGGAGTCTTAACATCAGGAACTATTAAAGCGGGTGAAGAAAAGGAATATTCATTAAGGTTATGGTTAAGTAAGGATACAACAGAAGAATCTATGGGATTACATTTTCATGGTAAAATAAGAGTTGATGCTATTCAAAGTGATCAAGCTTTAACAGATTAAGATTCAACTAGAGTCTTCTTTTTTTACATAATTTAACATAGTATATAGTGTAACTATTAAGGAAGTGATTATATGAAAGTTGTTATATCAGCTGGTGGTACAGGAGGTCATATCTATCCAGCTTTAGCTATTATTAATAAGATAGTAAAACAAGAAAAAGATTGTGACATATTATACATAGGTACCACTGATAGAATGGAGAAAGATATTGTTCCCAAACTTGGTATTAAGTATGTTGGTATTGAAATGGAAGGAATAAATAGAAAAAAGATATTTAAAAATATTAGTGTTTTCATAAAATATAAAAAGGCCATAAAAAAGGCCAAAAAAGTAATCAAGGAATTTAGACCAGATGTTGTAATTGGCGTTGGTGGATATATAACTGCACCAGTACTTATAGCGGCACATAAACTTAAAATTAAAACTATAATTCATGAACAAAACTCTGTTCCAGGAGTATCAAATAAATTGATATCAAAATATGCAGATAAAGTTTGTGTATCTCTTCCAAATACTGTTTCATACTTTGATAAAGAAAAAACGGTCTATACTGGGAATCCTAGAAGTGAGGAAGTTATTAATATAAAACCAGCTCTAAAAAAAGATTTTGGACTTGATGAAGATAAAAAACTAGTTTTGATTGTAATGGGATCATTAGGATCAACAACTATGACTAAAAAAATTAAGAAATTAATACCACATTTTAAAGATAAAGATTATCAAGTTCTTATAGTAACAGGTAAATCATATTATGATGAATTTAAAAAAATTAATTTAAGTAAGAATGTAAAAATAGTTCCATTTTTGGAAAATATGATAAATCTCTTAAAGAAAACAGATTTAATTATTTCCAGAGCAGGGGCATCTACTATTGCAGAAATTACTGCTATAGGACTTCCATCTATATTAGTACCATCTCCTTATGTTACTAATAATCATCAATATTTAAATGCCAAGGAACTAGAAGATTATAAAGCGTCTAAATTAGTAAGTGAGAAAGATTTTTGCCCTGAAGTTATAGTTCCATTAGTAGATGATATTTTAAATAATAAAACTCTTTATAACGAAATGAAAAAAAATTCTCTAAAACTAGGAATGCCATCTTCAGCAACCAAATTCTATGAAGAAGTAAAAAAAGTTATTAAGGAAGAAGCATAATGAATAATATAATAGAACAAATAAAAAAAGAAAATATAGGTAAATTAGAAGAAAATATTTCATTAGATAAATACACCACATATAAGGCTGGAGGAATGGCTAGCTTAATTGTATATCCTAAAAACGTAGAAAAATTAATTTGCTTACTTAAAATAATTAGAAAAAATAATATCAAATACAAAATATTAGGAAATGGTTCAAATTTATTGTTTAGTGATAAATTGTTTGAAGGAGTTCTTATAAAATTATCTGAATTTGATAGTATTGAAATAGTAGATAATAGAATTAAAGTTGAAGCAGGGTACTCACTAATGAAATTATCAAGACTTGCTGCTAAAAATTCATTAACTGGGTTAGAATTTGCATCAGGAATTCCTGGAACTGTTGGTGGAGCTGTTTTTATGAATGCTGGAGCGTATAAAAGTGATATGGGATATATTGTAAAAAGTGTTAGAGTTTTAACGCCGGATTATAGAATAATAGAATTAGAAAATAAAGAACTTAATTTTCATTACAGGACATCATTTTTTAAAACTCATCCATCATTTATTTGTCTAGAAGCTAATATAAAATTGGATAATGGTACAAGAAGTGCTATAGAGGATTTAATGAAGCAAAGACTAAAAAGAAGACTTTCTTCACAACCATTAAATTATCCAAGTGCTGGTAGTGTATTTAGAAATCCACCCAATATGTATGCTGGTGAGTTGATTGAAAAGTTAGGCTTAAAGGGGATGAAAAAAGGTGGTGCAATGATTAGTGATAAGCATGCCAACTTTATTATAAATAAAACAGGTAAAGCAAAAAGTGAAGATATAAAGTATTTAATAGATTATGCAAAAGAAGAAGTTAAAAAAAATTACAATGTTGATTTAAAAGTAGAACAAGAATTTGTTAATTGGGAGTAATTATGGCAAAAAAAATAGTCAAGAAAAAGAAATTAAAAGTTTTTAGACTACTTCTAATACTAATAATATTAGGAGTTATTGTTTTTGCTGTGGATTTATATTTGAATACTAGTATAAAAAATATAACAATTAAAAATACTAAGTATCTAAAAGACGACTATATATTATATCTTGCTGATTTAGAAGATTATCCAAGTTTTTACTATACAACTAGTAAAAAAATTAAAAATAAATTAGAAAAAAGTCCATATATAGAAAAAGTAAAAGTAAGCAAAGGATTTTATCATACACTAACAATTACAGTTAAGGAAAACCAACCTTTATTTATATATGAAACTGATAAAAAACTTGTTTTTGAAAATAAAAAAGAAGTTCCTATTGAAGATGAAATTACTTTATTTAGAGTTCCAAGATTAATGAATTATGTACCAAATACCAAGTATTCAACATTTAAAAAGAATATGACTAAAATAGATAAATCAATTCTTGGAAAAGTTTCTGAAATTACATATTTACCAAATGAGTATGATAAAGATAGGTTCTTGTTATATATGGATGATGGTAATAGTGTCTATCTAACATTAACAAAATTCAAAATGATTAATTATTATAATGATGTATTAAAACAATTAGAAGGAAGAAAAGGAATATTATATTTAGATAGTGGAAATCACTTTAAGGTTATGGAGTAAAAAATAAAAAGCTAATTGGCTTTTTTTGTTATAAAATAAATGTATTTTTTGATGATATAATAGTCTTGTATAAAAAGGAGTACTTTTATGAAACTAATTAATGTTGAAGATTTAGATAAAAAAACGGTTTTTTTACATTATACTGATAAAGAAAATATAAAAAATATTTTTAATGTAGGTTTATTACCTAAAATTGGACAAAATTCTAAAAATATAGAACTAAATAAAAAAGTGTTTTTTACTGAAGGTTTTGATAATACATTACTTCTTATGGATTCATGGATTAAATGGTTAGTGTTAAGACCTAAAAATAATTTTATTTATAAATGTGGATGTTTTTATATGATACATAAAATTTTTCCTAGAATTGTTGTAAACTTGATATTTGAAAATATGATTAAAAATGATAGAAAAATAAAATATGCATGTAATAAATTAGATAAGATATTGAAAAACAGTGTGTTTTTGAAATTAGATTTGATTGAAGATGTAGATTTTTCATATAGTGATATTGATGAAGTGAAAAATCAACCATTTTCAAGGAAACAGTTAAGTTATATATATACATATGGAAATGATATAAATGATGATAAAATGGAATTATGGAATATGCATACATTTAAAAATAAAAAGATAGAACAAGAAAAAATAAAATTAATAGAAATCAACAATTCTACATGTGCAAGGGATATCATATTATATATGGTTGATAATACAGAACTATCATTAGAAGATAAGTGCCCATTTTTATTTGAATACTTAAGGCATATAAATTATAGTATGCAATAAACAAAATGATTTCATAATATTGAAGCTAGGATAGCTTTTTTTTATTGACAAATTTCTCTGGGGGGGGGGGTATACTGTAAACATAAAGTAAATAGTATATGGTGGAGAGTAAAGATGAAGAAGCATTACAAGTTTATAGTAGGAATAATAGTAGGATTAATATTAAGTAGTGTAATAGGATATGCCAAAACAGTATTAACAAGTAATGAAGTAGTATATGACAATACAAATTCAAAACTGTCAAGTACAAATGTTAAAGATGCAATAGATGAAGTGAATGAAAAGGCAACAACTAAATTAGAAGAAGCTAAAAACTCTTGCCCTGATGGATATGAATGTAATAAAGTATTTACCCCAAAATATTTTGCATATGGGACACCAACAACAAAAAGTACAACAGACTACACAACTTTGGGTCATAATGTATTTGCTGCACTTGATATAGATGGTACTACAGGTGGTGTGTGTATTGATGATGGAGCCTTATTTTGTATAAGGGCAAACGATTATGAGAATAATCTGATAAAATTAAAAAAATATTTTGGGGAATCTGAATGTACTAATGGTGATGATAATATTAACTGTCATTCTATTGCATTTAATTGCGTAGCCAGTTCAAATGGTAATGTTGAGTGCTACAACCATGGAAGTGGTGGCCAATGCTATGCATATGCTGATGGTTCATTCAGTTGTAGTTAGATTACAAATTATTCTGATTCTATCATTTTATATTAAGAGATAAATGTTTATCAAGTGTTAAATCGTTTTTAATTAAAATCTGATTAATAATAATTTATCGGATTTTTATATGCTATTTTATTGAATTTTCTTCGTATAATAATAAAAAAAATTCAAAAGTATTGGAGAAAAATTAAATTTATAGTATAATGGATATATTAAGATGGGAGTATGATGATATGAATAATTATTATACTAGTGTTGAACTAGGAACTAATAGTATAAAAATATTAGTTTGTAATAAGATAAATAAAAAATTTCATGTTATAGCAAACATTGACTCTCCATCTGATGGAATAAAAAGAGGAATTATAGTTGATACAAGAAAAGCAGTAAATGCAACAAAAAAGGCTTTTAAAAAGTTGAATGAAAAACTAGGTTTTAGGATTACAAAGGCAATTGCCTGTGTTCCTACAAATGAATGTAGAATGGATATCGCAATAGGAAGCGTTGAGGTAGCAGATTCATCTTCTATAACTGGTAAAGATGTTTCAAATGTTATAAAGGATGCAATTATGGGACAAATACATGATGATGAAGAGTTAGTAACAGCAATACCTATTTCATTTAAAGTTGATGAAAAAGATAATATAAAAGATCCAAAAGGATTATCTGGTGAGACTTTAGGAATAAAAATATTAATATCAATGTCTCCAAAAGAAATTATATACAAGACCTTAGAAGTGTTGAAATTAAGTGGTATAGAGGTAATGGATATTGGATATTCTTCAACTGCAGATTATTACCAAGTAAAAAGTGATAGATTAGATAAAGTAGCAGGTGCAGTTATTAATATTGGGGAAGAAACAACTAATATTTCAGTATTTAATAAAGGAATAATGATTAAAAATAAAATAATGCCAGTTGGTAGTAAAAATGTTGATAATGATATTTCTTATATATATCACATTAACAGTAGTATTTCTAGGAGATTAAAAGAGAATTTTGTTGTTGCATCTTCATCATATGCAGATAGCAATGAAGTTTATGAAATCAAACGAAAAGATGGAAAAATGCTTGAAATAAATCAACTAGATTTATCAAAAATAGTAGAGGCTAGATTAGTTGATATCTTAAAAAAAGTAAAAAAAGAATTAAAAAACTTAACAAAAAGAGAAATACGTTATATAATTATAACAGGTGGAATAAGCGAACTGGCCGGATTTCAATATTTAATTGAGGATCAATTAGGTATAAAGGCTAGGGTTTGTAATATTACTACCATGGGTATAAGAAGCAATAAGTATAGTAGTATATTAGGGTTAATTAAGTATTATGATGATAAATTAGCACTAAGAGGTAAAAATATTACAATGCTTAATGATAGTGATATTAATAATCTGATATCAATAAAAGAGGAAAAATCGAATAACGAAAATATTATTAATAGGGTATTTGGACGTTTTTTTGAAAATTAAGGAGGATAAGGTTTATGTTAGGCGGATTAGAAATGGATCAGTTAGCTAAGATCAAGGTAATAGGTCTTGGTGGCGGTGGCGGAAACGCTATAAATAGAATGGTTGAATCAGGTGTTAAGGGTGTTGAATTTATAGCTGCTAATACTGATTTACAAGTATTAAATAGTTCTAAAGCAGATGTTAAAATTCAAATAGGAGCAACACTTACTGATGGACTTGGAGCAGGCGCTAAACCAGATATTGGTAAAGAAGCTGCAATAGAAAGTAAGAAAGAAATAGAAGATGCATTAGCTGGTGCTGATATGGTATTTATCACTTGCGGAATGGGTGGTGGTACTGGTACAGGTGCTGCACCAATCGTTGCTGAAATAGCACAAGCACTAGGAGCTCTTACTGTTGCAATAGTAACTAAACCATTCTCATTTGAAGGTAAGAAAAGAATGCAAAATGCTGTAAGTGGTTTGGATGAATTAAAGAAACATGTTGATACACTAATTATTATTCCAAATGATAGATTAAGAGAAATTATAGATAAAACAACACCAATGTTAGAAGCATTTAAAGAAGTTGATAATGTATTACGTCGTGGTGTACAATCTATATCAGATTTAATTGCAGTAGTTGGTCTTGTTAACTTGGATTTTGCTGATGTTAAAGCAGTAATGCAAAATTCTGGTAGAGCAATAATAGGTATTGGTATAGGTATGGGTGAAGATAGAGCGATAGAAGCCGCAAAGCAAGCTGTTTCATCACCACTTCTTGAAACTTCAATAGAAGGAGCTACAGATGCTATTATTAATATAACTGGTGGAGTTAATTTAACTTTATTTGAAGCAGAACAAGCTGCAGAAGTAGTTAGATCAGCTGCTAATACTGATATTAATACAATATTTGGTTCTGTAATTAATGAAAACTTATCAGATGAAGTAATTGTTACAGTTATAGCAACAGGTTTTGAAAAAGATCAAATCGCAGAAGAAGAAAAACCAGTATATAGTAATGTATCTCAAACACCTAATAGAAGAACTAGAATTGAACCAGAAATGAGTTATCAAACAAGTGAGGTTTTAACCGAAACAAGTGATGATGATTCGTCAGAAGAATTTGATCTTCCTCCATTTTTAAAGGAAAGAAATTATTAAAAAATCAAATGAACTTTTAGTTCATTTTTTCTTTACGTAAAATATAATGAAAATTAGTGAAATTCTTGAAATGCACTATATTTAGTTTTAATATATAATTATAAAAATTGAAAGGGTGAGATGATGGAAGTTAAAAATAAAAAGAAAAGTGTGGGATTAGTTATATTAATAATAGTATTAATACTAATTATATTGGGATTAATAGGATATATTTGTTATGATAAGGGAATAATTATAAAAAAAACTGAGCCAAGAAAACAAGTTGTAAAAAGTAGTAAAGATGAGATAGAAAAAGATTTAACTAATCAGGAAATAATAAATGATTTGAATAAAAAAATTTATTATATGAATACTTATAGTCCAGTACAAAATGATGATTATGACATGGCAAAAATAGGAATGTATAATTTTAGAAATGATGAAAGTTTAATGGGTGATATATTTAATAACTTAAATGATGACTTAAAATTAAAAATTGTATTAGATGAGTTGTTTGGTATTAATAAATTTCAAGCTATAGATAGTACTGATCTTAAAAATAGTGACATTAAACAATTTGTATCAGTAAATGGAATGGGTTCTGCTAAGAAAATATCCTCATCAGTTGTAGAAGATGAATATAAAAATTATTTTGGAGATGGCACAGTTAATCATAAAAGTTTCAATGTTTGTTTTGGATATATTTATGATAGTGATACTAATACTTATTATTACATTGAACCACAATGCGGTGGTAGTGATCCAAATAGTGCATATGCCTATATAAATAAATATACTGTTAAAGACGATGAAGTTTATGTATATGTTAGTTATGGGTCATCAATATATGCATCAGAAACTAATAATGTAAATATATATAAGGACTTAAATGAAAAGGAAATATATCGTGAAAATGTATCAGAAGATGAAGCAAATAATTTCAGAATAAATGAATCCAATTATAAAGAATTCTCTGAATATAAATATACATTTAAGAAAGATGATAAGGAAAATTATTATTTTGTTAGCTTAAAGGAAGATTAAATCTTCTTTTTCTTTTACATAGAGCAACCTATTTCTTGAAAAAATACGTACTTTGTGATATAAGAAGTATAGTTGTGTGATTGGAGGTGCTTATATGGATAATATGGATTTAACCAGTGAAATCAGAAGTAAGGTTGATATAGTTGATATTATCGGAGAGAGAGTACCTTTAGTTGCAAAGGGAAAGAACTTTTTTGGTGTTTGTCCATTTCATGATGATACTAATCCATCAATGAGTGTATCAAGGGATAAACAAATATATAGATGCTTTTCTTGTGGTGCTAGTGGAAATGTATTTACATTTTTAATGAATTATGAACACAAAGAATTTAAGGAAGTTTTAAGAGATTTAGGTGAACGTGTAGGGATAAATGTTTCTGGTATTAAAGTAAATAAAGTTAGTACAAAGTATGATAAATTATATGATGCTTATAGACTAGCTACAAAATATTATCAAAATAATTTGTCATCTAGTGCTGGTCACATAGCTAGAGAGTACCTACATAACAGAAAGATATCAGATGATATTATAAAAAAGTTTGAAATAGGATTATCCCTACCAGATAGAGCAGATTTAACTAATCTTTTAACAAAAAAACAGTATGATTTGACAGATTTAAATAAAATAGGGCTTTCCGTAGATAATAGAGATATTTATATAGATAGAATTATGTTTCCTCTTTATGATACATATGGAAAAATAGTAGGTTTTTCAGGTAGAATTTATAAAGATGTTGATCAAAATAAATATGTTAACACGAAAGAAACCGTAATCTTTAAAAAGGGCCATTGTTTGTACAATTATCATAATGCCATTGATACTTCAAGAGTTGCAAAAAGTATTATTATAATGGAAGGCTTTATGGATGTTATTAGAGCTTATACAATAGGTGTTACTAATGTAGTAGCATTAATGGGAACCGCTCTAACTGATGAACAATTGAAATTAATTAAAAGATTATCTAAAAATGTAATTATTTGTTTGGATGGTGATGCTCCAGGGCGTCACGCCGCTTTAAAAGTTGGTGAAATGTTACTTAATAGTGGAATAGAAGCTAAAGTTATTTTGTTACCAGATGATGATGATCCTGATTCTTATATAATAAAACATGGCAAAGAATCATTTTTAAATTTAATAAGTAATGCAATAACTTATAGTGATTACAAAATAAATTCTTTAAAAGAGGACGTTAATTTTAAAAGTGAAAAGGACCTATCCAATTATATAAATAAGGTAATTAATGAAACTGTAAAGATAGATGATGATATTAGAGTTGAGATAATATTAAAAAAACTTGCAAAAGATTACAATATAGGGTATAATACACTGGAAAAAAGGTTTAAGGAGATTAAGGAAAATTTTAAACCAACATCTAAGATTGTAGTAAAAACTGCACATAAAACACGAAAAAGTAAGTATATTATAGCTATGGAACAAGTTATTTTTTATATGCTTAATAATGATTTTGTAATTGATTTGGTAGAAAAAGAGAAAATGATATTTCCATCAAATGAAACTAGATTACTTACAAATGAAATTATATATTTTTATAGAAAAAAAAGGTATATTAATATAGCTGATTTTTATACTTATTTACAAGACAAACCAGACTTACTCAATTATTTAAATGAAATTGCCTCCAGTAATTACAAAGAAAGTATAACAAGGGATGAAATATTTGCTTATTTTAAAGTGATCAAAGAATATAGTTTGAGCCAAGAAATAAAAAGATTGGAAAATTTAATGAAACATGAACCAGATTGTTTAAAACAAGCGGAAATAGTTGAGCAGATAAGAAAGTTGAAGTTAGGAGATAATTAATAATGGTTGGAGAAATAAAAACACTAGAAGAAAGAAAAAAGAAGCTTATAGCTTTAGGAAAAAAACAAGGATATATCACTTATGAACAATTAGCTAATGAGTTAAAGGGGTTAGAAGTAGATAGTGATTCTCTAGATGAATTATATAATGCTTTAACTGAGGAAGATATAGATATAGTTGCTGAAGATGGTAGTGATGATGCTAGTGGAGAAGAAATTACTGAAGATGTTAAAGTAGAAGATTTAACTATGTCTAAAGACATAAAAATTAATGATCCAGTTAGAATGTATTTAAAAGAAATCGGACGTATAAACTTACTTACTTCAGATGAGGAATTTGAGTATGCAAAAAGAGCTGAAGAAGGAGACGAGGAAGCTAAGAGATTACTTGCTGAATCAAATCTTCGTTTAGTTGTTTCTATTGCAAAACGTTATGTTGGACGTGGTATGCTATTTTTGGATTTAATTCAAGAAGGAAATATTGGTTTAATGAAAGCAGTAGATAAATTTGATCCAACAAAAGGGTACAAGTTTTCAACATATGCTACTTGGTGGATAAGACAAGCTATAACTCGTGCTATAGCAGATCAAGCTAGAACTATAAGAGTACCTGTTCATATGGTTGAAACGATAAATAAATTAGCTCGTGTTCAACGTCAATTAACACAAGAATTAAATCGTGAACCTACAGATGAAGAAATAGCAGAAAAACTTGGAATTACAATAGAAAAAGTTAGAGAAGTATATAAAATAAGTCAAGATCCAGTTTCTCTTGAAACACCTATTGGTGAAGAGGAAGACTCACATTTAGGAGATTTTGTTCCTGATGAAAGAGCTATGGGACCAGAGGAATATACAACAGTTGAAATGTTAAAGGAAGAATTGGCAGGGGTACTATTAACTTTAACTGATAGAGAAGAAAAAGTTTTAAGACTTCGTTTTGGACTAGATGATGGTCAATGTAGAACATTAGAGGAAGTTGGACAAATTTTTGGAGTTACTCGTGAGAGAATCAGACAAATAGAAGCAAAAGCACTACGTAAATTAAGACATCCATCTCGTAGTAGAAAATTAAAGGATTTTTTGACTGACTAATGAAAATAAATAGTAGATTAAAACAAATAGGGGATTTAGTTGATACTAATTCCCTTGTTTTAGATATTGGGTGTGATCATGCACTACTAGATATATATTTGGTAGAAAATAAAATAGTAAAAAAAGCGGTAGCTGCAGATATTGCAGAAGGTCCGCTAAAATGCGCAAAAGAAAATATTAAAAGATATAAGATGGATGATAAGATAGAGGCTAGACTAGGTAATGGATTAGAAACTTATACAAATGATATCGATACAGTAATAATCTCTGGTATGGGTGGTAGAACTACTATTGGAATGTTTAAATATAATATAAAAACTACTAAAAAGATAAATACCCTTATACTATCACCAAATAATTACCAAGAAGATGTAAGAAGGTTTTTTACAAGTATAGGATTTTATATAGAAGATGAAAAACTAGTTAAAGAAGGAAAAATAATATATCAAATTATAAAACTAAAAAGGGGAAGAAAACACTATAGTAAGAAAGATTATTTCTTTGGACCTATTCTTATAAAGGAAAAAAGTAAATTATTTAGAGAATACTTTTTAAAAGAGATGAAATCTAGAGAAATACTAATTAATGTTTTGCCTAAAAATTATAGATGGAAAAAATTTATAACAAAAAGGGAAATAAAAATGATAGAAAAAGAGCTTTCTTAGCTCTTTATTTTTTATGTTATAGTAAAATGCTGTAAAGGTAATAGAAAAAAATTAAAATATTATTTAAATATATGTTATTATATTAAGTGTAAGATGTAATAGGATGGTGTTGTATGAAAAATTTAGCAGATGTTGAAGTCTCATCAAGAATAATAGGTTCATTAATAACGGTTATTATCTCTATAATAGTATTTTATATAATTAAAGAGACAGCCTTAACATATATAGGTAAAAAGAAAAAAGGTGCAAATAGAAACAAAAAGAAACGTCTAACGCTTTTATATATTTCAGTAAGTGTTTTAAAATATGTAATATTTTTAATAGATATAATTATTGTATTAGGGATATTTAATATTAATGTTTCAGCTTTCCTAGCTGGATTAGGAATTTTTGGTATTGTAATAGGCCTTGCCTTACAAGATTTATTAAAAGATTTTATTAGTGGAATTTTCATTATACTAGATTCTCAATATAACGTGGGTGATTATGTAGAGATTGATGACTTTAAAGGAGAAGTAATCGGTGTTGGATTAAAAAGTACTAAAGTAAGATCATATAATGGTGAAATAAGAATCTTTTCTAATAGAGATATTAGTACAGTAGTAAATTATTCTCATTATAATTCTAAAACAGTTATTTTATTCACTTTTAGTAGTGATGAGGATTTACTTAAATTAGAAAAAATAATGGAAAAATTGATTGATCGTTTAAAAGGAAAATTACCAGATGCCGTGGGTAATATTCAGTATAAAGGTGTTGAAGAGTACGGAGATTCTAATTTAGTACTTAAACTAACAGTTAATGTAAAACCTCTTAAACAATATAAAACTGAATCAATAGTTTTAAGAGAAGCAAAGCTCCTTTTTGATGAAGAGGGTGTCAAAATAAAATAAGTGTTACCACTTATTTTTTGTTTATACCAATCATACTACCAAATATTGCTGTTATAAGTAATATTAAATCATATAAAATAAATCTTATTCTAAAAAAGTCTCTAAAGAAAAAGAGTGATATTAGAAAAAATACAAATAAAATTGATCCACCATATTTTATTCCTGCTAAATATCCATTTTTATCTGTCTTTTTTCCTATTATATAACTGCCAATAAAGATATTTACTAGTATAACTAAAGGTCTTAAATAACTTACTAAATTACTACTTAAAATATTAAAGTAATAAAGTGTAGATAGTAATAATAAAGACAAAAATATAAAAATAAGTGAAATAGCTAAATTTTTAATATAAGTTTTTAAATCTTTCATAAATGATCCTCCAATAAACTCTATGAAAATGAATATTTTTTTATTCCATATATCATAATAATACTAGAGGTGACTTTATGGAGGTATTAATAGTTCTAGGCAGAACCTTACTCTTTTATTTAATAATAACTTTAGTATATAGATTTATGGGAAAAAGAGAAGTTGGAGAATTATCTATAATGGATTTAATAGTATCTATTTTAATTGCAGAATTAGCAGCAATGGCAATAGATAAATATAAGTCTAATTTATTAATCACAATTGTTCCTATTTTAGCATTAGTTTTAGTTCAAATCATTATTGCAAAACTATCTCTTAAAAGTCCAAATATTAGAGAGAAAATAGAAGGTGAACCTTCAGTGATTATTAATAGGGGTAAAGTTAATTTTGAGGAAATGTTAAAACAAAGATATAATTTAGATGATTTGTTAACACAGTTACGAGAAAAGAGTATAAAAAGTATTGAAGAAGTCGATTATGCTATTTTAGAAACAAGTGGTAAATTATCTACATTTGTAAAAGATGATGATGATAACTACCCACTACCAGTCATACTAGATGGTAAATTGCAAGAAGATACTTTGGTTCAAATAAAGAAAAATAAAAAATGGTTAGATTCTGTATTAGAAGATAATAAAACAACGATAGAACATGTTTTTTATGCATTTTATAAGAATAACGATTTATTTATAATAAAGAATGAAAATGCCTTTAAATAGACATTTTTTTTAATTAGTAAACTATATACTATATATGGTGATTATATGAAAAAATATATTATAATTCTTTTACTAATAATTTTTTTACTATTTCTTGTTCTTATAAAAGATAATAAAAGTGATAATCGAACTGGGAGGGTTAGTAATAATTCAAATCCAGAAAAACGTGTAATATTTTTAAGTTATATAGAACTTCAAAAATATGTAAAGGGTAATAGTGAGGAAGATGCTAAAAAAAATATAGATATTATTATTGATAATATCTATGATTTTAATTTTAATGTATTAATTTTACAAGTAAGAAGTTTTTCTGATGCTATATATGAATCAAATATATTTCCTTGGAGTTCTAGTGTGTCTAGTAGTGAAGGGATAAATCCAGGATATGATGTATTAAAATATTTTATAGAAAAGGCCCATGAAAAGAAAATAGAACTTCATGCCTGGATTAATCCATATCGAATTAGAAATAATACAGATACAGATAGTATAAGTAGTGAAAATAAAGCTTATGAATGGTTAAATACTAATAATGTAAAAGTATGTGAAAATGGAATGTTTTATAATCCTGCTAGTAAAGATGTACAAAAACTAGTAGTTGATGGTGTGGTAGAATTACTTAATAATTACGATGTTGATGGAATTCATTTTGATGATTATTTTTATCCTAGTTGTGATATAGATAGTGAAAATTATGAGGAGTTTTCCAAAAAAAATGAAAATATATCGCTTGATGAATACCGCCTGCTTATGGTTAATAACATGGTAAAAAAAGTTCATAAAATAACAAAAAAAAGAAAAAAAGTATTTGGAATATCACCAGAAGGAAATATAGAGAATAATTATAGTTCTAATTATGCTGATGTATATGAATGGGGAAAAAGTGATAAATATGTTGATTATTTAATGCCTCAGATATATTATGGGTTTTATAATGAAGTAAAACCATTTAATGATGTAGTGAATGAGTGGAATGATCTTGTAAAAGGAAGTAATGTAAAAATAATTCCAGCTTTAGCATTTTATAAAACAGGAAAAATTGATGAATATGCAAAATCAGGGGCAAGAGAATGGGTTGAAAATGATAACATTATAATGAAACAAATATTAATAAGTAGAAATATAAATAACTATAAAGGTTTTGCAATATTTAGATATGATTCAATGTTTGGTAATAGTAATAATCAAACAACTTTAAATGAAAAAGAAAATTTAAAAAAAATAATGAAAAAATAATTATACATGATATAATTGATGTAGGTGATAATATGAAGATGATTAATAATGAAAAAGGTTTTACTTTAGTTGAATTATTAGCAACAATGGCAATTTTAGCTACATTAATGTTAATTGCTATTCCCAATGTAATTGGTATAGTTCAAAGAAACAAGAATAAAACTTATATAGAAGATGCAAAAAAATTAGAAACTTTAGCGGCTTATAAAGTTAGATCTAATCCAACTGACTTAAAACCTGCAAATGGAAATAGTTATTGTTTTCTACTACCATTTTTAGATAAGTCAAATGAATTGAGCGAACCTCCAAATGGGGGAGAGTATGATAAAACTAAGTCATATGTTATTGTTAAAAATAATAATGGAAGTTTAGAATATAAAGTACAATTAGTCGAGGTGAAAAACGGTTCCACAGTAGGAGGAGTAGGAGAAATTTCAAGAGAAGAACTTTATGGTGATAAAGCTACTCAAAAGGTAGTAACAAGTGAAATTTCTACAATCCCCAGCTCCATCAAATATTTTTGGGAAAATAGTAAAAATGCTGTGAACACTTATGAAGCTGCAAAAAGTAAAATACCTGCCTCATCAACATCGTCTACAGGTTATTAATTTAGTTTAACTTTAATTTTATAAGAATTGTATAGAGTTACAACTATAATATTTATACTAGTTGAAATTAATAAAGACCATATACCAATCTTTAACAGCGATAATAAAAATAATAAACTGGTTCTAATGATTGTACCATAAAGCACAGCTTTCATATTATCTTTACTTTGTCCTATTGCATCTAATGCGGAAGAAAGTGGTGCTTGAATATATTGAAGAAGACAAAAAGGAGCAAGGAATCTAACATAGTTGGCTCCTTTTGTTGTGTTATAAACTAACTTTAATAATAAATCCGGATATAGCATTAGTATAACAGTAGCAGCACTACCAATTAATAGTGAAAAAAATAATCCTTGTTTAATTTTTCTTTTTACTCCCTTAATATCTTTTCTTACATATAGATTTGATACTACTGGAAGTAATGCTTGGGATATGGCCATAGTAAAAAAAGAAGGAAGTAATAGAATTGGTAGTACATATCCAGAAATTATACCATATTCATTAACTATAAAACTGTTTGAATATCCAACATATAAAAGAGATGAGGTTAGTATTATAGGCTCTAGGAAATATCCTATAGAACCAATTAATCTTCCTGCTGTATTAGGTATTGATATATTTAATGAATCCTTTATATACATTTTACTTGGTTTTAGATCAAATTTATGAATTTTTGCATTTTTAGGTATAAAGAAGAAAAGAATTAATATTGAGGTTAATTCACTAACAATATTGGTAAGTATTACATAGCATACTGCATATTCAATTCCCTTTTTTAATATTAATGGAATGCCTATTATAATAAGAATTAGTCTTACAATATCCTCACATAAATTACTGATAACATGGGGTAACATTTTTTCCTTACCGAAAAAATAACTCCTACATATACTTGATAATGTAGTAAGAGGAATAACTAAACTTATAGCGAGTATTCCATATAAACATCTTTTATCATGGAGTAAATTTGTAGAAAGATATGGTGCAATAATTATAATAATTATCATTAAGAAAACATTAATTATTAATGATAATGGGATTAGAGAGAAGATAAGTTTTTTATTATTTTTATTATCTTCTGCGACTAGTTTTGATATAGCAATAGGAAATCCAGCTTGTGCTAAGGAAATAAATAGTGAAAAAGTGGGAAGAATAAGCATATATAATCCGATTCCTTCACTTCCCATTAATCTAGTCATAACTATTTTTATAATCATTCCTAAAATTTTTGTAAGAAATCCACCAATTAAAAGTATAATAGTTGATAGTATAAATTTTTCTTTCATAATAAAAAATATGAAAAATGTCCAAAAAATATACTCAAAAACATTTTTTTGTGTTATCATTGAGTTATAGATATGTAGCAATACTAAATGTAAAATTTTACTAATTAAATATGTAAAATTTGAGTAAATCAAAAATATATTTACGTAAAATAATTTCCTTAATATCAAGTCTGTGATAAAATTTAGGATAGAGGTGACTATAATGAGTAATGTATTAGAATTTATGACTTCAAGTGAAATGATGGTAGTAGGTATAATCATTTTGACTGCCTCTTTATTGGCTTTAATAGTATTTTTAATAGAAAAGAGTTATTATAAGCATAAAAATAATAGAAAAAATATTGATATAAATGAAATTGTAGAAGAAATGGAAAAAGAAGAGCAAGATAAAAAAGTAGTTGAAGAAACTACAAATGTTGCTCCAGTAAATACTACTGTTGAATGTATTGATAACACAGTAAGTTCAAAAAATGATATTAAACCTCAAGAAGAAATAAAACAGGAAGAAGAAAAACCTTTAGTAATACCAATAGAAGAATTTAATGAAAAAACTGCAGGAGCAAATGATACAGAAATTGAAACTTTAGAAGAAAATAGTGTAGAATCAATATTTAATGAAGTAAAAGAGGAAGTAGAACAATTACAATATGTAGATGCTGAACCAAATAGAGAAGAAGCAAAAGAAGAACTAAGAAAAGTAACAGAAGAATTAATTAAAAATGCTGAAGAAGAAAATAATAATAATATAGACTTAACTAAATTTGAAGAAGAACAAGAAGAAAATGCAATCATTAGTATGGATGAATTAATGAAAAAAAGTGAAGTTTTATACCAACAAAATGAGGTTACTCAATATGAAGATGAAGGTAATGAACCTATTAGTTTAGAAGATCTAGAATTAAGAATGAAAAATATTAAAAATGAAATTAATGCTATAGAAACAGAAGATAAAGTAGAAGCAATCACAGAAAACAAAGAAGAAGTAGTAATTGATCAAGTAAAACCAAAAGTTGTATTAAAAGATTTAAATACAGTTCAAGTAGAACCTAAAAAAGCTTATAGTGAAGATGTAGTATTTAAGAGTAGTCCTATTATATCACCTATATTTGGAATAGAAGATAGTAAAAGTGATAATAATATGGAATTAGAAAATACTGCTAACTATGATAAATTAGATGAGGAAATTAAGAAAACCAATAGCTTTCTGGCAGTACTTAAAGAATTACAAAAGAAATTAGATTAAGTATCATTATGATACTTTTTATTTTGCATTAATTATGATATAATTACTAGGCAGAGAAGAGGTAGAAGTATGAAAGTAGGAATATTAACTTTAGGGTGTAAAGTAAATGCATATGAAAGTGAATTCGTTGCTAATATATTAAAGAAAAATGGTTATATTATCGGTGAATTCTCTGATGTTTGTGATGTTTATATAATTAATACTTGTACTGTAACTAATACATCTGATATTAAAAGCCGTAAAATGATTAGAAATGCAATTAGAAAGAATCCAGATGCATGTGTTGTTGCAATGGGATGTTTTATAGAGGCAAATAAGGATTATAATATTGAGGGTTTAGATATAATTATAGGTAATAGAGATAAATCAAAAATAGCAACAATATTAGATGAATACTTTGAGAGAAAAAAACAAGTAAAACGTCTATATAGGGAAGAAGTAAAAGAGTTTGAAGATATGTATATAACAGAATTTCCTGGAAGAACTAGAGCGTTTGTAAAAATTCAGGATGGCTGTGAAAATTTTTGTAGTTATTGTATAATTCCATTTGTTAGAGGAAAGTGTCGTAGTAAAGAAAAAGATAAGGTTATAGAAGAGATAACCTCATTAGTAAAAAATGGATATAAAGAGGTTGTACTAACTGGTATTCATACTGGAAATTATGGAGTTGATTTAGATACCAATTTTGCTGATTTATTAAGAGAAATAGTAAAAATAGACGGATTAAAGCGTTTAAGAATATCATCAATAGAAGTAACAGAGTTAACCGATGAGGTTTTGGATATTATAAAAAATAATGATGTTATTGTTGATCATATGCATATTCCTCTACAAGCTGGTAGTGATGAGATTTTAAAATTAATGAATCGTAAATATGATTTAAATTACTATTTTGATAAAATAAAAAAAATAAGAAATATAAGACCAAATATTGCTATATCTACTGATGTTATTGTTGGATTTCCTGGAGAAGATGAATCTATGTTTCAAAAAACACTTGAAACATGTAGAAAAATAGGATTTAGTAAAATACATGTATTCCCATTTTCTTTAAGGACAGGAACAAAAGCAGAAAGTCTACCTAATCATATAGATAATGTAGAAAAGAAAAAAAGAAGCAAACGCCTTATTGAATTATCAAAAGAATTAGAAATTAATTACATGGAAAAATTTATGGAAAAAGAGGTAGAGGTTTTAATAGAAGGGGTTAAAGATTCTTATAGTATTGGACATACTAGTAATTTTCTAAATGTAAAAATACAAAAAAAGCTAAATAATAATGAATTTTACAAGGTAAAAATAAAGAAAATTGAATATCCATATTGTATAGGAGAATAATAATATGGAAGGATATATAAAAGGTCAGTATAGAAAAAGTATTTTTACAAGTGATAATGGTTATATAATAGGTATATTCAAAGTAGGGGAAACTAATATTGATAATTTATCTAATTATGTTGGCAGGACTATAACATTTACTGGTTATTTTCATGAATTAAACGAAATAGATAATTATATATTTTATGGTGATTTAATAACTCATCCTAAATATGGTGATCAATTTCAAGTAAATAGGTATGAAATAACTAAACCAGTAGAAAAGGATGCTATTGTTGAATTTCTATCTTCTGGATTATTTAAAGGAATAGGTGATAAAAAAGCAGAGAAAATAGTTAATGCTTTAGGAAAAGATACCTTAAAAATCATTATTAATAATCCAGAGCAATTATCATTAGTTCCAACTGTAACTAAAAAAAATATAGATATACTACATAATGGATTAGTCGAATATGAATCTAGTTATGAAACCATTTTGTATTTAAATAAAATTGGTTTTAATACAAAAGATAGTATGATAATATACAAAAAATATGGAAAAAATGCAATAGCAAAAATAGAAGAAAATATTTATTCATTAATTGATGATATTACAAGTATGAGTTTTAGAAAAGTTGACTTAATAGCAAGAAGATTAAATATTGAATCTGATTCTGATATTAGAATCGATGCTAGTATTATTTATATAATGAGAGAGTTGGCAAACAGTTTTGGCCATAGTTATTTTAAATATGAAAATATCTTAGTATATTTGCCAAGAATTTTAGGTGTAAGAATAGGCGAGAAAAAATTTAATGAAAGATTAAAATCTCTGGAAAAAGACTTGAAGATAGTTTTGTATGATGATAATTATTATTTAAGAGATATGTTTGAAGCTGAAAAGCTTATAACATCTAGACTTAATATTTTAAATCATGAACCTGATAAGAACTTAAAAGATATAGACAAAAAAATAAAGGATTTAGAAGAATACTTTGATATAGAGTATAATAAAGAACAAAAAATGGCTATAAAGGACTCTTATCTTAAAAGTTTATTAATTATAACAGGAGGTCCAGGTACTGGAAAAACAACTATTTTAAAAGCTATATTAGAGTTATATAAGAGAGTAAATAAATTTAATAATGAAAAATTAATGGAAAAAGTAGCCCTTTTAGCACCCACTGGAAGGGCAGCAAAAAGAATGTGTGAAACAACAGGATTTAAAGCTTCTACTATTCATAGATTTTTAAAATGGAATAGAGAAAATGATACTTTTGCAATTAATGAATACAATAAAAGTAAGGTTGAATTTGTAATTATAGATGAAGCTAGTATGATAGATACATATTTATTTAGTAATTTATTAAAAGGTATTAGTGTTAATACTAAAATTATTTTAATAGGAGATTATGACCAATTACCATCTGTTGGACCAGGGCAAGTGTTACACGATTTGATTAGTAGTAATATGCTTAATGTTTGCTATTTAAAAGAACTTTATAGACAAGAAGAAGGTTCAAATATAATTAGTCTAGCTTATGATATTAAAAATGGAGATTTTAATAAAGATTTGTTTAATATTTCAGACGATCTAACATTCATTGAATGTGATAGCGATTTAGTAATAGATAACATTTGTGAAATAGCAAATACATATAAGGATTTAAGTTACAAAAACTTTCAGGTACTTGCACCTATTTATAAAACAATTAATGGAATAGATAATATTAATTTAAAACTCCAGAATATATTTAATAAAAAAGCAAAAAATAAAAACGAAATAAAAGTTGGTGACGTCACTTATAGAGAAACAGATAAAGTAATACAACTAACTAATCAACCTGATGACAATGTTTTTAATGGAGATATTGGTCAGATATATAAGATTACTAATAAAGGTAATAGGGAAATATATATTGATTTTGATGGTAATTTAGTAAAGTATACTCCTAGTAATTTTAATAATTTTAAACTAGCTTATTCAATAAGTATTCATAAATCCCAAGGGAGTGAATTTGATGTAGTGGTCATTCCAATAGTACAAACTTATAATAAAATGTTATATAGAAAGCTAATTTACACTGCAGTTACTAGAAGTAAAAAGAAACTATATTTAATAGGCAACTATAAAGCCTTATGTTTAGCAATTAATAATAACAATGTTGATATAAGAAATACTACTATAGCAAATTTTTTAAAAAATGGTATAAACAATAAATAAAAACCTCATAATAATAATGGTACAAAGTACCACATATTTTCTAGTGAGGTGATAATGTGAATAAAAATACAAAAAAAGCCTTAGCCATGACTGCTATTGTTGGGACAGGTTTTGCATCTTGGATGATGTATAAGAAGAAAAATCCAGATGCTATAGAAGATATCAAATGTGCTGCTAAGAATGCAGCTAGTAAAATGATGAATAAATTAGAAAATATGGAATAAAACTATATAGTTTTTCTGCTAGAAATAGCAGTTTTTTTATTAAAAAAATAAAGAGTATTAAGAAAACTCTTTATAAACATTTAAATCAAAATTATGTTGTGATGGTTCTTGAGTTTGGAGTTGTTCAGTTGATATAAGGAAAAATTTATCTTCTAATAAATCAACTCCAGTATTTGTTACTGGATCATCCCAAGTTAAGTCTAAGTGATACCAGTTATTATATAATTCAACAGCATTCCAAACGTGTGCTGCACTTGAAACTTTATAATTTTTTATTCCTAAATCATTTAAAAATATTGCCATAGCATCTGAATATCCACCACATATTCCATAACCTTCAAGAAGAGGTCCATAAGCAATGTCAGATTTATATTCAATAACATTATTATCAGTTCTGTTAGAATCATATTTAGCATTATCTATTATATAATCATGTATTTTTCTAATTTGATCTTCGGTAGATAAATTAGAATCAAATATTTGACTTTCAATATTTTTAACGGTTTCTTCAATTAATTTGATATCAGTATCAGAGTATGCTTTTTCAATATTTAATGTTACAGTTCCTAAAGTATCAGTTTGTGTTGATATATTTTTAAAACTGTTATATGGATGAACATAGTTATTTATATTTGATAGGGTTACCTGATCCTTTGCAAGACTCTTTACATCAGGTAGACAACTTTTATATTCTTCTGGGCAATAAAATGTGAATTTTGTTTTGCCAGAATTTAAAACAGTATAAATTATATTTAGTAAATCTTGCTTATTTTTAGGTTTAAAATTAGTTGTATTTTGAACATATAGAAAGTCATAATCTCTATAGTATTTATTTTTTTCATTACTACTTAATTTAACTTCTCTAGTTTCTTTTACAAAGTAATCATAATAAGTTTTTAAGATTTGATCTTTGTAGAGTAGTGTTACACCAAAAACTATTAATAATATACCAGTTACTAAAATTTTCTTAATCATTACTATTCACCTAGGATACATTATAGCATAAAAAAGAAGTAACTTCCATTACTTCATAGCATTTTTTTCTTTTGTTAATCTTGATTTTAAACGACTAGCCTTATTTTGATGAATTAAACCACTTTTTTTAGCCTTATCGATTCTTTGAATAGCAACATTTAAGTTATTATTAGCATTTTCAACGTTACCAGCTTTAACTTCTTTTTCAAATTTTTTAATTGCAGTTCTCATACTTGAAGTTATATAAGTATTAACTTTTTCCTTTTTAGCATTAGAACGAACACGTTTCTTAGCACTTTTAATATTTGGCATCTTTTTCACCTCACTTTTGTAAACACATTAATTCTATCAAAAAATATAGAAAAATGCAAATAAAATTGATATTTTTGTAAATATTATTATTAGGTGATATATATGTCTCATGAAATAGATTTAAAAAATATAAATATAAGAACAGATATGATAGTAGATACTATAGATACTTCTTCTGATAATAGTGATATTAAAAGTTATAAAAAAGAGTTTGATAATGTTAGTGTAGAAGAAATTATAATTGATAAAAAAAGTTCTGAAATATATAAAAGAAAAGATGGAATTTATAAGACACTTACATTTAAAGATATAACAGATAAAGATAATTTTAAAAAGGTAGAAAAAGTACTTATAGATGAAATAAGAGATTTAATGGAAAAATTAAAAATAAGTAATGATGCTTCATGTTTAATTATAGGTTTAGGTAATAATAAATCAACTCCTGATAGCCTAGGACCTAAATGCATAGAAAATGTTTTAGTAACTAGATATTTATTTGATTTAGGTGAGGTGGAAGAAGGATATAGAAATACCTCTTCTTTTACTCCTGGAGTAACTGGAACTACCGGAATAGAAACAAAAAAATTGATTGAAGGAGTAGTTAATGTTTCTAAACCTGATTTTTTAATAATAATAGATGCTCTTGCATCATCATCAATTGAAAGGGTTAATAAAACTATTCAAATAACAGATGTTGGGATTGCGCCGGGTAGTGGAGTTGGAAATAATAGAGAAGAATTGAATTCTAAAACTTTTAATATACCAACTATTGCAATTGGTGTTCCAACTATTGTTGATGCTGTTACAATAGTTTCTGATACATTTAAATATATGATGAAACAATTCAATTATAAACTAGAAAATCTTGACAATAAAAAGTTAAAGTTCGTTGATGAATTACATCAAAACTATTTAAATGAAGAAGGGGAATTATCCCTTGAAAATAGAGAAAAGATCTTAGGGATAGTTGGAACTTTAAAAGATGATGATTTAAAGAAATTAATATATGAGGTATTATCTCCAATTGATTATAATTTGATGGTCACCCCCAAAGAAATAGATTTTATTATGGAAAAGTTATCATTATTAATTGCTAATTCCATAAATAAAGTTTTACATAAATCATATAATACGACAAATTAAAATAACTTTTAGTAGTACTATTCTAATAGGTGAAGAGTATGAAGAAAAAGTTTATCAGCAAAGTAAGAAAAAAAAGAAGATTTAAATATAAGCTTCTTCTTTTTGTTGTGCTATTCCTCTTAAGCGTTACTACGACATTTAAAACACTTTTAAAATCTAATATAAAAATCAGTGATAAAAACTTGGTGAGGTTTTTACTTTCGGATATTCAATATGATAATAATATTTTTAAGAATGTTTTTAATAAGGTGAAAAAAAATTACTCACCCGTTAATTTATTATCTACTAGCTACTATGATTTAGTACCTAAAAAATCTAAAAAGGTATTAAATAATAAAAATAATGATTATTTGATATACATATATAATACTCATCAAGAAGAAAAATATGCATCATCGACCTTTGTTGAAAGTGAGGTTAGTCCAAGTGTTATGATGTCATCTTACATATTACAGGATGTTTTTAATAAAAATAGTTTTAATACTTTAGTTGAAGAAAGGAGTATTAAGGAAATATTAAACAATAATAATTGGCGATACTATAAAAGTTATGATGCGAGTAGAATCTATTTAGATGACAGTAAATCAAAGTATCCATCTATAAAATATTTTATTGATGTCCATAGAGATTCTTTGAAAGGGGATAAAACAACAGTTGAAATAGGAAATAAAAAATATGCAAAAATAGTTTTTTTAATAGGATTAGAAAATAAAAATTATAAGGAAAACTTGGAGTTTACCACAAAAATTAATGATAAATTAAATGAAAAATATCCTAATCTATCCAAGGGAATATATGAAAAAGGAGGGGATGGTGTTAATGGAGTCTACAATCAAGATAACTCCAAATATACTATACTTGTAGAAATTGGTGGAGTGGATAATACAACTAATGAAGTTTTAAATACAACCCTTGCATTTAGTGAATGTTTTATGGAGGTGATTAGTACAGATGAAGGGTAAAAACATAGCAAGAATTGTTATCTTTACATTAATAATATTATACACTGCACTGTATATGACACAAGCAATGGGCTATTATGAATATTCAAATAGAAAAACTAATACTTTGACAGAAAAGGCCGTAAAACAGTTTGAAAAAGATATTAAAAATGGTAAAAAAGTTAAGGCAAGTGATTATTTAAAAGAGGAAAATGATTATAATAATAAATTATCTAAAGGAGGTAAACTTTTATCTAATACTATTGAAATAGTCTTTGATTCAATGATGAAATTTATATTTAGTGAGGTTAATAAAGTTGTTGATGAATAAAGTATAAATTGACTGTCATTTTTCGCTATGCTATAATTTTTATAGTATAGAGGTGTGATATGAAACTAAAAAAAATATTTAATTTAAACAATATATTACTTCTTCTATTAGCTATATATTTTGTATTTTGTATTAGTTATGATAGAGAAATTAGATATTTTTCATTTATTCCATGGACAATTATAATTTTTATTTTATTTTTATTTATACAAAAGTTTCTTGATAAAATAAAATTTAAATCTAGTAAAAAAATAAGATTAATAGAGTTTGCAATATACACATATATAATAGTTATTGCCATTGTTTTTTCAATAGCAAATAATAATTGCTATCCTACAGATTTTACTGGTATATGGAATGTTTTAGCTAGAGGAATTTATAGTGACTGGCATCCATTTTTATATACAATTATCTTTGTTAAATTGCCATCCATTTTTTATTATAGTTTTTATTCTTGCAAAATATTTCAAGGATTATATATATATGTATGTTTAATTTATTTAAGTTATTTTTTAAGAAAATACTTTCTAAATATAGGTATGACTATAATTATACTGTTACTTATAGTTTTAAATCCTAGTTTTCTTGTTATGACGTCAAGCCTATTAAAAGATGTGCCGTTTTCTTATACTATTTTAGTAGGAACTATGTTTTTAATTGAAATTGTGATAACTAAAGGTGATTGGATTTCTAAAACTAAAAATAAAGTATTATTTATTATTATGTGCTTTTTTATGGTATATATAAGACATAATGGTATTGCTAATTTTTTATTAATGATGATATTACTCATTATTTTTTATAAAAAATATAGGAAATTCTATGTATCATTTTTTATTATATTTATAACAGCTAGAGTAATAATTACCGGCCCTATATATAATTTTTTAAATGTAAAACCTAATATTGGTACAGCTGAAATGTTAGGAGTTCCATTGAATCAAATTAGATATATAGAAGAACATGGAAAGGGATTTAAAAAAGAATATCAAGATAAAATATATAGTATCTTTAAAAAAGAGTGTTTTAATGGAAATTATAGTAAATATATGTATTTTAATGAAATAAAGTTTAACTGCCCAGATAATTTAAAAAAGTTAAAAAGTATCTCATTAGATGTAGTAAGAATATGGCTAGATTTAGCGGTAAAAAATCCTAAATTATCTTTAAAAAACTATTTGGCAATTACTAGTATATATTGGAGAATAGACCATTATAAAAGTTTTTATTGTTTTCAGTATAATTCAAGAGAAAATAATAATGGGGTTTACTATTATACAAATTTTATTTTTAAAACTCCATTAAAATTTTTATTTATAGATTTAGGAAGTGCTCTTTTCTTAATATTATTTTCAATATATTTAATTATAAGAAAGGGTATTGATGGTATAAGAAGATTTATACCTTACATATTAGTAATATCTAATGTAATCATAGTATCCTGCCTTGTAACTGGCGATGAAATGCGTTTTGCCTATCCTTCTATAACTTGCACTTATCCATTAATTGTTTATGCATTATATAATAACCAAATAAAAAAAGATTAAACCACGATGATAGAATTATGTAAAAGTTTCAAGTAATAGCAAAAAAATATCTTCTATTTGAAAATACTCATAGGAATGATTGTTACTTTATCTTTAATTATTTAATACTCTTAATAAAGTTTATAAATAAATTGAAGAAGCTTGGAGTAATCCAAGTTTTTTGTTATAATAAATTATAGATTTGGAGGCATCCTATGAAACAAGAAAATATTAGAAATTTTTGTATAATTGCTCACATTGATCATGGTAAAAGTACGTTAGCAGATAGAATCTTAGAACGTACTGGTGCAATTTCTAAAAGGGAGTTAAAAGAACAGATTTTAGATGATATGGAGCTTGAAAGGGAACGTGGTATAACAATTAAATTAAATGCTGTGCAGATAAAATATAAACATAACAACTCTGAATACTATCTTCATTTAATAGATACCCCTGGACATGTTGATTTTTCATATGAGGTTTCAAGAAGTTTGGCTGCATGTGAAGGTGCTCTTTTGGTTGTGGATGCATCTCAAGGAATAGAAGCCCAAACTCTTGCTAACTTATATCTTGCTCTTGATAATAACCTAAAAGTTATTCCAGTAATTAATAAGATAGATTTACCAAATGCAGATCCGGATAAAGTAATAGAAGAATTAGAAAATATAGGATTTGATAGAGAAGAAATAATTCTAACTAGTGCAAAAACAGGAGAGGGAATTGATTCTTTACTAGATGCAATTGTTAAATATATTCCAGCTCCATCAGGAGATCCAAACAAAGAGTTAAAAGCTTTGATATTTGATAGTGTATTTGATCCATATAGAGGGGTTATTACAAGTATCAGAGTAATGGATGGGAAAATAAAAGTAGGGGATACTTTTCTAATGATGGAGACTAATTCTAGTTATGAAGTAGTTGGTTTAAGTATTGATACTCCAAAAGAAAAAGAAGTAGAAAGCTTATCAGCTGGTGAAGTTGGTTATTTATATGCCTCAATTAAGAGTATTGAAAGTGTTAAAGTAGGGGATACAATAACCCTTAAAGATAATCCAGCAAAAGTAGCTCTACCGGGATATAAAGAGATGAAACCAATGGTTTATTGTGGACTATATCCAATAGAGTCTAATAAATTTGAAGATCTAAGAGAGGCATTAGAGAAATTAAAATTGAATGATGCTTCATTAACCTATGAACCTGAAACATCGAAAGCTTTAGGGTTTGGATTTAGATGTGGCTTTTTAGGACTACTTCATATGGAGATTATAGAAGAAAGAATAGAAAGAGAATTTGGAATAGATTTAATTGCAACATCTCCTTCTGTTATATATGAAGTGCTACTTACTGATAGAACCAAGTTAATAGTAGATGCTCCAACTAAAATGCCAGATAGGAGTGTTATTTCAAAAACATTTGAACCTTATGTCAAAACTAGTATCTTTTCACCAAAAGAGTATATAGGTCCTATTATGGAGTTATGCCAAGATAAGAGAGGAACTTTTATTAATATGGATTACCTAGATGAAGATAGAGTAACTATTTACTATGAAATTCCTTTGTCAGAAATAGTATATGATTTCTTTGATAAATTAAAAAGTTATACTAAAGGTTATGCTTCATTTGATTATGAATTAATAGGTTATAGAGAAAGTAATCTAGTAAAGATGGATATTTTATTAAATGGTGATATAGTAGATGCTTTAAGTGTAATAGTTCATAAGGATTTTGCATATCAAAGAGGAAAGATAGTAGTTGAAAAACTAAAAGAAATTATTCCTCGTCAAATGTTTGAAGTCCCAATTCAAGCAGCAATTGGTACTCATATAATTGCTAGAACTGATATTAAAGCATTGAGAAAAAATGTTTTAGCAAAATGTTATGGTGGAGACGTTACTCGTAAAAAGAAATTATTAGAAAAACAAAAAGCTGGTAAAAAACGAATGAAACAAATAGGTAGTGTTGAAGTACCACAAGAAGCATTTTTATCAATACTATCAACTAATGAAAAGTAGGAGGAAATATGGAAGATTATATTACTAAAGAATGCATAATTGAAGAATATTTAAATAATTGGTTTACTTATGATGAGTTAGCTGAGTACTTATGTATAGATAAAAATAAAGTAGTAGAAGTACTAGATAATTATTGTACACTAGATAATAAATTAAATAGTAAGGTTTCTGAACATAGAGATAATATTAAAAAATATTACGATACATTAGATGATAATTTGCCACTTGTAACCAAAGATAATGAACTTTATATCGATATCGCAAATTATATTATAGAAAATAAAAGTTCAGTAAGAGAAACAGCGAAAGTCTTTGGAATTGGTAAAACAACGATTCATGATTATATTCAGAAACGATTACCTAATATTTCAATAAAACATTATAAGGCAGTGTTTGATGTCTTAATGGAAAATAAATCGTTTTCAACTAATAACAAAAGAGTAATAGAACAGGTTCTTACATCTTATAATTATTTATCAGTAGGTAATACAATAGAAGAAATAGGAAATGTACAAGGCTTGAGTTGGAATGTAGTTCAAAGAAATTTAACTACTAGACTTTCAAAAATAGACAAAGAAAAATGTAAAATAGCAAAAGAAATATTAAATGAATCTAGATTGCAACCACTAAAGGAGAATAGTTTTAAACCCCATGGCAAATAATTGCTATATTCATATACCATTTTGTAATAATATCTGTTCATATTGTGACTTTTGTAAACTTTTTTACAATGAAAATTTGACTGATAAATACCTAGTTAGTTTAGAAAAAGAAATACTATCTACTTATAACAATGAAAAGTTAGATACAATATATATTGGTGGTGGAACTCCATCATCACTAACTTTAGAGCAATTAAAAAAACTATTTAATATTTTAAACATTTTTAAGAAAAATGAAAAAATTGAATATACAATAGAATGTAACTTTGATAGTATAACCTTAGAAAAATTGAAATTATTTAAGGAAAATGGAGTTAATAGAATAAGTTTTGGCCTAGAAACAGTTAATAAAAATAATTTAACATTATTAGGTAGGAAAGAAAGTAAAAAAAGAGTTAAATATATAATTGACTTATGTAGGAATTTGGATTTTGATAATATCAATATAGATTTAATGTACGCAATCCCAAATGAAACCTTGGACGATTTATCAAATGATATAGACTTTGTTTTATCACTAAAACCAGAGCATATATCAACATATTCACTTATAATTGAACCTCATACTAAACTAGCTATAAATAAAACTGATTACATTGATGAAGATTTAGATTATGAAATGTATAAATTAATAATTAATAAACTAAAAGATTATGAACACTATGAAATAAGCAATTTTTCTAAAAAAGGATATGAATCAAAACATAATCTTTGTTATTGGAAAAATAAAAACTATTACGGTTTTGGACTAGGTGCATCATCATATATAGGTAGTAGGAGAATAACAAATACTAGAAGTATAAAAAAATATATGAGGGGAAATTATATTTTGGAATATGATAATTTATCAAAATCTGATATAATGGATTATGAAATGATATTAGGCTTGAGGTTGTTAAAAGGAGTAAATAAAAAATATTTTGAAAATAAATATGGAGAAAAAATTGAAAATATTTATCCTATCGATAGCTTAGTATCAAATAATTTGATATGTAATAATGAAAATATTTATATACCAGAAGATAAAATATATGTAAGTAATGAGATATTAATTAATTTTGTAAGGAGTAAAGAAGTATGAATAATGAAGAATATTTTATAAAGGAACTAAATTGTATAAAGGATGATAGAGTAAAAAAATCACTTATACATATGATTAATTGTTTACCTGATTATTTTTTTATAGTACCAGCATCTTCAACAGGAAAATATCATCCTGAATATGCTTTAGGTGAGGGTGGATTATTAAGGCATTCCAAAGCTGCTTTTAGAATTGGATATGAATTATTATCTGATCCTGCTATTGGAGATAAATATACTGCTATGGAGAAAGATTTAATGCTTATGGGATTATTAATTCATGATGGATTAAAACTAGGTAAAGAAGAAAGTAAATATACTAAATTTGATCATCCTATTTTAATGGCAAATTATGTAGAAGAAGAAAAGGATAATTTAGAATTAACTGATCCAGAAAGAAAATTAGTAGAGGATGTAATAAAAACACATATGGGACCATGGACTACCGACTATAATGGAAACGAGATATTAGAAAAGCCAAAAACAAAGTATCAAAATTTTGTTCATATGTGTGATTATTTAGCAAGTAGAAAATGCCTTTTAGTTTTTTTTGATGAAGAAGATAATATTAGTTGCTAATATGTAAAATTATGTATAATATTGATAAAATGATTTATAATTACTTGTATAAGAAATTTTAGTTTAGTATTATTAATTAAGGAGTGATAGTATGGTTGAAGAGAAGAAAGATGTAAGACAAATTTTACTATCTTCACTTGCAATATTGATTTTGATAGTTGCAGTTATTGGAATTTCATATGCAGTGTGGTCACAAACATTTAAGGGTCAAAAAGAAAATACTATCACAACAGGAAAAATATCATTCAGTTATACTGAAAGTGAAACAAACAATGTTAAAATAGAAAACGCATTACCAATGTCAGATGATAAAGGAAAAAGATTAAACGGTAATACAGAAACATTTGATTTTACTGTTTCTAATGATAGCACTATAAATGTTAAATATGATGTTATTGTAACACCATATAAAAGTGATATGGATGATAGCTATGTTAAAGTTTATTTAACTGATCAAAATGATGTGGCTTTAAAACCATATGATGGTGAAGTACCAACTTACAGTATGCTAAAAGATGATCAAGAAGAAAAAAATAGTAAAGTACTATATTCTTCTGAATTGACTAATGTTAAGAAAAATGAAAAGTTGAGATTACGTGTTTGGGTTAGTGATAAATTTGATAATAAGACTAATCCAGCACAATCATATATGTTTGCGTTCAAGGTTGATGTTCGTGCTAGAATGTAAGAAGTAGTGTAACTACTTTTTCTTTATATATAGGAGTATAGGAGGTATAAAATGAAAGGTAAAATAATTGTAATAGAAGGAACAGATTGTTCTGGAAAGGAAACTCAATCAAAACTACTTGAAAAATATTTAAATAGTAGTGGAATAAATTGTATTAGAATGAGTTTTCCGGCCTATGATACACCAACTGGTAAAATAGTGGGAGGCCCATATCTTGGAAAAGAAGAGATTTGTCCTTCGTATTTTGAGGATGGTTCAGCTAATGTTGATCCATATATATCATGCCTATATTATGCGGCAGATAGGAAGTATAATATAACCAAAGTTAATAAATATATTGATGATGGATATATAGTTATTCTTGATAGATATACAACTTCTAATATGGCTCACCAGGGTGGTAAAATAGAGGATTCAGAAGAAAGATTTAATATGTATCAATGGATTGATAAATTGGAATATTGGCTTTTAAAATTACCTAAACCAGATATTACAATATTTTTACATATGCCATATACATCATCATGTGAACTTAAAAAAAATAGAAAGAGTTTGGATGGAAATGAAAAAAGTAAAAAACATTTAATAAATGCAGAAAAAGCATACATAGAATTATCAGAGTTATATAATTGGGATAGAATAGAATGTGTTGAATCTGATAGAATAAAAAGTATAGAAGAAATAAGTAATGAAATTATTAATATGTTAAAAGAAAAAGGCATTAAATAGTGCCTTTTAATTATTTTCTATTAATGTTGGTTCTGAATTTGCTTGATTTTCAATCAGAGTTGGACTAGCTACATCATTTATAGTGCTGATTGTTGGTTGAAGATTAACTTGGTTTGAATTATCAATTTGATTATAATTTTGTGGAACTTCTGTTAGTAGGCTTAGGGTTGGGCCGGAAGCAGAGGTCTCATTCGTATTTAATGGTGAAAAATTGATTTTTTCACTCTCATTATTACTATTGATGTTTTTATCAGTAGAATTTAAATCTTGGTTAGTTTCTGAATTATTAGTATTGTAAAAATTATTTTGGACATTAGGAATATTAATGGTCGAAGAGTTTGTATCTGAAATTTGTTCAGGGTTAGATGGATTACTATAATTAACTTGATCTGTATATGCTGGAATCATAGGAGGAGTGATAATAATATTTGCCTTTTCCTCATTTTTATTAATAATGGATTCTACATTTTGACTATTAGTTGATATTGTTGCAGTATCATCTACTGATGAAGTTTTATCATCAGAGTTAATTGATTTAGCAGAATCAGTAACTTCTGAATTGATTTCTTCTTTTATTTTATTTTGCTTTTCTTGTTTTAATCTTTCCTTATTAGCTTCAGTTAACTCAGCACCATAATTTTCAGTAATATCAGAATCTATTTCAATAATCCTGTAAATTTCTTCAAAACTAGTTATTCCCTCTAGTACTTTTTCTAACCCATCTTGAAGTAGGGTAATAACATTAGATGTGTATACCATCTCTCTTAAGTCTTCTTTTTCTAATTTTTCATCATTTAAGGCATCCCTTATTTCATCATCAATCTCTAAAACCTCTTGAACAGCAATTCGACCTTTGTAGCCATTATGACAGTAATCACAACCATCATGGTTAGCGTCATAAAGCTTTTCAATATCTTCTTTTAAAACATTTTTAAATATTTTTTTCTCATAAGGAGTGGCTTCTCTTTCTATTTTACATTTAGGACATAACATCTTGGCAAGTCGTTGTGAAATTATTCCAGTTAAAGCGCTAGATAAAAGATATCTTTCAACATCCATATCTAAAAGACGCTCAATTGTAGATAAAGAATTGTTTGTATGTATTGTTGATAATACCAAGTGCCCAGTTATTGATGCACGTACTGCAATTTTAGCTGTTTCAGAATCACGAATTTCTCCAATAAGGATAATATTTGGATCCTGTCTTAAAATAGATCTTAATACTGTAGCAAAGTCTAAACCAATTTCACTATTTACTTGTACTTGATTTATTCCTTCAATATTCATTTCTATTGGGTCTTCAACCGTAATAATATTAGTTTCAGGTTTATTTAAAGCTTGTAAAATAGAATAGGTAGTAGTACTTTTACCTGTACCAGTAGCACCAGTAACCAAAATGATACCATTTGGTATTTGAATCATTCTTTTTAATTTTTCAAAATTAGTATGCGAAAAACCAAGATGCTCTAATCCTTGTAAGCTTCTACTATAATCTAAGATACGAATAACTATTTTTTCCCCTTCATTAGTAGGAAGAGAAGATGCACGCATATCTAGGTAAAGTTTTCCGAATTGTCTTTTGATTGCTCCATCTTGAGGAAGTCTGCTTTCTGTGATGTTCATATTAGCTAGTAATTTTAATCTTGTAGTTAAATTTCTTTCGTAATCTGGAGGTATTAAAGTATAATCTTGTAGGTCTCCATCGATTCTTATTCGTACCATCAGACCGTTTTCTTTTGGGTCAAAATGGATATCACTAGCGCCACTTTTTGCAGCATACATAATAATATAATCTGCAATTTGCGTTATTGGAGTTTTTTTATAATCAAATGTAACCATATTTTCAACCCCTTTTTGTCTACTTTCTATGGTATTTTATCTTATTATATTATATAATAGTTTTATCATAATAGCAAGGAGTGAATACTAAAAAATGAAGAAATTGAACTCTAAAGGCTTTGCCCTTGTAGAAACATTAATTGTATCTGTTTTTGTTATGGGAATATTTACTTTATTATATACAAATTTTTATCCATTAATAGGTGAATATGAAAAAAGAGAAGGGTATGATAATATTGATAGTGTATATAAGACTGATTTAATTAAAAGATTTCTAAGTAATAATCAAGGTGTGTTACAGGTTAATGTTAATCCAAAAAAATTAAACTGTACTGAGGCTGGAAGTTTTACTGGTGAATGCAGGAACTTAATGACTAGTTTAGGAGATCCAGAAGTCTATATTACAAATTATAAAATAACAGACCTAAAGAAGAATATTGATTCTACTTCTCTTGATTCAGGATTAAAAGAATACATCAAATATTTACCAAACTATGAAATTAATAAATATGGTTATAATTATCGTATAATTGCAAAATACAAAAAAGACATAAAAGAGGGAACTGAAAACACTGAAAGCGTATATGAATATGCTACTTTGGGAGTTGATATCAAGTGATGAAAAGATTAAATAATAAAGGATTGACAGTAGTAGAAATATTGGTCTGTTTTTCAATTGTTGTTGTTATAGTAATGTCTATGTTTAAGGTAGTAAATAATCAAAAATCAAAACAAGAAATTGAATCAACAAAAAATTCGATGTTAACATATAAAAACGAAACTACCAAAACCATAGAAGAAGATATTATAGACGGCGGTGGTGTAAAAAAGGCTACTCATGAAGATCGAATAAATGGTAATGGTACTAAATATATAATCAATTATACGTTAAATACTGGTAAAACAAGAAAATTAGAAATTTATCAATTAAGTAAATGCGATGAAAATAGTGATGATACTAAAGATATAGAATCAGAGGATGATTCCGGAATAATTGATTGTCATAAAAATAATTATATTGTGTTTTATAAAGATAATGTGATAGATGATAAATTTGAAATTCCAGATATTTACACCCTACGTTTTAATGATATTCAAATCACAAATAAAAATGATTACCTAAAAATATATGTAGGTTTTAGGCATAATGATTTAGGAAATAAATATTCTGCGTTAGATATAGTAATCCCAATTAATAAAGACTGGTACTAAAATTATAGAAAATAAAGAATAATACGGAAGATATTGCCAGTTGTGATATTCTTCCAAGTAAAAAGTTTTTATATTTGATATCAGTACCATCAATTATATTCAAAACTTGCATATGTACATTTATTCCACCAAAAGATATGAATGTTAAAGTTAAAATTGCTTTAAATATTATAGTCGAATGTATTAAGGAAATACTATTGATTCCTTTTGTCATATCAAAAAAACCATTAATAAATACTTGGTAAATACCACTTAAGGAAAAATACTCATTAATTAGTCTTGTAACTATAAAGAAAAAACAAGTATTTCCAAGTATTAATAATAAAAGTTTCAAAGAAGATTTGATTGAATTAGATAAATTAGTAGAGAATGATTCGTTATTTTCATTGTTTAATTCTATATGAACTTCTTTTTCCTTTGGTCTAATTATGATTGCTATTATTATATTAGAAATAATGTGACAAAATAGTATTAGATAAGAAATACTAGAATTATGAAATAGTTTTTTTGTAATAGTTAAGACAAATAATGGATTAGCAAAATGAGTAAAAACTATTAAATAATTTGCTTGATTAATACTAAGCATTTTTTTATCATAGAGAGTTCTTATATACTTTGCTCCACTTGGAAATCCAGAAAAAATACTCATTATTATTACAAAGTTAGAGGCATTTGAAGTATGAAATAAAAAATTGTTAATTTTAGAAAAATACTTATTTAGAGTATTACAAAAATTATAACTGATTAATAAATCAGAGATTAAAAAGAATGGAAATATTGATGGAAATAGGGTATTAGAAAACACATTTAAGGCATTAAGTATTTCTGATGTTATTAAATCTGGTTTTAATATTAGTGACAAGAATATGACAAATATTAAAACCTGCATTAATTTATTTTTCATAATTCACCAACTTTTTGATATAATTAAACATAAAGGAATGATTAAATGTTTACTAATTTTTATGAAAAACTAAAACAATTTATTAAAGAAAATTTTAAAAGTATTGTATTTTTAATAGTTTTATATACACTTTTTATGTGGCCAGTTGATTACTATATTATTACTGGTGGTGGAATAATGCAGGTTGGAAAAAGGATACAAGTAGAAGATCAATATAGTTCTAAAGGTAGCTTAAATCTTGCTTATGTAAGTGAGGTTAAGGGAACAATAGCAACATATATGTTAAGTTATATTATTCCTGATTGGGAAAGAATAAAGACTAGCTCTTATACCTATGACGATGAAGAAAGTGTGGATGAGGTTGAATTTAGAGGAGAAATAGATTTATTAACAGCCAATGATAATGCTATTAAAAATGCTTATCTAAAAGCTGGTAAAACTTATAATGTTACTGATACTAGTTTATATGTTTATTATGTTGATAAAGATAGTAATAATGATCTAAAAGTTGGAGATAAAATTTTAGAAGTAGATGGTAAAGATGTTTCCGATGCCACCTCACTTAGAAATATTATTTCTAAATATAAAGAAAATCAAAAATTAAATCTGTTAATAGAAAGAAATTCTAAAAGGAAGAATATTTCAGCGAAGGTTTACAAAAGTGAAGGAAGAAATGTAATTGGAATATATGCAAAAGAAATTCATAAGTATAAAACTAGTCCTAAAGTAAATATAAAATTTAAAAAAAGTGAATCAGGACCTAGTGGCGGAATTATAGAGACTTTGGATATATATAACAAAATAACAAAAACAGATATAACTAAAGGTTATAAAATTGCCGGTACCGGTGAAATAGAAGAAGATGGTAAAATAACAACTATAGGCGGTGTAAAATATAAACTATTAGGTGCAGAAAAAGCAGGAGCTGATATATTTATAGTACCTAAGGGATCTAATTATAAAGAATGTAAAAAGATAAAACAAAAAAGAAATTTAAAAATAAAAATAATAGGTGTTTCTACTTTTGATGAGGCACTTAAGAAGTTGGAAAATATAAAAAAATAAATAATTAGTATTTATTTTTTTTTGTTTTTATAGTATAGTATTGCTATAGTAGATGATAGTTTGAAACGGGTTAAAACTAAAGAGAGGGTTTCAAATAAAATAACTACAAATAAAAGTTTAGATATTACAAATATTAAGATTTTCAAGTATACCATATTAATTTTAACATTAAATAGTAGTGAGAAAAATCAAAAAAAGAGTATAAAACTAGTATTTCTTGATGAAAATAAAAATGTAACTATATTTGATGATAAAAAATCAATTGATATGGTAATAAACAAAAAAACAACGATAATATGTCGATATCTGATAGATAATAAGGAGAAAAGAATGGATAAAAGAGGAAAAAATTTGAATGAAGAAAATAAGAAAATAATGATATTGGTTGTAGCAATATTGGTTGTAATTTTGGTATGTTATTTAATAATTTCTTATACAACCAATGTAAATACTAATGTAGAAAAGGAAAAACCAATCAAAACAATAATTGATAATAGTGAGACAACAGCCCTATATATTTGGAATAGTGATGCTAAAAAATGTAAGAATTGTAAAGAAATAGAAAAATATTTAAATAGCAAAAAAATTAAATATATAAGCTATGATGTTAAAAACTACTCTAAAGATAAATATGAAAAATTATTAGTTACACTAGGCATTAATCCATCAGATTTTGGATATCCTGCCGTAATATATGTAAAGGATGGAACGATGTATTCAAATATTATTAATATATCTAATACCAAAACAGTTGAAACTTTTATTAAAGATTATGAATTACAAAAACTAAAATAAACACTGTATGGTGTTTTTTTTTAGTTATGTGATATAATAATATTAGAGTAGGAGATGGAATGATGAACAATGATATTACTAAAACTGTTTTATTTTTAATAAATGGTTTAGGAGTTGCCTCTAAAGATTCATTTGATATAAAGTTTAATGATACGATGCCTAATTTATCAATGCTTATGGGAAATTATCTGTACTCTAATTTGGAAAATATAAATTATAATTACAAAAATGGGTATAGAAATTTTAGCTTAGGTAATGATTTATTGCCAACTTATCATCGCCTTGAATCAGATAATAATTTAACTAATAATACTACAATAATTAAAATAGCAAATGATGCTATTACTAATAATACAAAGGTGCATCTATTTTGCTTTTTAGATAATGATCAAGTAATTAATCAGGTAATTAAGATAATTAATGTTCTAAAATCAAGAGGAGAGTTTAAAATATTTATTCATCCTATTTTAAGACAAAAAGATGTGATAGAGTATGATAATATTTTAAAAATGTTACAAGCAATAGAGGAAAAAATAACTCTTTATAAAAATGTAGAAATAGGAATGGTTACTGGTGAAAGAACTATTAATAAAGATGATTATTATAATTTATTTTGTAAAGAAAGCGGAGAAAAATGGCCTGATTATGCCAGAAAAATAAATTATTCTAGAACCATGGGAATTATTCCTAAGAATATAGATCCATTTTATCTTCAACCAGGTTTCAAACTTCAACCCAATGATATTGCGTTATTTTTAAATTATGAAGATGTTGACTGTGATGATTTTATTAAAAAAATTAGAAATGTAAAATTATATACATTATTTCCTATGAAATCATTTCCTTATGCTATTAATATATATGAAGAAATAGAACCTTTGGATTTCTTTAATAAAAAACTAGAAGAAGCTCATTTGAAGTGTGTAATATATACTAAACCTGATAGAATTCAATCCATTAATTATAATCTTAACGGTTTAAAAGACATAAAGAGCAATAACATAGAATATCGAAATTTAGATGATAATATAAATTATGAAGAAGTTTTATCATCAACTGAACAATTAATTGTATTTGATTATGATATAGCTGACTTTAAAGAAATTAAACAAATCAGGGAATTTTTGATGATTATTGATGAAAAAATTGATAATATTTACAATATTTGTGATCAAAATGGATATAATATGTTTATCTCATCTCTTTATGGAGTTTATAAAGATGATTATATTGTTGGTGTAGATAAAAAAGTGAAGTTAGATTATTCTTTGGAAGTACCAGTTGTTATGATTGATAAAAGATATGGTAAAGCAAAATATTCATTAAAGTATGGAAATACTTATAATTTGTCAAATACCATTATAAATTCAATAACTAATAATCCAAATATTCCTACATTAATCCGAAAGAAAGGTTTATTCTCATTTTTTAAGGATTAAAATATCAAATAGTGTAAAGTTTAAAAGAAAGTTTTTAAATACTTTCTTTTATTGTGATAAGATAAGATTGGTGGTAGTATGCAAACAAAATTATATAGAAGTTTAAATGAGATATTTCATCCAAGCATTTCTAGAGAAAATATTTCAAATTATAAGATATTATTAAAAAACAATTTATTGCCAATTAAAGTATTTTATCCTAAAAAGGAAGTAAATCTTGATAGACTAATTATTTTAATATCTACAGATGAGAGTATTTGTAGTGATTTAGCAATAAATACAAAAAGCGTTGTTTTTTTACTAGATTACTCTAAAAATGATTATGTTTCAAAATGTTATAAATTTATAAAATATATTTACAAAGAAATAGATAACTATGATATAGATAAGAAAAATGTATACTTTATGAGTTATGGAAGTAGTAGTAACATATTAGAAAAAGTTCTAATAAAGATGAATGATATTGATACTAATAAACTTATATTTTTAAATCCTAGTAATGAAATAGTTATGGGAAATAATAAATTAATACTTTCTTGTAATTTAAGTATTGATAAAAACCAAGTATTTGAAATAATAAAAGATTTTATATTACAAGCATGATATAATAATCATAATGGAGGTTTATATGGAAAGGCGAAAAACAAAAAAAGAAATAGTTAAAATGTTATTAAATGAGAATTTACAAGAACAAGATGAGCAAGAATTATTAGATTTGCTTATTGATAAACCAATTTCAATAGATGTTGATAAATTAGAAGAGACAAAGATGACTAGAGGAGATAGAGTAGCGGATAAAATAAGTGAAGTAGCAGGTAGTTGGACTTTCATAATACTATTTATACTATTCTTAGTTTTCTGGATAGTATTAAATGCATTTATTTTAACTAAAGAAAATAGTTTGGATCCTTATCCATTCATTTTACTTAACCTAGTATTATCTTGTATTGCTTCATTACAAGCGCCTATAATAATGATGAGTCAAAATAGGCAAGCTGAAAAGGATAGCTTACGTAACCAAAATGATTATAGGACGGACCTAAAAAGTGAACTTATTTTAGAAGAATTACATGATCAAATGACTATTCTTCAGAAAAATCAAAATAAAATACTTAAAATGTTAAAGGAAAAGAGTGAAGAAGATGAATAAAAAAAGTTTATTATTAATAATCTTATTTCTTCTATTGGTGACAGGGTGTTCTACTAAGGTTGAAGTGGAATTAAATAAGAAATATAATACAAAAAATCTAGATTATATTACATGTACTAGAAAAACTGAAACTACAGATAACTCTTCTGTAGATATAAATATAGATGTTTATTATAACTCAGATAACTATATAGAAATACTAAAATCAAAGGAAGTAGTAACATCAAATGATAGTAATGTACTAAACCAATATAAAGAAGCATACGAAAATGTATATTCAGTATATAGCAATTTAGAATATTATGATAATAAAGTAACATTAAAAAATAATACTGTTACAAGTACTACTTATATTAATTATGGTAAAATTGATATGGATAAACTAATGGAGATTGAAGGTAGTGAAGATAATGTTAAAGTTACCAATGGTAAAATTAAATTAAAAGACTGGAAATCATTTGCTAGAAAATATGGAACAGAATGTCAAAATGGTAATGCTTAAATAGGCATTACTTTTTCTCTTTCACAAGCTATATTTAATTGAATATATTATATATAGTAGGTGATTTTATGAATAAAATAAAACTAATTGCACATAGAGGTGGGTATAAGCAGTCAAATACTAGAGAAAACTCAATAGAAGCTATTAAATATGCCACCTCAAAGGAATATATTGATGGAGTTGAATTTGATGTAAGAGTAACCAGTGATAATAAATTAGTAGTGTTTCATGATTTTAGGATAAAGTATAATAATAAAAGTTATAGAATATCTAATACAGACTATAGTAAATTAAACCAAATACATTTAAAAAAATACAAAACAAAACTAGCTACTTTGGATGAAATATTAGGTATTATTCCAAAAGAAAAACTAATTTTTTTAGAAATAAAATTAGGAGAAGTAGGGAGTGAGGATCAAACATTACAACTTGTTTATGATACAGTAAAAAAGTATAAAACAAAAAAGATAGTGGTTATTAGTTTTATATATAAGTTTTTAAAATTTTTTATAAAAAGAAAATATCCAACCTGCTTATTACTAAATAGACACTCTAAGCTTTTTGAATTAAAAGCATATTTTAGAACATATCTAAATTTAAGTTTAGATATAATATCAATGGATAAAAGAATGGTTAACTATAAAAATAGTAAAATGATTTTAAAAAGTAATAAAAATTATGGTATTTATACTATAGATAGTAGTGATGAAGTTGATAAATTATTTAATGAAATAGGTATTGATGTAATTAAAAAATATAAAAATAAAATATATATTACAACAACTAATCCGAAAATAGTATATGAAAGGATAGAAGAGTTAAATGAAACATTTAAAGAGGTATAAATATTGTCTAGTTATAGTATTAATAGGTTTAATTGATATTATATGTGCTATGTGTATCTATAATAAAAAAATGAATTTTATAAATAATGCTGGGAAAACAGAAGGTGTTATATATACAATTTCAAATAATAAAAATAACACCTTATTATATGTTAATTACTATGTTCATTCTAAAAAATATAACGGAATCATTGTAACAGAAAAAGAACATATTAAAATAAGTGATAAATTAACAATTTATTATGATAAGAATAATCCAACTAAAATAAGTGATGGTATAGTTAAACATAATGAATATATTTTAATTATTTTGGGGTTGGTAATTATTTTAATAGCAATTTTTTTATTTTTTAATTGTAAAAAAGAAATTGAAAAAGAAGTTTAATTATGATATATTCTATAATAGGTGATAAGGTATGGTTAATGTTGATATTAATTTTAATTTATTTTATAAGTTATTATTGTATGTATTGTTACCAACAATTGCTATGATAGTTCTATCAAGAATAATAATTTCTTTTAGTACTAAGAATATAAAAAGAAATAATCCAAATAAGTATTATTTTATTGTAAATTATTGGGCAAGTTTGGTAGCAATAGTTATTACAATTGTATTATCAATAATAGCATATATGTATTCAAACTATTTTGTAGGTACACTACAAAGTAAAGGATTAGTGGAAAAAGCTAAAATATTATATTATGCAGTTCGCTTTTCTCCTGCTATTCCAGCTGTTTTCTTTGTTTATTATGTAGTAGAGATATTTATGATAAAGAAAAACTATAATAAACATGAAAATGATAGTAATAGTAAAGAAGAGCTATTAAGTGATGAAAAGCCTCTAAATGATACTTTAAATATGGAAAATAATACTGTAAAAACCAATGAAAATGATGAAGATATAGAAGTGTTATAGGTGATATAATGAAGAAAGAAAAAAGTCCAATACTAGTTATCAGTTGTATATTATTACTTTTAACATTTATAGTATTACCACCATTATTTAGATATTTGATTCCTAGACCAAGTGATATTACAACAAAAAATAATGTAGTAAAAAAACAACTACAAGTCTTAAAATGTAGTAAATATTTTCCAGAAGAGTTATATTTAGAGTCTATTAGTGTAAAGTATAAGGATGGTATTATTGATACTAATACAATATCTTATAAGAAAATAGATCAAGTTCCTGAAGGGGTTCTACCTAATACAAGTATTAAAGTAAGTGATGAATACAATATGTTTAATTCTCTAAAAAATATAAAAGTAAACAATAATAATGATTTAGTTACAGTAACAATTGATCAAGAATTAATTAATGATAATAAGGAAAATACTGATTTAATAAATTATTATCAAGCTTTAGAGGAAGAACAATCTTTTTATGAGAATATGGGATATACATGTAATGTTTTAGAAAGTTAGGTATCATGAACCTATCTTTTTTTTGATGTTTATAATTATATTAATAATTAATGAAAGAGTAATGGTATATTCAAATAAATAGATAAAAGATAATAGTTTATCTAAATGATTTATAAAATGAAATAAATTTAGACTTTTTAAAACTGCAATTCCTGGAAATTTGTAACTCATAATTAATTTATTTCCTAAGCAACCAATAAGTAAAAATGAATCTAATAGCGAAGATATAACTCCAATAATATAACCAGTACAAATATTATCATCTTTTAAATATAGTAGTATAAATATAATAAATCCTGGTAGTAAGTTGATTGATATGTTATTAAATGTAATAAAACCACTATAGTTATTTATTTTTATTAATGAAATTAAACCTATATATGCAACTAAACTTATTATAATAAACACAAAAAGAAATATTTCACTAATAGAACTAATCGTTTTTATTTCATCTTTACCAATTATGTATGAAATTCCAATTAGGGATAGTCCTATGATAATGTAATTATTATATCTAAAATAATTAGTATTTATAAACATCGTGGCATTGATAAGAATAATTGCAAAAATATAAATTATTATAATCATATAAATAATATCTATTATTTTGTTAGATAGGATATCTTTTTTAATTAGTTTTAACCCTAGTATTGCTATAAATATTGATGTTGCCGTAATAAGAAAACTATATAAATTGTTAAAAGTCGATAAATTAAAAAAACATCTAGTTAAGAAAAAAACTAAGGCAATTACTGATAAATCCTTTTTAATCATTAAAATCACCCAACCTTATATATTTATAAAAAGACAAATTATTATTACTAAGCTTTATTACCGGTACTTTAATTCTTTTATTTTCTAAATTTGCTTTTTTTATTTCTCTAAATGAGACATTATTATCTATTAGGCTATTAATATATTTATAATTATTACTGTATTTTATTATTTTTTCTAGATTATCGTAAGTAAGGACAATATTAAAATTATCTATATCTTTATCAAAATAGTTTATTAACTCATCAAAAACTTTATTATCATTCGTTTTAATAATAATATTTTCTAAATGATCCAAGTATATATATTTAGTTGTATCTTCATTAAGCCTTGAAAAGGCACTTTGTAAATTATTACTTTTATTTTCATAATATTTATATTTTTTCATTATTTTATTATTTTCTTTTTCGGGAATTATTTCTTGATATATTACTTTATATTGTCCTTCTTCTTCTAAGATACCTATGTTAGTTATAATAGCTAGTTTATTAAGTTCTTGATATGAACTACTACCAAAAATGAATATTATAAGAAATATTGTTATAAATACTTTTTTCACTTATATTCACCCCTTAATTTATTTTTTGATAGTAAAGGATTTCTATATTTTTTTCCTTTGTTTTTAGCTTTTACTATAGCATCTTTAAATTCTGTTTTGATGAATGGAGAAAAGGGTGCTAAATACGGTTTATCAAATGATTTAATAGTTATTAGTTTATATAACAAATATACGGCACCCAAATATATTCCATATAGTCCTAAAGTACACGCTAAGAATAAAAATATAATTCGGTACATTCTAATAGCATTAACAAGTTCAATAGATGTGAATACAAATCCAGCAATAGAAGATAATGCAATTATTATTATCATAATAGGGGACATAATTCCTGCACTAACAGCGGCATCACCTAATATAATACCTCCTAATATAGAAATGGCACTCCCAGTGGTTGAAGACATTCTAATATCACTTTCACGTAATATTTCAAATGAAATAATCATAAATAAAGCTTCAACAACAGCAGGGAAGGGAACTGACATTCTTTGAGCTTTGAGTAGTAAAAGAAGTGGAAGCTGTATTGCATCATGATTATATGTTGTTACAGCAATATAATAAGCAGGTATAAAAATTGAAATAAAAAATGCAAAAATTCTTATAACTCTAATGAATGTTGTATTAATAGATTTTTGATAGTAATCATCACAAGTTTTAAAATAGTCTATAAAAAAGTTAGGTAAAATTAATATATATGAGGACATATCAACTAATATAGCAACCTTTCCTTCTAATAGTGCCATTGCTACTTTATCAGGTCTTTCTGTTGACATTATAGTAGGAAAAAAGCTATTGTTATCACTCTCAAGTTCATCCTTTAAATAATTTGAATCAATTATTCCATCAATATCAATTTTATTTAATCTGTCAATTACAGCTTTAGGGAGATTATCATTTACAATATCTTTCATATATAAAACACCAATTTTTGTTTTAGAACCATCGCCTAGATTTACTTCATCCCACCATAAGTTATCACTTTTAATACGTCTTCTAATAAGACCTAAATTAGTATTAAAATTTTCTGAAAAAGAATCTTTCGGACCATTTACTGATAATTCACTTTCGATTGTAGTAATACCTCTTTCTAAACTAGCCCTAATCTCTATTGCATAAATATCTTTATTTACTAAACATATTACGAATCCTTTATTGATGTAATCAGTTATTTCTTCTTTACTAATTTTTGTAATATTATTAGTTGGCAAGTAGTTTTCAAGTTTTTTTAATTCTTTTTTTGATAATGTAACTAATCCTTTTAAAATGTATTCATTAACATTATCACCACTAGTTAATACCTCTGAAAATATTAAATAGACAGAGGTTTTATCTACAATCATCTCTTTATAAATATAGTCTTTACTTGGTCCTAATTTTTTTTTAATCATCTTTATAGTATTTTTCATATCTTCACCTATTGTTAGTATGGAAAGAATACTGAAATATATGCTATAATTAATTTAGATGGTGATTAGTATGAAAGTAGAAAGATTAGATCATTATGGAAGAGGAATTTCTTATATGGATGGGAAAATTACATTTGTAGAAAATGCATTAGATAATGAAATGGTTGATATAAAAATTATAAAGGAAAATAAAAAGTATAATGAAGCTATAGTTACTAATTTAATTAGTAAAAGTAAGGATAGGGTAGTACCAAAATGTAAGTATTATAACTTATGTGGTGGATGTAGTATTGAACATATGTCAATAAATAAGCAAATCTCATTTAAAAAGGATAAACTCGAAAATATTTTAGGTAAGTTTTTAAAAAGAAATATAGCAATTAATGATTTAGTAAAGTTAAATAATTTTAATTATCGTAACAAGGTTGTTTTACATGTAAAAAATAATAAGTTGGGTTTTTATCAAAATGGGACAAATGAATTAGTAGAAATAGACGAATGCTTATTACTTAATAAAAAAATAAATGATATTTTAAAACTATTAAAACAGTATATAAAAGAAGAACCTAATTTAGAAAAAATTACAATTAAACTTGGTAATAAAACTGATGAGGTTATGCTTATAATAGATGGTGCTGTTAAAAACTACGAATCATTACTAAAAGTTAGTGATTGCTTAATAATTAATAATAAGTGTATTACTAAAAAAGATTATATAAATTCATATATAGGTAGTAAGAAATATATCATTAGAAAAAATACTTTTTTTCAAGTTAACTATGATATTGCAACTAGGCTTTATGATGATATAAAAAGTATTATTATAAATAAAAATAGTAAAAATGTTTTAGATTTATATTGTGGTTCAGGAACTATTGGAATCTATATTTCTGATATAGTAGAAAACGTTATAGGAATAGAGGTAGTAGAAGATGCGGTAATATCTGCAGAAGAAAATGTAAGATTAAATAACATAAAAAATGTCAAACTTATTTTGGGAAAGGTAGAAGAAAAACTAGATGCAATATGTAATAATAACATTGATACCATTATTGTAGATCCACCACGCTCAGGATTACATAAAAGAGTAATTGATACACTAAAGAAAATAAAAGCTGAAAATATAATTTATATTTCTTGTGATCCTATTACAATGGCAAGAGATTTATCTTTATTAAATGATTGTTATGAAATAGAAGATGTAACACCATATGATATGTTTCCAAATACGTATCACGTGGAGTGTTGTTTAGTATTAAATAGGCGATAAACCCTTATAAATAAAGAAAAAATCAACTATTCAGTAGGGACCAAAAAATGGTGAAAAAACGATAAAAAATTGATATTTTTATTGTTTTTTGAAAAAATATTGTGGAGGTTGTTTGTGGAGAATATGTTTTCTCATACTATATAAGATTGTATGTGTTGTAGAGTTAATAATAAATATAAATTATGAAAGCATGTTTTGAAAGAAGGAAAAATATGAAAAATATAATGATACTTGGAACTTGTAGAACAGGTAAAACTACATTTTCTAAATTATTACAAAAAGAACTAGAAAATTATCAAATTATAGAAGTTGATGCTATTATTTCGGCATTACAAAGCACTTTTGATGATATTCAGATTGGTTTTACTCATGATTATTTGAAAGATAATAAATTATCTCAATTTATCAATATATTACTTCAAAAAAATAAAAGTAGATTAGGAAATGAATATAGTTATATAATTAATTCAGATTCAATAATGCCAGTGGATTTAATTAATTATTTTGATTTATCAAATACTATAGTTTATTATTTTGTGAATTCTAGTTTGACTGTTGAGGAAATATTTAATAATTGTAGATATTATGATGATGAAAATCAATGGACTTCAAAAAGAACAAATGAAAATTTATTAAATCATATAAAAAAAGCAAAAGAATTTGAAAATCAAATAATAGAACAATGTAAAAAATATAATATGAAATATATTGATACATCTTATAACAGAGAAAGTATTTTTAATGAATTGCTAAATGAAATAAAGGAGAATATATGAAAAATATAATAATAATTGGATCATCTAGAGTTGGAAAATCTACATTAGCATCTATATTGTGTGCAAAATATAATTTTAATTATATGAGTGGTGATAGCATTAGAAATGCTTTCATTAATATATATCCTGAACTTGGATATAAAGTAGAAAATACAATTGAGAATAAAGATTTTTGTAAATTTATAAACTTTATAATTAATGAAAACAATATACATTTAAAAAGAAATATTTATTATGTTATTGATTCAGCTGATATTTTAATTAAAAATGCTAAAGAAATATTTAAAAATTCTTTAATAATTGGTATTGGATGTAAAGAAATTTCTGCTGAAGAATTGAAAAATAAAATATTAGAACATGATATTAATCTTGATTGGACTTATGGATACAGTGAGGAAGATCTTTTATCTATTTCAAAAGAAACGATTAATAATAGTATAAATCTTTATAATGAATGTATTTTAAATAATATTTGTTATTTTGATACTTCATTAGATAGATATGAAACATATAATGATATTTATAAATATATAGAAAGCAATATTGAGGTATAATTATGGATAGAATATTTTTATTTGATCTTGGAAATGTTTTAGCAAAATCTTTAGATGATTATGGTTTGTATAATAAATTAAATTGTAAAATTTCATATGATGAATTTTTACAATATTGGTGGGGTGATGATTTAGTATTAAAAGCTCATATGGGGCTTGCCACAGATGACGAACATGTTGAAGCATTATTAAAGTTTTGTAAAAGTGATTTATCAATTAATCAATTTTATGAAATATATAATAGTTTAGATAATTCTTTATATGATGAAACTATGGAAATTATAAATGAATTAAAAAATAAAGGATATAAAGTTGGACTATTATCTAATCTTAGGCTAATGGATTACAAAAGATATGAAGAACAAATTAAAAAAATAAATTTTGATTACTTATTTTTATCATATGAAATTAAATGTATAAAACCCTCTAGCGATATTTATTTACAAGTGATTGATGCACTTAATTGTGAAGCAGATAATATAATATTTTTTGATGATAATCAAAAGAATGTAAATGGAGCAAAACAACTTGGCATTAACGCTTATCAAGTAACAGGCGAAAATATAAAAGAAATTTTTTATAAAATAATAAATATATAATATAAATTTATGCTAATTGCTTTATAAGAAGATTATATATCCATAATAAACATTCTTAATAGTTATACGTTTATTATGAAGTAGTTAATTAAATTATTTAGAAGGAGATGATAGAGATGGCAAAAGATTTGGTTATAAGAAGTAGCGCGGAAGAGTTTATTACATTTAAACTTCAAGAAAAAGATAAAGGTATTCAAGTTAGGTATGAAAACGAGACTTTATGGATGACACAAAAAGCTATGGCAGAATTATTTGATGTTGAACAGCCTGCAATAGCAAAGCATCTTATAAATATATATAATGAAAATGAATTAGATAAAAGTTCAACTTATTCCAAAATGGAATTAGTTCAAAAAGAGGGAAATAGAAATGTTAAAAGAAATATTGAATTTTACAATTTAGATGCAATAATATCAGTTGGTTATAGAGTGAATTCATTAAAAGCTACACAATTTAGAAGATGGGCAACAAATGTACTGAAAACATTTACTATTCAAGGATATGTATTAGACAAAGAAAGAATGAAAAATGGTTCATTCATTGATAAAGATTACTTTGAAAAATTATTAGAAGAAATTAGAGAAATAAGATTATCAGAAAGAAGATTTTACCAAAAAATTACTGATATTTATGCAACAAGCATAGATTATGATCAAAAGTCTCCAATATCAATTAATTTTTTTAAAAAAGTGCAGAATAAAATGAATTTCGCGGTATCTAATCAGACTGCTGCTGAAATTATATATAATAGAGCTAATTCGGATTACTACTTGGAAAAATTTTCCTAATGGTAAAATAATGGAATCTGATGTTCTAATAGCTAAAAATTATTTATCAAAAGATGAAATAAAAGATTTAGAGAAAATTGTAAGTGCTTTCTTAGAATTAGCGGAAAACAGAGCTAGAAGACATATTCCAATGACAATGGAAGATTGGGTTAATTTAATAGATAAATATTTATTACTTGATAATAGAGATATATTAAAAGATGCCGGAAAAATATCTCATGAAATTGCTTGTGATAAAGCATTAACTGAATTTGAAAAGTACAGAATAAGGCAGGATAAATTATATAAATCAGACTTTGATTTATTATTAGAAGAAAATGGATAAGTTACATTTGTAGAAAAGTAGGTGCATTTTATGAATATCAAAAAAATATTATTATTTATAACTACTATTTTATCAGTAATAGTCTTTAAAATATTTAATAATTTATTACTGGAAATAGTATTAATAATTGGAGAATATTTTTATATTTATAAATTGTATAATCATGATAGAAGAAAAATGATTTTTTGTTTCTTATTTTCACTTATTTTTTCATCGACACAAGTAGTAGGATATAATTGTTATTTAAATGATACAGCAGCACTAAATAAAATTATGACATATATATCTATTTTAATATTGGCCCCTACTATCTTTATTGTTACTTGGAAGCTATATAATATAGTAAAAAAAGAAGATATTAATAGTAATAAATTTTATGAATTTTTATTTGAAAAAAAGTATAGCTTACTAGTATTGATGTTATTAATGATTCTTTCTTATTTGCCGATATTAATAGCTTTTTATCCTGGTAATTTCTCATATGATGCTGGTACCCAACTTAGGATGTTAAAGTTTAATCTAGTTACAAAATATCATCCTGTTATACATACCTTTTTCCTATACGTAACAATATTTACTGGAAACAAACTGTTTTCTTCATACAATATAGGATTATTAATTCATAGTATATCTCAAATTATTATTATGACTTTAATATTCTCATATACCTTAATTTATTTAAACAAGAAAAAATTTCCTAAAAAATATAATTTAATATTTTTATTATTATATATGTTTTTACCTACACATAGTGTATTAGCAATTACAACAACTAAGGATATTATATTTTCAGGATTATTTAACCTAGTGTTAATTAAGACAATAGAATTATCTACAGATACAGAAATTTTTTTAAATAATAAGAAAAATATAGTAGTATTTATTATTATGTGTTTTTTACTATTATCATTTAGAAATAATATGTTTTATGCATTTTTATTATTTATACCATTTGTATTAGTAGTATTAAAAAAATATTATAAAAAGTTAATTATTGTTTTCTCATCTATTATATTTATATTTGAATCATATAACTTATTTTTAAGCAATGTTTTAAAAATAGAAGATGGTCCAAGAATAGAAATGTTTAGTTTTGTAGTTCAGCAATTTGGAAGGGTATACAATAAAGAAAAATTAACCAAAGAAGAAAGAAAAAGTATTGAAAGTTTATATAAAAATAATGCCTTAGAAAAGTATAATTCTCATATTTCTGATCCCATAAAAAGTGAGTTTAATACAGAGGAGTTATTAAATGATAAATCTAAGTATTTAAAGCTATATTTTAATTTACTTAAGAAATATCCTAATACATTTATTGATTCAATAGTAAATAATGTATATAGTTTTTTCTATTTAAATGACAAATTGCCAGATAAAAATGCGAAAACATATATTGAAATAAACTGTCTAGATACAAGCAATAATACATTTTCTAGAAGCGATAACTGTAGTAATAAAAGTAATTTATATAAAAATTATTATAAACTAGTTAGGGATGCAAAATATCAGAACAATATTATTTTAAATGTAATAATGAATATGTCATTTTATGTATTGATATTTATTTTTGTTTTAGTTTTTACATTGTATAAGAAAAACTATAAATTATTCTTACCATTACTATTATTACTATTATATTTGTGTACTGATATCCTAGCACCTGTAGCAATTCTTAGGTATGTATATCCATTTTTTACAGCTTTTCCAATAATTATATATATGTTTTACGAATCCCTTGATAAAGAAGTAGAAAGTGAAAGTAGGAGAAAATTATGAAAATGGAATATAAAGATATAAAAACACCAGGTGAGTTATTAAAATTTATGAATACAAATATTAGTTATGGTTATCTTGGAAATGATGGAATAATATATAAAATAGATACCACTAATTTTAATGATTGTTGGTATGATAAATATATTCTATCTACTACTGAAGATATTTTAAAAACGGGAGTAGGTAATTGCTTTGATCAAACTGAATTTGAAAGAGAATGGTTTATTAATAATAATTATGAAATTAAAGTTTTTTATCATATGGTTAATTTGCCTTATGTAAATAATTATTCTGCACATTCATTTTTAGTGTATAAAAAGGGTGATAAATGGTGCTTTTTTGAGCATGCATGGGAAGAACTTAGAGGAATCCATGAATTTGATACTTTAGGGGAACTATTAAAGTTTGAATACGATGAGAATTACAAAGAATTAAAAAAGCAAAATATAAAAGATGATGAACTTTCTTACTTTGAAATAAGAGAAATTGATAAACCAAAACCTCATTTGAGTGCTAAAGAATATATTGATTTTTGTATTAATAGTACTAAGTTAAATAGTGATAATTGACTTTTATAGGTTATTTCTTTATACTTAAAGTACAATGAGGAGTGAAATTATGAGTGATACTAATAATGATAAATCAAAACTTAAGTTGATAATAATCATTACTTTAGTTGCTGTAGTTCTTATTAGTGCTGGAATATATATAGGATATTTTCAGAATAATAAAAGAATAATAGGAAAGGCAATAAATAACATAAAAACAGATATTACTAAGTATTATCTTCCTGAATATGATAATCTAAGTAAATTTGATACATTCACTATGAATAATGATATAAAGTTTAATATTAATAGTGAATTATTACAAGAAGAACCTATGACAGCAAACCTGATTAATAACTTAAATAAAACTAAAAATAAGGTAACAATAAAACAGGACTTAAATAATAAAAAAGCTTATATGGACTTTAACAGCACTATTGATGATAGTGAGTTATTTTCAATGAAATATTTAATAGAAAATAATACTGAATACTATTATATAAAGGGATTTTTAGATAATTATATTAATAATGGTAATAGTAATTATTTTGAATCACTAAATAAAGATAATACTAGTAGAGAAAATTTTGATTACATTTACAACTTTACTTTAACCTCATTTAAAAACCATTTGGATAAAAGTTATTTTACTAAAAGTGGTGATAAAATAGAAATTGATGGTAAAAATGTTAATGTTCAAAAAATAACTTTAGAACTTGATAATAGGCGACTTGTTAGTATTTCTCAGGCAGTTTTAAAAGATTTAAAAGCAGATGATAAAGCAAATAAAATTTTAACAGGAATAGATAGTGATTTTAAAAAGTCAAAAATAAAAAATAATGAAAAGATCATCTCTAAAGATGAAAAAATTATTTTTTCAGTCTATACTGATAATATTACATATATTATAAAAAAATATAGTTTGTCATTTGGTAGTGATTCCAATTATTCAGAAGTTTGTTATGTAAAAGGAAGAAAAGAAGATATGTTATCTTTATATGATAAAAATGTAGAAAAACGAAATTTTAAGATTAGCTATAATCATAATACAGTTAATATTAACATGTATGATGAAAAACAACAAAATAATGGTAAAATAACTATTACTAAAGAACAAAATCAATATAAAGCAGTGGCTAAATATGATGTAGATAATACTAATATGACTACTAGTTTAGATCAAAAACTAAAAGAAGTTAAGAAAAATAGTGCATATAAACTAAATACTAAATTATCTATAAAGGCGCTATCAAGAAAAACTTCAGTTGCAGATATAAAAGTGGTAATTGATAGCTCTATAAAAAAAGGAGCAACAATAGAAGAAGATACAGATAAAGCTACATTTGCAAATGATATAGATAATGAAAAAACAGAAATATTTAAACAACAGCTAACTAATACTTTAACAAGATTAATGAGCTAGTCTTAGCTCTTTTTAATGGGAAAAAACGGAGGGATAATAATGAAATATGAAGATATAAAAACACCAGAAGATTTATATATTTTTATGAGAAATAATTTTAGATATGGATATTTATCAAATATAGATTCAGATAAACATATTAGAGAAGAAATGAATGATGATGAATTATATGAGAAAATTCTATTTAATAATTTTTACCTACAAACACCAAAGGAGTTATTAAAAAGTAAATGTGGAATTTGTTATGATCAAGTAGAATTTGAAAGAAAGTGGTTTAGTGATCATAATTACCCAACTAAAACATTTTACACACCATATAAAAACCATGCCTTTTTAATTTATAAAGATGATGATAAGTATAAATTATTTGAAAGAACAGTAAAAGAGTTTAATGGTATACATATTGGAAATAGCGTAGAGGAATTATTAGAAACATATAAAGAAAAACAATTAAAAGACGTAGAGCTAGATGATATTGATTTCTATTCATATAATAAGGCAACCTTTGGAAAAAATTTCAATACTCTAATTAAAAATATTGTTAAAGATAACAATATTTCAGAAAAAATTATTAAATGTGTTAACGATAAAGTACCATTTTATAGTAAATAATTATTTGAAAAATATCATAAATATAAAGCCTAGTGCGAAAAATATTAGTGATATTTTTTTATTTTTATATTTTAATGAAGTTGGAAATAGTTCGAATAACGAGATGTAAATCATTATTCCAAATGTCATAGCTAAAATACTACTAATAAAACTAAAATTAATATACTTATATAAAAATATATAGGTTATTAATGCTCCAAGTAATTCTGATATACCAGAAATAAAGGTATATAAAAAAGCTTTGAATCTATTTCCTGTTGAGTAATAAATGGGAATACTTATACTAATACCTTCAGGAATATTATGAAACATAATAGATAAGGCTAAAGTAATTCCTAAAGATACATTAGCGGTTGTTGTACTGAATGTTAATATCCCTTCAGGAATGTTATGAATCATTAATGCAATACTATTTATTATTCCTAATTTATAAAGTTTGTTATCTATTTTTTTAAATACTTTATCAATGAAACTTGCTAATAATATTCCAATTAAAGCAAATATAATTATTAGAATTATACTACCAAGGATGGTATGTTTTTTTGATAATAGTTCCATACTTTCTGGTAAAAGGGAAAATATAGATACCGATGCCATTACCCCTGCAGCGAAGGAGATAGCTCCATTAATAATATTGTTGGTATTTTTAAATTTAAAAAAAATTGGAATTGTTCCTAGCATGGTTGATAACCCAGCTACTGTTGTAACTAAAAACGAAAATGTTATATTATTCATATTAAATTGTATTATTTTAATTAAAAAGTATGATTATTATTAATAATAATTGAAAAAATACAAAAAATATGTTATTTTAGGTGGAAAGAAAGGGGCAAGTTTATGAATTATAATCTTTTAATGGAAAAAGAAATAGAAAATATAAGTGAGAAAGCACCTACATTATTATTACATGCTTGTTGTGCTCCGTGTTCATCAGCTGTCTTAGAACGCCTTGGGAATATATTTGATATTAGTATTTTGTACTATAACCCTAATATAACAGATGAAGGTGAATATCATAAGAGATTAGATGAAATTCATAGATTTTGTGAAAAATTCAAAACAAAGTATAAAATAAAAGTAATAGATGGTAGATATGATCCAAATGAGTTTTTTGATATGGCTAAAGGCCTAGAAAAAGAAAAAGAACGTGGTCCTAGATGTTATAAGTGCTATTTATTAAGACTTGAAGAAACTGCTAGAGTAGCAGAAAAGCTTGGATATTCTTATTTTACAACAACTTTATCATTGAGTCCTTATAAAAATAGTAACTGGATTAATGAAATTGGAGAAGAACTTGATAAAAAATATAAAACTAATTATCTATATTCTGATTTTAAGAAAAATAATGGATATAAAAGAAGTATTGAACTTTCTAAAGAATATAACTTATATAGACAAAATTATTGTGGATGTATTTATTCAAAAAGGGGATAGTTATGAAAGTATTTACAGGGGATAAAAATAGTATAAAAAAACAACTTGATATACTATTATCAGAGTTTCAAAAATGTGATGATATCACTGATGGTGTTTTATTATTATTTTCAATTGTACCATTAATCGAACTTTATTGTGATTATTTTAATTGTAGTTATGAAGATGTTAAATTAATAGAACAATCAGAAAAATATAATAGTATTTTGGATAGGGCAAGTGAACTAATCAAAGATAGAAGTGATAGTTTTATAGAAAATAAAGATCATCATTTAGATTTTTCAAGTAGTATTATGTCTTCAATGCTTGATTGTTTAAAAGACTTTAATGAGGATTGTTCTACAATAACAGAAGAATATTTATATAAAATAGTAAGTGAATATTATTTAAATACGTCAGGTGATGATTTAAAAATATTAAATGATCTAATAAAAAATAAAAATCTTTATAACCATGATGTTTTAGATAGTAATGTTTATGCATCAACGATAATGGATTATTATAATAAAAAGGGTAATATTGTTACTTTTAGTGAAAATAATTTAAAAAAATCAATGATGACAATACTAGTACATGAGGTAGAACATATTAAAGAAATGAGAGATATAGAAAGCAAAAACTCTAAAGTAGCTTCATTCTCATATCAACATAACAGTATTTATTCAGAAGTGCTAGCCATAAAGGCAGAAAAAGATTTTTTAGAATATTTAATAGAAAATAATATTGAAAAAGAGTACGCTATAAATGAATTAAATAAAAACTATTTAACAACATTTACTTTTTTAAATCAAATGATGTTTTTATCTCTTCTTGATAATGATTTATTAAAAGATGATATATATATGGAGTATTCTAGAGAAGAGTTAGTTGAAATATATAGAAAAAAAGGTCTTGATATAGAAGATATGGAATTATTATCGAATCTTGATTTAAATGATGAGATTTTATATTCATATGGTGGAGTATTAGGAACATATTTTTCTTATCTTGAAAAGAGTGATCCTGATAAATATAATACAGTAATGGATAAGTTTAAACAAATAAGAACAACTGATTATAATGAATGTCATTTACAAATGTTAGGAACCAACATAGATGAATTAGGGCAAATAGTAAGATGTGAAATGACAAAATATCAAAAAGTTCAAAATAAAAATTATAGGAAGTAGTGTTAGTATGAACTTATATACAGGGGATTTAGATGTAATAAAAAAAGAAATAAAAAATTTAGAATTGGAATTAAGAACTGAAAAAGATAGGGATAGAATTGTTGGAATTGTCTCTACAATAGAACTTTTAATAGAATTATACAATGATGTTAGTAGTAAAACTCCTAAGAGTATGAATTTATATAAGAAAACGAACCAAAAAAAGGTTAAAATTTCCGATGAAATTCAAAAAAAAGACTCAGAAAGTTATATAAAAAACTTTATTGATAATAAAAGTTTTCATGGCTTGTTTGTTAACGATTTATACTATAATATGAGTAGAAGGCAAGAAGAACTATTTTCTATTAGTGAGGATGTAAAATTAAGTTATAAGGAAATGTATGATATTATGATGGGTTACCTATCAGAAGAAGGTTTGGCAGATTCTTTTAATAAGTTATTAAAAGAAAAAAGGATTTTTAAAGGATTAAATGATGAATTTGGTTATGCTGGATATACAACTCATAATACAATAAATAATACTTGTTGTATTTTAATAATGGATGATGATAGTTCAGTTATCACTATGAGATCTATAATTCATGAACTTGGTCATGTTATTGACTTTACTAACTTAAATAATACTAAAGGTTTTACTTCTGATAATGAATATTATTTAAAATCTATATATAATGAAGTTTTTCCTATGCTGATGGAGAAAAATTTTCTATCTTATCTTTTAAGAAATAATATTTACAACGAAGATGCTTCTTCACTAACTGAAGATTATTATTATAATATTATAGAATCATTAAAAAATTTATTAGTGTTAAGTTATCTAGATGATAAGTTATTAGTTGGAGATGCGTATATAAACTTAGACCCAAGCAAATTAATGGCTAATGTAAGAAAAAATAATAAAGATATAGTTTTATATGAAGATATTATACCAAGTGAACTTGATATACATAATGATTTGGTTTATGGATATGGAGGTATATTATCAATTTACTACAATTATTTAAAGGAAAGCGATCCTGATAAATATAATTTTTATAAAGAGAGGTTTCTTGAAAATAGGGCTAATAGTTTTAACATTAAGGAGTTTAGTAGAATGTTTTCAGATTATGGAGAGTTAGAAGAAAATGTATTGAAAAAAATGGATGAGGATATAAAAATTAAAATGAAAGTTTATCATGAAAATTAATATTGTCTAATTATTAAAAATATTGTATAATATAACTATCTTCTAGTAAGAGGAGTAGAATTTAATCTAATTTTAGAGAAAATGTGGTTGGTGAAAACATTTATTAATTAAATTTGAAGACACTTATAAAAATGGAAGCGGGTAACTACGTTAAAAGTATAATAAGTAATAATTAAGGTGGCACCACGAAGCAATTCGTCCTTATGGGTGTTGCCTTTTTTTGATATAAGGAGGAATAAAAATGATAAAAAAACCAAAGGGATGTAATGATATTTATGGTCATGAAGCAAAAGTATGGAAATATGTTTCAACAGTAGTTGATTCTGTAATGGAAAAATATAATTACGGATATATTCGTACTCCAATATTTGAATCAAGTGAATTATTTCATAGAGGCGTAGGTGAGACTACTGATATAGTTACAAAAGAAACTTATGACTTTGTTGATAGAGGTAATAGAAATATGACTCTACGTCCAGAAGGAACTGCTGGAGTTGTTAGAAGTTATATTGAAAATAAAATGTATGGTGATATGAATCCGGTAAAACTTTATTATAATGGAACAATGTATAGATATGAAAGACCACAAGCTGGAAGGGATAGAGAACTTACTCAATTTGGAATGGAAGTTTTAGGAAGTGATGACCCTATGACTGATGCTGAGGTTATTTCTATGGCAGTAAATATTTATAAGATGATAGGATTAAAAGGCATAACAGTAAAAATAAATTCCTTAGGAGATAAAGAATCTAGAGCTAATTATAGAGAAGTATTAATAAAATACTTTGCCCCTCATATTAACGACTTATGTGAGGATTGTCGTGAAAGATTTGATAAAAATCCATTAAGAATTTTAGATTGTAAAGAAGATAAGGATAATGAAATATTAAAAAATGCTCCTACTACTATAGATAATTTAAATGAAGCAAGTAAAGAAAGATTTGAAAAAGTTTTAGAGTTCTTGGATTTATTACAAGTAAAATATGAAGTTGATCCAAGAATAGTAAGAGGTCTTGATTATTATAATCATACTGTATTTGAAATAGAAGCTGATGTTAAAGGATTTGGCAGTAATAATGTAATAGGTGGTGGAGGTCGCTATAACGGATTATGTGAAATGTTAGATGGACCAGAGACTCCAGGTATTGGTTTTGCTTGTGGGATAGGGAGATTAGTAAGAGCATTAGAACTTGAAAATATTAAACTTCCAATAAAAGAAGATGTTGACCTATTCTTATTATATGTATCAGAAGATGAAAAAAAATATGCAGCATATCTATCTCAAGAGTTAAGAATGGCTGGATTTGTTGTTGATACTGAATACACATCACGTAGCTTGAAAGCTCAATTTAAGCAAGCTGATAGATTAAATTCTAAATATATTGCCGTTTTAAATAGTGAAGATTTAAATAACAATGAAATAAAAATTAAAAATAATAAAACAAAGGAAGAAGAAATAATTTCATTAGATGCACTTATTTATTATTTAGATGAAAAATTAAGTGAAGAAGATGATTGCTACGGTGAAGAGTGTAGCTGTGGTGATGATTGTTGCGGTTCTGATAATTGTAGTTGTGGTGGAAATTGCCATCATCATGAAGATTAGGAGGTTTTAGTTTTGAAAACAATTAATAATACAGATATAACTAAAAAAGATATAGATAAAGAAGTAACTTTATATGGTTGGGTTCAAAAAAAACGTGATTTAGGTGGAGTTTTATTTATCGATTTAAGAGATCGTAGTGGAATAATTCAACTAGTTATAAATGATGATAAAAAGTTTTATAAAGATGCTTCTGGATTAAAAAATGAAAGTGTTATCAAAGTAGTTGGTAATGTTCGCGAAAGAGAAAGTAAGAATGAAAATCTTTCAACAGGTGATATTGAAGTAGTTATTTCTAGTTTAGAAATATTGAATCAAAGTAAGGATATTCCTTTTGAAATAAGTGATACAACAACTGCATTAGAAGATACTAAATTAAAATATCGTTATCTAGACTTAAGAAGAAATCCTGTTAAAAACAGATTAATAGCAAGACATAAAATAGTTACATCTATAAGAGAATATTTGAATAATTTAAATTTCATAGAGATTGAAACCCCTATATTATGTAAATCAACCCCAGAGGGGGCAAGAGACTATTTGGTTCCAAGTAGAGTAAATAAAAATAAATTTTATGCACTACCACAATCACCTCAGATTTTAAAACAATTATTAATGGTTGGTGGAATGGAAAGATACTATCAAGTAGCGCGTTGTTTTAGAGATGAGGATTTACGTGCTGATAGACAACCAGAATTTACTCAAATAGATATGGAAATGAGTTTTATTGAAGAAGAAGATATAGAAAGTATTGTTGAAGGATTAATGAAAAAGGTATTTAAAGATATCAAAGGTATAGATATAAAAACCCCATTTTTAAGAATGAAATATAGTGAAGCAATGGAACGTTTTGGTTCTGATAAACCTGATATGAGGTTTGGAATGGAACTTAATAATGTTACAGAACTATTTAAGATGAGTGAATTTAAAGTGTTTAGTAATGCTATTTCAGATGGTGGAATAATCTCATGTATAAAAGTAGAAAATGAAGCTAGCAATTTTTCTCGTAAAAAAATAGATGAATTAACTGAATTTGTAAAACAATATAAGGCTAAGGGCCTTGCATTTATAAAGATGGAGAATGATGAATTTACTGGAGGCATTAGTAAATTTTTAACAGATGCAGAAAAAGAAGCTTTAAAAGAAAAACTTTCATTAAATAACAACGATTTAGTATTTTTTGCATCAGATAAGAAAGAAATAGTTTATGCATCACTTGGTGCATTAAGAGTACTTTTAGGAAAAGAATTAGAGCTAATTAATGAAGATGATTATAAATTTTTATGGGTAGTAGATTTTCCTGTATTTGAATGGAGTGATGAAGAAAATAGATTTGTTTCATGCCATCATCCATTTACAATGCCTAAAGATGAAGATGTTGATAAACTACTAACTGATAAAGCAAATTGTCATGCTAAAGCTTATGATATTGTGCTAAATGGATATGAAGTAGGTGGAGGAAGTATTAGAATTCATAAAGAGGATGTTCAAGAAAAAATGTTTGAAGCTTTAGGATTTAGTAAAGAAGAAGCTTATGATAAATTTGGATTTTTAATAGAAGCATTTAAGTATGGAACACCACCTCATGGAGGACTAGCAATAGGACTTGAGCGTTTAGTTATGATTTTAACAGGTACTTCAAACATTCGTGATGTTATTGCTTTTCCTAAAACAACATCAGCATCTGATTTAATGACTGATTGTCCAAACTATGTAGATGAAAAACAATTAAATGAATTATATATTGATATAAAGGAGTAATTTATGAAAAATAATAATAATGCTATAACACCAAGAGATAAAGATTTTGCAAAATGGTATACAGATGTTGTTCGTGCAGCTCATCTTGCTGATTATTCATCTGTAAAAGGATGTATTGTAATAGAACCAAATGGATATGCTATTTGGGAGAAGATGCAACAAACATTAGACAAGGAATTTAAAAAATTAGGGCATGTCAACTGTCAGATGCCAGTATTAATTCCAGAAAGTTTATTAAATAAAGAAAGTGAATTAGTAGAAGGGTTCGCTCCTGAGGTAGCATGGGTTACAAAGGGTGGTCAAAAAGATTTAGAAGAAAGGCTTTGTATTAGGCCTACTAGTGAAACCCTATTTTGTGATTACTACTCAACTCATATAAAAAGTCATAGGGATTTACCAAAATTATATAATCAATGGTGTAATGTTTTAAGATGGGAAAAAGAGACTAGACCATTCTTAAGAAGTCGTGAATTTTTATGGCAAGAGGGACATACTATTCATGAAACAAAAGAAGAAGCAGAAAAAGAAACTGATCAGATGATGGGAGTTTATCACTCATTTCATAATGATATTTTAGCAATACCATCTATTAGAGGTATTAAAACAAAAAAGGAACAATTCTCTGGAGCAGAATATACCCTAACTAATGAAGCTTTGATGTACAATGGTGTAGCGCTTCAAGCGGGAACTTCTCACTACTTTGGTCAGAAATTTTCTAAAGCATATAATGTTACATATACAAATAAAGAAAATAGAGAAGATTATCCGTATCAAACATCTTGGGGAACTTCTACTAGAATGATTGGTGGTTTAATAATGGTTCATAGTGATGATTACGGGCTAGTTCTTCCACCTAAAATAGCTCCTAAACAGGTAGTTATAATCCCGATAGGAAATAGTGATAAAGCTTTAGAAAAATCAGAAGAGATACTAAAAGAGTTATCAGAAAATGAAATAGATGCATATATTGATAAAACTGATAAGTCTGCAGGATTTAAATTTGCTGAAGCTGAGGTTAATGGTATACCAGTTCGAATAGAAATTGGTGAAAGGGATTTAAATAATAATAAAATCACCTTTACAAGAAGAGATACAAGAGAAAAAATTGAGGAAAGTGTTGATATTGATATAGTAGATTATACAAAAAAACTTTTAGATACAATTCAAAAAGATATGTATAATCGTGCAAAAGAACGCAGGGACAAATTAACATTTGAAGCACATAATATGAAAGATATAGAAAATATCTTAAATACTCAACCAGGATTTATTCACGCTATGTGGTGTGGTAATGAAGAATGTGAAGATAAAATAAAAGAGATTAGAGGTTGTAAATCTAGATGTATCTTACCTGATGCAGAACCTATTGATGAAGTATGTGTATGCTGTGGTAAAAAAGCCAAACATCATGTAGTATGGGGACTTCAATATTAATTATCGGATATATAAATTAATCAATGTAAAACGCCTTTTCATATATTAAAGTGAGGAGGTGTTTTTATGTCTTCATATGATGAATGCAAATTGAGAGAAGATTTAAAATTACGAAAAAAAATATTAAGTTTAGGTATTGGAAGATCAATCGTGGGTCCTACTGGTCCAAGAGGAGAACAGGGCCCTAGAGGGGAACAAGGACCAAGGGGAGAGAGTGCAACTTCATCTACTGAAAGTATATTTTTTTCAAGCTATGATGAGGGTAGTGAGATTGGAGAATTATTGCTAGCTGATTCATGGATTCTTCCAAATCCTTCTGAATATTTTATACCTATAGATGAATATGAAGTAGAAGTACAGCCAGGTGTTTATGAAATGAGCTTTTCTGGGCTTATAACTGGAGTTGATGAAACCCATGGTGCAGAGTTTTATTTAGCAGATGAAAATAATTCAGCAATAAAAGATTTACATTTTAAGTTAGAATCTGGTAATGGAAAACAAATGTCTTTCTCTAAATATATAGTATTTAGATTTGAAGAAGTAACAAATCTACACGTAGAAATGAATATTACTGGTGAAGAGAATTCATCTAATATTAAAATATTAGATGTAGTCTTATTACTAAAAAAAATAAAAGAATAAACTAGTTTTTGGAAGATAGTAACTAATATTAGTTACTATTTTTTTATATCCCATATTTTCCCATATTTCTTTGATAATTTTTTTATAATTTTATAGTAAATTGTATTTGTAAGGAGGAATGATAATATAAGAGTTATGATATGAAAATAAGTATTTAATTAATTTGATATATATATAAGAAGGTGTTATTATAAGTAAATAGATAAGTAATTTATAAATTAGGTGGTAATATGTATACAATTTGCTATGTTGAAGATGAAAAAGATTTATCTAGTTTAGTTAAAGTATATTTAGAAAAAGCTGGTTATAATGTTGTTTGCTTTTCTAGAGGCGAAGATGCTATTAATTACATTAGTAATAAAGTTGATCTTTGGATTTTAGATATAATGTTAGATGATGACGTTAATGGCTATGATATTATAAAAGCTATTAGACAAAAAAACAGTGTAGTTCCAATTATTTTCACCTCAGCAAGAGATCAAGATCTAGATAGAATATTAGGATTAGAATTAGGTAGTGATGACTATATAACGAAACCATTCTCACCTAAAGAATTAGTTCTTCGTGTAAATAATATAATTAAAAGAGTTTATACTACATCATTAAAAAATGAAATTAGCTATCAAGAATATAGAATTGATACAAAAAAAAGAGTAGTAAAGCATAAAGAAAAGGAAATCCAGATGACTACTTTAGAATTTGATCTATTACTTTTATTTATTAAAAATATTGATAAAAGTTTTTCTAGAGAAGAGATATTAAATTTAGTTTGGGGAAATGATTATTTTGGAACTGACAGAGTAGTTGATGACTTAGTAAGAAGGCTAAGAAAGAAAATGCCAGAATTAAATATAAATACTATATATGGATATGGGTATAGATTATCATGAGATATATAAGAAATAAATTAAGTCACCAGCTGGTATCTTTAATTGGAGTAATATTTGCAATTGTCTTTATCTTTTTAGGAATTATACTTCCTAAAACATTAATTTCAGTTGCTGAAAAAAGTATTTATAGTTATTTGAGCGAACCATTAAAATTTGTAGAAGCTGATGTTGATAAAAGCTTGTTAAATACTGAAGTAGCTTATATTTATATTGTTTCTGATGACATTATAGTAAGTGATAATTTTAAAGGTATCAAAGGCCTAGATAATGCTAAATATATAATAAAAAAAATGACTAATAGATATGGTAAATTTAGATATAATCACCAAACATATTATTATTATAAGATTGTAAATGAAGATGCTATTAAAATAGCAATTAGTGATGACAGATATATAGATATCACAAAAACAAGAATTTTATCAGCAATACTGCCTATAATTGTGATTACTTGTTTAATGATTAGCTTAGTATTAATATTGTGGTCAACTCTAATTGTTAGAAAGATAGAAAAGATAAAAGATATGGTTGATAATATTGACAATCCTAACTATGATAGCTCAATTTCATTTTCTACAGATGATGAAATAAAGTCTCTTGCAAAAGCCATAGAGGATATGAGAATAACCCTAATTAATCAAGAAAAGTACCGTAATCGTATGTATCAGAATATATCACATGATTTTAAAACACCATTAACAGTTATAAAAACATATGTAGAGGCTGTTTATGACGGGGTTGAAGATGAAAAAACAGCCCTAAAGGTTATTGATAAACAGTCAAAAAAATTAGAACAAAAAGTACACTCACTTCTTTACCTAAACAAACTTGATTATTTGATGGAATCAAAAAATATCAAAATAGAAAAAGTTGATATGAACAAAATTATAAATGAGGAAATCGAAAAATTTAAATTCCACAGAAAAGATATAAATTTTATATTAGAAAAAGATAAAAAATCAGTTTATTATGGTACATATGAACATTGGGAAACAGTTCTGGACAATATTTTAGGAAATTTTATGAGATATGCTAAAACAGAGATTAAGATAACTTTAAAACAAAATAGAATAGTTTTGTTTAATGATGGAGAAAAAATCGATGAAGATTTCCTTGATGTTATCTTTACACCATATAGAAAAGGCATAAAAGGTGAATATGGATTGGGTTTATCAATTGTTAAAAAAACTCTAAATATAATTAATTATGATATTAAAATTAAAAATAATAAAAAAGGAGTTTCATTTATTATCTATAAAAGAAGCAAATAAAAGATGGATTTTTATAATCCATCTTTTTTTAAAAAATCATTTATAATTTTATTTACTAATGTTGGATAATTTAGATATGAAAAATGTCCAGCATCTTTAAGTGTTACTAAAAGAGAATCTTCTATATTATTTTTCATATATTTAGCATCCTTAAATGGGGTATCTTTATCTTTTTTTCCCCATATAATTAAAGTTTTTACATCAATATTTTTAATGTAATATCTCAAATCTTCATTAATAACATTTTTGAACGTTTTTCTCATGTCGTCACCTAGTGTTTTATAGTCACTTGATCCAAAAGCGTTAATTAATCTCTTAATATATAAGTTTCTTTTTTTCTTTGGAACTATAACTTGTAATTTTCTAAGTAATTTATAGGTAGTTTGTTTTATTAATTTAAATATGTTTTTACCTCTTTTAATACCAGCAGCATCAATTAATATTAATTTATCAATATTATCTTTGTAGTAACCAGCCATCAATGTAGCGATTCTTCCACCAAAAGAATGGGATATAATTGTTGGATTTTGAATATTTTCATCTTTTATAAAATCTCTTATTATATTTGTATAGTCATAAATAGTTAAATCTTCATCTGGAAATATGCTTCTTCCAAATCCAGGATAATCAAAAATATATACTGTATAATTTAATTTTAAATTTTCTATCATTAGTCTAAATGTTTCTCTAGTATCACCCCATCCGGGTAGAATAAGGATGTTTTTACCACCATTTCCAAACTTTTCATAATAAATAGAATGGGTATTTTTATTATAATACATAAAATCACCTATAGTAATTTATGAATAAGTGTTTTAATTGTGATAAAGATACTTTAATTATTTCTATATATTTAGTATAATTAAAGTGGTGATAATATGAAACTTAGTTTAGGAAAATATAATCCAAATGCCCCTTATAAATTAAGAAAAGATTTTAAGTATGATAATAAGTGGTTTAAAAATTTAGCTAAGGAATATGATGAAATCAGTACAATAACTAATGAAGTTGCGAAAGAGTTAAAAGATGTATGTGATTTTGAAAAATATGCAATAGGGATACATAGAACAGGTTACTCTAATGTTACTCCAGAATATTTAGATGATGTGTTTAATAATGGGCTTATCAATAATGGAGATGCTATGCAGGGTGTTACTCGTAAATATGTAGATTTAGAAAAAACAGTTTCCATAATTGAAAATTATACAATTCTTATTGGAGTGTTGAAAACAGGACATAATTATAAAAATAGTGATGGGATGCTTTTAATAAAAATTCCGAAAGAAGATATTGACTCTGAAAATCCTAATAGAAAACCAATATTTTTTAATAATGATGGTATTACTAGATTATTACCAGAGTATATTTATGGATATATTCCAAGCGATAGAGATGGTAATATAGATAAAATTGTTCATAATTATAATTACAAGGATAAGCATGACTATTCTGATGAGGGTTTGTTAAAAAATGGTGATGAAATTTCTAAAATGAACTCTTATAAATAACGATGGAAGGTAGTATTAGATGATATTTAATTATAATAACCAAGAATATAATATTTTAATAGAAAAGAAAAAAACTAATAAGAATACCTATATCAGAGTAAAAAGTGATATGAATATTTATGTTACTACTAATTTTTTTACAAGTGATAAAAGTATTAAAAAATTAATTGATGATAATTATAATGAAATAGTTAAAATGATAAAAATACAAGAAATAAAACAGGAAAATAATGAAGGATTTCATTTTCTTGGTAAAAAATATGATAAAGTTTATGTGAACTATTGCGATATCTCAATGGGAGATGAAAAAGTTTTTATTAATAAAGAACTTGATATAGATAAATGGTATAAAAAACAAGCAAAAGAAATATTTAAAACTCATTTAGATAATATATATAATAGTTACAGTAGAGGTATACCTTATCCTGATTTAAGAATTAGGAAAATGACTACTAGATGGGGAGTATGCAATACTAAAACTAAAACAGTAACTTTAAATTTGGAATTAATAAAGCGTGATACTAAGTATTTAGATTATGTTATAGTACATGAACTAGCTCATTTAATAGAGGCAAATCACTCTAGTAATTTCTGGAAGATAGTAGAAGAAAACTGCCCTCAGTATAAAAAATTAAGAAAAGAAATGAAAACATTTTAAGATAATTTGATAAAAAATGTATTTTTTGATAATATACAGATATTTAGTACGGATTATGCGGTTTTGTAGGTGATAAAATGATAATAAATAGTTTAGAAAATAAAGATGTTAAAAAGTATTATAAATTAAAACAAAAAAAATATCGTGATAAATATAAAATGTTCTTAGTTGAGGGATATCATTTAGTAGAAGAAGCATATAATGCTAATTTATTAGAAAAAGTTATATTGTTAGATGATGAAATACTTGATTTTGATACTTGCTATATGTGTGTTACAAAAGAGATAATGAAAAAACTATCTACACTAGAAACACCTCCTAATATTATTGGAGTTTGTAAAATACCAAATCATAAAGCGGGTAATATAGGTAACAAAATACTTTTACTAGATAATGTTCAAGACCCAGGTAATTTAGGGACAATTATAAGAAGTGCTAAGGCATTTGATGTAGATAGTATTGTAGTATCAAATGATACAGTAGATTTATATAATCCTAAAGTAGTAAGAGCAACCCAAGGAATAATATTTCATACTAATATATTTAAAACTGACTTGATAGAATTTGTTAAAGAATTAAAAAGAAAAGATTATAAAATTTATTCTACAAATGTAGAAAATGGGGTAGAATTAAAAGAGATTATCACACCTAATAAATATGCTATAGTAATGGGAAATGAAGGAAATGGAGTAAGATGTGAAATATCCTCTTTAGCAGATACTAATATATATATTAAAATGAATAAAAAAGTAGAAAGTCTAAATGTTGCAATTGCAACAAGTATAATACTATATGAACTGGAGAAATAATATGGAAAAAGTATACATTGGAAAAATAGTTAATACTCACGGAATTAAGGGTGAAATTAGAATTTTGAGTGATTTTTTATTCAAAGATAAAGCATTCAAGGTTGGAACTAATATAATTATTGATCATGAAACATATAGAATTAACTCATATAGAAGGCATAAACAATTTGATATGATTATGCTAGATGGATTTAATAATATCAATGATGTTTTATGTTTTATGAAAAAGAAAGTTTATAAAGAAAAAAAAGAGTTAAATTTATCAAAAGATGAAATACTTGATGAAGATCTTATAAAATATAGAGTTATTGATAAAAATGGTAAAAGTGGTATAATAAAGGAAATATTTTATGCATCAAGCACAAATAAAATCTTAAGAGTTAATTTTAATAAAGAAGTTTTAATTCCCTTAAACTCTCCAATTATTAAAAAGATTAATGTGGAAGATGAAATAATAGAAGTAGAATTAATAGATGGGATGATGTAGATGAAAATTGATATCTTAACCATTTTTCCAAATATGTTTAAGGAAGTATTTTCTGAATCAATTATAAAAAGAGCAATAGATTCTAGAAAAGTAGAAATAAATATTCATAATTTTAGGGATTACACTAATGATCCTCATAATAAAGTAGATGATACACCATATGGTGGTGGAGCTGGAATGGTCTTAATGTGTCAGCCTATATTTGATTGTGTAGAGAAAATAAAGACTAAAGATTCCAAGGTGATTTTATTAACTCCAGCTGGATTTAAATATGAGCAAAAAATGGCTTATGATTTATCAAAGGAAAAACACTTAATTATAATATGTGGTCATTATGAAGGATTTGATGAAAGAATTACTAGTATAGTAGATATGGAACTTAGCATTGGAGACTATGTATTAACTGGTGGTGAAATTCCAGCTATGGTATTGACAGATTCAATTGTTAGACTTATACCAGGGGTTATAAATGAAGAAAGTCATTTGGCCGATTCATTTAACAATGAGTATTTACTTGATTATCCAACATATACTAAACCAAGAGTATATAAAGGCATGGAAGTTCCAGAAGTATTATTATCAGGGGATCATAAAAAAATAGAAGAATACAGAAAAGAAGAAAGTATCAAAAAAACAAATGAGCGAAGACCAGATTTAATTAATAAAAAGTAGGTGAATTACATGTATGTTATAGAAAATAAGAAAAATAAGTACAAATTAAAAGATAAAGATGAAATCACAAAAATAAATGGTCTAGGTTTTGGTTCTACTAATAGATGTTACAAAATTGCTGGAGAAGAAGTTAAATTACTAACAATATATAATAAAAAACTTGCTCATCCTATAGCAATAAAACAAGTTGATAAAAAGTATAAAAAGCTAATATCAATAATAACAGAACTTTTAGTAAGTGATGATGATACTGGAGATAGTTATAGAGAGGCACTTAATCAAATAGAAAAATTTAGATTAATAATTAAAAACAAATATAGAAATTATTTAACAAAGAAAGAGTTAGAACAAATGGCTAAAAACCTTACAATGTTTCAAAAAGAAGCAAAAAATAGATATGTAGAACTTAAAAATGAACTTTCTAAAAGTACTAAAGAAAGATCATCATGTAAATAAGTTGTCAATTAATGATAACTTATTTTTTTATTTATTGAAGATTTAAGTAGTTTGTGATATTTTTTAGTAAATAGAATAGGAGTGGTACTATGGAACAAAAAGTAGTTTATATTAGAAAATCTCCAGGTAAAACAGCAGCTATTGTGATATTATTGTTACTATTATTTTGTGCAATTTCTTATATAGGATATACTGAATATCAAAAGTTATTAGACTCTAAAAAAATAACGGTTAAAAAAGAAAGGACGGAACTTTATTATAGTGAAGTACAAAATTTATTATCAAGAATTGATTTGTATAATAATGTTTTAGCTTCCACGTATCCAATAAAAGATATTAATAAAATAGATAATCAATTAAAACTAAAATTTGCTGTTAAAACATTAAAAGAAGAAGAAAATATTAATAATTATTATAATATAGATGATATTAAACAAGTATATAGTGACTATTTTAAAAATGGCTTTAGTGCTATTTATGAAGATATAAAAAATAGTGATACTGGAGAGGTATTATATAAATTAGATAATAATACTAAAACATATACACTTAATGATGATAATGGTATTGTTAATTCTGTAAATGTTGATACATTTTATGTATCAGGAAAAATAGATGAGAAAAAATATGTAATAAAAACTAATTTACTATATAGTAATATCTGTTTGGATACTTGTCCAACTGGGTATTTTGATAGTTATGAGGCATGCCTTAATGGTGATAAACCTATAGCTAATAAAAAAAGTGAATATCAAGATATAAAACAAGAATTACCAGTAGTTACTTACACCTTTTCAAAGGTTGGTACTAATTATAAGTTAGAAAGTGTAGATATAGATCTATAAAATATTAGCAATTCGTTATAGACGAGTTGTTTTTTTCTTGTTATAATTATAGAAGAATAGAGGGATGATATGAAAAAATTAACAAAAGAGGAAATTGCTAATATAGATGGATATTTTAGAGCTGCTAACTATTTATCAGCAACCCAACTTTATTTGCTTGATAATCCACTTTTAAAGAGAAAATTAAGCATTAATGATATAAAACCAAGAATAGTAGGGCATTGGGGGACAGCACCAGGTCAAAACTTTATTTATGTTCATTTAAATAGAATAATAAAAAAATATAATCTAAAAATGATATATATATCAGGCCCAGGTCATGGTGGTCAAGCTCTTATTGCTAACAATTACTTAGATGGTACTTATACAAAATTTTATCCAAATATTAAAGAAAATGAGGATGGACTTAAAAAGTTAAATAAACAATTCAGTTTTCCAAAAGGGGTTTCATCTCATGTTGAACCTAAGGTTCCTGGCTCAATCAATGAAGGTGGAGAACTAGGTTATAGTCTTTCACATGCTTATGGTGCCGTACTTGATAATCCAGATTTAATAGCAGCTTGCGTTATAGGAGATGGTGAAGCTGAAACTGCTCCTTTAGCTACTAGTTGGCATATAAATAAATTTATAAATCCAAAACGTGATGGTTTTGTATTACCTATTCTTCATAGAAATGGGTATAAAATTGCCTCTCCAACGATATTTGGAAGAATGACTACAACTGAAATTAATAATTTCTTTAGTGGATGTGGTTATAAAGCATATCATGTTTCTGGTGATGATCCATTAAAATTACATGAGGTTATGGCTAAAGCACTTGATGATGCAATTAGAGACTTTGCAAAAATCAGAAGAGGAGATAACATAAAGTATCCTGTTATAGTTTTGTCAACTCCTAAAGGATGGACCGGACCAAAAATGGTTGAGAATAAAAGAGTTGAAAATAGTTTTAGGGCTCATCAAGTTCCAGTAGCAATAGATAATACTCACATAGATAATTTAGCGATTTTAGAAAAATGGTTAAGAAGTTATAAACCGGAGGAGTTATTTGATGATGATGGTAAACTAATTAAAAGACTAAAAGATTTAGCTCCAGCTCCATCAAAATGTATGGGATCATCTCCTTTTGCAAATGGAGGATTACTCTTAAAGGAATTAATTACACCAGACTGGGAAAAATATGCACTAAATATAGAGACTCCTGGGACAGTTATTGCTCAAGATACTTTAGAATTAGGAAATTATATAAGAGATTTATTTAAATTAAATGCTAAAAATAAAAACTTTAGAATATTTGGTCCAGATGAAGCACTTTCAAATAGATTTAATCATGCTTTTGAGGTGGAAAACAGAACTTGGGATGGAAAAATTTTAAAAGGTGATGAATATCTATCTCCAACAGGTAGAATAATGGATTCATTTTTGTCAGAACATGTATGCGAAGGAATGCTAGAGGGTTATTTATTAACTGGAAGACATGGTTTTATGCATAGTTATGAAGCTTTTACAAGAATAATTGATTCAATGACATCGCAACATTCAAAATGGTTAAAAATGTGTAGTGAAATAAAATGGAGAGAAGATATTGCCTCTCTTAATTATCTATTAGTATCACATGTATTCCAACAAGATCATAATGGTTATACTCATCAAGATCCAGGATTCTTAAATCATGTAGCAACTAAAAAGAAAGATATAGTTAGAATATATTTACCACCTGATACTAATACATTACTATGCACATTTGATCATATAATAAAAACAAAAAATAGGATAAATGTTGTTGTTGCTAGTAAGCATGAAAGAGCACAATGGCTTAATAAGAAAGAGGCTAAGATACACTGTAAAAAAGGTCTTGGTATTTGGAATTTTGCTAGTGATGAAACTGCCAATCCGGATATTATAATTGCTTGTGCTGGAGAGACTCCTACATTAGAAGCTTTAGCGGCAGTAGATATTTTAAGAACCTCTATTAAAAATATTAAAATAAGATTTATAAATGTAGTTGATTTAATGAAGTTGGATAATGATCATCCTCATGGTCTATCTGATGAAGAGTATGATAGATTATTTACCAAAGATAAACCAATTATTTTCAATTTTCATGGTTATCCATCATTGATTAAAGAATTAATATATAACAGAGAAAATAGAAATATAAGTATTCACGGATATCAAGAAGAAGGAACTATTACAACCCCATTTGATATTAGAGTTCAAAGTGAAATAGACCGTTTTCATTTAGTAATTGATGCTATTAATAAAATGCCAAAATATAGAAAGAATGGCCAAGTATTAGTTGATTGGTGTAATGATATGTTAAAAAAGCACAATAAGCATATAGCTGAATTCGGTGAAGATATGCCATATATAAAAAATTGGGTATGGACTGGAAAAAAATAGAAAAATCACTAAAAAATAGTGATTTTTTTAAATTAATGTGTTACAATATGCGCGTCAGGAGGACGTATTATGAGTAAACGTATTATAGATTTTGCATATAGAGAAAATATAGGTCTAAAAACAAAAACAGCTAAGGATAGTGTTAAAGGTGTAGATTTATTCGATTATAAAGTTTTTAGATATGATGTAAATACGTATTATATATTGGAAGATAATAATAGTACTATTTCATATCAAAAGAGTAGAGAAATCGAATGTAGATCGTATGAAGAGATGAATAATGTAATTAAATTACTTGAAGATAGAGGCTTTAAACAACTAGATAATTACATAACATTTAAAGAGGCAAAACCAAATCAAAAGTGTAAAAAATAATTATTTGCAATATTTATATAATTATGATATAATCTTAAACGTCAGGAAAATGATCCGATGAATTTAATTTATGATCATTTGGTAAAAAAAGAGAGGAGATATAGTCTATGAGTAATATAGTAGATAAAATTACTGAAAAACAATTAAGAAATGACATTCCAGAATTTCGTGTAGGTGATACAGTTCGTGTTGACTACAAGATCATTGAAGGAAAAAGAGAACGTATTCAAGCATTTGAAGGTATCGTAGTAGCAAAACGTAATGGTGGAGTTTCAGAAACATTCACAGTACGTAAAATATCTTCAGGTATTGGTGTAGAAAGAACTTTCCCAGTTAACTCACCAAAGATTGATAAACTTACAGTTGTACGTAAGGGTAAAGTTAGACGTGCTAAGTTAACATTCTTAAAAGATTATGTAGGACAATACAAAATCAAAGAAAGAGGACAAAAAGTTTCTAAAAAAGACGAAGAGAAAGCTGCTTAATAGCTTCCTTTTTTCTTGAAATAAAGTTAAGTTAAGGTTATACTATATTAGTATGGAGATTGATAAAATATGAAGAAAGAAAATGAAAAATTAAAGAAAGATGGAAAAGATAATACAACTATAAAGGATATAATTGTTTATTTAAGTATTATTATAATAGCAGTACTTATTAGAACTTACGTTGTTGCATTAGTAAGAGTAAATGGAACCTCTATGTATCCAACTTTAGAAAATAAGGATTTTATGATATTAAATAAAATTAACTATAGATTTAATGATATTAAAAGATTTGATATTGTAGTTATAAAAGAGGAAAAAGAGTATTTAATTAAAAGAGTTATAGGACTTCCAGGAGATAAGATAGAATATAAAAATAATAAATTATATGTAAATGGTAAATATGTAGAAGAAAAATTTGGACATAAGAGAACTAATGATTTTACACTTGATGAATTAAAAAATAAAACTGTACCTAAAAATACTTACTTTGTTTTAGGTGATAATAGAACAAATTCAATGGATAGTAGAATAATAGGATTTATTCCTAGAAATAGAATAGTTGGAAAAACATCACTAACTATATTACCTTTTAATAGAATAGAAAATAAAAAATAATTAAAGATTACTTATTTTAAGTAATCTATTTTTTTGCCTTTACACAAGACCTCTAGGGGTGTATAATGCAAATGGTGATAATATATGAAAAATACATGTAAAAGTAGAAAATGTAGTAATTATGAAAAGAGTACTCATAGAAGTATTGATGTAAAAAAGAAATTAAATAAGCGCCTAAAAACAATAGAAGGACAAATTAGAGGCGTAGAAAGTATGATTGAAGAAGATAAATATTGTAATGATGTTCTTATTCAGCTTTTAGCAATAAATAAATCTATTAAGAGTGTAAGCGTTGAAATATTAAAAAATCATCTTGAAACGTGTATAGTAAGAGATATAAAAAATGATGATCCTAATGCAATAGATGAGGTTGTTGAATTAATAAGGAGACTTAACTAAATTGCAACAATTAATTATAAAAAGAGATTAGATAAACAAAGAATAATTAATACTATTAATAGTTTAGGCTATTTTACTAAGGATAACTATATTAGTAATAATAAGGAAGAATTATTATCTAATATGAGTATAAAAGAATTTATAGCTATATTAATATTAATAATAGCATTTGTAGCTATTATCAATCATTATTTTAATTTTAGTGCTATACCTGTTATTGATAATAGTATTACTTATGGAATGTTATTTATAACTGGTCTATTTACAAGTATTCATTGTATTAGTATGTGTGGTGCTATAAATTTATTAGGAACATTTAATGCTGATAACAAAATAAATATAAAAAACCACTTTAAGGAACGAAGGTTAAATTAATTATTAATGTAGATAAAATACACTTAACTGGTTGTAATAATGAAATAGTAATTAAGGAATTTAATATAAATAAGAAATTAAAAGTAGGAAAAAATGTAATAGAGTTTACTCCTAAAAAGAGGGGAGTATTTACTATGAACTGTTGGATGAATATGATAAAAAACAATATAAAAGTGGTTGATGATAAAAAAGCTTTTGAGGTGATGAAATGAAAAAAGTAGTATTAAAAGTAGAGAAAATGACATGTAGTGCTTGTCAGACTGGCTTAGAAAAATTTCTAAACAAGCAAGATGGTATAGAGTCTGCTACAGTAAATTTAATAATGGGTAGTGCTAGTATTAAATGTAGTGATAATCTAACAATAGATGATTTAAATAAATATGTATCTTCCGCTGGTTTTAAATCATTAGGTGAATATGATACCGTAATTAAAAAGGATAATAATACTAAAAAAATAGGATTAATATTAAATGGTTTTATTGCCTTTTTGGTTTTATATATTTCAATGTCACATATGATTAATTTACCAGTTATCCCATTTTTACATATGAAAAAATATCCAATTAATTATTCGGTAACTTTATTTTTATTTGCACTTTATTTCTTAATTTATGGACGAGATATAATTAAATTTGGAATAAAAAATATTATTTATAAAAATCCTAATATGGATACTTTGGTAATGCTAGGAGTATTAACAAGTTTTCTTTATAGTAGTTATAATACTGTTATGATAATACATGGTAAAACTAGTTTAGTAGAAAATCTTTACTTTGAAAGTTGTTGTATAATCATATATTTAATTAAACTAGGTAGATATATAGATAATATTAGTAAAGAAAAAACAAAGGATGCTATAAAAGGTTTAGTTACTATAACTCCTGATAAAGCTATTTTAAAAACTACTAATGGTAATAAAACAGTAACCTTGGACGAGGTTAAAAAAGGAGATATTTTAGTAGCTAAACCTGGTGTTAAAATAGCAGTAGATGGTGTCATTGTAAAAGGAAAGTCATATGTAAATGAATCGTTTATTAGTGGTGAGTCTACTCCTGTAAAAAAAACGGTTGGAGATAGTGTAGTTGCAGGTTCAATTAATATTGATGGAGAAATTCTTTATAAGGCTCAAAAAATAGGAAAAGATTCTACTATATCAGAAATTGTAAGACTAGTTATAGAAGCCACAGGAACAAAACTGCCTATAGCTAAAATTGCTGATAAAGTAAGTTTGGTTTTTGTTCCATGTATAATTGGTATTTCAGTTTTAACATTTATTTGTTATTTAATACTAGGATATGGACTAAATAGTGCTTTAATTTCATTTACAACAGTATTACTAGTAGCTTGTCCATGTTCTCTAGGTCTAGCTACACCGCTCGCAGTAGTAGTCTCAGAAGGGATATGTGCTAAAAATGGTATATTAGTTAAAAAAAGTGAAATCTTAGAGAATGCTAACAATATTAATACAGTGGTTTTTGATAAGACAGGTACTTTGACATATGGAACTTTAAAAGTTTCAAAAATTAATAATTATAGCAACTTATCAAAAAAAGAAATATTAGATATTATCCATTCATTAGAAGCAAAAACAACTCATCCTATTGCGACAGCATTTAAAGAAGGAAAAGACTTGAATGCAGAAAAAGTAAAAACAGTTGAGGGAATAGGGGTAGTTGGAGATATAAGTGGTAAAAAATACTATATAGGAAACAATAAATTAATTAACAAATTAAAAATAAAAAATCAGTATATTGCTGATGAGAAAAAATTATCAAGTGATGGCTGTAGTATTATTTATTTGATAGAAGATACACACATTTTAGCTTTAATAGGTGTTAAAGATATAATAAGAGATAATGCTAAAGATACTATAAAAAAACTAATTAATATGAAAAAAGAGGTTATAATGTTGACTGGTGATAACTCTCTAACAGCAAATATAATTGCTAAAAAACTTGGAATAATAGAGACTATTTCCAATGTATTACCTAAAGAAAAAGCAAATGTTATAAAGAAATTAAAAAATAATAAAAAGGTAATGATGGTTGGTGATGGTATCAATGATGCTATAAGCCTAGCAGTAGCAGATGTTGGTGTAAGTTTAAACTCTGGGGCAGATATTGCAGGAGATTCAGCTGATGTAATTTTAATAAATGATAATTTAAATAGTATTTGTAATTTATTAGAAATAAGTAAAAAGACAGTAACTAATATAAAACAAAATCTATTTTGGGCTTTCTTCTATAATATTTGTATGATACCTATTGCAATAGGCATCTTAAAACCTATTGGTATTGAAATGAATCCAATGATTGCAGGATTAGCTATGACATTATCTAGTTTGACTGTAGTATTAAATACATTAAAATTAAAGAAATGGAGTGATAAAAAACATGAAAAAATATAAAAAACAAGTACTTATAGATGGAATGATGTGTAATCATTGTGCTTCTAAAGTAAAAGAAAAATTATTAGAAAATAGTGATATTTTAAAAGTAAAAGTAGATTTAAAAAAGAAATGTGCTATATTATATTCTACTAAAGAAATATCAGAAAAAGTTATAATAGATAAAATTCAAGAACTAGACTATAAAGTATTAAAAGTAGAGGATTTATAATATGAAAAAATTTAGTATAGTAATATTTATTATATTTATATCATCTCTTTTTCTAACTGGTTGTACAAATAACAAAAGTGAAGAAAAACGCCCAGCTAATTTAAAGAAGATAACAGGTAAAGTAGTAGAGGCAAACCTAGATAAAAATGGTGATATTGAAATTAATAAAAATGATATAACAAATAAAGTTATGTACATTGATTATAAAGCCTCAAAAACTACAGTAGGGCTATTAGCAGTTAGAAATAGTAAAAACGAGGTGAAAGTAGTAGTTAATACTTGCCAAAGTTGTAAAGGCGCTCCTTATGCTTATTTTGTTCAAGTAGGTAATAAGATTCAATGTCAAAACTGTGGCAGTATGTTTTCAATTGATGATCTTGATAGTTTAGTAGAGGATGGTTGTAATCCAATATCATTAGAAGAAAAAGAAGAACTTGATGATAAAATAATAATAAAAAAGGAACAGTTAGAAAAAATAAAAGACGATTTTAAAAATTGGAAGGGACCTAAAGCCTAATTATATAAAATATGCTATAATGATATTGATGTTTGGTAAGGAGGTAGATTATGAAAAAAGTATTGTTTGCTACTGAAAACGCAAGTAAAGCAAAGAGATTTAAGGATAAACTTTTAAAAAATAACATAGAAATAATTACTATTAACGATTTAGCAGAAAAAATTTCAGTAGAAGAAAATGGAAAAGATGCAATAGAAAATGCTCTAATAAAAGCAAGGGCATATTCAAAAATAGAAAATATTCCAGTATTTGCAATGGATGATAATTTATATATTGATGAGGTACCAGAAGAAAAACAACCAGGTATCTATGTAAGAAGAGTAAATGGAAAAAGATTAAGTGATGATGAAATGATTGAGTATTATTCAAATTTGGCCCATGAATACGGAAAAGAGGGAAAATTAACCTGCAGATGGGTTTATGGCATTGCAGTAATAAATAATGGTATTGAATCTACATATACGTGGAACAAAGAAGATTTTTATATAGTTGATCGCCCATCTAATAAGATTAATCCAGGATATCCATTAAATACCATATCGGTAAATAAAAAATTAAATAAATACTTCACTGACTTAACAAGTGAAGATAAATTAGAATTAAAAGAAGATGAAAGTGATGTTGTAGAATTTCTTTGCAAAAATTTATAAAATTTTTAACGAGTATATTAAGTGCTCGTTTTTATTTAAAAAATATAGTTACAAGATTAAATATTTGGTATAATTTAATAGATAAAGTATTTGAAACTAGTAAGGAGAAAGTATGGAGTACAAATTAGAATTAGCAAGTATAGGTGATATAGATTCTGTTTTAGAACTATATTCAGAAAGAATAAAATGGTTTAAGGATAATAGTATAAAGCAATGGACAAATTATCTTGATAATAATCCAAAGTCTGTGTTTATAGAGAAAATAACTAATAAAGAGTATTATGTTGTAAAAAATAATAATAAAATAATTGCAGGATTTGAGTTATCTACTAATAGAAAAGGATGGACTGATACTACACCTGCTTATTATATTTGTAAACTGGTTACGAAAGTAGGTTATAAAAATATAGGAGGTTTTATTTTTAAAGAATGCGAAAAGATGGCTATAAAAAATGGCAAAGAATATTTGAGATTAGATTGTATTAAGAAAAATAAAAAATTAAATGATATATATAAAAGTCATGGCTTTAAATTTATGGGATATGGTCGTAACGAACAATATGAATATGATTATGTATCATGGGAATATAAAATAGATAAATAGAGTAATAATTGAAATAATAAGTAAAAAAAATATAGAATGAAATAGATTATTTTCAACTCAACTATTAGTATGTTTAATTTTTCATATAATAACCTTACAATTTAGTTAAAGGAGGAAAAATTATGGATCAGGGAAAGATTGGTAAATTTATCGCTGAATGTAGAAAAAATAAAAATATGACGCAGGCTGATCTTGCAGAGAAATTAAACATAACAGATAGAGCAGTATCTAAGTGGGAAACAGGAAAAGGTATGCCTGACTATTCTATAGTACTTGAACTATGCAAAAGACTCGATATTAGTGTAAATGAACTATTGAGTGGTGAAACAATAAATACAGATGATTATAATAAAAAAGCAGAAAATAATTTGTTAGAATTTAAAAAATTAGATGATACAAAAAATAAAATATTATTACAATCAGAAATAATAATAGGTATATTAAGTTCAATTATATTTATAGGAGTAGTAATATTAGCAGATCTTTTTATAAAAAACGAAGTATATGTAACAGTGATATGCATAGTATCCTTTATAATTTTTATATTGACAGTTTCATTTTTGTTAAGGATTGAGACGGTAGCAGGATATTATGAATGTATGAAATGCCACTATAAATATATTCCAAAGTATAATGATGTATTTTGGGCTATGCACTTTGGTAGAGGTAGATATCTAAAATGTCCAAAATGTCAAAGTAAAAGTTGGAATAAAAAGATAGTTAAGTAAAATAGTTTAAGTATCAAGATGGATTTTTATAAAGTCCATCTTTTTTTGTACTATATTCTAAGTACTAAAAATATAGATAGTAACAATAATGGTCTTCTTTTTACTTAGAATAGTTTAAACTAGACTTTGAAATTATCTTTTGTTAGAATATATAGTATGGTGGTACTATGTTAAAAGAATATTATAATTTTATTAAGGATTATCTTAGATTGGCAGAATTAAAAACTAAGTATATATTAATTAATATAACATCGGCCTTTTTTTATAAGGGATTTTCAATTTTGTTACCGTTAGTTGCTTCATTAATTATAAAATATTTAACATTGAATGATTCAGGAATGACTTATCGTTATTTAGGAATATTCCTTATTGTGTATATATTATATAACTTGTCATTATATATAAATTATAAAATATATGGATTCAATATGAACTATTGCTATGATAAAATGACAAAAAAAGTTTTAAATAAATTAATCAGTGTAGATAATAATTTCACTAGATATTTTAGTAAGGGAAGAATTATTAATTCTATTAATTCAGACATAGTTAATATTGGTGATATGAATGATGAAATTTCAGAATTGTTAACTGGAATTGTTCAGGTAATAGCAGTCTTGATTATAGTTGCATTTTATAACATATATTTGTCTTTGATACTAGTTTTGTTTTCTGCTACTTATATTATAATTAGAAATAAAATAGATAGAAAAATTAATTATTATCATAATAAAGTTCAAATTGAAGATGACAAGTATAGTGGTTTATTAGCTCAAATCATGTCTGGACTTCAAGAGATAAAGACATTTAATATGTTACCAAAATTATTATCTAAATTAAATGTTATTCAAAATAGATTTACCAAGTATTATGCTACAAAAAGAGATTATATTACAGCTAGAGATAATGATGTGAAAGTAATTACGTACTTATTTAGATACTTACTTTATATTTTACTTATATATTTAATGATGAATAAAAAAGCAGATGTAAGTATTTTAGTCCTAATGGTTTCATATCATGAATACTTAATTACTTATATTAATGATTTTATTGATTCTACTTCAACAATAAGAGAAGTAAATACTGCTGTTAACAGAGTTAATGACATACTTAATTACAACTCTTGTGATGTTAAAATAGGTAATTTAGATACTAATGATATATATGGAATGATTGAATTTAAAAATGTATCTTTGAAAATAAAAAATAAAGAAATTCTACATAATATTAATTTAAAAATTGATCACAATGAGATTTTAGCAATAGTTGGAGAAGCCGGAAGTGGAAAGACTATGATTTTAAATTTGCTTTTAAGACTTTTTGAACCAACTACAACTAATGGTAAAATTCTTTTAGACAATACAAATATCCTAGAATTTTCAAATGATGCTTACCAAAATATTGTTTCTATTGTAAATCAAAAACCATTTATATTTAATATGAGTATTAGAAAAAATTTAGATTTTGTTGATAAGAACATTAAAAATCAAATAGAAGCTTGTAAAAAAGCTGGAATTCATGATTTTATAGAAACATTACCGGATGGTTATAATACTATTCTAAGAGAAAATGGCAGTAATATTTCCGGTGGACAAAAGCAGATGATTTCAATTGCTAGAACTATTTTATCAAAATCAGAAGTGATTTTATTAGATGATATAACAACATCTCTTGACCCTGATACTGCAAAATTAGTACCTAGGCTAATTAAAGAATTAAAAAAGGATCATACAATTATAATGGTTACTAAAAAGCCCGATTTGATGAAGAAGGCAGATAGAATTGTAGTTCTTAATAATGGTAGTATATCCGCTGTTGGTACCCATAAAAGTCTAATGGAAAAAAGTGAAATTTATAGAATGTTACAATCAAGAAAATCACCAAGTAGAATAGGGGTGTTTGATAATGATTAAGAGATGTTGGTTAATTGGAAAAAAATATTTCAGCCTAAAAGCCAGTGATAAAAAATTATTATTTCATTTATTCTTTTCAAATTTACTCAGAAGTTGTTCTTTACTATTAATTCCTTTTGCTTCATCTAAAGTAGTAGAATTTGCAACAATTAAAGACTATAAATCAACTCTTATATGTGTGGTTATATTTTTAGTAGTTAGTCTTATATACGTTTTATGTCATCATTATAATTATGTTGCATATAAAAATAACTCTATATTTACTCATAATAAATTACAAAAGCTAATTCTTAATAAGGTTACATCTTATGATGAAAACTTTACAAAATCTCTTTCTACTTCTTATATATTAAATACCTCATTTAATGATGTTGGAAATGTAATGCAAATTCCAGATCAAATATTTGATTCAATAGGAGGGTCACTAAATATAATTATTGCCTTAATAATATTATTTAGTGTTAATGTCTATATAGGAATAGTAGCTATAATTTTAAATTTTGTTTCTATGTTTGCTCTTGGAAAAAATATGAAGAAAAGGGATTATTATTTATTTAGGCAAAGAAAACATCAGGATAGTATTGCATCTTTAATGGAACAAGTGCTAGATGGTAAAAAAGAAATAAAGGCATTTAATATGAGCGAAAACTTAAATACTTATTTAGATAATTATAAGAAGTTATGGAGAAAAGATTATTTTAAAGAGAGAAAGTATAATGATAATGTTTATGTTTTTGTTCCGACTATTTTAGGATTTGGGAAAATAATTGTTTACTTAATCTTAATTTTTCTAATTTTAAATAATAAATATAATGTTGCAATATTAGTATTAGTAATTGGGTATTATGAAAATATTGAGACTGAATTTGAAAAATTATACATTAAATTGGATAATGTTTCCTTTAATTCAACTAGATTGGAAAGAATATATAAGATATTAAACTATAAAACAAAAAACATGCTTGATTTTGGAGATAATAATAATGATTTTATAAAAGGAAAGATAGAGTTTAAGAATATATCTTTCACATACGAAAAGCAAGAAATATTAAAAAATGTTAGCTTTGAAATAAAACCAAAATCATTTACTGCGATAGTTGGAAAAAGTGGTAGTGGAAAGTCAACAATTTTTAGATTACTATTAAGATTATATAAACCTGATAAAGGAGTAATACTCTTAGATGATGAAAATATTTATAATTATACTAAAGAAATATATTCTAGCAACGTTTCAATAGTAACTCAAAAGCCATTTATATTTGATATGAGTATTAGAGAAAACTTTAATTTGGTTGACTCAAACCATAATCATCAAATAGAAGCCTGTAAGAGGGTTGGAATTCATGAATTTATTATGAGTTTGAAAGATGGGTATAATACAAAACTTATAGCTGATGCAGAAAATATTTCAAATGGTCAGAAACAATTGATTGCTCTTGCTAGAACCTTACTTTCTAAATCAGAGGTCTTACTTTTTGATGAAGTTACATCTTCACTCGATATAAATACATCAAAACATGTTATGAATATTTTGAAAGATTTAAAACAAGATCATACAATTTTAATGATTACTCATAAACCAACTTTAATGAAATTGGCTGATGAAGTAATAGTTATATCTAATGGAAAATTGGTTGGAAGAGGAAATCATAAAGAATTGTCGAAAAACAATAAGTATTATCAATTATTACAAAAATAGATATATAATTTTAAATAGTGCTATTCTACATTTTGAAACGATTGATTTATTTAAGATTTTATGGTATAATACCCGTACTTTAAATTTTGGAGGGGATTTGTTATGAAATTAAATATTAATGCAGTAAAAAAAGGACTATTTTTAGCAGGTCTATCTTTAACTGGTATATCAATTAGTGGTTGTGCTAAAAAAACAGAAGATGTTAGTATTATTAATGAACAAAAAGAAAATGATAACGATTTAGCAGTTGCAACAACAAAAGAAACATTAGAGATTTTAGAAAAGTATAATCAAACACTAACAGAAACGAAATTAGATATAAATGATATTAAATATTTATCAACATTTAATAATGGAATGTTTTCAATAAAGTATACTGATGGAGAATTATATCAAATGGATGATGAATATTCCGTAGTTGATAATGGTAGTGAGCTAGTATTATATCCTGATGGTAATGTGTCTTCTGAAATTCCTGAAAATTCTATTAACGTTGGTGAATGTATTAATAAAAACAATATAAATATTAGGGCATATACATTTCCAATAGCTGTTGCATATACCGATACTGCTCAGAAAAAAATAAAAGATAAATATGGTAACGAGGTATTAAACTGTGTTAAGGAATATGGTTTACCAATAGCTATGTACGATTGGAATGACTTTACATCTAAAAAGGTAAAAGCAGTTAAATAAAGTTTGTATAAGCAAAAAAAAGCATAACGAGGTTCTAAAATGATCCCCGTTTTTTTGTTAAAAAGCTAGAAATATATGTTACAATGTAATAAAAATATATTAATATAAGTAGGTGAATATTTTGAAGATTGCTGACTTGAAAAAAGATTATGATAAATTACAACTTAAATATGGAGCTAAAGATTTAGATTCTATCTATAATGGTGGATGTGAAAATAATCCTGATATCTGTTTTGTCTTTATGAATCCAACTGGTAGAAATATTGCAAGTGATAAAGCTTGGACCGGGAGAAAGTCACCCTGGTTAGGCACTAAAAATATTTGGAGGTTATTTCATGAAGTTAATTTGTTAAGCGATGATACATTTAATAAAATAAAAGAAAGAAGACCAAAAGACTGGGATTATGAATTTTGTGATTATGTGTATGAAGAAATAACTGATAGAAAACTATTTATTACTAACCTAGGAAAATGTACTCAAATTGATGCAAGACCATTACCAGATGAGGTATTAACAAAGTATCTTGATTTGTTATTTAAGGAAATAGATATAATTAAACCTAAAGTAATTATAACTTTTGGAAATCAAGTTAGTTCTATTATTTTAAATAAAAAAATTGCAGTATCTGAAAATAGAAAAAAATGCCATGAAAGAGAAATTAATAAAAATTTATATAAAGTTTATCCGGTCTATTATCCGGTTGGTAATGGGATATTTAATATTGATAAATCAATAGAAGATATAAAATGGATAATAGAAAATGAATTAAAAGCAGTCGGATGAAAGTGTAATAGAAAATTATGAAGTTAAAATATATAAATAGTGGAAAATATATAGAGCAAATAGAAAAATTATATTTAAAGTCTTTTCCAGATAATGAAAGATTTCCTTTTTGGATATTACAGGAATGCTCTAAGAAAAATTATTCTTTTTTATATGCAATTATAGATGAGGATAAATTTGTCGGAATGTGTTATATTGTTAATTGTGATAGCCTATATTACCTTATGTATTTAGCAGTTGAGTCAAGTTTACGAAATAAAAATTACGGTTCTAAAATATTAAGGGATTTAAAGGAAAGATATAAATTATTATTTTTATCAATAGATGAACCAGTTAATAGTGTAAATATTAGACGTAAAAAATTTTATTTAAGAAATGGCTTTTATGATACTAATAGATTTTATGAGGATAATGGTATTAATTATGAAATATTATGTACTGATGATAAGTTTGAAATAACAGATAATATTATGAAGATGAGATACTTAAATATGACAAATGATTCTAAAATATTTGATGTAATATTAAATATATTTGATGTTGATACTTTAAATATAAAAACTAAGTAAAATAAAAGCAAAACTAGAAATATTTCTGAATGGAGTAGTTATAAATGAGATATAGAGATATGAAATATGCAGTTAAACTTTTAGAATCAGAATGGGATTTAGGCAAAAAGGAATGTGGAGCAAGTGGAAATATATGTGCATGGATTTATTTAATGGAAATCTTAGAAGAAACTGAACAATTTGTCTATTATAGAAAAAATGATGAATTAATTGGTTTTGCTGGTTACTCAAAATCAAGTTCAAAAAAACATATATTAAAAAAGAAACTTTATAGTTTTATAAAGAAACAGTTATATAAAAGTAAAAAAATAAAAGATTTAGAAGCTTTAACAGATTATGAATGTAATTATAATTATTTACCAAGTAATATGGAAAATTATTTTGATGGTGAAGTATCAATATTGATTTTAGATAAAACATATAGAGGTAAAGGTATTGGAAAAGAATTGTTATTACAAGTATTTGACTTAGCTAAAAAAGATGGTATGAAAAATATTCAAATATTGACTGATGAATCCTGCAATTGGCAATTTTATGAAAAATTAGGATGTAAAAAAGTATATGAAACAATTGTTAAAAATAAAGAATACGGTAAATTAGATAATATTACAACAGAACAAGCATTTATATATGAAAAAAAATTATAATAATATTCTTTAATAACTTTATTTTAGACTATTTAAAGGAGTGATTTTAGTGAGTAAAAATATATTAATTATATCTTCATCAATGAGTGGAACAAGAAATACAAAAAAGTTATGTGAGCAATTCGAAAAAGGAGCAATAGAGTCCTTAAATAATGTTAGTTTATTAGAGTTAAAAGGTAAAAAATCAATTATTGTTTAGGATGTAATACTTGTAAGAAAAATGGTGGTACTTGTGTGTACAAAGATGATGTAGAAAAGATATTAGATAAGATGATTAAAGCAGATATTATTGTTTTAGCAAGTCCAATATACTTCTATTCAATTACAGGCCAAATGAAAACTTTAATTGATAGAAGTTATGCAAAGTTTGATCTATTAATTAATAAGGAATTTTATTTTATATTGTCCTGTGCTGCTCCTTATAAGGAGCCATATAAAGATGATTTAGACATTGCCATAAATTCTTTTAGAGGATTTATTAAATGTTTACCAAATGCCAAAGAAAAGAACGTTATTATAGGTGATAACATGGCAAGTGTAGAAATAGAAAAAACAAAAGTATATCAAGACGCTTATAATTTAGGAAAAAGTATAGGTTAGACAAATATTAATTTGAAAGAGGAATTTTATATATGAACGAATGGGAAAAACTGCAAAAAGGGTTAATTTACAATGATTTTGATAAAGATTTATTTCAAAGGAGAGTTGTAGCTAAAAGATTATTTCGTAATTATAATAAGACTGACGACGAAGAGGTAGAAAAACGTCAAACTATTATGAGTGAATTATTTAAATCGGTGATAATACAATTATAGGTGTTGGGAGCATTGTAACTAAAGATATTCCATCAAATGTAATTGCAGTAGGTAATCCTTGTAAAGTAATTCGACAAATAACAAAAAAAGATAAAATAGGATATAAAAATTGAACTACAAATTCCAATCTAATTAATGAATCACAATAAAATTCCTAAATTTTAAATAATTGGTCTGATTAGGTTTCAGACTATCTAAAAGGTATAGAGTGTGATATAATAAACACAATTTATTTTATTTATAAATTAAAGAGAAAACGATCTAAATAGATATACATCAAATAAGAAAAATTAAACCGGAAAAGAAGAAAGATAATTAAAAATATCATCAATAACTAAATTTCGTGGTTGAGAACAATTTAGTTAAAATCGACTGAAACGAGGTAAATTTATGAAATATATAATACAAAATAATAATTCAAATTATGGTCAAGTAATAAATAATATTATTAATAATAGAAAAGGTGAAATATTTTCTTTTTTTAATAGTAAAGAAGTAGAACTTCCTTTTAATATATATGTGTATGATAGTATTGAGGAATTGGTTAATGGATTAAAAAAAAGGGGATTTAATGATTCTCCAGATTATATGTGTGCTTGCCATAAAGATGAAGATAATTCGCTTAATTTCTTTGAACCGAAAGATAAGTCAAGTAATAATGAATGGTCAAAAGGCGAATATAAAAATGTAATATTTCATGAATTAATACATGGAATTCAATTTACATTGTTTGGAACAACACCAGAATGGCTAAATGAGGGCATTGCAAAGTATTTAGATGGTACATATTCTAAAGGCGTTAAATGGCTGTTAGATAACTATATAAATAATAATCCAATTCCCAGTCAAAGTGAAATCGAGAATGAATTTGGTATGCATAGCTATGATAGTTACGATTATGCATATTTAATGGTTAGTTATTTAATAGATAATCTTGGTAAAAATAATTTTATAGATCTATTAAGAAATAAAAATCAAATTAAAAGTATAAGAAAAGATCTGTTAATTAATTCGATAAATTACTATAATAAAAAATATATAGATAAAATTGACATTGCAAATACATATACAAAGCATTAAAATAATTTAGTGGAGTAGAGGTAAAAAATGAGACAAACTGTAAATAAATATGTAGTATTTTTGAAAATATAAATCATGTTAGTGAGTTTTGGATAAACTTAATTTTTCAATTCAAACAAGGAAACAAGAAATAACTGAGTAAGAGTATGGCACTTTATCAGATGATGAAAAAAGATTTTATCAAAGAAAGTTAACAAAACAAGGTAACAATACATTACAAAAGGTTGCTTCATCTACAGGCATTAAAAATATGGCCAAGTTTCATAATGCAGGTTATAAAGGACTATATAATTGAGAAATTGCTGATGATATTTTTAAAAGAAAAAATTAAGTTATAGAGAAGATATTCCAGATAATATGAACGAAGATGAATTAGTTGCAAATTTATTTAGAATAAATCAAACTAAACAAAGACTTATAAAAGATAATGTATAAGGTGAAAAGAAAGTAAAATGTATTTATATTGATAAATATAAAAATGTTAAAATTGATTTTAAATAAAAAAATTAATAGAAAGGAGAATAACATATGGACAATAAAAACTTACAAATAACTAATCATGATTTTTTAATATATAGGGATTCGAACAATGAAGTTAAGGTTAGTGTAATGTTAATAAATAACGATATATGGCTTACTCAAAATTTGATTGCAGAATTGTTTGGTGTAGGAAGAAGTACAATAACTGAGCATATTAATAATATATTAAATAGTGGTGAACTAGATGAAAATAACACCGTCGGAAAAACCGACGTTGATAATTCTAAAAAACCTGTAAAGATATATAATCTTGATATGATTATTGCAGTTGGATATAGAGTAAATTCAAAAAAAGCAACAAACTTTAGAATTTGGGCTACTAAAATATTAAAAGAATATATAATAAAAGGCGTAGTTATGGATGATGAAAGATTAAAAAATCATAACTATATATTTGGAGAAGATTATTTTGAGGAAATACTTGAAAGAATTAGAAATATTCGTTCAAGCGAAAGAAGATTTTACCAAAAAATAACAGATATATATTCTTCTTGTAGTGTAGATTATGATAAAGATTCAGAAATAACAAAAGAACTTTTTAAAACGGTTCAAAATAAATTACATTATGCAATAACTGGCAATACCGCAGCCGAAATAATATATAACAGGGTGGATTCAGAAAAAGAAAATATGGGACTAACCAATTGGAAAAATTCTCCTGATGGACCAATCTATAAATATGACGTGGACATTGCAAAAAACTATTTAAATGAAAAGGAATTAAAAGATTTGAATAGAATAGTAACAATGTATTTAGATTATGCAGAATTACAAGCAGAAAATCATAATGCTATGACTATGAAAGATTGGGTAGAAAAGCTAAATGCATTCTTACAATTTAATGGTAAAGAAATATTACGCAATGCTGGGAAAATATCTGCAAAAGTAGCACAAGAATTAGCTTATAAAGAGTATGATAAATTTAAGGTTAAACAAGATAAATTATATAAATCAGACTTTGATAATTTTTTAAATGAAATAAGAATGATAGAGAATGGAAGTGATTAAAATGAACATGTATCAAAAAAGAAAAATGAGAGCAGAAAAGAAAAAAAATAATCAAGAACCATCATCAAAAGCCAAAATTTCGTGGTATCCCGGACACATGAATAAGGCAAGAAGAGAAATGAAAGAAAAAATGAATTTAATTGATATAGTTTATGAAGTTATAGATGCACGTATGCCCATATCTTCTAAAATAGTGGATATTGATGAGTTAATAGGAGATAAAAAAAGAATTCTTATTATGACTAAATATGATATATGTGATAAGGAAGAAACCAATAAATTTATTAAGTACTATGAAAGTTTAGGCTATACAGTAATTCCTGTTGATTTAATGAATGGTAGGGAAACATCCAAAATTATAGATAAAAGTATGGAATTAATGAAAGAGGAAAATCTTAAAAGAAAAGAAAAGGGATTAAAACCAAGAAGTATTAGAGCATTAATCGTTGGAGTTCCTAATGTTGGTAAATCTACATTAATAAATAGATTGGTTGGAAAAAAGTCTGCAGGAGTAGGAAATAAACCAGGATTTACTAAAAGCTTATCTTGGATTAGAATTCATAAGGATATTGAATTATTAGATTCTCCAGGAATTTTATGGCCAAAGATAGAAAATCAGGATAATGCTCATGTTTTAGCAGCTCTTTCATCTATTAAAGAAGAAATTTTAGATACAATGAATTTATCTTGTTTTATTCTTGATAAAATGATTAGATTGTATCCTAAAAATTTAGAAGAACGTTATGGTATTACTGAGATAGATGAGGATTATATAGAAACATTTGATTTGATTGGTAAAAAAAGAGGCGCTCTAACAAGAGGAGGGGTAGCTGATTATGATAAAGTTGCTAATATTATTATAAGAGATTTAAAAAATGGCTATTTAGGAAATGTTACATTAGATAGATTAGATTAGAAATAATCTTTTCTTTTGTGTATTTTTTGATACAATAGAGTATAGTGGTGAAGATTATGAATAAAGAAGAAATATTTGAAAAATTAAATGAATTAGATTTGGATATGGAAAAATATATAGTAATTAGTGGGGCGAGCTTAACTGTTCAAGGGATAACCTCTATATCATCAGATATAGATCTTAGTTGTAGTGAAGAATATTATAAAACTATTGATTGGAAAACTAAAAATGGATATTTCAATACAGAAATTAAATATAGGGATTGTTATGAGATAGGCACTAACTTTTATGATACAGATAATATTGTTGTTATTAATGGTTATAAATTTATGAATTTAGATGCTTGCTTGGAACTTAAAAAATTAGAAAATAAAAAAAAGGACCAAAAACTTATAAAAAAACTAGATTTAGAGTTATGTTTAAAAGATAACTATCGCTATGAGAGAAAATTGAAAGAGAAAGGGATTAAATTAATAGGTGGTGTTGATGAAGTTGGAAGAGGCCCTTTAGTAGGCCCAGTTGTAGCTTCTTGTGTTATTTTACCGGATGAATTTGAGTTAAGTGGCCTAACAGACTCAAAGAAATTAAGTGAGAAAAAGCGTGAAGAATTTTACGATAAAATAATGGATCAAGCAATATCAGTTGGAATAGGAATAATAGATGCAAAAAAAATAGATGAGGTAAATATATATGAGGCAACTAAATTAGCTATGAAAGAAGCAATTAAAAATTGCAAAATAAAACCAGAGCATATTTTGATTGATGCTATGCCACTAGATATAGAAATACCAACTACTTCAATTATTAAGGGAGATTTAAAAAGTATAACTATTTCAGCTGCCAGTGTTATTGCTAAAGTAACAAGAGATAGAATGTTAATAGAACTAGATAAAAAATATCCTATGTATGACTTTAAAAATAATAAGGGATATCCTACAAAAAAGCACCTTGAAGCAATAGAAAAATACGGTATATTAAAGTCTCATCGAAGAAGTTATTCTCCTGTTGCAAATTATTTAAATAATTGCAAAGAAAATTAATAATATTTATTATAATATAAATAGAAGATAGTTGACATAAAACTATTTTCCTTGTATAAGTATTAAATAAAGGATGTGTTTTAATGAGTAAACATTTAGTAATAGTCGAAAGTCCTAGTAAAAGTAAAACAATAGAAAAATATTTAGGTAATGATTATAAAGTAGTTTCTTCAAAAGGTCATATTAGGGATTTAGCAACTACAGGTAAATACGGTTTAGGTGTTGATATAGAAGACGGATTTAAGCCAAATTATATACCTATAAAGGGCAAAAAAAGTGTTATAACAGAGTTGAAAAAAGATGTGAAAAATAGTGATATAGTGTATCTTGCAAGCGACCCTGACCGTGAAGGAGAAGCAATTGCATGGCATTTAAAAGATGCCTTAGGTATAGATGATGATAATTATAAAAGAGTTCTTTTTAACGAAATTACTCATGATAAGGTAATTGATGCAATTAATAATCCAACTATGATTGATGATAATTTAGTTAGAAGCCAAGAAACTAGAAGAATACTTGATCGTATTATTGGTTTTAGACTATCAAAATTATTGCAAAGCAAAATAGGCGCTAAAAGTGCTGGCCGTGTTCAAAGTGTTGCATTAAAATTAATCGTTGATAGAGAAAGAGAAATAGCTGCTTTTAATCCGGAAGAATATTGGACAATTACCTCTAAGTTTAATGATTTTGATGCTTGCTTATTTAAGTATAAAAACGATGATATTGAACTAAAATGTGAAGCTGATTGTGATAAAGTACTAAATAATATTACAAACGAATATAAAGTTGAAAGTATTAATAAAAAGAAAAAGAATAAAAAAAGTAAGTTTCCTTTTATAACAAGTACATTACAACAAGAAGCATCAACTAAATTAGGTTTCCCTGCAAGAAAAACAATGTCAATTGCTCAAAAATTATATGAAGGTATTGATTTAGGTAGTGAAACAGTAGGTTTAATTACTTATATGAGAACAGATTCAACTAGACTTAGTGATGAATTTACCAACCCAGCTTATAAATTTATTTTAGATAATTATGGTAAAGAATATGTTGGATACATTAAAAAATCAAAGAAAAAAGATAATGTTCAAGATGCCCATGAAGCAATAAGACCAACTAGTGTATTTAGAGAACCATTAAAGGTTAAAAAATATTTGTCAAATGATGAGTTTAAATTATATAGTTTGATTTATAAAAGAACCTTATCTTCATTAATGGCTGATGCTTTAGTAAATCAAACAACAATTGTTCTTGATAATAATGATTATAAGTTTAAGGTTAATGGTCAAGTCTTAATCTTTGATGGATACTTAAAATTATATAAAGATTACGAATCTAGTGAAGATAAAATATTACCAGAAATTTTAGAAAATGAAGTTTTAACTACTGATGTGGTTTTAAAAGAACAACATTTCACAAAGCCTCCTGCTAGATATACAGAAGCTAAATTGATTAAGGAAATGGAAGAATTGGGAATAGGTAGACCATCTACTTATGCAACTATTATAGATACAATTAAACAACGTGGTTATGTTGAATTAATAGAAAAGAAATTTAAACCAACTGAAATCGGAATAGAAACAACTGATAAACTACAAGAGTTTTTCTCTGATTTGATAAATGTTGAATATACCAAAGACATGGAAGATGATTTAGATAAAATAGCTGATGGTAAACTTATTTGGAATAAGGTACTTGAAGAATTTTATAAACTATTTGAGCCACGTATCAAAAATGCTTTTGATGATATGGAGAAAAAAGCTCCAGAAGAAACCGGAGAAAAATGTCCAAATTGTGGTAATCCATTAGTTATTAGAAAAGGAAGATATGGAGACTTTGTGGCATGTTCTAACTATCCAGAGTGTAAATACATAAAAAAAGAAGAAAAAGAGGTAAAAGAGATAATGGATTGTCCAGATTGTGGTGGAAAAATTATAGAAAAAACTACAAGACGTGGTAAAGTATTTTATGGATGTAATAACTATCCAAAATGTAAGTTTGCAACTTGGGATAAACCTATCCCAGAAAAGTGCCCAAATTGTGGCAAAAACCTAGTAGAAAAAAATGGAAAAATTAAATGTAGTGAGTGTGATTATAAACGTGAAGAAAATTGATTTTTTCACGTTTTTATGTTAAATTTATTAAGATGATAGAGGTGATATGATGGCATATCAATTGTGGCTTAATAATATGGATGATATAGTAACTTTTAAAAGAAAACAAGAGGGCAAATATTATAAACCCTGTAAAGAATGTTTTCCTCTACAATTTAAAATAATGGGTAAAGTTAAAGATAAATTTTCTATAAAGGAAATAGATAGTCTTACGTGTGGTTTTAAAAACGAAGATGAATTTATAGAACAGTTAAGAAAATTTGGACGTCACTATATTAATGAGGATAGAGAAGAAAAATTATTATTAACCAATTATTATGGCGGCCGTTTATATGAAAAGCAGATTATATTTGATGATAGACTTTTACAAAGTTATGCCATTAATAATAGAGATTGTAAGCAAAATACTTATACAGAACAACTTGGAGAATTTATCTCATATATAAAAAGTATTGCCTCTTCCGATGTCACATCAGATTATTTATTAAATCCAACTAAAGTAAGCTCTCTATCAGTAGATGAAAAATCTAGATTAAAATATATATTTTCTCCGGATATTGATAAAAAGCAAGGTATAATAACCATCCTTTCAAGATATAAAAATTATATGAAAGAATATGAGTTCCAACATAAAAATAACTTAGATACAATAGAGATAGAAAGAGAATTATTGTACGTTGATAAAGAAATAAAAAACTATTTTGTTGAAAGCTATCAAAATTTGAGAAAAATGATAGAATGGGAATGTGCCTATAAAGATATACTAGAAAAAAAGGTAAAAGAAACACCTGATACGTTTTTCCAGATTGCTTTATCATCACAATTAGAACAGATAGCTATATATAGATAATATAGAAATGGTATAAGTGATAGAAGAAGCCAGGTTGCCGTTTTATCTGTTGATGATGCTAAAGATATCTACTCTCGTGAAAAAAGAATTAGAGATATAGAAAATGAGGAATTATTAGAATTATATAGTAATGGTGGAATAGAAAATGTAATGGAAAATATGAGTATTGATGATATATATTCTAATCCAAATGATGCTGAAATAATAGGTCTTATTTCAAAAAGAAAATGAAGATGTAGTAAAGAGGCGATATGAGAAATGGAAAATACAATGTTAGATAGTTACCTAGATTATTTGCTATACCAAAAATCATACTCTAAATATACGGTAAGTAGTTATAAGACAGATATTATAGAATTTTTAAATTACTGTAAAAAAGAATGCATTGATTATGAGAAGATTGAATATAGTGATACTAGATTATATTTAATGTATTTAAAGGATGCAAGAGGCGATAATAATTCATCAATAAATAGAAAATTAAGTTCTTTAAGAGGCTTTTATAAATATTTAGTCAATAAAAACGTTATTGAAAATAATGTTTTTGCTCTGTTAAATGGACAAAAAAAATCAAAAAAATTACCAAGATACTTTGAATATAATGAACTAGAAGAATTATTTAAAGTTCCTGATACTAGTAAAGATACAGGACAAAGGGATTTACTCATTTTAGAAATGTTATATGCAACTGGTGTAAGAGTTGGCGAATTAGTTAATATAAAGCTTAAAGATATTAATAAGTCTGATAGAAAAATACTAATATTTGGTAAGGGTAGTAAAGAAAGAAATGTAGAATATGGAGAATATTGTGAGGATATATTAAATAAATATATAAAAGAAGGTAGACCTTCCTTATTAAAAAAAGAAAATGAATATTTATTTTTAAATCATTTGGGAGATAAACTTACTGAAAGAGGAGTTAGATATATCTTGAATGATTTAATTAAAAAAACTACTATAACAAAAAATATATCTCCTCATATGTTGAGACATTCTTTTGCTACTCATTTATTAAATGAAGGCTGTGATTTATTAAGTGTGCAAAAACTACTAGGACATGAAAGCATAAGTGCTACACAAGTGTATACTCATGTTACTACCGATAGATTAAAAGAGGTTTACTACAACAGTTTTCCTAGGGCTAAAAAAGATGATTAATTGACAAATTGTTCCTTTTATGATACAATATGCGCAATTTGAGGGGGAATGTTAATTATGAAAGAACAATTAGCTAGTAGAAGTTGCGACGTTATATTAAAAGGAAAAGATCTAATGTATGAAGAAAGATACAATGATTGGGTAAATTATGCAACATCTTATATTGGAGTAAATTGTGAAAATAGTAAAAGAAAAACCAGAATAGAAACATTAAAGCAAGCTGTTAATACTATGGAAATTATTGATAAATTTGGAGTTAGTGATGGAGAAAATTATTTTCATAACCTAGATACTGATTTAGATAAAGGGCAAATAAAAAGACTTGTATGCGGTTATTCAAAGTCAGGTCCAGAGTTTTATAGATTAGTCAGTGGCAAAGGTGGCTTTCCTCTAACATTAGATGAAATGATAACCTTAAAAAGAATAGAAAAGGAAAATGAAAAGTTCCAAGAGATGGATAAAAAGAGTGAATATACTATTACAAAATAGTATATTTTTTTTAAATATTTCAAATTTACTTTTAATTTTTTCTTATTTTAGATATAATTAAAGTGGTTCAAAAGATAAGGTGATGATCTATATGGATTTTGAATTTAATTCAGAAAAAGAATTGTATGAGCGAGTTAAACCCGCATTACATGCTAAACTACAAGAATTAAAAAGACTTAATTTTTCTAAAATCAAAGAAATTGATATTTGGAAATATTTAATTGAAACTAAATGGAGAAAGTCAAAAAACTTAATGCTATCAGATGTAGTTAGTGATATTATTCATGTAGATAATAAAAGATTGAGTATCTATTTGAAAAACAAAAACAATGAAGAGGTGTAACATGAAAAAAAATAATGAAGATAAAAAAGAACAAAAGAGGAAAGTAATAGTATCAGTTAGTGTTATGATAGCTATTATTATTGGTGTCTGTTTTGCATTAATTCCAATTTTCAAAGATTTAAAATTTGGACTTGATTTGCAAGGTGGATTTGAGGTTTTATATAAAGTTGAAAGTATTGATGGCTCTAAAATGACTAAAGAAAAACTTACAGCAACATATAAAACATTAAGTAAAAGAATAGATTCACTAGGAGTAAGTGAACCTGAAATTATTCTAGAAGGAAATGATAAAATAAGAGTAAAACTAGCTGGAGTTACAAACCCAGAGGAAGCTAGAAATCAGCTTTCTACTGTTGCTACATTATCATTTAGAGATACTGATGATAATTTACTAATGAACAGTGATGTATTAAAAGCTGGTGGTGCTAAAGTTAGTGAAGATTCATCAGGAAATCCAGCAGTTTTATTAACTGTAAAGGATAAAGATAAATTCTATCAAGTTACTAACAAAATTTCAAAAAAAACTAATAATACTATTGTAATATGGTTAGACTACAATAGCGAAAAAAATAGTTATAATAATGAAAAACAATTATGTGGTACTTCTGAATCTAATTGTTTAAGTGCTGCAACAGTATCAGAAGGATTTGCTTCAAATGTTATAATTCAAGGTAATTTTGAGCAAGAGGAAGTTGAAAATTTAGTTGATTTAATTAATAGTGGTTCCCTTCCTTCAAAAGTAACTGAAATTTCATCAAAAACAGTTGGAGCATCATTTGGTGATGCCACATTAACAAAAACATTAGTAGCAGGAATAATTGGTATAGCTCTAATCATAATATTATTACTAGTTGTATATCATTTTGCAGGATTAATTTCATCAATAGCTATGCTATTATATACATTTTTAGTATTCTTTGTATTCTGGTTAATTGGTGGAGTTTTAACGCTTCCTGGTATTGCTGCCTTAGTTCTAGGTATAGGTATGGCAGTAGATGCAAATGTAATAACTTTTGCTCGTATAAAAGATGAACTATATAAAGGAAAAAGCTTGCAAAATGCCTTTAAAGAGGGAACTAAAACATCTTTAAGAGCAATCCTAGACTCTAACTTAACAACTCTTTTAGTTGCAATTATAATGTTTAAATTTGGTGAAAGTAGTGTTAAAGGATTTGCTACTGTACTTATAATAACTGTTATGGTAACGATGTTTACTATGGTATTTATAACAAGAATTTTATTAAATATATTTGTAAAAACTAAATTCTTTGATGATAAATTAAAACTATTTATAAACGTAGATAAAAAAGATATTCCAGATGTAAGTAAAAATGAAGAAGTGAAAAAGATTCCATTTAAAAATGTTAATTTCTTAAAGCATACTAAATTTTTCGCAGTTTTATCAGGAACTATAATTATTATAGGTGCCGTTTTAATGTTTACTAGAGGCTTTAATTTAAGTATTGATTATAAAGCTGGTAGTGATATAACTGTAGAAACTAATGAGAAAGTTACTAAATCAGATATCAATAAAGCTATGAAAGATTTAGATTTGAATTTAGTTGATTATACAAAAGGTGATAGCGAGTTTGTTATCAATGTTGATAACGTACTTAATGCTAAAAAAATAGATGAAATAAATAAATATTTTGAAAATAAATATAGTGATGCAAAAGTAAATATAGGTGTAGTTTCTAATGTAGTAAAAAAAGAATTAACTAAAAATGCCATTATTTCTGTATTATTTGCTATATTAGGTATAATTATTTATATGTCTATTAGATTTAAGTTTAGTTATGCAATTTCTGCTGTTATTGCTCTTATTCATGACGTATTAATGATTTTCGCATTATTCTCTATATTCCATATAGAAATATCTGTAATGTTTATTGCAGCAGTTTTAGCAATAATTGGTTATTCAATAAATGATACAATAGTATCATTCGATAGAATTAGGGAAAATATAAATAAAGATAAGAAATATACAAAAGATGAACTAAAAGAAGTATGTAACTTAAGTATAAGAGAAACTTTTGTTAGAACAATATATACATCAGTAACAACATTACTTCCAGTACTTGCATTAATATTCTTAGGATCAAGTGGTATTTTAACATTTAATTTAGCAATGCTATTTGGATTAATAACAGGTACTTACTCATCTATATATATAGCAACAGTTTTATTTATATTATTTGAAAGTAAAAGTAAAGAAAAGAAGAAAAAAGTATATAAAGATGATTATGAAGAAAAGAAAGTAAAAGGTGTTAATTGCTAGGTAGGTGATGACTTTATGTCAAAAGAAAAAGAGACGGAAACGCTTGATGATTTACTAATCAGAGTTCGTTCATATATTACAGACAAGAAAGAATTAGAAAATATTGAAAAGGCTTATCGTTTTGCCGAGGTAAAACATAAGGGGCAATTTAGAAAAAGTGGGGAAGAATATATTATTCACCCCTTAAATGTTGCTATTATTTTAACCTCAATTTATGCAGATAGTGAAACAATACAAGCTGCACTTTTACATGATGTTTTAGAAGATACTGATTGTACTGAAGACGAAATGAGAGATATTTTTGGTAGTGAGGTAACAAAGCTTGTACAAGGTGTTACAAAATTATCTAAAATCCATTTTTCTACAGAAAACGATTATTTAATTGATTACTATAAAAAAATAATAGTAGGTATTAGTGAAGATGTTAGGGTAATTATTGTAAAACTTGCTGATAGATTACATAATATGAGAACATTGTGGGCACTACCTGAGGTTAAACAGAAAAAAATTGCCAAGGAAGCATTAAGAATTCTAGCTCCTATTGGAGATCATTTAGGTATTCATAAAATAAAGAGTGAACTTGAGGATTTGTCTTTGAGATATTTAAAACCTGATGTTTTTTATGATATTGCAGAGAAACTTAACAATACTAAACTAGAAAGAGATAAAACAGTATATGAAATGCTTCAGGAAGTAACTAGTCTTTTAACTGAACATAATATTGTTCATGAAATAAAGGGTAGAAGTAAAAGTATATATAGTATCTATAACAAGTTAAATAAAGGTAAAAAGTTTAGTGATATTTATGATTTATTAGGATTAAGAATATTGGTCCATACTGAACAAGAGTGCTATTTAGCATTAGGAATAATTCATTCAAAGTTTAGACCATTGCCACGTAGATTTAAAGATTATATAGCAATGCCTAAACCAAATATGTATCAATCACTTCATACAACAGTATTTGGACTTGATGGATATTTGTTTGAGATTCAAATAAGAACCTATGATATGGACGAAGTAGCAGAAAATGGTATAGCATCTCACTGGGCTTACAAAGAAAATAAAGATGCAAAAGCAACGATGCAGTCAACTACAGAACAAAAACTACAATTTTTTAAATCAATTATGGATTTAAAAAATGACAAAATGAGTAGCGAAGAATTTGTTCATAGTGTAACTGATGAGGTGTTAAATAATAATATTTATGTATTTACACCTAAAGGTGATATTATTGAACTTCCTAAGGGAGCAACACCAATTGATTTTGCCTACAAAATTCATACAAGAGTTGGAGAAACAACTGTTGGAGCAATTGTAAATAATAATATAGTTCCACTAAATTATGAGTTAAAAAGTAATGATATAGTAAAGATTAATACAAATAAAAACTCATCTCCTTCAAAAGAATGGATAAATATAGTAAAAGCTACTCAAACAAAAAATAAGATTAAATCATATTTTTCTAAGAATGAGAGAGAATTATATATTGAACGAGGAAAATATAATTTAGAAAAAGAATTAAGAAAAAGAAAACTTTCATTTAATGAATTTTTTAGTGAAGAAAACATCAAGAAAATATGTGACAGTCTAAAAACAAATTCCCTAGAAGAGATATATTTAGTTGTTGGTAATGGCAAAAACTCTCCTAATTCAGTTATTAATATAATTGATAAATATAAGGAAGTTCCAGTTCCTAAAATTGTTAAAATGGCTCCAAAGCAACTTGATACAGATATAATAGTATCAGGAATAGATAAGGTAAAAGTAAATTTAGCTAATTGTTGCAATCCTATATACGGAGATGAAATAGTAGGATATATTACAAAAGGTAATGGAATAAGCGTACATAGGAGGAACTGTCATAATATTTCAATGTTAGAAAATAGAACTGTCCCAGTTAATTGGAATGATACATTGAATCAAGATAAAAAGTATTTAACTTTACTTGTTTTGTATTCTAATACTAATGAAAATAAAATGCCTGATATAGTTCAAAAAATATCTATTTTGAATATTAATATTGATAGTGTTAAAACTATTAGTAAGACAGATGAAATGGTATACGAATTAGGTGTTTATGTTAGGGGATTAGAACAGTTAAATAGATTATTGTTAGAACTTGATAAACAACAGTATATCTATAGAGTAGAAAGATTAATGCGATGAAGGTTGTTATTCAAAGAGTTTTATCTTCATCTGTAGAAGTAGATAATAAAATAGTTGGTAAAATAAATGAAGGGTTAACTATTTTAGTAGGTTTTAGTAAGAATGATACTTATGAAAAAATAGATAAAATAGTAAATAAAATAATAAAATTAAGAATTTTTGATGATAATAATCATATTATGAATAAATCAATATTAGATATAGGTGGCAGTATTTTATCAATATCACAATTTACCCTTTATGCCAATGTGAAAAAGGGAAATAGGCCTAGTTATATAGATGCAATGAAAAGTAGCGAGGCAGAAAAATTATATGATTATTTTAACAATGAATTAAGTAAATACATAGAAGTAAAACAAGGTATTTTTGGTAGTGATATGAAGTTGAATATAGAAAATAATGGTCCTGTAACGATTATTATAGAGGAGTGATTAAATGTTTTCTAATAAACTTAATTACAAAGTTATCAATTTTACAGCGTTGATGCTTCTTTTTTATATTGGTTTTTCAAATATAGGTATTTGGTATAATACTATTATAAAATTTTTATCTTTACTACTACCATTTATTATAGCCTTTTGTTTTGCTTATTCTCTAAATCCATTATTACATACCTTAATGGATAAGGGCATTAGTAAAAAAATGGCAGTATTAATTATTACAGTTGCAGTACTTTTGATTTTAATAGCATTACTAGTAATAACAATTCCCTTGTTATATGATCAATTAGGACTTTTTTATAAATATATAATTAAAGTATTAGATACTACATCAAGTAAATACAACTTAAACTTAGGAAAAGTAGAAATAGAATTGTCAGTTTATATAAATTTACTTTTGAAAAAATTAAGTAAATTTTTAAGTAATGGTGTAATTATATTTTTTAATAGATCTATATCTTTTAGTGCAAAATTTATAATAGGTTTTATAACTGGAATTTATTTTTTAAGTGGAATGGATAAAATAAAAGAAAAGATAGGACTTTTTTCTAAAAATATATCAAATAAATTTTATAAATATCTTAAGTGTGTTGATATAGAAATTAGTAATTATATTAAAGGATTAATAACATTTATGATAATTCAATTTTTTGAATATTCAATCCTATTTCTAGTAATAGGGCATCCTAATTGGTTACTTTTAGGAATATTAGCATCAATTACCACTGTAATACCATACTTTGGTGGAATAGCTACTAACATTTTAGGTGTTGTTATTGCTACCTCAATTTCTTATAAATTATTAATATTAACAATTATTGTATGTATTGTTGCGCCAACTATAGATAGTTACTTTATATCTCCAAAAATATATGGAAAAACAAATAATGTTAGTCCACTAATAACAATTATTTTAGTTTGGTTAGGTGGAGTAGTTGGAGGTGCTTTAGGAATAATGATTGCACTACCTCTATATTTATTAGCTAGAACAACCTATTTATTTTTTAAAAAGGATATAAAAAAAGAAGTAAAAAATGTGACAAAAATCAGCACTTAAGAGTAATAACATTTACAATTTATTAAGCATAGATTATAATAATAGAGAAAGAAGTGATTAGATGAAATATTATTGCATTGGTATAAAAGGAACAGGAATGTCAACATTAGCACAAATTTTAGCAGATTTAGGAAACGAAGTATCTGGATATGATGATGCTAAAGATTATAAATTTACTCAAAAAGGATTAGATGATAGAAAAATTAAAATATATTATGATAATGATCATGATATTGATAAGGATACAATAGTTACATATTCAGTAGCATTTAAAGAAGATCATAAAGAACTTAAAAGAGTACGTGAAGCTGGCCTTACTATAAAAAAATATAATGAAATAGTAGGTGAGGTTGTTGATATGTTTGATACTATTGGTGTTGCTGGTACTCATGGTAAAACGACTACCTCATCACTAATAAGACATATTTTAGAAGAAAGTGTTGGATGTAATTATTTTGTTGGTGCTGGAGATGGCTACGTAGATAGAAAGAATAAATATTTTGTAATTGAATGTGATGAATTTAATAGACACTTTTTAGCATATCATCCTAAGTATTCAGTTATAACTAATATTGAACCGGAACATTTAGAATGTTATAAAGATATAGATGATATACGTAATACATTTGAAAAATTTGCCAATCAAACTAAAGATTTAGTAGTAGTATGTGGGGATAATGAAGAAATTAGAAAAATAGATTATAAAACTAATACACTTTTTTATGGCTTTAATAGTAATAATGATGTTGTTATAGATAACATTAGCTTAACAGAAAAAGGCTCTTCTTTTGATATAATTATTAAGAATGAATTATATGGAAGCTTTAATATTCCACTATACGGAAAACATATGATTCTAGATGCTGTTGCAGCTATTATTATGTGTAAAAATTTAGGAATTTCTAAAGAGACAATTGAAAAATCACTTCAAACTTTTAAAAATGCTAAAAGACGTTTTGCTGAAGAAAAAGTAAAAGATACAACAATAATAGATGATTATGCACATCATCCAACTGAAATAAAGGTAACCTTAGAAGCAATTAAGCAGAAATATCCAGATAAAAAATTAGTTGTAGTATTTAAACCAAATACTTATTCAAGAACTAAGGATTTCACTAAAGAGTTTATTAGTTCCTTATCTATTGCAGATAAAGTATTTATGACAGAAATTGATTCAAATAGAGAAAGACAGGAAGATTATCCTGGAGTTAATTCTAATATCATACTTGATCATATCAAAGATGGTGAAATAATAGATGAAAAGTCTATTTCTAAATTACTTCCTTATAAAAATGATGTTATCTGTTTTATGAGTTGTGCATCAGTTTCACATTTAATAGAAGAATTAAAAAAAATAATTTAACAGTTAAGGACAATAGTCCTTTTTTTGTTTATATAGAACTTTTTTTCACATACTATAAATGGTGATTGTATATGAGAATTTTAATAACAGGTGCAGCTAGTGGAATTGGTTTTGATTTAGCTCAAAAATTATCTAAAAGAGGACACGTTGTATATATTACTACTCATACAAAAAGTCAACTTAATGAAGTTAAAGATAAAATATTAAAAATGAAATTAAATATACTTTGTTTTAAAATGGATATTAGAAAAAAAGAAGATAGAAGGCTAATAGAAAACTTAAATATTGATTGTTTAATTAATCACGCTGGAATAGGTAATGGTGGTTCATTGCTATACATGGATATAGATGTTTTAAGAGATAATTATGAAACTAATATTTTTGCATCAATTTCATTATTGCAAGAATTTTATAGATTAAAAACATCAAGGAAAGAACAAGCAAAAATTTTTGTAACATCATCAGTTGCAAGTATGTTACCAATTCCATTTCTAGGATGTTATACATCATCTAAGGCAGCTATTTCTATGTTAGCGTTTACCATAAAAGAAGAGTTAAAATATTTAAATAATAAGGATATAACAATATCATTAATAGAACCAGGTGCATATAAAACAGGGTTTAATCAAGTAATGATAGATAGCAAGAATAAATTTTTATATATGGATAATAAAATATATGATAATAAAGACAGTATAAATAAAATCCAAAGAAATATGTTTTCTATAATAGAAAAAGATACTACAGATAAATTAATTAAAAAAATAATAAAGGAAATAGAAAGTAAAAAACCGAAGTTTAAAATTAGAGTGCCATTTATTCAAGGTGCTTTTGCAAAATTACTTATGCTTATTTATAGATAAAAAAAAGAAGTAAATTATTTTTTACTTCTAGTCTTAGAAAATATTTTTTTAGTCCTTTTATAATCAGTTCTTTTTAATTCTTCTCGATTAACATATAATGTTTCAAAAGAAGCTGCCTCTTTATTTTCTGATAAATTAAAACAGATTACATCATCGATTTCCTCTTCAGTAAATAAAGCTTCTTTTGTTTCATCACATATTAATTTTCCCATATAATTATAATAAAATAATTTATTATTCAAAACAACTTTGTCTTCTTTTGTATAATCTACTACCTTACCATTATCTCTTACTATATTTGATATACGAACCTTACGAATAGGTCCTGTAAAATATTGCTTCATTACTTCACCTCGCACTAATTATTATATGATAATAAAATAAAATAGTAAAGAAAAATCAAAATTAAGTAAAGAAAATTTAAATAACTATTGTCAAATTAAAATAGTTATGTTATTATTAATATGCTTTAAGTTTTATATAGCGATGTAGCTCAGATGGCTAGAGCGTTCGGTTCATACCCGAAAGGTCGTGGGTTCGATTCCCTCCGTCGCTACCATAGGAATTTTGTTCAAAATATTTTGAACTTAATATAAATAGGGGTACTAATCATCTTGATTAGTCTTTTTTTAATTTTATTTTTATGAAAAATGAGGTAGAAAAAATGATAAAGAATTCTTGTAGTTTTGAAGTTGGGAAATTAGAAAAATTAGAAGCTGAGAATTTCAAAATAGAACCAACTGAAAATGGATTATATTTTTTAATTTCTGGGACTGATTTAAATAGTAATAATTATTCAATTGATTTTTCTTCTACAACTACATTTGATGAGATGATAAAATTTGAACTGAATAAGGTTATAGACTTTACTAAATACGTTGATTTATATGATATCTCCTTTGGTATAAACGGAATATATAATCTAGATATAAACATAAAAATGGAAATTATTAGATATTTAGATAGAAGTTTTATATTAAATATTAGTTTTAATATAAAACAAAAAGTATTTGGTAGAATCGAACTTAGTTTTTCTATTTAATAAAGGAGTTAGTGTACTTTTTGTTTAAAAAGTACATTTTTTTATCACTTTCTCTTTATTATTTTTTTAAAGTATAGTAAAATAGATTGTAGAATAGTGATGTGTAAGGGTGATCTAAATGAATGGTAAACAAAAGCAACCTAAAAGAGGTAAAATTGGTGATAGATATAGAGAAGTAAAATTAAATAACGAAAATATTGAAAAGAAAAACAAAAAGGAAATTACTAAAATAGCCTTTTTAGCTGTGATTTTATTGATTGTTACAGTTGGAACTAGTTATGCATTATTTAATGTTTTAGTTAAAAGTGATAAAGATACTGAAATTATAGCTGGAACTTTTAAGGTTAATTTCGAAGATGGTAACGAGATTATTTTAAATAATGCATCACCTATGAGTGATGAAGAAGGGCTTAATACAACTGGGTATAAATTCACAGTAGATAATTCTGGTACGATAGATGCTAAATATAACGTTTCTTTAGAAGAAAGAGATTCAAAAGAAATGACTTTGGATAAAAAATACGTTAAATATAGTATCAAAGAGAATGATGGTAGTTGGAGTGAGCCTCAATTATTATCTAACGGACTAGTCCTTAGAAAAGATAAGCTTTTAGCTACCTCAATGAAAGATACTTATGAATTAAAACTATGGTTAAGTGAGAATGCACCAAATGAAACTCAAGGAAAAAGATTTGACGCTAAAGTTGTTATAAGTGCGGTTCAGGGTAATGCAGTGCTTGAAATATCAGGACAACCTGTAATAAATATTGCTAATACAAATGTAACCATAAACGAAGGTGATGAATTTATAGAGCCTGTACCAACTGAAATTTTTGATGGCAATGGTTCTAAAATTGATAATGCTAATATAGAAAAGACTTATGAGTATTTTGATGGTGTAAATACAGTTGCTGTTGATAGAATCGATACATCAAAAACAGGTGTTTATTATATCTATTATACAGTGAATGCTAATGGAAAGTCAGGTTGTACAGTAGTAACTGTTAATGTAAATAAAAAGGATAATGGTAATCCACCGGTAATTCAATTAAATGGAGATGCCACTCAAAATATAAAAAATGGTGATAATTATGAAGAATTAGGTGCTAGTGCAACAGATGAAGAGGATGAAAATCTATCTGATGATGTAGTAGTAATTGGAACTGTTAACACTTTAATTGATGATACATATATAGTAAAATACATAGTTGAAGATAAAGATGGAAATATAGCTAGTATAACTAGAACAGTAAATGTTTACTCTTCAAGAGACAATGTTGTTATTAAATTGTCTGACCCTACAATTAAAAATAATAGAAATGTTATCAATTTTTCAGCTATTAGCTCAAGTAATGATATTGTTGGATATTACTATAGTAACAATGATAGTAAACCAAATAAAAAGGATTTTTTACAAGTTGATAAGACTAAAAACTTTAATAAAGAAGTAGAATTGTTTAAAAATGGTACATACTATTTTTGGATCATTGATTCTAAAGGAAATATTTATAGTGATAAAAAACTAATAAGTAATTTGGATACAAAAGGACCTGTATGTACGTTTAATGATGTTGAGTACATAACAACAGGTAAAAAGGTAATAGAATTAAGCTGTACTGATGATACAGGAATAAAAGAAAAGTTCTTACAAACTTCTAACTTCAAAATAAGTGATTCTAATGTTGCAAAAATAATAGATGTTTCTGCAGGAGAAAAAATAGAAAATGGATATAAGTTCTATATTACTCTAGATACTTTAAAAAGTGGAGAATTTAATATTCAATTAAAAGGAAAATCAATTTCTGATATATTCTACAATTATAACGAAAGTGTACAAAAAACAATTAAAGTTAAAACTATTTCATCTTCAGATGTTACCATAGAAAATGGTGAATATAATCCTGATACAGGTGATCTTGGAAAAATAACATTAGAAATACCAAATCGTGCAAAAATTGATATAAAAGATAAAATAGGCGACTTAAAAATTGTAAGTGAAAATACAGATATAGTGTCTGTTACTGAAGATGGATATTTGAATCCTGAAAGTGTAGGAAAAACTACAGTAACAGTCACTGATCAAGGCTCAGGAGCAATTATATTACTTAATGTGACTGTTATAAAAAATGTAAAAGTTACGTATGTGAAGTATGGAAAAGGTGTTGATTCCATAGCTACTATAACTAGTAAAAATACAACATGTAAAATTGATCCTGATTCCACTGATAAATCTTGCTCCGTTATTATGCCAAGCTTTACTACTACTAGTCCATATGAGGTAATAGGATGGTCATCTAATCCTGATCTTCATAATGACATTAAAAAGGTTGGAGATTCTTTAAATGTAACTGATGATATAACATTATATTCTATATCAGCAATACCAGAAAAAAAATATAGTGTTAGTTGGGAATCTAATGGAGCAACATTAGTTGACGGAGAAAGTCAATGTATTATTGAAGCAATATATAATGATGATGAAGTTGTTAACAGTTGTAAAGTAAAAAAACCAACTATTATTGGATCTAGCAATACACCAATTGTTGTAGGATTTAATACAGATAGTAATGCACATAAAGCATTATTCACTTCTGAAGATAATGATGGGTATTTAGATGTTGATTCTAGTAATAATGGCAGTAAATATTATGCCATTACCAAAAATAATGAGAAGAAATATACGGCAACATTTACTCATAATGGTTATGCTGTAAACTATTTTGAACCTATTGAAAAGCAATGTACAATAAATGCTTCATACAATGGGGCTGCACAAAATTCAACTTGTTCTATTGAACAACCAACCATTAGTTTAATTGATCAAGATCAGTATACTATGATAGGGTGGAATACGGATAAGAATGCTCATACTGGAATAGGAGAAGATAATAAAGTTAATATAAGCTCTGATGTTGAGTTATATCCAATTACAAAAAGTGTTGCTAAAAATATTAGTGCAACTTTTGAAAAATCTGGAGTGGGTGTTATTTCTATAGATTCTACTATGCAGTCATGTACAATAGAAGAAATATATAATCCAACAGAACCAATACCTGACTCTTGTAGTATTCCAATTCCAAACTTTACTATTAAAGATGGTTATACTGCAATAGGTTGGAATAGTAATCAAAAAGCTCATGAAAAAGAAAGTAATATTTATACTGATGATAATAAATTATTGATATCAAATAATACTACATATTACTCAATTTCAAAGAAAAACGCTATTACATTAACGGCTGATTTTGATGCTAATGGAGCTAAAATAAGTGATGAACATAAAGCTTGTACATTAGAAGAAGTATATAATGATGAAAATCAAGCCACTGAGTGTACAATAATAGCTCCTACAATAACAAGAGATAATTTTATAGTAGATGGGTATAATCTAGATGATTCATCTAATATTACATTTAATTCAAGTGATTCAATTAATTTAACTAGCAATAAAAAAGACAATGATAATTTCATTGAATCAGGAAAGACTTGGAAAGCACAAACACATAAAGATATTAACGTTGATTTTAATGCTAATGGAGCACAACTTTCATCAACTAAACAAACATGTGTAATAAAAAATAAAAATACAAATTGTAGTATAACATCTCCAACAATTGAAAGAAGTGGATATGAGATTGTTGGGTACGTAGATGAAAATAATAAGGACAAAGATCCTACAATTTTGTCTGGCTCTTCATTAGTTTGGAAACAAAATACGGAAAAAAGCTTTGATGATAGTCAGGTTTATTATGCAATAACATATAAAGTATTGAATGCCAATTTTACTTATTATGCTAGTGATAATACAGCAAATAAATTAAAAGCTAACAACAATAAAGTTATAGTAAGGAAATTAGGCAATACAAATAAGAATAAGATAACAGAAACTGAACAATGTACAGTTTATAATAAGAATAACGAATGTAGTATTGACGTTCCAGAAAAAGTATCAGAAAGTGTTGGACCTTCAGAAATAAAGTATGCAGGTTTAGCAAGGAATGTTAATAGTATTGATGATTTGATCACTTCTAAAGCAATTTCAATAAAAGATTCATCAGATTATTATGCTATATATCAAGAAAAAGTTCATCCAAAATTTTACTATTATAATGGAAAAGAAACAGTATATGATGATTCTATTACTGCTACTAGATTAGCTATATTAAAAGAAAAAGATGGTGATTATATAATAATTCAGGAGGCTTTTGATGTTCCAAATATAGTAAAAGAGTCAAATGGATTAGATAATGCAGTATTTTATGGGGTTTCAAATGCAAAAAGTTCAACAAAACTTGCTGACAATATTAGTACTGCTAATGAAGAATATTATGCAATATACAAAGGAACTTGGAAAGTAAATTATGAAAAAGATAGTTCAATATCTGCAATTGGTTCCACTATATCTAGTTGTAATAATTATCAAACAACAGATGGACAAATATATTCTCAAGAAGGAGAAAATTGTTCAATTAATTTACCATCAATAACTCCAAAAGAAGGATATACAGTATCAGGATGGTATGATGGTGATACTAAAGTAGGAAATCCAGGAGACAGTTATACAATAGGTGGAAATAAAACACTAACTGCCAAAGCAGATATTAATAAATATACAGTAAAATATGACTGTACAACAAATAGAGGAACTTGTAGTATTGCTGATAAGAGTTTAAATTATGGAGAAACAGCTGACCTAACACCAACAGCAACAAAAGAAGGATATGACTTCTTAGGATGGAATACAGACAGTAAAGCAACAACAGCATTAACAACAGGTCCAGTAGTAAAATCAAATACAGTATTATATGCTATATATAGAAAAACAGAAACAGCTACATTTAATTATTATAATGATGGAAAAATAAATACGGTTAAAGATGAATGTACAATATATAATAATGAGAAAAGTTGTATTGCAATTCCAAAAGTTGTAACAGACAGTATAGGTCCAAAGAATACAACTTATAAGGGAATAAGTAAAAATGTAAATTCATTTGAAACAACATCAGTAAGTACAGGAACATATTATGCTGTGTATCAAACACCAGTAAAACAATATTATGAAAATAATAATTCTGGAACTAGTAAAACAATTTATAGAAATAGTTATTTTGCAACAACTAGTAATATGACAACAGTACTAACAAATGAAGTATCTGGTATAAATAATATGGCTCTATCATCAGGAACTAAAGAAGTAAGTGGATTATCTGTAGAAAATATAGCAACAAAAGGAATTACAGTTGAAGAAGCTGCAAATAAAACAGAAAATAGTTTTTATACAACATATAAAGAAAATATAACATCAAGTTTTTATTACTATGATGGAACAAATCAAAGTGAAACAACAACAACTGGTGTAAGATATTATAATTATGATTTAACAAAAACAGCTGATAGCAATATATCAATACCTGATGTAGTAATATCATCAAAAGGAATTGATTCAGGAAACTATCAAGGTTTATCAAATGCAGTATCATCAAAAGTATTGATAGACAATATAACTACAGCAAATAAAAAATATTATGCAGTATATAAAGGAACTTGGAAAGTAAATTATGCAAAAGATAGTTCAGTATCTGCAATTGGTTCTAATACTTCTAGTTGTGATAACTACCAAACAACAAATGGAAGCAAATATTCTCAAGAAGGAGAAAATTGTTCAATTAATTTACCATCAATAACTCCAAAAGAAGGATATACAGTATCAGGATGGTATGATGGTGATACTAAAGTAGGAAATCCAGGAGACAGTTATACAATAGGTGGAAATAAAACACTAACTGCCAAAGCAGATATTAATAAATATACAGTAAAATATGACTGTACAACAAATAGAGGAACTTGTAGTATTGCTGATAAGAGTTTAAATTATGGAGAAACAGCTGACCTAACACCAACAGCAACAAAAGAAGGATATGACTTCTTAGGATGGAATACAGACAGTAAAGCAACAACAGCATTAACAACAGGTCCAGTAGTAAAATCAAATACAGTATTATATGCTATATATAGAAAAACAACATCTATATCACTTGATAGCAAAACAGCAGAATATACTGGAAGTGCTATTAGTGCAAATCAAGCTACTGTTGCTGATGGTGATTCTAGTGCTATAACATACAAGTACTATACAGATTCATCATGTAATACTCAAACAACCACAAGTAGTGGAGCTAGTAGTGCAGGGACTGCTCCAATTGATGTAGGTACTTATTATGTTAAAGCATCAACAACAGCAACAAACGGAAAAACTGTCAGTTCAAGTTGTGTACCTCACACTATTACCACAAAGAAAATAAGCGTTGCTTGGGGAACAAATACAGAATTTTCATATAATGAAAAAGAACAAGCTCCAAGCTATACGGTGACAAATAGTATTTCTAATGAAGTTATTAATACTAGTCAAACAAAAGCAACTTTAGCAGGTAATTATACTTCAACTGTATCAATTACTAGTGTAACTGGTGGTAGAGGTAAGAAAACAAATTATGAGTTAACAAATAATACTAAAACATATACAATTAAAACAGCAACAGGATATGTAACATTAGGTGCAACAAGTGGAACGGTGTCATATGGAACAACAAGTAAAACATTCACAGTAACAGGAAGTCATGGAGGAACACTAAGTGTAAGTGATGATAATGCAACAGCAACAGCATCAATAAGTGGAAATACAGTAACAATATCAAATCTTGGAAGCTTATATGCAGGAACTGTAGTAAAAGTAACAGTAACATCAGCTGCTATTTCTAATAAATATACGGCAGCAAGTCAAACATATACATTAACAATAGGAAAAGCCTCAGCAACAAATCCAACACTAACAGCATATAACAAAGCATATGATGGATCATCTCATACAATAGGAGTAAGTGGAGGAAGTGGAGGAACAATTAAATACTCTACAGACAAAACAAACTGGAGTACAGAGAAACCAACATATAAAGATTATACAAATGGAGCAAAGACAATATATGTAAAAGTATTTGGAGATTCAAATCATAATGATACAGATATAATATCAAGTACAGTAACAATAAGTAAGGCAACAGGATATGTAACATTAGGTGCAACAAGTGGAACATCAACATATGGAACAACAAGTAAAACGTTCACAGTAACAGGAAGTCATGGAGGAACACTAAGTGTAAGTGATGATAATGCAACAGCAACAGCATCAATAAGCGGAAGTACAGTAACAATATCAAATCTTGGAAGCTTAAATGCAGGAACTGTAGTAAAAGTAACAGTAAAAGCAGCAGAATCAACAAATTATACGGCAGCAAGTCAAACATATACATTAACAATAGGAAAAGCCTCAGCAACAAATCCAACACTAACAGCATATAA
>CAKOXO010000003.1 GCA_934130165.1 uncultured Bacilli bacterium | reverse complement strand
CTACAAAAAGGAATAGTAGAAGTAGCAGGAAAGAAATATTTACTAGGAATAACCTCTGGAAAACTATATACATCAGGTGTTGCAGAGATAACATATGGAAATCAACAAGGAGTATATTATACAAATAGTGAAGGAATAGTACAAACAGGTTTCCAAACTATAGGAAAAGATAAGTATTATTTTAATGAAGAAGGAAAGCTACAAAAAGGAATAGTAGAAGTAGCAGGAAAGAAATATTTACTAGGAATAACCTCCGGAAAATTATATACAGCGGGATTAGCGGAGATAACATATGGAGAACAACAAGGAGTATATTATACAAATAGTGAGGGGCAAGTGGAAATTGGTTTTAAGGTTGTAGGTAAGAATAAGTACTATTTTGATGATGAGACTGGAAAAATGGTCAAAAACACTATAAGAACAATAGAAAATGATAAATATTATTTTGATGCTAATGGAGCTATGCAATACGGTATTCAAACAATAAATGGACAAAAATATCTTTTTGGGATAACCTCAGGCAAGTTATATACATCAGGATTAGCAGAAATAACATATGGTGATCAAAAAGGAATATATTATACAAATAGTGATGGAATACTTTTAAATGGCATTCAAACAATAAATGGACAAAAATATTTATTTGGGATAAATTCATATAAACTGTACTTTGGTTGGGCTCAAACACCTAATGGAAACATTTATTACAGTGATCCTACTACAGGTATAATATATACAGGTAGATTAGAAATAGATAACAACTGGTACAACTTTGATGATAATGGTGTTTTACAAACAGGATGGCAAACAATAGATAATAAAGAATATTACTTTTATGCTGATGGTACAAAAGCAAGAGGAATGTCAAAGATATCTGGAAGTAGACATTTATTTAGTGATACAGGAGAATGTCTAAAGAAAAATGTTAAATTATGGATTGATGTATCATATGCACAGGGTGATATAGAGTGGGATTCCCTATGGAAATCTGGTGACATTGACGGTGTAATATTGAGAATAGGTAGAGGTGCTTATATAGAAGATGCTAAGTTTAAAAGAAATATTGCCGCTGTTAAAAGACTAGGAATTCCTTATTCAATATATTACTTCAGTTATGCTGAAAACACTGCAGAAGCACTACAGGAAGCTAGAAATATGGTACATATATATAAAAAATATGGTGTCAGTACTAGCATTCCGACGTATTATGATATAGAGTATTATACTCATATGACAAGTGAACAATATAAAAATATTGTTGAAACTTATTCAAAATTTGCTAGACAAAACGGTATTGATGTAAAGGTATATGCGAGTGCTAGATTTGCTGAAAAAAAATTATTGAATTATACAGAGTGGGTTGCACATTATACTGGAACAAAGATTAGTGACAATCCTAATGAGAATATATATGATATTTATCCAAAACGAGTAACAGATTACAAAGGAAATTGGAAAATATGGCAATATAGTAATAATGGACATGTAACTGGTATAAAAGGACGCGTTGATTTTAATGTTTATGTTAGATAAAAATTGTTAAATGAATCAGCAAAATTCAGAAAGATTAATTGAAGGCAAATATTTATTAAATTAGTTCTTAAACTTTTTTATATAAATGTTTGCTTTCTTCTTTTTCTAAGTTCAATAGTATGGTATTTTAAAATTTATTTAACTATAGGTGATGCAAAGTTATGTTCATAAACGGTCATATGTTTTTGAAGATAAATGTGTTTATTTTTTCAATTTACATTATTTTATTTGTTTTGAATAATGATTTTAATGTGGTATACTATAAATTGTAGGCAAGGTATTAAATTTATTACAATGCTTGTGAAATGTGAATTAGTATGCGAAGGGAATAAGTTATGACAAAAAACGAAAAAATATGTGTATATACATGTATAACCGGAAACTATGACAATTTAAAAGAAATATCAAATATTGAAAATGGTATTGATTATTACTGTTTTACCAATAATAAAAAAATTAAGTCCAATACATGGAAGGTTATATATATAGAAGATGATAAATTAAGTAATGTGCAATTAGCGAGAAAAACTAAAATACTTGGTAATGACATCGTCAATTCATATGATATAGCATTATGGATGGATGGAGCTGTAATATTTAATAAACCAATAATGGACTTTATTAATTACTATTTGAAAGATAATGATGTATTTGTTGCTTTTAAACATGGAGAAAGAGATAACATAAAAGATGAAGCATATGCGTGTTATAGATTTAATAAAGAAACAAAAGATAATATTAATAAGTTATTAAAATTTTTAAAGAAAGAAAAATATAAAAATAACAATGGATTAATAGAAAGTACAGTATATATTAAAAGGCCACAAGATAAATTAGTTAAAGAAACTATGGAAATGTGGTTTGATATGATTATAAAGTATACAAAAAGAGATCAATTATCATTTAATTATTGTATATCTAAAACAGGACTTTCTGTTAAATGGATTAATGAAAAAGTTTTTGATAATGAATGGTTTTTATGGAAAAAACATTTTAGTGAATCTAAAATAGAAAACTATAATATTTATTTTGGTGATATTGATAATTATGATATGGATAAAGATATTAAAGGACATTATAAGATAAATGGAAATAATTATTCTTTTTCTGAAGAAGTGGTATGTGCAACAGACAAGATTTATATAACAGTTTGCAATGTTAATTGTGTAAACTATAGTAATTTAAAGATAAATAATTTAAAAACAAATCAATATAAAATTTACAATACATTGAATTATAATGGTAAGGATATTATATATACTAATGAATTTGTTATTGAAATTAATAAAAAATATAAAGCAAAAGACAAAATAAACTTTAGCATTGATATGTTATTGCTAGATAAAGATCAACAGGAAGAATTAATTAAGAAACTTGGAGATACTAGTATTATTCTTAGTCAAAAAATTAATGATTTAGAAAGAAAAATTGATTCAAAAAGTAAATATATAGAAAAAATATGGTCATTAATAAATAGTAGTTATTTATGTAGATTAGGATTGAAATTAAAAAGGAAAAAAGACATTTAAGTTTTTTTTTTATCAATATTATGGTACAATAATTAAGTGAATGGTGGAGGAAATATGAAAAAAAACAAAGATAAAGATTCAGCTATTATAGTAGAAAATGTTTCTAAAAAATTTAAAATTTATTATGATAAACCAAATACTTTAAAGGAGAGATTGATATTTTGGAATAAATCAAAAATTAATTATCACCAAGTACTTTCAAATATTAATTTAGATATAAAAAAGGGTGAAACTGTCGCATTAATAGGTGTTAATGGTAGTGGAAAGTCTACTTTGTTAAAGTTAATGACAAAAATTATTTATCCAACTTCAGGAAAAGTTATAACAAATGGAAAATTAACCTCTCTATTAGAGCTTGGAGCTGGTTTTCATCCAGATTTTACAGGTAGAGAAAATATTTATTTTAATGCATCAATATTTGGACTTAGTGCAGCGGAAATTGATGCAAGAGTTCAAGAAATAATAGATTTTTCAGAACTTGGTGAATATATTGATACACCAGTTAGAACATATTCATCTGGAATGTATATGAGACTTGCATTTAGTGTAGCAATTAATGTAGATGCAGAAATTCTTTTAATTGATGAAATTTTAGCTGTTGGAGATCAACATTTTCAGGATAAATGTTTTGCTAAATTAGAAGAACTAAAAAAATCTGATAAAACAATAGTTATAGTTAGCCATAGCTTAGGTGCAGTCAAAAAATTATGCACAAGAGGTATTTGGATTTATAATGGTGAAGTTCGAAAAGACGGAGATATAAAAGACGTTATCGATGAATATTTAAAGGTGTGTGGATAAAATATGTTTAAAGAATTATATGAATATAGACAATTATTAAAAAGTAATATAAGTAAAGAAGTTAGGGGAAAATACAAAGGCTCTTTTTTAGGTATATTATGGTCATTTGTTAATCCATTATTAATGACACTTGTGTATGCCATAGTTTTTCCATTTCTTTTAAAAAGTAGTCAGCCACATTATACAACATTTATTGTAATTGCTATTATTCCATGGACTTGGTTTACGTATACAATAATGTCTGGTACTAATACATTTTTAGTTAATGCAGGAATAATTAAAAAAGTATATTTTCCAAGAGAAATTCTTCCTATTTCTATAGTAACTAGTGGCTTAATTAATTATTTAATATCATGTATTATAATAGGAATATTCTTATTATTTAGTGGTATAGGTTTTAGTATTTATATACTATATTTACCATTAATAGTATTAATTCAATACATATTACAATTAGGAATAATTTTTATAACAAGTTCAATAGATGTTTATATTAGAGATGCTGAATATATAATAAATTTTATAGTTCAAATGGTTTTCTATGCGACTCCAGTATTATATTCAATTGATATGTTTCCAGAAAAATTTAGATGGATTTTAAGATTAAATCCACTTGCTACAATAATAGAGAGTTATAGAAATATCTTTTATTATAAGACTAATCCTGATTTTAAAATGCTTGGCATAACTTTTATTGTTAGCTTTATTATACTTATAGTTGGGTATGCTATATTTGAAAAATTGAAAAAAGGTTTTGCAGAGGAGTTATAGTATGACAAAAAACAAAGAATTAAAGATAGCAGGAATAGTTACATTGTATAATCCTACAGATGCAGATATCAAGAATATTTCTACTTATATAGATGATATAGATAAACTATACATTGTTGATAATACAGAAGGAAGAGACAATAAAAAAAAACTTCCAAAGAATAAAAAAATAGAGTATATTTTCAAAAATGAAAATTTGGGTGTTGCTACTGCAATGAATATGGGGGCAAAAAAAGCAATAAAAGATGGTTATAAATGGCTACTTACGATGGATCAAGATACAACATTTAAACCAGGAGTTATGCAAAAAATGAAAGATGTAATAAATTCACGTGATATGAAAAAAGTTGGAATTGTTACACCTTGGCATCATACTAAATTGATAGAAAAGAAACCAACAGAAGAGTTTGATGATCCACATGATGTTATGACATCTGGTAATCTAGTTAATTTGGAGATATGGAAAAAAATAGGTGGGTATAAAGACTTTTTCTTTATTGATGGTATAGATATAGAATACTGCATGAATTTACATAAAAATGGATATAAGATTTTAAGAATCAATTCTATAGAAATAGATCATAATTTAGGGAATATATTTTATAGAAAAATACGTGGAAGATTATTTTTATGTACAAATCATCCAGCTATTAGAAGATATTACATAATGAGAAACTATCATTATATAAAAGATATGTATGTAGAAGATGATCCTGGATATTGCTATAGTCTTGTTAGTCAAAAACATAATATGATTGGTGTTATATTATTTGAAAAAGATAAAATTAATAAAATGAAAATGTATTTAAGAGGATTAAAAGATTATAAAAAAGGCATTAAAGGAAAATACCCTTATAATTAGGAGGTAATTATGGCTCGAAAAAAAAATGTGAAAATAGCAGGAATAGTTACTTTATATAATCCTAGCGATAAGGATATAAAAAATATATCAACGTACATAGATGATATAGATAAGTTATATATTATTGATAATACTGAAGGTAATGATAATAAAAGTAGGATACCAAAAAATAAAAAAATAGAATATACATTTAAAAATGAAAATATAGGTGTTGCTGCAGCACTTAATATTGGTGCTAAAAAAGCAATAAAAGATGGGTTTAAGTATTTATTAACTTTAGATCAAGATACCACTTTTAAACCAAAAGTTATGGATATGCTTAAAGATGCAATAAATAAGTTCAATATGGATGAAGTTGGTATAATAACACCTTGGCATAATACTAAAATTAAATTAAATGAAATAGATGATGAATATGATTATCCGCCTGAAGTAATTACATCTGGTAATATTATAAATTTAGATATTTGGAAAAAAATAGGTGGTTTTAAAGAATGGTTATTTATAGATGGTATAGATATAGAGTATTGTTTAAATCTTCGAAAACATGGATATAAAATAGTTCGCGTTGTACATGCCAGAATAGATCATGAATTAGGAGATATTGAGTTTAAGAAATTTAGAGGTAAAACTTATATTTGTAATAACTATCCACCTGTTAGAAGATATTACATAATGCGTAATAATCACTATATAAAGGATATGTATCTTGATTTTGAACCAAGCACATGTTGGAGAATATTAGAGCAAAAACCATCAATGATTAGTATTATATTATTTGAAAAAAACAAATTTAAGAAATTAAGAGGATATTATAGAGGATTAAGAGACTATAAAAAAGGAATAAAGGGAAAATGTCCTTATAAAAACTAGGAGGTTAGAGTATGGCTTTAGGTAGAGTAAAGGAATTATCAGGAAAAGTGATTACTACATTGAAAGACGAAGGAATTAAGTCTTTGACTAAAAAAAGTTATAAATATGTTTCATATAAAGTTGGTAGAATAAATAGAAAATACGATAAATGTTTTAAAGATGTTTTATTTATTAATGGTTGTAGCCTACCACATCCACAAAGATATAGAGTGACACATCAAATTGAACAATTAGAATCATACGGAATTAGCTGTGATAAAATTGATTATGATAAGCTTACTCTTGATAAAGTTAGATATTTTAGGGCTTTTGTATTTTACAGATGTCCAATCCTACCTGTTATTGAAGAATTTATAAAAATAGCAAAAGAAAATAATAAAACCTGTTTTTATGATATAGATGACTTGGTTTTTGATTTAAAAGATACTAAACAAATTAAATTTTTAGATACTATGTCAGAAGATGAAAGGAATCTTTATAATGATGGCGTCATCAGAATGGGAAAAACACTAGACTTGTGTGAATATGGTATAGCTTCGACAGAAAGATTACAAACAGAAATGTCTAAACACTTAAAAGAAGTTTATGTAAATAGAAATGTTGCTAGTGAAGAAATGGTTAAATATTCAAAAGAAGCATTGGATATTGTAGAAAAGGACGATACTAAAGTTATTATGGGGTATCTATCAGGAAGTATTACTCATAATGATGATTTTAAGCTTATTATGCCTGCAATAATAGACTTATTAGAGAAACATGATAATTTATATTTAAAAATAGTAGGATTATTAGATTTACCTCCAGAAATGGAAAAAGTTAGGGAAAAAGTAATAACAGCATCATTTGTAGATTGGAAAGAATTACCAAAGTTAATACGTTCAATAGATATTAATTTAGCACCATTAGAGGATACAGTATTTAATGAAGCTAAATCTGAAAATAAATGGACAGAAGCTGCTTTAGTTAAAATTCCAACAGTTGCTTCAAATGTTGGTGCATTCAAAAGTCAAATTAAGAACAATGAAACAGGAATTTTATGTGATAACTTAGATGATTGGAAAAATGGTATAGAAAAATTAATTACCGATAATGATTTTAGAAGTTCTATATCAGAAAATGCCTATAATGAGATTATGAATAAGCATATTACAACAAAGTCTGGTTATGGAGTAGCAGAGTTTATAAAGTCAAAATTAAGAAAAAATATTTGTTTTGTTTTACCATCCACTAATGTAAGTGGAGGTATAATGGTTGCAATGAAACATGGTCTAATTTTAAAGAAACATGGCTATGACGTTACAATGATTAATATAAATAAAGAAACTAGAAAAATTGATAGATTAAGTGAAAATAATGAATATTTATTTGTAGTACCTATTTATAGAACTGAATATTTAGCTTATATTGATACGATGGTTGCTACAATGTGGATTACACTAAAATATGTTAGAAAATATTTTAATTGTAAGAATAGAAAGTATTTAGTTCAAGGAATGGAAACAGAATTTTATGCACCAGGTGACTTTGAAAAAAAATTAGCAAATTCAACATATTGTAACATCTTCGATGTTGAATATTTGACCATTTCAAAGTGGTGCAAAAAATGGCTATTGGAAGAATTCCACACAAAAAGTAAATATGTCAGTAATGGCCTTGATTTAAATTTATTTCCTTATAAAAAGAGAAATTTTGATAAAAAAATAAAAATACTAGTTGAAGGTAATTGCAATGATCAGTATAAAAATGTTGATGAGAGTTTTCTTATAACTAATAAACTGGACAAATCAAAATATGAGATTCATTATATGTCATACGAAAAAGAACCAAAAAAGTGGTATAGAATAGATAAATTTTATCATAAAATTCCACATGAAAAAGTAGGCACTATTTATGAAAATTGTGATATTCTAATAAAGACTAGTATATTAGAAAGTTTTTCATATCCTCCACTTGAAATGATGGCAACTGGTGGATATGTCGTTGCCTTACAAAATGATGGTAACAGTGAATATTTAAAAGATAACTATAATTCACTAATATATGAAAAAGGTAATATAGATGACGCAATTAATAAAATAAAAATGTTGAGTTCAAATGTAGAATTAAGAGACAAATTAGAAAAAAATGGATTAAATACTGTAAAAAAATATGCTTGGGATAACTTAGAGCAAGATATATTATCCCTTTATGAATAATGAATAGGAGTACTTTTATGATAAAGAAGATCACAGATGAGATAAAAAAATCAAACGAAAAGTTTCAACAAATAATTACAAAAAAAAATGTTAAAAGGATTTTTCAATTTTTGCCAAATAATCTATATTTATTTATATTATTTATAGTATTGTTTATCCTTTTATCATTTAAGATCTTAAATAATGATACTATTCTATATAAGATGTACAATAGTAGTTATACCGGAGAAATCATCAATAAAAGTGTTGAACAGAAAATTAATGTTAAAAATTTAAAGCAAAGTGATTCAAATATTGGAATTATGTTTGGGACATACATGCGAACTAATAATGCTATATATAAATTTGATCTTTATGAAAATAACAAAATTATTTATACAAAGAAATTTAATGCTAAATCAATAGAAGATAATAAATTTAAATACTTTAGTAGTAAGAAAATAAAATTTAATGCAACTAGTAAGTATAAATTTGTTATTACTCCATTGAAGGCTAAAGCAGGCAATGCAATAGCAGTGGCAAAAAGTGATAAAGGAGAATTAGTTTATATATTACATAAAAAAAGCGACTTTTATACATTTGTTTTCATTGTATCAGGGATATTTTTATTATTATTTTTCTTTGTTAATTATTTAATAAATAATAATAAGATAAAAAAAGAAAAGTCCTATGCAATATTAATGCTTAGCTATATAATTCCTTTGCTGTTTTTGTATCCACCATTCCAAACTCCGGATGAACCGTATCATTTTTATAAATCGATGAAAATTTCACAAATTTCATCTAAACACAGCTTAAATACTAATATGTCAGAAAAAAATATAACAGTGCCTCAAAATATTAGCTGCTTGGACTACGCAAATATACAAAAGTCAGATAATATAGTTTCTGAATCTGATATTATTAAATGCATAAAAAATACAAAGAATGGAAAAATTTTGTCATATAGGTTCAAACCAGAGGGAATTATTAGTTATATTCCTAGTGCGTTGGGAGTAAAAATTGCTGATTTAATGTCAAACTCTCCGTTACTAATATTTTATTTGGGTAGAATATTTAGCTTTTTGTTTTGCTTTTCTACTATAATTTTTGCACTCAAACAAATTCCAAGTCATAAGCGAATACTATTATTGGTTGTAATGATTCCTGTATTTGTTCAACAATTAATTTCATTTTCATATGATGCTATGTTAAATTCTCTTTCAATACTTGTAATTTCATATTTAATAAAGTTTTATAGTAGTTCAAAAATAGAAAATAAAGATTTAATAATATATACAATTGCTTCATTAATAATTTTAGATATAAAGAAGCCTTATTTTCTACTTTGTTTACCAATTCTATTCTTGAAAGGTGAGAAATTTGGAAAAGAAAAGAAATGTAAAATTAAAAAGCTTTTATTAATGATATTATTTATAATGCTTTGGTATATGTTGTTTAAATTTATACCTAATTATGGTGTTGACGTAAATAAAGTTACAAATAGTGGAGGAGAAAGAGGAAATGCACTTTCATCATTATTTGATATAAAATGTTTAATTCTTATTATTTATAATACACTTAAGGTGAACGGAACATTATATCTAGAAAGTTTGATAGGAAACTTAGGATGGTTGATTTTTAAACTTGATTATGTACATATATATGCATATATATTAGTTTTAATACTTTCTGTTTTATCAGAAAAAGAGACTATGGATGTTAAAAATAGATTTGTAAATATTTTAATTATTTTAGCTTTAATAGGTGGAATCTTTCTTGCAATGTATTTATACTGGACTCCACACGGAAGAATTGTTGTTGAAGGCGTTCAAGGTAGATATTTCTTAGCTCCATTATTACTATTTATGATATCTTGTATGCCAAAAAAAGAAAAAATCAATTTAAGTAATAAGTTTATATACGAATTTGTAAATTTAAGTATGTTAAGTTATATAGTAACTATTTTAGTTCAATTTTACTAATTTGCTAAAACATTTAAATTGTAGTAGACTATAGCTAGTAGGTGATATAAATGGGAAAAAAAGTATTAATAATTATTCCAGCATATAATGAGGAAGAAAATATTTTAAAAACGTATAAATCAATTGAAATGCACAATAAGAAAAGTAAAACACAATATGATTGTATAGTGATTAATGACTGTTCAACAGATAGGACGAAGCAAATTCTAGAAAGTAACAAAATTCCACACATAAATTTAGTACATAATTTGGGGATTGGTGGAGCAGTTCAAACGGGATACAAATATGCATTTTATAATAATTATGATATTGCTGTTCAGTTTGATGGTGATGGCCAACATGATGTTAACTATATAAAAAATATTATAAAGCCAATAATAGATGGCAAAGCAGATATGGTTATTGGTTCAAGGTTCATAGATAAAAAATCGAATGGATTTAAATCGTCTGCTTCAAGAAGAATAGGAATTAAAATAATATCGAGCTTTATAAAATTTGCAACTGGAAAAAGAATATATGACACTACATCTGGATTTAGAGCTGTTTCCAAGGAAATAATCTATGATTTTTCTCTATCATATCCTAGTGAGTATCCAGAACCTCTAACTACGGCAGAAATTTTAAAAAAGAAATACAATGTAGATGAAGTTTCAGTTGAAATGAAGGAGAGAACTGGGGGAATATCTTCGATAAGAGCTTGGAAGAGTATGTATTATATGATGAATGTGTGTTTAGCATTACTTGCAATAAAAGTTAGGAGGTATGAAAAATGCCAATAAATTTAACTATAACATTGATTGTTGTTTCATTATTTTTAATTCTTTTAACATCATACTTTTTAAAAATAGGAAGAATTCCAGAAAAATATGCTTTATTGTGGTATTTGTTTTCAATTATTATTTTAATAGTTAGTTTTTTTCCAAATGTATTTGAAAGTTTAGCTAAAATTGTTGGTATTCAACTTTTATCTAACATGTTTATAGCAATCTTAATTGGAGTTTTATTTTTGCTAGTTATGTCCTTAACAATAATGATGGCAGGCCAGAAGAAAAAAACCACTTTATTGATTCAAGAAATTTCTATTTTAAAAAGTGAATTAGAATCTACAAAGAAGCATTAAATGCTTTTTTTTTATTTGTCAATATGTTAAAATGAATATAAGACATTGATTTAATGTTTAAGAAAGGTTGAGTATTATGAAGTTTGGAGTTGTTCTAGTAACGTATAATAGACTAGATAAACTAAAAATATCATTAGATTGTTATGATAAACAAACATATCTTCCAGAGTATGTATTAGTCGTAAATAATAATAGCACTGATGATACTAAGAAGTATTTAGAAACATGGAAAAAGGAAAAAACAAAATATGATAAAATAGTATTAAACTTACCATCAAACATAGGTGGATCTGGTGGTTTTCATGAAGGATTGAAAAAAAGTCTAAATTTACCAGCTGATTGGATTTGGGTAGCAGATGATGATGCTTTTCCGAAATTAGATTGTTTTGAAAAAGCAAATGAGTATTTAAGTAAAAATAAGGAAGAAAATATTTCTGCTATCTGTGGTAAGGTACTTAATAGAGGCAAGATAGATTTAACTCATAGGAGAAAAATAAAAAATATTTTATGCTTTCCATTACAAATAATTCCTGGAAAGAAAAATTATGAAAAAGATCAATTTGAAATTCATTTATTTTCATATGTTGGTACATTTATTAGCAAAGAAAAAATGAAAAAAGTTGGAATTACAAAAAAAGATTATTTTATTTATAATGATGATTCAGAACATAGTTATAGACTTTCAACAGTTGGAAAGATATTTTGTATACCAACTATAGAAATTATACATGATGGACCACAAGTATTGACAAAGGATGGAGTCAATTGGAAATTTTATTATTCAGTAAGAAATGTTTTAGATATGGTAAAAAGTAATTGGTCTAGACGTTATTATAATACATATAAGTTATATGTTAGAATTAAGTATTTTTTGATAATTACATTATTGTATAAAAATAAAAAAGCTGGTTTTAAGATCTTAAAGAAAGCAATCTATGATGCTGATCATGGTATTTCTGGCTTAGATAAAGTTTATAAACCTGGATGGAAACCAGAAGAAGGTGCACGTAATTAATGGCTAAAAAATCTGTTGCTAAAAATTATATATTTAATTTACTATATCAGTTATTAACTATTGTAACACCATTAATAACGACACCTTATGTTGCAAGAGTACTTGGTGTTGAAAATAATGGTATATATGGCTATACTATATCAATTGTCACATATTTTGTATTATTTGGTTCACTTGGAACTGCTTTGTATGGTCAGAGAGAAATTGCATATATCCAAAATGATAGGAAGAAACAAACTAATGTATTTAGGGAAATACTATCAATTAAAACAATTGCTTATTTAATTGTAATAATTGCATTTTATTTAATGTTCTGTTTAAATGGAGATTACTCATTATTTTATAAAATTTTAATAATAGAACTAGTAGCAAATCTTATAGATATTAGCTGGTTCTTTCAAGGAAATGAAGAATTCGATAAAACAGTTATAAGAAATATGATAGTAAAAATAACTGGACTTGTATGTGTGTTTTTATTTGTTAAAAGTGAAAATGATCTATGGAAGTATTTTTTAATTTATGTATTGTCGGACTTGTTGGGGAATCTATCTTTATGGATGTATGTCCCCCGTTATTTAGAAAAGAGCAATAAAAAAAAGCTTCATTTGAAAAAGCATGTTAAACCAATAATTCTGCTGTTTTTGCCACAAATATCTGTTCAAATTTATGCCGTATTAGATAAAACTATGCTAGGACAACTTACAAAAAGTATGTCGGAAGTAGCTTATTATGATCAAGCTCAAAAGATTATAAAAGCACTTTTGTTAGTAGTTTCTGCAATGAGTACTGTAATGTGTTCTAGAGTTGCTAATTCTTATGCAAAAAATAAAATTAACGATGTAAAGAAATATTTAAAACAGTCAGTCAGTATGGTTTGGTTAATTGCAACTCCACTTGTATTTGGTGTATTTGCAGTGGCATCCGAAATAGTACCAATATATTTTGGAAATGGTTATGATGCTGTAATTCCTTTGATGTGTGCTACATCTTTTATATTGATTGGTATAGGTTTGAATAATGTTACAGGAGTCCAATACCTTATTCAAGCAGGAAAGCAAAATATATTTACATTATCAGTTACAGTGGGCGCAGTTATTAATGTTATATTAAATTTGGTTTTGATAAAATTATTCGGAACAATAGGGGCTGTTTATTCTTCTGTAATAGCAGAGTTTGTAATATTAGCAATACAGTTATTTTATACTAAAGAAGTAATAGCTATAAAAGATATTATTTATAGTTCTATAAAATATTTAATTAGTGGTATTGTAATGTATATAGTAGTAATTCTTCTTGGCAAAATATTAACTCCAGGTTTAATATCATCATGTATAAAGATAATAATTGGAGCACTAATATATTGTAGCAGTTTGTTAGTAATGAAAGATAAATTTACTATTGATATAATAAATCAAATACTACAGACACTTAAGTGGAAGAAGAAGGAGGTTTAACAGTATGGATTTTATGAAGAAGATAATTAAAAAAGTATTGAAAAATCATAAGGGATTGCAAAATTATATATATACAGTATATAAAGAATATAGGTATACCAAAAGTATTTTTAAAACATTGATTTTTGCAATTAAAGGTTTATTTTTAACATATACTCCAAGCTACAAAATTAATAGAGGTGAACAAATAAAAAAATCATTTTCAAAAGCAAAAATTAATATAGATAATGACGATAATTTTGTATTTTCAATTGATCCTTATAAATTATTATATTCAGATTTAAGTACAATAGAAAACACAACAATTGATTATGAAATATGTCTAAATAAATCTCTAAATGATTTAAAAAAAGAAATTGAAAATTTAAAAAGCGGCGATTATAAAAATACGCAATTAAATGCTATAGAGGCAATAGAAATATTATTAAATAAAGTAATTCAGTCACTGAAAAAAAGTGATAAGAAAAATAAAGAAAAGTATATAAAATATTTTGAAAACATAAAAGATAGAAAAGCAGAATCTTTTGAAGAGGCTTTACAAAGAATTTTATTTTATAATCAAGTATTGTGGCAATCAGGGCATAATTTAAATGGTTTAGGTAGGCTGGACAAAATCCTTGATTCATATTATAAAAATGACAAAAAAATGGATAAGAAAAAAGCTTCTAAATTAATAGAAAAATTTATAGGAACTCTACATAGTTATTATTGGCTAAAAAGTAGTGCCCTTCTTGGCGATACTGGGCAAATAATTATTCTTGGTGGAATGGATGAAAAAAAACATTACTTCAGTAATGATGTAACTTATATCTTTATTGAAGCAATAAAAAAATTACAATTGCCTGATCCAAAGGTTTTGTTACGAATTTCAAAAAATACTCCAAGAGATTTAATAAAATTGTCTATAGACTGTATAAAAACAGGTGTTGGATGTCCTTTATTTGCAAATGATGATGTAATTATTCCAAAACTAATAAAATTTGGTTATGAAAAAAAAGATGCTTATAACTATGTTACATCTGCTTGCTGGGAGCCATTAATACCGAATAAATCAGTAGAGCAAAATAATATTAGAAGTATGGTATTTATGAGACCATTTAACGAAATGTTAAATTTTGAAGATTTATCAAAAATTGATAATACTAAAGATTTAATTAAAACATATAAAGTATATTTAGAAGAATATGTTAAGAACTTTATAATTGAATTGGATAATATTGAATATGAAATAGACCCAATTATGTCTATGTTTGTACCAAATTGTAATACTGTAGAAAAAGATGTAACCAAGGGTGGATCTTATTATAATAACTTTGGTGCAACCTCAGTTTCATTATCAAACGTAGTAAACTCAATTATCAATGTTGATAAATTTGTATTTAATGAAAAAAAATATTCTTTGCAAGAATTAAATGAATTACGAAAGAATAACTATAATGGCTCAGAAAATGTAGTAGAACTATTAAAAAATCAGCCAATAAGATTTGGTAAAGATGATGAGTATGTTTATGATATTTTCAATGATATAACTACATTTACAAACAAAATATTAGAAAAAACTTATAATAAGAATGGTGGTAGATTAAAAATTGGATTTAGTGCACCTACATATATAATTGAGTCAAAAGATGAAGAGGCCTCATTTGATGGAAGAAAAAATGGAGACCCATTTATTGTACATATTTCATCAGATATACCATCACTTGCATATACGGAGTTAATCAATTTTGCATCAAAATTAGATTATACTGGAAATAGATTTAATGGAAATGTTATAGATTTTATGGTTACGCCTAGTTTTATTGAAAATAATGAAGAAAAATTTATTGACTTTTTAATGTTAAGCATAAATGTTGGATTCTTTGAAATGCAAATGAATGTTGTTAGTAGTGAAATTTTGATAAGAGCTAAAGAAAACCCCAAAGAATTTCCAAATTTAATTGTTAGAGTATGGGGCTTTAGTTCATACTTTAATGATCTTCCGGAAGAATACAAAGATGTTTTAATAGAAAGGGCGTTGAGAAGTGAAGGTAAGAGTTACTAATATACAAAGATTTTCACTTAATGATGGTCCGGGTATAAGAACAACTGTATTTTTTAAAGGATGTGGTTTAAAATGCCCCTGGTGTTCAAATCCAGAAAATATTAATTATGAAATTGAGAACTATTATAATGAGGATACAAATGAAAAAGGTGTATTTGGATATGATATAACACTCGACGATTTAGAAAAAGAAATTTTAAAAGATCAAAAGTATTATACACTTAATAGTGGTGGTGTTACATTTTCGGGAGGAGAGGCATTATTACAGTTTACTAAAATGGAATCGTTATTAAAGAAATTGAAGCAAAATAAAATTAATATGTGTATAGAAACATCTTTATTTGCTCCAATAAAAGCATTAGAAGTAGCAACTAAATATATAGATGAATTTATAGTTGATATTAAAATACTAGATTCTGATATTTGTAGGGATGTATTAAATGGAAATTTAGATATTTATTTAAAAAATATAGATTACTTATTCAAAAACTTTCATGGAAAAATAATGTTTAGAATTCCTATTACCAAGGAATATACATTAAAGAAAAAAACATTTAAAAACACCATTGAATTTATAAAAAAATATAAACCAGATAGGATAGAAATATTTAAAATTCATAATCTAGGTGATAGTAAGTATAAATCTTTAAATAGAAAAGTAACACATTATGAAGAAATAACAGATGAAGAAATGAAAAAAATCATAGAACAATTTAATGATAATGATATAAATGTGGTTGAATGTAAAATTTAGGAGGTTACAATGGAAGTATTAGTAAAAATATTAAAAAAATTAGGATTATATGATTTTGCAAAAAAAACATATATAAAAAGAAGAAAAAGACAGAATTTAAAAGGAAAGTATAAATTCATAAATAGATCAAAAAATAATAAAAAAATGTGCATGATTTTAGCAGGATATAAAACATTCTCGTATGAGATAGTTTTTAAAAGAATTAAAAAATTTGTACCAAAGGATGTAGATGTGTGTATTTTATCAAGTGGTATTTACAGTGAGGAATTAGCAAAAATATCAGAAAAAAATAATTGGTCATATTTAAGCACAAAAAGAAATTGTGTTTCTTTAATACAAAATATTGCTGTAAGTTTATTTCCAAATGCGGAATATATTTATAAGTTAGACGAAGATATATTTGTGACTAAAAATTTCTTTAATACATTGTATAAAACACTTAATGATTGTGAAAAAAACGGCGATTATAGAGTTGGTTTTGTAGCACCTACTATTCCTATAAATAGTTTTGGGAATCTTAATATATTAAAAAGATTTAATTTAGTTAAAAAATACACGAAGCGTTTTGAAAAACCACTTTATGCTTTAGGTGCTGACAGAATGGACGAATCAAATAAAGATGCAGTAGAATTTTTCTGGGGAGAGGGAGGTTATTTACCAAATATTGATGTTATGGATAAAACCCTAAACGATGATAAATTCTCTTACTTGGCTTGTCCAATAAGATTTAGTATTGGTGCAATATTAATGAAAAGATCTTTTTTTGAAGAAATGGGAATGTTTAAAGTTTCAAAATTTGGTTCATGTATGGGTGTAGATGAACAACAAATTTGTAATTATTGTATGGATAGCTCACATGCTATTATTGTTTCATTAAATACAGTTGTAGGACATTTATCATTTGGTGTTCAAAATGAAAATATGAAAAATTATTATTTAAATCACAAAGATGTTTTTGATATTCATAATGTAAAATAGGAGGAATAAGATGAAAAAATATGATTATTTAATTGTAGGATCTGGATTGTTTGGAGCTACTATGGCAAATTTATTAAATAAGGCAGGCAAAAAGGTATTAGTTATAGAAAAAAGAGAAAATATAGCTGGTAATATTTATACAGAAGAAATAGAAGGCATTCAAGTACATAAATATGGAGCACATATATTTCATACAGATTATAAAGATGTTTGGGACTATGTAAATTCATTTGTTGAATTTAATAGATATACAAATTCACCAGTCGCTAGAATTGGCAACGAAATATATAACATGCCATTTAATATGAATACATTTTCTAAAATCTGGGATGATGTTTTTACACCACAAGATGCAATGAGACACATTAATGGGGAAAAGAAAGAGATAGTTGGAGAACCAAAAAATCTAGAAGAACAGGCAATTAGTTTAGTTGGTAGAACTATTTACGAAAAGTTGATAAAAGGTTATACTGAAAAACAGTGGAATAGAGATTGTAAGGATTTACCAGCATTTATTATAAAAAGATTACCTGTTAGATTAATATATGATAACAATTATTTCAATGATAGATATCAAGGAATACCTATAGGTGGATATACAAAATTAGTTGATAAAATGTTAGAAGGTATAGAAGTTAAGTTAAAAACAAATTTCTTTGATAATACTGATTATTATAAGGGAATTGCTGAAAAAATAATTTATACAGGACCATTAGATGAGTACTTTAACTATTCACTTGGTGAATTAGAGTGGAGGAGTTTAAGATTTGAAACAGAAATTCTTGACGAAGATAATCATCAAGGAAATGCAGTAGTTAATTACACTGGTCATGAGGTTGATTATACAAGAGTTATTGAACATAAACATTTCGAATATGGGACTCAAGAAAAAACTGTAGTTACATATGAATATCCAGCTGATTATAAGGATGGCATGGAAAAATATTATACAATAAATGATGATAAAAACAACACACTAGCTGAACAGTATAGACAATTAGCTGCAAAAGAGGAAGGTACTATTTTTGGCGGAAGACTTGCTGAATACAAATATTACGATATGGATGATGTAATAAAGAGTGCTTTTGATCGTGCTAAAAAAGAATTAGATGTTAAATAAAAAAAGGACATTGTCCTTTTTTTTTATATCTCAATGTGATAAAATTATATTGTGTATAAATTAGAGGTTATGGGGGATATATACATGCAAAAAGTAAGAAAATCAAATTTTGAGTTAATGAGAATAATTTCAATGGTAATGATAATATATTATCATATAATTATTCATGGGAATATTTTAATAAATAGTGCAAACGTTTATTTCACATTTGTAAATGAGGTAGTTGAGTTTTTAATCATAGTACATGTAAATCTTTTTATGTTATTGACAGGGTATTTTCAAGTCAATAGTAAGTTTAGACTATCAAAAGTATTTAGCCTATTAGCACAGACAATATTTTATGCGATAGGTATAATGGTTTTGCTTTCATCTTTAGGATTAGTATCTATAAATAAGATTGTAGTAATGAGAGAAGTATTTTTACTGGAAAACACAGGACAGTATTGGTTTATTAAAGTGTATTTGTTACTTTATTGTCTATCACCATTTATCAATATATTGATTAATAAATTAGATCGTAATACTTATAAAAAATTAATATTTTCTTCAATATTTTTGATTTGTGCTATACCGTATTTTACTGGGAATAAAGGTTTTTTTGTTAATAATGGATTTTCATTATACAATGTAATAGTAATGTACTTAATTGGTGCATATTTTAAGCAATATCAGCTAAAAGATAGTTATCATTTTACTAATATGTCAAAGAGAAAATATCAAACTATATTATTATTTTTGTATTTCTTTTTTGCATTTATAAATTATGCATTATATAAAACTTCAACACAATTAGTTTTGAATAGTCCAATTTTTAATGAAATTTTTGGTAATTTTATCACTTGTGCGTTTCAATATGAAAATCCTATTATTATAGTACAGTCAATTTGTTTATTTTTATTTTTTGAATCTTTGGATATAAAATATAATAAGTATATTAATAGAATTGCAAAACTAATATTTGGTGTATATTTGATACACGAAAATTTCTTATTGCAGCCACTCTTATATAAAATGTTAAAAATTGATAATGGATTGATTTATTCATTCAGATTTATTATCTATGTTATTTTTATAGTTATAGTTATTTTTACTGCAGGAATATTTGTAGAATTTTTAAGGCAGAAAATTTTTAAGTTTATATATAACAGAAAAATATCAAGCAAGTTTAGAAATTGTGTAAAATCATATCTTTATGATTTTGGTTTTAGAATTAGTTGGTAATAAAGTTTCTTTACTATTTGTTCTTAGTTTATTATAATGTATATGGTAGGTGAGGTTATGAAAAAAGCAAAACATACATTTGTTGTCTTAGCTTATAAAGAAAGTGAATTTTTAGAAGAATGTATAAAGTCAGTTTTAAATCAAAAGTATAAGAGTGATGTTGTTATAGCAACATCAACGCCAAATGAATATATTAAAAAGATGGCAAAAAAATATAAATTGAAAGTATACGAAAATCCAAATCCTGGTAAGGGAATTGGATATGACTTTGATTTTGCCTCTAATTGCGTTAAATCTGATATTGTAACAATAGCACATCAGGATGATTTATATAATTATGAGTACTCATACGAAATAGTTAATGCATATAAAAAATATAGTGATTCCTCAATAATATTTACTGATTATTATGAGATAAGAAATAATAAAAAAGAATATAAGAATAGGAACTTAAGAATTAAGAGATTTTTGTTATTACCGTTAAGAAATCAGAAGCTAGGTAAATATAATTTTTTTAAGAGATTAGTTATACGATTTGGTAATTCTATATGTTGTCCGGCTGTAAGTTTCGTACAAAAGAATGTTCCAAAAGATAAATTTTCTTCAGAACTAAAATGCGATGTAGACTGGTTTGCATGGGAAAAACTATCACGTGAAAATGGAAGATTTGTCTTTGTTTCTAAATCATTAATGGGACATAGAATTGATGAGAGTACTACAACAACGAAAATAATTAGTGAAGGAATAAGAACAAAGGAAGATTTGAAAATATATAGAAAATTCTGGCCAGAATTTATTGCAAAAATGATTAATAAATTATATGTAAAGTCAGAAGATAATAATTCAAAATAAAGGCACATGCTAATAAACTTTAACTAGTTTTATTATATTATTTTGATTATTTTAATGGAGGGATAATGAAAAAAATATTGTATGTTGTAATACCTTGTTACAATGAAGAAGAGGTATTAGAAGAAACAACAAAGCAGTTAAAAGAAAAAATTTCTAAATTGATTAGTGAAAAAAATATCTGAAAATAGTAAAGTAATGTATGTTAATGATGGTTCAAAGGATAAAACCTGGGAACTAATTCAAAAAATATATAAAGAAGAAAAATTATTTACGGGAATATGTCTTTCTAGAAATAGAGAACATCAAAATGCTTTACTTGCTGGTTTAATGAGGGCTAAAAAATATGCAGATGTAGTAATTAGTATGGATGCAGATTTACAAGATGATATTAATGCAATGGACGAAATGCTTGATAAATATTATACTGGAAATGAAATTGTTTATGGTGTTAGAAGTGCTAGAAAAAAAGATACATGGTTTAAACGTGTTACAGCAGAAGGTTTATATAAATTTATGGAAAAGATGGGAGTAGAGATTGTTTATAATCATGCTGATTACAGATTAACAAGTAAAAATGTATTAAACTATTTAGAAAACTATCGTGAAGTGAATTTGTTCTTAGGAGGAATTTTCCCGTTAATTAGTTTTAAATTAGATATAGTTTATTATGAGAGAAATGAAAGATTTGTAGGAAAAAGTAAACATCCATTGAAAAAAATGCTTTCACTTGGAATTATTGGTCAGTATATAGGAAAAATATACAACGAAACTAAACAAAGACCAAGATATATAATATCATGTAATTTGAATGAAAAAGAAATTAATTAATACAAATAAAAATGATTTATTTATATTTGTGTTGATGTTAAAAAGAAGTATTACAAATATGAGAAAGGTGAGTAATCATGAATAAAATTGCAGTTTTAATACCTTGCTATAACGAAGCTAAAACTATAGAAAAAGTAGTAAAAGATTATAAAAAAGTTTTACCTGAAGCTGATATTTATGTTTATGACAATAATTCAACTGACGGAACTGATAAAATAGCAACTAAGGCAGGTGCTATTGTTAAATATGAGTATAAGCAAGGAAAAGGTAATGTTATTAGAAGTATGTTCAAAGATATAGACGCTGATTGTTATCTAATGATTGATGGTGATGATACATATCCAAAAGAAAATGCAAAAGAAATGTGTGAGTATATTTTAAATGGACAAGCTGATATGGTAATAGGAGATAGATTGTCTTCTACTTACTTTCAGGAAAATAAAAGACCATTCCACAATTTTGGAAATGTATTAGTTAGAGGATTAATAAATAAATTATTTGCAAGTAATGTAAGAGATATAATGACAGGATATAGAGCATTTAGTTATGAATTCGTAAAAACTTTTCCTGTACTTTCTAAAGGCTTTGAAATAGAAACCGAGATGACTATACATGCCCTAGATAAGAACTTTTTACTAAAAGAAATACCAGTTGAGTATAAAGATAGACCAGATGGTAGTGTTTCTAAATTAAATACGTTTAGTGATGGATTTAAAGTTTTAAAAACGATAGGAAGATTGTTTAAGGAATATAAACCAACTATATTTTTTAGTATTATAAGTTTAATATTTTTAGCTATTTCTTTAATATTTGGAGTGCCTGTATTTAAAGAATATTTTGATACAGGATTGGTTCCAAGATATCCAACATTAATTTTTTCAGGATTTATGTTAATGATTGCAATATTGATGTTTATATGTGGAATAATACTAGAAGTAGTTGTAAAAAAACATAGACAATTATTTGAGCTTATATTAATAAAGACAAAGAGGGATTAATTTGAAAGAAGACAAAATAGCAAAATTGATAAAAAAAATTTTGAAAGTATTTCATATTAAATTAAATAAAAAACATGAGAAATTATTAATTCAAATATTTAAATTTGGAATTGTTGGGGGCATTGCTACTGTAATAGATTTTCTTTGTATATATATATTTAAAGAAGTATTCAATATTCCAGTAATAATTTCAAATACTTTATCATTTATAGTAGCAACAATATATAATTATATTGCTAGTGTTAAATGGGTATTTAATGTTGATAAAGATAAAAATGCAACAAAAAGTTTCATTATATTTATAATATTTAGTGTAATTGGTTTGTTGTTAAACGATTTAATTGTATGGTTTACAATAGATAAATTTAATATGTATTACCTATTAGGAAAACTGATTGCAACATGCTTTGTTATGGTATTTAACTTTATAACTAGAAAATTATTTTTAGAGTAGAAGAAGGATTTAATTATCTTTCTTTTATTTACAAATTTATTTAAAGAAGGTAAGATGATATTAGGAGTGATAAAATGAATTTGATTAGTCTTTTTTGTGTTTGTATATATTTACTGTTAGCAAATTTAACTACTGTTATTATTTGTAATAAAACATTTGGTAAATGCTTACCATTAACAATGATGATGCAAGCATTCATCATTTATTTAAGTCAAATGATTTTCAAAACATTTAATATCGGTTTTTATCTTGCTATTATATATGCTTTAATATCAGTTACTTATATTATAAAAAATAGAAAAAACAAAACTATTTTAAAAAAGATTCATAATAATTATGTAACAAACAGCTTTTATTTTTTTATAATTGTATTAATATTTTTTAGTATTTTTGATTTTAATAGGGTATATACACACTGGGATGAATTTTCTCATTGGGGTGAGATGCTAAAAGAAATGATTAGAACTGATAAATTTTATTCATCGTCATTATCAGTATTACAAGTTCACAAAGATTATCCACCAATAATACAGTTATTTGAATTATTTATAATAAAATTATTTGGTTCATATAAAGAATGTTATGCAATTTTTGCGCTTCACTTATTAGAACTATCTTTATTTACTTTTTTGATAGATAATAGTATTAAATTAGATAAGAAAAATTTAATTATAGGTACATTTTTTACTATATTATTAATATTCTTATCTATCATATTATTTGATTTACATGGAATAGTAAATAGTATTTATATTGATTATTTCTTAGCATTTTTAGTAGCATATATATTAATAACAATCTTTTTATCAAAAGATAAAACAAGTTTATTTACATTATTGAACATTGGTATATCATCTTCATTTTTACTACTTACAAAACAAATTGGGATAACGCTATATGCAATGATTATATTTTTCTACTTTATTTGTTTAATAATGGATAATAAAAAAGTTAAAGTTAGTAAAGGTAATATTATCATTCTTTTGAAAATAATATTTATAATAATAGTTATTCCCATATTATTACTTTTATGGTGGAATAGCTATATAAAAACATTAAACATAGATAGTCAATTTAATGTTAGTGATATTAAAATATCAGAATTATATAATATTTATAAAGGAAATAGTGGTACAGAAGAACAAAGAACTACTGCAATAAATTTTATTAATGCATTAAAAGATTATAATTTAACAGTTTCATATATTAAACTTTCATATTTTCAAGCAATTATATTAGGATTATTTTTAATATATCTTCTTGCAAAAAAGAGTAAAAAAGTATTCGATTCTAAAAGAATTAATTTACTTATCATAACTTTAGCTCTAGGTTCTCTTGGCTATGCATTTGTAATGTTTACTACTTATGTCTTTTGCTTTAACGGGGTAGAGGCACTAGAACTTTACTCGTTTGATAGATATATGAGTACATATATATTAATTGTGGTTCTTTCTTACATAATGTTGTTAACATATTTATGTTATAAGAAAAATGTAGTTAAATATATAATATACTCAACCATAATTCTTTCTTTAATTGTTCCAACCTCTAAATTTTATAATCTTATTCCAAAACTGAACAAAAATAGTAAAAATATCTATGAAGAAAATGCAGAAATTATTAGAAAAAATGTAAAAGGAAATAAGAAAGTATTTATCTTAGCACAGTCAACCTCAGGAGCTTATCAATTTTTTATTAAATATTATGCAAATCCGATAGTAACTAATTTAAATAATTACAATTGGCCAAATGATAATACTAAAGAATACTACAATTCTATAAAAAAAGATATTATTAAATATGATTATATTTATATAGCAAGTGTAGATGATAGTTTTAATACTAACTATAAATTTGTATTTGAAAATGATGTTCAAAATGGACAACTATATAGAATTAGTAAAGAAAGTGATAATAAATATAAATTAATTTTAGTAAAATAGGAAAAATGTAGAAATTAGTTTTTCTTTTTTTGTTGAAAAGTAATGCTTTATATAGTACTATTAGTAATAATAGAGGTGATTATATGACTAATCAAAATGTTACAGAAAAAAAAGGAAAAAGTGGTTGTGCAATAGTATTATTATGTATTGCCTTCTTATTAATAGGAGCAGGTGCAATGTATTACCTTTTACAAAGTAAAATGCAACCTGTTGAAAGTTTGGATTCTGATAAAAAATTATTAACAGAATTAAATCCAGATGGTGTTTTAGTTAAAGATTTAATTTCTAGACTAGACTATAATACAAATTGTGGTGTTAATGAGGCTTTGTATAAGAATTCAAAAACAACTATAGAAAATTTAGATGATAATTATTTAAGAATATTAATAGCAAAAGAGGCAAGTAAAAATGAATTAAAAAGTAGCATATCCTTTACTAAAGAAGAATTTGAAAGTAGTGCTAAAACTTTATTTGGGAATAATATAAATTTAACACTAGAAAATATTACAGGAATTTGTCCTAGTATAACTTACGATGAAGCTAATCAAAAATTTATTGAAAGCGAAGGACAATGTGAGACTAAAACTTGTAACTACGTTAATGAAAGATATATAGTTAAAGCAGAAGAAGATGATGAAGGGATATATATTTATGTTGCAGTAGCAGCAATCAACCAAGAAAGTGGTAAAATATCAAATTTAAATGACTTAAATTCAGTTATAGATGGAATAGATCCAAATACATTTGATATTAAAAATGATTATTCAAAAGTTAATAACTATAAATATACATATACTCATGATAAAGACAACAATAATTACATTTTTAAAAGTATTGAATTACAAAAATAGTGTTAAAGTCCTGTAAAATAAGGACTTTTTCTTTTATTATAAAAATATTTAGGTTATACTGGTATTAGGGTGATTTTATGAAGAAGGTATCGATATTATCTTTACATTTAGGATATGGCGGAATAGAAAAATCAATAGTTGCTTTAGCAAATCTTTTATGTGAATCATATAAGGTTGAAATAGCTTGTGTTTATAAGTTGTATGATAAATCTGTTTTTAAACTTGATAGGAGAGTAAAAGTTAAATATTTAACTAAAATTAAACCAAATAAAAAAGAGTTTCATGAGTATTTAAAAAAGAAAAAAATCTTTAAAGCTTTAAAAGAAGGTCTAAAGGGTTTAAAAGGATTGTATATTAGAAAAAATAGCACCATTAATTATATAGAAAGTACTGACAGTGATATCATAATATCAACTAGAGATATATTTGATGAATGGTTAGGAAAATTTGGAAATGATGGAGTTTTAAAAATAGGATGGGAACATAATCATTATCATGATGATATGAGATATGCTAATGAAATTGTAAGAGCAACATCAAAATTAGATTATTTAGTATTAGTATCTGAATCCTTAAAAGAATTTTATTCAAAAAAATTAGCAAATACTAATTGTAAATGTGTTTATATTCCTAACATATTGGATAATATGCCAAAAAAAATGTCATCATTAACAGAAAAAAGATTAGTATCAGTTGGAAGATTATCTAAGGAAAAAGGTTATATGGACTTATTAGCACTTTATAATATCCTATCAAAAGAGTATCCTACCTGGTCTTTAGATATAATTGGTGATGGTGATGAAAGGGAAAGGTTAGAAAATTATATTAAAGAACATAATTTAGAAGATAAAGTAATATTACACGGTTTTCAAAATAAAGAGTATATAGATAAAATACTTAATAAGTCATCAATATATTTGATGACATCATATACAGAAAGCTTTGGTATTGTTTTAATAGAAGCAATGAGTCATGGCCTTCCATGTATCGCTTTTGATGATGCAGAAGGTGCTAGGGAATTAATAGATAGTGGTAGAACTGGATATTTAATCAAAAATAGAAATAATAGAGCATATATTCAAAAAATTGAAGATTTAATGGGTGATCTTGATACTAGAAAGCGTATTGGTAAAGAATCAAGGAAAGAAGTAAAAAAGTATGATGGTAAAGAGGTAATAAAAAAGTGGCTTCAAATAATGAAAGAAAAGTAAGTAATAAAGACTTCTTTTTTTATGGTAAAAATGTGATATACTAATAACAGGTGAAGATTATGAAAAAAGTATTATTTATATCATCAACCGGTGGTCATTTATCTGAAATGTTACAACTTAAAGATATGTTTAATAGATATGATTATCATATTATTACAGAAAAGACTAAATCAAACTTGTCGTTAAAGGATAAATATCCAAATAAAGTCAATTATTTAATATATGGAACTAAAGATCATCCATTAACATATCCATTTAAATTATTAGCAAACTGTTTTAAGAGTTTATATTTTTACTTTAGAATTCATCCTGATTATATTATTACAACAGGAGCACATACCGCAGGACCTATGTGTTTAATAGGAAAAATATTCGGTAGTAAAGTTATATATATTGAAACCTTTGCCAACATTAATACAAAAACAATAACAGGAAGATTGCTATATCCATTCGCAGATATGTTTATAGTACAATGGCATAGTATGAAAAAACATTATAAAGATAGTATAGATGGGGGATGGATTTATTAATGATATTAGTAACATTAGGTACTCAGGATAAAGATTTTTCTCGTTTATTAAAAGCAATAGATAATGAGATAGAAAAAAAGAATATAACTGATAAAGTAATAGTACAAGCAGGAACTACTAAATATGAGTCAAACAACATGGAAATATTTGATTTAATTTCTAAAGATGAATTATCAAAGCTAGTAGAGGAATGTGATTTATTAATTACTCACGGTGGTGTGGGTTCAATATTAGATGGAATAAAAAATAATAAAAAAATTATAGCAGCAGCTAGATTAAAAAAATATAAGGAACATACAAATGATCATCAAAAACAAATAGTTAAAACTTTTGCAGAAAAAGGATATATTTTAGAATTGAAAGACTTTTCAAAATTAGATAAAGTACTAGAAAAAGCAAAAACATTTAAACCTAAGAAGTTTAAAAGTAATACTAAAAATTTTGTAAAGATGGTAGATAATTATATAGAAAAAGATAATCATATAAGCTGGTTTAATAAATATAGGTGCTTGTGTTGTAATGGTTTCATAGGTATTTTTCTAATGCTTATCAATGTTCTTATTTTTTCAATACTATTTGGTAAAATTAATTTTTACTTAAATATTTTGATATCTTACATTGCTACTGGAGTATTAAGTTTGATTATTAATAAGCTTTTTGATATAGAGTATAAAAATTATATTAAAAATTTCATAATCATTAGATTATTAAATCTTATTCTAGACTTAGATATTATGTATATTTTTAATAAAATTGTTAATTATAATTTGATTGCATCTAAATTTATTACTGATGGAATTATCATAATACTAACGTATATTGTTATAAAATTCTGTTTTAGGGGATATAAAAAATGAAAAAATTATCAATAGTGGTTCCATGTTATAATGAGGAAATTTCCATACCAATTTTTTATGAAGAAATTAATAAAATATTAAAAAAGATGAAACAATTGGAATTTGAAATTTTATTTATTGATGATGGTTCTCTTGATCAAACACTTAAAGTTATTAAAAATCTTTCATTAAATGATAAAAGAATTAAATATATATCATTTACTAGGAATTTTGGTAAGGAGGCAGCAATGTATGCTGGTTTTGTAAATTCTGTAGGAGATTATGTTGTGGTAATGGATGCAGATTTACAAGATCCACCATCCATGTTACCAGAGATGTTTAAAATAATAAAAGATGAAAATTATAGTGTAGTAGCAACTAGAAGAGTAACTAGAGAAGGAGAACCTCCTATCAGAAGCTTTTTTGCGAGAGTTTTTTATAAGTTAATAAATAAAATATCAAGAATAGAAATGGTCGATGGTGCAAGAGATTATAGATTAATGACTAGACAAGTAGTTAATTCCATTATTTCATTGGGAGAATATAATAGATATTCAAAGGGATTATTTAGTTTTGTAGGTTATAAAACTAAATGGTTAGAATATAAAAATTCTAAACGAATTGTTGGTGAAACTAAATGGTCATTTTGTGGACTTGTAAGATATGCCTTAGAAGGGATAATATCTTTTTCTACAGCACCACTTTCTATAGCAGCCATTTTAGGAGTAATTATTTGCATTATTTCTTTTATTTTCATATTAATAATTATTTTCAAAACTTTATATTTTGGTGATCCTGTTAGCGGTTGGCCAAGTATGATGTGTATTTTATTATTTGTTAGTGGAGTACAATTATTGTGTATGGGTATTATAGGGCAATATCTTGCGAAAACTTATTTAGAAACAAAAAAAAGACCAATTTATATTATAAATGAAAAAAATTAGCATTTAAAAATGCTTTTTTTTATTTTACAAAAAGTAATATATTTGTTATATTTGTATAGTAGGTGATAGTAGTGAGTAATAAGAAACATATTCTAATTCTTGTTTTGCTAGGAATATTATCAATAGTAATAGGTCTTACCCTTATGTTTATTACTAATATAAAAGAAGATCAACAACAACTTAATAATAATATTTCTAAAATTAATAAAGATTATGCTGGGTTTAAAAAAGATATAGAAGAGGTAAATAAAACTAGAGATGAACTTCATAAAAATATTTTAGATACAGTATACTATGAAAGTTTTGAATCTAGTGAAAACGAATATAAAAAAGCACTATATAATTATGAAAAAACTGTAACTGATATAAGTAAAAACTATGCAAATTTAAAAGGGTATTGTGAGGTTGGAATTTATTATTCATCAAGTGATGCTAATAGTAAATGTAATGCCTTTAATTTAGGATATGAACAATTAATAAATACATTTGTTGATGATATTAATATGTATAATAATAATGTAAAAAAATATAATAACTGGCTTGATGAACAACAAAATACTACTAGTAAAAAATTAGAGGGATATAAAACTAAGAAAACATATATAGATTATAACAAAGACGGTGAATATTCAGGTAAGGAAGATAAATAATATGAAAGATAAAGAAATAATTGAATTATTAACCTTGGATAATTCTGATTCGAGTGATGTAGTTAGTAAAGATAAGAAAAGGAAGAAAAAAAAGATAGCCATAATAACAGGTAGTAGTATTGGTGGATTCCTTTTAGTAGCATTATTTCTATTTTATGGACCATGGGGTGGTTTTAGAAATCTTTGGATTACTACAGCTATGACCACTATGAATCATAGATATTTAGCCACATCTTTATATAGTGATGAAACAATTCAAAAAGTTCTTGCTAAAAACCAAATAATAGAACCAAGTGGAATTAGTAATCCTAATTTAATAAAATTTACTAGATATGGAGATAGTACTACTTATAAGAATAAATATGATGAACAAATATTAAAGCATGATAAGGATGCTTTATATAAGGTTATTGATATAAAGGGTGATAAATATAATGGTTACTTAGTAGCAATATATGATCCATCTAGAATATCAATAGCAACATCAAAACATTTAGGTAAAACTGGACAATTAATAACTACAGTTGCTAAAGATAATGATGCAATAATTGCAATGAATGCTGGTGGTTTTTATGATCCTGATTGGAATAGTAATGGTGCATTACCACATGGAACAGTAATTAAAAATGGAAAAATAGTAAGCGATTATGATGATGCTAGTATGGGTGGAGGCTTTATTGGATTTGATAAAGATAATAAGCTGATACTAGGTAAGATGACAAAGGAACAGGCCTTGAAAAAGGGATTAAGAGATGCCATTGAATTTGGACCATTTTTAATAATTAATGGAAAAAGTGCATTTGTAAAAGGCAATGGTGGATGGGGTATAGCTCCTCGTAGTGCCATTGGTCAAAGAAAAGATGGTATAGTTTTATTTCTTGTAATAAATGGAAGACTAGCTACTAGTATTGGAGCTGATATGTCTGATTTAACTGAAGTTATGGAAAACTATGGTGCTGTTAATGCGGCTAATTTAGATGGTGGTAGTTCTACAGAACTTGTAATTAATCATAAGATTATTAACACACCAGTTGCAGCTGGAACTAATGGATTAAGAACAATGTCAACATTTTGGATAGTTAAATAATTAAGCATAAATTTATAATTTATGTTTTTTTATATATTAGTAAACATTTCAATTTTTTAGTTTTTGGTATATAATTATAATAGTTGTAGTAAACTTACAGGAGGGATAATATATGAAAAAAATAATGGATGGTAATGAAGCTTGTAGTTACTCTGCATATAACTTTACAGAAGTTGCTGGAATTTATCCAATTACACCAGCATCACCAATGGCAGAATATACTGATAGATGGGCCAAAGAAGGCAAGAAAAACTATTTTGATACTCCAGTTAAGGTAGTAGAAATGGAAAGTGAAGCAGGTGCTGCTGGAATGGTACATGGTTCACTTCAAGCAGGTTGCTTAACATCAACTTATACAGCTAGTCAGGGTCTACTTTTAATGATACCTAATATGTATAAGATAGCTGGTGAATTGCTACCTTGTGTTATAAATGTAGCAGCAAGAAGTCTTGCAACACATGCCTTATCAATATTCGGTGACCATCAAGATATTTATGCAACTAGAGCAACTGGTTTTGCAATACTTTCATCATCATCTGTTCAGGATGTGATGGACTTAACTAATGTTAGTTACTTGTCTACAATAAAAGGAAAAGTTCCATTTATAAATTTTTTTGATGGTTTTAGAACGTCACATGAATTACAAAAAGTAGATGTTATTGATACTGATAAAGTAAAAGAATTAATAGATAAAAAAGCTCTAAATGAATTTAGAAATAGAGCGCTAAACCCAAATCATCCAGTAACTAGAGGAACAAATCAAAACGAAGATATTTATTTCCAAGCAACAGAAGTTAGAAATGAATATTATGATAAACTTCCTGATATAGTTAATAAATATATGGAAGAAGTTAATAAAATAACTGGAAGAAGTTATGCTCCATTTAATTATTATGGTAGTAAAAATGCTACTAAAGTGATAGTAGCTATGGGATCGGTTTGTGAAACTATAAAAGAGACTATTGATTATTTAGTAGAGGAAAAAAATCAGAATGTAGGATTAATGGAAGTTCATTTATATAGACCATTTTCTACTAAATATTTCTTGAAAAAACTACCTAAATCAGTTAAAAAAATAGCAGTTTTAGATAGAACTAAAGAAGCTGGTAGTAGTGGTGAACCACTTTATTTAGATGTTTTAAAAGTTTTGACAGAAGCTGAAAGCAAAGTTAAAGTAATTGGTGGTAGATATGGATTATCTTCTAAAAATACTACTCCTGCTATGATCAAGGGTGTATTTGATTTTCTAGATAGTAGAGAAGCACATTCTAATTTTACAGTTGGTATAGAAGATGATGTTACTAATTTATCTATTAATTATGATAAAGACTTTAAACTACCAACATCAAATGTTGAATTCCTAGTTTATGGATATGGTTCAGATGGAATGGTATCAGCATCGAAAGATTTGATGAAAATAACAGGTGCTAATACAAGAGCTTATGTTCAAGGATATTTTCAATATGATTCTAAAAAATCAGGTGGTTATACTGTATGTCATTTAAGATTTTCTAAAAAACCTATTAGATCAACTTACTATGTTGAAAAGTCATCTTTAATTGTATGTACAAAAGAAAGTTATCTACAAAAAATTCGTATGCTAGATAAGATTAAATCTAGAGGAATATTCTTATTAAATACTAGTAAAACGGCAGATGAAGTTCTAGCTAGTATGAGTGTACATGATAAAAAAATATTACAAAGTAGAAATATTAATTTCTATATTATAGATGCTAGTCGTATAGCAGAAGAGGCAGGTCTTCCTGGAAAGATAAGTACTATTATGGAAACATTAATATTTAAGCTTGGTCATGTTATTGACTTTAACTTTGCCAAAAACGTTATAAAAGAAAGTATTAGTATTAGATTTAAAAATAAATCAGGAAATATTGTTGAGAAAAATATTAAAGTAATAGAAGAATGCATTAATAAATTAGAAAAAGTAAAAATTCCAGATGTTGATTATGATGATGAAATAGAAAAAAGAAAAACAACTTTTGAAATTATTAATTCATTAGAAGGAAATAATCTACCTGTTAGTGCCTTCTTAACTATGCCAGATGGAACTTTTGCTAAGGCAACAACAAAACTAGAAAAAAATAATATTAGTGATGTTCTACCTTGCTATGATAGTGAGAAATGCATATCTTGTAACTTATGTTCACTAGTTTGTCCGCATGCAGTAATTAGACCATTCTTACTTGATGAAAATGAAGTTATGGATGCTCCTAAATCAGTTCAAGATAGACTAATAGATGCAAATATAAAAGATAAAAATTTAAAGCTTACTATTGGTGTTAGTGAAGAACATTGTACTGGTTGTGGCTTATGTGCACTTATTTGTCCTGGTAAAAGAGGAGAAAAAGCCATTTCTATGAAAATGAGAAGTGAATTAAATATAAGTGAATATGAAGAAATTACTAAATATTTATTTGAAGAAGTAAAAGAACATAATGATGTTTTTCCTACTAATACAGTAAAGGGTAGCCAATTTAGAACTCCTAAATTTGAGTTTAGTGGAGCATGTGCTGGATGTGGTGAAACACCATATCTAAAACTATTAACTCAATTATTTGGTGATAGATTAATGATTGCTAATGCAACAGGATGTTCTTCTATTTATGGTGCTAGTGCTCCTAATTCTCCATATTCTGTTCCATGGGCTAATTCACTATTTGAAGATAATGCAGAATTTGGATATGGTATGAAAATAGCTGATACAGTAATGAAAGATAGAATAACATCACTTATAAAAAATAATATGAAAGATATTAAAAAGAGTGAGCAGCAAATATACAAGGATTACTGTAATAATATAAATACCGAAACAGCTACTAATCTATTAAGTATTATTGATAATACAAAAATAGAAGACTTGTTAAATCTAAAAGACTTTATTATGCCTCAATCTATCTGGATGGTAGGTGGAGATGGTTGGGCCTATGATATTGGATATAATGGTATAGATCATGTCTTAGCAAACAATGAGAATGTAAATATTTTGGTACTTGATACTGAAGTATATTCAAATACAGGTGGTCAAGCATCGAAATCAACTAGAGTAGGTGCTGTTGCAAAATTTGAAAGTGATGGAAAAAATACTTCTAAAAAAGATTTATTAAAGATAGCTCTAACTTATGACCATGTATATGTTGCCTCAATTTCTTTAGGGGCAAATCCAAATCAGGCTGTAAAAGTATTAAAAGAGGCTGAAGCATATAATGGACCATCTATTATAGTTGCATATTCACCATGTATTGCCCAAGGAATATTAAAAGGAATGAAAAATAGTATTGAAGAAGAAAAAAATGCAACATCATCAGGATATTTTCCAATATTCCATTATAATCCAGAAACTAAAGAATTTAAGGTCGATTCAAAAGCTGATTTTGATAAATATTATGAATTCATATCAGGTGAAGATCGTTATCGTTCGTTAAAGAAAATTAATAAAAACTATAAGGATTTATTAGAAAGAAATAAGAAAAATGCAGAAGAAAGATATAAATACTATAAATCTTTAGAAAATAATAAATAAAACAAAAAAATATAGTTAACAAATCGTTAGCTATATTTTATTTTAATAAAAAAAATAAGAGACTGCACCCCCTGAGGGCAGTCTCCAAAAAGAATAAAAAGGGGTTGGCTAGTGTGATACTAGCGACCAATTCGCCTAATACCGAATTGGTGCTTACTATACTAACCGAAAGTGTTTATTTTGTCAACAAAAAATTGAAAAAAATTTGACTTTTTTTGTAGAATTAAATATTTTTAATTATATTATGATATAATTAGAAAAAAAGGAGCTGATAATATGAAGATTTTAGAATTAAAAGAAGATGAATTTGAAGAAAAAGTATTAAATAATAAAAATAAAGTTTTAATAGACTTTTATGCTGATTGGTGTGGGCCATGTAGAATGTTATCACCTATTATAGAACAGGTAGCAGATGAGGTTACAGATTATGACTTTTTTAAAGTTAATGTAGATAATTGTCCTAATATTGCAAGAGAGTATAAAGTTATGTCTATACCTACACTTATTACTTTTTCTGAAGGAGTAGAAAAAAATAAAACTTTAGGATTTCATAGTCTAGAAGATGTAAAGGAGTTTTTAGAAAAATAATGTATGATATTATCATAATAGGCTCAGGTATAGCTGGATTAACAAGTGCAATTTATGCGTTAAATAATAAAAGAAAAGTTCTAATTTTAGAAAGTCAAACTTATGGTGGACAAATAATAAATTCTAATATAATTAATAATTATCCAGGCTTTTTAGAAATATCAGGTTTTGATTTAATGACTAATATTTATAATCAAGTAAAAAATCTTGGTGGTGTAATAAAATATGAAGAAGTATTAGAGATAACAAAAAATAAAAAAGTAATAACTAAGAATGAAACTTATGAAGCTAAAAGCATTATTATTTCAACAGGACTAGCTCCAAGAAAGTTAAATCTAGAAAATGAAGATAAATTTATAGGAAAGGGAATAAGCTATTGTGCAACATGTGATGGCTCATTTTATAAGGATAAAGACGTTATGGTTGTGGGTGGTGGTAACACTGCTATAGAAGATGTTATATACTTATCAAATATCTGTAAAAAAGTATATTTAGTTTATAGAAGAAAAGAATTAAGAAAAGATGTAAATTTAACTGAAAAGGTAAAGGAATTATCTAATGTAGAAATAATTTATAATTCTAATATAGAAAAACTTAATGGTGATGAATCCTTAAATAGTGTAGATATTATTAATAAAGATACAGAAAAAATTACAAATATTATAATTGATGGACTTTTTGTTGCTATTGGAAAGATTCCAAGTGGGAATATTTTTAATGATTTATTAAATGTTACTGAAAATGGTTACATTATAACTGATGAAGATTGTCATACTAATATAGATGGTATATACGCAGCTGGAGATATTAGAAAAAAGAAGTTAAGACAATTAGTGACAGCGGCATCAGATGGAGCTATTGCTGCAATAGAAGCTATTAAATATATTAATAAGAAGTAGTATCCGGAATATAAATATTCTTCTTTTTCTTTTTTTTATTTATTTAGCACTCTATATTGACAAGTGCTAAATAATGAGTATAATGTAATATGAGGGGTGATAATATGTATGGATATAACAATGAAACAGAAAATGAGAATGTCTTAGAAAAATATGGTCGTGATATTACAAAGGAAGTATCTAACGGTAAGATTGATCCTGTAATAGGTAGAGATGAAGAAATACGTAGTATTACTAGAATTTTATCAAGAAAAACAAAAAATAACCCAGTTTTAATTGGTGAGGCTGGTGTTGGAAAAACTGCTATAGTCGAAGGTTTAGCATTAAGAATAATAAAAGGAGATGTCCCAACTAGCCTAAAAGATAAAACTGTATGGGAATTAGACTTAGCTGCTTTAATTGCCGGTGCTAAATTTCGTGGGGAATTTGAGGAAAGATTAAAAAAAGTTTTAAATGAAGTTAAAAAGAGTGAAGGAAATATCATCATGTTTATTGATGAAATTCACACTATCGTAGGAACTGGTGGCGAAGGAGCTATGGATGTTTCTAATATATTAAAGCCAATGCTTGCAAGAGGTGAAATTCATTTAATTGGTGCAACCACTTTAAATGAGTATCGTAAATATATAGAAAAAGATGGAGCTCTTGAAAGACGTTTCCAAAAGATCAAAGTATCAGAACCAACAGTTGAAGATACTATTACAATCCTTCGTGGATTAAAAGAAAGATTTGAAATTCATCACGGAGTTACTATAAAGGATAAAGCTTTAATAGAAGCAGCTACATTATCTAATAGATATATAACAGATAGATATCTACCTGATAAAGCAATTGACTTAGTAGATGAAGCTTGTGCAACAATTAGAGTACAAATGGATTCAGTTCCTATTGAACTAGATAAATTAACAAGAAAAATAATGAGACTCCAAATAGAGAGGGAAGCTATTAAAAAAGAAAAAGATGAACTTTCTAAAAAAAGACGTGATGAAATAGATGCAAATCTAATCAAATTAAAAGAAAAAGAAAAAGAATTAACTACTAATTGGAATAGAGAAAAAAATGTTAATAAAGATATAAAAACTGTTCAAGAAAAATTAGAAAAAGCAAAATTTGATTTAGATAAAGCTGAAAATGAATATGATCTAGAAAATGCTGCAATATTACGTCATGGAACTATTCCAAAACTAGAAAAAGAATTAGAAGATTTGAGAAAAACGAGTAAAAATAAATTACTTAGTGATGTAGTAACTGGTGATGATATAGCTAAAATTATCTCTAAATGGACTAATATTCCTATAACTAAATTAATGAGTAGTGAAAAAGAAAAATTGATTCACTTGGAAGATAATATGAAAAAAAGAGTTATGGGTCAAGATGAAGCAATTAAACTAGTAAGCGATGCTATTATAAAAAGTCGTAGTGGAATAAAAGATCCTAATAGACCTATTGGTTCATTTCTATTTTTAGGACCTACCGGTGTAGGAAAAACAGAAGTTGCTAGAACTCTAGCTTATGAATTGTTTGATGATAGTCGTCATATGATAAGAATTGATATGAGTGAATATATGGAAAAATTTAGTGTTTCTCGTTTAATTGGATCTCCACCAGGTTATGTTGGATATGAAGAAGGAGGACAATTAACTGAAGCAGTTAGAAGAAATCCATATAGTATAGTTTTATTTGATGAGGTGGAAAAAGCTCATCCTGAAGTTTTGAATTTATTATTACAAATACTTGATGATGGTCGAGTTACTGATTCAAATGGACGTACTGTTGACTTTAAAAATACAATTATTATTATGACTTCTAATATAGGTAGTGAGCATATCCTAGATAATAAAAAAGAACTAGTCACAAAAGAATTAACTAACTATTTCAGACCAGAGTTTATTAATAGGATAGATGAGGTTATAGTATTTAATTCTCTTGATAAAAAATCTATTTCAATGATACTTGATAAAATAATACATGAACTAGAACAAAGATTAATTAATTTAAATATTCATATAGGAATATCAGAAAAGGCTAGAACTAACTTAATTAATGAAGGATATGACATCAACTATGGAGCAAGACCATTAAAAAGAGTAGTTAGTAGAATAGTTGAAACTGAACTTGCTAAAATGATCATAAATAATCTAATACATCCAAATGATAATCTAGAAATAGATTATGTAGATAATAAGTTTGTAATAAAGAGAGTTTAGCTCTCTTTTTGTTGTATTTCAAGGATTTTTTTGATATCATATGTATAAGGAAATCGTGTATTTCAGAGAGGTTTGGTAATATGGAAGATCAGTTAAGAGAAAAACTTGATAAAGTAATAAAAGAGTATTCATATATAAAAGTTTCTGATGAATATTTAAATAAAATGATTGGTGATGGTGTAAAAAAAATTAATGCTGGTAGTCGTTATGATATTGTTGAAGCACAATTAGTAGAACAATTAACTGTCGTATTTAATGATTATATAAGAAAAAAGATTGATGAGGATGATTATTCTAAGTTAGTAGATGCATTTGTTAAAAAGAAAAAAATCAATAATATTAATGATCTTTATAAATTAACTGAATTATTTGCAAGTGCAGATAGAAATTTGGATATTGAAATATGTGAAGGATTAATAGAATCTAATAAGACAATAAATAATATAGTTTCTTCCTTTGTTACAGAGAATGAAAGAAAAATCAATAATGGTGAATTTGATAATAATAATATTTTTATAGAAACTTATTGTATCCATAATAAGATTGAAATGGGTGATGAAATAGAAGATTTAGATGAAGATAATTTAGAAGAAATTTCATCAGAAGAAGATAGTGCCGCTTTAACTTTATTTGGTCAATATAATAAAGAAATCAGCAAAACAAGATTACTAACAAAAGAAGAAGAAATAGATTACTTTAAACGACTTAGTAATGGAGAGGTTGAAGTTAAGAATGATATACTAAAAGCAAATCTACGCCTAGTAGTCTCTATAGCGAAAAAATATATTGGAAATAATGTCGATTTTATGGACCTAATCCAAGAGGGTAACATTGGACTTATGACTGCAATAAATAAATTTGATTATACTAAAGGATATAAGTTTTCAACCTATGCTACGCATTGGATAAAACAGGCAATTGGGCGTTATGTTGGAGATCATTCTAGAACTATAAGGCTTCCAATTCATATAAATGAAAAACTTTATAAAGTTAGAAAGATACAGCGACAAATTCTTGAAAAGACTGGAAAAGAGGCAACTATTAATGAATTATCTAAACAAACCGGATTTAGTATATCAAAAGTTAAAGAACTACTTGATTTAAAGGAATGTACATCGCTTGAGGCAAAAATCAAATCCGAAGATGAATCAACTCTAGGTGACTTTGTTCCTTCAGAAAGTGAAGGGCCAGAGGAATTAGTCATAGATAAAATGTTAAAAGAAAACTTAGAAGATATTTTAAATGAGTTAGATGAAAGAGAAAAGAATGTCATAATACTTCGTTTTGGACTTAATGGAGATGCTCCTCAAACATTACAGCAAGTTGGTAGTGTTTATAATATTACTCGTGAAAGAATTAGACAAATAGAAGCTCTGGCATTGGGAAAGTTAAAGAGGAAAAGAAAAGTAAAGTATCTATCCGAGTATATTGATATTACAAATTCGAGTAGGAATTATAACAAATCAAAAATTAAGAAAACTAATGTATATGATAATGAAAACCAAGATTTAAATATAATCAAGGAGAAAAATAAAATTGATAATAGCAATAATGTTAAGGTATATCAAAAAGACATGCCTCTTGATATAAAAGGTGGTGTTCATTTAATTGATAAAGAAAATAATAGTTCATATCAATACAGTAAAACAATAATAGAAAAACCAAAAAACAAAAAACTAAGAAAAGTAAAATGTATGTATTATAGTTGGTTTAGTGAATATCCCAGAGAAGAAGTGGATAAAGCAATAGAAAAGTTACCAGAAAAAGATTTGGAAATATTACATAAAAGATATGGAGAAGACTTAAAAAATCCAAGTTTAAATGAAATAACCGAAAAAGAAAGAAGAAAACTTTATCAAACCGTTCGTAAACATATAGAGAAGTTATTAGATTCAAGTAAAAAATCACCTAATGATAATCAAATAAAAGAAATAGAAATGTCAAATAATCAGGCTCCTATATCAAAAACTAGGTCTAAAGAAACAAAAGGTATGTATTATAGCTGGTTTAGTGAGTATAGTAAAGAAGAAGTGGATAAAGCAATAGAAAAGTTACCAAAAAAAGATTTGGAAATCCTACATAAAAGATATGGAGAAGATTTAGAAAATCCAATTACTCAAAAAGTAGAAACAAAAGATATGACTTTTCTATATACAACATTTCGTAAGCATATGAAAATTTTATTAGAGAGTAATAAAACAAAAACATCAAGAGGTTATAACAGTGTTTATAAGTATTTTTCTGAATATAGTAAAGAAGAAGTCGATAGAGCCATAGAAAAGTTACCAGAAAAAGATATTGAAATCTTACATAAAAGATATGGAGAAGATTTAGAAAATCCATTTCCTCAAAAAGTAGAACCAAAAGATATGACATTTCTATATACAACATTTCGTAAGCATATGAAAATTTTATTAGAGAGTAATAAAACAAAAACATCAAGAGGTTATAACAGTGTTTATAAGTATTTTTCTGAATATAGTAAAGAAGAAGTAGATAAAGCTATAGAAAAGTTACCAGAAAAAGATATGGAAATCCTACATAAAAGATATGGAGAGGATTTAGAAAATCCAATTCCTCAAAAAGTAGAACCACAAGAATATGCATTTCTAAATACAACGTTTCGTAATCATATGAAGACTTTATTAAAAGGTAATGAAATAAAAACATCAAGAGCTTATAGTAGTATTTATGAATCTTTTTCTAAATATAGTAAAGAAGAAGTAGATAAAGCAATAGAAAAGTTACCAGAAAAAGATATGGAAATCCTACATAAAAGATATGGAGAAGATTTAAGAAATCCAAGTTTAAAAAATGAAATAACCGAAAAAGAAAGTAGAAGACTTTATACTACAATTCGTAAACATATAGGGGAATTATTAGAGTCAAGCAAAATACCATCTGATGACAGTCAAATAGAAGAAATAGGAGTAGCAAATAATCAAGATTCTACATCAAAACCAAAATGTATTTATTATAAATGGTTTAACGAATACGCCAAAGAAGAAGTAGATAAAGCAATAGAAAAGTTACCAGAAAAAGATATGGAAATCCTACATAAAAGATATGGAGAAGATTTAAGAAATCCAAGTTTAAAAAATGAAATAACCGAAAAAGAAAGGGTAAGACTTTATACTACAATTCGTAATCATATGAAAACTTTATTAAAAGGTAATGAAATAAAAACATCAAGAGCTTATAGTAGTATTTATGAATCTTTTTCTGAATATAGTAAAGAAGAAGTAGATAAAGCAATAGAAAAGTTACCAGAAAAAGATTTGGAAATCCTACATAAAAGATATGGAGAAGATTTAGAAACCCCAACTCCTCAAAAAATTGAATCACAAGAAACTGCTTTTCTATATACAACATTCCGTAGTCATATGAAAACTTTATTAAAAGGTAATGAAATAAAAACGTCAAGAGCTCATGACAGTATTTATGAATATTTTGATGGATACAGTAAGGAAGAAATCGATAAAGCTATAGGAAATCTACCAGAAAAATATTTAAAAATAATTCATAAAAGATATGGGGAGGATTTGGAAAATCCAACTCCTCAAAAGTTAACAGCAAATGAAACTGCTAAATTTCATCAAAGTATACGCAAAAATATTGCTTCCTTGCTACTTGATGGAAATAACAAAGATAGCAATAATGAAGTAGTAAAAGAAGAATATCATCAAAATACGAATAATCAAGAAGCTAGTTTAGAACAAAAGGAATCAGTTGAGGTTAAAAATTACATTACAGAAGAAGATATAGCAAATACATTAAAAATATTTGAAAAAGAAGAATTTATTGAACTTACAAAGGAACTACCAATGAAAGATTCTATTATAATTTCACTAAAACTTGGATATGTGGATGGAAAACAATTTACAACTTCAGCAATATCTAGTTTCTTCAATATTACTGAACAAGAAGTAATAGATGCTACTCGTAGTGGTTTAGAATTATTTAAATCTAAATTTAATGAAATTGTTGATCAATCTATTGTAACTAAGTCAACTAATGTTGAAAACAATAAACAAAAATCATTTACTTGGGGTGGTAAAAATGGAAAATAAAAAAGATATACTTGATTGTATAAAGCAAGAAATAAATTTATCAAAAAAAGAATTTTCTAAATATCAAGAATATTTATCTGAAGAGTTTTATCAAAATGTAGTAGATGAGCTAATTAATAATTTAGAAGATGGAAAAACAATGTCTATTACCATTGCAAATTTTACAAGAAAAGAACTAAGTAGAATAGTAAATGAAGGTAATGTTGATTTAGAAATTAAATTAGTTAATGATTATAGATCAAAAACTCAATTCTTAATGAGAAAACTTAATATTCCTAATACAATTATAAAAAAAATAGAAGAAGATGTATTAATAGATGCTATAGAAAATTATGATGCTAGTAGTACTTTTCATGTATATATATTAAGGTGTATTAAAAATCAAGTTGAAGCTTTAAAACATAAAGAAAAAAAGGAAATTCAAAATAAAGAAGATAAACAAAAGAGGCAAAGTTTATCTTTTGGTGAGAAACTAAATGAATATGTTAATAAAAATGGTATAAAGAAAAGAGAACCATTGTATTTGGAAAATGCTTTTAGAATTGTTAAACCATTTATGGATGAGATAGAAGAACCACAGTTTAATAAATTTATATATTTGAGATATGGTTATCATGATGATATTTATTTTTCACTTGATGATATATCTAATATATTAAATATTGATCAGGAAAAAGCTGCCAATTATTATAATATGAGTTTATCTTTATTAAAAAAAGGTACTGATACTTTTATTAATCAATACATAAAGCAAGAGATTAGTAAAATAAAGAAAATTGAAAATTAATATTTTCAATTTTTTTGTTTAAAAGAAAGTGTATTGCACTAATTCAACTATTATGTTATTATATTTAGTATAGAGAATAAAATAGGTGGTGTGTGTAATGGAGATAAAAAAAGGTATATCTCAAATGGCAGAATATCCAAATGTAGAAATTAATTATGTAATGTCAAATGATGGAAGAATGTATTATGTATTAAAAGACGGAATATTAGCAAATGGTTGTATTATTGCAACCCTAGACCCTAAATATGCAATAGATGAGGCTAATCCTAGTACGAGTGTAGGTGTATTTTCGGCTACTGGGGAAGTATTAGTTGACTTTGATAAAAAATCTATTAAAGCAATTACTGATGATTTAGTTTTAGCTGTTAATTCAAAATTAAATACTCCAGAGGTAATTGGTGTAGCTGGTAGAGAAGATGATCCAATGACTAGTAATACAGTTAATGCATCTAAAACAGTTATTATAAATAAGTTAAAAGAGGAAATGGGACCTAATGGAGAATTGTTATTTGAAGATCCCTATTCAGAAGCTAATATTTACAGAATTGATACCTATAATGATAAACTAGGAAATGATAGTAGTTTTATAGGTAAAAGTGAAAAAGGATTATTCTTCCATACAAATGATGCAAAAAGTACTACTCAAATAGTAGAAATAGATGATTTTAAATCAGATGAAAATGTTGTTATTGAGAATGCTTCAGATGATTCAACTTCAGGTGATTTAAATCTAGATATAGATAGTGATCTATTAAGTGGATTTAGTATTCCAGATGAAGATTTGGAAAAGGTTGCAGTAGAAAGTGAAACAGAGGAAGATAATAATATGGTATCTAGTGAAGAAGTAGCAGAAGAGGTAGAAGATACCCAACAAAATGATACTGTTGAAACTGTTGAAGAAAATACTACTGAAAATAATAACTCTGATGATGAAGTAGATACAAAGGAAGATGACTCATCAAATAGTGATGAAGAAAGTCCTGAACAAGAAGATGATGAAGTTTCAGATGATAATGATTTAGATATAGAACAAAAAGATATAAACCTTAATATTGATGATGATAACAATGATTATCAAGAAGAAATGGATGATGTTGTTACTAATGATGAGGCTAGTGATAATGAAGTTTTGGATAACGCAATCTCAGTTATTAATAAAATGATAAAAGAAACGAATAAATTAAAAGACAAAATAAAAGAGTTAGAAGAAGAGTTAGAAGAAAAAGAAAAAATTATTAAGGAATCAGAGAGCAAAAAAGATGAACTTAATGAAATTCTTGATAAAGCAAATGAAGTGTTAGATGAAATAGACTAGGATTGTTCCTAGTTTTTATTTGACAAAAAGATATATAACATATATATTAATTTATTGGAAGTGAATATGATATGGAATACAATATTGATGAGTTAGTTAATAGTCTAGATTTTAAAAGTAATAGCCTAAAAGATTGCGGTAATGGTATATTTTTAACTAATTTTGAAATAAGTGTTTTAAATAGGTATAATATAGATTATTCTAAATACAATGATTTAAAAGGTATTATTTTTGAAATTGAGGAAATATTAAATTATGAAGTTAGTGATGAAGATTTAGAACAGGTTTCAAAAACAATAGCAGAAAGGGATTATTATCAAAATACAAATAAATAGTATTAATATAATGTAATTTTAGTTGTAGTTAACATAAGATATAAAGAGTTTGTAATTATTGAGGTGGGGGAAATGATAAATAAAAAGCAAATAATAGATGCATATATGCAATTAAAGAAGGTTCTTTATATAGAAAAGGATGATAAAGGAAATATAGTTGGTCCAAATGATGATGAAAATTTAAAATTGTGTCTAGAAATATTAAAGTCTAAAGTAACAAATAATAAAAATCAATTTTATCATAAAAAAAGTAAAACTTGGTATCAAACGCAAGAAGTTGAATTACTTGATAAAGAATCAAAAAAAATTCATAAAATTGAATTTTTTGATGATATAACAGAATTTAAGAGGGAAGAAAGAAGACTTAAAATAGATGCCTTAACAAATTTATTAAATGATAGAAATGAAGTTGAAAATCTTATAAATGAATATATAATGTATGCTATTGAAAATAAAGAAAATTTTACTATAGTAATGTGTGATATAGATGACTTTAAAGTTATTAATGATACTTACGGTCATGATTGTGGTGATGAAGTTTTAAAACAAGTTGGAAAAGTATTGATTGCTAATACAAGACAATCAGAAGATGAATTTGATGATCGAAAAAATGATATCGTTACAAGATTTGGTGGAGATGAATTTTTAATTCTTATTAAAAATGTAGATTTGCAAGAAACAAAGAAAAAAATGGAAGAAATAAAAAAAGACGTTGAAAGTAGTAGGGTATTTTATAAAGAACAAGAAGTTCCTATTAAGATGAGCTTTGGTTATTGTAATGTTGATAAAGGTATATTAAATAATGTTAGTGATTCTAATATGTTAAGAAGTACAATAACTGATATTGCAGATAATTATTTATATGTTGAAAAAAATAGTAAAAAGACCAAAACAAAAACTAAAAAAGAATGAAATTGTTCTTTTTTTTTGGTATAATATAGTTGTTTAGGAGAGTGATAATATGATTTATTTAGACTATTCTGCTACGACACCAGTTAATAATGAAGTTTTAGAGACTTTTTCTAAGGTTACCAAAGAATATATAGGTAATCCTAATTCATTACATAAACTAGGATTAGAAGCTAAAAAACTAATTGAAGCAGCAACTAAACAAATTGCAGATATTTTAAATGTTAATGAAAAGGAAATTATTTATACAAGTGGTGCTAGTGAAGCAAATAATACAGCTATAAAAGGAATTTGCTTAAAATATCAAAATAGGGGAAAACATATTATTACTACAAGACTTGAACATTCATCAGTTATAGCACCAATATCATATTTACAATCTCTTGGGTTTGAAGTTGACTTTGTAGATATGGATAAAAATGGGCAAGTTGATTTAGAACATTTAAAAAGCCTAATAAGAGATGATACAATTTTAGTAAGTATAGCTAGTGTTAATAGTGAAGTAGGGGTAGTACAACCAATTGAGAAAATTGGTGAAATTTTAAAAGAATATAATAAATTATATTTTCATAGTGATATAACTCAAGCTATTGGAAAAGTTAATATCAATTTAGAAAATGTAGATCTTGCAAGTTTTTCAGCTCAAAAAATATATGGAATTAAGGGGATTGGAGCTTTAATAAAAAAAGAAAAAATTGTTATAGAGCCATTAATTCATGGAGGTAAATCTACAACTATTTATAGAAGTGGAACCCCAGCAGTTGGCTTAATAGTATCTTTGGCTAAAGCTCTTAGATTGGTAGAAGAAAAAAAGAGTGAAAATTATCAGTATGTTGATAATTTAAATAAATACTTGAAGGACAAATTAGAAAAAAATAAGTATATTCATATCAACAGTAATAACTATTGTAGCCCATATATTCTAAACTTTAGTATTAAAAATATTAAACCAGAAACAATGTTACATGCCCTAGAGGAAGATGATATATATATATCAACTCAAACGGCATGTTCAACAGGAACAAAATCAATTGCAGTTTATGAAGTAACAAAGGATGAAGAATATGCTAAACATAGTGTAAGAGTTAGTTTAAGCTATTTAACTACAAAGGCTGAGCTTGATATGTTTTTAGAAAAATTAAATCAAAAAATAGAAGGGTTAGAGAAATTAAATGAGAGTAATTAAAATAACAGCAATTTGGTGTAGTGCCTGTCTTATAATGAATAAAGTTTGGGATAATATTTTAAAAAAGTATAATATAGAAACTACAAGTCTAGATTATGATATGAATGAAGATGAAGTAGGAAAATATAATCCTGGAGATATTTTACCAGTATTTATATTCTTTAAAGATGATATTGAAGTAAAAAGAATTTGTGGTGAAGTAAAGGAAGAGGAATTAGTTAAAATAATAAAGGAGTTAGGTATTAGTGAAAAAGATTGTTAAGATACTTTGTTTGATGTTATTAATGAGTTTTTTTCTAGTTGTTAATGTTGATGCAAGAGAAAATGTAAAGTTATATTTTTTCCATGGTGATGGTTGTCCACATTGTAAGGCTGAAGAAGAATTTTTACAAAAAATAGAAAAAAAGTATGATACTTTGGATATTGTTAGATATGAAGTTTGGTATAATGAGACTAATCAAGAACTACTAAAGAAAGTTCAGAATAAGATGAATATAGATAGTAATGGTGTTCCAGTAACAATAATTGGCAATACTGTTATAACTGGTTATACTGAGTCTTATGATAATAAAATTGAAAGAGCCATAAACTATTATTTGAAAAATGAAAATGAATATCAAGATGTGGCTGGAAAAATTAAAAATGGTACATATAATAAAAAAACAAAAACAACTGATACATTTTCATTAAAAGATAAAAAAACAGATAAAGAAACTACTATTAAAATTCCTATAATAGGAAAGGTTAATTTAAAAAATGTATCTGTGGGTGTAGCATCAGCAACTATTGGTTTAGTTGATGGATTTAATCCATGTGCAATGTGGGTGTTATTGTTCTTAATTAGTATGCTAATTGGGATGAAAAATAGAAAAAGAATGTGGGTTTTGGGATTAAGTTTTCTCCTAACTTCAGCATTGGTTTATATGGCAATCATGCTATCATGGATAAATTTAGTAGTGAACGTAGCAACCTCAATTGTATTTAGAAATGTAATTGCTGTAATAGCTATTATAGGTGCTATTATTAATCTAAATGGTTTTAGAAAATCTCAAAGCAGTGGTTGTGAAATAGTAGATGATAAAAAACGTAAAAAAATATTTACTAAAATTAAAAAGTTTACAACAGAAAAGAGTTTTATTTTAGCTCTACTTGGAGTTATAGGCCTAGCTATAAGTGTTAATGTTATAGAACTTGCTTGTTCTGCAGGGCTTCCAATAGTTTATACACAGATTTTAGCACTTAATAATATAACTGGTTTTAAAGCATTCTTATACACATTAGTTTATATTTTCTTTTTCTTAATTGATGATATTATTGTGTTTGTAATAGCAATGGTTACAACAAAAGTAACTGGTATATCTACAAAATATAACAAATATTCTCATTTAATAGGTGGTATAATAATGCTATTAATAGGAATACTACTTATTTTTAAACCTGAATGGTTAATGTTTAATTTTGGATAATTATATCTAGTAATATTTCAATATATATTATATAATAGTAAAAGAATAGAGGGTGTTATGATGGAAAATAAAATAATAATAGTTAACACAAATAATGAGGAAGAAGAAGTAGAATTAGTTACTTATTTAAATACTAAGGATAATATGAATCAGTATATCGTCTATACAAAAAATGAAAAGCAACCAAATGGAGATATAGTAATTTATATCTCTAAACTTATTGAAGAAGATGGACTTAAAAAAATAATAGAAATAGATGATGATACTGAATGGAAAAATGTTCAAACACTATTAAAAGAAATTGCAAATGCATAATGTGAGGTGATAATATGTCATATGAGAATTTTGATTATGATAAAGCTCTAAATTCTATAAAAGCTACTTTATTTGATATATATGAAGCTCAAGAAAGATTAGTTGGTAGTATTGAAGATGATGAAAAAAGGCAAATACAAATTAACAAGTATATAAAAATGAAGGATACAGCAATTAATTTGATTGAAGATGTAGAAAATCTTACAAATGATCAAATAGTTAGAAATGCTGTTAATGAACAAGAACAAACTAAAAATGAAGAAAATGTAGATTCTGAGCCAAAACTAGTGGAGATAAATTTAGATAGTAAAACTGCTGAACCAATAGAAGAAAGTGATAATACTAAATCAGTTGATGAAGTACCAGTAGAAGAATCTGTAGAAGAAATTGATAAAGAAGCTACTAAAGATGAAATTAATAGTGATACATTTCAAGAAGATATTCCTGAACAAACTAGTTCTAATCCAGAAGATATAGAAAATGATGATAATAGTGTTGAATTAACAACAGAAGAAACAAAAGAAGTATCCAATGAAAGTGATGACTCTCAAGAGGATATTAAAGAAGAACAAATAGAAGATGAAAAACAAAGTGGGAATGAAGAAGTTAAGAAAGAAACTGTTAGTAAGTTTTACTTAGATGATAGAAACGGAACTAAACCTAATTTTGCATTTGTACCTAAAGAATTATATAGTGTTATTAAGAAAAACGGAATATTTGAATTGAACTCAAATACAAAAGAAGAAATAAATGATGTAAAAGATGATAGAATTCATAAGACTGATGAAAATAAACCAAAGGGAATAATTGTAAGAAATGATCAGTTTATGAAACTAGCCTTATCGAAGAGACGTCAGGAAGGAGTTTTAGCCGATGCTAAAATTTTCAGAATAGAACAAGCCAAAGCATCTAGAAAGAAACTGTTAAAAGAAGAGGAAAAAAAGCTAGATATAAAAACCAAAAACTTAAAATTAACTGTATAGGAGGTATCTGATGAAAATTGATAATCTAAATACAAAAAAATTGGATACTGATGATATAAATATAACTACACAAAATAATATTACTACTATTTCACAACCAGTGGAAACTATTGCTATCGATTCAAATGGTAATGTTGATCCTATTTCTATAGAATATAATAAATATAGAGATGATATTAATAGAATTTATCAAACTAATCATGACGGAAGTATTATAACTTCAGAATTTATAGTTAATGGAAATACTTGCAATCATAGTATGATTGTTAGAAAATTAAATGGTGATAGGAAAGAAGCATTAAATAATACTTTTTCATATAGTGAGGGTTTTAGAAAAAATTTTTTAACATCAATATTGAAAGATTTCTCTTCTAAGGATGAAATATTAGATTTTAATTTAATACAGAAGGAAAATAATATATCTGATTTTTCAATTATAAATAAAGATAATAATATGTTAGAAATAAAAAATATTGACACCGAAACAGCTAATCGATTGAAAAATTTAATAACAGATAATCCAAATAAGTTAAACAATAACCAAAAAGGAATAGGAAATTACTTAGCAATTGGCTTAACCATTTTATTAATATCTATTATCATAATTGGAATAATATATTTTACAATTAAAACAGCTAAATAATATTTAAAGCTGTTTTTTTATGCTATAATATCTTTATTAGGAGGAAGTTATGAAGTTAGAAGTACGTGATTTAACAAAGAGATATGGTAAAAAATTAATACTTAATCATGTTTCATTTACATTTGAAGAAGGAAAAATATATGGACTAATAGGTAGAAATGGTGTAGGAAAAACAACATTTTTCAATTGTATTAATCAGGACGTAGAAATAGATTCAGGTTCTTTTAATATTATAGATAATGAGTTAGAAAAAAAACTTGAAACATCTAACATAGGCTATGTTCAATCAAATCCTATAGTACCAGAATTTTTAACTGGAAAGGAGTTTTTACAGTTTTTTATAGAAATAAATAAAGATAGAGTAGATACTACTAAATCAATAGATGATTATTTTAAATTAGTAAAATTATCTAGCGAAGATCAAGATAGATTATTAAAAGATTACTCTCATGGTATGAAAAATAAAATGCAAATGTTAATAAATTTTATATCAAATGCAGAAGTATTACTTTTAGATGAACCTCTTACTTCCCTAGATGTAGTTGTTCAGGATGATATGAAAAAACTATTTAAAAAGATGAAGAAAAATCATATCATTATTTTTTCTACACATATATTAGATATTGCATTAGATTTATGTGACGAAATAATTATCCTAAATAACCAAAAATTAGAATTAATAGAGAAGAAAAATTTAAATACAAAATCATATAAAGATAAAATAATAAAATCATTGAGGGATTCAAAAAATGATTAATACATTAAAAATGTCTCTTAAAATAGATTTTAATTATGCTATTAATTCATTTATATATAATCTGAAAAAAACACCAATATTAAAAAATATTACCCCAATAAGTTTATATTCTAAGGAAGGATTTAAGAGATTTATAAGAATATTGGGAGTTATTTGCACTAGTTTACGTTTAATAGTATTTAGAATGCTGTATATGATGGTAATATATTATATTTCTAAATTCATTGGAAAGAATATTCCAGAAACTTTTATTCATATCTTCTTTGTTTTTTCAGTGATTGGTATGTTTATAAATACATCAATCCTTTCAACTAGTAGAAAAAAGTATATATCAGTAATTCTTTTTAATATGGATGCTAAAGAATTTATGCTTAGTCATTATATTTTAAGTTCTATAACTGGTTTTTTTCTAAATACGTTAATACTACTATTTATAATGTATGATCTAAATATTCCTCTATATATGTCACTTATATTAAGTTTTTTTAGCTTATTTAGTAAAAATATAGGTGAAGCAATAAATATATATTGTTATAGAAAAAATAGAATGAAGTTTTTAACTCAAAAGTTATATTTTATAATAATTGGAGTTGGTTTGCTAATTAGTGCTTTACCCGTTATTAATATTTATTTTAATTCTAACATTATAATTTTATTAACAATACTAGCACTAATATTATCTATTTTTAGTTTAATCTATATATTAAGAGTTGATGATTATAAACTTATTTATAAACAATTAAATACTTTAAATGCTGCCATCCTAGGAAATGATGATGATTTGTTTGATAGACAATTAATTGTTAATATAAGAGAAGAAGATAAGAAAATCGATGAGAAAAAGCTGAAAAATAAGAAAGGTTATGATTTATTTAATACAATATTTTTTGAAAGACACAAATATATTTTGTTTAAAAGTGCTAAATTAATGACAATTCTATTATCACTAGTATTTATTGTAACTATCATCGTAATATTTGAATTTCCAAAATATAACTCCTTAATAAATAAAATGATAGTTGAAAATATTGGATGGCTTGTAATTGTTATGTATTTTATTAATAGAGGAGCAATAGTTACCCAAGCAATGTTTTTTAATTGTGATCATTCGATGTTAAAATTTAATTTTTATAGAAAATCAGATGTAATAGTTGAGCTATTTAAAAGAAGATTATCTACACTAATAAGAATTAATTTATTACCAACTATTGTAATTGCTATAGCTATTCCAACTATAATATTTTTAACAGGTGGCTTACCACATAACTTTGATTATTTTAATATATTTGTATGTACGATAGCGACTAGTATCTTCTTTTCCATTCATTATCTAGTAATATATTACTTGTTTCAACCATATAATGAATATATGAAAATAAAGAGTCCTACTTATTCAGTAATAAGCTTTATTACTTACTTTATTTCATATTTATTCACAAAAGTTAACATTAATTTGACAATATTTTGTACCTTGATAATATTCTTTACTCTTATATATACAATAGTGGCATTAAAACTAGTATATAAAAAGGCACCATATACCTTTAAAATAAAATAAAATTTAAAATTATGATACTTGTAAATAGCTTACTAGTATTTACAAAATGCCCTGTAAATTGACTAAAAATAATATTTATGTTAAGATATCTTTAATTCTTATATTTGTATTTAATACAAAAACGAGGTGAATTATTTTGATAAAATCTAAAGTAATGAGTGCTACGTTATCAGTAGTTGGAATAATAATGATAACTATTGCAGTAGTACTACAAAGCGAGGATTCAAATAAATTAGAAGTAGTTAAAGATAATAAGGATAAAGTTAATGTTGTAAATATGGCTTCATCTAATAGAGTTGTTCAAACTACTGAAGTTGAAAAAGCTAATAATAATGTTGATACAACTACACAGGTAGAGGAAGTTTCAATGGAAGAGGCACCACAAGCTGAATATATACCACCTAGAGTTGAAGTTTATAATGGTATGACAATGGAAGAGCTTGCTGCGAAACTTGATAGAAATTTAGGTAATGGATATATTGCTGGAAAAGGAATGCTAATTGCTACTAAATCATTGGAGTTAGGAGTAGATCCTTATGTAGCAACAGCAATCATGCTTCATGAAACAGGATGTAAATATAATTGTAGTTCCTTAGTTCAAAGATGTAATAATGTTGGAGGACAAAAAGGAGCACCAAGTTGCGGTGGTAGTTACAAGTATTATGCAACTATAGATGAAGGAATTATAGGACATATAGAAAACTTATATAAGAATTATTATTCAAAAGGACTTAATACTGTCTCAGCAATAGGTCCAAGATATGCCCAAAGCGGTACGTGGGTTTCAAAAATTAATTGGTATGTAGAGCAAATAGAAATTAACTAGCTATTTGCTTTTTTTCATAATTTGTGTAATAGGTGATAATTCAGGGAGTAGTTGGCCATATGCTAGAGTTGGTCAACCTAATGCATATGGATACTGAACTACAGAAGATACATCATTGATCTTATCAAATGAAATTTCAGCTTTGTCTTCTATTATAAATAAGGTATTTATTCCTGATGTAGAATTAGTACATATAAAACCAGGAAAAGAACATAGTTTGAAATTAGTTGATAGAAAAGTTAGAAATGTAAAGTAGGAGATATTCTCCTTTTTCTTTACAAAATAATAAATTTGTGGTATAATGTGTTAACAATTTGAGGGGGTTGTAAATATGTTATTTTACGAGGATGGAAAAAAGGTAAGATATAATCCTTATGATATGAAAAGAGATCCATCATGTGGTGCTGGAACGGAAGTTGAAGCTTATAAAGTTAATGATAAAGTAGTAAAATTTTATAAACGAAATTGTAAAAAAATTAGAATGGATAAGAAAACATGCAATGCTTTATCAAAAATTGATACTAAAAGAATATTAATGCCAGAAACATCTTTATTAGATAAAAAGAGAAATATTCAAGGTTATACTATGGAGTATATAGAAGATATAGGAAAAGATAGTTTTTTTAAACTACCAAAAGAAGAGTTAAAAGAAGAGATTGAAAAATTAGAGGAAGATATAACTCAGTTAAGTGATAATGCCGTTGAAATTAGAGATATACTAGAGAAGACGAATACAGTTTTCCATAATGGAGTTTATTTAATAGATCCAGGAAGTTATTCAATTGGTAAGAAAAATGATAAAGAATGTATAAAAATCTATGGTAAAAATATGGACCATATTAATGAATACCTACTTAGACTAATAACAGAAAGAGCAGAAACTTATTGCTCTGATTCAGCTAGAGTGAGTGAGGCTATATCAAAATTAAAAAAAGAAATTTATAGTAAAAAAATTGACCCAATAACCTATTTAAAAAATATTCCATCAAAAAATCTTGATGAACTAATAGATAAATATATAAAGGAAGCAGAGTTTAAATGTACTATAAGTGGTAAAAAACTAGATATCGAGTCATGGCCAAGAATGCATTGTGATGATAGAAAAGAAATATATATAAATAAAAAGGATGGAAAAATTCTTTATTTATATAAAACTAGAAAAAGTGAATTGAAACTATCTAAAGAAGAGTTAGAAAAAATTGAGAAAGTATCAACAAAAAGAATTATGACACCTACTGATTCTGTAAATGTTTCTAGGGATAATTATAAAGCTTATCAAATTAAAGCAATTCCAAATTGTATCTATGAAGCTAGTAGCTTAAATGGTAAAGTGCTTTCTAGGGAATTTGAGCTATTGAAAAAAGATGCGCAAGCTTTAGCAAAAGAAGGTATATATATAGGGCAAATAGATGCTGATGATTTATTATGTACAAAAAATAGTTTATATGTAAGAAATATTGAAAAACTAGAGTATTCTAAAGATTCCTTTGATTTAGAAGAAAAAAATATAGATTCTTTAAATAGATTAGTAACATCTTTGATTACAGATGAATTATACTTATCAACTACATTAAGAAATACTTGTGTCGTTCTTAATTCAATTAGAGCAAATGGTGGTTATATTGGAGATACAATAAAAGAAGAATTGGAAAGTTCAGCAAACCTAAATGAATGTGTAAAGAAAATGGTTAAAACTAGGGGGAAAAATAATGAATAAAGAGTATACACAAATTGGAGACATTATTCAAGTTAGAGATGATAAAGGACATCTTCATAAAATTAAGGCAGTAAATAATATAGAAAAGTACTTAGTAGAACAAAATAACCTTGAAATTTTAGAAGACATAATAACCGAAAAAACAGAAAATGCCGTTAAACTTATTTCTGAAATTAGTGTAAGGTATATAAGAAGAGAAGGACTAAGTATGAAAGCTAATCTGGGAATAAGTTTAGTAAACATAGCTTTATTAAGTACATTTATTTCTTCGAATGCACCATCACAAGCTTATTTTATTCCGATATCAATTTATGCTGGTACTAAAATTACTGACAAAATATTAGAAAAAAATAGATCAAAACAAGCAGAAAAACAGGCAAAAAGTATTGCCCTTTCGTTAGATGTATGTACCAATGAATATATCAATATAAAGGAAAAAGTTATTGCTTTAGAAGAAAGCTTTAAGGAAGTTCATCAAAGCGATAAGGAGGAGACAAAAAGTGTACCTGATGATAAAGAGTTTGATATTAATCTAATGAATAAGTTAGAAATAGTAGATACAGTAGTGGAAAAAGAAAAGAAACTACAAAGATTGAATAAATCTGGAAAGTTAGATAAATATTTAGATAAAATTGGATGTAGAGAAGAAGATAAACCAATGTATAAAGAACTTTTAGGTTGTGTTTCAGATATTTCAGATGGTATCAAAGAATTTACAAAAGTTAAGATTGTTACAAAATAATTAACTTGAGTTTTTTCTTTTTTTTTGATAAAATTTTAAATAGTTTTGAGGTGATAATATGTTGCAAGTAAATAATGTTAGTTTAAAGTTTGGAAAAAGAACTTTATTTGAAGATGTTAATATAAAATTTACTAGTGGTAATTGTTATGGATTAATTGGTGCAAATGGAAGTGGAAAGTCAACATTTTTAAAAATACTTTCTGGTGAGATTGAAACAACAACAGGTACTATATCTATGACAAAGGGTGAGAGACTTTCAATTTTAAAACAGGATCATTACCAATATGATGATATGAGAGTTATTGACGTTGTTATAATGGGAAATGAGAGACTATATAAAATTATAGAGGAAAAAAATGAACTTTATTCTCATACAGAGTTTACTGATGAAGATGGTATGAGACTTGCTAACTTGGAAGCTGAGTTTATGGATTTAGATGGTTGGAATGCAGAATCTGATGCTGCAACATTGCTTAATAATTTAGGAGTTAGTACAGAGTATCATTATATGGAAATGAAAGATATTGCTGTAAAGGATAGAGTTAAAGTATTACTTGCAGGAGCATTATTTGGTAATCCTGATATCCTACTTTTAGATGAACCAACAAACAGCTTAGATATAGAAGCTATTAGATGGTTAGAAGAATTTTTAATTAATTTTAATAATACAGTTATAGTTGTATCTCATGATAGACATTTCTTAAATAATGTTTGTACACATATTGCTGATATAGACTATGGTAAAATTAAGCTATATATTGGAAACTATGATTTTTGGTTTGAATCAAGTGAATTATTACAAAAACAAATGAGAGAATCAAATAAGAAAAAGGAAGAAAAAATAAAAGAGTTGCAATCATTCATTGCTAGATTTTCTGCTAATGCTTCAAAATCAAAACAAGCTACTTCAAGAAAGAAAATGTTAGAAAAGATAGAACTTGATGAAATAGTTCCATCATCAAGAAAATATCCATATATTGATTTTAAAATAGAAAAACCAGCAGGCAAGGAAATATTAAAAGTTACATCATTAACAAAAGAAGTAGATGGAGTTAAAATTTTAAATAAAGTATCATTTTCAATTTTAAAAGGGGATAAAATAGCAATAATTGCAGAAGATGACTTTGTAAAAACTGCACTTTTTAATATACTATGTGGAAAAGATAAAGATTACAAAGGTATGATAGAATGGGGCAAAACTATTAATTATGGTTACCTACCACAAGATAATACTGAATATTTTAATACAGATAAAAATATTATGGAATGGATTGGGCAATTTTATGATATAAAGGATGAAACAGTTCTTAGAGGATTTTTAGGTAGAATGTTATTTTCTGGAGAAGATGTATTTAAAAAAGTAAATGTTTTATCAGGTGGAGAAAAGGCACGTTGTATGCTATCTAAAATGATGTTAGAAGAACCAAATTTTCTAGTTTTAGATGAACCAACTAACCATTTAGATCTTGAAAGTATTATGTCCCTAAATAAAGGAATGGAAAAGTTTACTGGAGAAATAATCTTTACAACACGTGATTATGAACTTAATTCAACTGTTGCTAATAGAATTATAGAGATAAAGAAGGATGGTTCTATAATAGATAGACCATGTACATATGAAGAATATATAGATAAAAAGTAAAAATATTTCAGTAGGAAATACTTTCAATAAGGAGTATTTCTTTTTTTGCTATGTTATAAAAATTAATGTTAGGTTTGTTAGATTGAATAAGTAAATTTTCTGTTTATTTGAATTATTTAATATGGTATACTGAAATAGTAAGGTAGAGTGGTAAAGTATGAAAATGAAAGTTGGAGTGAATTTTAAATATATTCTAACGCTTATAATTGAATTAATATTAATTATTTGTGCTATAATTTTTTTTGCTTACCATAAAAATCAACATACTAATATAACTAAAAATGAAAAGATTGCAGCATTAATAAATATAAAGGATTATCCTAAAAAGAAATTGGATAATTATATAAAAGAGGTACAAAGTCTTCACAATAGTGATGATATAGAAAATACTCTTATAGTTATTTCTGAAAAAAAATTAAAAGAAGGTTATGGTGCAAAAAAGATAATCGATTCACCTAACAATCAGTATATTTTAGTTTATGATTCCAAAGAAAAAATGAATAGGGCTAAATTAAAATTAAGTAGTAGTGTGATTAGTGTTGAACAAAATATCAAATATTCATTTTCAGATAATAATTCAAGTTCCTCTGGTTATAATTCGTGGGGTGTAGAAAAAATGGGACTTGATAAAATAATTGCTAAATCAAAAACTGAAGATTTTGATAAGGTTGTTGTAGCAGTACTGGATTCTGGGTGTGATATAGATATATTTAATAAATACTATCCTGGAAAGTTAGATGGTTTTAAAAATATTATAGATAATAGGAATATTATGTATGATAATAATGGTCATGGTACACATGTTGCAGGAACTATCGCAGAGGCAACTTCCGATAATGTTAAAATATTACCAGTTAAACAAACAGATTCAAGTAGTATTTACCTTACTGATACTCTAACATCCCTTAATTGGATTATATATAATGATAAAGCCGATGTAATAAATATGAGTTTTGGTTCAGTTTATGCTTCATATGCAATGTACCAATTACTTACTGCTTGTAAGGATAATAATATTATTCCAGTGGCAGCAGCTGGGAATGATAACAGAAACATTAATAATTATCCGGCATCGTATGATAATACTATTTCTATTGGGGCTGTTAATAATAATTTAGAAAGAGCACCTTTTTCAAATTTTGGTAATACAATAAGCTTTGTTGCACCTGGAGCTAATATTAAAAGTATAATGGGTGATAACACTGCAAACTCAATTATGTTAGGAAATAGTAATATAAAAGATGATTATGAGTATTTAAATGGTACGTCAATGGCATGTCCACATGCAGTAGCAGCAGTAGCAATGTTAAAAAGCTATAATGTTGATATGAGTTATGAAGATGTTTTTGAACTACTTAAAGAAAATGCCATAGATTTAGGAGCTGCCGGAAAAGATGAACAGTTTGGATATGGTTTTATTTCATTCAATGAAGACAATTTATGTGATGGTTCAAATTGTGAAAAGAATAATATATTTAAGGATTCTGCAGTAAAAGAGTTTCCATTTTATGATTTTGGTGATGATGTATATGAAGCTAAATATAACTATGGTAATAATATGAATTTATATAATATGGGAGTAAAGTACTATTATGCCAAAGACAAATATTTAGAAAAAAAATTGGGTGAAATAGAAACTGCTGAAATAAGTAATTTTGATGCTAATAAAAGTGGTATTCAAAATATTACTATAAAGATTGGAAATCAAATTTATAAAAAAAATGTTAATAATCTTTTGGTTGATGGGTGGAAATACAGTGATTATAATTTAAATACCATTGAATTGAATGGTTTTACATCAGATGATGCATTTGTAGAATATGTTGAAATTCCTGATTATTACAACAATAAAAAAATAGAGTCTTATTCTTATAATGCATTTTCTGATACAAAAATAAAAACATTTAAATTCAATAAATATATTAAATATCTAGAATCTAATTCATTTGTTCACTGTATAGATTTATATAAAATTGAACTTAATGATAACTTTACATCAATTCCGGATAGTGCATTTTTTTTCACTTCAAGTTTATCTTCTATTTCTATACCAAATAGTGTAAATGAGATAAAAACATCTGCATTTGCGAGTTCTGGTTTAAAGTCAATTACTATTCCAGCATCTGTAAAGAAAATAGAAACTGGATCATTTTCTAATTCCAATATAGAAAAAATTGTTTTTGAGGATGGAATTAGTGAAATAAAAGCAGGATCATTTAAAGAAATGCCTTATTTACAAGAATTATATATCCCAAAAAGTGTAACAAAAATTGAATATAATGCATTTGGGGATTCAACACAAATAAACAATATTAGTATTGATTCAGACAATCCTAAATATGTAAATATTAATAATTCTCAAACTATTGTTGATAAAGATAAAAATGAATTGTTATATGCTGGAGAAAATTCAATTATTCCAGAATCAATTACTTCTATTGCTCCTTACTCTTTAGCTTCAATTAATGAATATATTATTCCCAATCATATTACAACTTTAAAAGATTATGCTCTATATAATTGTCCTTTGGCTATTATACCAAACTCAATTAAAAATATAGAATCTTCAAGTGCATTTTACATAAATGATAAATATACAAATACTTATTATTTTGTACATAAAGATTCGTTTGTACATAATTATCTTGCTACTAATAATTTGCCATATTTGTTACTAGAAAGTGAAAAGATAGAACTCGATCTAAAAAAGAGTAATTATAATGCATTTGAAAAAATAAGTTATGATGATTTTTATATGTCAATTGTTTATTCAGGATCAGAAAATAAAGAATTTGCCATTAATTTAAATAGCTTTCCATATGTGTATCCTAGTATTTTATATCAAAATGAAACGGATCATTTTGTGGCTGGTGATGAATATTATTCAGTTGTTTATTATGATATTTTAAACAATAAAAAACAAGAAAAAATTAAAGTAAGTGTCAACAAAATTGACCCTACTTATGATATTCCTTCTAATCTTACAGGGATTGTTGGAAAAAAATTAAACACAATTAAACTACCAGATGGATTTAGTTGGTCCGATGGCTCTGAAATAATAAAAGCTGGAAAAAATAATTATACTGTAATATATACACCAAAGGATTCAATTAATTATAATTCTATTAAGGATATAAATGTTAATGTTTTAGGTAAAATTAACAAAAATGTTATTGTACCTAGAATTAGTGTTAATGATAAACAATATGATGGTACAAAAAAAATTAATTTGAATGATATTATTATTGATGAAGAACAAAAAGACATTATAAAAATAAAAAACGCTACTTTAAAATCCGAAAATATCGGAATAATTGATGCTGAAATTACCGTGAAAATTTTAGATGATAAAATAAAAGATTATGCGTTTGAAAATAATTCAGAAGAAATAACAATTGCAGTACCAGTAAGAGTAAATCCAATAATTTTACCTAAAGTTAAACTAAAGGATATAAAATATACTTATAATGGTGTAAAACAAACTGTTCAACTTGAAAATTTTGATCCTGAAAAAATGATAATTAAGAATAATAGTAGAATAAATGCTGGTGATCAAATAGTTAATATTTCATTGAATAATCCAAATTATGTTTGGGATGACAATACTAATAATGATATTAATTTAGTATTTAAAATAGAAAAAGCAAAGCCACAGATAGATTTGATATATTCTCCGGTAAATGTTAAATATGATGGTTCTGAAAAATCATTAAAAATTGAAAGTTCAACAAAAGCAACTATAAAGTATATGGATAATGAAGGTAATTATACATTAGATTCATCACCAAAATATACTGATATAGGTGATTACAAAATTAATTATAAGATTAGTATGAATGATAATAAAAATTATGAGGATTTATATGGAGAAAAAACATTATCAATTAGAGAAAAACTAATTGATTATAGTATTGATTATTATAGTGGTTTATATGATGATGAGGAACACTCAATTAATTTAAAAGTAAATTCTAGTAATTATACAATAAAATATTCTCTAGATGGTAAAGATTTCAATTTAGATTCATTACCAAAGTTTAAAAATATTGGAGAACATGAAGTTAAATTTAAAATTACTTCAAATAATACAGAAGATATTATAGATAGTGGTAAAGTTTATATTTATGGTATTAATAGTAATGATAGTTCTGTTGTGATTACTGGAGATACTATAAAAACCAATGATAAATCTTTATCATCAATAATATCAAAACTAGATAGATATCCATCACATAATAAAATTATTCATTTAAATGCAAATAATGATGAAATAGATGATGATGGTGTTAAAGATGGAGATTATATAGTAATTAATTTAAATGATAAGTATAACTTAAAATATAAAGTTTGTAATATTAATTTTTCTAATGATAGTGATAAGACCATTGATGACAAAAATACGTCTGGAGAAAAAAATAATAATAGCAATATAGTTGTCGAAGTTGGTGATACATCTAAGGAAAATAGTATCCTATTATTTATTGTATCAATTATTTTAATAATCACTGGTTTTGGGGTGGTTTATAAAATGTGTATTAAAAAATAACCATATTTGAAATATTTTCATAATTATTTTAGTGAATATGTATTCAAAATAAAAACTATTTGGTAAAATACCAGATAGTTTTTATTTTATAATTATTTTCTAACTGTTCCTCTCTCACATCTATTACCCCAGCTATCTATTAATTCTTTATTATTTCTAATTACAACTATTTCACAATTGTTTGGACATCTATTACAATAAAGAGATGATGTTTGGTAGTTATTTTCTGATATGTCAAAACTAAATTCTATAGGAGGTTCTCTTTTAGATAAAATCGCAACACCTATTGCTCCCATTAGATGTCCATTTTTATCTGTAATAATATTAGTACCTAAAATATTTTCAAAGGCTTTTTTAACACCTATATTTTTACTAACCCCACCTTGAAAGATAATAGGTTCTAATATTTTTTTCCCTTTAGCAACATTATTTAAATAGTTAAGTGCAACACTCTTACATAACCCAGCTATAATATCTTTCTTTTCGTATCCCATTTGAGCTTTATGTACAAGATCACTTTCTGCAAAAACAGTACACCTTGCAGCTATAGGAGTAGGATTATTACTAGTTAGAGCAATTGATCCAAAATCTTCAACATTAATACCAAGTCTTTTAGCTTGACTTGATAAGAATGAACCAGTACCAGCTGCACATAAAGTATTCATAGCATAATCCGTGACTATTTCATTATCTAATAAAATTATTTTGGAATCTTGTCCACCAATTTCTATTATAGTTCTAACTTCTGGATGAAAGTTTAAAGTACCAATAGCATGAGCAGTGATTTCATTTTTTACTATATTAGCATTTAATATTGAACCAATTAATCTTCTAGCTGAACCAGTAGTACCAACTCCTACAATTTTAATATTACTAGGTATTTTTTTTCTAAATTCACTAATTATTTTTTTTACTGCTTCTATTGGATTTCCTTCAGTCCATATATATTTACTTAAAATGATATTATTATCATCATCAATTACAACTGCTTTGGTAGAAATTGAACCAATATCTACACCCAAATATCCATTTTTCATTTTTTCTCCTTCCTAAATTTAATTAAATCATAAAATGCTTCTAATCTCGTTCTTATTCCTTCTGTTGATGATTCAGATTCATAAGAAAAAAATATGATAGGAATTTCTTTTTCACTAGCCACTTTTTTAATTATAGGGATAGCACCAATTTCTGGAGTACATCCGAATGGTTTAGTATGAATAATACCATCATACTTTTTTGATAGTTTTATGGTTCTGTATACATTATCTAATCCATCAGCACCAAGTTTGTATTTACAATACTTTCTAGTTTTAAATAACATATATTTGGTAGTTAATCTTTTTTTCCAAAGTAAGTATGACAAGTCAGTATATCTTTTTATTTCAATATTCATTTTAGCTAATTCTTCTTCTAAATAATAACTAGAAAATTGTTCCATTGATGTATATAATTCTCCTATAATTCCAACTTTTAAACAATTTTTTGGTTTATTGATTTTAATTTTTTTGAATAATTTCTTGTATTTTAAGTAATTAAAAGTTAATGAGAATATATTATTACATTTGTAAAAACTTTTAAACATTTTTGCCTGTAAGTCTTTGAAACTATTTTTTCTTACTTCAAAGCCGATTCTTTTTCTTATAATAACATCTATCTTATCCATGTAATAAATAAAGAATAGGGTGACTATAAAAGTATGAATAAACTTAAAAAAAGAAAGCTTATTATTTATATTTTTGAATATCTTAAAAAACTCCAATATATGTAATCTGTCTTTAGACATTAGTTTTATAAAATCAAATTCATATCCTAAATCTTTTAATATTTTCTCTTGAACTTCAGCGTAATACCTGTATCTACAACCACCTCCAGCTTGTACTAAAATATTAGCACCATTATCTAGTGCTTCAATAAAGTTTCCTAAATTATATTTAAAAGGTATACAAACATCACTAGGAGAATACTTTACACCTAATTCTAATGTTTTTTTTGTGATAGGTGGAGCTGGTTTAACCTCCAAATTAGTTAATTTCTCAAGTAAATATTTAACTGGAATATAATAATTACCCAAATGTGGAAAACTAATTACTTTTTTCATAAATATACTCCTTTTTATTTTTTAAAATATCAATAAAACTTTCTAATCTAGTTATTATTCCAACATCGCTATTTAAATTTTCTATTATTAAGGTAAGTATAGGTATATTTTTTACTTTTCTAACTGCTAGTTCATTAGAAAGGGAATCTGGTCCACATGGAAAAGAGGATAATATAATTATTCCATCAACTTTATTTTTATAGTAATTTATACTTGCCATTACTTCCTTACTATGAGTCCAATATATATCAGTTGATATTTTCATACATTCGCTATCTATTAAATTATGATCAATTCTATCACTATATATTATTTCTATATCATTATCTTTTAAATATTTAATAATTGGTTTTCCTATTAATTCATCATACAAATTATATGGATGTGCAGCTAGTAAAATTTTAATATTATTAGATGCAAGTTTTTTCTTTTGAATGTCTTCTAAATATTTCCTTTTTAATAACTTTTTATTATAGGCATATTTATATGCGGCATAAGCATTAATATAAGAAATACCTAATTCCTTTCCAATCTTTAAAAATCCAAGTAATTCTGTATCGTGAGAGCCTAAATCAACATTGTAATTTAAAATATTTATATCATCAAATAAATTATTTACTAAATCATAGATACAGCTAAAGTTAGTACAAACTCCCTCATTTTTAGAAACAGAAAAAAGTCTAGGTACAAATATAAAATCACATTTATCTTTTAGATCGTATACATGACCCAAAAATAATTTAAGAGAAAGACAAGCTTCATCATTTGTAAGTTTTTCTCCATCTTCTAATATTTTTTTATTACTTACATTACTTTCAACAACTTCTATATTTAAATATTCAAAGAAACTTTTCCAGAGATCTTTATAATAATAGTAAAGAAGTGATCTTGGTATTCCAACTTTTATTTTCATACGTACCTCCTAACAAATACTATGTAAAGAAGGGAAAAAGTATAAGAATTTTATTTCGACAATATATTATTTTGAGTTATAATATATTTGGTGAATAGTATGAAGAGGAATTTTTTAATATTAGTTATAGCAATAATTTGTTTTTTACCATCAGTAGTTTATGCAAAAGAGCAAGTTGAATTATCAAAGTGTGTAGATGGAGATACTGCTAGATTTATTATAGATAATAAGGAGTATAGCACTAGATTTTTAGCAATAGATACACCAGAGGTTAAGCATCCAAAAAAGAAGGTAGAACCATTCGGAAAAGAAGCTAGTAACTATACTTGTAAAAGACTAGAAAATGCTAAGAAAATTGAATTGGAATATGATCCTAATTCAACAAAGCAAGATAAATATGGAAGAATTTTAGCTTGGGTATATGTAGATGATTCTCTATTACAAAAAGAATTAGTAAAAAAAGGATATGCTAAAGTTGCGTATTTATATGGAGACTATAAATATACAAAGAGTTTGCAGTTACTAGAGAAAAAAGCCAAAAGTAATAAAGTTGGTCTTTGGTCAGATAATAAAAATTTAAATAATGATTCAGATAGTTTAATATCAATAGATGAAATTTTAGAGAAATTATTTAAATACATTAGGAAAGAAATTAAATCTATGTTATAATAACTTACAAAGAAAGGAATTGGTTATTATGGCAAAGAAAAAGAATCAAGTTGATAAAAATAAAATAGTTAAAACAGTAGTTATAACTTCATTAGTTATAATCGTTTGTTTGATTTGTTTTTTCGCATCAAGTTCTAAATCAATTGAATATAGTAAGACAAATTCTACTACTTCAACTACAGAAGATGAAAACAGCGTTTTAGAACAAGCTACTAAAGATGCTGGTAATGTAAGTGATGATGAGAGAAAGTCTCCAGATGAAATATCAATAGATGATTATATGAATATATATAATGGTGATGATTATAAATTAGTACTAATATCAAGACCAACATGTCAATACTGTAAGATTGCAACACCTATACTTGAAAATATTATTTATGAAGATAATGTAAAAATTAATTATATAAATTCAGATAATTTAAGTAGTGAAGATAATGCAACCTTAATAAAATCAGATGATGATTTCTCAGAAGGTTATGGAACACCATTATTACTTGTTGCAGGTAAAGGTGAAATTAAAGATAAAATTGAAGGCTTAGTAGATAAAGAAACATATAAAGCATTTATCAAAGAATATGGATTTATGGAGTAGATATTATGGCAGGTATAGTATATAAAAAAGCTTTGGAATATAAAAGATTACATCCAATGACTATTGCATGGAGACTTAAGAAAAATTCAGAAGTAGTAGAAAAGCATTTGAACCCAGGAGAAAAGGTATTATATGTTTTTGCTGCTCAAAAAAATAATAACCCATTTAATATATTTGGAACAGCTGTTATTGCACTAACTACTGAGAGGATACTAATTGGTAGAGATAGAGTAATAGTTGGATACTTTCTAGATTCAATTACTCCAGATTTATTTAATGATTTAAAAGTTTTTAGTGGTATAGTTTGGGGTAAAGTATACCTAGATACAGTTAAGGAATTTGTAACACTATCAAATGTTGCAAAAGATTCATTAACGGAAATAGAAACAAAAATTTCATCATATATGATGGAAGCTAAAAAGAAATATGGTTATAAAAAAGCAGGTAAGGTATCAGAATAGACTTTTTAAAAGTCTTTTTCTTTGTTATAATTTAATAGTAGGTGATGCTTGTGAAAAAGTTGTTAAAAATAATTATTATAGTAATTTTACTAATAATTATTTATAATCTAATATTTAATGTTATTATAGATAGACATGATAGTGATTATAAAATAAAAGTATCTAAAAATACTTATAGTATAGTGGAAAATTATGATAAGAATAATTATTTATTTACAATAAAAGATAATAAAAAGAAAAGCTTTGTGTACTCTTATACTAAGAATTTGAATAATAAAAAGAAGATAATAGATGATATAGTAGTTTATAAAAATAAAGATTTATATTGTATTGGACCAGTTATAGATAATAAAATAGATGGAATAGTTTGTATATTAAATAATAAATTAATAAGTTATGATTATTTAGTTCAGAAAAAAGATGATAGAATAAATAGTCTATATGCAAAAATTAAGAAAAGTAAATATTATTATAATGAAAAACTATTTGAGAATAACCTAAAATCAAAAGAAAAATATAATACAACTATATATAGTGATATAGATGAAAATGTTTATGTTACATTGTGGAATTATAGTAGATTATTCGTAATAAATAATTCTAATATAAATAAAAAGGAATTATTAAAAAAAGATGCTTATGAAAATAATGCATCAATATTAGTTGATAAGTATTATATAACTACAAATACTGATAAAAGTTATTATAACGAATATTATTTAATAAACACTTTAAATTTAAAAACAGAGAAAATAGAAATTAATGATGAAATTTCTAGAAAATCAATTTTTAATGGGGTATACAAAAATGAGTTATATATAACTGATCCTGAAAATGAAAAGCAGTATATAATAAATCCTAAAAAGAAAAGTATAAAAGAAACTACTCCTAAATATTATGATGGTAAGCAATTAATAGATGTTGATATTGATACTGCTAGTAAAAAGTTTAAAGATATAAATATAACTAGTAAATTGAAAAAGAAATATAATGATAGTTTAACATTTTCAAATGGATGTTATTATTATGTAGATGATTCTAATGTATATCAAGTTATAAATAATAAAAAAGTATTATTATTTAATCTTGATAAATTTAGAGAAATGAAAGTAGTAAATGGTAATTTATTTGGGATTAGTAATGATACACTTTATCTGTATAATAAAAGTGGACTTAAGAAAGTGCTTAGCAATAGAGAGTTAATATACAATAGCTCAAATATTTATGATGTATATATAAAGGAAAATTAATAATATTTTTTGCATATAATAAAATAAAGGTATTGCTAAAATATCTTTATTTTGTTATAATTTAACGTGTGATGGGTCTATAGCCAAGTGGTAAGGCGTGGGACTGCAACTCCCTGATCGTTGGTTCAAATCCGACTAGGCCCTCCATTGGGAAATCTGTCCGAACTTTTATAGTTTAGGACTTAAATATATAAGTATCAATTTCTAAAAGAAGTTGGTACTTTTTTAGTGTTTAAGTTTGAAAGGATGGATTTTATGATTAGCATTACAACAAAAAAATTAGAAATTGAAAATGTTTTAAAAAGAAAAATTGAATTTATATGTGATTTTTGTAATACCAAACCTACTATTATAAATGGTAATATTAGAAATATTGATAAATCAAATTTAAGTTATGTAGAACCTCATAGAATAATAATTAAGGGTATTACATTTCTTGCATTTAACTATTCTAAAACTTTATATATTGGTAATCTATCGAATAAACTAGAATTAAAGGATTTAGAAACCTTTATTAAAGAATTAAATTAAAATATAATATTTTGTACTAACTTCTCTTAAAAATGTCTTAAAGCTGACTTAAATAAGCAATATGTCTTGACTTTTAGATGAAATAATATATAATAATTAACCAAGAAAGAAGTATTATATTTAGGGATTGATAGATATGAAATTTAATATATTTAGTGAATCTATACTATGTAAAATTTTAAGAGGCGTCAAAGACATGTTATTATTTTATAGTCTTTGTCGCCTCTTTTTTAATTATTAGACTTAACTTTTTCCATTTAAAGTGCCAAACATATGAAAGGAAGTGTTAAAAAATATGAATGAAGAAAAAAAGATAGCAGGTATTTATATTAGAGTATCAACTGAAGATCAAGCACGTGAAGGATTTAGTTTATCAGAACAAGAAAAACGACTTCGTGCTATGTGCGAATTTAAAGGTTATGATATTTATAAAGTATATAAGGATGCTGGAATAAGCGCTAAGACTGGTAATAAAAGACCTGCTTTTGAAGAATTAAAAGAAGATATTAGAAATAAAAAATGTAATACTATTGTTGTATTAAAACTAGATAGACTTACACGTTCAGTTTATGATATGGAAGATATAATGAAATTTTTAGAAGATAATAATGCTTATTTAGATTGTGCTAATGATGATATAAATACTACAAGTGCTAATGGTAGAATGGTTGCACGACTTTTAACAACAGTTTCACAAAATGAAATAGAAAGAACAAGTGAAAGAACTAAAATAGGCTTAGCTGGAGCAATTAAAGCTGGTAATATTCCTCATAAAGCACCTTTTGGTTATAAACATGAAAATAAGAAATTGGTAATTGATGAGACTAACAAAGATCAAGTAATAAGAATATTTAATTTATATCACGAAGGAAATTCATAGAATTCTTACAAAATAAATTCTTCTCTACTGATAAATATGATGAAATTATCAATGATTTATATAATGAATATATACTTGATAATGAAGATATTGATATAATACAGAATAATAAAAGTAAAGAAAATGATATAGGAAGATAGTATTGTAAAAGTACAAAAAACAGCATATAGAATATAACTAAAAATAGCAAGCAGTTGTTGATGTTGTGTGTAAAATATTGTATAATTTACATAGTAGGGGTCAGAAATATGAAATGGAACATTGAAAAAGAAAAATTATTTATAATTGATGAAAGCAAAATTAATGCAGATGAAAGTTATGTATATAATTTGATTGTTAATCATTTTTTTAATAACGATAGTAATATATATGTAACTAATAATAAAAAATTAAAATTTTTTGTTACCTATGAAAGTTTTTTAAATAATAAATTTGATTTACAAAAAATGTTTATTAAAGATTTTGTTTTTATTAACAAAGATGATAATAACCAAATTATAGAGCAAAAATTTAAAAATACTAATTTTAATTACTTGCCGGTGTTGGATAATGATAACAATCTTTTATATGAATTAAAATTAAATAAAAATAGTGATGAATTATGGATTACAAAAAATAGATGGAATATTTTATACAAAGATAATAATAAGGTTGCAATGACATTAAATAAATATAAATTTAAAGAAATATATGTTATGGGAAATCTAAAAAGCTTACTATATAATTATATTATTATTAATACTGGTTTTAAATGTTTTAAACTTGATAGTAATAGGAACGATTTTATTTCAATAATTAATAAAAACAATACATTGATTATTGATACAGATAATATAAATCTTGATTATAAAAAGTGGATATATGATTTGCAAAAATATAACACAAACATTTCATACGGAAAATTTATATCTATAAAGGAATTATGTGATTATTCAGAATTAATTAACTTTAAAAAGTTCTATAATAATCCCAACTTTAATTGTTACATATTCGAATTTCAAACACCAGAAACATTAAATAATTTATCATTTAATGAAAAGTTGAGAATATCTTTTGATAAACATTATCGTTATTATTATTCTAACTTAGATAATCCAGAAATTTATAAAATAGTAAAAAAAGTCTTAGGAAAAAACTTTACAGCAGATTTTATTAAATCCAGAAGTGAAATGACAGGGAGTATTTTAAAAAATGGGGTTTGTTATTTAGCAGATTCTAACAATGAATATTGTAAAGTAATTAATGGTTTAAGATATACTGAAAATAAAAATGGATTTTATAAAAATAAAATAAACATATTTGGTGCTTGTATTGTATATGGAGCAGTTGTTAATGATGAAAATACAATTCCAAGTTTATTACAAAAAAAATTAAATAATTATAAGTATAATTATGAAGTAAATAATTATGGTGCTAGAGCTATAGATTTTTATGAGAATATAAGAACAGCCGATTCATTAAGTATTCATAAAAATGATATGTTCATTTTTGTTGTAAGTCCAGATGAGAGAAAAGAGTTAGAAAAGATAGGAATAAATAAAATTTATAATTTTTCAGATGCTATAAATAGTAAAACATCTTTTCACGATTATTTTATGGGAGAACCAGTACATTGTAATGCAAAAGCAAATGAGATTATTACAAAATATATTTTTGATAATATTAAAAGTGTCTTAAAAAACAATAATATACAAGATAGTAATATACTTGTTAAAAAAGCAAATATTAACAAAAACAAAGAATCAATAAAGAATCAAAAATTAATTGAATATTTAAAGTTTTTAGAATCCAAAAAAAGAAACACAAAGAATAATGGAGCAATTATGATGAATTGCAATCCATTTACTTATGGACATTTAAAGTTGATTGAATATGCATCAAAGAAAGTAGAAACTTTATATGTATTTATTGTACAAGAAGATAGATCATATTTTAAATTTGAAGATAGGTACAAAATGGCAATAGAAAGTTGTAAAAAAATACCCAATGTAGTTATTTTGGAAAGTGGAACTATATTTGGTACGTTTATGACTTTTCAAGCTTATTTTGAAAAAGAAACTAATTCTGAAATCGAAGTTGATGCATCACTTGATATTGAATTGTTTACAAATTATGTTGCGCCAATATTAAATATTTCAAAGAGGTTTGTAGGTGATGAGCCAGTAGACAAAGTTACTCAACAATATAATAGAAATTTAATGGAAATTTTACCAAATTATAATATTGAATTGTTCATTATACCTAGATTTGAAGAAGATGGTAAAATAATCAGTGCAAAAACTGTCAGAAAAGCAATCTCTGATAAAGATTTTGATTTATTAAAAAAATTAGTACCTAAAGAAGTTTATTCAATTATAAAAAATAAGTATATAAATATATAGGAGTAGAAATATGGATGACTTTAAAAAAATAACTAAATATGAAAAAGTTGGAGATTTTATTTCAAATTTAACAAATGAAACTTTACTGATTTACTCTCTTACTTCATTAAAAAAGGTTAATGGTGGTAATGAGTTTAATGCTAATTTAATTAGTACAACGGAACTTTCTAAAAACATTAGTATTATCGGCGAAAAGATTAAGGGTTTTCCTAATAATCTAAAATTAATAGTTGCACTGGGTGGCGGTAGTGCTATTGACATTGGTAAATATATTTCCTATGTAATGAATAAAAAATTAATCGCTATACCATCTATGCTTTCTACAAATGTATACTCAACTAACAAAGTTGCATTAATCGTTAATGGAAATAAAACGACACTTTCTGCTAAAATGCCAGATGAAATTATAATTGATTGTGATTTTTTAAGAAAATCTTCTAAATATAATTTATATGGATTAGTTGATATTTTTTCTATATATACTGCATTATATGATTGGAAAATTGCAGATAACAATAATATAGAAAAGATAGATAAGGAAATTTTTAATCAAGCAACTGAATTATTAAAAGAGACATTGTTGTTTGTAAAAAATAAGTCACCAAAAGAAGTAGAAAAAAACATTGAACAAATTTATAAAATAGTAGGAAATGCTGGCTTAATAACAAATATTTATGGTACTGGAAGGCCAGAAAGTGGATCAGAACATATTTTGGCAAAAGAAATTGAACAACACATTAAAATACATCATGGAATTTCTGTTTCAATTTCAATTATTATTATGTCTTTAATTCAAAAACAACCTTCTAAAGAAATTTATGATACCCTTTTAAAAATAGGAGTTTTAAATAATTTAGAAGAAAAAGGAATAACTCGGAAGTTTTTGTTTAAAATTTTGAAAACATTAAAAACAAGACCAGATAGATATTCGATTGTAGATATTTATAATCGAGATGATAAATTTATTAATGAAATTTTAGATGAATTTTATAAAATAGTAAGTGGTGATATATATGCTTATAATTAATGATTTTTTTAAGAGAAACAAGGAAGCTGTTTCAAATCAAATGGAATATTTATTAAATAAAACAGGCGGTAAGATTGTTTCTGCTACAAGATTTATGAAACAAAAAGCATTTCAAAAAGAGGACAGATTAGATAAAATATATATCTATCCACCGATTTTATATAATGTACTTTTACCATTTTATGTGTTTTTTTGTAAAGATGATATCCATATTTTTGAAGAAGAACCATCATTATATAAAAGATTAATTTGTAATTTATCTACAAGAAAACTATATATATCAATGTATCGTGAACCATATCATGAATATGCCAATCATTTGAAAAAGTATAAAAATTTATCTGGTATATTTGTTGAATCTGATTATCATAAGGAAAAATTGATTCAATATGGGTTTAAAAAATCACAAGTATATGTGTCTTATACACCTGCAAAAGTTCCAAGAAAAAATAATGAGAAAAAGATAGACTTATCTCATGTTAACTTATTATTTGCAAGTTGGAATAATGCAGAAGGAGATCCTTTGTCAGAAAGAGGATTAATATATTTATTAAATTTATTAGTTATTAATAAGAATTTTTATTTAACAGTTTTATTAAGAGATGATAAGACAGCAAAATTTATTGAGGAAATAAGGAGTAGAAATTTAGAAAATAGGGTTAAACTATTAGATGTAACTGAAAAAGAACTTATTGAAGAATTTGATAAATGTGATTTTGTTGTATATCCAATACAAAAAAAATTAACAAAAGATATTCCCAATTCATTAATAGATGGAATAGCAAGAGGTAAACCAGTTATATTGTCAACAATATTTGGTTTTTCTAAAATTGTTGAAACTGAAAAGATAGGATATGTTATTGAACCTAATACTCAACCAATAAAATTTGATATTCGAGAAAAAGAATATTATTCGATGAGTAAGAAAGCATTTGAAGTATCAAAGAAATATACAAAAGATTTATATGTGAAAAATATAATAAAAAGTTATAAGGAGAAGATAAATGATGAAGATAGCGATAATTAATCCGTGGTTTATATCAGAAGAATCTGTTGGTGGTACAGAAAGATTTGTTCAAGACTTGTCTCTATCATTATCAAGATTAGGATATAGTGTTGATGTTTATATGCTTTCTGGTAAAAGTTATAGAAAAGATAATGTCAATTATATAAGTATTGACTTGTTCGGTAGTGGAATAATAGCAGATGAATATATGATAACAAAAAAATTTGGTAAACTTAATAATATAGAAACTTATAAAAAAATTTCATTTGAACTAGAGAAAAAAATAAATTGTGATAATTACGATTTTATTCAATTAAATTCTCATATATTTTTAAAATGTTGGGAAAAACACAAAAGGATTTTTACTTTACATTCAAATTATGAGGAATTTATTATTTTAAATAGTGATGATGAATTTAATACTATGATTTCAATTATGAAAAAAGAAATAAATAATTATCCTACTTATTTTGTAACTCCATCTTCATATTATTGTAAATATTGGACTAATTTATTATCAAAAAATGTAGTTTTTATACCACATGCTTTGGATATTGATAGGCTTAGGTGTAATAAAAGTACTGATCAATTAATAAAAAAATATCAGTTAGATAAAAATAAAATAAAAATATTATTACCAAGTAGATTAGAAATAATACAAAAAAGACCACATTTAATTTTAGAATCATTATCTTATCTTGATAAAATTGAAAGAGATAAATATCAAGTTATTTTTACAGGTATTGACATCCAATACAAAAATAATATTGAAATTTTAAAAAACATTGCAAAAAAATATGGTATTAATGCAAAATTTGTTAAGTTTGATCATATCAATGAAGGATATAAAGTTACAGATTTAGTCTTAATACCAAGTAAATCTGAAAGTTTTGGTTATTCAGCATTAGAATCATTATATTTAGGAATTCCAACAATTTTATCAAATATACCGACTTTACACGAAATAGCAACAGAAACTACAAATTATTTCTTTTTTGAAAATAATAAAGATTTAGCAGTGTTACTAAGAAACAATGTTGAAAATTTTAAAAATGAAAGAAAGAAAGTATCAAAAGAGTGGCTTAAAAAATATGATTTAGATTTATTTGCTCGAAGATATATAGAGGTTGTAAATGATGGAAGATAGAAAAGTTTATTATCCCCTATTGGATAATTATAGAAAAATTGAAAAAATTTTTGGATTAGATTTTGTTAATAAATCGGAAAATGATGAATTATCAATTGATGATTTTCTATATGCAAATGATAAATTAAGTAGAAGAATATATGGTGAAACCATAGCATCTCTTATAAAAAATAGAAGAATTGATAAGTTAGATATGTTATATAATGGTTTACTATCAACTATGCCGAATATAAATATATCAAATGAAATCAATCTTGATGATTTAGGAATGATATTAATAAGACCAGAAACACTTGGAGCGAAAGAAAAATATAAAGAATTTTTAAAATCATTGAAATTAGAATTATTATTAGAAAAAGATTTTAAAGTTTGCTTTGAGCAATATTGGATTTTATATCACCATGGTTTGAAACATCAAGATTCTATGCTTGATTTTCCTACTAGAACATTTAATTATATTGATAATGATGTTTGTTTGCTTGTATTTACTGGAAATAAAAATGAGTTAGAAGTTCAAACAATAAGCGATTATTTATTTAGATATAAAGGTAAACATGGAATTTATACTCCTAATACTTTAAGGGGAGATATTGCTTTTAATGAACTTAAAAAATATTTGGTTTCTCAAAATGAATTTACAAAAGAAGCAAATATTGCCTTAGACCCAATTGGTGCTTATAGAATGTTAGCCAGAGGAAAAATAGATTCTGATAGGTGTCATGAAATCGCGGATAATCCTTTACTTTTTTACTCTGCTCAAGCAGTTCATATCCCTAATCGATATGAAATAAATAAAGATTTAGGAATTCTTTGCGATGAACAAGATCTTGAAGAAATTTCATTAAAAATTAAAAGGAAATAATATTATTTATGAATATTATATTTGATCTTGATGGCACATTGTGGGATTCTTCGGAAACAATTTTAAAAGCATGGGAAATCGTTTTTAAAAAAGAAAAAATTTCAATAACATTAGAAGAAGTTAAACATATTTTAGGTCTTGCTAATGTAGAAATAATCAATTGGTTATTTATAAATAAAAATATTAATAAAACAAAAGCAGTAAATATTTTAAATACATGTCAAAAAGAAGAAATTAATCAAATATTAAAGTATGGTGGAAAGTTATATTCAAAAGTAAAAGAAACATTACAAAAATTGTCATTATATAATAGTTTATATATTGTAAGCAATTGCCAAAAAGGTTATATAGAATCATTTTTGTCTTATTATAATTTAAGCAAGTATTTTATTGATTTTGAAAGTGCAGGAAATACTGGAAATAATAAAGCAAGTAATATAAAATTAATTATGAAAAGAAACAATCTTAGTAATGCAATATATGTAGGTGATACAATTGGCGATTATAATGCTTCAGTAGAAAACAATATTACATTTGTTTATGCTAAGTACGGTTTTGGAAAAGTAGATAATTCAATTTATGAAATTAATAAATTTGATGAACTATTAAATTTATCTTATATTTTAAAATGAAAGTGAGGTTAATATGGAAAAGAGAGATTTATATGATGAAAATAAGCAAAAAACTGGTGAAGTTATTGAAAAAGGAAAAGAAGTTCCTAAAGGCAGATATTATATAACTGTTGTTGTTTGGATGCAGAATTCAAAAGGTCAATTTTTAATTCAAAGGACAGTGCCAGAAAAATATCATATGTGGTCTACAACTGGTGGGCATCCAAAAGCAGGAGAAAGTAGTATAGAAGGCATTATAACTGAAATAAAAGAAGAATTAGGATTGTCTGTATCCACAAAAGAGTTGGAATTATTTAAAACAGTAAAAACAGAAGATGATTTTGTAGACATATATTATTTAAAAATAGATGTTGATTTAGATGAGATTGTTATTCAAGAAGAAGAAGTAGAAGAAGTTAAATGGGCATCTGTTGAAGAAATAAATAATTTAATAGATGAAGGATTATTTTTACCGCCACATATTGATTTTTATAAATTTTGTTTGGAATATTTAGAACAATAACATTAACAAATTTTTACGAAACAATGGTATAGGTTAAACGTTTCTTTAGAGTTAATATAAAATTAGAAAATTGCAAAAAATGAATTAAAAATATCTAGCAATAAATGGCTAGATATTTTTAGTATTATGAAGTAGAAATTAAAAGATAATTATGATTTTTTAACTTTACCACACAACTCTGCTAAAGAAACTTTAAATTTCTTGGATAATTTATATAAATTTGAAGTTGAAATACATATTAATCCCTTTTCATATCTTGTTATACAAGCTTGTGAAACGCCAATCATATCATCTATATTCTCTTGAGATAATTCTTTTTTATTCCTTAAATGTTTAATATTATTTCCAAGTTTAATTAAATCTAATCCTTTAATTAAATTAGTGTTCTTTCTATCATTTGTTAGTCCTAAAATGTAATCAATAGAAAAATCAAAATAATCAGCAAAATCACGCAAGTTTTTTAACGGGATGATATTAATTCCCAATTTCCATAAAGAGTAAGTTGAACGCTTAACACTTAGTTAGTATTCTAGCCATTTGTTCTTGGTTTATATCATTATCTTCTCTAATACCTTTTAATCTATTAAAACTTATCATAAAATCACCTAATTTAATTTCCCCATTTATGATAAAAATATTAGCAAATTGCTATTTTGAGTTATTTTTTTTGCTATTCTGTGTTATAAATTTAATTGAAATTATTTTGAAAGGAGTCTTTAATAAAATGGAAAAATAGAAGATGTTAAAAAGAAGAAGAAACAACCAATTTTGGATGATATATTTGAAAGTGATGATTATACACTTTCCGAAAGAATAATAGATTTATGTTTGTGGTATCAAATTGAAGATTCTCATAATATAATTAGATTATTTGATAATAAAATAAAAATGTATGAAGCACAAAAACAAGCACTTTTAAATAATTGTATATTTAAGTTTCAAAAGAAAAAGATTGAAAAAGATTTAGAAGAAATAGATTATAAAATTCATAAAATATATGAAAATATTAGTGAGGAAGTTTCTATGATCTCAAAAATGGAAGAATCTATTATAAGAGATGAAAAAAGCAAAAAATTATATTGCTATTAATTCAATTAATTGGTAAAATATTAGTAGAAATTGATATTCAATTATTAATCTCTCAATAAGTGAGAAAAAGTTTGAAATAACTTAACCACTTGCTCCATTTAGTATTTAAACTCAAATAAATTTATTTGAGTTTTTTTATGAAAAAAATGTACGTTTATATTATTATGTACTTAACATGAAAACTTGCATAAGATAAAAAAGAGGTACTAATTATTGGAAACTACCTCAAGACTGAACATTTAAGTGTATTTTTCAGAGTATGGTAAGTATTTCCTAAAAAGTTAAAAAAATACTAAAATAATATTCACAATAATAAATATGTGTGTTAGAATTAATACAGTGATTGATTTTAAAAGTCATACAAAATAATTTGCAGATGTAGTTTAGTGGTTAGAATACGGCCTTGCCAAGGCTGTGACGGGGATTCGATTTCCCTCATCTGCTCCATAAGCAATTTACCTCTTATTTAAAGAGGTTTTATTATTTTTTTAGTTACAAAAAGATGATATCATCTTTTTATTTTATTAAAGACAAGTTTATTTGTGATATTAATATATAATACTAGGTATGATATAGATATCAAAAATCCTGCACAAACATCACTTGTATAATGAACACCTAAATAGATTCTACTAATCCCAATTGATACTGTTAGTATTGCCAAAATACTAATTAGTGTTACTTTTAAGTATTTATTTTTAACGTTTTTATATATTAAATAAATTAAAAATCCATAAAATGCCATGCTTACCATTGAATGTCCTGATGGAAAACTATAACCAGTTTCATTAATAATTCTATATTCCGTTGGTCGAGGTCTTTGTAGAATAAATTTTAACATTTGATTAAGTATAGTAATGATACATAGATTAAGACCTATTAATAAACCTGTCTTTTTATTTTTTATAACAATAAATAGAATTAAAGTTAATGGTAATAGACAAGTAGTACTTCCAAACCAAGTTATTATTTTAATAATTGGCGTTAATGAATCATGGATTAAGTATGATGATATAAATTTGTAACCAATAATATCACCATTCATTATTTCATGATTAAATACATCTTCTGCTAAAGCAAGAAACAGTATTAAACAAATGAGGCATATTATCCATTTATAATTGTTAAAAATAATCTTTTTACATTTTTCAAACATATAATCACTTCTTAGTTATTTAGTTTTTTTTTATTATATTATACCATATACTAATTTTATATTTAAATAAAATGTTGATATATGAAAAAATTAGAATAAATTTCTAAAAACATACTATTTTCTAGTTTTTATGTTATTATATATGAGGAGGATATATATGAAAAAATTAAAATTAGTAGTTATTATTTTGTTAGTATTTATGTGCTTTGGATGTGGTAGTAAAAAACAAGTTAAAGAAGATTTACTTGGAATAGACTTTAAAACTGAGGGTAATACTGCCTCACTTTCAAAATATGAGACAACAAACCCTGTTGTTGCTATGAGAATAGAAAACTATGGGGCAATAGTTATAGAACTTTATCCAGAAAAAGCTGAAAATACAGTTAATAATTTTATTTCACTAGTAAAAAGTGGATTCTATGATAATAATACATTTCATAGATTAGTTCCTGGTTTTGTATTACAAGGTGGAGATCCAACTGGTACTGGTAGTGGTGGACCTGGTTATACTATAAAAGGAGAATTTAAATCAAATGGATATGATAATGATTTAAAACATGAAAAAGGTATAGTTTCAATGGCTAGAAGTAGTGATAATGATTCAGGCGGAAGTCAATTTTTCATTATGCTTGATAAATCTGATTATTTGGATGGTAAATATGCAGCATTTGGAAAAGTTATTGATGGTTGGAAAATTATTGAAAAAATTGAAGAAAATGAGCAAGTTAAAGATCAAAGTACAGGGCTACTTAATAATAATTTAACTATTAAAAAAGCAGTAGTTGATACAAAAGGTAAAGAATATAGTGAGGTAGAAAAGATAGAAAAATAATTTTCTATCTTTTCAAATTGACAAAAATATGGTATAATATACGCGTTTGAAAAGGGGAAACGGTTATGGAAATTTTGTCATTATCACAAAAACAGTTCAAAAAATTAAAAAAATTACCACTACCAAAGGGAGTAGTTAACACTGAAAGTGAGATATATATTCTTGATAACAAAAAATTTAATAGCAAAGAAAAATTATTATTAAAAAAATTGACTGTTATAGGAGAAAGTTATATATCTAATAAGATATATAATGTTAGTTTATTGGGAGATAACAAGGATAGAATAGGAATTGATGAACTAGTAATACCTAATTATTTAGTATCAATAGATGGAAAAGTAGAGTCATTTGCAGTACCAAAGATAGAGGGTAGGAATCTAGGATCTATCATTAACAATCCAAAAATCTCTAACGAGAAAAAGCTATATTACTTATATAAAGTTGGTAAGTTGATTAAAAAAACTCAAAAACTTGAAGACAAGGGAATAAAATTTAATTTTGGAGATTTGCACGAGGATAATTTTATGGTTGGAAAAAAAGATGATAAAGCTTATGCGATTGATTTAGATGGTAGTTATTTAAAATCATCTTACCCACAACCATCTAAATATTTAATTGAGAATCCAAATTTAGGTTTGTTTCCAACAAAGTATATAAGTACTGGAACTGGTTTGATTGTTCCTAATGATAATAGTGACTTGTTATGTTATAATATGATGATTTTAAATACAATAGGAAAAGATGAAGTCTCTGAAATGGATATAGCTGGATATAGTGAATATATAAGTTATTTAAAAACGCTTGGTTTTGGAAAGGATATTATAAAATCATTTAATAGTATATATGAGGCTGCTGATAATATAAATCCATATGAATATTTAGACCAAATTCCAAATGATAAAATAGAAGAAGCTAGAGTAAAAGTTTTTAAATATAAAAAAAGTAGGGGGAAGATATAATGTCAAAAGTAAGTTTAGAACAAGCTGAATGTATATTAAAAAAGTATATAAATAGTGATATTGTATTAAAAAAAGATTTTTTTAATAAATATGGTATAACAAGTACTAAAAGAATTGAAATAGTTGCTACTGTAAAAGAAAAAAATCCAAAATTACATGCCAAATACGTCAATGCTAAAAAACCAAAGGTATTACAAGGTGAAGAATTAATGAAAGAAATGCCTGTTTTAAAACAAATTATTGATAAAATTATGTTTGGAACTGAGGGAAGAGAATTTGATTTATTAGATTATTATCAAATAACTAAACTTAGTTTTTCTGAATTATATACATTGTTCTTAAAAGGTGATTTTGGAGAAATAGAAAAGCAATATTTACGTGATTTTATTAGTAAAAATACCCTAAGAAAAGAATATAAGTATGAAGTGAAAAAAAAGCAAGAGTTAAGTGCTAAAACTATAATAAGGGAACATGAGGTATCAGTTGGTGAAAAGTCCCAGGCTTTTGATATATTAGATAGTTTAGGACTTCCATATAATAGAAAACTATATAATTTAGCAGTTAGAAAAGTAATTAGAGAAAAAGAAAGAGACAAGAAGTATTGTAAAACAAAGAATAATAGTATATAATAAGCGTAGATGTGATGAAACTGAGGAGTAAGTAGGACTTATTTTTTAGAGAGGTTATGTTTGGTGAAAATAACTAATATAACTACTGAAGGTAGCAGTGGAGCATAATTATTGAACTTAAGTAGATAATTCCGGATAATTTCCGTTAAAAATATCAAGGTTACATAGTAACGAATTAAGGTGGTACCACGAACTATTCGTCCTTATATGGATGAATAGTTTTTATTTTGGAGGCTATATTATGGATAATGAAATTTCAAAATTTTATAAATATGCTAATAAATATAAAAAATATGGTAAGTTAATAGATCTAAAAATAGATCACACTATACGAGTCATGAATTTATGTGGAGAAATTGCCAAATCACTGGATTTAGATAAAGAAGATATTAAACTTGCTAAAATTTGTGGATTAGTTCATGATATAGCAAGATTTGAACAATTAAAAAGATATAACACCTTTTCTGACTCATTAAGTATTGATCATGGAAATTTAGGTGTTGAACTATTAAAAGAGGATAATTTTATTAGAGAGTTTAATAGTAATTTGGAAAATGATGGGTTAATTTTAAAAACAGTTAAAAATCACAATAAATATGAACTAGAGAAAGGTTTAAATGAAAGAGAAACACTATTTTGTAATATAGTTAGAGATGCTGATAAAATTGATATATTATATTTGTATACAACAGGGGAAATAAACCTAAATCTAGATGATGGTGATTTTAGCGATTTAGTTTATAATGATCTGTTAAATAAACACTTGATATCTAGAGGTGAAAAAATAAATAAAAATGATTCCTTAGGTATTTCATTGGGATTTGTCTATGATTTGAATTTTAGAAAGAGTTTTGAAATATTAAAAGAAAATGATTACCTAAATAAGGAAATAGATATTTATATAAAGAAAAGTAATAATAAAAGTTTTAAAGAGCACTTGGAAAATATTAGAAATGTTATTAATAGTTATATAGAGGAGATGATAGTATGTTAGATAAAAAATATAATCATATAGAAGTAGAAAAAGGAAAGTATGATGAATGGAGAAAGAAGGAGTATTTTAAATCAGGGGATTTATCTAAGAAACCATTTTGTATAGTAATACCTCCACCAAATGTAACAGGTAAACTTCACTTAGGTCATGCTTGGAATGTTACATTACAAGATATTATTATTAGATATAAAAAAATGCAAGGGTATGATTGCCTATGGCTTCCAGGAATGGATCATGCTGGGATCGCTACTCAATCTAAGGTTGATAAGAAACTAAGAGATGAAGGAATAGATCCAAGAAGTTTAAGTAGAGAAAAATGGTTGGAAAAAGCTTGGGAATGGAAGGATGAATTTGCAAAGACTATCCATGAACAATGGGCTAAAATGGGCATTAGTGTAGACTACTCAAAAGAACGTTTTACTTTTGATAAAGGTCTTAATGATGCGGTTAATAAGGTTTTTATTGATTTGTATAATAAAGGATTAATATATAGAGGAGAAAGAATTATTAACTGGGATCCTGTTCAAATGACAGCACTATCAAATGAAGAAGTAATTTATAAGGATGATAAGGGAGCTTTTTATCATTTAAAATATTTTATAGAAGATAGTGATGAATTTTTAGATGTTGCAACAACACGTCCTGAAACTTTATTTGGTGATACTGCAGTAGCAGTTAATCCAGAAGATGAAAGATATAAACATTTAATAGGTAAAAATGTAATATTACCAATAGTTAATAAAAAAATACCTATAGTTGGGGATAATCATGCTGATCCAGAATTTGGTACTGGTGTAGTTAAAATTACTCCAGCACACGATCCTAATGATTTTGAGGTTGGAAAAAGACATAATCTTGAATGTATTATAGTAATGAATAAAGATGCTACTATGAATAAAAATGCAGGAAGTTATGAAGGACTTTCTAGAGAAGAATGTAGAGAAAAGCTAGTTAAAGATTTAAAAGAAAAGGATTTACTAATTAGTATTGAAGAAATGACTCATAGTGTTGGTCATAGTGAACGTAGTGATGCAGTTGTAGAACCATATTTATCTAAACAATGGTTTGTTAAAATGAGACCTCTAGCTGATAGAGTATTAGAAAATCAAAAAGATAAGGATAAGAAAGTGAACTTTGTTCCACCTAGATATGAGAAAACAATGCTTCATTGGATGGAAATAACATATGATTGGTGTATTTCTAGACAACTTTGGTGGGGACACAGAATTCCTGCATGGTACAAAGATGATTTAGTAAAAGTACAAGTTGACTCCCCTGGAGATGGTTGGGTACAAGATGAAGATGTATTAGATACATGGTTTTCTAGTGCATTATGGCCTTTCTCATCACTAGGATGGCCAAATAATATGGAATTAGTAAATAGATATTATCCAAATGATGTTTTAATAACAGCTTATGATATTATTCCATTTTGGGTTAATAGAATGACTTTCCAAGGATTAGAATTTACAAATACTAGACCATTTAAAGATTGTATTATTCATGGATTAATTCGTGATAAAGAAGGTCGTAAGATGTCTAAATCATTAGGTAATGGTGTAGATCCAATGGATGTAATTGATGAATATGGATGTGATGCATTAAGATATTTTCTAACTACTAACTCAGCACCAGGAATGGATTTAAGATATGATACAGAAAAAGTTAAATCAAGTTGGAATTTTATTAATAAACTATGGAATGCTTCTCGTTATGTATTAATGAATATAGAGGACTTAGAAGATAGTAGATTAGAAATTGATGAATTAACAATTTCTGATAAATGGATTTTAACTAAGAAGAATATGATTATTAAAAGTGTAATAAAAAGTATGGATAAATATGATTTTCATAATGTAGGAAATGAATTATATAAATTCATTTGGGAAGATTTCTGTGATTCCTATATTGAACTATCTAAAGCTAATATGTGTACTAATACAAAGAAGGTCCTACTTAATGTATTAACTGATATATTAAAACTTCTTCATCCATTTATGCCATATGTTACTGAAGAAATATATTCAAAGCTTCCTGTAAAAGATAGTGATGCATTAATTATTTCTAATTATCCAGAATATAAAAAGGAATTAGTATTTAAAGAAGAATGTGAAATAGAAGAAAAGGTATTAGAAGATATTGTTGCAATAAGAAATATTAAAGCAATTAATAAGATAGGAAAAGATGCTAAAGTAAACTTTATTACGAAAGAAGAATTAATTCCTATTTATGCATCACAATTAAAAATAAAAGAAGAAAACTTATGTAGTGATGATCCTGATAATATGATTAGTTCAAATTATAAATCTAAATATATAGATATTACTTATTTCTTTGAGAAAGAAGAAATTGATGAAAAAGCAAAAGAAGAAGAAATAAAGAAATTACAACAATCAATTGAAAGAAGGAAAAAACTATTATCTAATGAGAACTATGTTAATAAAGCACCTACTAATATAGTTGAACTTGATAGAAAAAAACTTGTTGAAGAAGAAGAAAAGTTAGACTTACTAAAAAGTAATATGTAGAAATTTCTACATATTATTTTTTTCGACAAATTATTACTAGCTAGTTTGATAGTATAACTTTGGTGATAATATGAAAAAACTTTTAATACTTATAGCAGTAGCAACTATTTTAGGAGGAATTAGTGGAAAGCTTCTTTTTTCTAAATATGAAAATATAGATAAATTAGTATTTAATGAAAATAAGAAAGTATACCTTTTACAAGAAGGAGTATATTCTAGCAAAAGTTCATTAGATAGTAATACTAAAGATATTAGTCCTAAATTAGTAGTTAAAAATAATGATAAGTATTATGTTTATGTGGGAATTACTAAAAATTATAATAATGCTAAAAAAATAAAAAAAATGTATAATGACAAAGGGTATAATATTTATCAAAAAGAAAAAAATATAAAAAGTGACGAATTTTTAAATAATGTAGAACAGTTTGATGTTTTAGTAGAAAATACAAAAAAAGAACAAGATATTTCTACTATACAAGAAGTTATTTTATCTAATTATGAGGAAATGGTAATTAATAAAGGCTAAAATATTATTTCTTGCTAATAATATAGTAGGTGATAATATGAACTATAAAATTAAAGAGTTACCAAAAAAAGAACGACCAAGGGAAAGATTGTTAAGTGATGGTGCTGATAAATTAAGTAATGATGAATTAATTTCTATAATATTAAAAACAGGAACTGTAGATAAAAGTGTTAAAGATATTTCTATTGAAGTATTAAGAATGTATGAAGATATTACTAATTTATATAATGTTAGTATTCCTAAATTAAAAAGTATAAAGGGAATAGGTGAGGTTAAAGCAATAGAGTTAGTTGCAGCAATTGAGCTTGGTAGGAGAATATTTTTGACTAAATCGCACAAAAATAATAAGAGATTAAGAAATACAAAAGATATTTGGGAAAATACAAAGTATATGTTTTATAGAAAAAAACAAGAATATTTTTACTGTCTATATCTTAATAACAAACTAGAACTAATTAAAGAGAAGCTCTTATTTATAGGAACAATAAATAAAAGCGTAGTTCATCCAAGAGAGGTGTTTAAGGAAGCATATCTTGCTAGTGCTTCTAGTATTATTTGTATCCATAATCATCCATCTGGTGATGTGACACCAAGTAAGGAAGATTTATTTTTTACAGAAAATTTAGTTAAGATAGGTAGGATGCAAGGTATTCCTGTAATTGATCATATTATAGTAAGTGATAATGCCTATTATAGTTTTTACGAAAATGGTAATATTTTTCCTATTTAATTATTGTAACTATTTTAAATATTTAGTATAATAACTAAGAATGTTGAGGTGAAAAGAATGTATAAAAGAAAGAAAAATAAACATAAATTTATAATTGTTTTTATTAGTTGTGTAGTTATTTTTATTCTTTTATTTTTATCATTTACACTAAATAGAGACTATACAGTCGTTGAGGATGTTGTAAAAGATGTTTCGATGGTTTTTAATAAAGTAATAATGTATCCATTCACAACACTAAATAAATCAAAAGATCAAGATTTATCTAAAAGTTATGTTATTCAAAAAAATGTTAATGCATCACTAGAAAATGAAATCCAGGAATTAAAAGATGCATTAGAATTAAAAAAGACACTAACTGAATATGATACAGTTACCGCCACTGTTTTATCTAGAAATAAAAGTTATTGGTTTAATACTGTTACAATTGATAAAGGAAAGAAAAATGGAATAGAAAAGGATATGGCAGTAGTAACTAAAAATGGTTTAGTAGGAAAAATAAATAGAGTCAGTAATAATTCTAGTGAAGTAAAACTTATTACTTCAAATGATATTAATTATAAGGTATCAGTATCTATTTCTACTGAATCAGGAGATACTTATGCAATTTTAAATGGATATGATAAAAAAACAGGTTTATTGATGATTAATGGTGTAGATAAAACTTATGATATTAATGAAAATGATAAAGTTTTAACAAGTGGATTAGGTGGAAGAGAACCAAGAGGTATATATATAGGTAGTGTAAAAAAGATAAAACCAGATAAATACAATCTTAGTAGAACAGTTTATTTAGAAACAGGTCAGGATTTTGATAGTATTCATTATTTAACTGTACTTAAGGAGAAAGTATAATGGCTTCGTGTGTATTAATTATAATTATTTCATTTATACTAGATGGTGTTCTAACTAATTTTTTACCATATTCTGTAGGTGATTTATCTCTTTTTACTCCTCTAACCACACTTGTTAGTATAGTAGTAATCTATAAATTATTTTATCATAACCATAATGAAAAAAAGTATTATATGATTAGTTTCATAGTTGGTTTTATCTATGATTTCTTTTATACAAATTTATTATTTTTCAATGGATTATTGTTTTTATTAATTGCTTATGTAACAACTTTACTTTATAAACAATTTGGAGAAAGTTACTTAAAAATTTTATTGAACGTTTTAATTATAATAGTAATATATGAGGTTTTAACAGCTTTATGTATCTTACTATTTAATCTAGTACCTATTAGTATTAATTCAGTTTTATATAAAATATCTCATAGCTTATTATTCAATTTAATATATGCAGAGTTGCTTTATTTAATTTTGAACTTAGTTCCAAAAAAATATAAAAAAATTATGATTAATTAATCATATTTTTTTTTGAAATTCATATTTTTTAGTAAGGAGACTAAGAATATGAATGTAGAAGAATATAGAAACAAAAAAACAGTAAAGAAAAAATTAGTATTAAAAAAAGGAATAAGGAGTTTTATTAATAGATTATTAATAGTAACAATAATATTCTTGAGTTGTTTGATTTTAATTAAAAGTAATAATTCGTTTAAAAATAATTTAATAAAATATGTTTACGAAGATAGTTTTAAGTTTACTAAACTAAAAGCAATTTATGAAAAATATTTTGGGAAAATACTTTCTATAGATAAAGTTGCCCCAAAAGAAGAAGCAGTATTTAATGAAAAATTAGAATATAGTAAGGCAAACGTTTATAACGATGGTGCAGTTTTAACAGTTAGTGATAATTATATGGTTCCAACATTAGAAAGCGGCATAGTTGTTTTTATTGGTGAAAAAGAAGGATATGGTTCAACAGTTATAATAGAACAAGTTGATGGAATTGATGTTTGGTATTCCAATATAAAGGCAAATAATATAAAAATGTACGATTATATAGAAAAGGGTAGTTTAATAGGAGAGGTAAAAGGTAAAAAATTATATATGGTATTTCAAAAAGATGGTGCATTTTTAGATTATAAAAAATATATCTAAATATTTTTATATAAGTCCCTTATTTTTAGCCTTTACTCTAATAGCACTTTTAATAGGTGCCTTTATGCCTTTCATATTATTAATATCTTTAATCGTAGTTCACGAGTTAGGACACTTTTTATGTGCCATAATCTTTAAAGTAGAAGTGGATAAAATATATATATACCCATTTGGTGGAATATCAAAATTTAATCTTTCATTAAATGAAGATTTATATAAAGAGTTTTTAATCTTAATAATGGGACCATTATTTCAATTTATTTTTTATATTATTTTAAAAAATATAAGTTATTTTTATAATTATAGTAACTTATTAACGGTATATAACTATACCATTTTACTTTTTAATCTACTTCCCATATATCCATTAGATGGAGGTAAATTATTGAATATAATTTTATCTTTTAATATATCATTTAAAAGAAGTTTAAATATGACATTAATAATTTCATATTTAACAATAATTATATTATTTTTCTATTTATTAATTAAGGAACCATCTATAAATATATTAGTTATAGTTAGTTTTTTGATATATAAGGTTAATTTAGAATACAAAAAAAGAAAATATATGATTGATAAGTTTTTATTAGAGAGATACTTAAATAAATATAATTTTAAAAAGAGAAAAAAGGTAACAAAATTAGATGATTTTATGCGTAATAGGTATCATATTATAAAAATAGGGGATAAATATTATACTGAAAGGGAAATGCTAATTAAAAAATTTAATAAATAGTATTGACTTTTAAAGTTTTGCTATGCTATAATTTTATTGCTGACTTACTTAAGAAAGCAATTTGGGGCATTAGCTCAGCTGGGAGAGCGTCACGTTTGCACCGTGAAGGTCAGCGGTTCGATCCCGCTATGCTCCACCATTTTGAATTTAACGTTGACTGGTCAACGTTTTTATTTTATATGCCGATTTAGTTTAGTGGTAAAACAGATCCTTGGTAAGGATCAGAGACAAGTTCAATTCTCGTAATCGGCACCAGATTGATAGGAAACTCGAACTTTTAAAGTTTTGGGAGTAATAAATTACTAACAGAAATGTTAGCTTTTTTGTTATTTAAGAAAGAAAGTAAGAAAAATTATATATTAATAATAGAAGCTAAATAATTAAACATGAGTGAGGAGTTGAAAAAGAAAGTTGATATGATATGTAAGTTTGCTTATACTAAATCTACATATAAAAATGGTAATATTAGAAATATTAAAGAAACTAATATTGCTTATGTAATTTTGTTATTAAATAGGAGAGAAAAGTATGTTATTTAAAGAAGAATACAATTATAGGGTTATATCAAAATTTGCATATGATTCTAAATATTTGGAAGTTAAAACTTTTAATGATATATATAGAAAGTATAAAATTGTTAAATATAAGAAAAACGGAGATATTTGTTTTGCCGAAATAATATTTGAAGATTTAATTAAAAATATAGAAAATATTATAAAAATATATGATTCTGAGAAAATAATATCAAACTGTTGTGGTTTTGACGGAAGATATGATAAATTAACTTATTATCATATTGAAGATTTATATTTTATTGAATTTAAAAATGATATTTTAGGAAACAGTAATGATAATGATTTAGTAAAAGAAGAACTTTATAAAAAAGGTTTACTGTAAAAATGATAGAATGTATACGTGTTTAGAAATGAAATATTACGAAGATGTGCTAGAAAAGGAGAATAATTATGAAAAACATAATGATACTTGGAATATGTAGAACAGGGAAAACTACTTTTTCTAAAATGATTCAAAAAGAATTTAACAATTATCAAATTATAGAGGTTGATACAATTATTTCTGCATTACAAAAAACTATCCCTAATATTCCAATTGGTTTTATTCACGATAATTTAAAAGAAAATAAGTTACCTGAATTTTTAAATTTACTAATTGAAAAAAATATCAGTAAAAATGGAAAAGAGTTAGGCTTTATTATAAATGGTGATTCTATCTTGCCTGAAGACTTGTTTAAATATTTTGACTTGAAGGAGATGATTGTTTATTATTTTGTTGCTGAAAAGTTATCTGTTCACCAAATTTTAGAAAATTGTAGAAAATTTGATTCAAAAGAAGAATGGACTACTAGAAGATCAGATGAACAATTATTAAATCATTTTAAGTTTTATAAAAATGTAGAAAAGAAAATTATAAAAGATTGTAAAAAGTATAATATAAAATGCATTGATATATCTACAGATAGACAAACAATATTTAAACAATTATTGGATGAAATAAAACAGAAAATAAATATGTAATATTGTAAATTCTTAATAATATAGAAAGTTATGGACACAAAAATAAGAAAATGTTATAATATCATACCAAGAGAGAAGAATTTTTAATGAAAAAACAGGGAGAAAATTAAGAAAAAAATATTAATAATATATGATAAATCGTTATTAATGTCATCAAAAGGAGTGATTAGTATGAAGTATAACTATCCAATAAAATACGCAGTAATGCCTATTTATGAGCAGGTTGGTTGGTGTCATGGTCTCAATGATTTAGAAAGAAAATATGAAATTGTTTATAATATAGTTTCTAAATGTTATGTTATAAATGAAACTATTAATTATTTTGCAACTGGTAAGTCTGAGAAAAGATATGATGTAGTTTTTCCATATATCAAAAGCGGTATGTATGAAGAGTGGAACAGAGTTTTTCCGTCATATAATGAAGATCTCCAAAATAGCAACTTAACAACTGTTGATAATATATATGATGATTTTGATAAAGCATTAGAAAATGCTAATATGAAAAATATGGAAGTATTAGAGAAAATGGAATTAGGAATACCACATACTAGTGATGGTACTTATAAAAATAGAATTGATGGAGTAAAGAAAATTTACAAGAAAAGAGAAAAAAAATATAAAAAAATTGAAGAACTAATAGATATTGATACACAAGATATGAAAATTAATTCTATACGTAAAGAACAGAGTATTATTACAATGAATGAAGCTAATGATAAAATTATATCTATGCCAATATATGATTTTATTAAATATTATAGAAATTCTCCATTTTATGTTTGCACTGTTAGTAATGATCAATATAAGCAAATGAAAAAACAAATAATGACTACTGGTAGACTTGCTGAAAGAAATCCTCACTCTAGCGTTGAATATGATAAATTTGGGTATTTATTGGCAAATGATATTGCAAATGAAATTATAAGAATCACTAATGGTGGTGATAAAAGTGGTTCATACTATTTAGATGATAATGAGATTCTTTGTTATGATAGTGATATGAAACCATTTGATAAAGATTCTCAATTCTCAAAAAAAATAATGGGTATAAAAGTATATACCACTGAAACATACGACGATATTATAAATGCTTATAAAAAGTCACATACTATTGATTTAGCAAAGCAAAAAATCAAGAAATAAAAGGTAACAAAAATGTTGCTTTTTATTTTTTTTGAATATAAAATATGAGTAACTAGTAAAGATGTTAACTTCAATTGACAAAGTTCCACTTTAATTTGGTAGAACGCAACTGTAATAAATAGTATAATGTTTGTGAGGTGAATTTATGAACATAGGAAAGAAACTATTAGAATTAAGAAAAAAGAAAGGCTTATCACAAGAAGAGGCGGCTGATATATTAAATGTTACTAGACAAACTATTAGTAAATGGGAAATTAGTGAGTCTAAACCTGATTTTGATAAAATTATACCTATTTGTGATTTATATGAAATAACTCCTGATGAATTAATTCTTGGTAAGAATAAAGAAAATTATTTAGAAGAACGAACAGACAACTCTAATAAAAAAGGAAAGGCTATTGCTTTAAGTACTAGTGTCTTCTTATACTTTTTATCAATAATTTGGACTATTATTGCATCTTCAATTAGATTTATAAGTGATGAAGTTATAGCGGGGATATTCCTACTTATTTGTGCAATTGCTACTACGATTATAGTCTATTACTTTTCGTCACATTCAAAGTCTTATGATAAAAAAAAGAAAAATAAGTATAAATCTATAGATAGTATAATTTCTATATTGTTTTTAATTATATATTTGATAATTAGCTTTTCTACAATGGCATGGGAAATAACTTGGATTATTTGGATTGTTTATGCACTTGTTTTAAAAATTATTCATTTATTACTTGATATGAAAAGAGGTGAGTTTGATGAAGAAAAATAGTGTAATTGTTTTAGTTGCAGGACTGTTGTTAATAACCATATTATTAATAACAATAATGTTTATGTATATATATAATAAACCTATACCTTTTGTTAATACGGATAATGATAATTTATTAGCTGAAAATAAATATGATACAACCTCAGTTAGTAATATATCACTAAATGTCCAATCAACCGATGTTTTTATTGAAGAGGGAAAAACTGATAAGATAGAGATTAAAACTTATGGCAGAAAAAATGAAAAGTATGATATAAAATTAAATGATGGTAATTTAAGTATTGTTAAAGATATAAATAAATCATTTTGTATAGGAATATGTTACGGACAGGAAAAGGTAGTGATATCTGTTCCAAAAGGTTATAATAAAAAAACTAATATTAAAACTACAAGTGGTGATATAAAAATAGATGCAAATTTAGATGGAAAATTAAGTATTAATACAACTAGTGGAGATATAGAAGTAGCAGAAGTTTTAGATGGTAATATTAAAACTACAAGTGGTGATATAGAAATTAAGAAAATAAGTAATATGAATATATCAACTACGAGTGGAGACGTTGATATTAAAAAATGTAATAATATAAATATAAAATCAGTAAGTGGAGATATAGAAATAGAATCTGCTAATTTAGATGAAAACGGTTTAGTAGAAACTATAAGTGGAGATGTTAAAATATTAGAAACTAATAGTATATATATTGATTATAAAACAGTATCAGGAGATTCAAGCATTAAAGATAATAATAGACACGCTTATTTAGAATTAAAAATAGAAACTGTAAGCGGAGATCTTGAGGTAGGATAAATTGACACCAAATAAGGTGTCTTTTTAATACTTATATTCATAATTTTTAATAATTATGGTAATATATATATTAGGAGGATATTTATGAAAGATATATTAAATAAAAAAGAATGCGGATGGAAAAATATTGATGAAAATAAAAAAAATGAAGTATTAGCTTTTTCTGATAGCTATATTGGATTTTTAAATAGTTCAAAGACAGAAAGAGAAGCAAATAAAAACATAATTAAAGAATTAGAACAAAATGGATTTACAAATATAAATGATACAGATAGCCTAAACGTAGGTGATAAGGTTTATTTCAATAATAGGGGGAAAAGTGTTTTTGCAGCAATTATAGGGAAAAATAATATAGAAAAAGGTCTAAATATAATAGGGGCTCATATTGATTCACCAAGACTTGATTTAAAACCAAACCCAGTTTATGAGGATGCCAAGTTAGCCTTATTTAAAACTCATTATTATGGTGGAATAAAAAAATATCAATGGACTACAATTCCTTTAGCAATTCATGGAGTAGTTGTAAAGCCTAGTGGTGATAAAATAGAAATAAATATTGGTGAGGATGAGGATGATCCAATCTTTACAATAACAGATATTTTGCCACATTTAGCGCAAAAGCAATATGAGAAAAAAATAGGTGAAGCAATTGAAGGTGAAAGTCTAAATTTATTAATTGGTAGCATTCCAAGTAATGATAGTGATTCAGTAAAAGAAAATGTACTACAAATTTTAAATGAAAAATATGATATATCAGAAATTGATTTTTATAGTTCAGAGTTAGAGGTAGTACCAGCTTTCAATGCTAGAAGTTTAGGTTTTGACAAAAGTATGGTATCAGGTTATGGTCAAGATGATAAGGTATGTGCATATGCAACTTTGGAAGCTATAATAGATTGTGATACATTTGATTATACAAATGTGGCAATATTTGCTGATAAGGAAGAAATAGGAAGTGTTGGTAATACAGGAATGTATTCTGAAATGTTTGATAACTTTATTAATATGTTATTAGATAAAACAAATACTAATGCACCATCAGCCCTAAATAGGACATATTGTAATTCTAGAATGCTATCTGCAGATGTTGGTTCTGGAATAGATCCTAACTATCAAGATGTATCAGAAGTTAATAATGCTTCACATATAGGTTATGGAGTAGAACTTAATAAATATACAGGTGCAAGAGGAAAATCAGGTGCAAGTGATGCTAATGCAGAATTTGTTGCTTACGTAAGAGGTGTTTTTGAAACAAATAATGTCAAGTATCAAGTATCAGAACTTGGAAAAGTAGATATTGGTGGTGGAGGAACCATTGCTTATATTTTAGCTAATAAAGGAATTGATGTATTAGACTGTGGTGTTCCAGTAATATCAATGCATTCACCATATGAAGTAACAAGTAAATATGATATATATTGTGCATATTTAGGCTATAAAGCATTCTTTGAAAGTAGTAAAAAAGTTAATTATTAATAGATGGAATCGTTAGGATTCCTTTTTGCTTATTTTAAGTATTAGTTGTATAATTTTATTAAGGGTGATCAAAATGAAATGTAAATATTGTGGAACTATTAATGATGAAGATGCCTTATTTTGTAAAAAATGTGGTAATAATTTTATAGAAGAAGTTAATAGTAGAACAAGAAAAAAAGAGAATAAACCAAAAACAAAAATAAAAACTAAAACAAAAGTTAAGAAAGTAAAACAGAAGGTAAAATCTAATAATAGAAATAGAAAAAAAAGTAATAATCATGGCTTTTTAATATTTATATTAGTAATTTTTATAGCTTTATTAGTGGGTATTTCTGCTATACTTGGTTATCATATATATGATGAGGAAAAAAATATAGAAGTTCCTAATTTATATAACTTAACATATGAAGATGCTAGAGTTATACTTGCTAAAAAGAATTTAAAAATAGCCAAGATTGATAAAGAGGTAAATGATGAAGCAAAAGATAATATAGTAATTAACCAAAATAAAAAAATAGGAAATAAAGTATCAAAAAATACAACGATTAAGGTAACCGTTGGTAAATATGTATATCGTCTTGATAATTTTATTGATATGAAAAAAGATTTAGCAATAAATACATTAAAACATAATAATATTACATATAAAATTATAGAAAAAGAAGTTACTGATGAAAATAAAAATGATATCGTTATTGAACAATATCCTAAAAGTAATAAAAAGTTAAATAGTGGTGATACAGTAACATTAACTATTGGTAAATATAAAAAACAAGAGTCAAATATTTCTGATGATGCTAAAGATAGTGTGACTGAAGATGATATGAATGATTCATCTTTAGAAGAGTAGTGTGTAAAATTGTGTAAAAAAATTAAATGTTTTATTGATTAATGTAACAACTTATAAATAATACTATATAATAACTAGTGCAAGGGGATGAATGTATGGAAATAAAGAAATTTGATGAAATAAAAGAAGAGACAGTTGAACAAGCTGCAACTACACTTGAATTAATAGAACAAGCAAAGGAAATTAATGCAGTTAGGCCTAATGATTTAGATATAAAAGAACAAGAACAAGTACTTTCTAATGTGCTAGAGAATCCAGAAGAGGCAGTAAAAGAACAAGTTTCCACTTTGGCATCAACTGCTGCTCAAATTAAAGAGGTTGGACTTCCACCAGATAATCCTGCAGTGTCAGATTGGTTGGAACAGGAGCTTGGCATTAATTCAACAGAATTTACTGAGATATTAAATGATAATAGTACTCCACAAGATGTGGAAAAGGACATATTAAAGCGTATGGAGGCACCTAAAGATCTAATTGATAATGTAACAAAATCAAATAGTAATAATAAATCAAAATAATTGTTATAAATGGAGAAGTGTATGATAGAAAGAGTAGAAAAAAGCAATAAAATATATCCAATATATTATGGATTATCATCAGATTTGGTGTTTTGGATTGCAATTAATACTCTTTTTCTGTCAACAGTAAAAAACTTAAGTGCGTTTCAAATAAATTCACTAACAACAATTAGTACAATACTATCTATTGTATTATATTTTTTTGCTAGTAAGATAATTAATAAGATAGGTAATATTACATCTGTGCGTTTAGCAAATTTATTACTTTTATTATCATCATTATTATTAACTTTTTCAAAATCATATTTTCTTTTGTTACTAGGTCAAATATTATATGAATTTGCATTTGTCTTTAAAGCAATTGACAGTGTTATATTAATAAAAAATTTAAAATATTTAAAGAAGGAAGAAAAATATTTAGAAATTAAGAACAAAGGTACAACAATATACTCATTAATAACAATGATTATTTCGCTAATCTCAGGTTTCTTGTTTAATATTAATCCATATCTACCAATGTTTATTTGTGTATTTATATGTACCATAAACTTAATACTATCTATGTTTATAGTTGAGGCAGATATAAAAGAGGAACCTAATACGAAAACAAGTGTAAAAATTTCTAAATTAGTAGTGTATATAATTTTAATATATGGCCTGTTGTATGGTATTATAGTAATAGGTCAGAATAATGCTAAACTATTTATGCAATATAGATTAAATGAAGTTATTAATATAGAAAAAACTGCAATAATTTTATCGTTCATTGTTTTCGCTTCACGCTTAGTAAGATTAATTTCTAATTTAACATTTATGAAGATATATAATGTTTTAAAAAATAAAATTATAATATTAATGGAATTTCTATTATTAGTATCATATGTATTATTTGTTATAGGTAATTTTATAAGAAATGGAATTATAGCTGCATTAATAATGGCAATAGGATTTATAATCTTTCTTTGGTTAAGAGATCCTATAGAAAATCTTTTAACTGAGTTATTAATGAAAAATACTAAAGTAGATGAAAGAGAACAAACTATTATATATTTTCAATTTTTTAGAAAACTTACTACATTTTTATTAAGTATGATTGCAACACTAATTTTATTAAAGTTTGAAATGGTATACATATATGGATTATTTACTATTATTGTATTTATGTATATACCATTAATTATAAACTTTTATAAGTTATTAAAATAGAGGAGTGGGAATATGGCTTATAATATAATTTTACTTATCTTAGCTATCTTACCAGTTGTTTTATTAGGTATGTACATATATAATAAGGATAAGGATAAAGAACCTAAGAAAACTTTATTTAAGGTATTTGTTGGTGGAATCTTAGCAGCAGTTCTTACAGTAATTATCAGTATTTTATTTGAGTATTTTATACCATATTTTAGTGGCGATTCAAGTAAGTATGATGGATTTAAATTATTTTTATATTCATTCTTTTTAATTGGAGTAGTTGAAGAATTCTGTAAATGGATTTTACTATATATTTTTTCATATCATGATAGAGAATATGATGAATTATATGATATGATTGTATATTCTGTTTTTATAGGATTGGGATTTGCCTCTATTGAAAATATTTTATATATCTATGATGGTGGTATTAGGGTGGCACTTATAAGATTTTTCTTGGCAATACCAGCCCATGTTAGTATGGGAATATTTATGGGCTATTATCTTTCATTTGCTAAATTGGCAGATGTAAATAAACGTAATAAATTAAAATTTAAATATATGATATTTAGTATTTTAATACCAAGTATTTTACATGGAATATATGATTACTGTTTATTATCAAACAATCTAATTTTATTACCTATCTTCTTAGTATTTGTAATTATTTTATTTTTTCAAGCTAATAAAAAAGCAACCATAATGTCTAATATGGATGCAGAAATATAAAAAGTGATTTTAAAATCACTTTTTATTTATATCTATATTTTCTAGGTTTCTCAAAAGATATATTAATTAGTATTCCTACAATTATCATGTATGACAGTAGACTACTACCACCATAACTAATAAATGGTAGGGTAATACCTGTTATTGGAAGTAATCCAACAGTCATACCTATATTTTGAATTTGCTGAAATAATAACATAGCAACAATTCCTACTAAAATATATCTATCAGTATCATTTATTTTCTTTTGAGCCAATTTAATAATACTTACATCAAAATAAGCTATTAATGACATAAGTAAAAGTACACCGATTAATCCAAAATTTGATGCAAAAACTGCAAATATAAAATCAGTACCTGATTCTGGAAAATAAATAGGGGTTTTATTAAAACCATGACCAAATAATCCAGCTGAGCCAATAGCAGCTTTGGCATTTTCTAATTGTAAACCACTTCCATTTGACCATGAAAATATTCTATCTAGTCTATAAAATAAATTAGTTCCAAATAGTTTTATAAAAAGTTTTTCCTTGAAAAAGTAAATTCCTAAAATAGTTGATAACATAACAAAAATGATAGCAAAAGCAATTATAAAAAATCTTAATCGTATACCTGATGCAAACATCATACTAATATAAATTACTAAATATATAATTACACTTCCTGTATCAGGTTGTAAAAAGGTGAGAACAGAAGGTATTAATACTACTAGCAAGGTTTTTAGTATAAATATAATTTCTTCATTGATAGTAGCCTCATCATAGGTTGCTCTAAAATTATGAATCATAGTAGCCAGTGTAAGCATTAAGAAAATTTTCATGAATTCACTAGGTTGAAAACTACCTATACCAGGAATTACAAACCAACATTTACTACTATTTATTTCAGGAGCAAATAAAAGTAATGAAAGAAGTAGGATATTTCCAAAAATATATAAGATCCAAGTATGTGAATATAAATATTCATTTTTTAATTTTATTAATATAAATACTAAAATAATTCCTACTAAATACCAAATAGATTGTTTTAATGCTAAATTTCCCATTTCTTTAGAAATATATGTTGATGCACTGTAAATTGTAATAATACTAACAATTGCTAATATAAATATTGGTAATACAATAGATAAATTAATTTTTTTATTCTTATACATCATAGTATCTCTCCTCACTAATAGTTATTATACCAAAAAACTGCAAGTTTTATATAAAATAATCATAAAATATATAAAAGGATGTGATTTATATCAAAAAATTACCAAAGATTTATCAAAATAATATTGATAAAAAAATAAATAATAATGAAAAAACTTATTATGTGAAAAATAATAATAATAACTTCTCTAGAAATTCTATGACCAATGAAAGTGATATAGAAGATATTATAGATGAAATTTTTTTAGAAGATGGTTATTCTTTTAATAAACAAGTTATTATAGAAACTAATACAAAAACTTATGATACTTCTATTATAACAAGAACTAATGGCTATCTATTAACTATGGATAATGACAAGATAAGAATAGAAGATATAGTTTCAATCAAAAGAAAAAATCCTATTTAAGGATTTTTATTTATTAAATAGAAATGTATGTATCATTGAAACATTTTATAGCACTGACACAATTTATATCAATTGTAAAAAATCTATTAGTAGAGGTATATACACCATCATTTAGATTTAATATTCTACAAGTACAACAACAATCATCTAATGACTCTAATCTGAATATTGTATTATTATCAACTGACCATAATGCTCCTGTAGAACAGTTATATAGTGAAACTGGTCTAGTGTTAAAGCATGTAATATCATCTGGTCCTAAAAATGGTTTATCACAACCTTCTTGAGAACATGCTTTGAAACTGTTTTTTTGTAATCTAATTATTTTCTTTATAATTTGACTGATGCAACCACAGTCATTATCTCTTCTATCTTCACACATACTTATATCTCCTTTCTATAAATTTTCTAAATAAATATCATCTAAACAGCTTAAAATACAGAAACAATTTAAATCAACTGTTATAAATTCGTTGGTAGAATTATATGTAGTTACACCTTGTTCAACAGTTGTACTTAATATTCTAAGTTTACAGCAACATTTATTTACATCTTCAACTCTAAAAACACTTGATGTTGTTAAAACGTTATTTACATAGTAACTAGCAGTAAATAAGTTACCATTTTTACTATATAGTGTTATAGGTCTAGTATTATAATTGAAACCTTCAGTATTTCCTAAAAAAGGTTTATCACACCCCTCAGGATAGCATTCTGGAGAGCACTCTTTTTGTAAAATATCTATTACTTTTAATATCTTGGCAAGGCAACATTTTTCATTATTTTCCATAATATTCCTCCTTATCATTTCTAATATAAGATATTCCTTTATTAAAAATTAGTGCATAGCTTATACCTATTTTAACTATATGTTTTTTGATTAATATGTATTATAAAAATTATAGGTGATTAAATATGTAATATATTGTAGATGTAAATTACCAAATTTTACTTTTCTTTTCCATTTAAATAAGATATAATTATTTTGGTGATAATATGATGCAATATGTTCAATATATAATAATAGGATTAGTCTTATTGGTAATTTTACTAGCAATCTTAAAAGCAAATAAAAAAGATGCTAACCTAGACTTTAATAAATTAGTAGATGCATTAGGTGGTAAAGAAAATATAGTTGATACTGAAATAATGTTATCCAGATTTAAGGTTACCTTAAAAGATGTAACTAAAGCTAATAAAGATGCAATCCAAAAATTGGGAGCTAAAGGTATTGTTGAAATAGATAATCAATTAAAAATAATTTTAGGTCCCGAATCAAAACAATTAAAAAAGTATATTGACGATTTAAAATGACAATAATAGTCATTTTTTTTCATATTTCGACAAAATTCGACAAATACTTTCTTGTATAATTTAATTAAGAAAAGAGGTATGTGAAATGAATATTTTTGAAGGAGTAATTTTAAATTGTGTATATTTACTATTTCCAATAGCAATTTACCTAATTATAACAGCTTATACTAAGTATACAGATAATAAAACTAGAATAATTATTTTAGATATAGCACTATTTTCATCACTTTATTTATTATTTAGACATGGATATGTAATATTTCCAATATATCCTATGATTCTTTTTAGTATTCCACTTTTAATAGCTTATCTAAAACGTAGAAATATAACAGCTATATTAATATCAATATTATTAATAATCTATTATCATAATACGATAGGAATGAGTGTAGTATTACTAACAATAGAGTATACTTTATACTTTTTAGTTTATTCTTTTTATAACTATAAAAGAAAGGTAGAACCAGTTTATATAATATCTAGTTTTTCAATTATAAAAGCGTTTATTATGTCTTTTGAAATGTTTTTAATTTTTAGCCCTAATAGCAATATTGTAATTAATTTTGTATCTATATTTTCTATGATGGTTCTATTTGCTTTTATAGCAGATTTATGCCTATATTTCTTAAATAGGGGAGAAGAAATAATAGATTTAAATAGTACGATTAAAGAATTAGAAAAAGAAAAACAATTGAGAGCATCACTTTTTAAAATTACTCATGAAATCAAGAATCCTATTGCGGTTTGTAAGGGATATTTAGATATGATTGATTATAATGATAAGCAAAAAATTGAAAAGTATGTACCAATAATTAAAGATGAAATTTCTAGAACATTAATCTTAATGGATGATTTTCTAGATTATACTAAGGTTAGCATAAAAAAGGATGAAGCTGATTTATATATGCTTTTAGAAGATACACGTGATATAACAAAACCACTTTTCAAGAAAAATAATATAAAATTGGAGTTAGAAATACCTGATGATGAAATTTATTTAGATCTAGATTATAACAGAATGAAACAAGTGCTTGTGAACGTTTTTAAAAATAGTATAGAAGCAAAGGATAAGAAGAAAGATAATAATTACTTACGGGTTGATGTTTCAAAGAAAAATGGTGAAGTTGTTATAAAAATAAAAGATAATGGAGTAGGTATGGATAGTAAAACTTTATCTAGGGTAGATGAGATGTTTTATACTACCAAAGATAAAGGAACAGGACTTGGAGTTGCACTTTCAAAAGAAATTGTTAAAATGCATCAAGGAAAGATGGAATATGATTCTGTTAAAGGAAAATATACATTAGTTACTATAACATTACCAATTAATGCAAATTAAAAGAGGAAGTTCCTCTTTTTTTAATAATAGAAATTGTTACTACTACTATACATGTATGGTGCCGGATATACTGGTATAGGCTGTTGATAATAAGGCATTGGTTGCATACAGCATCCACCTTTACTATTTATTTGATTATTATTAGCAATACCATAACCTAATGCTGTACCAGCAAGACCACCAACTACAAATGGTGCCCAAAAGAATCTTTCGTCATTTGGATTCATATTAGTAGCTTGTGGATATACCATAGTATTATCTTGACGATACATATCTACTGCTTGTGGGTATATCATTTGATTGTTATCAAATTGATATTCAGAATAATAATTCCCATTCATAAAAAACACTCCTTTATAAATAGGTTATGACAAAGTACCAATCTGGTTCTAATTTTATTATCAAAATATAAAGATATTAGATTGATAATTTTATATATCTAAGTTAAAATAATAAAAGAGGTGTTTTTATGGAACGTTTACAAAAATATATTGCTGAGGCTGGATATACATCTAGGCGTAAAGCTGAAGATCTTATTAGAGAAGGAAAAGTAGAAGTTGATGGGAAAATAGTAAAAGAATTAGGAACAAAAGTTAGTGGTAAAGAAAGAATAATAGTAGAGGGTAATTTATTGAAAAAAGAAGAAAAAGAATATTATCTTTTAAATAAGCCAAGAGAAGTAATAACCTCAGTAAGCGATGATAAAAATAGGAAAACAGTTGTAGATTTAATAGAAACTGATAAAAGAATTTATCCAGTAGGAAGACTTGATTATGATACAACAGGAGTACTTTTATTAACTAATGATGGTGAATTTGCTAATATTTTGATGCATCCTAATAATAAAATTGATAAAGTATATATTGCTAAAATAAGAGGAATTATTAAAGGTGATGCGATAAATAAATTAAAAAATGGTGTTATAATAGATGGGAAAAAGACTGAAAAATGTCGTGTTAAGTTAAGAAAGACGGATTTAAAAAACAATACCTCAATGGTTGAGGTAACTATACATGAAGGAAGAAATCATCAAGTTAAAAAAATGTTTGATGCTGTAGGATTTGAGGTTTTAAAGTTAAAAAGAGAACGTTTTGGAATCTTTACATTGCAGGGTCTAACCTCAGGAGATTATAGAAGATTATCTCCTAAAGAGGTTGCTAAAATATTTGGATTAGCTAAATAGAAATGTGATGTGTTAAAGAAGTAAGATTAGAATTAAAAAAGAAGGAATTGTTAAATAATTAATAGGGTATTTAGTAAAAATAAAAGGATTAAATCTATAAGATTCAATCCTTTTATTAGTTAGAAAATTTAGTTTATTCTTCTATAATTGCTCCTGTTGGACAAGATTCTATAGCTTCTTTTACATCATCTTCCATATCGTTAGAAATATCATCAGAGATAACTTCTGAAATTCCTTCATCATTTATTTCAAATACTTCATCACATATTGCAGCACAAGCTCCACAACCGATGCATAAATCTTCACTAACTTTAACTTTCATATTATTCCTTCCTTTCTTTCATTAACAATTATATCTAAAATTATTCTTTACGTAAAGGAAAAAGTACATTTCATGATTTTATTAATTATTTTTTATTTATGTGATATTCTTGTATTAAGAAGGTGAAATAGTATGAGAAGTAGAATGGACAGATATATTGACCTAGATAAAAATAATTCAAATTGTTCTAGTAGACAGCAAAAAAATAAGGAATTATATCAAAATGTTGGAACAAATACTAAGTACACTAACTTTACAGATGTAAGTAATATAAATGCAGTGTCATTAGATGATGCTAGAAAAAAATATCGTACTAGAGAAGGTTATCAAACCATTAAAGAATATAAATATACTGAAGAAAGACCAAAAATAAAAAAAGAGTTAGATGAATTTAATCATTTATATCAAGATCATGAGAATAGAGTATATGATATTAACAGTGTTATAGAACAAGCAAAGGCTAACAGAAAAGAAAAAGATGAATTAGAGGAAAAAAGAAATCTTAAAAATACTAACTATAATATTCTAGCTAACTTAAATCCTGAGGAACTAGAAAAATATCGAAAAGAAAAAAATAAAAGTATTAAGCCAGATGAAAATGAATTAAGGGGATTAATAGATACAATAACTTCTAAAACTTTAGCAGGAGAAATTTCAAAAGAAGCTAGTGTTGACCTATTGAGTGACTTGATGGCAACTACAGTACAAGATAAAGTAGACCCAGCTGATAAAAAGAGTGAAGATGAACAATTAGATTTGTCACAAGAAATTTTAGATAAACAATCAATAAAGAAAATTGATGAAGCAAAAAAAATAACTGATAATAAAGAATCAGAGGTACTAAAAGATATGGATAATTCATTTTATACAAAATCAATGGATTTATCAGATAAGGATTTTGATTTTAGTGATGTAGAAGACAAAAAAGTACCTATAATAGTAAAAGTTTTATTAATATTGATTTTAATTGCAGTAATTGCTGCAACGGCATATTATCTTTATTATAAATTTTAAGCAACTTTATAAAGCTGCTTTTTTTGTTTATAATAATTTATAGGTGAAATTATGAAAAAAAGAATAATGGTAATTTTAATGATAATAATATTTTTATTATTAATACTAGCTATAGATATAAACTTTTTAAATATAGATGAGATTTTTAATTGTTATATTGAAAATTTAAGAAACACTAACCTAACAATGTTTTTTAAATTAGTAACAAAACTTGGAAACTTTCTTTGGTGTTTAATCATAGGAGTAATTATTAGTATATTTTTCAAAAATAAAAGTTATTTAATTATTCCAATATCTGTTATTCCTATGAAAATATTTGATTTAGTAATAAAAGTAATAATAAAAAGACCTAGGCCAAATCATATTTTGATAAATGCTGATAGTTTTTCATTTCCTGCATCACATGCTGCATTATCAATGACCTTATACGGGCTTTTAATTATACTTATATATAGAAAGATTCAAAAAAATAGTGTAAAATGGTTGTTAATAATTCTTTTATCAATATTAATCTTAATTATAGGTGTTAGTAGAATCTATTTAGGGGTTCATTATTTTACTGATGTTTTGGGTGGCTATATACTTGGTCTAATATATTTAGTATTGATTAAAGATACCATAAAGGAATGATTTTATGTATAAGTTAGTAGTATGTAGTTTTGATAATACATTAATAGATAGTGAAGAAGTAATACCAACCTCAACTGCACTATTATTTGATAAATTAAGGAGAGATAACATCAAAATTGTTATTACGACTGGACGATGTTTGAAATCAGTCCTAGATTATAATAGGGATTTCCCAATATGCGATTATTTAGTAACATCAAATGGTGCATATATCTACGATGTTATAAAGCAAAAAGTTATTTTTAAGAAAAATATTGGAATTAGAACAATTAAAAAGATAATTAAAGAATTTTATGATAAAGCAAGTATTTACTTAATAAATAATAATATTTGGAATTTTTTCGATGACGGAAGTGTTTCCAAATACAATTACGACGTTAGAAAAATTACTAATAAAGATGAATTTTTAGAAGAAAATAAGAAAAATATATATAAGATAGAACTGCATTTTAATTTCCTAAATGATTTGAAGAAGGCAGTAAAAGAGATAAAGATGTTAGAATTAAATATTAATATCAATGTTTGTGATAGTAACAACAAGTATTTAATAGAAATAACTGATAAGGAAGCCTCCATGTTAAGTGGTTTAGAAAAAATACTTAAACGTGAAAAGATTACAAAGAGTGAAATCATTTCTTTTGGTAGTTGTTCTAGCGATATAGAAATAATTAAAAAGTCGGGTATGGGAATAGCTATGGGAAATGCGGTCGATAAACTAAAAAAAATATCTCATTTAGTAACCCTTGATAATGACAACAAGGGTGTTGAATACTATTTAAAAAAAGTTTATAAAGATTAGAAAAGTAATTACTTTTCTTTTTATTTATGATATATTATATTTATAACGTGTAGTAAGGATGTGGAATTATGAATTTAAAATTTGTAGTTAATGATTATGTATTAATTTGGAATTTGTTATTTCAAGCATCAATATCAGAAAATATTCACAAATTTAAACAAAAAATTTGGATAAATTATAAGAATGAATATAATAAAACATTTAAAGACAATCTATTGATTTTGAAAGATCCTAAAAATTTTATACCAGATGATGATACAATCTATAATATTGTTTTAGAAAATAAAAATTATGAAAAAATAAAAAAAGAAACTGATAAGTTTAGAATGAAACTATTAAAAACTTGGGATGAAAATAAAAAGGTAGCTATTAAAGAGTTAAAAGATATATTAAGATTTGATATTAAACTATACCATGTTTTAGTAGTATGTGAACAACTAGACATAATTGATAGTACAACTGTTAAAAATAGCAAAGTAAACACTATTGTTTGGGGTAAGAGATTAGATGAGGAACATCCTATTAATACAATTATAAATTTAGTATATAGAATAGTTAGAAAAGAGCTTAATAATTACCAAGAAGAATATAGTGATATAGTAAAAGCTATTGTAGAACTTGCAATTTTAAATGAATTTGCAACAAGAATGACTAATAGAACCCATTATTTAACAGGAGATAACACTTTAAAATATCTAAAAAGGCAAATATATCCATATTGGTTAATGTATTTAGGAGTAGAGAAAGATAAATTAAATGAATATATGGCAAGAGATAGAATTTCCTTTGATATATCAAAATATACTTATGAACGTCAACTAAAGAAAATAGACTTATATGCATTTATAGATTTTTGTATTAGAAACCAAAAACACATAGTAAAAATCGATGAATTAGAAATTATATAAGTTTCACTTTGAAACTTATTTTTTGGGGGAATATATTATGGAAGAAAAAATGAAATTATTACTTGATAAAATAAATTTTAGTAGTGAAAATTATTATCATTTTAAAAAGGCAACACTAGTTAAAATAATTATTACAAAGTCAAAAAATGCATGTACTGTAGTGTTAGAAAATAATGATTATTTTGATTTGGAAATTGTTGAAGAATTAGAGGCTAAACTTCCTACTATAGATAAAACCATCGAAAATTATAAAGTTATATATAAAATAAAAAACAAAAATGTTAGTTACTTATTAAACTATTATCCTTACTTACTAAAATTATTAAAGAATGATTTGATGGTTCTAGAAATTTATAAAGAATCACTAAAGATAGAAGATGATAAGTTAATTTTAATAGCAACCAATAATATAGAAAGAGAAAAGTTATTAAAATGTAAAAATAAAATTACAGATTTTTATAAAAGATTTGGCTATGATGAGGATATTAATATTGAAATAAGAAAAGATAATGATATTTCTAATGAAATAAAACATGACTTGGAAACTGATATTAAGGTTGATAGTATAAAAAAAGAAGAAAAAATTGAGACAAAACCAAAAACATATAATAAAAGAGCGGAAAAAGATCCAAATAGTATTTTAGGAAGAAGTATCAAAGATAATCCAATAAGGATTAAAACCTTAATCGGTGAGGATAACAACGTTGTCGTTGAGGCTAATATCTTTGGTGTTGATTACTTTGAATCATCTAAAACAGATTTTAAAATAATTACTCTTAAAATTACAGATTATTCTGATAGTATTTATTGCAAAGTATTCGTAAGAGATGATGATGAATATAAAAGATTACAAAAAGAATTGAAATCAGGTACTTGGGTTAAGATTAGGGGATATACAAAAAATGATACTTTTGCAAAAGAATTAGTTCTAAATGCTAGAGATATTGTAAAAGTAGAGCATCAGGATGAAGAAATAAAGGATTTAAGTGAAGAAAAAAGAGTAGAACTTCATACCCATACGAAAATGAGTCAAATGGATGGAGTTGTCTCAGAAGAAGCACTTATCAAACAAGCTATTAAATGGGGACATAAGGCTATAGCAATAACGGACCATAATGGAACTCAAGCTTTCCCACATGTATTTAATTTTATTACCTCTTATAACAAAAAATTAAAAGAAGGGGAAGAACCATTTAAAGTTATTTATGGTGCTGAACTAACTTTAATAGATGATACAGTAAATATTGTTACAAGACCAAATAATAAAAACATGTTGGAGCAGACTTATGTTGTCTTTGACTTTGAAACAACTGGATTTAATGCTGGTGGTGCGGATTCAATTATTGAAATTGGTGCTGTAAAAATACATGATGGGGTAATAGTTGAAAAGTATGATGAACTAATTAATCCTGGTAGAAAGTTACCACAAAAAATTATTGATGTAACTAATATTACTGATGAAATGTTAGAAGGAAAAGATAATGAAGAAAATGCTGTAAAAAGATTCATTGAATGGTTTGGCGATTTACCAATGGTTGCCCATAATGCTAAATTTGATGTATCTTTCCTTGAAATGGCCTATAAAAAATATAATTTAGGTACTTTCACTAACCCAGTTATTGATACTTTAGAATTGTCTAGGACACTTGATAACAATTATGCTAGGCATTCTTTATCTGCACTTGTAAAAAGATATAATGTTCCTTGGGATGAAAATGCTCATCATAGAGGAGATTATGATGCTGAAGGAACGGCTTTAGTATTTCATAAAATGATGGAAAAACTAGATAATAGAAATATAGAAAATATGAATCAATTAGATGAGTTAGTATCTAAGGATGAGATTCATAAATATGGTAGAAGTTACCATGTCAACTTATTAGTAAGAAATAAAACAGGCCTTAAAAACTTATTTAAAATAGTTTCCTTATCTAATACTACATACTTATATAAAACGCCTAGAATCCTTAGAAGTGAAATAGAAAAGCATAGGGAAGGCTTACTTGTTGGTAGTGGTTGTTATGAAAGTGAAATATTTACACAGGCTAGAAGTAAAAGTGACGATGAACTTTCTAATTTAATTAGATTCTATGATTATGTAGAGGTTCAACCATTAGAGTGTTATAATCATTTAATTCAATCAGGTGATTTTGCAAATGAAGCTGAACTTGCTGCTAATATTCAAAAAATAATAAGAGTTACAGAAGAAGCTGGTAAATATATCGTTGCAACTGGTGACGTTCATCATCTAACCAGAGATGATAAAATATATAGGGAGATAATAGTTAATCAAAAAGTTCCGGGTGGTGGTAGACATCCTCTTGCCCGTAAAAATATAAAAGAAATACCATCAAATCATTTTAGAACTACTGATGAGATGTTAAATGATTTCAAATTTTTAAATGATGAAGAATTAATTCATAAAATAGTAATTGATAATCCAAATGAAATAGCAAAACTTGTTGATATAGTAGAAGTTATAATTGATACAGGGGGAATTCCTTTTTCTCCACGTGTAAAAAGTGATGACGGGAAAAGTTATCTAGATTGTCCTAGAGTTGTTACAGATTTAGTTTATACTAAAGCTAGTTCATGGTATGGTGATAACTTGCCTCATTATATAGAAGAACGTATTGCTACTGAATTATATGGAGATATTGTATTAAAGACAATTAAAGAAAAATTAGAAAAAGAAAATTTTGAAGAAGAAAAACAAGAAGAAGAATCTTTCAAAAGACTACATCAAGTAATATTAGATGGATTTGATTCAGTTAAAGAACTAATTAGAAATAGTATTAAGGAAAATAGTACTGAAGAATTGTCTAGTGAAGATTTAGATAAAGAATTAAATAAATCACTTGGTGGAATTATTGGTGGAGGATTTGACCCTATATATCTAATTGCTCAAAGACTTGTTAAACATTCAAATGATGAGGGTTATCTAGTTGGTTCTCGTGGATCTGTTGGTTCAAGTTTCGTAGCAACGATGATGGGAATTACAGAAGTAAATCCACTTCCTGCCCATTATAGATGTGAAAAGTGTAAACTTAGTATATTTGATGATGATAATGGAACCTCTTTAGGAGCAACGTATTCATCTGGGTTTGACCTGCCTGATAAAGAGTGTCCAAATTGTCATATTCCAATGATAAAGGATGGACAAGACATGCCTTTTGCTACTTTCCTAGGATTTAATGCTGACAAAGTTCCAGATATAGATTTGAACTTTTCTGATTTAAATCAAGCAAGTGCCCATGCTTACACTAAAGTATTATTTGGTGAAGATAATGTTTATCGTGCTGGAACTATTGGTACAGTTGCTGATAAAACCGCTTTTGGATTTGTTAAAGGATATTGTGAAGAACACGGAATTGAAGATATGAGAACTGCTGAGGTTGAACGTCTTGCCATGGGATGTACTGGTGTTAAAAGAACCACGGGACAGCATCCAGGTGGAATAGTTGTTATTCCAGATTATATGGATGTATTTGATTTTACTCCATTCCAATTTCCTGCAGATGATATAAATAAAGAATGGAGAACAACCCATTTTGATTACCATGCAATTGATCAATGTGTATTAAAACTAGATATTTTAGGACATTCTGATCCAACACAGTTAAGACTTATTCAACTTCAATCAAAAACAGACATTATGAAGGTACCTTTAGATGATAAAGATACGATGAGTATTTTCACATCTACTAAGGCACTTGGGGTAACAACTGATCAAATTATGTGTAATACAGGAACATTAGGAATTCCAGAGTTTGGTACAGCATTTACTATAAAATTGGTAGAGGATACAAAACCAACTACTTTTGCTGAACTTATAAAAATATCTGGTCTTTCTCATGGTACCGATGTTTGGCTTGGTAATGCACAAGAATTAATTCAAAATAACATAGTACCATTTAAAGATACTATTGGCTGTCGTGATGATATTATGGTTTATTTGATGTATCACAATGTAAAACCAATAAAAGCATTTAAAATAATGGAATTTGTAAGAAAAGGAAAAGCTTCTAAAGAACCTGATACCTGGAAAGAACACGTTAAAACAATGCAAGAAGCTAATATACCAGAGTGGTTTATAAATTCTTGTGCTAAAATTAAATATATGTTCCCAAAAGCACATGCAGCCGCATATGTAATAAGTGCTTTTAGAATTGCTTGGTATAAAGTTCATATGCCTGTATATTTTTATGCTTCATGGTATACTTCTAAAGCAACTGATGTTGATGTAGAGGCGATGATAAAGGGCTACGATAAAATAAAAGAAAGAATTTTAGATATTCAAGCAAAAGGGTATGAAGCAACAAACAAAGAAAATGGTCAAGCCGAAAGTTTAAAAGTGGCTCTAGAAGCAACAGCTCGAGGAATTAAATTTTTGAACGTGGATTTATATAAAAGTGAGGCAACTGTTTGGGTAGCAGTAAATGATACAGAAATTTATCCGCCATTTAACTCAATAGATGGTCTAGGAAATACAGTTGCAGAAAATCTTGTAAGAGAAAGAGATAAAAAACCATTCTTAAGTATTGAAGATGTTCAAACTAGAGGAAAAGTATCAAAAACATTAGTTGAGAAAATGGTGGAAATGGGTGTATTAAAAGATTTACCAGAATCAAATCAATTATCACTATTTTAAGGAGAAATATTATGCAATATAGTAACAAGGATAGAAATATAGAATTTACAAGTATTTTAGAAGATAAAGATAACGCTAGTGTATTCAATCATTTTAAAAATAAAAAGTATAAAATTTTAACTTTTGCAACTCATTCAGAAACAAGAGAACAATTAGTTATTTATCAAGCTCAATATGGAGATTTTGGTATTTATGCAAGACCTATTGATATGTTCTTTAGTGAGGTTGATCATAATAAGTATCCAGATGTTTCACAAAAATATAGATTTGAGAAGCTAGATTAGCTTCTTTTTTTTGCGTCTTTTTTGGTAATTGTTGGTAATTAAGGTTATATGATTGTTGCAAGAACAAATGTTTGATATGATGATTTTGGAATTGAGGTTTACCCTCTAAAATAATAAAAAAGGAGAGATGCAGATGCAAAATGAGATTATATTATTTGAAAATCAAAATGTAAAACTAAAGGTGAATATGAAAGATGAGACGGTTTGGTTATCTTTAGATCAAATGTCAAAATTATTTGATAGGGATAAATCTGTTATATCCCGTCATGTTAAAAATGCTTTAAATGAAGAATTGAATGATAATACAGTTATTGCAAATTTTGCAACAACTGCTAGTGATGGAAAAGTATATCATGTAGATTACTACAACTTAGATGTAATCATTTCAGTAGGCTATAGAGTAAAATCAAAAAATGGTATTATTTTTAGAAAGTGGGCCAATAATGTATTAAAAGATTATTTATTAAAAGGTTATGCCATTAATCAGAGAAGATTGGAATATCTTGAAAAAACAGTGAAATTAATTGATATAGCTAGTAGAGTGGATAATGATGCAGATACTAAAGAAATAATAAAAGTTATTAATGGATATTCAAAAGCTTTAGATTTACTTGACGATTATGATCATAGAACTTTAAAAAACCAAAAAGGCAAGAAAAGTAATAAGGTAATCACTTACGAAGAATGTATAAAGGTAATTAAAGATTTAAAATTTAGTGAGTCAAGTAATTTATTCGCTTTGGAAAGAAATAATGGTTTAAGTGCAATTTTGGGTAGTGTTTATCAAACTTTTAATGGTGTTGATGTATATAATTCTATAGAAGAAAAATGTGCTAATTTATTATATATGGTAGTTAAAAATCATGTTTTTATTGATGGGAATAAACGTATAGCAGCTACTTTATTTATCTATTTTCTAAATTTTTATAATATTTTATATAAAAATGATAAAAGAGTAATTGATAATAATACTTTAGCATCACTAACCTTGTTAATTGCTGAGTCAAATCCAAAAGAAAAAGAAATTTTAGTTGATTTAATTACTAATTTTTTAAATTAGATGAATAGAAATAATATAACATTCAAATTAGTTATTGATAGTGTAAATGATATGATATAATATTCTTGGTGGTATTTATGAATTATGTTACTTTAGTAAATAAGGAAAATTTAATAAAAGACAAATATTTGAAAAATCTTAAATTGGTTAATTATAATACTGATTCAGGTGCATTAATTCAATTAGAAGAAAAGGTATTAGACAAGTATTTGGAACTTAAACAATTTTTAAAGAAAAAAGGCATTCATGTTGAAATAATAAAGGCATATAAAAATTTTGAAAAGCAACAAAGTAAGTCTGATGAATATCACACTGGTCTTGCTATTGATTTAGGAATAAAAAAAGATGGCAGGTTAATAATTGAAAATGATGAGTTATTAGCGAATAATCATATATTTTTAGAAATTCATAAATATTTACATAAATTTGGCTTTATTTTGAGATATCCAAAAGATAAGAAAAAAGTAACGGGATATGATTATGAACCAGGTCATATTAGATATGTAGGTAATGTTCCTGCTAAGATTATATATGAACAAAATATTTCACTGGAGGAGTATTTAGCTAATTTTAGTGGAGTTCTTTTGGTAAATAAAGAGAAAAGTATGACTTCACGTGATGTCGTAAATGAGGTTAGCAGAATATTAGGTATTAAAAAAATAGGGCATACAGGTACATTAGATCCTATGGCAGAAGGAGTATTAGTATTAACAATAGGAAAGGCTACTAAACTAGGAGAGTTATTAACGGCTTATGAAAAAGAATATGTTGCTAAAGTTAAAGTAGGAATAAAAACGGATACACTTGATATAACAGGCAATATATTAAAAAGAGAAAAAATAGATAAAAAAATAGATTATGAAGAATTATTGAAAAGTTTTCCAAAAAAATATAATCAAGAAGTTCCAATTTATTCAGCAGTTAAAGTTAATGGAAAAAAATTGTATGAATATGCTAGAAATAATGAAAACGTTGATCTTCCAAAAAAAGAAGTAACCATTAAGAAAATAGAATTATTAGGAAGTGATAAAGAATCATTTGAATTTAAGTGTTTAGTCAGTAAAGGAACGTATATTAGAAGTTTGATTAGAGATTTAGGTAACAAAGTAAATATAGATTTTACAATGAGTAGTTTAGTAAGAACAAAACAGGGTGATTTCAAGATAAAAGATGCATATACTTTAAATGATATAAGCAATAATAATTTTTCGATTTTATCAATTGAGGATGTATTAAGTAACTATCCCAAAATAATAATGGACAAAACTTTAGAAAAAAAAGTTGTTAATGGTTGTAGATTAGATAATCATTATAATATAAAAGATATGGTTTTATTTAAAAATCAAGAAAATAATTTAGTTGCAATATATAAAAAGGAAGGAACATATCTAAAAATATTTAAAATGATAGATAATAATTAATTATGAGGTAGTTAATATGACTGAAAGACAAAAGAAAATTTTAGAATTAATAAGATTAAAAAATAGTGTATTAAGTGTTAAATCTAAGCTAAATATTTCTGATAAAGAACTAATTAGTATTGTGAGATTGTTACGTGACAACGGATATAATATTGAAGATAAATATTGTATAGAAGATGGACATTTCTTTAGTTTATCAGATAGATATATTAGAGGAAATACTGAAATAACATTAAACGAAGATACTAAAAATATTTCCTTCATTGCAATGTCAGATACACATTTGCTATCTAGGTATGAAGCAAAAAGGGAAATAGATCAAATCTATGAATATGTTTCTAAAGAAAACATTAGGTACGTTTTTCATATGGGGGATTTTATTCATGGCAGAGATTGTATTAATGGTTATGACTTTGATAGAAGTAGATTTGAAAAATTACTAAAAGAATACCCTAAAGACGATAAAATTGTTACATTTTTGGTTTTAGGTAATCATGATATAACCCCTATACAAAAAGAACACTATAATATAGAAAATATAATAAAAAGAACAAGATTAGATATTGTTCCAATAGGTTATAATAAACAAGATATAAATATTGGTCTATCAACAATTGAACTTTGTCATAAAAAACCATCTATCATTGATTATCAAACTATACCAAATTTAATTCTATCTGGTCATAAACACATATATAAAGTTAGCTCATACATTAATTCAAATAGCATTCATAGTATTCATATAAGCGTACCAAGCGTTAGTAATATTATCATTGGAAATGACAATGTTTTGCAAAAAGGATTTGTAAGATTAAATCTTGTTGTTGATCAACAAAAATTTCAGGAATTAAATGTTGAACAATTTGCATTTCTTGATAAAATTACAAAGATTGGGGAGTATACTCATCAATTTAAAAAAATAAAGAGGTAAAAGTACTTTACAAATTATGAAAAATTTAGTATATTATAAACGTTACTTATTCTCAGTTTAGAGACTTTCCAACTCTTTACCTAGAATATAGTGAATATATAAGAAAGGAAGTGTTAATAATGGCATTAACAAAAGAACAAAAATCAAAGATTGTAAGTGAATTTTCAAGAGGTAAGAATGATACAGGTTCTGCTGAGGTTCAAATAGCAATTCTTACAGAAGAAATTAAAGAACTTACTGAACATTTAAAAGTTCATATTCATGATTATCATTCAAGAAGAGGTCTTTTAAAGAAAGTTGGTCAACGTCGTAGTATGTTACAATACTTAGCTAAAAAAGATGTTACAAGATATCGTGAAGTAATTAAAAAACTAGGATTAAGAAAGTAGACACTTTTATTAATAGTGTCTCTTTTTTTGAAGTAATTAGAAGTAGGAGGATATATGAAAAAAAATAAAAAAAAGACATTTGAATTAGATTTCTATGGCAAAAAAATAATAGTAGAACACGGAGAACTTGCTAAGCAAGCAACTGGAAGTGTTTTAATTAGATATAATGATACTGTAGTTTTAACTGCTGCAGTAGTTAATAAAAATGTAAATTTATTATCAGACTTTTTTCCACTAACAGTTAATTATCAAGAAAAATTATATTCAGTTGGAAAAATTCCTGGTGGATTCATTAAAAGAGAGGGTAGACCTACAGATAATGCAACCTTAGCTGCACGTATGATAGATAGACCAATGCGTCCGCTATTTCCTGAAGGATTCAAGAATGAAGTCCAAATAATAAATACAGTTTTATCTGTTGATCAAGAATGTTCACCAGAGTTAACTGCAATGTTAGGATCAAGCTTAGCTGTATCTATTAGTCAAATACCATTTAATGGTCCAATTGCTGGAGTTAAGGTTGGATGTGTTGATGGAAAGTTCATTATAAACCCAACTCCAGAAGAATTAGAAAAATCTAGTATAGATTTAACAGTAGCTGGTACTAAAGATGCTATAAATATGGTAGAGTCTAGTGCAAAAGAAGTAGATGAAGCTACTATGTTAGAAGCATTAATGGTAGGACATGATGCTGTAAAAAAACTAGTTAAGTTTCAAGAAAAAATCATTGAAGAAATTGGCGTAGAAAAAATGGAATATGAACGTCTAGAAATCAGTGACGAGTTAAGATGTGAAATAGAATCTCTAGCAACAAAGAAAATGGATAAGGCTTTAAGAATTAAAGATAAATTAAAGAAGTATGATGCAATTGATAGTTTAAAAGAAGAAATTATTGATAAATATGTATCAGAAAATGAAGATAAATTAAAAGACGATGAGTTAAAAGAATTAGTTGTCAAAGTAAATATGGTTTTAAGTGATATTGAATATAAGATATTTAGAGGAATAGTAGTTAAAGAGCATATTCGTGCAGATGGTCGTAAAATGGATGAGATTAGACCATTATCTACTGATATTGATCTACTTCCTAGAACCCATGGCTCAGCTTTATTTACAAGGGGTGAAACTCAAAGCTTATCAGTAACAACACTAGGAGCCTTAGGTGAACATCAAATCCTAGATGGATTAAGCCTAGAAGATCAGAAACGTTTTATGCTACATTATAACTTTCCACAATTTTCAGTTGGTGAGACTGGAAGATATGGTGCTCCAGGACGTCGTGAAATTGGTCATGGTGCCCTAGGTGAAAAAGCTTTAGCGCAAGTTATTCCATCAGAAGATGAATTTCCATATACAATTCGTGTAGTATCAGAAATCTTAGAATCTAATGGTTCATCATCACAAGCATCAATTTGTGCAGGATGTATGTCCCTTATGGCTGCAGGTGTTCCTATAAAAGCTCCAGTTGCAGGAATAGCTATGGGATTAATTACTGATGGTGATGATTATACAATTTTAACAGATATTCAAGGTATGGAAGACCATTTAGGAGATATGGACTTTAAAGTAGCAGGTACAAAAAATGGTATTTGTGCATTACAAATGGATATCAAAATTAAAGGAATTACAAAAGAAATTTTAGAAAAAGCTTTAGCTCAAGCTAAAAAAGCAAGATTAGAAATATTAAAAGTAATTGTAAAACAAATAAAAGAGCCTAGAAAAGAGGTATCTAAATACGCGCCTAAAACAGTAATATTTAAAATAGACCCAGCAAAAATAAAAGATGTAATTGGTAGAGGTGGAGAAACAATTACAAGAATTATATGTGAAGCTTCAAATGTTACAGAAGTTAATAATATTAATGCTGTAAAGGTTGACTTAGAAGATGATGGTAGAGTAATAATTTATCATACTGATCAAGATGTTATTGATAAAACTGAAAAAATGATAAGAGATATAACAAGGGAGGTAGAAGTTGGAAAAATATATGAGGCAAAGGTAGTAAAAATTGAAGACTTTGGTTGCTTTGTAGAATTATGGCCAGGATGTGAAGGTTTAGTTCACATCTCACAACTTGCTAATGAACGTGTTGGAAAAGTTAGTGATGTTGTTAGCGTTGGTGATCAAATAATGGTAAAAGCGATCGGATTAGATAAAAAAGGAAAACAAAACTTTTCAAGAAAGGAAGCCCTACCAAAACGCAAGAGTAAAAAAGAGGATTAACCTCTTTTTATGTATAGACAAATAATTATAAGTTTGATAAAATTAAAGAGAAAGTAGAGGTCTTTAATATGAAAAAAACAGAAATCAAAACTAAAAATACTGAAAAAAATAAAAAGAAATATTTGTTAATAATTTTAGTCATTATGGTAATAGCTTTAGTTGGAGCTACATATGCATGGTTGAGTTTTACAGTATCAGGAAGTAAATCCAATATAATACAAGCTGGTACATTATCCCTTGATTTCCAAGAGGGGGAGAATAAAATATTTGTTCAAAATGCATATCCGTTAACTGATACAGAAGGAGAAAAAACTACTATTTATGAATTTACTGTAACAAACGATGGTAATATCTCATCTGATTATGAAGTGTTATTAAAGGATTTAACTATAGATGAAGGAAAAACTCGTATGGATCCTGATTATGTTAAATATAAATTAGAAAAAACTGGAACAAAGACAGAAACTGTAACTCAACTTATGTCTGTCCCAGAAGAAATTACGGATAATAATGATAATAGTCTTAAATATAGAAAGTTAGATGAAGGAATATTAGAACCAAATGAATCTAATACGTATAAGTTGCAGGTATGGATGGATTATGATGCTCCTAATGAAGCCCAAGGAACTATATTTAAGACAAAAATAGTGATTAATGGTGTACAACATAACAAATAAAAGTGTAGTTTGATTTAATATTTGTAGAAGCTAGGATAGCTTCTTTTTTCTTGACAAATTTCTCTGGGAGGGGGGTATACTGTAAACATAAAGTAAATAGTATATGGAGAGTAAAGATGAAGAAGCATTACAAGTTTATAGTAGGAATAATAGTAGGATTAATACTAAGTAGTGTAATATGATATGCCAAAACATTATTAACAAGTAATGAAGTAGTATATGACAATACAACTTCAAAACTATCAAGTACAAATGTTAAAGATGCAATAGATGAGGTGAATGAAAAAGCAACAACTAAACTAGAAGAAGCTAAAAACTCTTGCCCTGATGGATATGAATGTAATAAAATACCATACTTTGCCTATATTATCGGAGACTTTACAGAAAAAGAATTAAGAGCAAAAAATATAACAGATTATACAGAAGTGGGAAAAAATGTATTTGCGGCACTAGGAGTTGATGGCACAACTGGAGGTGTTGGTATCTATGATGAGAAATTATTATATTTGGGATTAGAGGATGAAGAAAATAACATATTAAAAATAAAAGAGCACTTTGGAGAGAATAACTGCACCACTGATGGTGGCTCATTATATGATTGCTCATCTTCTAATTTTGACTGTGTTGTTGCTGGAGATTCCTATGTTACTTGCAAAAATATAAAAACCAAAGAATCTTGTCTTTATGATAATAGTCATAGGTTCTCCTGTAAATAGTTTTATGGTGATTAAAAACTATCAAAAAAGATATGTATAACTCTTCATAGAATGTAATAGAGTTTTAAATTTTGTTACACTTCTTTGAAATTAACTTTTTTTAATATTTTATAAAATACATCATATATTTAACTAGGTGAATTGTATGGATAAAGTATATAAGGTAATTATAGCTATATTTTTAGTGATGTTTAGTTTCTTTTATACAGAAAAAGTAATAGATTTTATTAGAGAAAGCGATCCTATTATGAAAAATATTAAAAAGTCAGAAAAAGATTATAAAATTGATCCTGTTAATGCCACTATAAAAGATAATAAAATAGTACCAGGGGTAAATGGTAAAACAATTGATTATGATAATAGTTATAAAAAAATGAAAAAATATGGAACTTATAATGAAAGTTTAACTGTTTTTAAAGAAGAATTACCTACTATTTCAATAGATGATTATTATGATAAGTATATATCACAGGGAAGCGGAATAAATAATGATGTTAGCTTAGTATTTGAGGTTAAAAAAAATGACAATATTACTAATATATTAAATATATTGAAGGAAAATAATACAACAGCTACTTTCTTTATTGATGGCCTGTTTTTAGAAAATAATAATTCTTTAGTAACTTCTATGGCAGAAGAAGGATATGAAATAGAAATACTAAATTATGATGATAAATATGATGAATTATATTTTAGCAGTAGTTTAAATACATTAAATACAATTACTAATTTAAAACCAAAATACTGTTTTGCTAAATATGATAGTAAGGAGGTATTAGAATTATGTTCCAAGTTGGAACTACATACAATTATCCCAACAATAATGACTGGTAATTATCCTTATAAGGATGTAAAGGCTAAATTATCAAAGGGATCTATTATTGGATTTAGTATAAATTCATCAACTGAAATAGAGTTATCTACTGTAATTAATTATATTAAGCAAAAAGGATACGTTATAAATACTTTAGATAGTTTATTAAGTGAAGCTTTGAATCTCAAATAAAAGTTGAATCAAAGCTTTTTTTATTGTATAATTAATGGGTATAGATAGGGTGAAGGTATATGTATTTAAAACAAATAATAACAAATGGATTCAAGTCTTTTGCAGATAAAATAGATATTAAGTTAGATGATAAAATAACTTGTATCGTTGGTCCAAATGGTTCAGGTAAAAGTAATGTTGTTGATGCAGTACGTTGGGTATTAGGTGAACAATCAGTTAAATCACTTCGTGGAGAAGGTTCTATGAGTGATGTTATATTTTCAGGTAGTAAAAGTAGAAATCAATTAAATGTTGCCTGGGTAGAGCTTATTTTTGATAACAATGATCATTACTTAAATGTTCCATATACTGAAATATCTATAAAAAGGAGAGTATATAGAAGCGGTGAAAATGAATACTTTTTAAATGGTGAAAAATGTAGATTAAAAGATATTACAAATTTGTTATTAGATACAGGGGTTGGTAAAGAGTCATTTAATATTATTTCACAAGGTGAAGTAGATAGAATTCTTTCTAATTCTTCCCTTGATAGGCGTACTATTTTTGAAGAAGCCGCAGGTATATTAAAATACAAAAAACGAAAAGAAGAAGCCCTAAGAAAACTTGATAGAACTCATAATAATATAGATAGAGTAAATGATATTATTAGTGAATTAGAATTGCAGGTTAATCCATTAAGAGAACAAAGTAAAAAGGCTAAGGAGTACTTAGAAAATAAAGAGGGATTAGATAAGTATGAAGTTGCTTTACTAGCTCATGATATTGAAAATTTATCAAATGAATTAGAAAAAAATAAGAAGAAAAAAGAAATGCTTGATAAAGAAATAATTACTATATCAAATGAAGCATCTACTAATGATGCAAAAAATATTGAAGATAATAACAAATTAGAAAAATTAGAGGTAAAACTAGTTAATGTTAATAAAGAATTATTAGAAGTAACTGAAGAAGTAGAAAGAATTAATGGTGAGAAAAAATTATTAAAAGAGAGAACCTCTACTAGTAAAGATAAAGAAGAAATTGCAAATAAATTACGTAATTTATTAGAGGATAAAGGAAACATTAATAAAAACATAGAACTACTTACACTTGAGGTAAAAAATTTAATGGATGATATTTCCAAAAATAATAATGAAATAGCAGAATATAAAAATAGTATTGATAAATTTACTAAAGAAAAGAGTATGGAACAGAATGAATTTTCAAGACTTGATAGAAATATTATTAATACAAAACATAGAATTGATTCATTATCAGTTGAAATAGATAATGGTGGAAATATTCCAAACAGCGTTAAAAGTATTTTAAGAAACAATAGTCTTAGTGGTATTCATAATACTATTGGTAATATAGTTAATGTTGATGATAAATATGTTAAAGCTTTAGAAATTGCTATATCATCAAGTAAAAACTTTATTATTACAGATGATGAAATATCTTCAAAAGAAGCAATAAATTATTTAAAAGACAATCATTTAGGAAGGGCAACTTTCTTTCCATTAAATGTTATAAAATATCGATACATTGATAGTGATACATTAAATAAAATTAGGTCAAATAGTGATTTTATTGCAGTTTTAGCTGATATAGTAGACTATGATGATAAATATAAAAATATTATTTATAATCAACTAGGTACAGTTTTAGTATCAAATGATATTGATAGTGCTACAAGACTTAGTAAAATAATATCACATAGATATAAAATAGTAACTCTAGATGGGGACGTTATTCATGTGGGTGGATCAATGTCTGGAGGTAGTTCATACCAAAGTAAGAGTATTATTTCTTTAAAACAGGAATTAAAAACTTTAGAAATAAGGCAACATGATGATAAAGAAAATATTGAAATTACTAAAAATAAAATAATTGATATAAATAAAGAATTAGAAACTCTAAATGAAGAGTATATGAAATTATCTAGAAATACAGTTTTAGCTCAAGAGATTTTAAATTCTAAAAATGATGAAATTAACACACTACATAAATCATTAGATAGTGTAGAAAGAGAAATCGCTAATTTCAAAGGAATTCAAAATGATTCTATAAGTGCAATGGAAGAAGAGTTAATAAATAAATATAATTTAAAGAATACCTTAAAGGAAAAACTTAATTTAGATAGTAAAAATTTAACTAAAACAATAGAAGAATTGAAAGATAAATTAGAAAAAAGACAAGCAACAGATAAACTAAAAAATTCTAATCTTCGAAATTTAGAAAAAGAAATAAAAGAATTAGAGATAAATATAACAAGAGCAGATGTAAAACTCGACTCAATGCTAAATACTCTAAATGAAGAATATTCTCTAACCTATGAAAGGGCAAAAAATGAATATGAATTAGATTTAGAGGTAGAAGAAGCAAGAAGTAAGGTTAGTACCTATAAAGCAAATATTAAGAGAATAGGAATGGTTAATTTATCAGCTATTGAAGAATTCGAAAGGGTTAATACTAGATTTGAATTTTTAACTAAACAAAAAGAAGATCTTTTAGGAGCTGAGAGTACACTACTAGAAATAATGAATGAAATGGATGATGTAATGGTTGAGGAATTTTCTAATACTTTTGAAAAGATTAGAGAAGAATTTAAAAATGTATTCAAAGAGTTGTTTGGTGGAGGTACTGCTGATTTGAAACTTACAAATCCAGATGATCTATTAACAACAGGAGTAGATATAGTAGCGAGTCCCCCTGGTAAAAAATTAACTACTATTTCATTATTATCAGGTGGAGAAAAAACATTCACAGCTATATCATTATTATTTGCTATTCTTAATGTTAAAACAGTTCCATTTTGTTTATTTGATGAGGTAGAAGCTGCTTTAGATGAAGCTAATGTAGAGGCATTTGGTAAATACCTAAATCATTATAAGGCTAAAACACAATTTTTAATAATTACACATAAGAAAAAAACTATGGAATTTGCTGATACTTTATACGGTATTACAATGCAAGAGTCTGGTGTTTCTAAATTGGTTAGTGTTAAATTAAATGAAAAAATGGAAACAATTTAGAAATTTACGTAAAGAGATATTAATTTATCTCTTTTTTTATTTAATTTATTCCTGTATACTGTATAATTAAATAAAGATAAGGAGATGTGTTGGAATGGAAAAGACTAAAAATAATAAAGGTTTAGTAGTTGTAATAATTACATTGATGGTTATTATACTAGGGCTAATATTTTATATCTGTTATGATAAGGGTCTAATTTTAAACAATAAAAAAAGCACTCAAATAAAGGCAATTAGTAAAAATAAGGAAGAAGAAGTTGATATCAATAGCGCATTAGTAAAACAATTGTCAAGGACATTTAAAATAGATGGTATTGTTATAACGATTGATGGATTAAATAATAATAATTTAACCAAGTTGAGAATTGCATATGATAATATTTTTGAATCAAGAAAAACTGACATTAGCTGTAAGAATATGACATCTGATACTGATGAAAGTTATTGTGGACAAATGACTGAAGAAATGAGCAATAATTATACTAATGGTACTAATTCTGCTGCATTTAAAAAATCTGAAGAGAATAATTACACAACTGGAGTTTCACAAGAAGATATGGAAGATGAATTAAAGTGGCTATTTGGAAGTGATTTTAAAATAAAGCATGAATCTTTTGGTTTAGGATTTGATATAAATCCTAGTTGCTATTATGCAAAATATGATGCAAATAAAAAGGTTTATGCACAGTATTATTGTGAGGGTGGTGGTTCAGGTCCAGCAGTTTCACAAGAAGTAACTTCTGCCACTAAAAAAGGAAATATTTTAAAAATTAATGCCGATATTATTACAGATGAAAATAATAGTTACAGTATTACGTATGAATTTAAAAAAGATAAAATTAATGAAAACTATGTATTTGTAAAAGTAGAAAAGGAAAAATAAAAAAGCGATACACAAAATGTATCGTCTTTTTATATTAAATAGCTCTATATTTATCTTTATCTTTAAATGGATTTTTCTTATCTATATGATCATAGAATAGTATACCATCTAAATGATCCATTTCATGTTGAAAAGCTATGGCAAGTTCTTCTCTTGCTCTAACTCTGATTTTGTTACCATCTATATCATAACCTTCAACTGTAACTCTAGCATACCTAGGTATAATACCCTCAACATCTCTATTTACACTTAAGCAACCTTCACCCATTTCAACATATATTTTTTCCATTGAATTGCTTACAATTTTAGGATTAAAAATAACATAGTTTTCAAATTTTCCTTCATCATATTCATAAACAACTACAAAGTAACGTTTAGGAATACCTAACTGTATTGCTGAAAGTCCCATCCCTGGTCTTAAATCATACTTTTCTGATAATTCTTCTATTTGAGAATTTGTTAAATATTCTAACATATCATCTACGTGTTTCTTATCTTCTTTAGTAAGAGGAAAAACAACTTCTTTACTAACTGTTCTGATTCTTTTATCCTTTTCATCAATAATATCTTTCATTTTTAACACTTTTATCACCCCAACTGCTGATATTATACTAAAAAAAAAGAAAAAAGAAAAGTCTTTTTTCTATAACAAATTTATTATGCAGCCCAACGTGTTCCAATCACTATAACTAAAAGTATAAATAATACTAAGATAATTGCATAAATAGAGTTATTGTTGTTTCCACAGCAGCTACTTTGAGAATACATTTGTGGATATCCTTGACAACAAGAAGATCCTCCACCATAGTAATACATATGACATAGCCTCCTTTACTTAATCTATTATAGGTTATGACAAATACCAAATTTTGTTAATAAAATTTACCTAAAAAATTTTTCTATAAAAAAATATATATTTATGATATTATATAATAAGAGAGGATAGGATTTAGATGAGAAAAAAGCGTAGTAACAAAAAAGTTCTTAAATATCTAAATAAACCATTATTAATAAGTACCTTAATACTATTTATTATTGGGCTTATCATGGTTTTTTCATCATCTAATGTTACTGCATATATGTCTCATGCGGTAAGTCCATATAATTACTTTATTAAACAGGGAGTATTTTTAATAATAGGACTGATTATTTTCTTGACAATGATTAAGTTTAATACAAAGGCATATGGAATATTTTCTTGGGTTTTATTAATGGGAATAACTGCTAGTTTGGCCATATTATTAGTTTATGGTAAAGCTACAAATAACTCTGTCAGTTGGTTTGATTTAGGACCTATTAGTATTCAACCCAGTGAATTTATCAAAGTTGTCTTTATAGTTTGGATGGCAAGATTTTATGAAATGAGTGAAAAAAAACTAGATAGTTATACAACAAGTCTCTTTCCTCCAGCAGTAGCTTGCGGAATTGCCTTACTTATTATGCTTCAGCCTGACCTTGGAACTGCAATAATATTTGGATCAATTGTTTTTTCAATGTTTTTAGCATCTCCTGTGCCTAAAGTTATAAAATCAAAAACACTATTCGGTTGCATTGGTTTGATTGGAGTTGTAGCGCTAGTTATATCAACTACTGGAAATAGTGTTTTATTAGAAAGACAAGTATCTAGATTTGATTATAAAAAACCGTGTTCTAAATTACTAACTAATGGTAGTCAGGTTTGTAATGGATATATTGCTATAAATAATGGTGGTCTAACTGGAGTGGGTTTAGGTAATTCTACTCAAAAATATTTGTATTTACCAGAGCCATATACAGATTTCATTTTTGCTATCATTGTAGAAGAAATGGGTTCTATCTTTGGTATATTTATAATATTATTATATATGTTTGTATTATACCAAATCTTACTAATTGGTAGAAAAAGTTATACAAATAGGGGAGCAATGATGTGTTATGGAATAGCAATTTATATTTTTGCTCATATCGCAGTTAATCTATTGGGACTATTTGGTCTTATTCCTCTAACTGGTGTACCACTACCATTTATGAGTTATGGTGGATCATTTACAATTTGTTTAATCGCTGCTCTCACAATTGTTCAAAGAGTTAATATAGAAAACAGAATTAGGGATGAGGTCAAAACAAAATAAAATTTACAGAAAGACAATGTAGTCTTTCTTTTTTTTACAATAATATAGTAGGAGGTGGATATGACATTTAAATACAGATATCGAAAACAAATAATTATTACATGTACTTGTTTATTAATTGTCAGTAGCTTAGTCTTTTTTTATTTTTATAAAAAGCCTTCAAAAAATACAAAAATTAAAACTGATGTCTTAAAGTCAGATGAAATAAAGAGAAAGAAAGAACCTGTAAAAAAAGAAGAAGAAAAAGAAATAATGGTTGATGTTAAAGGTGAGGTTAATACCTCAGGTATTTTTACTTTAAAAGAAGGAAGTAGAGTAATAGATGCTATAAATATGGCTGGAGGTTTAACTAAAAATGCTGATACGAGTGTTTTGAATTTAAGTAAAAAGCTAACGGATGAAATGGTTATAGTTGTATATAGTTACTATGAGGTTAAAAATTTTGAAAAGACAAAAGAGGTAGAAAATACAGTAAGAGAAAATTGTAAAACAGCTTATGAAGGAGTCGAAAATGGTGCTTGTATAACTAGTGAAAAGGATAGTACTACAAAAACAGGAAAAATATCTTTAAACAATGCAACACTAGAGGAGTTGATGACACTTACTGGAATAGGTGAGGCAAAGGCTAAAAATATTATTGAGTATAGAGAGAAAAATGGTGGTTTTAAGGAGGTAGAAGAATTAAAAAAAGTAACTGGAATAGGAGATGCATTATTTGATAAGGTTAAGGAAAATATTACTCTCTAATTATTTATATTTATTTTTAATAGTAATAGGAACTATCTATATATTAATTAATGCTAATTTAAAAACAAACAGTAAATATAAAATTAACGATAAGCTAATTTTTGGAGTTTTAACTAATTATTCGGTAGATGGTGGAAAGTTATCTTTAGAAATCACTGGAAAAGAGAAAATTGTTGGAACCTATTATTTTGAAACAAAAAGTGAAAAAAAGAATTTTATAAATAATGTAGAAATAGGTGATAAATTAAAAATAATAGGAAATTTAAAATTACCCTCCCAAAAGTAAAACAAAAGGTTTATTTGATTATAGAAAATATTTAAAAAGAAAAGGTGTATTTTATTTATTAGAAATTGATAATATATACCTAATAGATAAAAATTCAAGTTTCTATTATAAAGTAAAAAATTATGTCATTAGTAAAACAAGTAATCCTTATCTTAAAACCTTTGTATTAGGGGACACCTCTCTCATATCCAAAAATGTTACAAAAGCATATAGAAACTTGGGAATAAGTCATTTATTTGCAATAAGTGGAATGCATATAACTCTCTTATCATCTATATTATTAAAGATATTAGGTAAATTAAAACTAAAAGAAAAATTAAAATACTTTGTCGTAGGAATATTATTAGTATTTTACCTAGTTTTAGTTGGATTCTCTGCTTCAATATTAAGAGCAGTTTTATTCTTTATATTATTTTCTATAAACAAAATATATTATTTTTATGTAAAACCTACTAATGTATTTATTACTGTACTTTTTATATCCATCATCATAAATCCAAACTATATATATGATGTAGGTTTTTTATATAGTTTTTCTATATCATTTTCTCTGATAGTTTTAGGAGATTATATAAATAAATATCATAATTATTTTTTAAAACTTTTAATGACTTCTTTAATATCATTTATAGTTAGTATTCCTATTACTATATATAATTTTAATCAAATAAATATCTTAAGTATAATTTATAATTTATTTTATGTTCCATTTATTAGTATTATAGTTTTTCCCTTTTCCTTATTAACTTTTTTTATTCCAATATTAGAAAATGTATTAAATTTATTAATAAAACTACTTGAAATTAGTACTTTAACCCTTGATAAAATTAATTTTTCTAAATTTGTTTTTTGTAATATTAATTTTATTTTTTTGATAGTATATTACGCATTTATAATTATGTTTTTTATTGGTATGGTTCAAAAAAAATATGCTTTTATGCCATTTTTAATAGTATTAGTAATATTTCATTATTTTTATCCAATAGCTAGTAATAAAAACTACTTTGTAATGTTAGATGTAGGGCAGGGCGACTCAATACTGCTTCACTCTAAAGGTAAAACCGTTTTAATAGATACTGGTGGTATTATGAGTTATGATAATAGAAAATGGAGTAAGCAAAAAAATAAATATAGCATTGTTGATAGTGTAACTATTCCTTATTTGAAAAAATTAGGAATAGGAAGAATAGATTATTTGATTTTAACTCATGGAGACTACGATCATATGGGAGAGGCGTTCAATTTAGTTAATGACTTCAACGTAGAAAAAGTAATATTTAATTGTGGATCTTATAATGATTTAGAAATAAATTTGATAAAAGTATTAGATAAAAAATATATTAAGTATTATTCCTGTATTAAAGAATTAAACATTGATAATAATAAATTATATTTCTTACAAACAAAAGAGTATGATAATGAAAATGATAATAGTAATGTTATTTATACAAAGTTAAATAATTATAAATTTTTATTTATGGGAGATGCAGGAATAGAAAGAGAAAAAGATGTTCTAGATAAATATAACTTATCAGATATTGATGTTTTAAAAGTAGGACATCATGGATCTAATACAAGTAGTAGTGAGAATTTTATAAAGAGTATTAGTCCTAAATATAGTTTAATATCTGTTGGAGAAAACAATAGATATGGACATCCAAAAGATAGTGTTTTAAATATATTAAGAAATAGTAAAATTTATAGGACTGATATAGATGGAAGTATAAAGTTTAAAATTAAAAATAATAAATTGAAAATAGAGACTTGCAGTCCATAGAAAGGAGCAAATATGAATTATTATAATGAGATTAAAAATGAATTAATAAATAATGAAATAAATAGAAAAGTTAAAAGTTATTCAATTAATAAGAGTGATTTGGAAGCATATTACAATGTTGGAAGAATGTTAAGTGAAGCAGGTAATCATTATGGAGAAGGAATAATAAAAGAATATTCGAAGAGATTAACATATGAATTAGGTAAGGGTTATAGTAAGAGAAATCTATGGTTAATGTTAAAGTTTTATGAGTTGAATGAAAAAGTGCAGACACTGTCTGCACAATTATCTTGGTCGCATTATTGTGAATTACTATCTTTTAAGAATACTGATAAAATTAATTATTACATAGAATTAGTTAAAAATAATAATTTATCAGTTAGGCAGTTAAGAGAAAGAATAAAATCTAATGAATATGAAAGACTTCCGGAATCTACTAAAAATAAATCAGTAGAACAAAAAGAATCCGATATAGTTGCTTTTATCAAGAATCCAATTTTGATTAAAAATAGCAATAAGTATGATATATTTTCAGAGAAAGTATTACAAAAATTAATTTTGGAAGATATTGAAAACTTTTTAGAAGAATTAGGAATAGGGTTTACTTTTATAAAAAGTGAATATCCAATTAAATTAGGTAATAGATACAACTATATTGATTTATTACTTTATAATATTAAATATAGGTGTTATGTAGTCGTAGAATTAAAGATAACAGAACTTAAGAAAGAGCATACTGGACAAATTATGACTTATATGAATTATATAGATAAGAATATAAAAACTATTGAAGAAAATGATACAGTAGGAATTATTATTTGTAAACAAGATAATAAATATGTAATTAAATATTGTTCAGATGAAAGAATTGCTGTTGGAGAATATGAATTAGTGTGATATAATATTAATTAGTTTGTAGGTGGTTTTGATGATTATTAAAGGAACAAGTTGTTATGCAAACGCTAAAGCCGGCAATTTAGTATCAATTACTGGTGATGGTGGGAATGCCTGGGGGTTTTATGGTAATGCATATAAGAAAATGTCTCCAAAATTATATTTATGGCAATATTATGATCAAAATCCCGATAATTTATCAGAATATGAATTAATTGATTGGTATATAAAAGAATTTTATGATTTAAGGCTGAAAGACTTAAATCCATATGAATTAATGGATACTTTAAAGCAAAAATTTGGAGAGGAAATAATATTGCTTTGTCATGAGCTGCCTGGATTAGAAATAAATAAAGAACACTTTTGCCATAGAAGATTATTAGCAGATTGGATTGAACTTGAAACGGGTATTGTAATTCCTGAATTATCAATTAATGAATCTGGCGAGATTACCCAAGAAGAAATTTATGATCTCAAACCAAGAATAAAAAAACTAATTAAAAAGGATTAAAGAATTATCATAATGGTAATTCTTTTTCTTTAGTGTTATTCGACTTACTTTTTGACAATCACCACATGGAGATTTTGACCATATGGGAGAGGCAATTAATTTGGTAAATAATTTTAAAATTAAAAAGGTAATATTTAATTGTGGTAGATATAATTATTTAGAAAAACAATTGATTGATGTATTAGAAAGAAAAAAGATAGATTATTATTCATGCGTTAAGAATTTAGATATAGAAGATTTTAACTTACAGTTTTTAAATACCAAAATATATGATAATGAAAATGATAATAGTAATGTGATTTATTTTAATTACAATAGTTATAAATTTTTACTTATGGGAGATGCAGGTGAAAAACGAGAACTAGATATATTAGAAAGTTATAATATTAAAGATATAGATTTTCTTAAAGTAGGACATCATGGTTCCAACACTTCTTCAAGCAAAATATTTATAAATAGTATTAATCCAAAGTATTCATTAATAAGTGTTGGTAAAAATAATAAATTTGGGCATCCAAGAAGTTCAGTTTTAAATATTTTAAAAAATTCAACAATATATAGAACGGATGAAGACGGAAGCATAAAAATTATATTAAATAAAAATGAATACAAAATTGGAACTAACTAATAGAGAGGTGAAAAATATGAATTATTATGATGAAATAAGAAATAAAATAATAGATAATGAAATTTATAGTAAAGTTAAAGATCATTCTAAAGAAAGAAATACTGTTATAACATATTTTGAAATAGGAAGATTACTAAAAGAGGCTGGTGGTAAATATGGAGATAATATAATAGATGAATATTCAAAAAAATTGATTGTTGAAGTTGGTAAAAAATATAATAGAAGAACGTTATTTAGAATGAAACAATTTTATAATGTATTCAGTAATGAAAAAGTGTCCACATTGTGGACACAATTATCTTGGAGTCATTTAAGGCTGCTATTCTCACTTAATAATGAACAAATAAATTATTATATTAATATTACAGTTGAGAGAAATTTTGCAGTTAGAGAATTAGAAAATAAGATAAAATCAAATGAATATGAAAGATTACCAATTGAAACAAGGAAGAAATTAATTCATGAAGAAAAATTAGAAGTGAAAGATTTGGTTCCTAATCCAGTATTGATTAAAAATGTGAATAGCATAGAAATCATAACTGAAAAAGTACTACACAACCTAATTTTAGAAGATATTGAATCATTTATGAAAGAACTTGGTAACTCATTTTGTTTTATTGGTAGTGAATATAAAATTAAAATAGGGGATACATATCATAAAATAGATTTACTATTATTCAATATTAAATGTAATGCTTATGTGGTGGTAGAACTTAAAGTAACTGAATTTAAAGTAGAATATATTTCTCAAGTACAAAAGTACATGAATTATATAGATAAAAATATCAAAGAAATAAATAATAATCAGACAATTGGTATAATAATATGTAAGAAGGAAAATAAATTCGTGATTGAATATTGCTCTGATGATAGAATCTCGGTTAGAGAATATGAATTAGTGTGATATAGTTAAAAAAAGAAAATAAATATTGTAATTTTTTTAAGGTAATTAATTATTGCCTTTTTTTGATTAATCTATTAAAATATTTATAGGGATTGTGGTGATAAGATGGTAGATGTTAAAGAGTATGCTAATAAGACAAATAAAACTAAATTAAAACAGGCTTATATGGAGGCATGTAGTAACAAGGATTTTTATGAATATGTATCAAAGTTACCAGTGGTAGAAGATGTGCTTATTAAATACACATCAACTTTAGAAGAATGTTATTTAGAATATAGTAATTGTAATAAATGCAAAAATTTAGCATCTTGTAAAAACAAGGTAAATGGATACTGTTTTACACCAGAAAAAAAAGAAAAAGGTCTTGTTTTTTCTTATGTATGCTGTGCCAAAAAAGAAAAATATGATCAAGAAAACAAATACTTAAATAATATTAAATATTTTGAAATACCTAGAGAAAATAGAGAAGCATCATTTAAAAAGATATATAAAGATGATACCTCAAGAGTACCAGTAATGAAATATATAAATGATTTTATTAAAAAATACGAAAAGGGTGAGACTGTAAAAGGAATATATTTAAATGGATCATTTGGTTCTGGAAAAACATATATATTATCGGCACTATTAAATTCAATGGCAAATAAAGGTGTAAAATGTGCATGTGTATATTTCCCAGAGTTTTTGAGAGATTTAAAAGCATCATTCAAAACAGATTATGAAGAAAAATTTAACTTTATAAAGAAAGTACCAATTCTTTTGTTGGATGATATTGGTGCAGAAAATGTAAGTAATTTTAGTAGGGATGAAATTTTAGGACCTATTCTCCAATATAGAATGGATGAAGGCCTACCAACTTTTTTTACCTCAAACTTAACTATAGAGGAATTAGAAAAAAACTTATCAATTACTTCTAGTGGTATAGATAAGGTAAAAGCAAAAAGAATAGTGGAAAGAATAAAACAATTAACTGTATCAATTTCGCTTGTAAGTGAAAATAGAAGAAATTAAAGGGGAGATTATAATGGAACAAGAAAATAAAAAACAAGGATATATTGTTGTTGTAATATCTATTATTTTAGTACTAATTTTAGGTATTACTTATGCGTGGCTTTCAATATCTCTAAAAGGTAAAAAAGATAATAGTCTTGTAGTTGGAACGCTTAATTTAGAACTTAACGAAAGCGATGGTATAAATATAATAGGGGAAGATGTATACCCACAAACAAGGGAAGCGGCTTTAGCAAAGACTAATAATATGTATAAATTTAAATTAACAAACACTGGTAATATTAATAGTAGATATACAATATATTTGGAAATTGAAAATGAAAATGGTAAAAATATTATTCCGAGTTCAAATATTAGATACTTAATTGCTAAAGAAAAACAAACTGAATTTAACAAAGATACAGATATAGATTGCAATAAATTTAAAGATGAATTAATAAGTAATGCCAAAAGAGAAACAAAAGATGGGGTAGATTACAATAAAGTTATATTAGATAGTAGTTCTGATGGAGGATTACTTGCACCTAATCAAACTAATAAATATGTATTAAGATTATGGATAGATGAAAATGCTAATGATATAAAACCAGGAATGGAATTTATATCGAAAATAAAAATAGTAGCGACACAAACTAACACTAACTAAAATATTTGATTTTTATAAGAATATGTGTTAATATCTAGATAAATAAACAAAAAAACAGTGATTAAGGACATGGTTGTTATATTGTTTTATAAGAGAGTTCGTGGTTGGTGAAAACGAATTAAAACATATAATGATTACTACCTTATTAGTTGAATTATTAAAAGTAATTCCGGGTAAACCGTTATATGAATCAAGTAAAATATATGGATGGTACCGTGTTATAAACACTCCTTGAATAAGGGAGTTTTTTTGTTTTATGGAGGTAAGGTTGTATGAAAAATAAATTGGTTTTAAGTCTTTCTAATACTATTGGTATTAGAATATTCATTAATGAATATTTGGATGTTGATTATGTTGACGATGGTCGTATTACCCATCATTCTATGATTAAATATCTAATTGAAAAGGGCTATAAACTACCAACAAGAGTTAGTTTTGATAGTGTAAAAGAAATTGATATAGAAACAGGAAAGTATTTAGCAGTTATGGAAGAGACTAAAAAGAAGAAAAAAGGAAAAATTTTAATTTATGAAAATCCAAAGAGATTAAATATGAATAAATTATTAAAAGAACTAAAAAGTAATACTAGTAGTGATGAATTAAGAAAAACTAGAGAAAAAATTCTTAATGAAACTTTTGCCCTAACAAATGACGATTCTTTAGGTGTTATTCCAATAGAGGAAAAAACATCTCAAGAAAAAGAAGATGACTATCAAGTTACCTCATCAGTAAATAGACAAAAGGTATATATGCTAACTACTAGAAATCATATTGTTAGAAAGAGGAGATATTAATGATTAATATAAAAGAAAATGAAAATTTAAGTATAATGAATCACTCATGCGCTCATTTACTTGCTCAAGCTGTGAAACATTTATATCCTAATGCTAAATTCTGGGTAGGTCCAGTTATTGAAGAGGGATTTTATTACGACATAGACTTAGGTGATAAAGTAATAAGTGAAGATGATTTACCTGCTATTGAAAAGGAAATGAAAAAAATAGCGAAAGATGGTAAAAGAATTGTAAGAGAAGAAATTACTAAAAAAGAAGCTTTAGAAAGATTTAAAAATGATGAGTATAAAATTGATTTAATTTCTAGAATGGATGAAGATAATACAATTATTAGTTGTTATACTCAAGGTGATTTTACAGATCTTTGTAGAGGTCCACATTTAGATACTGTTAAAAAATTAAAATATTTTAAACTATTAAAGGTATCTGGTGCATACTGGAAGGGAGACTCTAAAAATAAAATGCTTCAAAGAATCTATGGTATTTGTTTTGAAAATGAAGAAGACTTACAAAAGCATTTAGAGTTTTTAGAAGAATGCAAACAAAGAGATCACAGAAAACTAGGAAAAGAATTGGGAATATTTATGTTTGCAGATTTAGTTGGTAAAGGGCTTCCAATGTGGTTACCTAATGGTTTTCTAGTAAGAAGAACTTTGGTTGATTACATTACTAATAAAGAAATTGAACTAGGTTATAAACACGTTATGACACCTTCACTTGGTAATGTTGATTTATATAAAACATCAGGACATTGGGATCATTACAAAGAAGATATGTTCCCAGCAATGGAGTTAGATGATGAGGCATATGTATTAAGACCAATGAACTGTCCTCATCATATGATGATGTTTAAAAATTCACTACATTCATATCGTGATTTACCAATTAGACTTGCAGAGGTTGCTGATGATTTTAGATATGAATCAAGTGGATCCTTATGTGGTATAGAAAGAACTCGTGCTTTTACTCAAAATGATTCTCATATTTTCTGTACTCCAAATCAAATAAAGGATGAATTCGCAGGAGTAGTTAAACTAATATTGGATGTTTATAAAGATTTTGGATTTAATGACTATGAATTTAGACTTTCTCTAAGAGATAAAAATGATAAAGAAAAATATTTTGATAATGATGAAATGTGGGATATGGCAGAAAATGAGCTTCGTAAGGTATTAGATGAACTAGAAATTCCATATTATGAGGCAGAAGGAGAAGCAGCATTCTATGGACCTAAACTAGATGTTCAAGTAAAAAGTGCTATTGGGCATGACGTTACTTTATCAACTTGTCAACTAGATTTCTTACTTCCAGAGAGATTTGAACTTGAATATGTTGATGAATCTGGTAAAAAAGTAAGACCTGTAGTTATTCATAGAGCTATTCTTGGATCATTAGATAGATTTATAGCATTCTTACTTGAGGAGACAAAAGGAGTACTACCAACTTGGCTAGCACCAGTTCAGGTTAAAGCTATTCCAGTTTCAAGTGAGCATCAATCAGATTATGCTAGAGAAGTAGTTGATATCTTAAAAGAAAATAATATTAGAGCCGAATTAGATGATAGAAATGAAAAACTTGGTTACAGACTAAGGGAAGCTCAAACAGCAAAAATTCCATATATATTAATATTAGGTGATAACGAAAAGAATGCAAAAACTGTTAGTTATAGACTCCACGGAGAAAAAGAAACAACAACAGTAACAATAGATGACTTCACTAGTAAGATAAAAGAAGAATTGAAATAAAAAGATTGTAAATAAAATGTAAAATTAGAAAAAAAATAAATTTTTTCTAATTTTTTTTTGTTTTCACATTTACAAAAAAACATCCTTATAGTAGTATATAGTTAAGCAGTGGTTGATTGTGGTAGAAAGTGGGGGATTTCTATGTTTATGGGTGAATATCATCATAATATTGATGATAAAGGTAGACTTATAATTCCTTCAAAGTTTAGAGAAACTTTAGGAAATGAGTTTATAATTACTCGTGGTATTGAAAACTGTCTTTTTGCCTATTCTAAAGAAGATTGGGAAAAGATAGTAAATAAATTAGAAACGTTACCTTTTACCAAAAAAGATGCGAGAAGTTTTGTTCGTTTCTTTCTATCAGGCGCTACTTGTGCAGAATTTGATAAACAGGGCCGTGTTAATATTACCTCCCCACTAATTTCTTATGCTAATCTTAACAAAGAATGTGTTGTTATAGGAGCAGGAAACAGGTTAGAAATATGGTCACTAGAAGATTGGAATAAATTCTTCAGTTCTGCAGTAGACAACATGTCCGATATAGCTGAAAATCTATTTGATGAGAGTGTGAGTTTGTAATGCATATTAGTGTTTTATTAGAAGAAGCAATTTCATCTCTTGATTTGAGAGATGATAGTATCATAGTAGATGCCACTCTAGGTTATGGGGGACATAGTAGTAATATCTTGAAAAGAATAAAAAGTGGGCACCTATTCGCCTTTGACCAAGATAGTGAAGCAATAAAGTATAGTACCGATAGATTAAATAAAATCGGTACTAACTTCACTATCATTAAAAGTAATTTCGTCTTTATGAAAGAAGAACTAGAAAAATTAAATATTACAAAAGTAGATGGAGTATTATTTGATTTAGGTGTTTCTTCACCACAACTTGACAATAAAGAAAGAGGTTTTAGCTATCATCAGGATGCAAAACTTGATATGAGAATGGATCAAAGTAAAGATTTTTCAGCCTATGATGTAGTAAATACCTATAAAAAAGAGGAACTTGCTAATATTTTTAAAAGGTATGGAGAAAGCAAGTTTGCTAATAATATAGCTAAAAAGATTGTAGAGTACAGAGAAAAGAAAAATATAGAAACTACATTAGAACTTGTAGAAGTAATTAAAACAGCTGTACCTATGAAATTTAGAATAGATAAACACCCAGCAAGACAAATATTTCAAGCAATTAGAATAGAAGTTAATAATGAACTTGATATTATAGAAAACTCGCTAAGCCAAGCTTTAGATTTAATTAAAGTAGGTGGAAGAGTATCAGTTATTACATTCCATTCATTAGAAGATAGAATAGTAAAAAGATACTTTAAAGAAAAAACTAGTATTGACAAAAAAGTACAAGGCCTACCTAATATTCCAAAAGAATATTTGCCAGACTTTAAATTAGTTAGTACAAAAGCAATAGTACCTAGCGAGGATGAATTAGAAAAAAATCCAAGAGCAAGAAGTGCAAAACTTCGAGTTATAGAAAGAGTAAAATAAGGAGATGTTAATATGGCAAGAAAAAAAGTTAAAAAACAAGTGAAAATGTCTAAGTTTGAGAGATTTTTATATACTAGTGCTGTCTTTTTGTTACTAGCATCACCAATTTCTATAGTATTTTCTAAAGCTACTTTAGCAAAAGTTAATTTTGAGGTGGAACAAGAAAAAAAGAAGATAGAAGTACAAGAAAAAACTAATGAAGGTTTAGCTATGACTATAGATGAATTAGCATCCCTTACTAAGATTCAAGAGGTTGCAGAAGAGCAAGGATTGAGTTATAATAATAACAACATTAAAACAGTAGCTCAAGATAATTAATAAGGTGTGATAGAAATGAAGAGAAAGAAGAAAACTCGTAATAATATAAAGTACAGTAAAATAATAATTCTTCTTTCTCTTTTTTTATTTGTCTTAATGATTTTGAGAGTTTTACAATTATCAACATCAACTACTATAGATGGAATAAACTTGCAAAAATTAGCTAGTAAAAGAACTACTAAAACAGATGTAATAAAAGCAAAAAGAGGAACAATATACTCAAAAGATAATGAAGCTTTAGCAATTAATGTATCATCATATAAAATAATTGCATATTTATCAGAAAAACGAACCGAAGATAAAAAAAATCCTCAGCATGTAGTAGATAAAGAAAAAACAGCAAAAGAATTAGCTCCACTTCTAGAAATGAGTGAAGAAGATATTTTAAAATATTTAAATAAAGAGGGAGTATATCAAACAGAATTTGGTAGTAAAGGGAAAGGTTTATCAGAATTAACAAAACAAAAAATAGAAGAATTAAATCTTCCTGGAATTGATTTTATTGAAAGTTATAAAAGATATTATCCTAAAGGGCAGTTTTTATCGTATACTCTAGGATATGCAAAACAAGAAAATGAAGAAAGTGATACTATTTCTGGAGAGATGGGAATAGAGCTTTATTATGATAAAATCCTTAAAGGAAAAGATGGATATGTAACATATCAAAAGGATTTAAGAGGTTATAAGATTGCTGACTCTAACGAGGTAAGAGAAGATGCAGTTGAGGGTAAAGATATATATTTAACAGTTGATAGTAATATTCAGTTTTTTATAGAACAGGCATTAAATAATGCTGCAGCTAACTATACATTTGATTGGTTTACTATGGTTATTGCTGATGCTAAAACTGGTGCAATTTTAGGAATGTCAACTTCTCCATCTTTTGATCCTAATATTAGAAATATTGAAAACTATATTGATAATACGGTAGCACTAGCTTATGAACCTGGATCTACTATGAAAACATTTACCTATATGGCAGCTATGGAAAATGGTGTTTATGATGGTAATGAAACATATAAATCAGGAGTATATACTACTGATGATGGTACAGAAATAGGAGATTGGAATAGAAATGGATGGGGAACAATTTCCTATGATAAGGGATATGCATTATCAAGTAACGTGGGAGTTATTAATATTATTAATAGACATATGAATGCTGCAATGTTACGCCAATATTTTAGAAAATTAGGATTTGGTAGTAAAACAGGTATATCCTTACCAAATGAGGTTTCTGGTAAATTAAATTTTAAATATGAAACAGAAATATATAATGCTGGATTTGGACAGGGAATTACAACAACGCCGCTTCAAAATATCCAAGCACTAACACCTCTAACGAATGATGGTATGTTAGTAAAACCATATCTTGTAGAAAAAATTGTAAATCCAGATACTAAAGAGGTTGTATACAAAGGAAAAAAAGAAGAAATAGAACGTGTAGCTTCAACTAATACAGTAAATAAAATGTTACAGTTAATGGATGATACTGTAAATGGAATAGGTAATACCGGAAGTAATTACAGAATAGATAGCGGTGAGTTAATAGGAAAAACAGGAACAGCTCAAATTGCAGATGAAAAAAGTGGGGGATATTTATCTGGAAAACAAGAAGTAATTTCATCTTTCGCAGGAGTATATCCAAAAAGTAATCCTAAAATAATTATTTATGCTTCAATAAAAAGACCACCTATGGGATTGCAAAAACCAATTAGTGATGCAGTTAAAGATGTAGTAAATAATATTGGAAAATACTTAGGAACTGAGGTACAAAGTGCTTCTGACAATGTCTCTTTATATAAACTTCCATCATTTATTAATAAGACTACTGATACAGTAAAAACGACATTAACTAATAATGGTATGAATTATAAAATAATAGGTAATGGAACTAAAGTTATAAAACAATATCCTGCAAAAAATGAAAAAGTAACTAATAAAGATACAATATATTTAATTACTAATGATTCTAGTTATACTGTTCCAAATGTAGTTGGTCTATCTAGTAAAGAAGCAAATGATTTATTAAAGTTGTTAGGACTAAAGGTAAAATTAGAAGGTAGTGGCTATGTAATTAGTCAAAGTGTTTTAGAAAATACTCCTATAACTGATGGCATGGAAATAACCTTAACTTTAAATAAAAAGTTTGAGGGGTGATAAAATGAAGAAAAAAAATAAAATAATAGTTATTTTGTTTATAATATTAGTAATAATTGGAATATCAATTTTTGGTGTTTATAAGACATTTAATAAGTACGCGACTAAATTAGGTGGTAATAATAGCTTAGATTTAGAAAATTATAATACAGCAGTAGAAATAGACTGTGATGCTAATTTTATACTATTACTTAACAATGACTTAGTTGTAAGTAATATATTATATTTGAATGATCAAAGTGTTGATTCTCTTTACAATAAGGGGATTGAAAAAAATGACTTGAATGAAGCAATTCAATCTATAATGGAAAACTTGAATAATAAAAGTTTATTTACTAATACTAATTTTATTACTATAACTAGTTATGGGGATTTTTCTAGTTTTGATAACATGATTAATTTAATTAATGATAAATTAACCGAGTATGGAGTTAATAAGAAAGTAATAATTAATAACAAAACATTAAAGACTAAAATAACAGAACTTGATTTAGTCTATAAAAATGATGATAAAAAAGACTTGAAAACACTATATTACTATTCACTTGATGTAATTAGTAAATATCAAAAAGTAGCAAAAAATAATCAAAATCTAAATATTCAGAATATAAATGATTATGCCCTAAATCTCTACAATAAATTATTAATTTATGGAAAAAATATCCAAACTCAAGCAGTTGATGATAAAAATGGTATAGATATTACAACAATTAATGCAACAGGAGATTATGATAATGAATTATATGCTACTAAAGGAAGCTGGTATTATATTGAAAATGGACTAGTTTATGCATATATAAATTTTGAGTATGATGATAAAAACTATGAATATTGCTTTATGGGAAATAGTTCTTATAAAGAAGGTAGATGTAATTAAATAGAAAAAGATAATTTTTTGTACTAAAAACTTTATCTTTGATTATATAAATGATATAATCGTTTTATAAAGATTGGAGAACACATTATGTTAAAATTAATTCTAACTATATTTTTTATAATAACAACTTTATTTATATTTGCATCTTTAAAGCTTGCATCTGATTGCGAAAAACAGGAGAGATAATTTTCCTGTTTTTCTTTACAAATTTCACATTTTATGTTATAATATGGAGCAACTTAACTAAAAGGGGGATTTGGTTATGATGAATCAAGCTGGAAATGTTATAATTGCAATGGAAAGACCAGTTGTAAAAGAACAAAGTCAGGAAAAATATTTATATTATGGAGTAAAGAGAATCTTTGATATTATGGTTGCTTTAATAGCTTGTCTGTTTTTATTACCTATAACAGTTGTTATAAAAATTGCTACATTATTATCAGGAGATACACATTCAATTTTCTACTCTCAAGAAAGAATTGGAAAAGATGGGAAAGTATTTAGAATTTATAAATTCAGATCTATGGTTCCTAATGCTGATAAAATGTTAGAAAAAACATTAGAGATGGATAAGGTAGCAAGAGAAGAATGGAAGAAATATCAAAAATTATCTAATGATCCAAGGATTACTAAAATCGGTAAGATTATTAGAAAAACTTCACTAGATGAGTTTCCACAGTTTATAAATGTACTAAAAGGGGATATGTCTATGATAGGACCTAGACCACTTGTAGAAGGTGAACTAGATTCATTTGATGGAAACCATGATATTTATGAAAGTGTTAAACCAGGTATAACAGGTTGGTGGGCATGTAATGGTAGAAGTGCTACTACATATGTTGATAGATTAAATTTAGAATATTATTATGTGAGACATCAATCATTACTATTAGATATAAAATGTATATTTAAAACAATAACGGAAGTTTTCTCAGGAAGAGGAGCAAAATAAAAAAGGATAAAAGAATAAAAATTAATGGGGTAAAAATTAATCAATAAAATAAAAGACTATATATTATGCCCAGCAGAATGTATGGTCTTTTATTAAATTAGGAGGTAGACTATGAAAATAGATGTTATATGTCCATTATATAATGGTAGAGATTATATAGAAAAAATATATAATCAAGTTATGATGCAAGAAAATGTAGTAATAAATGAATTAAAATTTATTTTAACAGATACTAATGATGGTAGTGAAGAAGTTTTAAATGAATTAAAAGTACCATATAAAAAAATTAGTAAAAGTGAATTTTCTCATAGTTTAACCCGTGAAAATGCAGTATATGAATCAAAGGCTGATATTATAGCATTTATAACACAGGATGTTGTTATTGAAAGTAAAGAATGGTTATATAATTTAACCAAAGATATAATAAGTAAAAAAGTAAGTGCAGCATATAGCAGACAAATTACAAAATACGATAATATTGAAAAGTATACTAGAGAGAAAAATTATCCAGCAAAATCTTTCGTAAAGTCAAAGAAGGATATAGATAAAATGGGATTAAATACATTCTTCTTTTCAGACGCTTCTAGTGCAATTGATGTAGAAACATTTAAAAAATTAAATGGCTATGATAATAAAAATTTACCAACTAATGAAGATATGTATTATGCTTACAAGTTAATAATGAATGATAAGAAAATAAAATATTGTGCTAATTCAGTAGTATATCATTCTCATAATTTTACACTTAAAGAATTATATGATCGATATAAATTAACTGGTAGATTTTTCAAAGAAAATACATTTATTAATAATTTTGGTACAACCTCTAGTGGTGGTGGAATGGCTAAATATGTCTTAAAAAGAATATTGAAAGATAAAAGAATTGATTTATTAATTAGATATCCGTTTGATATGGCAGCAAGGTTTATTGGAATGAGAGTAGGTGAAAATTAGTATGGATAAATTAAGAAAATTACAGCTGGAAGAATTAAAAATGCTAGATGAAATAGTAAAAATATGTAACGAAAATGATATCACTTATTATTTAATGGGAGGTTCATTGCTAGGGGCTGTCAGACATAAAGGATTTATTCCTTGGGATGATGATATAGATATTGGAATGAAAAGATCTGATTATGAAAAATTTTTATCAATAGCACCTAAATTATTAAATAAAAACCTAAAAATCGATAATTTTAAAGAACATAAGAATGAAAAAAATTATATATCAAATTATGTAGCAAAGGTTGAGAATACAAAAATTAAACTTATAAATAAAACTGCAAAAATAGAAAGAATACAAAATGCTTGGATTGATATATTCCCACTAGATGGTATGCCAAACAACTTAATTTTAAGAAAGATACACATGCTAAAGCTTTTATATTGTAGACTTTTATTAAAATATTCTCAATTTTCAACTATAACAAATCAAAGAATAAAGGGAAGACCATTTCATGAAAAAATATTAATGTTTTTAGGAAAAATCATTAATTTTGAGAAATTATTAAATAATCACAAGTGTTTAGAAAAAATTGATATTAATTTAAAAAAATATGATTTTGATAATTCTAAATATGTTGTTAATTTTATGGGAGCATATAAATTTAGAGAGATGTTTCCAAAAAAAATATATGAAGATACAGATTTGTATGATTTTGAAGGAAAAAAATTAATTGGTCCAAAAAATTATGATTATGTATTAACTAGGTTATATGGTGATTATATGACGGAACCAGATGATAAAAATCATCATTATACAGAAATAGAATAGTAAAGTGTGGTGGTAATGTGAAAAAGGTGAAAGTTTTAATATTTAATCCTAAAATAACAGCTGGAGGAATAAGTAAGATTTTATCGGATTTTATTGTTAATTTTAATAATGAAGTTGATGTTGATATATTAACACTTTCTATTGAAAATGATATTTATGTGAAAGATTTAGATGTAAATATATATACTGTAGGAAAATCTAAAAATATATTAAAAAGAATTTATAGTGAATATAAAATAATGAAACAGGGAAATTATGATGTTATTCATATTAATGGTGACTATGTTTCAAGGGTTATAGAATGTATTTCGGCTAAAATAGCAGGTATTAAAAAAATAATTATTCATTCACATTCCAGTAAAAATCTTTCTAATAAAAAAATAAAATATATTTGCCAAAATATATTTAAAAAACTATTTGATTATGTAGCTACTGATTATATTGCTTGTTCTAAAGAAGCTGCAATTCATATGTTTTCAAGAAAAATAATTAAAGAGAGAAAATATAGAATTATTAAAAATGGTATAAATATTGATAAGTTTAAATATAGTGAAAAATTAAGAAATGAGATTAGAAAAAAATACAAATTAGAAAATCAAACAGTTATTGGCTATGTTGGAAGATTAAGTTCAGAAAAGAATCCTTTATTTTTACTTGAAACGTTTAATGAATATAATAAAAAAAATAAAAATAGTACTTTATTAATTATAGGAACCGGAGTATTAAGAGAACAATTAGATATCAAAGTAAATGAGTACGGTTTGCAAAATAAAGTATTGTTTTTAGAAAATAAGAAAGATGTATATAATTACTATAATGCTATGGATTGTTTAATACTACCATCATTCCATGAAGGATTAGGAATTGTTAGTGTGGAATCACAAACTTCAGGATTACCAACACTAGTTTCTACTGGAGTTCCTCAAATAGCAAAAATTAGTGAATTAATCAAATTTGTACCATTAAATAAAGGTGCAAAATTTTGGAGTGATAGTATCAATATTAATGATTGTAGAAAAAACTTTTATAAAAATGCAATAAATAATGGTTATGATATAAAAAAATGTGCTGATGACCTTTTAAAAGTTTATAATAATAAATAGAGTGGTGGTGATTATTTATGACGATAAAAAAACAAAAACTAACAAATATATTATTTTATTTTTCATACTTTCTAGTAGTTTCATCTGAAATGCTTACACAAGTAAAGTATATAGCTAGTTATTTGAAGTATTTTGACTATTTAGCTATTTTAATATTATTTGTTGTATTTTTAATTCAAAGTAAAAATTATAGTTTAAAGTCGTTCATATATTCAATTATCTTTATCTTTTTATCAGTTGTAGTTACATATGTTTCAAAGGATAGCAATATATTAAAATTAGTTTTATTTTTAATTTGTTTTAAAGATATTAATTTTAGTGAATGTGTTAAAGTTGATTTCTATATTAAACTTTTATTAGTTTTATTAGTTATGCTTTTGTATTCATTTAATATGACTGTAAATATTCCAGTATATCGAAATGGGGTATTAAGAAAAGCTTTTGGGTTTAAGCATCCAAATAAAATAGGAATGTATTTAATGATGATTTGTTTAGATTGTATTTATTTAAGCAAAGGAAAATTCAATATGTATTATAGTTTTGTCATATTAATTATTATTACATTTTTATTTATGTTTGTTGATAGTAGAACAAGTGTATTGATAGTGATTTTAGCAATAAGTTTTATATATATAAATAAAAAAACAAAAAGCAAAATTATAGAGAATAAGTTAGTAAAAATTTGTACAAGTAATTTATTTTTAATAATGACTTTATTAACTCTTCTTTTGACAATTTTAACTAGTAATGGTAATTTATTAGCTGTTAAAATAAATAGAGTTTTATCCTATAGATTTACATTTAATAAGTATTTTTTAACTCAATATCATATTTCATTATTTGGAAATAATATTATTACAAACAATATGTATTTACTAGATAGTTCATATATTAATATACTTTTAAGATATGGTATTATTATGTGGATATGGATATATTTCCTATTCTTTAAAACTATAAACAAATTATATAATGATAAAGAATTTATGCTATTAATAATTATAATATTATTAATGTTATATGGTTTTTCTGAATCATTTTTATATAAAATAACTGCTAATGTATTTTTATTATATTTTGGGAAGATATTAAATAAGGAAGTGGCATTATGCGAAGCAAAAGTAGCGCCAAAAATTTAGTTGTAGCTTTAATTGGACAGGCCTTTGGTTTAATAATAAGTTTTATTGCTAGAATTATATTCGTTAAATTTTTAAGCGATGAATACCTGGGATTAAATGGTTTATTTACTAACTTATTAACGATGCTTTCACTAGTAGAACTTGGTGTAGGTTCAGCATTAGTATATAGTCTATATAAACCACTTGCTGATGGTGATAATGAAAAAGTAAAAAGCCTAATGGATCTATATAGGAAAGCTTACAATATTATAGGTGGAGTAGTTTTAATAATTGGAATTTTATTTATCCCTTTTTATAGATATTTAATAAGTGAAGTTCCAAGTATATCTCATCTTGATTTTATATATATACTGTTTGTATTAAATACAGCAATTTCTTATTTTTATTCATATAAGAGATCATTAATAATTTGTGATCAAAAAAGATATATTGCAACAATTTATAGATATGTATTTTATTTTTTACTAAATGTTTTTCAAATAATAGTTTTATTTTTAACTCATAACTATATTTTATATTTAATAACTCAAGTAGTATTTACTTGGTTAGAAAATATTTGTATTTCAATAAAAGCTTATAAAATGTATCCTTATTTGAAGGATAAAAACATAAAAAAACTTGATAAGAAGGAGTTAAATACTATATCCAAAAATGTTAGAGCAATGCTTTTTCATAAAATAGGTGGAGTAGTAGTTAATTCAACAGATAATATATTAATATCAAAATTAGTTGGATTAATAGCAGTTGGAATGTATTCAAATTATTATTTAATTACCTCAGCACTAGATACAATAACTGCTCAATTTTTCAATGCTATTACTGCTAGTGTTGGTAACCTAGGAGCATGTACAAATTCTAAAAAAGTTAAGGAAACATTTAATACAACTTTCTTTCTAAATTATTTAATTTATGGAGTAATAACTGTATGTCTATTAATATTATTTAATCCATTTATTGAAATTTGGCTAGGAAAAAAATATTTATTTGATTTTGATGTTGTGCTAGTAATAACAGTATGTTTTTACTTAAAAGGAATTAGAAAAACATGTCTTACTTTTAAAGATGCCCTAGGACTATTTTGGCAAGATAGATATAAACCCATCATTGAATCTATTATTAATTTAGTAGCATCAATAATACTCGGAATAAAGTACGGAGTTTTAGGTATTTTTATGGGTACTATAATTTCTACAGTGACAACTTCTTTATGGATAGAGCCATATGTATTATATAAATATTATTTTAAGGAAAATATAATTGATTATTTGTATAGATTTATAAAATATACATTAGTAGTTGTCCTAACATATTTAATAGTACAAAAGATAGTTATACTTATTAGTATTAATGGTATTCTAGGTCTATTGATCAAAGGAGTAGTTTCTTTAATATTATCCATATTAATAATGACTATAGTGTTTATTAAAACTAATGAGATAAAACACGTGAAAAAAATATTTAAAGATATTAAAAGCTAGTAAAGGAAAGGAGTCATTACCTATGAAAAAAAGGATTATTCTCTATATAATTTTAACAATAGTATGTATGATTACTATCTTTTATTTTTCTAGTAGAAATACTATAGAGTCTAATGGTACTAGTAAGTGGTTAATAAAATATTTTGTTACTATCTATGAAAAAGTAACAAAATCTAATGTGAATGAAGAATTAATTATTAATAAATTGAATTATCCTGTTAGAAAATTAGCTCATTTTAGTATTTATTTCTTACTAGGAATAATTATATATTTGCTTTTTTTACAAACTAATTTAAAAAGAAAGTTACTTATATCGATTAGCCTTTGTATTATTTATGCATTTTTTGATGAAGTACACCAATTATTTGTTTTTGGTAGAACTGCTCAAGTATTAGATGTCTTTATAGATAGTATGGGTAGTTTACTAGGTATTTTATTATTAAAGATAGGAAGTGATAGGCATGATGAAAAACAAATTAAACATAATTAGTTTAATAAGTGTAATAATTAGTATTTTACTAATAATTTTTATAGTAAAACTAGGTATTTTACCAGGAGGGTATTTAAGTATTGCTATAATTATAATTATTCTTGTTAATCTTTTAGGAATAATTTTAATAAATAAAGATAAAGCCCTAAAGATAGTTGGAATAGTAATATTAGTTTTATTATTTATCTTAAGTAGTATTTTCATTTTTTATTTAAGTAGTACCAATAATTTCTTTGATAAATCATTTGAAAATGCACCTAATACTTATAAAACTACATATTATGTTGTCTGTAAAAAAGATTCCAACTACAAAAAAATTAGTGATTTAAAAGCTAAAACTATTAGTTATTATGAAAGTGAAGCTAATATAGATAAAGCAATAACCAAGTTAAATAACAAAGTTCGAATTAATAAAAATGGTTATAGTGATATAAGTTTAATGTTTAGTGATTTATCAGTTGATGATACAAAAGTTGTCCTTATTAGTGAGGGAGCATACAATTTGCTTTTTGATATAGATAAGAATTTGTCAAAAGATAATTACAAAGTCTTATATAAATTTAGTGTTACTAGTAAAATGAGGTTAAAACAAACTTCTAAAGATGATGTAATTAATATATTTGTTGGAGGACTTGATTTTACTAATACTAATATGGATTTAAATATGCTTATTACTATTAATACTAAAAGTAGGAAAATTCTACTTACCTCAATTCCAAGAGATTATTATATCGAAGTAGATGGTTACAATGGTAAAAAAGATACTTTAAGTTATATGGGGGCATTAGGTATTGATACTAATGTAAGATCAGTAGAAAAATTATTTGGTATAAAAATAGATTACTATTTAAGTATTAAAACAAATTCACTAGTATCTTTGGTAGATGAAGTAGGAGGTATTAATTATTGTTCTGAACATGAATATACAACTACACATGCAATGATTTTAAATAGTTATAATGATAGTCAAGGTAGAAGGCTACATGTAAAAAAAGGCTGCCAACATCTTAATGGGATAGAGACATTAACAATAGCTAGAGAAAGAAAAGCTTTCCCAGGTAGTGATAGACAAAGACAGATTAATTGTCAAAATATAGTAGTAGATATATTTGACAGTATGAAAAGTATAAACACAATTACTAACTATAATAAGATACTAACATCGGTTGGTAATTTATATGAGACAAATATTCCCAAAAAAGTTACTAAGAATTTAATAAAGGAAACTATTAATAACCCTAATTGGGAGATAGAAAGTCAAGTATTAGATGGAGACGATACTCATGACTATGTTCATATGACTAATTTAATAGATTGGGTAATGTATCCCAATATTGATAGTGTAAACCAAGCTAAAGAAAAAATAATAGAAGTATCAAATAAATAAAGGATTGTGCTATAATCCTTATAAGGAAGTGAGTTTATGAAGAAATTATCAAAATTGATTGCTTTTGTTTTGACAACTACATTTTTGATATTAATGTTTATGATTTATAGACTAAATTTGATACCTATTAAATATTTTTTAGCAATAGGTGGGGTTTTACTACTATTTGTATTTGGACTTGATTTTAAACTAATAAGAAAAAAAACAGGTCTATTTAGTAGAGTAGTATTTTCACTATTTTCACTAATCTTAATTGCTGGACTTATTTACGGACTTACCTATATAAATGCTACCTATAATTTTATGAATAGTATTTTATCTAAGGGATATGAAATTAAAAACTATGCAGTAGTTGTAAATAAAAGTAGTGGCTATTCTAAAATAGGGGATTTAAATAATAAAAATATTGGCTATTTAAAAACAGATGATTATTATAACAAAGCAAAAAAAAGAATAAAAAAAGATATTAAATATAATGAAGTATCTTATAGTGATATAGGAAATTTTGCAACATCAGTTGTAAGTGATGATAAATCTGCAATAGTTTTAGAAAAGGAATATTATAATTTATTAAAAGAAGAGTATGATAGTCTAACTAATACAAAAATAATAAAAACTTATAAGATAATTGTAAAGAAAAGTAATAAGAAAAAAACTAAAGATGTATCAGAACCATTTGTAATGTATATAAGTGGTATTGATACATATGGAAATATTAGTAGTGTCTCAAGAAGTGATGTTAATATTATTGCTGTTGTAAATCCAACTACAGAAAAAGTTCTATTAGTATCTATTCCAAGAGATTATTATGTACAATTACATGGTACTACAGGAGTTAAGGATAAATTAACTCATGCTGGAATATATGGAATAGATATGAGTGTTAATACTTTAGAGGATTTACTTGATGAAGATATTGATTATTATTTAAGACTTAACTTTTCTACATTAACAAAAAGTATTGATCTTATTGGTGGTATAGATGTTTATTCTGACAGGACATTCACCTCATATGTTAATAAAAATATAACAATTACAGAGGGTATGAATCATATGAATGGTGAAGAAGCTTTAGCCTTTGCTAGAGAAAGACATGCATATTCTACTGGAGATAGGCACAGAGGTGAGAATCAACAAGCAATAATAACAGCGATGATTAATAAACTAGCAGATGTATCTAATATAACAAAATATAAGGATATTTTATCTTCACTAGACGGAACATTTGAAACTAGTATGTCATATGAAGAGTTAACAAATTTATTTAAATTACAAATAGATAAAAAAATCAATTGGGACATTTCTTCTATCAGTCTAGATGGAAGTGGAAGTATGCAAAAAACATATAGTATGGGAAACAGAAATCTTTATGTTATGATTCCTAATGAGACAAGTGTTTCTGATGCAAAAATAAAAATTGATGAGTATATGAAAAAGTAGAGAAATCTACTTTTTATTTTGTTTGACATATTAGTTCTATCTTTGTTAACATATGGAATATGAGAGTGTGATAAAAATGAAATATATAAAAATAAATAAAGATAAATTAAAAAGTGAAGAAATAAATAAAGTGGAAACCAGAATAAAAATTTTAATGATAAATAGTAAGAATGAAATGTTAGTTGGTTATAGTTATAATTGTTATCAATTTATTGGAGGTCACTTAGAAAAAAATGAAGATTTACTTGATTGTTTGAAAAGAGAGGTAAAAGAAGAAACTGGTATAGAAATAGATGTATGTGATGTTTCTCCGTTTTTATTGAAGGAAGAATTCTATAAGGATTATCCTAAAAAAGGAGATAATTATAATTCTAGAATTTATTACTTTGTAATATATACTGACTCTCGTCCAAATATAAATAACACTAATTACACTGAAGAAGAATTAATTGGCAATTTTTGTTATAAGTATATTGATATAGATAATTTTGAAAAAATTATAGTAGATAACTATACAAAATATGAAAATGCAAAAATAATAGGCTTAGAAATGTTAGTAGTTTTTAGAGAATATAAAAACATTAATGATTTTACATAGCCTTTACATAATATTTTATATAAAATTGACATTTAAAACAAAATGAATTATCCTAAAGTTAGGAGGAGTGCTTTATGGAAGAAAAAGAATTAAAAGTAGCAGATAGTATGAAAATGGTAAATGATCATAGTAGAGAAATGAAAATGCGTGATCAAGAACAACAAAGAAAACAAGATGAATTTGATATAGAAAAGAAGAATATAGTAAAAAAGGTAAAAAGATATGGTACTGTAGCAGCAGTTGCAATCGCAATAGCAGCGTCTGCACTTACTGTAAAAGCAAAAAATCTTTATGAAATTAATCAAGGTAGAGCAGAAATAGTAGATGAGTTTAATGAGAAAACACCTGACTTTAATTTTAGAGATGATTCAGTATCTGGTCCTATTATTGGAATAGGAAATGCTTACTATGAAACAGAGAATGAATATAAAGCAGCCGCAGAAACTTTATTTGAAACAGCTGTAGAAAATGGAATGAGTAGAGAAGAAGCATATATAGGTTTAAAGGGAACAACAAATGAAAAAACAGCAGAAGATGTATATGGTAAAGAATTGGAAAATGAAAAAGATATCTGTAAAGATGCATATTATAAAAGTCAGGTTAATGACAAAGAAAAAACAACTGATAAAGGAATAGGTAAGTAAGATGGAAGAAAAGCAAGTTCAGTTACAAGAATTTAATGGAGAAGACTATTTTTTATATGATACTGCTATGACCGATTCAAAAATATATAATGTTTTTGCTAAAGTTTCAAATCCTAAAGATTTGATTATTGCAAAGGAAATAATAAATAATGGAGAAGAATATTACGAAATAGTTGATGGTAGTGAATATGAAAAAGCTCTAAGTTTATTTCACAAAGAAGAACTTTAATAGTTCTTTTTGTTTATAAGGAGGAGAGAGGTCAACGATTGGATAAGATAGTTCTCAAATTGAATTAATTAACTTAATTCTTTTTTATTGCCATTTACATAAATTTATGTTAACCTTTATAATGTAAATATTATTATTAGGAGTGAGTAGAATGGGAAAAAATACAAAAGATGAAAAAAAGGAAGTAAATAATACCAACAAGGATGAAGAAAAAAAGACAAAAACTGTAAAAAAAGTAGAAAGCAGTACTAACAAAAAAGAAACAAAGAAAGCTGTAAATAATAAAAAGGTTGCTATAACTAGTGGTGTAGCTATTGTTGCTGCAGTAGTAGCTATCTTGATATTCTTTGTAACAGGTAATAAAAAATTAACATGTACTCAAGAATTAAAACAAAGTGTAGTAACTATTAAAACTAGTATCGATTTTAGTTTTAAAATGGATAAAGCTGAAAAAGCAGATGCTAGATTTGAGGTGGTACTTGATGATAAGTATGTAAGTTATAAAGATCAATTTATTAAAAAGTTTAAAGAACAATATAGTTCATATGAGAAAAAATATGGTATTAATCCAAAGTATGAAACAACTGATAAGGGATTTGTAATGACTTTTACAACAAGTAATAATAATTTTCAAAAAATAATGTCTATATCTAATGATGTTAATAGTTATAAAAATGTCAAAACAACTGTAGAAAAACAAGGCTATAAATGCAAGTAGAATCTTGAATAAGGTTCTTTTTTTTATAATAAAAACATAATTACTATTAGAGGTGGCTTATGTTTTTTAAGAAAATTGATAAACGAATAAAAATTGTATTAATAATAGTAGTGATATTATTTATATCCATTATATTTAGAGTATTTAAAATTCAAGTTTTTGATTATAAAAAATTGAAATCATTAGCTGATGATTTATGGAGTAGAGATTTAGAAGTTGCTGCAGATAGAGGCAAAATTTTAGATAGAAATGGTGAGGTTTTAGCTGACAATGTTACAACTACTAGTCTAGTTTTAGTTCCAAATCAAATAAAAAATAAAAAAAAGACTTCAGAATCTCTTGCTAAAATACTAGGGGTTACTAAAAAGGAAATGGATAAACATGTCTACAAAAAAACTTCAATTGAAAGAGTCCATCCAGAAGGTAGAAGATTGTCATTTGAAATAGCTGATAAAATAAATTCGTTAGAAATGGATGGAGTATATTTAGTAAAAGAATCAAAGAGATCTTATCCATATGGTAATTTATTGTCAAACTCATTAGGGTATGTTGGAATTGATAATCAAGGTCTTTCAGGGTTAGAGTTACAATATGATAAAGTTCTAACAGGAACAAGTGGTGCTATAAAATATTTTTCGGATGCCAAGGGTAACCAGTTAAATTTATCTGATGTATATGTAGAACCAGTTAATGGTATGAATATACAATTAACTATAGACTTAAGAATTCAACAATCAGTTGAAAGAGAATTAGATAACATTGTAGATATGTTTGCACCGGATATGGCCTTAGCTATGGTTATGAATCCTAAAACTGGGGAAATTTTAGCAATGGGTAGTAGACCAGATTATGATCCTAATAATTATCAAAATTATTCTCAAGAAAGCTTAAATCGTAATCTACCAATTTTTGCATCATATGAACCTGGATCAACATTTAATATTGTACCACCCTAAAGCGATACCTAATTAATGATATTCATATTTGGTGTAAATATGCATAAAGAAGATAGTGTAAAATTTTATTGACTGGATTGAATATTAGCAAGCTAATCCTCTTAGGGCTAGTCTTGTAAGGTTATCTTCAGAATATAACATTAGTACATTGGAAAAAGAGGAGTTAAATATATCAAAATTTAATTTTTCTTTTCTCAATGTTACTTTTTCATGATTTTTGTAAAATTTTAAATATAGTCCTAATATATTTATTCCATTTGATTTATACTCTTGCAATTTTATTAGTTTTTGAATTTTCCTTTTGGAATAAGCCTTTAGTTCATATGAAAAACATTTTGCAACATTATGTGAGATATGTGATTACATAGAAGAACGAACTTTACTATCCAACATATTTTTGAATGCTTTCCAGTATTTTATAAGATAGTTTTTATATCCTTCGATTGTTCTTTTTCTTTATTCATCTTTGTCTTTCATTATATTTTGAATTAATGAGACAAATTTTTTTTTGTTATTATTATTTATATAATCAATTAATAATCTGACTTGATTTTTATCTTTAGTAATCCTATTAATTTTTTGTTTTACATAAAATTCACATAGACAATGCATTATTTCATTTTCGGGATATAGTTTTAAATTAGAAATTCCATTAACAATCCAAGTACCTGCATCACTTAATACTTTAATGTTCTTATATTTTGAAAAATCATATATTTTGCATATAAAGTCCATAAATTCAGACCAAGGATTAGAACTGGTAGTTAGAAATGTAGTTTTATTTAGAAGTTTTCTTCTTTTATGATTTTGTTCAATACCAGTAAAAGTTATAAATGCTTTGCTCATAATAAAATTTTTAGTTTTAGTTTTTGGAGAAGGTAATAGCAAGAGAAAATGACTAGGATTATTAAGAATATTTAAGAAATTAATTATATCCTGTTTAGAAATAATTTTAGGAAGTCTAGATGGAATATTAGTTTGGGAGAGTAAAACATTACTAAAATTTTTATTAAAATTAACTAAATAATAATATTTAATAGCAGCACTTGATTTGTTTTTTGTTTTGAATGACATATATACTAAACTCAAGTGCTTTTTTTGTAAATGAAAATTCACTTAAAGCCAAAGACTTTTCGTCAGAAATTTGGTACAATATAAATTGGAAGTGATAAAATGTCTAATACAAAAAAAATAATTTTTATTGTAATATTTATGGTATCTATAATTTCTCTGATTTTTGTTTATAATGATGATTTCTTATATTCTAATCAAATTATTAAAATCACAAAAATTGACACAACTAATGAAGAAACATCTCAAAATTCATTAGGATTAAAAGAAAAATACTATACAAGAGAGATAACTGGTATAATAACCAATGGTAACCAGAAAGGAAAAGAAAAAACCATCTCATACGATGAATCTTATTCATCTGTTATTACAGATAAATATAAAATTAATGACAAAATAATAACAGATGCAAGTGGTATTGAATTAAAAAGAGATTTCTATCTAACTTTAATGATTGTCATATTTTTGAATTTACTTTATATAGTTGGTTCTTATAAAGGACTGTTGTCTGTATTAAGTGTTGTTTTGAATTTAGTAATTTTCTATATTGGTTTATCATTGTATTTTAAAGGTGCTAATTTATTATTTTTATGTGTAATAGAAATGATTATTTTTTCTATTATTTCTTTGATATTAGCAAGTGGTTTTAACAAAAAAACATTATCAGCAATTATTTCTGTAATTATATCAACATTAGTAATGCTCTTTTCAATTGTAATTATTATAAATTTTACAGGATATAAGGGGATAAATTTCAATGAATTATCATTTCTGACTGTTCCTATTGAAGATATTATTTTGCCGGAATTATTAATTGGATCTACAGGAGCAATCATGGATGTGGCGATT
>CAKOXO010000002.1 GCA_934130165.1 uncultured Bacilli bacterium | reverse complement strand
GGCGTAGGAAAATTGAAGAGAGCTATCCTTAGTACGAGAGGACCGGGATGGACAAACCTCTGGTGTATCTGTTGTAACGCCAGTTGCAGTGCAGAGTAGCTATGTTTGGAAAGGATAACCGCTGAAAGCATCTAAGCGGGAAGCCCCCTTTGAGATGAATTTTCCCATACGTATGTAGTAAGATCCCTTGAAGACTACGAGGTTGATAGGCTGGAGATGGAAGCATAGTGATATGTTGAGTTGACCAGTACTAATAGATCGAGGATTTAATCATATTTAATTAATTTGATGGACACAATATCTTAGTTTTCAGAGAATTATTTCTCTATATTTTACTTGGTTACGATAGCAAGTGGGGTACACCTGTTCCCATCCCGAACACAGAAGTTAAGCCACTTTACGCCGACGATAGTGTATGCAAAAATAGGAAGTAGCCAAGTTTTTTTTTGGTAAAATTTAATATTTATTATATATCTAATATTGTAAATATTTTTATAAAATAGTTATTAGGAGTTGTATAACTCTTTTTTTTTGATATAATATAAAAAGGTGATGAAAAATGAATTATAAAGTAGTAACATATTCTGAAAATGAAACTATAGAACTAGCTCAAAATATTGAATCAGAAAAGTTTAAAAATATGGTAATATGCTTAGAAGGTGATTTAGGAAGTGGAAAAACAGTTTTCACTAAAGGCTTTGCTAAATCATTAGAAATAGATGAAGATATTACTTCTCCTACTTTTAATATTATAAAAGAATATAATTCTGGTGAAATGCCTTTGTATCATATGGATGTATATAGATTAGATGGCAAGGTTGATGATTTAGGAATAGAAGAATATTATACTAAAGGTGGTATAACCATTATTGAATGGAGTGATACTATTACAGATTATTTACCAGATAAAAGATTAGATATTAAGTTTAGAGTAGTAGATGAAAATACAAGAAGTATTACTTTAATTCCCCATGGAAAAAAGTATGAGGAAATTTGTGAGGCAGTTATATGAGAATACTTTATATAGATACTTCATCTAGTTATCTATATACTGGAATAGTTTGTGATGGTAAATTAAATTCAGAAGTTCAGGAAAATCTTCAATTGGATTTATCTAAGCTAGCTTTACCTAAAATAGCTGAAATGTTTAGTGAAAATAATCTTAAACCAAATGATATAGATAAAATTATTGTCGTTAATGGACCTGGATCTTTTACAGGAATTAGAGTAGGACTTACTATTGCAAAAGTTTACGCTTGGAGTCTTAATATACCAATTATTCCTATTACTAGTTTGGAAGCTATGGCATGTTCTTGTGAAGAAGATAGAATGTTGGTTCCTATTATTGATGCTAGAAGAGGATATGTATATGGTGCAATTTATAAAGATGATGAAGAAATACTTAAACCACAGCATATAAAATTAGAAACTTTAATGGAACATTTAAAAGATAATAATTACGTTTTCATTACAAAAGATGACATTGCTTTAGATGGTGATAAGTGTTCCTATAAACCAAATATTCTAAAAATAGTTAATAAATTTTGTCAAAAAAAAGCTCTAAATCCTCATGGGGTTAATCCAGAATATTTGAAATTAACTGAAGCTGAAGAAAGCAGGCTATAGTATTGATAATAGAGGTCAATAAAAATAATATTTCTATTCTAGATGATTCGTTTTTAGATAGTGAATATATAACTAATGAACTTAATATGAATCCTTTTGCAAAGATATATGTATATATAGAAAATAATAAGGTTGTTGGATATATATACTATAGTGATATCTATGAAAGAGTGGAAATAAATCAGATTGAGGTAGAAAATATCCATAGAAATTGTGGATTAGGCACTAAACTTTTAAAGTTTGTCACAGAAAATGTGGATAAAACAATTTCACTTGAGGTAAAAATTGATAATTATCCCGCTATAAAACTCTATAAAAAATTTGATTTTGTACCTAAAGCTACTAGAAAAGGATATTACAATGGGATTGATGGAATTCTTATGGTAAGAGATGTTAAATAAAGAGACTCTTTATGTGGAAAAAAAGAGTCTTTTATGTTAAAATAATTTGGAAGTGAAGTGATAGTTGTTATGAAAGATACATATATATTAGGAATTGAAAGTAGTTGTGATGAAACTAGTGCCTCAATTGTTAAAAATGGTAGAGTTGATATATCCACAGTAATATCGTCACAAATAGATGTTCATAAAAATTATGGTGGTGTTGTTCCAGAGATTGCTAGTCGTCATCATGTTAAGAATATTACAATAGTAATTGAAGAATGTTTGACTAGAGCTAATATGACAATGGATGATATAGATGCTATAGCTATAACTTATGGTCCGGGCTTGATTGGTTCCTTATTAGTAGGGTTAGAAGCTGCTAAAACATTAGCATTTGTTTATAATAAACCATTAATCCCAGTTCACCACATTGCAGGTCATATATATGCTAACAGTTTAGAAAAAGAAATGTCTTTTCCTTTAATAGCATTAGTAGTAAGTGGAGGACATACAGAATTAATTTTAATGGAAGATCACTATAAATTTGAAAAACTGGGTGGTACCCTTGATGATGCTATTGGTGAATGCTATGATAAGGTAGCAAGAGTTATAAATCTTGAATACCCTGGTGGACCTAAAGTCGATAAGTTAGCTCACATTGGTAAACCTAGCTATAAATTACCAGTTCCATTACAAGATAATTCATATAATTTTTCATTTAGTGGATTAAAAAGTGCAGTAATAAATTTAAATCATAAATTTGTACAGAATGGTGAGGAAATAAACAAGGAAGATTTGGCAGCCTCATTTCAACATGTTGCTATAGAGTCAATTATCTCAAAAACAAAAAAAGCATTAGTTGATAATAACATAAAAAATCTAATTGTAGCTGGTGGTGTAGCTGCTAATCAAGGATTACGAGAAGAAGTTGAAAAACTGCAAAAAGAGTTAAATTTAAATGTTACTATACCATCTATGAAATATTGTACAGATAATGCTACAATGATAGCTGCCGCAGGATATTATGCATATAAATTAGGAAGAAGGGCTGATTTGTCACTAAATTCTAAATCGAGTGACAAACTAAATTAGTTTTTCTTTTTTTTATGAAAAAATATGATATAATTATCTAGAATAGGGAGGCTAGATGATGATAAACAGAGTTATCTTAAATGAAACATCATACTTCGGTAGAGGTGCAAGAGAAAAATTAGTAGATGAGATAAAATCTAGAAATTTTAGAAAAGCATTAATAGTAACAGATAAATCTCTAATAAGTGCTGGGGTACCTCAATTAGTGCTAGAAGTACTTGATAAAAATGATATAGAATATGAAATTTACGATGAGGTCAAACCAAATCCAACAGTTACTAATGTAAAGGATGGACTTAATATTTGTAAAAATTCTTTGGCTGATTTTTTAATTGCAATCGGTGGAGGTAGTGTAATTGACACAGCTAAAGCTATTGGTATCATTATGACTAATAGTGAGTATAGTGATGTTGTTAGTTTAGATGGTGTAGTTAATACAAAAAATAAAGCATTACCAATTATAGCTTTACCAACTACAGCAGGTACTGCAGCTGAGGTTACAATTAATTATGTTATAACTGATGAGGTAAGAGTTAAGAAAATGGTATGTGTTGATCCACATGATATTCCAATTGTTGCAATAATTGATCCGGATTTAATGCAATCAATGCCTAAATCTTTGGCTGCCGCTACAGGTATGGATGCCTTAACTCATGCTATGGAAGGATATATTACTAAAGCTGCTTGGTTAATACCTGATATTTTTCATATTAATGCTATGGCTCTTATTTATAAAAATTTAGCTAAAGCAGTTAATCTAAAAGATAATTATGCAATAGAACAGGTTGGATATGGTCAATATATAGCAGGAATGGGATTTTCTAATGTTGGACTTGGAATTGTTCATTCTATGGCACATTCTTTAGGAGCTTTCTTTGATACACCACACGGTGTTGCAAATGCCCTACTTTTACCACATGTATTAAGATTTAATGGTAAAGTTTGTCCAGATTTATTTGTTAATATGGGTAATGCCTTGGGTCTTGATATGAGAGGTCTAAGTGGTATGGATGCAGTTGATAAAGTAGTAGATGCTGTTAAGGAGTTATCTATAAGTGTTGGAATTCCACAAACGTTACAAGAAATAGGTATTCCAGAGTCAGCTTTAGAAAAACTAGCTCATCAAGCTATAGGTGATGTTTGTACATCTGGTAACCCAAGAAAAGTTACTGAAAAAGATATATTACAATTATATAAAGAAGCGTATAAATAAAAGGATGAATCATTTTGATTCACCCTTTTAATTTCTTTTATTAATGATTTTAATCTCTAATTTCTCTATTAAAAAATACATTAAGTATGAAATTATTCCCAGAATAACAACACTTGTAATAACAAGATCAATATTAAACACTTGAGAACCATACATTATTAAGTAACCTAAACCATTTTTAGATACTAGTAATTCTCCCATAATAACTCCTATTAAACTCATTGATACGTTAATCTTTAGTGCATTAATTATTACACTATAATTACTTGGAAAAATTACTTTTGTAAATATTTGCCTTTTACTAGCCTTTAATGATTTTAATAGTGTTATGTAATTTTTATTAGTTGATATAAATCCATTATATATATTAATTATTGTTATAAATGTGTTTATAAGAAGTGCCATAAATATTATAGAGTTTATACTTGCCCCAACCCAAATAATTATTAAAGGTCCAAGAGCTACTTTAGGCAGTGAGTTTAATATGGTTAAATATGGATCGATTATTTTGGAAATCGTTTTATTACTCCATAAAATAGTGGCAACTACTAGACCTATAATGGTTGCGATAACAAAACTAACCAAAACTTCATACAATGTTATTCCTATATGTTTTAATAATACGCCATCCCTAAACAAATCTATCGTAGTTTTTATGGCATTACTTGGACTTGATGATAAAAATGTATTTATAATATGATATTTTGATAATAGTTCCCATCCAACTAAAAATATACTGATTATTAATATTCTAAATATGAAAACAATAATTTTTTGATTTCTAATTTTTTTTAAGTAATCTCTGTGTTCTTTACTAAATGTGGACATCTAAATCCCTCCATATCGTATCATAATAAGTTGAAAACTCCCTACATTTTCTATTATTAATTGGAGTAGATTTGTTACTTAATTTTATTTCATATATCTTTTTAACCTTGGCTGGTCTTTTTGTTAAGACAATAACTCTATCGGACATACTTATGGCTTCTGCAATATCATGAGTAACCATTATAGCTGTTTTTCCTTCGTTTTTTATAATTTTATAAATATCATCACTAATTGCAAGGCGAGACTGGTAATCTAGCGCTGACATTGGTTCATCAAGTAATAGAATATCTGGTTTAATTGCTAGAGTTCTAATTAAAGCAACCCTTTGTCTCATTCCACCTGATAAACTAGATGGATATTTATCTTTAAATTCATATAACCCATATGTCTTTAGTAAATTTAGAACATAATTTTTATTTTCTTCATTTAATTTATTAGTAACCTCAAGCCCTATTAAGCAGTTATCAAGAATAGTTCTCCAAAAGAATAGAGAATCTTCTTGCAACATATATCCGATTGTAGCATCTTTATCTAAACTAAACGTTCCCCCAGATTTTTCTTCTAACATAGAAAGAATGGAAAGTATTGTTGACTTTCCACACCCACTTGGACCTACTATTGATATAAACTCTTTTTCATATACATCTAAGTTAATATCATCAAGTGCTTTAATTTCACTTTTTTTATCATGGTAACTCTTTTTTAAGTGATTAATACTTAAAACTTTATTTTTCATTATATATCAACTTACTATAATCAACTTTTGATTGTAATTCACCATAGTCAATCATTATATCTTGTAAGTGATTAAATGATTCTTCGCTAAATTTAGTTGTTTCTGCCCATGCTTCTATTTCTCTGTATCTTTTAACGGCATTAGTTAAGTCGTTTAAAGATGTATCTGGGAATTGTTTTAATATAGCCTTAGCAACTTCCTTATCAGAATGGTTTTTGACATAGTCTAATCCTTTTTGAATAGCTTTATCGAAATTTTTAATTAATTCTTTATTGTTATTAATATAACTAATTCTTGCTGAGTATGATGTGTATGGAACTATTCCTCCTAGTTCTCCAATACTTGCAACAACATGACCATAACCTTGTTTTTCAACTTCTGTAGCTGTTGGTTCAAATAAAGTTACAAAATCACCTTGACCACCAATAAATGCTCCACTCATTGCTGGAAATGCAACAGAAGTATCAATATTTAAATCATTTTTAGGATCAATTCCATTTTGTTTTAGTGCATATTCGAATGTCATTTCAGGCATTCCGGCAGCTCTACCACCAATTACTGTTTTTCCTTTCAAATCATCCAACTTGAAATTTTTATATTCTTTTCTAGAAACTAAAAATGTTCCATCTTTTTGTGTAAGTTGTGCAAATGTTTTTAAGTAATCTTTTTCACCACCATTGTAAACATATATTGTTGCTTCACTACCACAGAAACCAACATCAGCATCTCCAGATAATAAAGCAGCAGTTACTTTATCTGCTCCAGCTGTTAGTATTAAATCAATGTCAATTCCATAATCTTCAAAATATCCTTTTTCAATGGCAACATATTGAGGGGCATAAAAAATTGTATGAGCTACTTCGGCTAGAGTAACTTTTTGTACTTTTTCTTTATCGCTATCCTTATTGAAGTCAAATAAAACTAAAAACGCAAGGAATAAAATTATTATTCCGCTTGCTAAATAAATAATAAATCTTTTCATTTTTTCTCCTTTCAATCAAAGTATTATATGTTAGTTAATAAATTATTGTTAATTAATTCTTGCTATTCTTAAAATAAAATTTAAATGTATAATTATTTGTTCTTTTTTTCGTAATCCTCTTGTAAAATTATAAAAAAGGTTTATAATAATTAGTCGTGTAGATGGTATATAAACATGAAAAATATAAGAAAAACTTGCAAAAAATATAAAAGTGTGCTATAATATAGCCACAAATTTATAGGGGGAAGAAATATGAAAAATGTAATTTCAAAAATAACTAAATTAGTATCAACTTTTGTTTTGGCAGCTTTGATAATTTTTGCAGATACTCAATCTGTAAGTGCAGCATCTAATGCTCCATCATCAATTAAAATAGGTAAAGCAACATTATTAACTGGTTATGTTGCAGGAGTAAAATTCCATATAAAACCTATAAGTGGTGGTGGATATGCATATTGTTTAAACTTGAAAAAGCAAACAGCATCAAACGTTACTGAATATTATTCAAATGAAATGAATGCTGGTATGGCTTATATTCTTGAAAATGGTTATCCACATAAAAAATTTACTGGAAACAAAAATAAGGATATTTATATTACACAAGCTGCTGTTTGGTGGTATTTAGATGATACTACTGGAACAAGTTATCTTGGTAAGGGATTTAAATCAACTGGTTCAGATAAGTATGGATTAAGAAAACATATAAAAAGTTTAGTTAGTGGAGCTAAAAAAGCAAAGGCTAAAGGATATGTTTCACCATCTTTAAAAGCTAGTGTAAGTAGTAGTGCAATGACTTTATCATCTGATGGTAAGTATTATGTATCAAAAGCAGTTAATGCAAACGCTAAAAATATAAGTGGTAATTATAAAGTATCAGTATCAAGTGCTCCAAGTGGAACTATCGTAACTGATACAAATGGAAGTAAAAAGTCTTCATTTAAATCTAGTGAAAAGTTTTTAATTAAAATTCCAGCTAGTAAGGTTAAAGCAGGAAGTTCTGCTACAGCAAAGGTAAAAATAACAGCATCAAATACTATTAATAAAGCTTATAAATATTCTCCAAAGAATAATAGTATTCAACCGGTTGTTATAATTAAACCTTATACTAAGTCTGTTTCAGATACAGTTAGTGTTAAAGCAACTAAAGCAAAGGCACCAACTCCTGCTCCAAAGCCAGCACCAACACCAACTCCAACACCAGAAGCTGCTACAGTATCTATTTTAAAATTAGATAAGGATACAAATTCAGCTGTTGAGGGTGCAGTATTAGTTGTTAGAGATTCAAGTGGTGCTGAAGTAGCAAGATTTACATCAACATCTAGTGCTTATAAACTTAATAATATAGCTAATGGAACATATACAGTAGAAGAAGTAGAAGCACCTGCAGGATATGAATTATCAACAGAAAAGGAAACATTTACTATTAGTGATACTCAAAGAACTGCAGAGGTTAAATTCTACAATAAAGCAAAAGAATCTGTTGTATCTATACTAAAACTTGATAAAAATACAAACAATCCTATTGCTGGGGCAAAACTTGTAGTAAAAGATTCAATGGGAAATGAGATAAAAACATTTACTTCTTCAGTAAATGGCTATACTATAACAGGATTATCAAATGGAACATATACAGTAGAAGAGTTAGAAGCACCTGCAGGATATGAATTATCAACAGAAAAGGAAACATTTACTTTGAATGATGATACTAAACAAGTTCAAGTAAAATTCTATAATGTACCAAAAGATAGAATTGTAACGATAACAAAAGTTGATAGTACAACTGGTAATATGTTACCTGGGGCAGTAATAGTTGTTACTAATGATAAAGATGAAGAAGTAGCAAGATTTACATCAACTAATGAAGCTTATGTATTAAAAGATTTAGCAGATGGAACATACACAGTTAGAGAAGAAGAAGCTCCAGATGGATATTTCTTAAATGAAGAAGAGCAAACATTTACAATTGATAATGAGCATCTATCATATCAAATAACAATAAAAAATGTACCACAAACATGCGAAAATGGTGGTAAAGATGAAGATGAATGTTCTGTTGAAGTACCAAATACTGGTTCAAATAAAACATTACTATATTTATTAGGTATCACTATTATATCTGCTGGTGTAGGATATGTTTATAAATATAACAAAGCAAACTAAACAAAATAATAAAAAGAAAAGAAGAATCTCACCTAGTGTAGTAGCTTGTATAGGTACTATTATAATAATAATAGGTGGATTCTTTCTTTCATATAATTATATAATGACCAAAAAGGTTATGGTATATGAGTATATGAATAATGTCTTTTATACTAAGGGAAATGAGAATAAACCTAGTGTAGAAGAGGAAAATATAAATAATAGTGATCAGGGAATTGATGAATCAGAAATGGATCCTAATCAATACATTGGTTATTTAGAAATTCCTAAATTGAATTTTAAAAAAGGATTTTATCCAAAAAGTTCAGAGTTAAATGATGTAGATAAGAACCTACTTTTAGTAAAAGAGTCAAGTTATCCAAATGTTTCAAGAGGTAATTTAATAATTGCTGGACATTCAGGAACAGCATGGAATTCATTCTTTAATGATTTGTATAAATTATCTGTCGGAGATGAGACGAAAGTTATATTTAATAATAAAACTTATACTTATAAAATAGTTAATATTTATAAGGCACCAAAAGTAGGGCAAATTGCAGTATATAGAAATAAAAACAGAACAACATTGACACTTGTTACTTGTACTAATGATGATAGTACAACACAGACTATTTATATTTCAGAGTTAGAAAAAGTAGAATAAAATTTAAAAGGGGGTTGAAGATGATGGGTGATCTATCATTAGTGGAAAAATTAAAAATTTTTGTAGATGTATCATCATCTTCAGGAATTTGTATAGCAAGTATTTTTATACTAGTATTTATGGCATTTATGTTTTTAACTACTAGTAGAAAAAATGCCAAATCTACAAGATTACTATTTATTGGAATATATACTATTTTAATACTTGTATTATGCTTACAATATAGTAGTTCTTTACCAAAGATGTTTGATTACATGATGAATAACTTTTTCATAGTATTCTATTTTCCAAATTTAGCTATATATTTAGCAGCTATCATAGCAACTAATATTATTCTGTTTGTAAGTATATTCAATTTTAAGGAAGACAAACTTTTAAAAATAATTAATACGATAGTATATTCTTTTATACATTATCTTTTAATATTAATATTAAATATAGTAACAAAAAATAAGTTAGATATTTTTAGTCAAACATCAGTATATGGTAATGAAAAGGCTTCTGCCATGATAAGTTTAACAAGTATTATTTTCATAGTATGGGTTATCTTTATAATTATTTATAAAATTATAAGAAAAACTCAAAAAGCTAAGAATTTAGGAAATGAAGAAGTAGTTACTAAATATGTGGAAGTTCCTGTAAAGAGGGTTAATCCGAATATAGTAAATGTAGATTTTCCTAAATTAATAGCTGGTACAGCATCACAAAAGAAGGAACCTCAGGTTGTACCAATGGAATATTATAATAAGAAACTAGAAATTAAAAATAGAGAACTAGAATTGAAAAATAGGGAATTAGAAATTAGAAACAAAGAAATAGAGTCTAATAAGTATGGTAACATGTTTACATTAGAAGAATATAAAACAGTTTTAAATATCTTAAAGGGTAATAAAGAAAATGTTAAAAACGAGGTTATTGATAACAATGTAATATCTGCTAAGGAAGATGTTATCATTAATAAATTTCCTACTAAACTAGATGAACTTTTAAATATTTAATTAAAGCGTCAAGTGGCGCTTTTTTTCTTTGTTTTTATTTAAAAGTAAGATATAATTATATTAGGAAGTAGGTTAGGATATGGATATAAGTGGATTAAATGAATTTCAAAAAGAGGCAGTTTTATATAATGACGGACCTCTTCTTATTTTAGCAGGTGCAGGTAGTGGTAAAACTAGGGTTTTGACTACTAAGATTGCCTACTTAATAGAAGATGTAAATGTACATCCGTATAACATTTTAGCAATTACATTTACTAATAAAGCTGCAAAGGAAATGAAAGAGAGAATTGATGGTTTAATAGGAGAGAGATCTAGAGGTATTCAAGTTTCTACGTTTCATAGTTTTGGTTTAAAGATATTAAGAGAAAATTGTGAAGCTTTAGGTTATGATCATAATTTTGTAATAATGGATAGTGATGATTCTTTAACTGTTGTTAAAAAAATATTAAAAGAATTAGATTATGATCCTAAAATATATAATCCAAGAGCAATTAGAAACAAGATAAGTAGTTGTAAAAATGAAATGATGATGCCTATTGAGTATGAAAGATATGCAGTTAGTGAATATGAAAAGGTTGTATTAAAGGTATATGAAAAATATGAGGATAAATTACATAGAAATAATTCAGTTGATTTTGATGATTTATTAATTTTACCAATTATATTATTTAAAAAGAATCCAGAAATATTAGAAAAATACCAAGATAGATTTAAATATATTTTAATTGATGAGTACCAAGATACCAATGAAGCTCAATATATTTTATCAAAAATGATAGGGGCTAAATATAGAAATATTTGTTGTGTTGGTGATAATGATCAATCTATATATTCTTTTAGAGGAGCAAATTATAAAAATATTTTAAATTTTGAAAAAGATTATAAGGATGCTAAAACAATTTTACTTGAGGAAAATTATCGTTCAACAAAAAATATTTTAAATGCTGCAAACTGTGTAATTAAAAATAATAAATCAAGAAAAGAGAAAAATTTATGGACCTCTAATGATGATGGAGAAAAAATTAAATATTATAGAGCATATAACGAAAGAGATGAAGCTCAATATGTTATTAGAAAAATAAAAGAATTAAGTGTTAGAAATACTAATTATCAAGATATTGCAATATTATATAGAACTAATGCTCAATCTCGTATTTTAGAAGAAGAAATGTTAAAAGAAAATATTCCATATAGAGTAGTTGGTAGTTTTTACTTCTATAGTAGAAAAGAGATTAAAGATTTAATTGCTTATTTAAGATTAATTCATAATACAAAAGATAATGTTAGCTTAACAAGAGTAATAAATACACCAAAAAGAGGAATAGGTCTCAAATCTATAGAGAATTTAACTAGAATTGCAGATAGTCAAAATATTAGTATGTATGATGCAATTTCAACAGGAAAAGAGTTGGCATTTAAAGAAATTATTGAGAAATTAAGAAAGTTATCTAATGAATTAACCTTAACTGAATTAATTGATAAAGTTTTAGATGCAACTGGTATGAAAAAAGAACTTGAGTCTGAAAATACTTTAGAAAGCGAAGTTAGACTTGAAAACTTAGAAGAATTTAAATCTATAACTAAATCATTTGAAGAAAGAGAGGGCTTAATTTCTTTAGAGGATTTCTTACTAGAAATTAGTTTAATTAGTGATGTAGAAGAATATAAGGATGATTTAAATAGAGTTAGTTTAATGACTGTTCATTCCGTTAAAGGATTAGAGTTTGATCATGTTTTTGTAGTTGGGATGGAAGAGGGAATATTTCCTCATATGAATTCATTGATGGAGAATTCTGAACTTGAAGAAGAAAGAAGATTATGTTATGTAGCAATTACTAGGGCAAAGAAATGTCTTCATATAGTTAATACAAGAAGGAGAACATTATTTGGTAAAGATCAAATAAATCCCCCAAGTAGATTTATAGGAGAGATAGATAATAATTTATTAGAAACTAATGTAAAGCAGGAAGAATTAGAAACTTCAAAAGAAAAATTAGATGAAAAAGAAGTCTTTAGAGATGAAGACGTTGATTATCAAGTTGGAGATTATGTATATCACGAAACATTTGGTTCTGGTAGAGTTGTAGAAGTCACTAATACTTTAGTAAGTGTTGCTTTCAAACATCCACATGGAATTAAAAAATTGATGAAAAATCATAAAAAATTAGCAAAGGTATAGGGAGAGAAAAATGAATAAAAAAATTAAAGAGGGATATAATTTATTTATAAGGAAAAACTCTGAAAGTAATTTAGTTGGCACACTAACTTTAAAAGAAAGCGAAAATAATTATAAAGATATCGTTCAATTAGAATTATCTGATATGCATTTTATTAATAATTATAATTTTATTAGTAAGAATTTGAGTGATATTAATGCTTTATTTATTTCTTTTGATAGAGTAGAAAATAAATTTTTTGTATCACTTCAAGAAAAAGCAACTATGGGTGAATATAATGATGTAATAACATGGAATAATATTATTGTTAGTAAAAAATATAAATTAGATGATGCTTTAAATAGACTAAATCAAAAAATAGAAATTAAAACTAAAGAGGAGGTTTTAATATGAAAAAAGATATAACATTAGTTGTTTTAGCTGGTGGTATGGGAAGTAGATTTGGTGGCTTAAAACAAATAGAACCTATGGGACCTAATGGTGAATTTATAATTGATTATTCAATATATGATGCTGTAAAAGCAGGGTTTAACAAAGTTGTTTTCCTTATTAAAGAGGAAAATTATGAGGTGTTTAAAAATACTATTGGAAAAAGAGTAGAGCCACATGTTAAGGTTGAGTACTGCTTTCAAAAAAATGATAATGTTAATGACAAGTATAAAAATTTTAAATTTAGGGAAAAACCTTTAGGAACTGCCCATGCAATGATTTGTTGTGAAGATATAGTAAATGAAAATTTTGCAATAATAAATGCTGATGATTTTTATGGAAGAGATGCTTATGTTAAGGCTTATCAGTTTTTAAGTGCTGAACATAGTGGAGATAAAGAAAATTATGGATTGATTGCATATTTAGTAAAAAATACTATAACTGAAAATGGCTCTGTAAAAAGAGGTGTTTGTGAGGTTGAAGATAATAAATTGCTAAAACTTACAGAAAGTAAGGTTGAAAGAGTAAATGATAAAATAATAGCAACTCCTCTAGATGGAGAAGACCCTTTTGTAGTTTCAGAAAACACGCCAGTTTCTATGAATATGCTATTATTTAATCCATCAATTTTTGAATACTTAAATAAAGAGTTTCCTAAATTTTTGGAAGAGAATAAAAATGATTATGAATCAAGTGAATATTTAATTCCTAATGCGTTATTTGATAGTATAAAAGATAATTTTTCTACAGTGGATGTTATAAAGACAACTGCTGAGTGGCATGGAGTTACTTATAGAGAAGATGCAGATGATGTAAAAAAGGCTATAAGAAATTTAATTGATAGAGGAGAATATAATAATAATTTGTGGAATTAAATATAATGTGATAAAATTTATAATGAGGTGATAAGATGAATGTTGATAACAGAGTTTATTCAAAAATGTTTAATTGGTTATTTGTTGGTTTATTAATAACTTTTATTTCAGGATATTGCTTATCTATTAATCAAACATTATTATATAGTGTTTTATCAGTAGGTGTTATTCCTATTATAGTTATAGAACTAATAATAGCCTTTGCCATGGGATTCTTTGTTCAAAAGTTAAGTCCTATAATGACAAAAGTATTTTATATTATATATTCTATAACAACTGGTGTAACATTTGGAACAGTTTTTTTAGCTTATGAGATGGGGTCTATAATATCAATCTTTTTGGTAACTGCAGTTTTATTTGGACTTTTAGCACTATATGGTTATAAGACAAATAAAGATATTACAAAAATAGGAACAATTTTATGTATTGCTTTAATTGCTACTATAATTGTATCAATCCTAAATATTTTTATATTCCATAGTTCACAATTAGAAATGGGATTATCAATACTAGTAATTTTAATATTTTTAGGATATGTTGCTTATGATATGAATAATATCAAATATTTAGTAGGAACAATGGATGAAGATAAATCCGCAGTTTATGGAGCTTTCCAATTATACTTAGACTTTATAAATATCTTTATTAGATTACTAGAATTATTTGGTAAAAGAAATGACTAAACTAGATTGTTAATTTGGAGTTGATAAGATATGTCTAATAGGTATTTTAGCTATTCGTTTCAGATACATAGAACAAGAAAAACTATAGTAATTTTTATAGTATTTGTTATATTATTAGTTGGTGGCTTTTTCGCTTTTTATAAGAGTAAAAAGCATATGGAAAAATTAGATAAACTAAATTATGAAGTAGTTTTGGGTATGAATAAGTTTGAGGATATTAATTGTGATAAAGCATATAGACTTAATTATAAGGAAAGCACTTGTGGAACTATCTGTATAAATTCTAAAAAATCTGATAAAGATTATTTAAATAAAAGAAAAAGTGATTTAGAAAAAAGTGGCTTTACAACAGGAAAAATTAAAGAAAAAGTAATTAATAAAAATAATTGGAGTTATTTAAAAACTGTTAAATCAAATCCGTCAATAAGTTACTATGCAATTGATTATGGTAATAAAGTCTATAGTCTAGAGCTTATTGATCAATCTAATTATTTAACAAAGACTAAACAAGGTAAATGTAGTCAAAACTTTAATAAAATGTTAAATTCAATTAAACTAAAATAGATAGTTATATTTTTCATTTAGCTATCTTTTTTTTTGATTTATTAGTATAATATGTATTATGTGTGGTGATATAAGTGAAGAATATATATAATTTAGATATAGAAGAAATGGAAGATTATTTTATTTCAAATAATAGTAAAAAATTTCATGCTGATCAACTTTTTAATTGGTTATATGAAAAACGTATTAATTCTTATGATGAAGTAACTAATATAAAAAAAGAAATGCTAGATAAATTAAGTCAGGAATATAGTATTAAAAAATTAGAAATAGTAAAGGTAGAAAGAGATTTAGATGTAAATAAATACTTATTTAAGTTAAATGATTTTGAACATATAGAAGCAGTTTTAATGAGACATGATTATGGAAATAGTATTTGCGTTTCTAGTCAAGTTGGTTGTAATATGGGATGCAGATTTTGTGAAAGTGGTAGAAGAAAAAAAGTTAGAAATTTAGAAACATATGAAATGGTTTTACAAATATTACAAGTTGAAGATGATATAAAACAGAGGATATCCCATGTAGTAGTTATGGGAATAGGTGAGCCATTTGATAACTATGAAAATGTTACTAGATTTATTAAAATAATTAATCATCCAAAGGGATTACAAATAGGTAGTAGACATATTACAGTATCAACATGTGGAATAATACCAAAAATAGAGGAATTTATGAATTTTCCATATCAAGTAAATTTAGCTATTTCACTTCATGCACCTAATGATGAGCTAAGAAGTAGTATTATGCCAATAAATAAAGCTTATCCATTAGATAAACTTATGAAAACACTAAAAAAATATATAGAAAAAACTAATCGTAGACTTACTTTTGAATATATTTTATTAGATGGTATAAATGATCAAGAAGAACATGCTTTATGTCTTGCTAAATTGATAAAAGGTCTTAATGCTTATGTAAATCTAATACCATATAATTATACTGAAAATTTAGGTTTTAATCGTAGTAAAACTATACAAATTATGAAATTTTATGATATACTAAAGAAGAATAAGATAAACGTAACAATAAGGCGTGAATTTGGTAGTAATATAAGTGCTGCATGTGGACAACTAAGAAGTAAGGAGGAAACTTTATGAAATCATTTTACTTGACAGATGCTGGTAAAGTAAGGGATCACAATGAAGATAGTGTGATAATAGTTAAAAACTCTAATGATGATTATTTAATGGCTGTAGCAGATGGTATGGGTGGACATTCAGCAGGAGAAGTTGCTTCATCCATTGCTATAAGTTATTTAGGAAAACACTTTAACGAAACTTTTCTTAATATGAGTAAAGTTGATTCAGTTAATTGGATTAGGGATTGTGTAAATGAAATTAATACTTTAATATTCCAATATGAAAAAAATCATCCTGAGAGTAAAGGAATGGGGACAACCCTAGTAATGGCAATATTAACAAAAGATTATTTACTATTTGGAAATATTGGAGATTCTTCTGGATTTGTTATGAAAGATGACACATTACATAAAGTTACTTATGATCATACTTTAGTTAATTTATTAGTTTCAGCTGGGGAACTTACTAAGGAAGAAGCTAAAGATCATCCAAAGAAAAATGTTTTAATGAAAGCACTTGGGGCATCAACAAAAGTTGATGTAGATATATTTGATTGTGATATGGAAATAGACGAAATTATGTTATGCAGTGATGGTCTTACTAATATGTTAGAACAACAACAAATAGAAAAAGTTCTATTAAGTGATGATTTAGATATAGAAGAAAAAGTAATTAGACTTATTCGTAAAGCTAATAATAGAGGCGGTACTGATAATATATCAGTAGCATATTTAATTCGTGAAAAAGAAGGTGGAATTTAGTATGATAACAAAGGGGCAAAAAATTAATGATCGTTATGAAATTATAAAGAGTATTGGTGAAGGCGGAATGGCTAATGTTTACCTTGGATATGATGAAATACTAGATCGTAATGTGGCTATAAAGGTACTAAGAGGTGATTTGTCAAATGATGAGAAATTTGTTAGAAGATTCCAAAGAGAAGCATTATCAGCCTCTAGCCTTTCTCATCCTAATATTGTAGAGATGTATGATGTTGGAGAGGATAACGGCCTTTACTATATAGTTATGGAATATGTAGAGGGAAAAACATTAAAGCAATTACTTAAGAAAAGAGGAACTGTTACTTTATCAGAAGCAATAGATATAATGCTTCAATTAACAGATGGTATGGCTCATGCGCATGACTCTTATATTATTCATAGAGATTTAAAACCACAAAATATTATGATTCAAGATGATGGTCAAATAAAAATAACTGATTTTGGAATTGCTATGGCACTTAATTCTACCCAACTTACTCAAACTAATTCAGTAATGGGTTCAGTTCATTATTTACCACCAGAACAAGCAAGTGGAAAAGGATCAACAACAAAAAGTGATATTTACTCTCTAGGTATAATTTTTTATGAATTACTTACTGGAAAGCTTCCATTTAAAGGTGATAATGCTGTAGAAATAGCTTTAAAACATATGAGAGATCCTCTACCTAGTCTAAAAGAAGATAATCCAAATATTCCACAAAGCATAGAAAATATCATTATGAAAGCTACTGCCAAGAATCCTAAAAATAGATATGATGATGCTAGAAGCATGCATGATGATTTATTAACTGCTTTAGATGATGATAGAATGGATGAAGCACCATATGTATATAAATATCCTGAACATGAATCAGAAAATACAAAAAGAATAAAAAAACTAGAAGAATTAGAAGATGAAACTGATGATCAAATAGCAGAAAAAATTGATGATTTAGATGCATCAGAAAAAAAGAACAAAAAAATTATAATTATACTATCTTGTGTTTTTGGAGGAATTATTCTCTTACTTGCAACAATATTCTTTATCATTCCTAGTGTTACTAAATCTAAAGAAGTAACAATACCTAGTGTAAAAGGTTTAACTGTTAGTAAAGCAACATCTAAATTAGAGGATTTAGGATTAGAGGTTAATACCTCAATAAAATCAGTTACTGATAAAAAGGTAGATAAAGGAAGAATTGTTAAAACTAATCCTGCAAAGGGTAAGAAAGTAAAAATTGGTAGTAAAGTTACTTTATATAAATCAGCAGGTGAAAAAACATATAAATTAGGTGATTATACTGGTAAAAATTATATTGAAGTACAAACAATCCTAGAAACCAAATATAAATTAGTTGTTACAATAGAAAAGAAAGATGTAAGAGATGGAGACTATGAAGAAGATACAATAATAGGACAATCTTTAGCAAAAGGTTCTGAAGTTAAAAAAGGTGACTCTATTACATTATATATACCTAACTTAATAGAAACATTCCCTGATATGGTTGGTGAAGGTTATACTTATGATGAAGCAGTTGCTTTCTGTAAAAAATATGGATTAACTATTAAAGCTAATTATGTAGAAACTTCAGCTTATGAAGAAGGTAAAGTTATTTCTCAATCATTAAGAAAAGGTAGTGATGTAGTAGAAGGTTCTACTTTAACAGTTGATGTAGCAGCTAAACCTACAGAAAAGAAAGATACAACAAAATCAGACAGTACTCCTTCTAATACTCCTAGTACACCTAATAGTGAACAACAAAAAGACGAGTAGGTAGATTAATGAAAGGGCAAATTATTAAAATTATTAGTGATCTTCATATTGTTAGTTATAATAATGAAACGATAGGTTGTAAATGCAGGGGTCGTTTTAGGATGAAAAAAACAATTCCACAAGTTGGAGATTATGTAATATTTGATAAAGAAAAGAAAATTATTGAAGAAATTCTACCTAGAAAAAACTCATTTAAAAGACCATGCGTTTCTAATATAGATCAGGCATTTTTAATAACAAGTTTAAAAACACCAGATTTTTCTTTAAATTTATTAGATAAGTTAATCGTTTTGATGGAACTTCATAAAGTTACTCCAATAATATGTATTACTAAAAGTGATTTAGTAGATAGTAATGAAATGTCTAAAATAAATGAAGTTTTGAAATATTATAGAAATATTGGGTATACAGTAGTATTTAATTATGAATTGGATAAAATAGAGGATATGTTAAGTAATAAAACAAGTGTATTTACTGGACAGACAGGAGCTGGAAAATCTACCTTGCTAAATAAACTTAATCCTAACTGGAATTTAGAAACAGGAGAAGTATCAATTGCTTTAGGAAGAGGTAGACATACTACAAGAGTAGTAGAATTATTTGAATTTGGTGATGGTAAGGTACTTGATACCCCTGGATTTTCAGCATTAGATTTATATGAATATAGTGATGCCGATATTAGAGATGCCTTTATTGAATTTAGGAATTATCCTTGTATATATAATGACTGTATGCATAAAAAAGAAGAAGAATGTATGGTAAAAAAAGCAGTAAATGATAATAATATTATTAAGAGTAGATATGATAATTATTTGAAGTTTATAGAAAGAAAGTGATTGTATGTTAATTTCAACTTCCTTTTTAAGTAGTAAAAATTTAATTCATGATTTAGTAGAATTAGATAAAACAGATACTGATTATATTCATGTAGATATAATGGATGGCAAGTTTGTAAAGAAAAAGACAATGCCTTTTAAGGAAATGAGAAATATATATAAGTATACAAATAAGAGATTGGATGTTCACTTAATGGTTAAAAATCCTAAAAAATATATAGAAGATTATGCAAGCCTAAATACTGAATATATATCATTTCATATTGAATCGGATGAAAATATAGAAAAAAATCTACAATTAATCAAAGAATATGGTATTAAAAGTGGGTTAGCAATAAGTCCTGATACTGAAATAAAAGAATTGGTTCCCTATTTACCACTTTTAGATCTTGTATTAGTAATGTCAGTAGAGCCTGGTGCTGGAGGACAAGATTTTATTGTTAAGACAAAAGATAAAATTAAAGAATTAAAAATATTATTATCAGAGTATAATAGTGATGTTAAAATAAGTGTAGATGGTGGCATTAATGATAGAACAAAAAAATACTGTACTGATTGTGATATAGTAGTATCTGGTAGTTACATTATTAATGGTGATGATCTACAAGAAAAAATAGATAGTTTGAGATGAATAAAAAGGAGAAAGGGATATGGCAAAGAAAAAAATAGTTGAAGAACAACCACCAGTGGTTCCTGCAGAAAATAAAGATAAGAGTCTACTTTCATCGCAAGAAGTAGAAGAGGTTGTTAGTGGTGATGAAGAGGCCTTATCTGAACAAATGGAAAGAATTAAGAATGTTTCTAAAGAACAGCAATTAGAAGCAATTGAAAATGAAAAAAGAAAAAAAATTGAAGAAGAAGCAAAGAAAAGGGAAGCAGAATTAAAAGCTCAGCAACAGGCAATAGAGGATGCCAAAATTAGAGAACAGAAACAAAAAGAAGCCGAAGCTTTGGAAAAGCAACGAATAGAAGCTGAAAAGTTAAGAAAACAACAAGAAATCGAAGCACAAAAAAACGCCCAGGCTGAAGCCTTAAAAGCACAACAAGAACAACAAAGATTAGAGGAAGAAGCCAAAAGAAGGGAACAACAAAAGCTTATAAATGAACAAGCAGCATCTTCAAATGTTGCACAAACAAATATGCATCTTCAAGCATCAAAAAGTGTTGCGTCAAATGAACCTAAATCTGATCAAGCTGCTTCTAATGAAGGCGGACCAACTACTTTTAAGCGAGTTTTGGCTGTTTTACTTTTTATTTCTCTTATGGCTATGATTTACTTTTTGCCAGAAATAACAAGCTACATAAATGAGTTAAAAGAGAAAAATAACCAACAAGATATAAGTGATGGTACTTTAATTTGTTCTTTAAAGAAAACTAGTGAGAATCTAGATATAAATATAGAAGCAATGTTTTATTTTTCTAATAAACAAATGTATAAACTAAGCTATAATACAGTATCAACTGGAGATAAAGTAGAGGATGCCACTGAATTAAAAGCTCTTAATGATAAATGTTTGTTATTAAAAGATGAAGCTGGACAACTTGATGGAGTTACCATCTCATGTAGTCTTAATAATGGAGTTAATAGTAATAAACAAATCCTAGATTATGAAAAACTTGATCTAAATAAAGTGACTTCTGCTTATACTGAAGCAGGTGGAGTTTATCCAGGAGAATTTAAAAAATCAGAAGATATTAGTAAAATTGAATCAGAAATGATTTCCACTGGTTATAAATGTGAAAAAAGATAATTTACTTTTTTTGACACTTGCCTATTTGGTAATTTATGTCAATCTATTGTAAACTCTTTGTATATATGTTAACATGTATATGAGGAGTTTTTATTATGAAGAAAAGAAATGGAAAAATTTTTAGTGTTATAAATTGGGTATTACTTTTTTCATTACCTGTTATTCTTTTGACTGTAAATGTTAAAACAAATACAATAAACTCCGACGCCGATACTAAAACACTTGCTACTAGTTTTATTTCTAAAGTAGATGAAAATATAACTACCCCTGAGGTGGAAGAAGAAAAAGTAGAAGAAAAAAAAGAGGAAGACGTTAAACCCGTTCAAAAGGTTGCTACTACTGTAAAGACAGAAACAGAATATGAAGATATGAAGGAAAAAATGGCTGAATCTGTCAAGGTACCAGAACAGCCGGTTGCTCCTCCTTCTGAAAATGCACCTGATGCATTAGAAACTTACTATGGTAACATGAGTGGTTATGGACCTTGGATTGATGATAACAATATATGGCATCTTTATAGGACTGCTACAGGTTGGGATTTACGTTCCAAAGAAAATGGTGGAAATGGTATATATGATTATGATTCTAAGTATGGAACTGTTAGAATTGTTGCAAGTAATAATAGTCAAATTCCTAAATATAGTATTTTAAGATGTACATTATCGAATGGTAGTGTTATGAATGTAATTGTTCGTGATAATGGAGATAAAAATATAGGAATTGGTGAAGGAAGAAAATTTGTTCTTGATTTAGCTTATAATTCAGCTAGTGAAGCTTGGAATGTTGGAGTTTTAACTAATGTAAAATTTGAATTACTAAGAAAAGGAAGATAAGGAATATTAAGTCCTTATCTTTTCTTGAGGTTGGAAATATTGTATAATTAAATAGAGGTAATTAATATGAATTTAAAAGATGAATTTAAATATCTAGTTGGTGGATATTATGGAATAAGAGAAATGGATGAATATGATTTAAAAATATATGTCTTAAAAGATATAGAAAATTATATTAGAGACTATATTGAAACCAATCCTATAGATAATTATGATTATAAAAAGGAGGCTGAAAAAATAAATGATGAGCTTTCTTTAAAAACAAAACTTCAGGATAGTTTATTGGTACTTAATAAAATAGATGCCCCTATAAAACTTATACTTATGGTTAAACAAAGATTAAAAGCTATGGACCATAACGGAGATGAACATTAATAATTTGGGTATGTCAATACTTTAAATTATTTTTTTATTTTGATATGATGAATATGAGGTGTAAATATGAATGATACAATAATAAAAGAAATTGGTAGGGATTTAGGTATTAGTGAAAAACAAGTAACAACAGTTTTAGAATTACTTAGTGATGGTAATACAATTCCTTTTATTGCTAGATATAGAAAAGAAGCAACTGGTGCATTAGATGAGGAAGTTATAAGAAAAATAAATGAAGTTTATGAATATCAACTTAATCTATTAAAAAGAAAAGAAGATGTCATTAGACTTATTGATGAAAAAGGACTCCTAACAGAAGAATTAAAAAATACTATTTTAGCTTGTTCTAAATTAGTAGAAGTAGAAGATTTATATAGACCATATAAAGAAAAGAAAAAAACAAAGGCAACAGATGCTATAAAAAATGGATTAGAGCCGTTAGCAAAAAAAATAATGTCATTCCCTATTAATGGAAGTATAGAGGAGCTAGCAAAACCATATATAAATGAAAATGTTTCTGATACTGAAAAAGCAGTAGAAGGAGCATCTTATATTATTGCAGAATGGATTAGTGATAATGCATCATATCGAAAATATATTAGAAATTATTTATTTAAAAATGCCACTATAACTTCAAAAATAAAGAAAAAAGCGGAAGATTCTAATAAAGTTTATGAAATGTATTATGATTATAGTGAGGTTGTAAAATATGTAAAACCTCATAGAATTATGGCCATGAATAGAGGCGAAAAGGAAGGTGTTTTATCAGTTTCATTAGACTATGATAAAGATAATATTATATCTTTCTTGGAAAAAAAGTTAATTAAAAATAATAAAAGTTTTGTTGTTGATATAGTAAAAAATGCTATAGTAGATTCACTAAAGAGATTGATATTACCTAGTGTTGAAAGAGAAATAAGAGCCGAATTAAAAGAAAATGCTGAAATTGCTTCTATAAATAACTTTTCAACTAATGTGGAAAATCTATTATTAACTCCACCAATGAAAGAAAAAGTGGTGCTAGGTTATGATCCTGCTTTTAGAACTGGATGTAAACTTGCAGTATTAGATAAAACAGGTAAGCCACTAGAAATTGCAGTAATATATCCAACTGAACCCCACTTAAAGATAGAAGAGTCAAAAAAGAAAGTATTAGAGCTTATTGATAAATATAATATTGATATTATTGCTATAGGAAATGGAACAGCATCTAGAGAATCTGAATCGTTTATAGCTGGTGTTATTAAAGAGGCTAAAAGACATGTTGATTATATTATTGTAAATGAAGCAGGAGCTTCAGTATATTCTGCATCTAAACTTGCTATAGAAGAATTTCCTGACTTAACTGTAGAAAAACGTAGTGCCATTAGTATTGGTAGAAGATTGCAAGATTCTTTATCAGAACTTGTAAAAATAGATCCTAAAAGTATAGGAGTAGGATTATATCAACATGATGTTACTCCTAAAAAGTTAGATGAATCATTAAAATTTGTTGTAGAAAAGTGTGTTAATAGTGTAGGAGTAAATATAAATACAGCTTCACGTAGTTTATTGTCATATGTATCTGGACTTTCAAAAAGATCTATAGACGCAATTTTAAATAGAAGAAATGATGAAGGAAAATTTACTACCCGTGATGAAATAAAAAAACTAAAAGGAATCACTCCAAAAGTTTATGAACAATCAATTGGTTTTATGAGAATACTTGATGGAGTTAATCCACTTGATAAAACATCAATTCATCCAGAAAGTTATGATGCTACTATTAGATTGTTAAATAGTTTATCATTTGATGTAGCTAGTATTGGATCTGATGAATTAAAAAATGCTTTAAAAGATATTGATATAGATAAAAAGTCTAAGGAATTAGATATTGATAAATATACATTAGAAGATATTGTAAAAAGTTTGATATCACCTGAAAGAGATCCTAGAGATGATATGCCAAAACCTATTTTAAAAAGTGATGTTTTACATATAGAAGATTTACACGTAGGGGATAAGCTTCAAGGAACAGTACGTAATGTTGTTGACTTTGGTTTGTTTATTGATATTGGACTACATAATGATGGCTTAGCTCATATTTCAAAACTTAGTAACCAATTTATAAAACATCCATCCGATTTATTTTCAGTAGGGGATATAGTAGATTGCTATGTAGATGATATAAAGGTAGAAACAGAAAAGGTTAGTCTAAGTTTAATTGAAAGATAAAAAGGGAGGTAAAAGGATATGGAATATTTTAATATAATAGTGATTATAGTTATTATTTTAGCAACACTTCTAGTAGCATGCTCAATTATTATTTCCGGTATTAAGCAAGCTACTGCCAACGTAAAAACAGATAGTGCAAAAGTATTAGGAAAGAGGCAGGAAATGTCTAACTTTTCAGATTCTACTATATATACTAGTTATTACATTACTTTTGAACTTAGTGATAAAAGTAGGGTTGAATTACTTGTTGAATCAGATTACTATGGACTATTGATCGAAGGTGATGTTGGAAAGCTGACATATAAAGGAATGAAACTTATATCATTTGAAAAAAATAACTATCAATAAAGAATAGTTATTTTTTTATTGTCAACTTTTATAAAACCTTCATCTTTTAGAAATTTTATTTCTCTAGACATTGCACTTCTATCAACTACCAAATAATCTGCAAGACTTGTAAAACTAATAGGTAGGTATATTATTTTAGAACCAGTTTTTTTTCTAGAGATTTTAAAATATTCTAATAATTTATCTCTAATACTTCGCTTACTTAAAATTTCTAATCTATCATTATTTTCTTCTATTTTTTTTGCCATTATTTTTAAAAGATTCCTTACAAATTGATTATAATATGTGTATTTAACATCAGAAGTATTTAGTATTAAATTATAATCAAATAGTATAATTTTGGTATCTTCACAGGTAATAAGTTCATAATCATCATTAGAAATAGGAAAAATTAAATTACCAAAAATATCTCCTTCATATAAAGTGTCAACTATTGTACTATTTCCATTATAATCATTTTTTATTATTTTTATGGAACCATACTCTATATAAGCAAGGTCAATTGTACTTTTTATTTTAGAAAAAACGTTGGTATTTTTAGGAAAAGTACATATCAAGGTTTCTAAAAAATTACATATTTTTTCTTTATTATTTTTGGTAATATTTTCAAATAATTCTTCCATATTTACACCTTCTGTAAAAATTTTATCATTTTTTGTAAAATGTTGCAAATGCAACAGTCTATTTTTTTATATTCTTGGTATACTTATTTTGTCAAAGGTAGGAAAGGTAGTGAAAAAATGAAAGTAATTAAAAGAGATGGACATATGGTTGATTATAGTCCAGATAAGATTGAAAATGCTGTTAATAAAGCAAATTTAGAGGTTCAAGAGGAAGATCAAGCTTCTTCTACTCAAATAAGGAATATTATTAAATATATTGAAAAATTAGGTAAGAAAAGAATACTAGTTGAAGATATACAAGATATTATTGAAATGAAATTAATGTCTATTGGTAAATATGCACTTGCTAAGAAATATATTACATATAGATATACAAGAGATTTAGTAAGGAAAAGTAATACAACAGATTTAGCTATTAAAGAATTAATAGAAGGAGAAAGTGAATATTGGAATACAGAAAATTCTAATAAAAATTCAACTGTTGTTACTACTCAAAGAGATTATTTAGCAGGTATTACTAGTACTGATATAACAAGACGTTTTTTACTTCCAGAAGATATAGTAGAAGCACATGATGAGGGAATTATTCATTTTCATGATGCTGATTATTTTGCACAAAATGCTCTACATAACTGTGATTTAATTAATCTTGAAGATATGTTACAAAATGGTACTAATATTAATGGAGTAATGATTGAAAAACCTCATAGATTTTTGACTGCTATGACAATTGCTACACAACTTATTACCGCAGTATCATCAAGTCAATATGGTGGTTGTACAATTACACTTACTCATTTAGCACCATTTGTAAGAGAAAGCTATAAAAGACATTTTGATAAATATAAAAAGCGTAAATTTAGTAAAGAAGATTGTGAAAAATATGCTAAAGAAGATTTGAAAAAAGAAATCACAGATGGTGTACAAACATTCCAATATCAAATTAATTCAATGACTACAACTAATGGTCAGGCACCATTCTTAAGTGTTTGTATGTATTTAGGTGAAACTAAGAAATATAAAGATGAACTTGCTATGCTTATAGAAGAATTTTTAAAACAAAGAATTCAAGGTATGAAAAATGAAAAGGGTGTTTATATAACTCCAGCCTTTCCTAAACTTTTATACGTTTTGGAAGAAGACAATATTAATAAAAAAGGAAAATACTATTATTTGACAAAACTAGCTGCTGAATGTACTGCTAAACGTATGGTTCCTGATTATATATCAGAAAAAATTATGAAAGAATTAAAGGTTGATTCAAATGGTGATGGACAATGTTATCCATGTATGGGATGTAGATCATTTTTAACTCCATATGTTGATAAAGATGGTAAACCAAAATACTATGGTAGATTTAACCAAGGTGTTGTTACAATTAACCTAGTTGATGTTGCTTTATCAGCTGATAAAGATCCTGAATTATTTTGGAATATTTTAGATGATAGACTTGAACTATGTCATAGAGCACTACAAATAAGACATAAAAGATTATCTAAAGTAACATCAGACGTTGCACCAATTCTTTGGCAACATGGAGCACTTGCTCGTCTAAAAAAAGGAGAATCTATTCATGAATTATTACATGATGGTTACTCAACAATTTCATTAGGATATGCAGGTCTTTATGAATGTGTTAAATTTATGACTGGACATTCACATACTGATGGTGGAAAAGGAAAAGAATTTGGACTTCAAGTAATGCAAAGATTAGTTGATAAATGTGAAGAGTGGAAAGAAGCTGAAAGAGTAGATTACAGTGTATATGGAACTCCTATTGAATCAACTACATATAAATTCGCAAAATGCTTGAAAGAACGTTTTGGAGTAATTAAAGGTATTACAGATAGAGATTATATTACTAATTCATATCATGTACCAGTATTTGAAGAAATTGATGCATTTTCTAAATTGGAGCTAGAAAGTGAATTCCAAAAGTTGTCACCAGGTGGAGCTATAAGTTATATAGAAACTCCTAATTTAAGTAATAATCTAGATGTTGTAATGGAAGTAATTAAATTTATTTATGATAATATTATGTATGCAGAATTAAATACTAAACTAGATTATTGTCAAGAATGTGGCTATACTGGTGAGATATTGATTGATGATGATTTAGAATGGTATTGCCCTAATTGTGGTAATAAAGATCATGATAAATTAAATGTTGCTAGACGTACTTGTGGATATATCGGAAGTAATTTCTGGAATAAAGGAAGAACTCAAGAAATAAAAGAAAGAGTTATTCATATTGATAATAAGGATGCAGAGTAGTTATGAGATATAATAAAATAAGAAAAATGGATATATCAAATGGTCCAGGAATAAGAGTTTCAATATTTTTACAAGGATGTACATTTAATTGTAAAAATTGCTTTAATCCAGAAACTCATGATTTTAATGGAGGTAAGGAATTTACTGAAGAAACTGTAGAAAAAGTAATGGATCTATGTGAGAAAGATTATGTTGAAGGTTTATCAATTTTAGGAGGAGAACCAATGCATCCTAAAAATATAGAAGCAACTAGAATGCTTTCAGAAGAATTCAAAAAAAGATATCCCAAAAAAAGTGTTTGGGTATGGACTGGATACAATGTAGAAAAATTACTTAATAAAGAGGCTCTTAAATATATTGATGTGTTAGTAGATGGGTTATTTATGGATGAATTACATGATCCAACACTATATTTTAGAGGATCATCAAATCAGAGATTAATTGATGTTAAAAAAACTTTGAAGAAGGGAGAAGTAGTTATTTTAAAAGAGACAAAAGATAAAATAACTATATAAAAAATATGGGAAAAAGAGGATTTGAAATAGTAGAGGAATATAAAGATAAGGGAATAAATTTACCAGTACGTAAAACCAAATTTTCTGCTGGATATGATGTAGAAGCAGCCGAAGATGTTATAATTCCAGCATATAAATTTGGAACTAAACCAACCCTTATACCAACTGGATTGAAAGCTTATTGTGCAGAAGATGAGTATTATATGCTTGTTAATAGAAGCAGTGGTCCTAAAAAAGGATTCATAATGGCTAACAGTATTGGAATAGTTGATAGTGATTATTATAATAATGAGTCAAATGAAGGACATTTTTACTTTCAATACTTTAACTTTTCTGATAAAGATTTAGAAGTAAAAAAAGGTGATGTAATAGGACAAGTTATTTTCCAAAAGTATTTAACTGTTGATGATGATAAAGCAGAAGGAGTAAGAGCAGGAGGATTTGGTTCTACTGATAGTAAAAATTAAGTATAATATTGTAAACTACCAATAGGTAGTTTTTTTCTTTTAAATGTGTTAGAATAGATTCTGTAGGGGATAAAATGAGGGAGTGCTTATGGCAAAGAAAAAGAAGAAAAGGTTCAGATTACTTGTAAAGATATTATTATGCTTTATTTATTTAGTTATAGGTTCAGTATTAGTTTTATGTGCCTATAAACTACATGAAAAAGATAGAAAAATAATTAAATGGTCAGATGTATCATCAACTGGTGAATACTCATATATAGATGTATCTCAAATGTCTGAGGCTTTTGCAGTAATAAAAGAAGAAAATAAACAAATTCACTTTGTTATTGAACAGGATGAAGATTTAGAATGGCATACATATTTAATTGCTATAAAAAATAGTGATTATGATAAATATAAAAAAATAATAGATTATACATATGAGAGAACAGAAGAAAAACCAGAAAAATTAAGGTTATATGGGTATCCAGTGAAGATATCTTCAAATATCAAATCTTTGGCAATTAAAAATATTAAAAACTTTGTTCCTATAGAAAATCAAGTTGAACTTACAGAGGATAATTTTGAACAGTATTTAACAGATACTTACTTAGATACAACACAAACTAAGAAAGAAAATTTGAATTATATAGTAATTACTCTTTTATTAATGGCATTTGTTTTACTTATTTTAATAATTGTTACATTATTTGATAAAGATAAAATCGTTGATGAGGTTGATAATATATTAGAAAAAGAAATAAAAGAAATTGAGCAGAAAAAAGATAAAAAGAAAAAGAAAGTGAAAAATAAAAAAACAAAGAAAAAAGTTAAAAAAACATCAAAACAAAATAAAAATGATGATATTGAAATTATATAGGAAGTGGGATAATGCATTACAAATATAAAACGAAAAATACTTGTTCTAGTGAAATAGAATTTGACATTGATAATAATAAGATTTACAATGTTAGGTACACAGGTGGATGTAATGGAAATTTAAAAGCTATATCTAGCTTAGTTGAAGGAATGGATATAGATGAATTTCAAAAAAGATGCAAAGGAATAAAATGTGGTTTTAGGGATACTTCTTGTATTGACCAATTATCAAAGGCAATTGAAGAAGTTACTGTTGATACTAAAAAATAATTAGTTGGGAGTTAGGTAAAATGAGTAAAATAGAAGAAGTAGTTTTGTTTTTAGGATACAGAACTAACAGTTTTGGAAAAAATATGGAAAACAATATTCCATATTATCAGAAATTGTTTGATGATGAATTACTTACATCATTGAAAGGAATCGATAATTATGTATTAATAGATGCCTCTGATTATAAAAGGGATAGTTACAATTTAAATAGTGATAGAGACTTAATGAATAAGGCACAGGCTGTAAAGAAAATTATGTATGCATCACTATTAAATAGCGATGATATGAAAAATTCCAGTATTGTTGTAAAAACAAAGAAAACAAAATAATTGTAAAATATATGATTAAACTGTTTATATAGTTTAATCTTTTTTTATTTATATTGACATATACCTATAGGGGGTATATAATTTCATTGAACGAATATAATATATAATAAGGAGGATGTATGACAAGAGAAAGAGATAGGTGTACTAAAGTAGTACATATGAGTAATGATGAAAAAAGAAAATATACAATAAGATTAAATAGAATTGAAGGTAGTATTAGGGGGATTAATAAGATGATTTCAGAAGATAGACACTGTGACGAATTATTAATACAAATTGCTGCTGTTACTAAATCATTGAAAAGTTTAGGTCAAGAATTATTACATAATCATATGAAAACATGTATGGTTGATGATATAAAAAAAGAAAATTATGAATCCATTGATGAAGTTATGGATTTATTTAGAAAGTTGGTCTAGTTTGAAAAAATATATTGAACCCTTAAAAATAATTTTATCGATAATACTTTTTGTCTTATCTTATGTATTCCCTAAATATAAGCTAATCTTTTTAGTATTAAGTTATATTATAGTTTCCTATGAACTATATATAAATGCTATTAAAGAAATATTAGAAGGTGAAATATTTAATGAAAATATATTAATGATTATTGCAACTATTGGAGCCTTTGTTATTAAAAGTTATAGTGAAGCTGTAATTGTAGTATTATTGTTCCAAATAGGAGAGTATTTATCTGATTTAGCAGTTGATAATTCCAAAAAGAAAATTGTTTCCTTAATAGATTTAAAGAGTGATTTTGTTAATTTAAAAAAAGATAATGAAATAAAAAAGGTTGATATAAAAGAAGTAGAGATAAATGATATTTTTGTAGTGAAACCCGGTGAAAAAGTTCCATTAGATGGTATTATCATAGATGGTGTTAGTAGTGTTGATACATCATCTTTAACTGGAGAGGCTGTTTTAAAAACTGTTAAGAAAAATGATTCTGTATTAAGTGGATATATCAATAAGGATTCTATTTTAACTGTAAAATCTACATCTATTTATGAAACTTCCACCGCATATAAAATAATAGACTTAATAGAAAATTCAAATGACAAAAAAGGAAAAACTGAAAAGTTTATAACTAAATTTTCTAAAATCTACACTCCAATTATAGTTGTAGTAGCATTCCTTTTGGTAATAATCCCTGTGCTTATTTTTAAACAAGATTTTAATACATGGTTATATAAGTCACTAATATTTTTAGTAACATCATGTCCTTGTGCTTTAGTTATTTCAATTCCTTTATCATATTTTTGTGGAATAGGAAAATCTAGTCATAATGGAATCTTAATAAAAGGAAGTAATATATTAGATAAGTTAGTTAATGTTCAAAATATTGCCTTTGATAAAACAGGAACAATTACAGAAGGTGTGTTTGAAGTTACAAAAATAGAAAGTAATACATTATCTAAAGATGATTTATTAACGTTAGCTGCAAAGGCTGAAAGTTTTTCGAATCATCCAATAGCTCGTGCTATAGTAAAATCTTATAATAAAAAGATTGACAATAAAGATATAAAAAATTATAAGGAAATAAGTGGTAGTGGTATAAGATGTAGGATTAATAACAAATCTATTTTAATAGGTACAGCTAAGTTTATGAAGGAAAATAATATTCCTATAGAAGAAAAAGAAGTAATAGGTAGTGTTTCTTATATTGCAATTGATAAAAAGCTAGAAGGATATATAGTTGTATCTGACAAAATTAAGAGTAATGCTAAAAAGACTTTAGCGTCATTAAAAGAAATGGGTATTAAAAATCTTGTGATGTTATCAGGTGATAATACTAAATCAGTAAAATTAATATCAGAAAGTATAGATATGGATAATTATTTTGCTGAACTCCTTCCAATAGATAAAGTAAATAAAGTTAAAAAGTTAAGAAAAGAAGGTACTACATTATTTATTGGTGATGGTATGAATGATGCTCCTGTTATGAAATGTGCTGATATTGGTGTTTCAATGGGAATGATAGGTAGTGATGCTGCTATTGAATATAGTGATATCGTAATTATGAATGATAATTTAGAAAAACTACCTGAAATGATAAAAATTTCGAGATTAGTTAAGCAAAAGATGTTAGCAAATATTACATTTGTTTTATTAGTTAAGTTTATAGTTTTATTATTAGCAGTATTAAAAACCACTTCCATTTGGATGGCAGTGTTCGCAGATGTTGGTGTAACAATGATTTCAATTTTAAATTCTTTATTAATAATGGTTAAGAAAGTATAAAATATTGTACTTTCTTTTTAATTGTAATGATGGTATAATATAGTGGATTTAAGAGATGTAAGGATGTGTTTTTATGATAATGCCAAGTTTAACTGAAGCAAGAAAGAGAAGTAGAAAAAAAGTATTAGTAAAAGATAATGACTATTTTGTTGATGATTACGAAAAAAATCTAGGTGTTAATAAAAAATATTTTATAAAAACATATGGATGTCAAATGAATGAGCATGATGGTGAAAATATAAAAGCAATACTTGAAGATATGTCATATACTGAAACACTCGATTATGAAAAAGCTGATTTAATATTATTAAATACATGCTCTATTAGAGAAAATGCCCATAATAAAGCATTTGGAATGTTAGGTAGACTAAAGCATTTAAAAGCTGAGAGACCTGATATAGTAGTAGGATTATGTGGATGTATGGCTCAAGAAGAAGTAGTGGTTAAAGAGATTAAAGAAAAGTATAAATGGGTTGATATAGTCTTTGGAACACATAATATTCATAGATTGCCACAAATACTACATGAATCTATAAAGAATAAAGAACTAGAAATAGAAGTTATGAGTATAGAAGGGGATATTATTGAAAATGTTCCTGTAAAAAGAGATTCTAAATACAAGGCATGGATTAACATTATGTATGGATGTGATAAGTTTTGTACTTATTGTATAGTTCCATATACTAGAGGAAAACAAAGAAGTAGAAAACCAGAATATATATTAAAAGAGGTTAAGAAATTAATTGAAGATGGATATAAGGAAGTGACTCTACTAGGACAAAATGTTAATGCTTATGGTAAAGATTTAGATATAGACTATGGCATGGAAAATTTACTGGAAGATGTTGCTAAAACTAATATACCAAGAATAAGATTTGTAACTAGTCATCCTTGGGATTTTACTGATAGAATGATTGAAGTAATAAAAGAAAATAAAAATATTATGCCTTATATTCATTTACCGCTACAAAGTGGTTCAAATAAAATCTTAAAACTTATGGGTAGAAGATATACAAAGGATGAATACCTAACATTATTTAATAAAATAAAAAAAGCTATACCAAACTCATCTATTACAACAGATATTATAGTAGGGTTTCCAGGTGAGGATGAAAATGATTTTAAAGAAACACTTGATGTAGTTAATAAATGTAAATATGATTCTGCTTTTACTTTTATCTTTTCAAAAAGAGTTGGTACACCTGCAGAAAAAATGGAAGATAATGTTAGTTTGGAAGAAAAGAATAAAAGGTTGCAACAATTAAATGAACTAGTAAATAAATATTCAAAGCTTGCTAATGATAAATATTTAAATAAAATAGTTCCAGTATTAATTGAAGGTTATAGTGAAAAAGATAATAAATATTTGATGGGGTATACTGATACTATGAAATTAGTTAATGTTAAAGGAAGTTCTGAACATATAGGTCAAATAATTAATGTTAAAATAACTGAAGTAAAAACTTGGAGTATGAATGGTGAAATAGTTGAATAGAATAGATTTAGGGGGAGATAATATGAAAAGTGATACAAATTATTCTAAAGCAATTTTTGATGATAAAATGTTACAAATAAAAATGGGTCAATGGTTAGGAATAATACAAAGCACATATAAAAAAAGTAGTATTTTTACAAAGTATAATATTCCTTGTCCAGCAGAAGATTTGTTAGATAATAATACATTAAAAAGAAGTTTAGATGAAGTCAGTGAAATATTTCCAAGATATTTAAGATTATTTGGTTTGGATAAGAGTAGATTTTATATTATAAGTGGATATAATAGTGATGAGGAGTCATTTGATTGTGATATATTAGAAACTGGTAAAAAGGCAAAAATAAGTTTTTCATTTGGAAATTTTGTTGATCATCCTTCTCAATTTAGAATAATTTATAATGATCAAAAAATTAAGTATAATTTTATTACTGATAGAAACACCGGAAAAAAAATACTTGTATCAAAAAAAATAGAAAATAAGGATGGTATAAAAGAATACGTTTCTTATAATTGTTATGCATTATCTTTTGATAACTTGAAATTGAATGTAGATTTTAAGAAAAGATTAAGAAATCTGAACTATCTTAATGAATATATAGATAATCAGAAATTAAAAGAATCGCTATTGAACTTAGAAAAAATAACATATGATGAAATTTATAAGATGTTATCTGATAGTTTAAAATTAGACTTTGATGATTATGGAGCTATTGATATAAAGTTCATTGATAAAAATGATACAAATGAAAAAAAGTATAAAAAAGAAAGTGGAAAATAAATAAAAACTCAACTTTAAATGAACTGAACCCCAAAAGTTGGACAGTTTATAAATAGTTTCTAATTAGAGGATTGTAACCTGTAATTTACGGGTGACAGTCCTTTTAATTTAACTTTGATTCTATCATAATTGTAATAATAAATATAGTCATCAATTGCTTTTATTAAATCATCTAATGTTTTATAACTATCTTCTTGATCATAAAACATTTCTGTTTTAAGTAAACCAAAGAAATTTTCCATCATTCCATTATCCATACTATTTCCTTTTCTAGACATACTTTGTTTTATACCTTTATTCTTTAATCGCTGTTGATAAGATTTATGTTGATATTGCCATCCTTGATCCGAATGAAATATTAATTCTTCTAGATTTCTGCCATCAAATGCTTTATTAAGCATATCATTTATTTGTTCTAAATTAGGTGATACTATTACATGGCATCTTGTTGGAAATGATAAATATTATAAGTCAAAAATTATTGGATTTAATAAAGATCCTCAAAATCAAAATATGACTATTACTAAAAAATATTATGAAAAGTTAGGTAATACTTATCAACCTGATTCTTTATATACAAATAAAGATTTAAAAGATACTAAAGAGATTAGAAATGTAGAATTAATTCAAGATCTTAACTCTTTAGAAGAAGGTATGAGTAATATGTTATCTACAATGAAAACTATGATTGTTTTAATTATATGTATCGCAATTGTTTTAGGTGCTGTAATTATCTATAATATGGGAGTATTATCTTATACTGAAAAACAATATCAATTCGCAACATTAAAAGTATTAGGATTTAAGAATAAACAGATTAGAAAAATCTTTATAAAACAAAATAACATCATTGCTATAATATCTATCATTTTAGGTTTGCCAGCTGGATATTATTTAACAGATTGGTTATTTAAGACCGCTGTTGAAGAAAGCTATGATTTTGGTGCAAATATTAGTCTTTATTCTTATATTTATGCCATAGTGGGAACATTCCTAGTATCTTATATAGTATCTAAAGTTTTATCTAGAAAAATTAATTCTATAGATATGGTAACTAGCCTAAAAGGAAATGAATAATTATTGAAATAATATAGATAGTGTATTATAATGAGAATGCGTAACGGTGGTGATTGAATGAGTATAGTTAATCATATGAAAGCTTTAGTATTATTTCATGGAGGAGATATAATACAATCTGAATGTATGCAACTTGAAAAAACTTTTATACAACATGGAAATGTAACTGTTTTTCAACATTCAGTAGGTGTAGCTTGCCTATGTGCATATATTTCACTTTTTATTCCTCTTAAAATAAATCAAAGGGCATTAATTAGAGGTGCTTTATTACATGATTATTTCTTATATGATTGGCATGTAAAAGATGATAGTCATAAACTACATGGTTTTACACATGCAACTCGAGCCTTAGAAAATGCATCAAGAGATTTTTCACTTTGTAAGATAGAAAAAGACATAATTAAAAAGCATATGTTTCCACTTAATATAACTCCACCGAGATATTTAGAATCTTTTATAGTTTGTATAGCAGATAAAATTTGTGCACTACTAGAAACATTTTCAATAAGTTATTAATTAATAAAACTGATAAAAACCTCATACATTGTATAGAGGTTTTTATTATGATAGATTTGAGAAAAAAGAAATTGGAAAAGGAACTATTTTATGATGATACTATGGTGCTTAAATATTATATTGAGTATCCAGTAATTGATTCTAGTTTATATAAAATAGATAAATTTAATGATTATAACGAAAGTAATGCCTTAAAGTTTAGAAATTTTATAGAAAATAAATTATATAGTGAGGCAATTAACTTTTATAAAGATTTGAAAAGTAATAATCAACCTGTTAGATTTTATGAAATAGTTAGAAAAGTTTATTATACATTTTCTAGAGGGAAAATAGTTAGTTTATATTTAGATAGTTATATATATACTGGTGGTGCTCATGGAGATGATAAAAGAGTATCTCAAACATGGAATTTGGTAGATGGTACTATGGTAGAATTATGTTGTTTTTCAAATAATTGTTACTTTTTAACCAATATTTTCAAACAAATTCTTATGCAAATAAATAAAAATAAAGTATATTATTTTGATGATCCATGTAAACTTATTCTTGATACTTTTAAACCTGAAAATTATTATCTAGATTCAAATGGTAATATTATAATATTTTTTAATCAGTATGATATAGCACCATATTCTACAGGGATTCCTACATTTAGTATAAAAACTAATATATCTAAATAAAGATTAGTTGCTATATTTAGAAAACTATGGTATTATAACAGTCAATTTATAGGAGTGTTAATATGCAAAAATTTTCAATGGATTATTGCCAAAAAGCTGTGGAAGCATCAACAATATTTGAAATTAATAATACAGATTTAAAACGATTATATGTACTCGAAAATATTAATAAATTTAATAATATGGCTAAATACGTTTCTAATAGTAATGGTACCTTTGGTACTGGTTATCCTTTCTATGCACTTGATTCTAATTTAGAAGGTAAGTTACCAGTAATAAAGGAACAGTTAAGATATAATAAGGAATTGTTAGAGAAAATAAAGGAAAGTAATAAAATAATATGGCTATGTGGAGAGTGTTTGGAAAAAAGAGGGGAAACATTACCTGATTTAAAACAAATTTGTAAGCCTTGTCCAAGAATTGATAATGAGCTAAAACCTAGAAAAATAATTAATAGATTACCTGATATTGATATGTGGGTTGTTTCTCCTGCAAATATGGTTTCAAAAACAAAGGAAGAAATGATGGAGTTATTTACTGCCTTTAATTTATATCCATCAGATATCAATCCACTTAAAACAATGCAAGATATTATAGAAATTAGTGAAAGTATAGAAAGTGGTACTATGCCAGATAAAAATTTACCACTTGATGCGCATATAATTGATAAAGAAACACTTATAGATTTAATCGAAAATGTTCCTAAAACATTAAGAAAATCAATTAGTGATAATACACCTTATTTACCAATTCATCCTCAATCATATAGAAAAAAATGGCAATATGATGATGAGGCTTATAATTTTATTTATGATTATTTATCAGCATTTACCCCATTTAATTGTGATTGTGATATAATGGAAGCGTTAGTGGATAGTAGAGAACAGGTTACAAGTGATTTTACTAATGAGGAACTATTTAGATTTCTTTATGCATCTGCGACAGATGCAAATAAAAGAAGATTTGAATCTAAAAGCTTAAAGAAAATATTTAATGAAAGGGTGGAAACATGGAGAAAAAAATAGATTTACATATTCATACAAATAAATCAGATGGAAAACTAAGTCCAAAGGAGGTTATAGATGAGGCTGTTAAGAATAAGGTGTCAATAGTAGCAATAGCTGATCATGATACTATTGATGCATATAGTGATGAGCTGTTTAACTATGCTAAAGAAAAGAATATTAACCTTATACCAGCTGTTGAAATATCTACAAAAACAAAAAAATGTGGTATTCATGTTCTTGGTTATAATATAGATTTAAATAATGAAGATTTTAGAAATGATTTATTCAAATTAAGAAATGCTAGACATGATTACTTACATAACGTAGCAGAAAAAATAAGTGCTTTAGGTTATATAATTGATGTTGAAAACCTAGATAAAATTGATGCTGTTACAAAGGCTCATATTGCTTCAAATGTAGTTGATAATCCTTTGAATGAAAAAATTCTAAAGGAAAGGTTTGGTTACATTCCAAATAGAGGTGAATATATAGAAACTATAATGAATGAAGGTTGTCCAGCTTATGTAGAGAAAAAAACTGCTACCCCTTCATTAGCAGCTGAGATGATAAGAAAAGCTGGAGGAAAAGTAGTTTTAGCCCATCCTGTTGCATACACTTATGAAGATGGACTTACAGAAGATGAAATTCTAAGTTTAGTTAATGAAATGAAAGCTGATGGTATTGAAGCTAATTACATTTATGTTCAAAGAAGAAATAACAATAAAAAGATAGATGATACTAAAAAGTGGACTAAATTCGCTGATGAACATAATTTATTTACAACCGTAGGTTCAGATTTCCATCAAAATGATGGTATTGCTCCATTAATTGGACTTGTTAATGAAGAATTAGATTTGACTAATAGCTATATTAATCAAGTATTAAATAATTTAAATAGTAATTAATTTCTGATAAAAGGCTAATGATTAAACATTAGCTTTTAATGACTTATTGAAAGATATTTCATATATATAATGTTGTTATTGGTACAATTTTAGAAAAAAAGGAACTTGATATTTGTTGAAATATGTCTTAGGGGATTAGTTATTTAAGGAGATGACATAATGAATAATATTGATATCTTATATACCTGTAATGATGCTTATTTTCCTCATATGTTAACATCTATATGTTCTTTAATGGAAAATAGTCAAAAAGCAGTTATTAATGCCAATATAATAGTTGAAGATTTAACTGCTGATAATTTCCAAAAATTGGAGTTATTGCAGGAATTATATCCTAATTTAAGGGTTAGTATTCATTCTATTTCATGTATAATGGATAAGTTAAATAAATATGATATTCCAACATGGAGAGGAACAAAGGTTGCTAATGCAAGATTATTTGCTAGAGATATTTTTCAAGATAGTGATAAGATGCTTTATCTAGATAGTGATACTATAATTTTAAATCCTTTAGATAATGTTTTTAATTTAAAGATTAATTCACCCGTTGCTGCTGTAAAAGAATTTTCAGTACCTAAACATATGAAAGGTAAAGTGGCTACTTATTATAATAGTGGAGTTTTACTATTTGATTTTAATAAATGGGATGAATCTGAATGCAGTGATAGATTGTATTCATTTTCTAGGAAGCATAAAGATCAATTAATATATCCAGATCAAGATTTACTTAATTTAGCTTTTGATAATCAAATTGATACCCTTAGTGTAAATTATAATATCCATCCACTAGTTTATTACATGAATAGGCATAATATTTTAGCAAAAAATATGTATTCAAAAAATGAAAATTTTTATTCACACTCTGAGGTGAAAGAATCTCTAGAAACTCCAGTCGTATTACATTTATTAGAGTATCTTATGACTAGAACTTGGGAGAAAAATAGAATTCATCCTTATAATAGTATTTATGATTCTTATAGAAAAATTTGGGATAGTGATTATAAAAAAGAGCCATCTTCTAGTATTTTAGCATACGTTCCAGGAATATCTTTACTAAAAGCAGTATCTAATTCATATATGGATGATGAAAAACGAAGTAAAATAAAAGCAAAAATAAAAATACCTAAACGAAAATAGTTTTAGGTATTTTTTTCTATACAGAAACATTATATTTTTTAACAATTAAATTTACATTGGCAAAATCTATTTTAACAGTACTAGCATCACCTGTCGGATGTTCATCCATTAACTCATCTAGAGTATCATAACTACCTAATATTTCTAATCCCTTGCCACTAGGTCCCGTTGGTCATGTCGAACCCATAAAATAAATACGTTGCACAGGTGGTTTTGGTTTATGGTTATGTTCAAATAATGAATTTCTACCTTTTATTTTATATAATTATTTTTTTCTAACTTTAAAAGTAACTACTTTAGAATTTGTAACATCAATATCAGTTAGGTTTACTGTCAAAGTATTGGTTCCTGTATCGTATTCATATTCTGAAGATGATGCTTCAACACCATCGATAGTAACACTATCTGATACAAATTCAATTAAACTACTATCTAGAGTATCTTTTATTTTTGGACTAACGTATGGTTTATCAGCATTATTACTTATTGTAATCGTATATGTTAACTCACCATCTGCCCAAACAGGTTTATCTGCAACTTTTGTAATTGTTAATCCATCAATCATTGTAACTACTGACGCAGCAGAAGTAACAGATGTAGGAATACTATTGTAATTACCAACAGCATTGACTGTATTATTTAATTCTTTTTCCATAATATCCTCCTTATAATATTTTATGTAGGTTAGCTTTTTTTGACTTTACTATAATTAGTATTATAAAGTAAGTATGATGTTGATTTTATTTTGTTTGTAAGGTATTATGAATTTGTAGTAATATAGTATTAAAAATATTTTTCATAATTTTCTTAGTTCTAGGAGTTGTTTTGCTATTAGAATTTTTAATAATTAAGAAAAAGTATGAGGTGATATAATGATAAAAAGACAAGAAATATATGATTTATATTGGTATTTTGCTTGTGAAAGGCAAAATATTTTTATAAAAAAGTTAAATGGTGAACCTTCACCATGGACAACTGATGAAATTTTACAAAATTATAAATTTTGTAATAGTTATCGAGTTAATGATAGGGTTAGTCAATATTTGCTTAAAAACGTTATATATAATGGTAAAAAATATTCTAATGACGATATGCTATTTAGGATACTATTATTTAAACTTTTTAATAAAGAATCAACTTGGGAGTTATTATTAGATCATTTTCAAGATATTACTTTAAAAACATTTAATAAAGAGGAATACTCTAAAGTGTTAGAAGAAGCAATTTCAAATGGTGTAAAAATTTATAATGATGCCTATATTAGTTGTGCAAATAAAGCATTTGGTTACGATAGGAAACATGATAATCATTTGGCACTTTTAGATAAAATGTTTAATATAGATAAAATGCAGAAAAAGATTATCAAATGCAAAACAATGAAAGAGGGTTTTGATATTATAAAAAGTTATCCATTGATTGGAAACTTTATGGCTTATCAATTAGTAACTGATATTAACTATAGTGAAACTGTAAATTGGAAAGAAGATGAATTTACAGTAGCGGGTCCAGGTTCATTAAGGGGTATAAAAAAATGTTTTATTGATAAGGGAGATTTAAGTAATGAGGATATCATTAGATATATGTATGAACACCAAGATAAAGAATTTAAAAGGCTTAATTTAAATTTTAAAAGGATTGGAAATAGACCATTACAACTTATAGATTGTCAAAATATATTTTGTGAACTAGATAAATATTGTAGGGAGGCTTTTCCAAATTTAAAATCAAATCGAACAAAAATAAAAAAGCATTATGTACCAAAAAAGGAAAAAATAGAATATTTTTATCCGCCTAAATGGAATATAACATAATTAATAGGAGTTGATAATATGAAATTAAATATTTTTTGGTGTATTTATATCTTAGCTTTTTCACTAGCAATGTTTATCACTTGGTATTTTATTTATTTTAAAAAAAGAAACACAGAAAAAAGGTGTTTAGAAAAAACAACAGGTGTAGTAGTTAGATACTCAAATATGAGATATAATGGTATTAGACTTCCAGTTGTTCAATATAGTGCAAATAATAGAGAATATACAGTTGTAGGTCCAAAATTCAGATGGATAATTATAAAAAAAATTAATAATCCACTAAATAATTCTAAAAGTGAAATTATTAGTAATTTAACTACAAAAGAATCTCTCCCAGAGGTATTAAAAATTAGTTTGTATAATAGTCAAATTATTAATTTTAAGAAATTACCATTATATGAATTATATCCTATAAATAGTGAAGTAGATGTCTATTATAATCCTTCAAAACCAAAAGAGAGTTATGTTGACAGAAATATAAAACCAAGTAAACTTTTAAACCTTATATTATTAGGTGTAATAATTTTTCTGATTTTTGCCTTGATCATACTAAAATATTAATAAAAAATTAAATAATAAATCAAAGATAATCTTTGATTGAGTAGAAGTTAAATAGAGAGGAATTTTATGAAAAAAATAATAGAAGTTAGTAATCTAACTAAGGAATATAAAAATAAAAAAGCAGTGGATAATTTATCATTTGATTTATATGAAGGTGAAATACTTGGACTACTTGGTCCAAACGGAAGTGGAAAAAGTACAACTATTAATTGTCTTCTTTCATTACTAAAGTATCAAAAAGGTAGTATAAAAATATTTGGAGAGATGATGCAGGCTGATTCTTATGATATAAAATCAAAAATAGGAGTAATATTTCAAGATGTTGCAGTCTTTGATGAGTTAAATGTTTATGATAATATTAACTATTTTTGTGGACTATATATAAAAGATAAAAAAACTAGATCAAAATATGTAGAGGATGCGATTGACTTAGTAGGATTAGGTGAGTTTAAAAAATATTATCCAAAACAACTGTCTGGAGGGCTACTTCGTAGATTAAATATTGCTTGTGGAATTGCCCATAAACCAAAATTAATTTTTTTAGATGAACCAACTGTTGCTGTTGATCCGCAAAGTAGAAATAATATTTTAGATGGTATAAAAAAATTAAGAGATGATGGAGCAACTATAATTTATACAACACATTATATGGAAGAAGTAGAAATTCTTTGTGATAGAATTATTATTTTAGATAAAGGAAAAATAATAGCTCAAGGAACAAGTGAAGAATTAAAAAAACAAGCAAATATAAAAGTGAAAGTAGAACGTGTAGGACCAACTTTAAATGATGTATTCTTAAAACTTACAGGAAAGGAACTAAGAGATTAATGTTTATTCATAATTTAAAATATACAATTAAAACGCTATTTAAAAACAAAGTTTTAATCTTTTGGACCTTTGCTTTTCCAATTATTTTAGGATTATTTTTTAATATGGCCTTTTCAAATATAGAAAAAGATGAGAAATTACAAGTTTTTGATATAGCTGTTGTTAATAATAATCAGTTTCAAAAGGAAAAAATCTATCAAGAGGCGTTAAAAAAATTATCCCACGGTGAAGATAAATTATTTAATATTAAATATGTTAGTCAAAAAAAGGCGGATAGCCTTTTAAATAATTCTGATATTAAAGGATATATTATTTTTAAAAATGATAAACCAGAAGTAGTTATAAAAGAAAATGGTACTTATCAAACTATTATTAAATTTGTGATTGCAGAAATAAATCAAAACAAAATAATGATAGAAAATTTAAGTAAAAAAGAGGTAGAAACTGAAATTACAAATGGAAATGTTTCTATTGATCAAGAAAAAATAGTTGATAATATCTTAAATAAAATTAAAAGTGAAAAAGTAGAACTTCAAAATATTTCTAATTCTAATTTGAGTTATATGCAAATAGAATATTATACTTTAATTGCTATGGCCTGTATGTATGGTGGTATGCTTGGACTAACAGCTATAAATAATTCTTTGGCTAATATGAGTAGTAAAGGAAAAAGAATTTCTGTATCACCAAATAAAAAGAGTGTAATTATTTTAAGTTCCGCTATAGGATCATATATTGTAAGTTTGGTTGGCTTAGTATTACTTTTAGTTTTTCTGAAAGTAATCTTAAAAGTAGATTTTGGAGATAATGCATTTTTAGTTATTCTGCTTTCTATGATTGGAAATTTAGCTGGTATTTCTCTTGGTGTTTTAATTGCTTCTATATTTAGGGTATCTGAAGGTGCAAAGACAGGAATCACTATTGCTATAACAATGTTTTTATCAGTCTTATCAGGAATGATGGGAGTTACTTTAAAGTATGTAATTGATAAAAATATTCCAGTAGTCAATCTTATTAATCCAAACAATTTAATCACTGATGGTTTTTATTCATTATATTATTATGATACTTTAAATAGATATTTTAGAGATATAAGTTATTTGTTGATATTTATAATTATCTGTTTAACAATTTCTTTCGTTAGTTTAAGGAGGGAAAAGTATGACAGTATTTAAAACCATATTAAAAATATTAAATAAACTAAAAGGAATGTTAATTCTATATACTGTGATGTTAATATGTATAACGACATTAAACCAAACATCAGGAAATCAAATAACTAATTTTGAAGAAGAAAAACCAGATGTTTTAATTGTAAATAAAGATCAAAAAAATATTGTTACCGATAGCTTCGTTAAATATATAAGTAAACATTCTAAAATAAAAAAAATAGATACAAAAGATGAAGAAAAAATAAATGATGCTATTTTCTATAGAGATGTTAATTTTGTTATATATATACCAGATGGTTTTGGAAATGATATATTAAATGGTAAAAATCCTAGTTTAAAATATAAAGCAAGTGGTGATGAATATTCATCATATAGTAAAATGATCATAGAAAAATATCTAAAAACAATATTTGTCTATAGAGATTATTATAGTGGTAAAGAGCTAATAAATGAAGTAGATAAAACAGTAGAAAAAGAAATAAAAGTGAATTTGAAAACTACTTTAGATACGTCAAAATTAAGTAGTATGACTAGATATTTTAATTTCTTAAATTATGCCTTTTTAGCTGGATGTGTATATTGTATAAGTATGATCTTATCAAGCCTAAAGAAAGAAAATATAAGAAAAAGAACAATTGTTAGTAGTTATGATTATAAAAAATATAATAGAATTGTATTATTTTCAAATGCTATTGTAATATTTATCATGTGGTTGTTGTACATGGTTTTAAGTTTAATTTTATTTAAAGATTTTATGATAAATTTAAATGGAATATTATATATAATTAATTCTTTTATATTTGCATTTTGTACTGTAACAATTGGATTCTTAATAGGAAATATAACTCAAAATAAAAATGCTATTGGTGGTATAGTAAATGTTGTAGCACTAGGAACATCATTTTTATGCGGATGTTTTGTACCATTTGAATATATGCCTAATTATGTTATAAAAATTGCACATATTCTTCCTACTTATTACTTTGTTTCTAGTAATGAAATAATTAAGAAATTAGAATTATTTAATTTTCAAAATATCAAACCACTGTTAATTAATGGAGTAATAATTATTTTATTTAGTGTGTTATTTATTATCATAACTAATTATATAAGCAGAAAAAAACAAGTAATAGAATAGATGTTATATATAAATAAATTATTATTAAATATTAAATCATTCTTTAGAATGATTTTTATTGGTTTACATGATTTTACTTTTAAACTTATTTTAAATAGATATATATGTTATAATTTATTTTAGGTGGTAGCGTGAGAATAGGAATAGATATAGATAATGTAATTTCAAATTTTAATGATACATTATTGAATGAATATTTAATATATGATAAGACATTACGTAATAACGGCATTGTAAATAAAAATGCTAAATATATTAGAGATGGCATGTTTGATTGGGATGAAGATGAAGATCATTCTTTTTATAGAAATAATATAGAAAAAATTGCTAAGAAACTAGAACTTATTGAAGGTGCAAAGGAGTATATAGATAAACTGCATAATGATGGACATATTATTTATGTTATAACAGGAAGAGATAATGGTGACTATACTGATCCTTATAATATGACAAAGACCTGGCTTGATAGTAATCATATTTATTATGATAATTTAATTTTAACTGATGCTTATGATAAACATGCTAAATCAGAAAAATGTATAGAATATAATATTGATATTATGATAGATGACTCAGTTAGTATATGTAGAGATTGTATTAATAATGGAATTAAAACAATTTTAATGGATACACCATATAATCAATATGCAGATATAGAAAGAGTTAAAAGTTGGAAAGAATTTTATGATTTTATTTCTAATTATAAAAAAGATAAAATTAATGTAATTTTAGATACCGATATTTGTAATGAATGTGATGATTATTTTGCACTTGCATATCTACTTAAAAATAAAAATTTATTTAATATAGAAGCAATCACAGTTGCTCCCTATTCTCATAAAACAATAAAAAATGCATCCGTTACAAAAGGGCAAGAGTTAAGTTATAAAGAAACACTAAAAATATGTAATTGGTTAAATTTTGATACTGACAATAAAGTTTTTAAAGGTTCTATGGATTATCTTTGTAATGGATATTGTGAAGATAATGATGCTATTAGAAAGATAATTGAAGTTGTAAACGAGAATGATAAAACTACAATATTAGCAATCGGTGCTATTACTAATGTTGCACTTGCTATAAAGAAAGAACCATCAATAATTGATAAAATGGAAGTTATTTGGTTAGGTGGTAATGAATTAGGTTATAAAGATAATTTAGAGTTTAATTTTAGACAAGATATTGAAGCAGTTAAAACAGTTTTGAAATCAAAAGTAAAACTTACTATCTTGCCTTGCAATAATGTTGTATCAAATTTAAGAATTGATATTGATACTTTAAGAAATAATTTAGAAAATAAATCAGAATTATGTAATTATTTAATTAGGAGATTTTATAATGATGGATATCATGGAATAGAGGAAAGTCGTGTTATTTGGGATATATCAGTTGTAGCTTATATGATAAATAGAAATTGGTTTGAAACAAAAAAGATAAGTTGTCCTAATATAAAAGAAGATACCTCTTATGAGTTTACTGAAGGTAATCACAATATTACTTTTGTTACTAAATTAGACAGGGAAAAGATATATAGTGATTTATTTAGAAAGTTGAGATAGAAATATGATATTTAGTGTATTAGCATTTATTACATTAATAATAAGTATCTGCATAAAGGATAGAAAAAGATCTTTATGTGTGCAATCTTTAAATTGTTTGTTTGAAGCAATTTACAATTTTATAATATCAGCTTTTACTGGAGCGTTTTTAAGTATAATTAATTTAATACGTTCATTTTTATTTATAAATAAGAAAAAATTTAGTAAAAGGGTATATTTAATAATGTTAATTATTTTTGAATCAATTATAATTATTAATTGTCTATACACATGGCAAGGAATTATTTCATTATTACCAACAATTGGTTCAATAATTAGAACATATTGCTTATGGCAATCAAATATGAAACTAGTAAGAATTTCAGGAATTACTACAGGTTTGTTATATGGATCATATTATATTTATTATAGTAGTTGGTTTATGGTATTAGGTGATGTTGTTTTATTAGTTACTGGAATTTATGTTCTATTGAAAAATGATATAAAAAGAGGGAGAAAGATATGAAATTATATGTAGTTAGACATGGACGAACAAATTGCAATGATGAAGGAAAATATAATGGTAAGTTAGATGAAGATATAAATGAGGTTGGAATAAAACAAGCAGAGGAAGCAAGAAAAAAAGTAGAAAAATTGGATATAGATTTAATAATATGTTCTCCCTTATTAAGGACGAAACATACCTGTAATATTATAAATATCAATAATATACCAATTATTTATGATAAAAGATTAGAAGAAAGAGATTGTGGAAAATTAACAAATGAAAAGTTAGGAGAATTTTATTATACTGATTATTGGAATTATTATTCAAATAAAAAAATTGAAGGATTGGAAACAATACCAGAATTATTTAAAAGAGTATCCTTATTTTTAGATGAAATAAAAGAAAAATATAAAGATAAAAATATTTTAATTGTAACACATGGAGGTGTTGCAAGAGGAGTTTATTTTTACTTTAATGAAATTCCAGAGGATGGTAAATTGGAAAATTTTGGCTCAGGTAATTGCGAGATAAAGGAGTATGAACTATGAAAATAACAAGTAAAGAAGCAAAAGAATTATTAGAAATTGAAAGACAAAAAACAAAGGATGATAGATGGATTACCCATTGTTTATCTGTTGGTGATAGTGCTGGTAGAATTGCCAAAGCATTAAATGATAAAGGATATAGTGTTGATGTAGATAAAACGATTACACTTGGATATTTACATGATATTGGTAAATATAATGGAGAATCACAGGGTCATGTTATGAGAGGGTATGAATATTTAAAAAGTAAAGGATATGATGATGAATATGCTAATATATGTCTAACACACTCATATTTAAATAACGATATTGTGTGTACTGCTGGAGGTGTGCCAAATCCAGATGATAATCTATTTTTAGCTAATTTTATAAAAAAACATGAATATACAATTGAAGAAAAATTAATAAATTTATGTGATTTAATGTGCCCTCAAGCTAATAAAGTATTTACAATTGATAAAAGATTAATTGATATTATGATTAGAAAAGGTGCGTATTCAAATACACAGTACCATATTAAAGAAACTTATAAATTAAAAGAATATTTTGATAATTTACTAGGCTATAATTTATATGATTTATTTCCAGAAATAAATGAAAATTTATAGGAGAAAAATATGAAAGTATATATAGTAAGACATGGAGAAGTTCCACACAATGTAAGAAAAGAGTATAATAGTAGTGATGAGGATTTAACAGATAACGGAATAGTTCAAGCATTAGAATTGAGAGAAAAAATTAAAGATATAAAATTTGATATAGTAATTTCTTCTCCACTTTTAAGAACCATACATACAGAAAATATACTAACCTATTATGATGATAGTATTATTACTGATGAAAGATTAAAAGAAAGAGATTGCGGAGATTTGGATGGTAAACCTAATGAATATACAAACAGAGAAGAATATTGGAATTACTACACAAAAATTCAATATGGAACAAGTGAAAATATTAAGAGTTTTTTTGAAAGAGTTTATGCTTTTTTAGATGAACTTAAAACAAAAAAATATGAGCAAGTATTAATAGTAGCTCATTCTGGTGTATCAAAGGCATTTAGTGGTTACTTTGAAGGTATTAAAGATGGAAAGTTTTTAAATAGAGGTCTTAAAAATTGTGAGATAAAGATGTATGAAATGTAGGGAATAATATGGATGAAGAAGATAATGAAAAATTAAACTCATATATAAAAGTAATTAGAAAAACTGTAATTGGAAATTCGTTTTTATTGCAATATTTTTTAAAAGTAGTAGTAGTTTATATGCTTGCAAATAATGTAGTACCATGGATTGCAGTTTCAATACCAGTTGTACTTGAGTTTTCAAAAATGCTATCTCGTGGTTTTAAAAAAATTATAAATATTGCAATAAGCATTAATTATAAAAAATATCATTTAATTTATTTATTAATTATAAGTTTAATATTTTTAATAATATCTCAAAGCCATAGCGTTATAATTGTGTATTTCTTTACAATTTTATTAGGATTTTTATCAGGTATTAATGATTCATGTGTTACAAGAATAAATACATCTAATATAAAATATGAATCTTATTGTTTAGTTGAAGAAGAAAGATCTAGTGTAATAGGAGCTACATTAGGATTGATTGTAAGTCAAATTATTTATGATTTTAATCCGTTAATATATATATTAGGGTTTATTATATTTGGTATGATTATTTTTATTACAAATTCTAATATTCCTAACATAGAATCAAAAGAAGATTGTATGAAACCGGTGGAAGATGATAAAGTACTATCTAAAAAAGAGAAAAAGAATATTTATTTAATAACAATTTTATATGGAGTAGAAGTAGGGGCATGGTGTATGGGACTAGCAGCATTTAATGAATTAGTTCCTCTTATTTCAAAAAAGGTAGGCTATCTAAATGCAATCTATACAACCGTTGAAATAATAGCATTATTTGTTATTAATGCTAAAATAATTAATTGGTTTAAAAAGAGTGGTAAATTATTATTTTGGCAAACTATATGTGCAGTTTGTGATATGTGCTATTTACTTATAATTTCTACTTTTCATAGTGAAATAAGTATAGCAGTTGTTATGTTTTTATCTGGTATATCAGCAACTATAGGTGATCCAGTATGGGGTGCATTAATAAGTAGTTATTCTGATAATAATAGAAGAAAATATGCATTAATAAATAATATTTATTTTATTGTTAGAGCAATTACATCACTAGCTTCAATATTTGTATGCAGATATTTTGTAATAAAGGGAATTATCGGGTTCAAATATTTATCTATAGGATTATTAGTATTTATAGTTGTTATATATTTAATAGCTAATAAGGTTAATAAAAAGATATTTGGAAGAAGTGTATAGTTAGGAGGATTAATATGCAAAAGTTTAATTACCACACACATACAAGAAGATGTGGGCATGCTGATGATAGTATGACAGATGAGGATTTTGTAAGGTTGCTTATAAAAAAAGGAATTATCAAAATGGCTTTTACGGATCATTGCCCTGAAAAAGAAGAAATAGATTATAGAAAAAATATGAGAATGAAATATAGTGAAAAAGAAGAATATTTGGAAAGTATAAAATCTTTAAAGGATAAATATAAAGATAAAATAGAAATAGAAACAGGTTTTGAAGTTGAGTATTTACCTGGACAAGAAGAAAATATATTTGAGTTAAAAAAAGAAACTGACAAGATAATTATAGGACAACATTTTATATATGATGAAAATAATAATATTAAACTTTTAACAAGGCAAAAATACACAGACGAAGATGTCTTAAAATATGCAGAATATATAAAAGTAGCAATTGAAAAAAATATACCAGATATAATAGCACATCCTGATATTTATATGTTAGGTAGAAATACTTTCACAAATATAGATGCAAAAGCAGCACATATAATTTGTGCTGTAGCAGAAAAATATGAAATACCATTAGAGATTAATTTGTCTCATCCTAATGAATGTATAATTGGAAAAAGAAATGATATCATATACCCTTGTAAAGAATTTTGGAAAATAGCCTCAGAATATAATAATTTAAAAGTGTTATATGGAATAGATGCCCATTTTAAATATCAAATTATAAATTATGAAAAAGCAATAGAGATTGCTAATAATCATATTGGACAAGATATCATTAAAAAACTACATTTTTGCGATGAAAATTTGGATATATAGTAGGTTGTAATATGAATTATGAAAAAGAATACAAAAAATATTTGATTTCATCTGTATTAGATAATGCAAATAATAAAATAGCAAGTACATCTTTTATATCAGCCTTTGCTATATATTTGGGTATATCAGATTTTTCAATTGGAATTTATACTGTTTTAGATACAATAACTAATGTTTTTCAAATATTTGCTGCACCATTATTTTCAAGAATAGGGCAATCAAAAAAGGTTGTTTTAACAAATTATTCAATATATAGAATTTCATCTGTATGTTTTGCAGTTATCCCATTTGTATCAAATAATATTAGTGTACGTACTACATTATTTTTTATATTTGCTTCAGTGTATGCAATCACAGGAGAAATGGGGTATATAACTTTTGTTAATTGGAGAATGTCTTTACTGAAAAAAGAGGATAGAACCAAGTTTGCAGCAACAAAGAATATGTATAAAAACACTATAGTTTTAGCATTCAGTTTATTTATGGGAGTTATTCTAGATAAGTTTGCACAGCATGGATATGAGTTATATGGATTTATGATTTTATTTTTTATTGTTTTTTTGATTACGTTTATAGATATAGCAATAAGAATTATTACATACAAACCACTTATAAAAGAGAATAAAATAACAATAAAAAATACAATAAAAATCCCAGCACAAGATAAAAAATTCAGAAAGATAATTGTAATATGTGGAATAAATAGATTTGCTAACGGAATCGGTATTATGTATTTAAACGTTTTTTTACTAAGGTATTTAAAAATAAGTTATGTTTATTATAGTCTATTAAATATTATAATAAATTTATCAGAAGCAATATCAAGTAAACATTGGGCAAACAGGGCAAATGATAGAAACTGGAAAAACGTTATTTTACCAATGTGTATAATATTTGTATTTGCTTTTTTAGGCTTATTCATAACACCAAATAAAATATTAAAATTCATATTGCCATTAATTTATTTATTATTAGGTGTTGGAAATGGAGCTTATGAAATATTTGATAATGTTGCTATATATGAGGCTTCACAAGATAAATTACAAACTTCTTATGTTACTTTTGAAAGGTTTATAGAAGGAATTATAACAGCAATTATACCATTATTGTCATACACAATTTTATCTGAAAATAATAATGCTATAAATATCACTTTTGTTTTAGCAATATTTTCATATTTAATATTAGGTATTTATTCTGGAATTATGAAAAGTAAAAAATTATATTAGATAATTGTAATAAAGGAAGATGAGCTATGAAAATGACAAGTAAAGAAGCAAAAAAATTATTAGAGTTTGAAAGACAAAAAGTAAGGAATGATAGTTGGATTTTACATTCAATTTGTGTTGGTAATACTGCTAGTATGATAGCAAAAGCATTAAAATTAGATGAAGATTATGCAAAGACACTTGGATATATTCATGATATTGGTAAAAGGTTTAGTTTTAATAGCTATGAAGGAGTAATACCTCATGCTATTAATGGATATAATTATTTAAAAGAATTAGGTTATGGAGAAGAATATGCAGGAATATGTATAAAACATTCGTTTTTAAATAATGATATAAACTGCTTGGCAAATGATAGAGATTATACAGATTCAACTAATGAAAATTATGATTTTATAAAAAACTATCTTTTAAATGAATATACAATTTATGAAAAGATTATAAATCTTTGCGATTTAATGTGTACAACTAAATTGCAAACATTAGAAAAGAGAATGATGGATTTATTAATGAGACATGGTGTATATAAAAATACGCATTATCATTTAATTGAGGCCTGCAAATTAAAAAAATACGCATTATCATTTAATTGAGGCCTGCAAATTAAAAAAATACTTTGATGATTTACTTGGATATAATCTATATGATTTATTTCCAGAAATAAAATGCAATTTATAATTGAAACAAAAAACTTACAAACTTTAATAGTGTGTAAGTTTTAATATTAAAATATTACTCCTCTATATTGAAATAAATAGTTGAAAAATATTCTTCATTTATTTCTAGAGCCTCATTAGTAAGATCTAATAGAGGACCTTTTTCTGTTGACCAGTTAAGTTCTTTAAAACTTACAATTCCCTCATTGTTGCTACCTGTAAAAACAACTGTTGGAGTATTAGATAAAGTTATAACCTCATCATCAAATTTTTTAAATACTAAAGCATTTTCTAATATAAATCCATTAGTTGATGTTAGAGGATTATTTATATAAGCATAAAGTTTCCAATCGGAACTGTTTAATCTACTATCAACAATTTTTGTTTTTAACTCTTTTGTTTTTGGAAATATAAGAGTATTATTTATTGGTGTTTGTGAAAATGATATGGAATTATTTATATCAAGTAGTGTTAATTCTCCTGTAAATGGAGTAGTAACTGTTCTTGTACCATAGATAAAACTACTTGATACATTGGCTGTTAATTCAACTTCGGTATTATCTGTTATAGAAGCAGGAAGATTATATTCAAAAAATCCATTATCATCAGCATTTACTATCTCTGAATTATCATTATATTTAATTAATATATCAGCAAAACTATCAGTATGACCACTTATTGTATTTTTACTTGAGTTAATTGGATGAATATTCATAAGAGTAGTTCCAATAGAGAGTTGTTTTCTATCTTGAAATTTAAAGTTACCTACATCTGGTAATTTTGCAAGTTCACTAGCTGTTAAATTATATTTGGTAATGGCTGTAAGATCTGAAGTTATGGTTCCCTCAATTTGAAGTAGGCCATCATCTTTGTACCAGGAATAATCAGGAATATTATTTATATCACCAGCAGAAGAAATATCAGTAGAATTTTGCCACATGTTAATTCTAGAACAACTTATACTAAATGTTAAAGGATTATTTGTATATATAACATTTGCATTTTTAGTATATATTGTTAGATTTTTAGGATTATATAGATTTATTTTACAATCAGTTCCTTTAAAGTGAATATTGTAGTTATCACTAGGAGTATTACTATATGAATTTATTATTTGTAATTCAGAATCTTCCTTCATTGTAAGACTTCCAAAAATAGCCCACATAGGAATTCTTTGGTGACTTTTCTCAATAAATATGAATGATGCTCTGTCATCAATTAAAACATTGTTAGCCCCATGAATTGTCTTAGAAGAAAAACCATTTCCAGTTGTTAGATGTACATTTGTATCATGAAGAATGGTAAAATTTAATTTATTTGTACCAGACATAAATTCTCTTGTATCGGTTGATATGATAACATCACTTTTGCACAAAAATATAACAGAGGGATTAGTAGAGTCACTTCTAAAAGAGAATAGGGGTAGATTAGGAGAACTACTTATTATGTTTGTTTTACCTCCTATTATAACTCGTTCTGCTTCACATATTTCTTCGGACTCTATTTCACTAGTACTCTCAATAGTAATATTAGAATTATTAATTTTAACAGTACCATAAGGATTAAATGATAGTTGTGTTCCATTAAATATAATATTATCATAACTGGTTACTATTTCATCATAACTATCATCTACTGGTACACAGATAATACCATATATATTTGGATTTATTATTTTAATATTTTTGATTTGAACTTCTTTTGTAAGGGCAGTATGAACAATAGTATCAGCTTCTTCTTTACTATTCATTCCGGTTAAAGTATGCATAATATTTTGATAGGTTCCATTAATAGTTACTTTACTTTTATTTGAGTTTATTGTTATACCACTATTTAAAGTAATATCATTTTCTAAATAAATATATTCATAACCATTGTTTTGTTCCAAAGCTTCTTTTAATTCATCACTTGTGGAAACCGTAACTGTATTATTATTTATTTTATTCATAAAATCACTTGTCCTTCGATATAATATATGAACGCTTATTTATTTGAATAATGATATTTATTTGAATATCCGAAGTAAAAAAATCATTTTTTTGTTTGATTTATCATTTAATGGTATAATATCTATTAGTCTGTTAGAGGTGATTTAAATGAATTTTGATTGCTTAAATAAAATGATTAAATATATAGAAAATAATCTTGATTGTCAAATTAATTTAGATACATTAAGTAAAATAACTAATACCAATTTATTTATTCTTGAACGTATTTTTATGTTTTTAACTAATATGACAATTAACGAATATATAAAGAAAAGAAGATTAAGTAAAGCATTTGAAGAAATTAGAAATACCGATTGTAAAATAATTGATATTGCTTTTAAATATCAATATAATTCAGCTGTATCCTTTAATAGAGCATTTAAAAAATTATTCGGTATAACGCCTACTGAATGTAGAAAGGGTATAGGTAGTTATAAAATAATACCTATAGAATACTTTGAAACTAATAATGAAAAATATAACTTTGATTATGAAGTAAGAAAAATTCCTAATACTTTTTTATACTGTTATCATATTACTTCAAAAAAACATTCTGATTTATTGTATAAAATTAAACAATTATATATAAAAGCAAAAGATAATGGTCATTATAAAGAGTTTAGTGAATCAGGAATGTATGGAATATTTTTTAAAGATGAAGGCTTATACCATTATTATTTAGGATCTTCAAAATATTTTTCGGATTTAGAAAAATATGAAATTAAGGAAAATGAATATGTTGCTTTTAAGTTTTCATCAAGACAACAAGAAAAAATAGCTGACTTTGAGAAAAAAATAGATTCACAATGGATACCTTCAACAAATTATAGTGTTAAAAATGATCTTAAAATTGAATTATATAAAGATGAGTATTGTTATATATATTTGCCTATAAAATAATCTTAACAAATTTAATATTTAAAATGTAAAGAAATATACTAAAAATTAATTTACAATTACATTGGTGAGATGTATGATTAAAAAAAATATTAAAATTGCAAAGGATTATTTTTCTTTGGTTAGTTTTAAAAATAAGTACTTGATAACTTTTATAATTATCGATTTAATAAATGTTTTAATAAGTTTATTGATACCTTTTCTTATATCATTAATTGTTGAGGTTGTAACAAATAAACTCTATAATGTAGCAATTGTTTTAATTGTTGCTTTGGGAATAACTTATTTATTAAATAAAATTGGTTCTTATTGTACTAATTGGTGTTATGCTAATTTTTTTAAAGAAACCTATGTTTCAGTACATCAGAAATTAGTAAATAGTGTATATGATTTCGATTACGAGTATTCAGAAAAAATGTCTATTGGAAAAATTATAAACTCCTCAAATTCAGATATCATTAATATTGCAGAAGTACCTTCTTTTATGATTGAACTATTAATTGAATTTATTAAATTGTTAGTTATATATTTTGTGTTTGCTAAGCAAAGTGTTTTAGTGGCAATATATGTAATTATAATAGATGCTATATATTATATCTATGCAAGAAAATGTAATGATAAAAACGCTCATTATTTAAAAAAACAAATAAAATATGCTGATAAAATGGTAGGGATGTTATCTCAAATTTTGATAGGACTTAAAGATATTAAAAGTTTTAATATTGGAAGTAGATTAAATAATAAATTAGATACATATAGGAAAAGATGGCAAGAAAATTACTTTCTTAAAAGAAAATATTATTTTACGAGAAAAACTTTGGTAGGTTTAGTAATTGATTTTGGTAAAATAATTTTATATTTTATTGTGTTAGTTCTTCTTATTAAAGGAAAAATACAAATTGCTATGTTTTTATTATTAATTTCATATTATGATAAAACAAAAGAATCTATAAATGACATAATGGAGTTTGATGTATCTATTATGGAAGAATCAGTTTCATTATATAGGATAAATCAAATAGTTAATTATAAAGACAGTAATTTAGTATTAGATGGTATAGTTAATAATGATGATATTGCTGGTTATGTTGAATTTAAAAATGTATCTTTTAAATACAGTAGACTTCAAGTGTTAAAAAATGTATCTTTTACTGCAAAACCAAATCAAATAACTGCAATTGTTGGTAAAACTGGATCAGGAAAAACAACATTATTTAACCTTCTTTTAAGAATGTATAGAGTAAATGATGGTAAAATCTTGATAGATAGGATAAATATTTATGATTATTCTAGAGATGTATTTAATTCAAATGTTAGTATTGTAAATCAAAAGACATTTATTTTTAATATGAGTATAAGAGCTAATTTATCACTAATTGATTCAAATAAGAAAAGACAAATTGATGCTTGTAAAAGAGTTGGAATACATGATTTTATAATGTCCCTACCTGATGGTTATAGTACTATTTTGAAAGAAGATGCAACTAATATTAGTGGTGGCCAAAAACAACTTTTATCATTGGCTAGAGCACTTCTTACATCTTCTGAAATAATACTTTTAGATGAGGTGACCTCCTCATTAGATCCAAATACAACTGATAAAATTATAAATCTTTTAGATGATTTGAAAACTGATCATACAATTATTGTTATTACCCATAACAAAGATTTAATGCGTAGGGCAGATAAATTGATTGTTTTAAATAATGGTAAAGTAGAATGTATTGGAAATAATGATGATTTAATAAAAAATAATAAAATTTATAAGCAATTAGTAACAGAAGATTAATTGTAATAAAAAACATTAAAACTTAATTTTAATGTTAGTAAAAAGTATTTTGATTAGTAATTTGTGTTATTTTATTTTTTCTAATGGTTCTTTAATGAATTTTGCTATTTCGTCATAAGTTTCATCATTAGTTAATAGTGGGTTATGTGAATTTGAATTAACTTCAAATGCTTGAGATAACAAATTAATATCAGAATTAATCCAATATTGATTCACAAAAGGATCACCTTTTGAATATATAACTAACGAATTTGTATCTAGTGAAGGTGCCGTATTTTGAATTTTGACTACATTTTTTAAAGATTGGTAATATAGAATCATATTATGCAAGTTTGGTTTTATAGGGTTATTAGATGTATTATAATCAATACCATCATAATTAGATACAATTTCTTTTTTTTGTTTCTTATTTGTACTAATAAATTCGGGTGATACTAAAATTAATTTATTGACATTATTACCCTTATTAAATAGATAACCAAAATTGCATCCCATAGAGTGACAAATTAAGTTGATTTCTTCATCATTCGGATTATGATCTTTAATAAATTTTTCAATATATGGAAAAATTGTTTTAATAGAATAATTTGAATAATCATCAATAATTGGAATGACATCAATCTTTTTCTTTTTAAAATTATTGATAATAGTTTTTTGTTCTTCTTCAGTAGTTGACATTCCTTTAATATAAAAATTAACCATATTTATTACCTCTTTTCATCATTATTGTATATAAAAGTTTACCAAAAATCAATGATTTTATAAAAAAAGAAATTGCATTAGTATATTATCAAAGATGAAATAATAAAAAATATGATATAATTTTTTTAGAAAACAATTTTAGGAGTATTAAATGAAGGAATATTTTTACAAAAAAGAGTATAAGTACATGTATCTAAGTATATTTTTTTATAACTTTGCAAATGCACTAAGTGAAACATTTGGAACTGTTATGTTATATAAAGCTGGGTTACCAATATATTTAATTTTATTAATATATGGTATAAGATTTCTTATTACTGGGCTTATAACGCCGTTATTTGTAGTAATATCAAATAAAATAGGTGTTGCAAAATGTGTATTAATTTCAAATGTGTTTAGTGCTATAAACTCTTATTTTATGTTAAATAATCAAGATTTATATGCTAATATAGTGATTTTTGTAATAACAATGGGACTTATGGGGCTTTCAAATCCTTCATCAGATTCACTTTCAAGTAAATATGTAGAAAGTAAACATAGAGGAAGATTTAACAGTTTGTATTTTAGTGGTAAGATTTTGGGTGCAGCATTAGCCAGTATCTTAGTAGCGTGGGGTGTAATATGTGATAATAAAATAACTTTATTTGGTGTGATTTGTATTTTCTATATACTTCAGTATATTGTAATTTTAAAAATCGATTATAAACCAGAGAAAAAAACTCGTACATTCAAATCTAGTATTAATTACTTGTTGCATAGCAAAAGTAAATATAAACTTATATATGCCCTTAGAACTAATCATATAATAGAGAGATTATTTGTTCCAATGTATTTATATATTATATTAAAAGATTTTAAAGCATTTTCAGTAGTAATTATAGTGTCATTATTATTTCAAATAATCACAGTTACACTAATTGGAAAATATACCGATAAAAATATTAAGAAATCGAATACACTGGTATCATTAATAAGAATAATTATAACTTCAATTTATTTGCTTGTAAAAAATAAATTTGTGGTTTCTGTTAATAAAACAATTGGAGATAATTTAGAAAAAGTTTATGAAACATCAATTCAGACATCAATTCAAAATATTATAAAAAACTCAAAAGAAAATAGTGATTTATTATCATCAGTAGGTCAAATGAGTTTATGTTTTACTGAAGTTGTTGTGTTTGCTATATTAGCAATATTGGCAAATTTTATAGGTGAAAGAATATTTTATGTAATATTTATGTTATCTATAATTTCAACTATAGTTATAAACTTTGAAATTAGAAAAGAACAACTTTAACTTAATAAAAGTAATGTACAAGTATATATTTTTCACAATATATAGTATAATGAGTCTAGTTTTTAAAAGGTTAAATTATTGTAAAAGTTATATACATAAAAAATTTGTAGATGATAGAATTAATTTGTTAAGAAAGGTAGAAAGTTAGACAACATAGTTCTTTCATTAAGCAGTGAGGAGTAAAAAATGAAAAGATTATTAAAAATTAGTTTTGATTTATCTTTATTATCTTTTATACCAATTGTTTCCTGGTTTTTATTGGGAATAATAGTCGATAAAAATTTAATTAATATTTTTACTTTGACTTACCCATTACAGTTTATATATTATATACTAAGTTCTGTATTTTCTACTGGTGCAAACATAAGCAAAGAAAAAGATAATAATAAAAATGCAGTAATGTCAGGTATGTTTATAGGAACGATTGTTTCAACTATTATTTTCTTGGTAGTATTAATTAATATAGATAATTATATAAATTTTATGAATATGGATATTCATACATATAAAACATTTACTATCTATTCTGTAATTCAATTATTTATTTCTTTGGAATTTGCAATGATTTTGAATAAGTTATACTATGAAGAAAAAAATACATTAGCAAATAAATATTCTTTAATATTTAATTTATTAAATTTTATATTATTGATTGCTACATCTTTAATAACAAAGAATCAAGTTGTTATAATTGTAACAACACTTATTCCACTAGCTTTATTTACCTTATATATTTATATAAAAAATAGTGATAAATTTAAATTACAATTAGATCTAATAAAGTGTATAAAATATGATTCAGTAGAATTTTTCAATAACATTTCATTTTTCTTGATATTTTTATTTGGCCTAAGTAATGCTTTAGAATTTGGTTGGGAATATGCAAATGCACTTACATTTATAGCTCTTATAACAGATACACAATGGGATACTGCAAATGCAGTAGTTACTGCTGCAACGATTGATATTAGTAAAAGTAATTTTAATTATAAATATCATAGAAATAATGCTTATAAACTATTAGGTATACTATTTTTGACAAGTTTATTTATGTTTGTTTGCTTATATTGGTTTTACGATTTAAATTTTATAATTACAATGATTTATTTTGGATTTGAAATTGTTAATTTTATATTATATCCTATATATAGAATTAAAACCTGTTATCTACAATTAGAGTGGTCAGCGTTTAAAATAACATCTAATAAGATAATTGGATCTATTTTGAGAATGGCAATGTCACTTTTAAAAACACCTTTCTGTACTGGTATTGGTCAAGTATCTGCATCTATATATCAATTTATTTCTGTTAATATATTTTTTAAGTTAAATTATAATGTGGATAAAGTAGGTAGGGTAATACCTAAAAAAAGTATTAATGAAAAAAATATAAAAAATACGGCTGAGAATTTATTATCATAAGTAAAGATTAATGAAAGAGTTTAAAATATTTATTGATCATAGAGTGATTCATAGAACAATTTATCTCAATTAAAATGCTAGAACTTTCTAGTCTTTTTTTTTGAAAACAACATAATATTATGTTATAATACCCAAAAAAACAGGGAGGTTTTGTTGTGAAAAATGAAACATTAAAAAAAGTAATTGAGCAAATAAAAAAATATGAATTAACTGATTCATTTGTTGATGTAGAAGGATTTAAAAAATGGGTTTCAGAGTTAGATAGTACTCAAATAAATAGTTTTCTTAGTTTGAATATAGATCCAAAAAAAATAAAAAGATTTAAAAATTTATTAGTTAATACTGATTTATTAGATTGTGATGATTATAACCAAAGGATTACTGCAATGACAAAATTAAAAAGTGATTGTTATACTTTTTACGACGTATATAATCCTAACTTCTTAAAAAGTGATAATTTTTATAGAGATATAGAAATACTAAGTAAAACTAATAATAGTAACGGTCTTTGGGTATTAGGATCAAAGGATTTTATAAATAGCCCTTATCATGAAGAAGATTTAAAATTACTTGTTGAAGCACATGATACAGAAAAAGAAAAACCTTTAGACTTTATGGTAAAGGATGCTATTGCAATGGTTGCTAGTAGTGCTGCTTCCATTAAAAGTCCATATCATCAAGCGGATATTAAAATGATAGCAACAGCAGGTAGTAGTTGTTTAGAACCACTTTTCTCTTGTTGGAATGCTGGTCTTAATTATTTGGCTACAAACGAGGTATCATTAGCAGATAAATATCATTTAGAAAATATGAAAATACTATCAACAAAACCTGAATTTGGATCTTACTTGTGTGCAGTTATGACTGATCCAGATATTATTGAAGGAGAAAACTATCGTAGAGAAGTAGATGTATTAATGAATGCCAAAAGTATAGAAACATGTAGAGCATTATATTATTATATTGCCAATCCAGATAGAAAAATATCAAATGTAGCATATCCTATAAGTGTTGATAATTGCGTATCTGGTAAGACTGATCCAGATTATTTAAATAATTTAGTTAGAATAAGTAAAATGGATGATAAATATGTTGTGAACTTTGCTATTTTATTACTAAATCTAAATTTTATAAACAGTCAATATAAAAATTTTGATTTAGAATTATTACAAAATGTAGATAATGAATCTACTTTTGCAAATTTATGTATGTACATGATGGATGAAAGCTCATCAAGTAGTATTCATCATAAAAAAGATGCAGTTATTATAAGTAAGGCACAGGAGGAAGATATATCTAAATTATTAGTAAGAAAAGCAACTGACAAGTTGAGTATTGATAAAGATGATCATGATTATGACATGGAGTATATTTCAAAATTAAACATGAATGAAATTGGCAATAATGTATACTATCAAATTAGTTATTACTTATTTAATCAAAAGGGAATGGAAGATTCACAACGTAAACAAAAATTAGAAAAACTTTCTAAAGGGGAGTTAATTAAAAACAGGGATGTTGTTTCTGATTATTTAGATATTTTACAAAGTCAAATAGAAAATGCTACTTCACCAATAATTAAATCTGTATCTGATGTAGATCCTGACAACGAATCTAAGGTGTTTACAAAAAAAGATCCAAAAAAATAGAATGATTTAAAGTATTATTACTTAAATCTTCTTTTTTTGTATTATATTAAGATTATTAATTACAATTATGTATAAAAAATAGTGAAATATGGAAAATATTAAAGAAAAATAGTATAATTATGGTGGTATATATAGAAGATTAATTTTAATTATTAAATAATATATGTGAAAATGTATTACAGAAAGGGATTGTTTTAAAATGAAAGTATTAATTATTGGTGCTGGTGTACTTGGATCAAATCTGGCGCATTCTATAAAAAAGGGAAACGATGTAACTATTTTGGCTAAAAATAAAACTTAAGAGAATTTGAAAAGTAATGGACTTATTATAAAACATAAACTAGGTAAAAAAACTATAGATCATTTCAATGTAATAGAAAAGTTAGATAAAAATGATATTTATGACGTAATATTCATAGTTTCTAGATTTTCATCTTTAGACAGTATTGTTCCAATTATAGAAAACAATAAAAGTAGAAATATAGTATTTGTAGGTAATAATATGTCTGTAGAAAAATATATGGATATTAAAAATAAAAATGTATTATTTGCATTCTTTATGGCAGCTGGTAAGAAATGTGATGGATATATCAATTCAATTTGTTTAAATAAAATTGAAATTGGGAGAGTAGATGGAAAGAATATAAGTGATGAATTTATAAAATCCATATTTAGAAAAACAAAAATAAAAGTAACTATAGAAAATAGGATGAATGATTATCTTAAAACACATGCTTGTGCTGTTCTTCCACTTGTGTTTGCAAGTTATAAATTAAATGGAAATTTAAAATTACTAAAAAAGGATAAAGAATACTCTTTATTGATTATGGATGCAATTATTGAAGGATATGATGTTCTTAAAAAATTAGGTTATGAAATACTTCCTAAAGGTGAATATGAAAACTGTGTTAATAGGAAAAATTTATGTGCATTTATTTATAGATTTATGTTTTCTAACTTTATAGGTAAAATATGTATATCAGATCATGCAATGAGTGCAAAAGAGGAATTTATACTCTTGAATAATGAATTTGAAAAATTAAAGAAAAAATCAAAATTAGAAACTAAAGCATATGATAAATTGAAACTAGAGTTATTAAATTATAAAAATTAATCTTCTTTTTAAAAATAAAAAATCACTTCCATAAATATGGAAGTTTTTTTTATGAATGTTTTTGATTTCTAGTTAATTGCAGAATATTTTGTTGTCTTAAATTATTAATTTCAGAATTTATCCTTTTTGTAAGTTCTCTTTGACTACTGGTTAGCTTTTTATTAGTTAATAAATAATTTAAAATAATTGTGGTTTCTGTTTCATATTTTTCAGCAAAATCCTTATTTGCATTACATAAATCTAAAGTGTTAGATAATCTATCACATAATTTTAAATTTAGAACATCTTCATCCATATGTAACATTTTATTGCATAAATAATTAGTTTTGCCCATCCTCTTTTTTTGTATGTCATTATTTGTAACTCCATTAACTAAATAAGCTACATATTCTCCAAATTTTTCTCTAATTTCTTCTATAGTAGTATCAGTATCCTCAACGACATCATGCAAATAAGCAGCAGTTATAAGTTCGTTAACTCTAGAGTGATATGAAAAATACTTTTTAACAATTTCGGCAACTTTTTTAGGGTGATTAATGTATGCACTACCATCTTTTCTAATTTGTCCTTCATGTTTTTGTTTTGCAAAATTATATGCTTCTTCCATTTTATTGTATGGTGCTATTACGTGATAGGGATTGCTTTCATTGATTTGAGCATCTAACTCCATATCGTAATTATATATATTAGATATTTTTAAATTGGGATTACATGCATATTGAAACAGTATATCGCCTATATCTTCATCTCTATTGACATACCTTGTTATTTGATTTGGTATTATTTCACTATTATCAACAATAATAATCAAATATGAGTGTTTATTTTTATCTCCTTTATTTAATAAATATTTTCTTCTTTCTTTTTCCATATTCCCTACCTCCAATGCCAATATATAATAAAATTATAATAATTAAAAATACAAATAGTGTATATATGCAATAACTTTTAGTTATGATATAATAAATTTGGTGATGAAAGTGATAAATATGGAATTATATAGAATCTTTTATATTGTAGCGGTTAATCAAAATATAACAAAAGCTAGTAAGGAGTTAAATATATCACAACCAGCTATAACAAAACATATTAAAAATCTTGAAGAATCATTAGGCGTAATTTTGTTTAATAGAACAAGAAAAGGAGTAATATTAACACCAATAGGACAAAAAATATTTTTAGAAATAAAAAATGCATTAACTATTTTTAATAATGTGGAAAATGAAATAAAAAATTATAATGATAATGACTGTGGAATAATTAGAATTGGAATAAGCACTAGTTTAGTAAGAATATTAATGGATTATATAAATACTTTTTATAAAAAATATCCTAATGTAAAAATTGAGATTAGTACCAATACAACTAAAGATAATATTAAACTTTTACAAAATGGACTACTTGATTTAGTTGTTTGTAAATTACCAACTACTTTGGATAAAGACTTAAATTTTATTAAAATGGGTGAGTCTTCATACGAATTTGTTGCTAATAAAGATTTATATAATAGAATTAAACAACCTATTAAATTATGTGATTTAATAAATTATCCTATATTACTTCAAAGGGAACCATCAAATTCTTATTTTAGTTCAAAGAAATTGTTTAAAGAAAATAATATAGAAATAGATTCTAAATTAAATATTGGAAGTTCATCTTTACTTACAGATTTTACTAAAATAGGATATGGAGTAGGATATATAACTAAACTATATATTGAAAAGGAATTAAAAAATAAAAGTTTATTTATTATAAAAACAATTCCAGAAACACCTAAAATTTCTTATGGGATTATTACTTTGAAAAACAATATATTGAGTAATAGTTGTAATAAATTTATTGATTATTTGATAAAGTAATTAGTTTTTTTTATTGAATAAGAGTATAGAGAATATTGTTGTTTTATAGTATAATTTTGTTATGTAATATGTAAAATGGAGATGTTCACTTATGTTTATTAACTATGCACATAGAGGTGCCTCAGAATATGCACCAGAAAATACAATGCCAGCATTTGATAGGGCATTACAGTTAGGAGCAAATGGAATTGAATTAGATTTACAAATGACAAAAGATGGGAAAATTGTAATTTTTCATGATAGTGAAATTGATAAAAAATCTAATAAAACAGGAAAAATAAGTGATTATACTTATCAAGAATTATTAGGTTTTGATTTTGGAAGCTGGTTTAGTTTAAAATATAAAAATGAAAATATTGTTTTATTTGAAGATTTTGCAAAAAAGTTTTTACCAAAAAAACTAACTTTTGCTATAGAACTAAAAGAAGAAGGAATAGAAAAAGAAACACTGAACATTATAAAAAAATATGCAACACATAATAATATTTATATAACATCTTTTAAATATAAAGCACTTGAAAATATGAGAAAACTTGATTCAGATATAAAATTATCTTGGTTGATAGAGGATAGCATTAATAAAAATAATATAGAAAGACTATTGAAAATTAAGGAAACTCAAATATGTCCTAAAGCTAGTAATGTTACAAAAAATGACATAGAGTTAGCTAAAAAAAATGGGCTTGAAGTAAGACTTTGGGGAGTTTTGGACGAAAAAATAATGAAGGATGTTTATAAACTTGATATAGATGGAATGACTGTTAATTTTCCAGATAAGCTTAAACATTTAATGGAAATAAATAACAATAAATAATTTAAAATATACCAAAATAGGATGTTGGTAGGCTATATAGCTAAATTATATATTGAAAGAATAAAAAACAAAGCAATTATTAGGAGTTTAAAATCCAATCAATAATTGCTTTTTTAATTTCATAATATTCTTCTTCTTCAAATTGCATATTAGCTATACAAAATCTTTTGTTAGCAATATGAGAACAAAACATACATTCATATAAGTTAAAACAATCCTGTATAAATAAACAATTGCCAACTTTATTGGAACAAATTATATTGTAACTATTACTGCAATTTTTAGAATCATCGGTTCTTATACAGAAATTACAATTCACAGATCTTTGTGATCCTAATATATATTCACAATTTCCACAAGAATCACAATATATGATATTTTTTGAATCACTACAACCTGTACACCTATAAACGTTTTCGCATCTATAAATAGTATCACTTTTAACTGTATTAATAGAATCATAAACCCTTTCTGTTGTGGTTAGATTTATAGAATTCCAAATTTCTACTAATTCTTGTAGACTGTTAAATTTCTTTTTAGATAACATCCAACCAATTGTTGAATCTCTTTTTGTCATATTGGCATTAGTAATAAATTTACCACTATTAATTGAATCTGCCCATGTTACTTCATTAGTTGTTGAATCATTAACCTGTTTTGGCAGTTTTATATCAAAAGCAAATGTTTCTAACAATTCACTTAATGAATATTTATTATTTCTATTAAAAACATCACTGAATATTTTATCAACAATTTCTAAGGCAATATTATCATTCATTTATTTCACAACCTTTCTACTTGATGAATTAGATATTAATATGTCTTTTAAATTTATATTATTTCCTATTTTAAATTTACTATTTTCTTTAAATAAAATTGGAGTATTATTATTAGTTATTTTTGTTTGAGTATTATTTTTAATTCTAGGAACACTAATATAATTCAAGGTTGTTGCTTTAAATGCAGGTAGTAATATTCCATTTGAATCAATTCTAACAATACATTCCCGATTATTTAATTCAGTTAAAACTTTTATTTTTCTTTCTCTTGTATTATCTAGTGGTATTTTCATATTAAAATTATCTACTAATACATTAGCATCTAATTTAGATACTCTAAATATGTAATAGTTAACTACATTAGCAAAAATAGAATTTTTTAGATTTTCAGAAATTTGGTTAAAATATTGACCTGCCAAAATTAATGACAAATTGTATTTCCTAGCTTCAGATAGGAATCTTGATAAAATGGGATTTTCTATAACAGCAACTTCATCCACTATAAATATAATGTGTTCATTTATTTCTCGTCTTTCAATTATAGTTAATAGTTGTTGCATTACTAATCCAGAAATAGTTTTAGTAACTTTATCTCCTAGTTTTGTTCTATCTAAAGAAAATAAAGTTAGAAAATTATTATAAATGGTATCTTTTAAATTCTCTTTAGTTTTTTGTTCGTTAAATACAGGGAGCATTTCCATCTCATCAATAAATGCTATAATTGGTGAAATAGATTCTCCATAAGATTTGGTTTTTAAATCGTTAAAATCTGATAAAAAGAAATCTATAACACTAATAGGTAATTTATATTTAAGTTCTTTTATTAATGAATTTCTATATTCCAAATCAAGTAATAATTTTCTTAAATTTCTAAAATTAAATGATTCATTTGTAAGTAATATATGAATACTATGTCTTAAAACTCTTTCAAGTTTAGAATTATATTGATCGGCAATTAAAGATTTTAAAAGTTCTAATAATAGTTCAGTTGAAGAAATAACATCATCACTATTATTGATAAATAAATCTATACTATCTAATGTGTTTTTAAAATCGATGACTTTACTTATACCACCAATATCATTTTCTAAAGATGCATGTGGATCAACTACAACAATTTTATATTTCTGTTTTAAAGTGTTATTTTTATAAATATTTTTTATAAGTAGACTTATGAATTTAGATTTTCCACATCCACTGGACCCCAACACAATGGAGTGTTTGTCAAAATTATAACTATTTTGATTTAAGTAAAAATCTCCCTGCAAATAAGGAAAAGTATCAATCTTCAATATGGAAGAATTTGAATCTGTATTTAATAAGTGTAAAATTTTATTAATATCTAAATACTTTGGTGCATTTTTATAAAAATACCTTCTATTACAATCAAAATTTACAGATAAAATATCGGTAGGTAAGCAAAATATAGCTTTATATCTTTTAATAATTCCATTTTTATTTAGATAAAATCTTGTATTTGATTTTATTTTGTTTTCATATAATTTTTGAAAAGTTATTTCTAAAAATTTTAACTTTCCTTTATTTTTAATCTCTATATAGTTTATTATATCAACAATGTTACTTCCAAGTTTTATTATAAAAGGTAAATTAATATTAGGATTGGGTAGGTTAATATCATTTACAGACTTTAATAAAAAAGAACTTAAACTATTAATTGTAGAAGGTAAACTACATTTTGTTTTTACAAAATATCTTATTTGATTTTTATCATTTTTAATAATTATTTTCCATTTTTTAAATAATCCATTATAATTTGATATAACCCTTATTAATTCTAGCCATTCATCTTTTGATATATGTTTCTTGGTAAGGTAAATTTCTGATGTTAATCCCATAATCAGTCACCTCTAATAGAATTGTATCAAAAAACGAAAATAAAAAACTGACTTTTAGTTTACCAAATTTGTCAGTTTAATATATAGGTACTAAAAAATCAGTTATTCCATCATGATAATATTCTAATTCAGGAATTTCTTTTAAATTATATTTACAGGATGGTAGAAATTCCAAATAAAATTTATGAGACATTTCTTGTATATCTTTAGGATTTTGAGAATTAATTCTAAATACAAGCCATTTGCTTTTGGGTATTACTATCTTTTCTAATCTATCAATTTTTTTATCATAGAGAATATAATAGCCATTACAAGTTTCTCTTAATTCATCATCATAAGTAATCATACCAAATTTTATTTTTCCATATTTTTCTTTATTTTTAAATTCTATATCTTTAAAGAAATTGGGTGCATCTATACCAATATTTTCATTATTAGTTTTAATACCTAATCCATACAAAATCAATTCATCTTTTTTTATTATTTTATATTCAATTTCATTAGTTACTGTTATTTCTTCATTAAGTATAATTCTAGGAAAACTTTTAAGTTTTGATATTTTATTTACTTGACTAGGTTTAATATTATGAAAATTTTCAAATGCTCTTGAAAAAGATGTAGCATTATCGTATTGATATTTAATTGCAATATCCATAACCTTAGCATTTGTTTCATATAAGTCATAACCTGCATTTGATAATCTTCTTTTTCTTATATATTCAGCTAAGGAAATACCAAATATTAATGAAAATATTCTGTGCATTGTATATGAATTTACTCCCATGATTTTTGCCAGAACATCATAATCTATTTTATTTTCTAAGTTATCATCTATATATTTTGTTATTTCATTTAAACATTTATAAATATTCAAAATAATCACCTGATACAATTATATCATAGTTATAAAATAATATAGAACAAGGAATTCAGATTATATATATTTCTTATTTATTAAAGATTGTTGTATTATCTAAAATGTTATTGTCACTAAATAAGTCTACACTATTAAATAGAAGATTTATTTTAGAGATATAGTCAATGATGAATTCTTTCTCTTTAGTTTTACTAAATTCAATAGTATGTTCTAAAAAATTAAATATTGTAATAAATATTAATTGCTTGTTAAAACTATCTGGGATGTTATTATCATAATAACCATTAATAAAACCTTTGAAAAATTCGTTATTCTCCTTATTTCTAAAAGCTGCTATTATAGACCATCTTACATTCATTACAAAATAGTCAATGCAAAATGACTCAATATCAATTATATATAAATTTTGATTATTATCAATCATGATATTTTTAGGATGCATATCAGCATGAATATAGGCTTTTTTTTCATTATTGAATGAAGAAGTAAGCTCTTTCATTCTATTAATAATATTCGTCATTCTTTTTTCATTAATTATATTTTTTATATATGATAATTTCCCATTATATACATTTTTAAATGAATTTATACATTCATTCACCAAAGTATTTAAATCATAATTGTTTACAAAGTCATTATCAAATTCATGTTTGAAATTGATTTTTTTATAGCTGGATCCTATATTAAATCCCATATTACTGTAGTCGTTAACATCATATTTATCATAAACTGTATTTAATGCAAAGCCATCAATAAAATTATAAATTAAATATACTTTATTATCTATATATCCATAATCTAATAATTTAATGGTATTTATATCATATTTATCATAAATTTCTATTATCTTTTGGATTCTATTAATATCTACACTGTTATTTTGAACTATTTTTAAAAAGTAAGTATCATTTTTATCTTTAACTTTTTTTAATATAGCGCCAGAATTACTATCACTAATTGTTTCAAATATTGCTTTATCACTGAAAAAACTTATTTTAGAAATCAAATCATCCATTTTTAATCACCACCAATGTTTTTTCTTTTCCGTATTTTCTGTAATCTTTACTACCCATTTTTTCTAAATAGTTTTGAAAAGTAGAGTAATCTTTATTGATTAGATTTATTAAATTATTATAAAAATCTTTATCAAACAAGTAATTAGCAAAACCATCACTATATACTATAACTATGTCATTATCATTTAATTTTAAAGAACCTTCCTTTAGATAATGCTCAAATTCTCTTTCACCAGTTATTGCTCCATATGAATATTTATTATTTGGATTATTACGGTAGTCTTTTCTAACAATTATTCTAGCTTCAGGTTGATTCCAATTAAAGGAGCCAGTATCAAAGTGTTTGTTAACTTTTTCCATATCATCTTCAGTTTTGAATGCTAACTTTCCATTCTTATCAAAAACTGCAACTCCACAATCACAAATATAACTGTAATATAAGTTGTTATTTTCAATTAGTGCAGAAGCACCAACTGCTCCATAATAATCACTTTCTAAATAATCACATACTTTAATGTGTGCGTTATTTAATTTTTTAACTTCTTTATTAGCCTTTATAAAAGCTTCCTTTAGTGATAGCTTTTTGCTAATAATACCGTTATAGTTTTCTTCAAATGTTTTACAAATTAAATTTGCTGCCATACTAGCACCGCTTGGGTTAGGATAATTATTAATTTTTTCTTCAAATGAGGTAGAATCAAAATATTTTATACCATTTGGATCCCTAGTTATACCATCAGCAACAACAGCAAAATTATTTTTACAGTAGTAACTATCCTCAATTGGAACATTATATCCAACAGTTTTAATATTATCAAAAGTGTTTTTATATAATATCATAGAATCACCACTTTTTATTTTTTATATTATTTCCTTAATAACTATATAATATCATAATGTTTATATATTTAATTATTAAATTTATCTTGAAAGTACTGAATTTTGGTGGAGTATATAAATATTTTTATATTTATGTTAAAATTGAGGTAATTATACAACATAAGGAGAAGTAGATGAGATTAGAAACAAAATATAAAAGTGCACTATCAGCATTATTATTTACAGTGCCTTATATTATAGTAGAATTAACAAATTTAATATTATTAACGATTGATAAATCATTATCAAATTCAATAGGAGTAACAGCTATTATAGTTTTTGCTTCCCTAATGAGTTTGGATTCAGCAATTAACATAATACAGGAATGTATTTCTCAATCACATAGTATAGTATTATCTAGAGATAAGAAAAATAGCAAAAGTATCAACAGTGCAGCCATATTTTTACAAATAATTAGTAGTATAATAATCTCTTTAATAATACTAACTTTTGCTAATAAATTAACTTACATATATACTTTGGAAGATGATGCAAGAGATATTTTAACATATTTAATAAAGTTAAAAGCTATTCAATTACCAATTTTGGGAATTAGTTACATTTTTAAAAACGATCTAAAAATAAAAGAAAAAACAAATCTTATTTTAATTTCTACAGTTATATCTTCAATTATTAATATAGCAGGTGATCTAATAAGTATTAGACTAGGATATAATGAAATAGGAATATATTTATCAACAATTATATCAACAATTGTGAATACTATTTTTTTATTTTCTTTTTCAAAATTCAAATATCGCAAAATAGAAGTGAAATTTATAAAAGATATAGTTAATCATGCCAAAGATTTGTTTCTTAATAAAACTATTCAAAAGTTTGCCTTTATTTTTTTAGAGAGTATTTCAAGTACTTTTGGAACCGATGTTTACGTAATAGTATGTATATGTTCTGCTATAGTTGAAGTGCTTTTGCAACTAGCGGAAGGATACTATACTGGACTTTTAGTTTATTATGCTAATGAAATAGAAATAAAGACAAAAAACTTATTAAGTAATGTAAATAAAGTAACAATTCTTTCTTTATTCTTTTCTTTGATATTTTATATTGCAATTCCTTATCCTGCGTGGTATTTTTTAGGTAGAAGTATTCCATGGAGTAGATGTTTTGTATATGTCTATTTATATGCTACTGAATTTTTTACGTATATAATTAATAATAATTATTTGGCATATTTATCTGCCAATAAGGATACAAGGGCTATTAAATTTACTTCATTTATTGGTGGTATTTGCATAAGAGTACCATTACTTTGTTTAATAAAATATTTTAACATTGGACTTGTTGGTTTAGCTTTAGTTTGTACATTTGATAGACTTGTTAGAACAATTTATTTAAAATGCTATATCAAAAATAATGATAAACTGTATAAGTAATAAAAACGTAGAAAAGGAGATGTGTAAAAATGAAAATTATAACAGTTTGTGGAAGTTTAAGATTTGTAAAGAAAATGATGGAAATAACAGAAAAAATGGAATTACAGGGTAATTGTATGTTAGTACCTATATATAATCCTAATAAAGCTAGTAAAGATGATTTTACTGAAGAAGAAGGTTTAATTCTTGATAAAATGCACAAGGAAAGAATAAAGTTAGCTGATGCGATTTTAGTTATAAATGTAAATGGTTATATTGGTAGTAGTACAAAAAGTGAAATAGAGTTTGCAAAATCATTAAATAAAGAAATTATATACTACACTGATTTAATAGGTTGATAGTGAAATTTATTATAAGAGATTATTTTAATGATATGTTTTTTTTGGTCAGGTAGTAATAGGGATAAACCTAAAAACTACCTTACCGAGATTACTACAGAAAGTCGTATATTGATTTCAATGCTAATATAATATATTATTCTTATTAAGAAAGTATGGAAAATAGTTGGTATATTTAGTATAATTTTAATAATCAAATTATTAAGGAGAAAATATTATGAATTTAATTTATAAGAAAATAGAAGAAAAAGATAGGAAACAATTATTTAATCTTATTGATGTTGTTTTAAAAGGATTGCCTGATCAGGCACATTTTATTCCATATGAAAAGTGGGAATTAGATAGTATGTTTGATGATGTGAATTATGCACCTTTATATGGTGCTTATGATGGGGAAAAACTTGTTGGTATGGCACAATTATATGTTTCACAAGATATGTTAGCAGACTTTAAAGAAGAATTTGATTTAACAGAATTTAAAGTTTGTGAACTAGGAGGTAATTTGGTTTTACCAGAATATAGAGGGAATGGAATTACCACTAAATTACAAACTATGGAATTAGAACTTGCAAGGGATTTAGGCTTTGATTATATAATTTCTATGGCTCATCCAGATAATATTGGTAGCTGTAAAACTCTTGAAAAAGTTGGATTAAAATTTGTGAAAGAAACAACATTATCAAATGGATTTTTAAGAAAATTATATATGCTGAAATTGAAATAAATGAAGAATATATATGGGGGAAAAATGAAAAAGATTTATTTAATACATTGTTTGGATGGAATAAGTAATGATAGTTGCGATCCTTGTCTATCAAATCAATTAGATAGTAATAATATAGGAGTAATTAGATTTGATATGCCAAGATGATGATGTATATGAATTACAAGAAATATTAGATTTAAGCAACAATATGTTAAATTATAAAAAATAGAAAAGCATAAAGAGTAATAAAAAAACTGAGTGAATAATTAGAATATTAAAACAATGGGATGATAATTATGTTAGAGGAATTTTATGAACGAATAAATCTTAAAATAGACTTATCCAAATTGGCAAAAATAATATGTAAAAAGTATAATTTAGGAGAATACTTATCTGATGAAATGATTTTAGTTGGATATGAAGATTTTAATTTTATATTAAGAACTAATAAAGAAAAATATTGTGTAAAGGTATTTAATAAAGATAGAACTTTTGAAGATGTGAATATGTATGTTGATAGAATAAAATTGGCAAATACACTTAAAATAAATACTCCAAAAGTATATAAATGTGGTAGCAATATATTATGTGAGATAGAATTAGATAATACTAAGTTTAGATTATGTGTATTTGAATATATTGATGGTAAAAGCTTTTATGATTTAAATGAAATGCCAACCGAAAAAGAAATAAAAAATATTATTTTTCAAATGGTACAAATACATAGTGCTAAATTAGAATCCAATTTTATTTATGATAAATGGACTATAACTAATTTTATTAAAGAATATGAGGAAAAAGGAAAGTGTTTAGATAATAAATATAGTAATATTTTTGAAAACTTAGTAAAAAGATTAAAAAATATAGAGTTAGATAAATTACCAACAAGTTTTGTTCATGGAGATATTATTAGTTCAAATGTTATGAAAGACAATAATGATAAGTTATGGATCATTGATTTTGCGGTATCAAATTATTTACCTAGAATTGTTGATTTAGCAGTAACGTCTTGTAATTTATGTTTAAATCAAAATGACAAAGGTAAGACAATACAAAGTATAAAAATGATATTAGAAGAATATCAAAAATATAATAAATTAACAGATTATGAATTAGAATGCTTTCCATTATTCTATGACCTTGCAAATGCAATGGGAATATTACAAATTAGTTATTTGCATAGTTTTGGAGAAATATCAAAAGAGGATAAATTTTGGTTAAGCGAAAGTGAAAAAGGTTTGAATTTTAGTACAACAGATTTTTGGGGAAGTATTATACAAAAAAATAATAATGGATATGTACGAATATGGAATAATTAGTAAAGTTTAAGCAATAGAACAACCGATGATTAGAGATGAAAAAATATTCAAAATCTAAAAAAATATGATAAAATGAATAGGAAAGGTAAGGTGATAGAATGGAAGAAAAAAATGAACCTGTAACTAAAAAGAAGGGGAAAGGAACAACAATAGTAATTATATTATTAGTTATAATAGTATTGGGACTTGTTTGTTATATTTGCTATGATAAGGGGATATTATTTAGCAATAGGAAGAAAAATACATCTAGTATCAATGAAAAAAATAAGCAGAACAAAAGTGAAGATGAGAGTATTACATTTTCTGATAGTGAATTAGAAAAATATGTTAATTATATTTCACCTATGACTATTGGACCATCTGCATTATTATTTGATACAGATACAGTTAATTCAAAAAGTCTTTCAGCATCAAATAAAATAAAGTATATTGGGGAACTTGTATACAGTAAACAAACAACCTCATCAGATTACCAATATAGTATAGTATCAGAAACCGATGTAAAAAATGCCGTTGAAGAAGTATATGGACCAAATTCATATGAAAAAACTACCTTTAATTTAGGATGTGATGATTATACACTTAACGAAAATGATAAAAATTATTATTCTAAAACTGGATGTGGTGGTGCGAGTCCAATATCTGTAAGTAATATTATTATTGATTATAAGGCTACTAAAAGCAAATTGGAAATTACTACTGCTTATGCTTTCTTTGATGCAATGACAAATAAAATTTATAAAGATTATAATAAAAGTGTTTCTTTAGATGAATATACAGGTGATAATATAGAATCATATTTGAAAGATTATGTTAAAAATAATAAAGATAAGTTAAATACTATCATTTATACTTTCGAAAGTTCTGATGGAAGAAACTATTATTTTACAGAATTTAAAAATAATAAATAGTTAAGGTGACTGTTATAAGTCACTTTTTAATTTTATACAAGTAATTTATTATTAAATTTATCGTTTGAAATTAAAAAAATTTTTTATCATTTTTAACTGATTGTTTGATAATATTAATTCGTTTCTCTTACCTTGCAATAATCCCAAAAAACTCAACTATTACTAGTTGAGTTAATCATTAACATCACATTGGTACAATGATTTTATCTTATGGAGCAATTAATTTATGAATTATTGAATATAAAAATATTAGTAAATTTTAATGATGTATGCAATTTTTATAGTTAAATGATATAATTAACGTAAAATTATAGATAGTGTATTTCAAAATCTGAAGTGTATGAGGTTATATATAAATTTAATCAGATAATTCAAATTAACTTGGTATAATTAAACATTTTTATAGTATAAAATATGAGGTGTGTAAAATGATTAACAAATATAAAATTGGAATTTTCAAAGATAGAGAAGATATTGAATTTATTTTTACTAATGATGATATTATTAATATTACAGGTATGATGGGTTCAGGAAAAACTACGTTGGCTAAAAAAGTAGCAAATATTACCAAAAAGGAATTAATAATATTTGATTGGATGTTTGGAAGAAGTTTAGGAAATAGACCAAATAAGATAGCAAATTTATTGAAAAAATTCGAAAAAGAGTACCCAGAAACTGCATATCAAAAAATATTTAAAAATAATAAAAATAGAGATGATGAAATACAAATTCAAAAATATGCTCCAATAGTTTATAATTTTGTAGTTGAAAATATTAAATTGCCAATGATTATAGAAGGGCAACATTTATATAAATGGATGGATTATGATATTTTAAGGGGAAAACTCATTATTAAAAGAACCAGTTTATTTAATTCTTATTTAAGAGCTTTTAAAAGAGATGTGTCTAGATTATATAAACAATATAAAAAACATGAGGCAAGTGGAAAAGATGTGTTAAATAAAATTCAAGAAAGAATCCTTTTACCCATTAAAGATTATTTTAAAATTAATAAATTTATAGAGAAATTATTAGAGGAAAAGCAATATGGAAAATATTAAAATGATAGTTAGTGATTACGATCAAACATTTTATATAAATGATGAAGATATAGAAGTTAATAAAATATATGTAAATAAATTTATGAATTTAGGAAATTTATTTGTTATAGCGACTGGGAGAAGTTATTTAGATTTTCATAATAAATTGAATGCATATAATTTTAATTACGATTATGCTATTTTAAATCATGGAACTACTATTATAGATAAAAATGATAATGTTTTATTTAATGTAGAAATTTCAAATGAAGTTATTTTACAAATTCAAAATGATTTGAATTTAAATGAATGTCTAAATTATTTTTGTTGTAGTGTGTATAACAATGTAAGTTTTGAACATAAAAATTTAACTAAAATACATGTAAAATATAATTCTAAAGAGTATGCGTTAAATAAAGCAAATTATATTAACAACAAATATGGAAATTATGTTAAAGCATACTATGTGAGTACAAATTCTGTTGAAATTATTTCTAATAAAACAAATAAAGCTTTAGCAATATACTGGTTGATTAAATTTTATAATAATATTAATAAAGATAACGTATATGTTATAGGGGATAGTTATAGTGATATAGAAATGGTAAAGGAATTTAAAGGTTATTGTATGAAAGATTCGGTATCTGAATTAAAATCAATAGCCAATAAAGAATATAGTAGTGTATCAAGTTTAATAAAAGAAATTCTTAGTTTATAAAGATATTCACAATAATTATTAGGAGGTAAAATGTGATAGAAACGATTATTGTAGTGATATAGTATGTTTTTATGCTCCTTATGTTAAATATGAAATTGAGAGCGAATTTGTTAATACCATATCAAAAAATCAAATTATGATTTCTGGCGGTAATCATCTAAATTCTGAAGGTGGCTAACGATTTATCAAAAAATATCATTCATTATGAATGATATAAAAACTAATACTGTTATACTATAAATTCGATAAAATATGATGAGTAAAACTATTTCACTGAGGTTTTATCTAATAACCAATTTAATGATCTATTTGTAATTTTTGCAATTTCTATAATGAATAATGTAGATACGGTTGATTTCCCTGATTCATATGCACTTATAACAGAGTGCGTTGTATTTAACTTTGAAGCGAGTTTTTCTTGAGTATAATTAATAGATTTCCTTGCTTCTTTTAACTTTTTACCTAAATTAATTCTATCAATTTCTACTTTATTAAATTTGATATACTTGTCATTTGATAAGTCTACTAAATAATCAATATTTATATTATACTCATTTGATATTTTATTTAAATAATATAATGGTATTGTATTTTTGTTTATTTCCCACAATGAGTAGGCTGTTCTTGTACACCCTAAAACTCTTGATATATCTTCTTGGGTAATCTCTAATTCTTCTCTTATATTTTTAATTTTCTCAGTATTCATAATCATCACCTTAAGAAAATTATCTTATTTTTGCTTCTAATTTCGACAAAATGCTATTCATAACGACAAAAATATGATATGATTATAAATATAAGAAAGGAGTTGAATATAATGGAGCAAAAGAAAAAAATAGCGTTGCCAATTAAAATTGTTATTATTGGATGTATAATTGGACTAATAGTTGCAGGTGTTGGATTATTTAAACAAGTTGATTCTAAAAAAATTAATGACGAAAGAAAAAAAACGGCACAAAAACAATCTAAAGCTGCTGTAAATGCAGCTAATGAGAGACTAAAGGCAATTGAAAAAGAATATTATCCTTTAAAAGAACAATATGAAAAAAAAGAACAAGAATGCGATGCAATGAATATGGAAGATTCCGATTGGTTCGAAAAGCATTCTAAATGTCAAAGTGAATCAAGTGAATTATATTCGAAAATGAACTCTTTAGAGATGGAAGATACAGCAATTAAAAATAAAGATTACACTGTATACTACGATTTAGTTAAACCAATGTCTTATCAAATATTTTATATAATTGGTGGTTCTATTGCTGGATTGGCCATTTTAGGGGCATTTATTATATATTTAGTTAAAGGCAAAAAAAGTTATTAATAATTTAAAAGAAAGTATAAATCTTATTTTTTTAGAAAGGATGTTAAAAATGGATAATCAAAAATTATTGAGTGAAGAAAAATATCAGCGAAATAACGCTAAGGTAAAAAAAGTTGGTAAAATGTTGTTGATTATTGGAGTTATTACATTAGTTATTAGCATTGCACTTATAATTATTGGATTTGTTAGTACTGGTAATAGTGCTTCAAATGCATTTGATAAAGTTGGTAGTAATGCAATTAACAATTTTAATTCTATGGATCAAAACACAGTAATTAACGAGGCTCAAAATACTTTCAATAGTACAAAGGATACAGCAAAGGGAATGTTTGGTAGTGTTGGCTTGTTCGCTTTAGGAGGCTTTTTAAACTTTATTGGTTTCGCATTAACAATTGCAGGTGGTGTTGTAATGTTTATAGCACATAGGAGAGAAATTACAGCATATACTACTCAACAAGTTATGCCTGTTGCACAAGAAGGTATAGAAAAAATAACTCCAACAGTTGCTAATGCTGCAGGTTCAATTGCCCAAAGTATTAGTAAAGGTATACAAGAAGGTAAAAACGAAGTAGAAAATAAGTAAGGAGATAGTATTATGTTTGGCAATGATATTAATTCGAAATTCGGACATAATTCAAGTAGTTCGATAAGTCATAGTTCTAATGGTACGACAAGTCATAATAGTTCATTTGGACATTCTACAACTAGCCATCACTCTGATGGAAGTAGTAGTAACACTAATTCATCTGGACACTCTTCAATAAGTCATGGTTCTAATGGCACGACGAGTCATAGCATTACAACAGGACATACAACTATAAGTCATAATTCGGATGGCTCTGTTACACATACTTTTACAAATTAAAACGGAAGAGTGAAAAACTCTTCCTTTTATAATTACTTGTTATCTTCTAATACCTTTTCTACTTCACTAATTAATTGTTCTTTATTGGGAATATAATAAGTATATGTTGAAGCAAAAATATTATTAGATAAGCCACCTAAAGCATATTCTAACATTACTTTATCTCTTTCGGCACACAGTATAATACCAATTGGTTTGCCATCTTCCTCACTATTTACTACTTGTTCATAATAATTTAAATACATATTCATTTGACCCAAATTTTCTGCTTTTAATTTATTTTTTCAGTAAGAGTTTTAACTCGTAATTCTAATGTTTCATTATTTTCAGTAAGTATTTTTATTTTTTTATTGTTTTCTTTAATATTAGAGTCAACATTGGTAAGAGTTGTTGATAATTTTTGAATATTCTTATATTCTTTATTTGCATTTTCTACTTGGCTGATAAAACTATTGATTTTATCTTTGCATTCTTGCGTTATAACATATTTCTTTGTAAGATACAAAAAAATCATTCTTTCGAATGATTCATATATGTAAGTTCGGATTTTCCGAACAGATTCCTCAATGGAGCAGTTGATAAGAAGGTTTTAAACCTTTTATCAAAAAAATATCCCTCACTTGTTAAATCAATTATATGATAAGTTCTACGATAAATCAATGCTTATATAGTAAATTTGCCTAAAATATAGTATAATTTTATTAGATATATTTTTTATTTGGGAGGATTAATCTAATAAGTTATGGACAAGGATAAAGAAAGAAAAATAGTAAATGAAATATTAAATGATGCTTTTTGGCTTGGTTATATATTAGAGATTAAAAAAAATATATCTGATTATGAAAAAAAAGAAGTTTTAAGTTCGTTTTTAGTATTTTTTTCTTCCATTTTTGTTGAAGAAACAATAAAAGCCAAATATGGTGGTTTAAGCGGAAAAAGAAAATCACTTTAAAGGAAATTGAAGATTTTAGAAATCATAATCTAAAATATTGTCCATCAAATACATCATTAACTACTAATGAAATAATAAATGAGATGGGAATAGATTTTGATAATTATATATTTGATGTAGTTCTATATTTAAATAATAAAAATTTATTAGATATAAATTTTAGAAATTGGGAGTATAGCAAAGAAGAAAAATTTGAATTGATAGATGGAATTGTAGCGACACCGTTAAGATGGATAGAAATTTTAATGCCGGATATATATGACATTATAAAAGAAAAGTTAAAAGATATATCTAATATGTATGTCGAAAGAATTTCCAAAACAAATATTAATAGAAAATCATATTCTACATATAAATTGTTTAGCAAAAGCAAGATTAATAAGGAAGAAAAATTATATATACTTCAACGATATGGTTTAGTTAAGACAATTTTATTTATTGATAATATTATAAAAGAAAAAATATCATTTGATATTGGAATATTCCATTTTGATTTTCAGAGATTTATTGCTAAAGCCAAAGCAATTATAATAGAAATGTTTTGGAATGATAAAAAGTCTAACTCTTCAATTAATTTGCTAGAAGAAGTTTTTAAGCAAAATGAAAAAGATATAGATAAAAAATTTTATTCAATTAATAGAAAATGTAGAAATAATCTTCATTATTCAGATTTTCATAATATATCAGAAAAAGAAAATAAAATTTTAATTATGTATCAAGAGATATATTTGAAAAATATACTTGAAATATTTAATCGAAGTATTTCATATAATTTTGGGATTTCATATAGAATAGGATTATCTTTAGCAAAATTAGAATATTGGAGTAGAACATAGATGAGGTGAAAGTATGATAAAAAAGCGTTATTTAATTACTAAAACCATTTTCCAAATATTTTTATATTTGGTGGAAGTTATTGGTATTTCTTTTTTTATTACTATGTTCACTAATCGTTTTTCAAAAATTGTTAATTTTATAGATTTTCTTGAAAGAATGACAATTTTTTATACGTTTTATCAAATTTTAATATATGGTATATTACAACAATTAAATGATATAAAAAAAGATCAATATCTAGCAATTCTATCAATGTATAAATATGTTGAAATATATAATCAAAATAAAAGAAAAGTAATAGCAAGTGATATATTGAGAATAGTAGAAAAACAACTCGATAGTTCAATGTTCAATGATAATGCTATTAGAAATGAATATTTAAAAATTAAAGAGTTAATCACTAATAATAAAAAAATTGATGATGAGTTTATTAAAACTATGATTATTAAGTATGAGCATTGTTGTGAAGCAGCCACATTAAATTGGAAATATTCAATATTAACGAGATTAATAAAGTAAGTTGGAGGTCTAAGTATGGAACAAAAAATTATCCCTATGATTTTTAATATAATTGATTTAGAAGAAAATGCAAAAAATGGTGATGGATTATCTTGTTATATATTAGGTAGAAGTTATGATAGTGGTGAAAATGGTGTTAAACAAAATTTTGAAAAAGCTTTATACTGGTATAATAAAGGAAAGGAACTTGATGATCCTAGATGTATTTATGGCGTAGGGACTTGTTATTACTTTGGTGATGGTGTTAAAGAAGATAAAAATAAAGCACATGAGCTTTTTGTTAAAGCATATCAATCTCTATTAGAATTAATAGAACAAGAAAAGAATATTCCAAACAGACAAGCATTTTCTATATTTTGTTTAGGAGCATACTATTATTTTGGCTTTGGAGATATAGAAAAAAACAATAATACTGCTTTTAAACTAATCTATGATAGTGCAATGAAAGGTCATATGGCTGGTATATATGATTTAGGTGCAAATTTTTATTATAATGGAGTCGGTATTGAAAGAGATTTAGAAAAATCTAAATTCTATTTAGAACTTGCTTCAAATTATGGATTACCAAGGGCAATAAAAAAACTTCAAGAGTATAAGACTATATACGATAATGAAATAAACATTAATAAAAAAGTTAAATAGTAAAGGAAAATATAATATGAAAATTAATATTGAAGAAGTACAAATAAGATTATGTGATTCTAATGATGTTGATGATATTTATAAAATAGAAAATATTGTAATAGATAATTTTAAGGAAAATGAAAAAGGATATTTTCTTCCTTTTAAAAAAGCAACATATTTAAGAATTGTTAATGACCCAATTAATGATGGAGAAATTTATGGCGCATTTTTAGATAATAAAATGATAGCATGGATATTTTTATCAGTATCTAATAGAATGAAACAAATTAAAAGTTATATACCTGATATAGAAGGAAAATGTGCCGATATAGATGGTGTAATAGTATTGCCTGAATATAGGGGAAATCATCTTCAAAATATATTAGTAGAACATTTAGAGAAAAGAGCCAAAGAATTAGGTATCAATAATATTGTGGCAGAAGTAACTTTTGGAAATGATTATAGTTTAAAAAATCTTCAAAGTATGGGATACGAAATAAAAACTTGGTATCAAAAAGATGAAAGTATTAAACGACATATTTTATTAAAAAAAATATAATATAGAGTTGGAGGAACTAATATGATTGATTTTAAAAAAGCACAAAAAGAATTTAAACAATATTTAAATAGTTATGATTTAGCTGATGGAATGATAAAATTAAAAGTAAGACATACTTATGGTGTTGTTTCCTTAAGTGAATATATTGCAAAGGATTTAAAATTATCAGACGAAGATATAGAACTTGCAAAATTAATTGCTTTACTGCATGATATTGCTAGATTTGAACAAGCAAAGGAATTTGGAGATTATAGAGATTATAAAAATGTAGATCATGCAGATTTAGCTGTTAAAATATTATTTGAAGATAATTTAATAAGAAGTTTTATTGAAGAGGATAAATATGATTCAATTATTTTAAAGTCAATTAAAAATCACAATAAATTGCAAATAGAAGATGGGCTTAATGAAAAGGAATTATTACACGCAAAAATTATTAGAGATGCTGATAAAACGGATAATTTTAGAGTAAAAGCAAATGACAGATTTGAAGATATATTTAATTCTTCAAAAGAAAAATTAGAAAATGATATAATAACAGAAAAAATCTATAATGATTTTATGAGTAATAAAATTATTATAAGTAAAGAAAGAGAAACTGATATGGATTGTTGGGTATCTTATATAGCATTTATTTTTGATTATAATTTTTCTTCTGGTTTAAAATATATTAAAGAAAAGGATTATATAAATATTCTGGTAGATAGAATTGACTATAAAATTAAGGATACTAAAAACAAGATGGAAGAAATTAGAAAGCACGCTATCAATTATATTGATAATAAGTTAAATACTAATAATCTATAATATGTCTAATACGCACGCTAATTGACTATGTCAATTTGCAAGTGCGTTTCTAAATTATCAAAATTTAGTATGTATCAAAGACTACGACTTTTAAAAAATATCGTAGTCTTTTTCTAACGATTCTTTATTTATAAAAATATTTACTTCTGTTTCACTATCAGTATCTTTAGAGATTTCTTTTAAATCTGTAGAATTGTATAAGTCATTATCATAACATTCTTTTAAAATATCTATCGTCTTTTCTTTCTTCTTTTTATCATTAGATAATAAAATTTCCCTAAAAAATTCTTTTAAAATTAACAACAAATGATTAACAAAATTTAGTAAATTAGCTTTATCTTCGTATAATTTGCCATTCTCATCTTCTAAAAAATTAATATCAATAAGACTATTTTTATATTTTCTTTCTAATGTTTTATAATCACAAGTGAATTCATTTAAACTTTCAACAAATGCTTTACTTGTTACCATATTTTGAATTTCTTCACTATACATATCTAGAAAATTTAATAGAATATGATAAATTTCTCCATCAATAATTACTTTATCAGTCAATGCTTTCTTTTTAGAATTTTGTAATGAACCTTTTATTTTCCAATATTGTTCTTCTATTTTTTTCTTACTTCTAAATGCTTGTCTATCATAATATCTAGCAACATTTTTAAATTGTCCCATTGATAAATGTTTAACTCCTGTGTGTTTTTCTCCTCGTTCTAATTTGAATCCTTTCTTAGTTAAACGTTCGTGATATTTATCTTGTAATTCAGTTAAATGAATATCAGATTTAATGTATGATCGTTTGGAAATAGTGTATTTTGTTGTACCAGTTCGTTTATCAAATTTTCGAACAAGTGGTATAACAATACAATGTAAATGGGGTACTTTTTCATCCATATGAATAACAGCATGTAAGACTTGTTCTTTTGTATAACCTAAATCTTCATAAACAAAATTCATAGTTTCATTTGCCCACCTCATAAGTTCTTCTTTACTCAAATTTTTAAAGAAATCTTTATCACTTGTGAATATCATTTCATCAGCAACAACACTTTTAGAATCATTTACCATATTATAAAAAGACTTTTTTCTATCAGCTCTCATGTTCTTCATTCTTTCAGAATGTTCTTTTTGATATTCACTTGTTATTTCATAAAATTTCTCTGCATAATTATTACATTTTATTATTTCAATATTATTTTTACTATCTTCAATCCTAATATTAGGGTTAGATTTGTATTTATCTTTTGTTCTTTCATTATGACTGCCTCTTTGTGATAATTCATGTATTGTTTTAATTCCTTCACCTCTAAAAATTGTATAACTCATTTTTATTCTCCTTTCTGATTATTTTTATTTTCTTCTTTAGATAATTCTAAAATTTTTTCAATTTGCTCTTGATATTGTTTATCTTTTTTTAAAACTTCTAGCATAAGATAATTAGGGATTTCTTCTTTATTTTCCTTAAAATATTCAAGAATTTGTGGTACTACTATTTCAAAAAAGTAGTTAATAATTGTCATCTCCTTTCCACCACCAAGACATAAAAAAAGAACACATTTTGAAGTGATAAAATAAATGTAGACAGTCTAAAAAAGACACAGTCTACATTTTTTGTTATCATAAATAAAAAAGGAGGATTTTTTATGAGTAAGAATAATATGAAGTCACCAGAAGAAAAAGAAATAATTGTAAAGCGATATTTAAATGGCGAATCAACTACAAAATTGGCAGACGAATTTAATGTTTCTAGAAGAAGAATTTATTATTGGGTAAAAGATTATGAAGAAAAAGGATTAGATGGATTAATATCAAATACTGGTAAAGTATCTAAACACCATAAAAATATGGGATTATATTTAAGAAAACCAAAATCAAGAGAAGAAGAATTAGAAATAGAATTGATGAAGAAAAATATTGAGATAGCTCGATTAAAAAAAGGTTACAACGTGAAAGGAGTTGGTCAAGAAAAGGAATTCATTACTACATTCAACAAGAATATAAAATAATAAATGAATATAAAGACATATATTCTATAAAATTATTATGTGAATATATGTCTGTAAGTAGATCGGGTTATTATAAATGGAAATATAGGCAAGAACATCCAACAACTAAAATGATATCAAGACAATCAGATATAGATTTAATAAAAGAGATTCATAAAAAACATCCGTCTCATGGTTATAGATGGATAAATGCCTATGCTAGAAATAAATATGGTGTAGTTTGGTCTAATAATCATGTTCATTTATGTTGTAAATATGAAAATATTAAATCTCAAGGAAAACATTATCAATGGAAGAAACCTGATGAAGAACATGAAAAATTTAATAATCTTGTATGGAATGGATGGAAATATTTAAGTAGACCATATGAAGTAATTGTATCCGATATGACTGCTTTTAAAGTTAAAGGTGTTTATTATGAGTTTACTTTGTATTTTGACGCTTGGAACAAAGAAATAGTTGGGTATGGACTAGTTTCTCGTAAAGGTGATACTAAATCATATTATGACGGTTTAAATCAAGTTTTAAGTAAAATAAAAGAAGAACAAATCAAAGAACCTATAATCTTACATACAGATCAAGGTGCAGTTTATTCTTCCACTAGTTATAACAATCTTCTAAATGAATTTAATATTCAAAGATCCATGTCTAGAGCTGGAACTCCTACAGACAATCCCGTTAATGAATCACTAAACGGATGGATTAAAGAAGAATTGTTTATTGATTTTGATTTAAAACATTCTAATGATGTTCCAAATCTAATAAAATTATACATTGATTATTATAATTATGAAAGACCTAGTTACGCATTAAATTATAAAACCCCAATCCAATATAAAATCGAATCAGGGTTTTAAGTGTCTTTTTAAACTGTCTACTTTTTCTTGACTAGTTCATTTCTGTGTTCCATTTTCATTAATAATTAGTACATCTAGTTAAATGATATGGTTTTAATGCAAGTGTTTTATCTTTTTTCTTCATAAACAAGTAATCATTTATATCTATACGATCAAATTTGCCGTCTAATTGTTTGTTAATAATATTTATAACTGTTAACATATTTGCTCTTATTTCAACCTCATATTCTGAACTTATAGGTAATTCAGTTTGGCTATCTACAAGTTTTGATAATTCGTCATCAAAAACTAGTATTCCCATTGCTCTTAAAATTTGAGGTATTTTATAATCAGCACATCCAATTAAGTGACTATAATCTACATCTATATTTTCTTTCATTTTTCTTATATGAAGAATATCAGATGTTAATAATTGTGCTAATTTATAAATATATATAGTTTGTCCATTGTATATTCTTTCATCTTTAAAATTTGGAAAATTATTTACAATCAACTCAAATAATTCATAATCTGAATTTATTTTTTGAATATATTTATAAAAATTACCATTCATTTTTTCATTAACTATTTGACTTACTTCTTTTATTATTCTGAACCTTTCTTCAAATAAAGGTATTTGAATATTTCCTTTTAAAACTCTTTCAAATTCATCTTTTTCTATAGTAGAAAAATCAGTAGTTTTATTTTCTTTTACATATTTTAGTATTGCATATAATAATGCTATAGAACCATCTAAATTTCCGTATTCTGTATCAATAGACCATTTAGGATTTCCCCAAAATGAGAAGTCAATTGATTCATATACTAATAAAAAATTTATAATTGTTTCAACTGGTAAATCTAATAGTCCAAATGGAGAAGATGATAACCAGTGTTCCATTTTTATATCATTTATACTCTCAACTAAACTATTTAATTTTTTTAAATTAATAGATACATGTCTTGAATTAGATGATACATATTCACAACTTGTTGTTATATTGTTTAACATAAATACACCTCGATATAATTTTATCATAATTTAGCCATTTATTAGCAATAAAGTGTATTTATCTTTATCAAATTTATGATTCTTTTTATTAGGAATTATCTGTAATAGATTGTTATTATTATCTAGTTCATCAAGATTTAATTTATCTTTTTCTATCGTAATAGGTGAGATTTTATAAAACTTACTTAAGGAATTAATATATTTATCTATATCTTTTTTAGTCTTTTCATTAGATAAAATAATATCTCTATCATTAATATTAATTGCCATATCAAAACAATCATTTCTAAACATATAACCAATATTCATAATTTCTTTTTTATTAATATTTATCTTTTTAATAACTATTTCATCTTTAACTTTTTCTATTTCAATAGAGTCTATATATTTCATAATTAGTTTTGATTTTTGTTCCTTAGTAAGTTTATTCCATAATCCATTCTTTCTAGCATAATAAGATTTATATTTCATTTTCTCTAATTGAAATAAATTATAATATAGATTTAATTCTTGTTTGTGATTTTCATTATTGTTAGCATTATTTAGTTGATTAAGTTTGAATTCTAAATCATTTATTTGTGATTTTATAGTTTTTTCTTCTGTTATAAATTCATCTTTATCTATTAAGTCATCTAAATAGGCTTCTTTTATCTTTTTTAGTTTCTTATTGCATTTATCTAGCATTTTATTATATTTGTTTATTTCAATGCTTAAATCTTCATTAAAAAAGGATTTAAAGTTATTATCAATAAGTAGATAATAATCTAACATATCATTTAAAAATAACATTAAAGGTTTTTCAATTTTCTTTTCATTAATTCTAGTATTACAACAATTACATTTATAATAAATCTGAGTAGGTTTATTCTTTGAAGTAGTAGAAGATCCACCCATGATTTTGTTACACTTAGAACAAACTATTTTCTGCATATAAACATAAGTGTGCTTTCTAGTATAGTTCTTTAAATTTCTTTCTTTTTGTGTTTGTACCATTTTAAAAGTTTCTTTATCAATGATAGCAGGGCATATATCTTCTAAATGAATTGGTTTCATATTTTTTGCTCTTTTTCCGTATAAATAATCCCCACAATAAATATAATTGGATAGCATTCTATCAATAGTAGTAGTTCTCCAATTTCTATTAAGTGCATTTTTATTATTTAATTTTTTAGTAATAGTACAAACTGATAATCCATTAACATAGTCATCAAATATTTCTTTTACCACCTCACTTTCTAAATCATCAATGACTAATTCCTTATTGATTTTTCTATAACCAATAGGGGCTTTACCACAAAAGTGTCCATTTTTTGCAGCGCCTTTCAATCCAAATTTAGTTCTTTCTGAAGTTCTTTCAATTTCAAGTTGAGCAAGTATAGTAGTCATTCTTATAAAGAATACACCCGTAGCAGTATCTGTGTTAATTTCTTCACTAACACTATCTAGGCTACAATGATATTTTTCAATAAGTTTACAAATAACCTCTAAGTCTTGAATTGATCTTGTAAGTCTATCTAATTTATAAACAATAATTCTATTAATCTTTCCATCTTTTAAATCCTGAATCATTTCTTGAAATTTAGGACGATTCATATTTTTTGCTGAAACTCCTTCTTCACGATACACCTTATAAATTTGATAGTTCTTATACATACATAATTTTTTCATTTCTTTTTCTTGCTCATCTAAACTAAATCCTTCACGGACTTGACCATCGGTCGAAACACGAGGATATAGTCCGGCAATAACGTTCTTTTTTTCTTCGTTCATAGCTTTTTTCTCCTTTCAATTTTTAATTTTGAACGACAAAAAACACAAGAGAATTTCCCTTGTGTTAAGAACTACAAAATACTTAAAATATACGATTATTTACAATCTTCGTATATTATCATAATACCATATTTTGCCAGGACAGTCAACGGACATCCATTTCAAAAAATATATCATAATGGTTTTTAATTACTTATAAAATAAGGAAAAATAAGATTTAAAAGTTTTTCATTTCTTGCATTTTTAAAACTAGATTGGACAATCTACTTAGAGTTATAATTTCATGACTATCTTTTAAATATAAGTTGTTATCATCGTCATAAGAAATTAAGATTAAACAAATTGATTCATTACTGATAATAATCTTATGTGGTTCTGTTACGCTTAAATTGGTGTTGTCGAACTTTATTAAATGTCCATCAATATATTTAATGTCTAAATTTCCAAAACTTCCTTTAATTTTTAGTTTATTTTTAATTTCACAAGGAAATATTAAATTTTCTATGGTCGTTTTCAAAATATTCATACCTCCTTTAAACAATGAAAAAAGCCCATAATATCAAATACTATGAACTTGTTTATATAAATAAAAAACTCGCAATCACTATATAAGTGTGCGAGTATTAACCTCAATGGAGCGGATGAGGAGAATCGAACTCCCGTAGTCAGCTTGGAAGGCTGAGGTTCTACCATTAAACTACATCCGCATATACATTATTAATCGAACTACAGCTCGACTAATCAAGTAGACATCTCCAATTATACTATAAAATTATCATTTGTCAACAGTTTTTTGTGGAAAATATACTTTTATTATGCACATATTTTGTGGAATAATTATTATTTATCAATAATTATTTCCAAATTCATATTATTAATTAGGTGATAATATGGGCGAATTTGTTATAAATTTAATGAATAATTATGGATATATTGGTATGTTTTTAGGTATGGTTTTGGAAGCTGTTATAATAATAATTCCAAGTGAGGCCATTTTAGCAACTGGTGGTATATTGGCTGCGAATAATATATTTTCTTTTTGGGGAGCCTTTTTTACTGGGTTACTTGGTAGTGTTTTTTGTGCTATAGTTATTTATTTTATGGGTTATTTTGGTGGTAAACCTTTTATAAAAAAATATGGCAAATATTTCTTTATGAAAGAAGAAGATATAGAAAAGAGTGATTCTTGGTTTAACAAATATGGTATGATAGGAGCACTCATAGGTAGAAACTTTCCGATTATTAGAACTTTAATTTCATTACCTATTGGTATTATGAGATTATCATTTTTTAAGTTTTTAATATATACAATTATAGGTAGTATTCCTTGGACATTTGTATTTGTTTATGTTGGTTATACTCTTGGGAATGGTTGGACAGTTGTCAATAAATATGTTAGTAACTTGAAAGTTCCAATAAAAATTTTGATATTAATTTTAATATTTAGTTATTTCCTAAAAAAAATAAAGTTAAATAAACAGAAATCTACAAAATAAATTATTATTAGTGATATAATAGAGTCAATAAATTAGGTGATTCTATGAAAAAAATATGTATGATTATAATTGTAGTATTAGTTATTATAGGTGTTGTAGCCTCAATTGTTATAAGTAAGGATAAAACTTTATTTACTGGTAGTATTAAATCAGATATAAAGGTGGAAAGTTTAGAATCTGATAAGTATAAAAATAACTCTCTTTTTGGTAAGTATTATAAAAAAAGCCTTAGAAAACTTAAAAATATGTCCATAGATCAGAAAATAGGGCAACTTCTACTGGTAAGATATCCTGAAGAAGAACAAAAAGATGTGTTAAAAAAATATCAATTTGGTGGATATTTATTCTTTGCAAAAGACTTTAGGAATAAAACCAAAGATGAAGTTATTTCGATGATTAATGATTTACAGGCTGCCTCTAAAATTCCAATTTTAACAGCAGTTGATGAAGAAGGTGGAATAGTAGTAAGAGTTAGTAGTAATCCTAATCTTAGAAGTGAAAGATTTTTATCATCACAAAAATTATATGAATTAGGTGGGTTTGATAAAATAAAGGAAGATACTATTGAAAAAAGTAATTTATTAAAAGAATTGGGCCTTAATTTAAATTTAGCACCTGTAGTTGATGTTTCTACTAATAAAGATGATTATATGTATGAAAGATCAATAGGACAAAATTCAGATATAACAGCAGAATATGCTAAAACGGTAATTTCTGCTAGTAAGGGTAGTGGAGTCTCATACACCTTAAAACATTTTCCAGGTTATGGAAATAATATAGACACTCATACTGCTTCTTCAATAGATAATAGGAGTTTGGATGATATAGAAAAGAATGATTTACCGCCATTTAAAGCTGGGATAGAGGCAAAAGCGGAAGCAATATTAGTTAGTCATAATATTGTAGATAGTATTGATAATAAAAATCCTGCATCTATCTCCCCAAAGGTGCATAAATTACTTAGAAAGAATTTAAATTTTAGTGGCATTGTTATAACTGATGACTTAGAAATGGGTGCTACTAAAGATATAGAAGATAAGAGTGTAAAAGCTATTTTGGCTGACAATGATTTACTAATTGTTACTGATTATTTGGAAAGTATAAATGAAATAAAAAATGCTATAAATAATAAAATTATTACAGAAAATGATCTAGATAAAAAGGTTCTAAAAATCCTTGAATGGAAGTATTACAAAAAATTATTAAGCTAGATTAGTTATAAAAAGTAAAAGAAATACTAGTATTTTCTTTTTTTTTATGATATAATCGTGAACGTTAAAGAGGAAGTGTTTGTATGAAAAAAAGAAATGTAGCAATAATTGCCCATGTAGACCATGGAAAGACTACTTTAGTAGACGGAATATTAAAACATTCAGGAATGTTTAGAGATAATGAAGATGTTTCTAATGTTTCAATGGACTCTAATGCTATTGAAAAGGAACGTGGTATTACTATTTTAGCTAAAACTACGGCATTAGATTATAAAGATACTAGAATAAATATTCTAGATACACCAGGACATGCTGATTTTGGTGGAGAAGTAGAACGTATTATGAATATGGTAGACGGTGTTTTACTTGTAGTTGATGCATATGAAGGAGCTATGCCTCAAACTCGCTTTGTTTTAAAGAAAGCATTTGAAGCTGGAGCAAAACCTATAGTAGTTATCAATAAAGTAGATAAACCTAGTGCAAGATGTTCTAAAGTGCTAGATGAAATTCTAGACTTATTTATAGAATTAGGTGCAGATGATGAACAATTAGACTTTAAAGTAATTTATGCAAGTGCCCTAAACGGTACATGTTCATTCAGTGATGATTTATCTACACAAACTGAAGGTTTTTCAGAAATTTTAGATACTATTTTGGAAGAAATACCTGAACCTACTGGTGATAATACAAAACCATTACAATTTCAACCAGCATTATTAGATTATAATGAATTTGTTGGAAGAATTGGTATCGGTAGAGTACATAATGGAAAGATAAAAACAGGAGAAATGGTTACTTGTGCTAGATTAGATGGAACTACTAAACAATTTAGAATTCAAAAATTATTCGGTTTTTATGGATATGATAGAATTGAAATAGAAAGTGCTGAAGCAGGAGATGTTATAGCTATTGCAGGTCTTGCTGACATTTCAGTCGGTGAAACTGTTTGCGATTCAGCTAATGTAATCCCTCTTCCTGTTCTTCATATAGATGAACCAACATTACAAATGACATTTGGAGCTAATTCGTCACCTTTTGTTGGACGTGATGGAAAGATAGTTACTGCTCGTAAAATAGAAGAAAGATTATTCCGTGAAACTCAAAAGGACGTTAGTTTGAAAGTTGAACAAGCTACAAATGATTCTTTCTTGGTATCAGGTAGAGGAGAATTACACTTAAGTATTTTAATTGAAAATATGAGACGTGAAGGATTTGAACTTGAAGTTAGTAAACCATCAGTTATTTTAAAAGAGGAAAATGGTGTTAAGATGGAACCATGGGAAGATTTACAAATAGAAGTTCCAGAAGAAGCTGTTGGTTCAGTAATTGAACAATTAGGATTACGTGGAGCAAAGATGGAAAATATGGAAAACTTTGAAGGACAAACAAGACTAAATTATACAATTCCATCTCGTGGATTAATAGGATTTTCAACAGATTTTATGACTTTAACAAAAGGTTATGGAATAATGAATCATACATTTAAAGAATATGCTCCAGTTGAATCTGTAGATATTGGTGAGAGAAAATTAGGGGTGTTAGTTTCAATTGATTCAGGTGCAGCAACAGGATATTCTATTGGAAATTTAGAAGACAGAGGAATTATGTTTATTGAACCTGGTACTGAAGTTTATGAAGGTATGGTTATTGGTGAATGTAATCGTGATAATGATTTAGCGGTTAATGTAACGAAAGGTAAAAATCTTACTAACGTACGTGCTGCGGGATCTGATCATACTGTAGTTTTAAAAAGACCTCGTCCAATTACACTTGAATATGCACTTGATTATATTAATTCTGATGAATTGGTTGAAGTTACTCCAAACTTTATAAGAATTAGAAAAAGAATACTAAACACAGAACAAAGAAAAAAATTTGATGCCAGAGTAAAAAATAGTTAATTTTAGCTATTTTTTCTTTTTTTATATAGAAAACTTGGTATAATATAGGTATAAAGTATGGTGATAATATATGAAAAAGATGGTTGATAATTCAAAACAGGTTCTTAATTTGTATGAAATGCATGAAACCGAGGTAAAGGAAGCTCAAAAAAAGAAGAGAAAATTGCCTATTGTTTTATTAATTTTGGGAATTATCCTAATAGTTGTAGGATATTTTTACAATAATATTTTTTCATTTTTAATGGATAAGCAGAAAAAGAATAATAATGATGTGGTTGAAAATGATAATAGTAAATTAAGGTGTAACTATAATACTAGTGATGCAACTATGGGAGTTAATTATACATATAATAATAGTTATAGCTTTGATAAAGAAATGTTAAAAAAGAGTACAAACGTTATTACTATAACCCCTGTTAAAAACAGTGATATAGCAGATGGTAATATAAAAGTATTAAGTGGCAAGTATAATGATATTGTAAAAAATATGCAAAAGATTTCTGGGGTAAGTATTAGTGCAGTTTTAAAAGATGATACTTTAACCGTAAAGTATAATATAGACTATAGTGTAGCAGACTTAACCAAAATACCTCAAAATGAATTAATAACCATTAACAATAAATTAAATGATACTTATAGAACGATAAAAAAACAAAACCAAGAACTTGGGTATTTATGTCAATAAGTGATTGTATCACTTATTTTTTTGCAAAAAAAAATTGCTTAAGCAGCAATTTGATCATTCTTCATTAAAGTTCTTTTTTCTCTAGCTGAAATTCTAACTCTTGTACCATCTTCAAGTCTAACTACTTGTAAATTAACTTGTTGTTGCTTTTTTGTACTTCTACAAGAGTGTGATCTATTATTGGCAGAATTTGGTTTTTTATAAGATAAATTAGTTGCCATTTCAATTCCTCCTTTTGCGTCTTTGATTCCTTGCTTTATAACTTTATCATAATAGTTAGAAAAAGTCAAATAAAACCTATATATATTTTATGTTTTATGATAAACTAAAATCAAAGGAGGAATCATTTATGTATATTCCATTATATGTAAAAAGTAACTATTCTTTACTATCAAGTATGTTAAAGATAGATGATATTATTTCTTATTCTGTTACTAAAAAGATTCCTTATGCTGTAATAAGTGATATTAATATGTATGGAGTAATGGAATTTATTACTAAATGTAATAAAAATAATATAACTCCTATAATATCTTTATCAATAAAATATAATAATTTTGAAATAGTATTATTTGCTAAAAACTATAATGGATATAAATCATTAATTAAATTATCTACTATTTTTAACGAAAGAGAAATTTTAAAGAATGATCTTATAGAGTTTAATGATGGCCTGTTAGTAGTAATACCTTATTCTAGTCTTGATATTTATGATGAGTTAAATACTATATATGATGAGGTGTATTTAGGTTATCAAAATAAAAAAGAAGAATTAGAAGTGTCTAAAATAACTAATAAATATGTATTCTTTAGAGAATGTTTATATTTGTATAAAAATGATTCGGAATTACTTAAATATCTTTATTTAATTAGAGATGGAAAAACAATAAATGATGATATTAGTTATAATCTCTCTAATCATGAACTTAATATAGAAAGTATTGTTAGTCTATCTAGTAGTGAAGGCCTTAATAATACATATTCACTTTGTGAAAAATGTAATTTAAAATTTCCAGAGGCAAAACTTTTACTTCCTATATATAAGGATACTAAAAATATGAGTGCTGATAAATATTTGTTTGAACTTGCAAAAGCAGGCCTTAACAAGAGGCTTAATGGTCTTGTTAACAAGGAATATCAAAATAGGCTTAGTTATGAATTAAATATTATAAATCAAATGGGATTTTGTAATTACTTTTTAGTTGTTTATGACTTTATTAAATATTCAAAACAACATAATATTTTAGTAGGACCTGGAAGGGGAAGTGCAGCAGGGAGTTTAGTTTCTTATTCTTTAGGTATTACTGATATAGATCCAATTAAATACAATTTGCTATTTGAACGTTTTTTAAATCCTGAGAGAAAAACTATGCCTGATATAGATACTGATTTTCCTGATGATAAGAGACAACAGGTAATAAATTATGTTATTGGTAAATATGGTAAGAAAAATGTTTCTGGTATTATTACTTTTGGAACCTTAGGAATTAAACAGGTTATTAGAGATGTTAGTAGAGTTTTAAATATACCGTTGTATAAAGTTGATAGTTTATCAAAATTTATCCCAAATATGACTCATCAAAGTTTGAGTGATTTTTATATAGAAAATGAGGCTTTTAAAGTTAGAATAGATAATGATAATGATTTAACTAAAATGTTTAAAATAGCAACAAAAATAGAAGGATTTCCAAGACATACTTCATCACATGCCGCTGGAATAATTATGAGTGAAGTTGAACTTGATGAGGTAATACCACTTACAATATCAGATGATATGTATCTAAGTAGTTATACGATGGAGTATTTAGAAAATTTAGGATTGTTAAAAATGGATTTTTTAGGTCTTAAAAATTTAACTATAATCAGTAATATAATAGCCGATGTTTCTAAAAACTATAATATAGATATTGATTTTAGTAATATTCCTTTAGATGATAGAGAGGCAATTAGTATTTTTACTGATGCTGATACTTTAGGAATATTTCAATTTGAATCAACTGGGATGAGGAATTTTTTAAGAAAATTGAGGCCGAGTAATTTTGAAGATATTTTTGCAGCAATAGCCTTATTTAGACCAGGTCCTGCAGAAAATATAGATACTTATATTAGAAGAAAAAAAGGATTAGAAAAAATAGAGTATCTAGATAAATCTTTAGAACCTATTTTAAAAAACACTTATGGAATAATAATATATCAAGAGCAAATAATTCAAGTTGCTAATATATATGCTGGCTATACTTTGGGTGAAGCTGATATATTAAGACGTGCTATGAGTAAGAAAAAATTAAACCTACTAAAGAGTGAAGAAGATAAATTTATTAAAAAGAGTGTTGAAAGAGGACATGATATAGAAGTATCAAAGAAGATATTTGATTTAATATTAAAATTTGCTGGGTATGGATTTAATAGATCACATTCAGTTGCTTATTCTTTAATAGCATATAAAATGGCTTATTTAAAAACACATTATAAAAATGAATTCTTTGCTAATTTGTTAACTAATGTAATTGGTAGTGAGTATAAAACAAAACAATATATTGAAGAAGCAAAAGCTAACAATTTGATAATAGAAAAACCAGATATTAACTATAGTACAGATAAGTATGTAGTTAGAAATTCTAAAATATATTATCCATTTTCTAACTTAAAATCAGTAGGAGGAGTTTCTGCAAAATTAATTTTATCATCAAGAAAAAGTGAATTTAGGGATATATATGATTGTTTTAGTAAGTTAGTAATTGCTGGAGTTACTAAAAAGACTATTGAATGTTTAGTTTTATCAGATTGTTTTAAATCATTTAATTATAATAGGAAAACTTTAATGAATAATTTAGATAATCTAATTAATTATGCAGAATTAACAAAAGATTTAGATCCATCACTAGTAATGATTCCAGAAATAGAGATATGTAATGATTATACTGATGATGAGATTTTAACCTTTGAAAAAGATATCTTTGGCTTTTATCTTACTCATCATCCAACTACTAGATATTATAAAAATAATGAGGATTGTATTAGAATAAATGAAGTTAAAAACTATTTTAATAAAAATATAAATATGTTAATATTAGTAGAAAAAGTTAATGTGATTAATACTAAAAAGGGTGAAAAAATGGCCTTTGTTAGTGGTAGTGATGAAACTGGTATTATGGACTTTACTATGTTTCCTAAAGTATATACTAAATATGCTGATATTAGTAGGGGAGATATTGTAAAAGTTAGGGGAATTGTTGAAAGAAGATTAGATGAATATAAAGTAGTAATACAAAATTTAGAAAAACTTAATTAGGTGAATTTTATGAAAAAAGAAAAAATATATAGTATTTGTGCATGTTTAATTTTAATAGATCAAATTACAAAATTAATAATCACTTTAAAAATGGCAGTAGGAAAAAGTATTACTGTTATCCCTGGTTTATTTAAAATTTTCTATTTAAGAAATACGGGTGCAGCATTTTCATTGTTTGAAGATATGAGATTTTTATTTATTTTAGTGGCTATAGTTTTATTTTTAGTTTTGTATAAGTACATTGAAAAAAATAAAATCAGTTCAAAATTAGAAATTGTATCATTAGGTTTAATAATGGGTGGTTTAGTAGGTAATTTAGTAGATAGATTATTGTATGGTTATGTAATTGATTTTTTATCATTTAATATTTTTGGTTATAATTTTCCAGTATTTAATATAGCGGATATTGGAATAGTGAGTGGTGTTATAATTTTAATTGTTTTTAGTTTTAGGGAAGAATTTATAAAAACTAAGAAAAAACAGAGAAAAAAGGTTTAGTGAAACTAGACTTTTTTTAGTATTTATGGTATAATTAGCAATCAGTAAAGGGGGTAGTGTGATGCAGATAAAGAAAAAGCTAAAAAAATTTTCAATTTATCTAGGAATGGCATCTCTTCTTTATTGCTTAAAAAACAGTGATCAATTAAGTGTTTTGAAAAACAGTATTTCAATTGTTAGAACTGATCCAACTAGTAGTAAACATTCCCCCTCATTTGAAGATGTTAGAAATGCAGTTGATTGTAATAAAGATTTATCCAGTAATGATAAAAAAAGAGTATTAGATAATATAGATGTATTACAAGAAAAAATCCCATATATAGATTTGGATTGTTTATATAAAAATTGCAATGATCTAAAAATAACTCATAGTGATGAGCCGAAGGAGCATGTTTATGGTACATTCAATAAGTATAATAGTACAATAAATTTAGAGGTAGATACAAAAATCATTTTTAATCATGAATTTTTACATATGCTTGATCATGTTTATACTAATGATGGTAATACGTCATTGGAAATAAAACATTCTTGGGATACAAGTAAAGGAAAACTTCTTAAAGAAGGATTTACTGAATGGCTTAATTCATATTTGTTTAATACAAAATCATCAGCTTATGAAACCCAAGTTGCTGATATTGAAATAATAAAATATATTTTTAATAATAAAGATAAGGATTTAATAGATTTATTTGTTAATAAGAGCTATAAAGATTTTGTAAATAGACTTAATGATTATTTATCTAATGAAGAAATTAGTGAATTATTGGGCTTATGCGTTAAAGAAAAAGAAGATACTGATAACTATAATATTAGTGATATTACTAAAAAGTATTCAATAATGTTAAAGGCATGTATAAATTCAAGAGGAAATAATTTAAATAAAAATGATTTATATGTAATACAAAATCTATTTTATAATAGTTATCAAAAATGTCCTCATTTAAAATCAGATTATGAAAATATAGCACAACTAAAAAAATATATATTTAATGAAACAATAAATTGTTTAGAAGATGTAAATAATGAAATTGTTTTGTATAATTATGATGACGAGGTAATTAATTATTGTGATTTTAACAGTATGTATTTAATTTATGATAAAAATAGCACAGGACTTTTTTCTTATACACTAGGGGAAAAATATATAGATAACAATAATAAAGTAAATTATTATATTGATGATGAATTTTTAACTTACGATGAAAAACTTGAGAATGAAATAGTTCCACTTAATTCATTATTTGATAAAGAAGAGATTAAAAATATTTCTGATAAAGGTATTCATTTAGAAGATGTTGTCCAAAAATACAATAGGATGTATGGTGTAGAGACTAATAATAAACAATATAAAAAGTCTATGCAAAAAATATACTAATTAAGGAGTGATTATTATGATTAAGGTAGAGGAAAATGAAAAAATAAGAATAGATAAATATTTATCTGAAAAATTGGACCTATCCCGTAGTAAGATTCAAAAATTAATTGATAATAAAAAGGTAATTGTTAATAATAAACCGGTTTCTGCTAATTATAAAATAAAGATGGGTGATTTGATAGAAGTTAATGATGATTTAAATTATGAAATTAATATTGAAAAGGAAAACATCCCACTTGATATTGTCTATGAGGATGATTATTTACTAATTGTGAATAAAGAAAGTGGTATGGTTACTCATCCAGCTCCAGGACATTATACTAAAACTCTTGTTAATGCACTTTTATATAAATTTGATATTTCTTCTACTACTGATATTCGTCCAGGTATTGTTCATAGACTTGATAAGGATACTAGTGGCTTGATGGTTGTTGCTAAAAATGAAAAAACTCATGAAAAACTTTCAGAAATGATAAAGAATAAAGAGGTAAAAAGACATTATATAGCTCTTGTTGAAGGAGTAATTCAACATGAAACTGGAACGATTGATGCCCCAATTGGAAGAGATCAATACGATAGACAAAAAATGGCGGTTACTGATATTAATGGAAAAGATTCTATTACTCATTTTAAAGTATTAAAAAGATATAAAGATAAAACTTTAGTAGAGTGTATTCTAGAAACAGGTAGAACTCATCAAATTAGAGTTCATATGAAATATATTAATCACCCAGTAGTAAATGACCCAATTTATAATAAAAAGAAATCTGATGACTTTGGACAAATGTTACACTCAAAAAGTATCGAATTTATTCATCCGATTACTAAAAAAGAGATATATTTTGAGGTGGAACCACCAAAAGAATTTATGGAAAAATTAAAGCAGTTAGAAATTGAATAGGAATGATTTTTATGGATTTTAATTATAAAAGTTTAGTACAATTAAAAAAAATGACAATAGAAGATGTAAATAGTTATTATAGAAATTTAAGAAAATATGAATATGAAAATAATATTCCAGTTAAAGGTATTGATCTTAGAAAAAAGACCTATAAACTTATTAAATTAATATTAAAAATAGATAAATTAATAAATAAAAGAACTGTAACTATAATTGGAGATAAAAGAGTAGAAACTGATAAAGCTAAAATTTATGCCTGTACTCATATAGGAAGATATGATATAGAAAGTGCATTAGAGGCAATTGATGAGTCTGCTTGGCTTTTAATGGGAGATCCATCAGAGACTTATTTAAATTTAGATGGATTAATTTTACGAATGAATGGTGTTAGTTGGTTTGATACAGATGATAAATTTGATGCTCATACTGTTAATATAAGACAACAAAAAATATTATCTGAAGGAGGAAATGAACTTTGTTTTCCAGAAGCAGCTTGGAATTTAAGCCCAGTTAATCCAGTTGGTGAAATAAATCCAGGTGTTGTAAAAAGAGCAATTAGAACAAATTCTGATATTGTTCCAATCGCAGTAGAACAGTATCAGAATGATGGTATTAGAAACTACTATGTAAATATTGGAAAAAACATTTCTCTAACAGGTGCAAAACTTACTGATGCAAAAGAAATATCATCAAAACTTAGGGATGATATGGCAAGTTTAAAATGGGATATTTGGAGTGAGTTTGGTAAAGATAAAAGAAAAAATATTCCAAGTGATTGGAATGATGGGTACAATAGTTTTATAGACTCAATAATGTGTGATACGGAAAACGGATATACGATTGAGGAGATTAACAGAACTAAATATGTATCAATGGAAGATAGGGTTCCAGATAATCGAGAAGTATTCAAATTTTTAGAAAAATTAAACCCATCTAGAGAGAATGCTTTTTTATTGAAAAAGAAATTAACTTATGGTAAAATTAACTCGATTATAAAATAAATTGGGGTGATTTTATGAGTGGTATTTGGTTACTAGGAGTTGCTGTAACAATAAGTCTTTTTTTAATAGTTAATTTCTTCTCTAAAACAAACTATGAAAGTAGAGAAGTTAAGGTTTATAAATATTTAATTATCCTAAATTTATTATTTTCTACAAATGCTTTAATTACATATATCGTAGCAAAAACTATTGGCACAGTAGAAATTATCGGATTTATGCAAAAAATACACCTTGCGCTGCTTCTATTAATTAGTAGTTTGTTTTTTGTTTATATGATAGTAATTAATAATATGAATAAAAAATATGATAATTTATTAATAAATATATCTAAAGTTGTTTGTCTAAGTTTAATGTGTTTGATATTTATAACTCCAGTAAAGGTAATAAATAAGAAAGAAATATTAGATGTTGGAGGCTATTCATATTATGTAGCTATCACAGGAGTTGTTATTTATTTTATATTAGTAATACTTTTAAATATTAGATATTTTATTATAAATAAAAATGTAAAAAAACAAGTACCTTTTATCGTATTAACTATATTATTTTTAATTGGATTTATATTAAGAATATATTTTCCAGAAGTTATTACTGAAACTTATTGTACAACTTTTGTCTTTTTAATTATGTATTTTACAATTGAAAATCCTGATATAAAGCTGTTAAAGCAAATGGAATTAGCTAAGAATGAAGCTTTAAGGGCAAATAATGCTAAAACTGAATTTTTATCTTCTATGTCACATGAGATAAGAACACCTCTAAATGCAGTTGTAGGATTTTCAGAATGTATTAAGGAATCAAATAATATAGAAGAAATTCATCAGGATGCAAACGATATAATAAAAGCTAGTAATACACTCTTAGAAATTATAAATAGTATACTAGATATTTCTAAAATAGAATCTGGAAAAACTGAAATAAAGAATATTGATTATAATCCAAGGGAATTATTTAATGATGTTGCTAAATTAATTACTCCTAAAATGAATGAAAAAGATTTAAACTTTACTGTTAATATAACAAATGATATTCCAAAAGTGTTGTATGGGGATCCATTAAATATCAAAAAAGTAGTTACTAATTTACTTAGCAATGCAGTAAAATATACACAAACTGGTTATGTTAAATATGATGTTAGATGTATAAATAGTAATAATGTTTCTAGATTAATAATTTCAGTTGAAGACTCTGGAAAAGGAATAAAAGAAAAAGATATTTCTAAACTATTTGTAAAGTTTCAAAGAGTAGATGAAGATCGTAACACTACAATTGAAGGAACTGGGTTAGGTCTTGCTATTGCAAAGCAATTAATTGAATTAATGAATGGAAAGATAATTGTTCAAAGTGTATATGGTAGTGGTTCAAAATTTACAATTATCTTGGATCAACTCATAGAAAAAAAACAAGTGGTTGAGAATAAAAAAACAGATATTAAAAAAACGGATTTTAGTCTTAAAAAGGTATTGATAGTTGATGATAATAAATTAAATTTAAAAGTGGCTAGTAAATTACTTGAAAAATATAATTTAAATATTGATACATGTGAAACAGGAATAGATGCAATCAGTAAAATAAGCGATAATAATAGCTATGACTTAATTTTTTTAGATGATATGATGCCAAAAATGAGTGGTGTTGAAACTTTTGAAAGATTAAGAAAAATAAATAGAATAACTACACCTATAGTTGCTCTAACGGCTAATGCAATAACAGGAGAAAAAGAAAAGTATTTAGAAATTGGTTTTGATGACTATTTAGCTAAACCTATTAATAAGGAAGAATTGGATAAAATTGTGAAAAAATATTTAACCATAAGTAATAAGTATGTAAATTTTGAAAAACTACCAGAGGAAGTTTATGAGGTTGGTGCTAAATCAGAATTAATAATAAAATAAAAACTATTTAGCATTTATAATGTAAATAGTTATACTTAATATAGTAGCAAAAAGAGATAAGAGTACATAAGGATTTAAAAACTTAGTACTTTTTTCATCTAAATTATTAGTTTCTTCATATAAAAATAGACAAGATACAAAGGTTCCAAGACATGATACAAATCCTAAAAATGTACTTTTTAGTAGGAAAAATAAAGGCATAAATGATTGATTGAATATATAGTTAATTAAAAGTGTTTTTTTGTATGACTTTGGAATGTTTTTATATTTATAATTGGTTATGATATTGTAAATACTAATTGCTATACAAATATATGTAATTGACCATGCTATTTTATAAAAGGCATTTGGTGGAGAAAAAAATGGTAGTATTAATGAATTATAAAATTCATTATTAACTGGTACAAATACAGATAAGAACCATGGAGCTAAACATATAATAAAAGTAAATACTTTTTTTAGAATAATAATCACCTCTTTAATTATTGTATGTTTTAGTATATAATATTATTAGTGATTTTTTGGGGAGGACAAAACATGAATCAAGGAATGAGTATAGAATTAGATGATAAGAATGTTATTGTTATGAAATTGCTTCATTACTTTATTACTGAAAAGAATTATAATCCTATAATTTTACAGGGGGCAGAAAATGAAATATGGCTTGAAAATATGGATGAGAATTATAAAATAGTTAGAATTGTATCTAACTATATTCATAATAATGAACAATTTGATTTTGATATATTTAAAACAAAGAGAATAGTAAAAAAAATAAAGAAAAAGACTTTTACTTTTAACATTAATACTCTTAGTATTTTCTTAGATTTAGGTGAGAATGTAGAACTTGAATCAGTTAAAAATGTTGATTGTGTAAAAGTAGATGATGAAGATGATTTGGAAAAGAGTTCTATTATAAAGTGTGTTTTTCCAGATTTATCAAAGAAAATGGAATACAGTGAAGATGGAATGCAATTATTTATGAAAATCACTAATGATATTAATAATCATAATAAAAGTGATGCCGAAAAGATAGATGAAGTATTTAAAATAAAGTATCCAATAGTAACTTATTTATTAATAGCTGTTAATGTAATTATTTATTTTGCTTCAGTATTAGCTGGTAGTTATAATGAAATTTTAAGTAAATTTGCTATATCAGCTCCACTTATAAGAGGTGGTCAATACTATAGATTATTAACAGGATGTTTCTTACATGGCAATATTTTTCACCTAGCTTTTAACTGTTATGCCCTTTACGTAATTGGTACACAAATGGAAAGTTATTTAGGAAAGGCAAAATATTTAATAATATATTTATTTAGTGGTATCTCAGGTGCTTTGTTTTCAATGATATTTGGTAGTCCTAATGCACTGTCAATAGGAGCTAGTGGAGCCATATTTGGACTTATGGGATCAATGGTTTATTTTGGATTCCATTATAGAGTATTTTTGGGAAATGTTATAAAAAGTCAAATTATCCCTCTTATTGTTCTTAATTTAGTGATAGGATTTTTATCAAATGGAATAGATAATGCTGCACATGTAGGTGGATTAGTAGGTGGAATGCTTAGTACTATGGCACTTGGTATAAAGTATAAGAGTACAACTTCTGAAAAAGTAAACGGTATAATAGTTTCTCTTATATTTTTAGCTTTTTCTATTTATATGGCATTTATTTATTCTGCTTAATTTGGTTTGCTAATATTAATAATTAATGATAAGATAATATTATAATCTAAGAGGTGATATTTTATGAGTACTGATAAAACAACATTATTTGAAGTTATTAATACAGAAGTATTAGAAACTAAAAAGGTTTTAAGTGAAGTTTATGAAATATTAAAAGAAAGAGGCTATAATCCAAACAACCAATTAGTTGGATATCTTATTAGTGGTGATCCTGGGTATATCTCTAACTATAAGGATGCTAGAAGAAAAATCCAGTCAATTGATAGAACAAAGATATTAGAAGTTTTATTAGAAAGTTTTCAAGGAAGTAAAAAATGAAATATTTAGGATTAGATTTGGGTTCAAGAACACTTGGAATTGCTACATCAGACAAAAGTGGTATGATTGCTACTTCATATAAAATTATTAGACATAATGAAGAATATGATAAGTTAATAGATGAAGTGTGTAAGATTGTAGAAATAGAAAATATTGAATCAATTGTTTTAGGATTCCCTAAAAATATGAATAATACAATTGGGCCTAAAGGAATGTTGAGTATAGAATTTAAGGAAAAATTAGAAAAAAAATTAAATATTCCAATATATTTACAAGATGAAAGATTAACAACTAAGCAAGCAGAAGATGTATTAATTGCTAATAATACAAGTAGAAAGAAAAGAAAAAAAGTTATAGATGCTTTAGCAGCCACTATAATATTACAATCGTTTTTAGATAGGAGTGGAAATTAATTATGAAAAAAAATACATTTACGATGATTGATCAAGATGGAAATGAAGTAGTATATGATGTATTATTTACATTTGAAAGTGATGAAACTAATAAAAACTATATAGTATATACTGATCAAAGTAAGGATGAATCAGGAAATATCCAAGTATATGCATCAATTTATGATCCTGAAAATCCAAGTGCAAAGTTTGAGGCTATAAAAACAGAAAAAGAGTGGAAAGTTATAGAAACAATTTTAGAAACATTACAAGAAGAAATTAAGAAAAAACAAGAAAATAATGGGCAATAGCTCTTTATTTTTTATGGAGGAGATAGTAGATGGCCAAAAGAAGGTTGAAAAAGAAAGTTAAAGTATTAATAATTTGTTTAGTTACTATTGGATTATTACTTATAGGGATAAGCTCTTTATATTTATTTTTAGTAAGTCCTATTGATAAAAAGTCAAATGTTACAGTAACTCTTACTATCGAAAAGGGAACATCTAGAAAACTGATAGCTAGTAAATTAAAAAAAGCTAATTTAATAAAAAGTGAATTACTATTTAATGTTATTTCTAGAGTTAATAACAGAAGTTTAAAGGCGGCTACTTACCAACTTCAGAGAAATATGTCAATGAATGAAATTCTTGATATTTTAACTGATGGATCTAGATATGATCCTGATATAATTAGAATAACCTTTTTGGAAGGTGAAGGAATAAAAAAATATGCAATGACTATTGCTACAAATACAGATAACACTTATGAAGATGTTATGAACGTGTTGGAAAATAAAGAGTATATGAAAACTTTAATTAACAAATATTGGTTCTTAACTGATGAAATATTAGATGATAATATATATGTTCCATTAGAAGGATATCTAGCACCTAATACTTATGAATTTAAAAATAAAAAAGTTAAAGTAGAAGATATTATAGAGGTTATGTTAGATCAAACTGAAAATGAATTAAAAGAGTATAAAAACTTTTCTTTTGATAAATATTCAATTCATGATTATATTACAATGGCATCTGTTCTTGAATTAGAAGGTGTAAAAAATGATGATCGAAAAATGATAGCTGGAGTATTTTATAATAGACTTTCTAATAATATGAATATGGGTAGTGATGTAACAACATATTATGCACTACAAAAAGAAATGAAGTCTGATTTAACGGCAGCTGAATTTAAAGTTATAAATCCATATAATACACGTGCTGCTAATATGGGAGGAAAACTTCCCATAGGTCCTATTTGTAATCCATCAATTGGGTCAATAGAAGCGAGCCTAAATCCTAAAAGTAATGATTATTTATTTTTTGTTGCTGACAAAAAGGGAAAAATATATTACACTAAAACAGAGCAAGAACATTTACAAAAAGTTAGTGAAATAAAGGAAGCAGGAGATTGGATATGGTAGGAACGTCCCATGAAGAGGTAAGAAAAATTAAGGAATATGCATTAGAGAAGAAAGTGCCAATAATGCAAGATGAAGGTATTGATTTCTTAACTACTTTTCTTATTAAAAATCAAATAAAAAGTGTTTTAGAAATAGGAACAGCAGTAGGGTACTCTGCTATAATGATGGCCTTATCTAATCCTTATGTAAAAATAACATCTGTAGAAAGAGATGAAGTTAGATATTTAGAGGCCTTAAAAAACATTAAAAAATTACATTTAGATGATAGAATAACATTAATTTTTAAAGATGCACTAGATCTTAAATTAGAAGAAAAGTTTGATTTAATATTTCTTGATGCTGCAAAAAGTCAAAATATTAATTTCTTTAATCTATTTTCTTCAAATTTAAATAGTGAAGGGTATATCATTACTGATAATTTAGAGTTTCACGGTTTAGTTGCAAAAGATGAAAAAGAAATTAAAAGTAGAAATGTTAGAGGAATAGTTAGAAAAATTAAAGATTATATCAGATTTTTAGAATCAAACACTTCTTATGAAACAACATTTCATAAAATAGGTGATGGTATATCAGTAAGTAAATCTAAGAAGTAAAAAATTAAAGAGAAAATTAAAAAAACTTTATAATTAAAGTTTTTTTTGTTATACTCTAATTAGAGGATATTAGGAGGGAATATAATGGGTCATAGTTTTAAATTAGAACAAAATCAGTCTAATAATAAGAATAAAACAGATTATTCATTGTTTTTTATGATATTTTTTGTACTTGTTGCAATTATTTGTATAATAATTTATTTTGTTATTCAAAAAAATTCAAATATTTCTGTTAAAAAGGCAGATAATTCAAAAGAATATGTATATACAGTCAAAAAGGTAAAGAATGCAAATACTGAATCTGATGATATTGTGTATGATAAAATCCCAGCTATTAATTTAGAGGGAGATATTTATGATGAGATAAACAAAAAAATTATGGATAATTATAACTATATTTTAAAAAGAGGACCACATGATTATAAATATGAATTTAATGTTAGTAAGAAAATATTATCATTAGTTATATCTTCATCGTATTATGACGAGGATACTACTGGAAAAACAGATTATCAGTTAAATAGTACTCATTTTTATACATATAATATAAGTTTGGAAACTGGTAATTTATTAACAGGTTCTGACTTATTAAAAAAGTATGGAATTGAAGAAAAACAAGTTGAAACTTATCTAGAAGCAAAATTCAAAGGTTATTATAAGGATTTAATAAATTTGGATTACTTTAAAGAAAATGAATGTGATTATAAATGCTATTTGAAAAATAGGGGTATTACATCTTCATACTCAGATGGTGGTAAGTATTACGTTGATGATGGTAAATTAATGCTATATAAATTTTATTATAAAGATTCAGAATATGATGAAGCTCAATATTTCTATGATATTCCTTATAAATTTTTAATTAAAAAGTAGTAAGAAGAAAAGGGTTATTAATTAGAAAGGAATTATAATATGAAGTATATTCAAATATTAGAAACAACATGTAGTACTGACGTAAGTAGTTGTTGTAGCGATTATGGAATAGCAATGTATTTATATATAATGAAAAATGCACTAACAATAATTCAAATAGCAATTCCAATCTTATTATTGGTAATGGCAACAATACAAATGATAAAGATGATGGCATCACCAGATGATAAAAAGTCACCAAAAGCACTATTAAATAAATTTATTGCAGCATTAGTAGTATTTTTTATTCCATTTATTGTTAATGTGGTTTTAAGTATAATCCCAGATAGCTTTGAATTATCGGCATGTTGGGAATCGGCTGAAGGTATAGCTAAAACAATGAATTCAAAAGTTCAGTATGATGTTGTAAAAGCGGATAAGAAAAAGAAAAAAGTAATAGATATTTCTAAATATAAAGTTAGTAAAAAAGATTTAGATATATTAACAAAAAAAGAAGATACTGGTACTAGCGGAAGTACATCAACATCCAGTAGTACTTCATCTAGTGATGGTCAGAAAATAGTTGACTATGCCTTAAATTTTGTTGGTAATCCTTATGTATGGGGTGGATCTTCTCTAACGAGTGGTTGTGATTGTTCTCATTTTGTCTATTTAGTTTTAAAAGATGTAGGTGCTTATAATGGAGGATATGTAACCTCATCTAACTGGAATAAATTAGGTACAAAAGTTAAAGGTGGTTTAAGTAATGCTCAAGCTGGGGATGTAGTGGTGTATAGTGGTCATGTAGGTATATATGATGGTAAAGGAAAATTGGTAGAAGCAAAAGGAAGAAAATGGGGGATTACTAATGATAGATCACCTCAAAATAGCTCACATAAATTACTTGGTGTAAGAAGATTTGTTTAATTGGAGGTGTAGTTAGATATGAAATATATTCAAATATTAGAAACAACATGTAGTACAGATGTAAGTAGTTGTTGTAGTGATTATGGAATAGCAATGTATTTATATATAATGAAAAATGCACTAACAATAATTCAAATAGTAATACCAATCTTATTACTAGTAATGGCAACAATACAAATGATAAAGATGATGGCATCACCAGATGATAAAAAATCACCCAAAGCACTATTAAATAAATTTATTGCAGCATTAGTAGTATTCTTTATTCCACTTATTGTTAATGTGGTTTTAAGTATAATCCCAGATAGCTTTGAATTATCGGCATGTTGGGAATCGGCTGAAGGTATAGCTAAAACAATGAATTCTAATGTAAAATATGATGTTATAAGTAAAAAAGATAAAAGAAAAAAAGTAATAGATATTTCTAAATATAAAATAAGCGATTCTGATTTGGAAAAGTTAACAAAAAATAAAGAAGAATCAGAAAATAATAGTAATAGTAATAATTCTACAGCAGGGACAACAACTAGTGTAACTAGTCCTAGCAATGGACAAAAAATAGTTGATTATGCCTTAAATTTTGTTGGTAATCCCTATGTAAGCGGAGGAACTTCTCTAACAAGTGGTTGTGATTGTTCAGGGTTTGTATATTCCATACTAAAGGATTTAAAATTATATAATGGAAATAGAATTGTATCAGATGATTGGGCAAATCAAGGTAAAAAAGTTAAAGGTGGTTTAAAAAATGCTCAAGCTGGAGACGTAGTGGTATACAGTGGGCATGTAGGAATATATGATGGAAATGGTAAATTGATAGAATCCAAAGGTGAAAAATGGGGCATTACCAATGATAGATCACCGAAAAAAGTAAAACATAAATTTTTAGGAGTAAGGCGATTTGTATAAAGAGGAGTACTTACTTTCTTTTTTTTGTGGTATAATACTTGCGAGGTGTTTTTATGGATATAATTGTAAAGCCAATACTTAATGATTTAAGCTCGTATATAAAACAAAAAATCACTAATTTTCTATTACCAATTAAGGATTTTTCTGTGGAATACACAAATTATTATACTATAGAAGAAATTAAAAAAGTAAAAGAAAAGTATCCAAATATTAACATATTCGTATCAATAAATAAAAATATTCAAAACAGTGAACTAAAACTTTTAGAAAGTACTTTATTAGAATTAGATTCTATGAACCTGAGGGGAATATTTTTTTATGATTTAGCAATACTTAACTTAAAACAAAAATTGAACCTAAAAACAGATTTAGTTTGGAATCAAACTCATATGGTTACTAATTATAGAACTTGTGATTACTATTATAGTAGAGGAGTTAAATATGCACTGCTTTCTAAAGAGATAACTAAAGATGAAATTATTGAAATAGGAAATGAATCATCTATAACACCTATAGTTGAATTAATAGGGTATCCTACTGTTGCTTTTTCCAAAAGAAAATTAGTTACTAACTATTATATTGATTCTAAAAAGAATATAAAAGATGGTGTTGATATTATAGAACCAAAAACAAAACAAGAATATTATCTTAGAGAAAATAACAATGGAGTTAGTTTCATAATGAAAAAGCTTGTGAATGGATCATTTATTTTGGAAGAATTAATAAAGAATAATTTTAAATATATTTTATTAAAAGAAGATTTAATAGATCATGATATATTTATGGAATCTATTTCTAATATCATGTATTATATCAATAATTATGATAATATTGATTTTAAAAAGTGGTTAAATAAACAAGCAGAATTATTAGGAAGAAATACTAACTTTTTGTATAGGAAAACAATTTATAAGGTGAAGTAAATGAAAAAAGTAGAATTATTAGCTCCAGCTGGAGATTTAGAAAGATTAAAAATTAATTTATTATATGGTGCTGATGCAGTATATATTGGTGGACAAAAGTATAGTCTTAGAGCTAATGCTACTAACTTTAGCATTTCTGATATAAAAGAAGCTTGTACTTTTGCTCATAATTTAGATAAAAAAGTTTATTTAACACTAAATATAGTATTTCATAATGAAGATATGGAAGGTGTAGAAGAATATATTAAAGATGTTGTTGATGCTGGAATAGATGCCTTTATCGTTAGTGATCCTTTTATAATATCTCATATTAAAGAAAACTATTCCAATGTAGAGGTACATCTATCTACCCAAAACTCTACGTCTAATTATGAAGCAATTGAGTTTTTCAAAAAAGAGGGCGTTGATAGAGTAGTACTTGCTCGTGAATTATCACTAGATGAGATTAAAGAAATAATTGAAAAAACAAAAATAGATATAGAAGTATTTATTCATGGAGCTATGTGCACCTGCTTTTCCGGACGTTGTGCTTTATCTAATTATGTAACAAATAGAGATGCTAATCGTGGAGGTTGTGCTCAAGTATGTAGATTTAGTTTTTTAACGAACGATAAAGACTTTACTATGGCAACTAAAGATTTAAACGCCTCTAACTGTATTAAGAAAATGATAGAAATTGGGGTTAGAAGTCTAAAGGTAGAAGGAAGAATGAGGTCAATTTATTATCTTGCTACTGTTATTGGAACTTATAGAAAAATAATTGATGCTTACTATAATAACTGTCTAACAGATGAATTTTTGAAAAAGCAAAATGAAATTTTATCTAGGGTAGCAAACAGAGAAACATCTACTCATTACCTAGAAAAAGAAGCTGATTATACTGATCAGTATTATACTGGCAGATGTGAAGCATCTAATCAAGATTATTTGGGACAAGTAATAGACTATAATAATAAGTTTGTTAAAATATATGAAAGAAACTATTTTAAAATAGGTGACGAAGTAGAATTATTTACACCTGATGGTGAGGTTATTTCATTTTCAATTTCAAAATTACTTGATGATGAAGGAAATAGTATTTCTGTAGCAAGGCATCCTGATAATATATATTATATATATTTGGATACTGATAAAAAAATTGAAAAATATTCAATGATACGATTAATAAAAAGAAGTTAATAATTTTAACAATAAATTAGGAGGCTTTAAAAAATGAAAATATATGAAATTCCAGTTTATACATCAGAAACAAATTTAAAAGAATTAGATCTTTATGGTACGATTTATTGCTATAAATCAGTAATTGGTGTAAAAGAAATAGTTACTCACGATATTATTACAATTTTAGACAATGATATGTTAAAAAGAATAGGTACAAAAGAATATATGAAAGATACATCAACTCTTCATAATTATTATCATAATAAAACTTTAAAATCAGAAGGAATTGTTCCATACGTTTTACGCAAGGATTGTAATATGGCAAAAGAAGTTTCAAAAGAAGATGTTAAAGATTATATTGAAAATTTTGAACAAAGTTCTTATACTTTACTTCGTAAAGAGGGTAAGGAAAATATAAAACACAAAAATATGTTATCAAGTAGGAAGTAGTAATATGAAAAATATAAAACAAGTAAGAACTAATTTTTTATTACATGAAAATAATTTAAGTAATTATGCCTGTAAATCTTTAGATGCAATTAGACTTAACACCATAAAAGATGATTTTAGGACACCATTTTTTAGAGATATAGATAGAGTAATTTATTCTTTAAGTTATACAAGGTATATGGATAAAACACAAGTATATTCTTTTAAAGATAATGATCATATTAGTAAGCGTATGACTCATGTTCAATTGGTTTCTAAAATTGCAAGAACTATATGTAGGGCCTTAAGATTAAATGAGGATTTATGTGAGGCTATAGCTCTAGCTCATGATATAGGACATACTCCATTAGGGCATTCTGGAGAAGCAATGTTAAATGAAATTTCAATGAAAGAATTAAATGAAGCTTTTGCGCATAATATTCAGGGAGTAAGAAATTTAATGTATGTTGATAACCTAGGAGAAGGTCATAACTTAACAATTCAAGTTTTGGATGGTGTATTCTGTCATAATGGTGAAATGGTCTCAGAAAAATATGTACCACAAAAAAAAGATATGGAAGAATTTCTAAGAGAATATAATGAAAGTTATAGTAATATAGAAAAATCTAAGACATATCGTCCAATGACATTAGAAGGATGTGTAGTTAGAATTTCTGATATTATTGGATATATTGGTAGGGATATAGAAGATGCTATTAATCTAGGACTATTTGATAGAGAAGATATTCCTAAAGAGATATCTGATGTCTTAGGTAATAATAATAAAGATATTGTTAATACTATAATAGTTGATATTATTGATAATAGTATTGATAAACCATATATAAAGATGAGCAAGAAAGTTTATGAAGCAATATTCAAATTAAAAAAATTTAATTATCAAAACATATATAGTAAATCTCTTACTAAAGATGAATATGATTATTATAACTTGGGAATGAAAAAGATTTATAGTGTTTACTTGAATGCTTTAGAGAAAAACGATAAATCAAATATTATTTATACTATATTTTTAGATAGTCAATGTAGATGGTATTTAGATAATACTAGTAATCAAAGAAAAGTAATTGATTTTATAAGTGGAATGACTGATGAATTATTTCTACATCAAGTAAAAAAATATCTTGTAAAATAACATGTTTTATGGTATAATATGCGCATTCGAAAAGAAATTAACATTGACAAATTTTAATATTTGTAGTATTATTTAAAACAATGTTATGAATATATGAGGTGAAGGATAATGGCAAAAGCAAATAGCAAAGCAGTTTATTTAACTCAAGAAGGTTTAAATGAATTAAAGAAAGAATTGGATAACTTAATTAATGTAAGACGTCCAGAGAATATACAAGCTATCAAAGAAGCAAGATCTCTTGGAGATTTATCAGAAAATGCTGAGTATGATGCAGCAAGAGACGAACAAGCTCAAATTGAAAGCAGAATTCAAACTATTGAAAAAATGTTAGAGAATGTTGAAATTATTACTAACGTAGATACTGATAGAGTATCAATTGGTACAACAGTTTCTATTAAATATGTTGATGACGAAGATGATGAAGATGAATATAAAATAGTTGGTAGTCAAGAAGCTGATCCATTTGAGAGTAAAATTTCAAATGAATCTCCTATCGCTCAAGCATTACTTGAACATAAAGTAGGGGACATTGTTACTGTTGAAAGTCCTAATGGATCATATCAAGTAGAAATAAAAGCAATTAGTTAGTTATAAGGTACTTAAATTATTAAGTACTTTTTAATTTTTAGTTGTTAAAATAAATAATATAAGTTATAATATAACGTGTTGGAGGGATAAAATGGCAAATAAAAAAGAAACAAAAAATAAAAATGTACATGAAATAGTAATTAAAATTGATGGAGATGCTTGGAAGGAAGCACTAGATAAGGCTTTCAATGAAAAGAAAAAGGATGCTAAAGTTGATGGCTTTAGAAAGGGTAAAGTTCCTAAAAATATTTATATAAAAAAATATGGAATTGAATCTTTATTTATACCAGCTGCAGATTTAGTATTACAAGATGCTTATACTAAAGCTATGGAAGAATCTAAATTACTTCCAGTAGTACAACCAGATGTTAATTTAAAAGATATTAATGAAGATTGTGTAGAATTTACTTTTAAGATTGTTACTAAGCCTGAGGTAAATGTAAAAAAATATAAGGGTTTAAAAATAACTCCTGAAAAAGTAGAAGTAACAAAAGAAGAGATTGAACATGAATTATCACATGTATTAGAAAGATATACAGAATTAGTTACTAAGGATGGAAAAGTTGAGAATGGTGATATCGCTGTTATTGATTTTGAAGGATTTAAGGATGGTGTAGCATTCGAAGGTGGAAAAGGAGAAAACTATTCATTAGAAATAGGATCAAATACTTTTATTCCTGGATTTGAAGACCAAGTTATTGGAATGAAAGCTGGAGATGAACGTGATATCAACGTTACTTTCCCAGAAGATTACCAAGCACAAGATTTAGCAGGAGCACCTGTTGTATTCAAGGTTAAAGTAAATGAAGTGAAAACAAAGGAAGCTAGAGAATTAGATGCAGATTTCTTTGAAGATTTAGGAATGGAAGGAATCGATTCTAAAGAAAAATTAGAAAAAGAAATTGAATCTTCTATTAAAGCTCAAAAAGAGATGGATGCTGAAAATAAATATGTAGATAAGATTTTAGAAGAAGTTTCTAAAAATGTAGAAGTAGATATTCCAGAAGAAATGGTAAATGAAGAAGTAGACAGATTAATGCACCGTTTTGAAGAACAAATGAAAATGCAAGGAATTAGTCTAGATATTTATTATCAATTTACAAAATCAACTGAAGCAGATTTAAGAAATCAACTAGAAAAGGAAGCTTATTCAAATGTACTTTATAGATTAATGTTAGAAGAAATTATGAATCTTGAAAAAATAGAAGTTACTATGGAAGATGCAGAAAAAGAAGCAGAAGAATTAGCAAAGAAATATCAAATGGAAAAAGAGGAATTCTTAAAGAACTTTGGTGGAGTAGATATGGTTCAATATGATTTACAAATGCGTAAGACTATTGAAGCATTAAAAGAATTAAATAAATAATAAAAATTTAATAGTAGAAATATTTTTAGGAAAAAGGAATAAAACCTTTTTCTTTTTTTTATATATAATATCCTTTTTTTAGTAATTTACGCATTTTCCTTGAAATTTTTTTAAATATAATTATAATAGTAAGAAGTATTTAATTGCTGGAGGTGAAATCTAATGAATAAAAAAAATCTTGGCGTAATATTAATACAAGATATGGTTTTATTTCCAAATAGCGAAGTTAGAATTGAAAGCGAGAATACAGAGGATAAAGAGATAATAAAACTTGTAGATGCAAGTGAAGATAAATTAATGTTAGTTGTAAATCCAATTATGGAAGAAGATAGCAAAGATATAACAACACTTCCAAAAATTGGAGTTTTAGCAGAGTTAAAACTAAGAATGGATGTTCCTAATGGAAAAACAAGGATTATCTTAAGAGGAATAAAAAGAGTAGAAGTAGAAAATTATAGTAATATTGATAGTAGGTATGAAGCAGATGTTAAGGATATTAATATTAATCATACTGATGAAGATCATATTTATTCTAATTTATTAATTAATTCATTGGAAGACTATATAGCATCTGTTCCTTATATGAGTAATGCAGTAGTAAATAAGATTTCAGCTTGTAATAATTTAGATGAATTAACAGATCTAATCGCAGGTTTTCTACCAGTTAGTTATGAAAAGAAAAAAAGATATATTGTTGAGACAAGTCCTATAGTTAGAGCAAAATTACTTATCGGTGATATGGCTGAGGATTTAAAAGTAATTGAACTTGAAAAAAAGATAGATAGTGAAGTAGAAAAAGAACTTAATGAAAGTCAAAAAGAATTTTATTTACGAGAGAAAATAAGAGTAATAAAAAAAGAATTAGGTGATGTAAACTCTAAAGAAGATGAGGTGACATTACTTAGAGAAAAACTAAAAAAACTAAAATGTAGTCCAAAAGTTAAAGAAAAAATAAAAAAAGAAATAAGTAGATATGAAACTACAAGTGCTAATTCTCCAGAGCTAGGAATGATAAGAGATTATTTGGATTGGATGTTAAACTTACCTTGGAATAAATGTACTAAGGATATTAGTGATCTATCACAAGTAGAGTATACCCTAAATTCATCTCATTATGGATTAGAAGATGTTAAGTTGAGAATATTAGAATATCTTGCCGTAAAACAAAATACAAATAACTTACGTAGTCCTATTCTTTGTTTAGTAGGACCTCCAGGTGTAGGAAAAACATCACTTGCCTTATCCATTGCTAATAGTCTAAATAGAAAAGTTGCAAAAATAAGTGTAGGCGGTATTAATGATGAGGCAGAAATTATTGGACATAGAAGAACTTATGTAGGTGCAAATCCAGGAAGAATAATTCAAGGAATTCGAAAAGCAGGAACTAGTAATCCAGTTTTTATAATTGATGAAATAGATAAAATGAGGAAAGACATAAAAGGAGATCCTGCTAGTAGTTTATTAGAAGTTCTTGATCCAGAACAAAATTCTAAGTTTTCTGATCATTATATAGAAGAAGACTTTGATCTCTCTAAGGTTATGTTTATTGCTACTGCTAATTATATAGAACAAATACCATTTGAATTGCAAGATAGATTAGAAATTATAGAATTATCTAGTTATACGGAATATGAAAAACTAGATATTGCAAAAAATCATATAATTCCAAAAGAATTAAAAGAACATGGTCTAACTGAAATAGAAGTAAAATTTAGTGATGATGCAATTTTAACTATAATTAGAAACTATACTAAAGAAGCAGGGGTAAGAACATTAGAGAGATTAATTGCTAGTATATTAAGAAAAATAGTAAAAAGATTTTTAACTGAAAAAGATATAGCCTTTATAGAGGTAACAAATGATAATTTAGAAGATTTTTTAGGTAAAAAGAAATATAAATATCAAGAAAAGGAAGCATCAAAACAAATTGGAGTAGTAAATGGTATGGCATATACAGTATTTGGTGGAGATATCCTTCCAATAGAGGTTACTTATTATAAGGGAAAAGGTGATTTAATCTTAACTGGTAGTTTAGGTGAAGTTATGAGAGAATCAGCAAGAATTGCCTTATCTTATATAAAAGCTAACTTAAGAAAATTTCATATTCCAACATCAATACTTGAAAATAATGATATTCATATTCATATGCCAGAAGGAGCAATTCCAAAAGATGGTCCAAGCGCAGGAATTGCCTTAACTACATCACTTATTTCACTTTTAACTGGAATAGCAGTTGATTCGAATATATCAATGACTGGTGAAATTACATTAAGAGGTAAGGTTTTACCTATTGGAGGCTTACGAGAAAAAGTAATTGGTGCTCATAGGGCTGGAATTAGAAAAATATTCCTTCCAAAGGATAATGAAAATGATTTGGATGAGATACCAGAAGAGATATTAAAAGATATTGAATTTATCTTTGTATCTAACTATAAAGATATATATGATAAATTGTTTAAGAAAGCCAAAATAAATGAATTATGATGAAATGAAAAATGCCCTTTTTATGAAGAATCAACTTATATTTTTAAGTAAGAAACAATTAGTCGAAAAATATAGTGGTGCTTATTATGAAATATTTTTAATTATGACAAAAGACTTATTAAGTAGAGATAACCTTTTTATAGCATCTTTTCAAGAACTTGGTTCGAAATTAAGAGAAGTTATTAGCTCAAATAGATATAAAGATAGAGAAAATTTTCAAATAGAAAATGAAATAATTGTCTTATTAAATAAACTAAAAACTATAAATCAGCAAGGATCTAGAGAAGCTTATCGAGAGTTAAATGAAAGTATCAGAATGACTTCATTAGAAGATGATAGAGATTTTTTGAAAAAAATTGGAAATGATATATTTTTAGTATCCAAGCTTGAAGAAGATAGTGATGATATTAATATGAAAAAAGATGCCTTTATATCTTCTACGGCCTATTTATTAAAAAAATTTCCAGAAGTATATACGAAAAATCCAAGAGCTTTAGAAAAAACAAAAAGTTATTTAGTAGGACTAAAAAATGATGAAGATAAATTTATTAGGAAAAAAGTAAAAGTTTTAAATAAAGAACTAAAAAGAGTGTAAACTGTTAAAAAGAAGAATAAATCTTCTTTTTTTTCATATTATTAAATGAAAAGTGAGGGAAATAAGTATGAAAAAAATAGTATCTTTTGAAAAAGAATTAGATTTTCCTAGTATGATAGGAGAGATAACATCAATTGCTTTAGATAATAACTTAGATTTTATAGATCAAAATACCATAACAGGTACTTTTACAATAAGTGGTAGTTATAAAATGACTGAAGCTAGTACTTTAGAGGAAAGCTTTAAATATGAGATACCTGTTGATATTACTTTAGTTGAAACATTTGATTTGAGTAGTGTTAAAGTAACTATAGATAATTTCAACTATGAAGTTATTAATGATGATGTTTTAAAATGCAATATAGATGTTTTAATTGATGGAATAGAAGAAATTGTTTTGGAAGAAGAATTAATAGATAATACAGAAAAAAATCATGATGAGGTTATTTCTATGGAAGAATTAAATCTTAAAGAAATGGAATCTGTTAGAGAGTGTGATGGTGATAAAATGGAAGATAAAGAATTAGATATGGAAAAAGTTGATATCCAAGAAGAAGTAGAGTTTCCTTTTAAACAAATATCTGAAGTAAAAGAGTTAAACAAAGAACAAGAAGATAAAAAAGAAGGGGATGATAAGGAAATGAAAAATGAAGAAAAAGAATTAGATAATAATTTGGAAGGTCAAAATATTAGTTCTTTATTTGAGGCATTTTCTTCTACAGATGAAACTTTTAAAACTTATTCAGTATATATATTAAGAAGAGAAGATACCATAGAAACAGTTTTAAATAAGTATAGTATTACAAGGGAAGAGTTAAGTGATTATAATGATTTAGAAAATTTGGAAATAGGTTCTAAACTAGTAATACCAACCTCAATAACTATAGATGAGTAGTTTAAAAGAATTAAATGAAAAGCTAAATTTAAATATAAGAGGATATAGGGAGTTAAACAATGTAAAGATTATAGATACAGATAATGGTAAATTTGTAATTAAAAAAAATACAGCAGATGATAATTTATATAATTACTTAACTAGTAAAAACTTTAATTATATTCTTTCTAAAAAAAAGATTGATAATTATGATCTTTTTCCATATGTAGATGAAATTAGTATGCCTGATGATGAAAAAGCAATCGAACTTGTATATATATTAAGCCTGCTACATAACAAAACAACGTTCTATAAAGAAGTTGTTCTAGATAAGACAAAAGAAATATATGAATCTTTAAATAATGAAATTGATTACTTAGGTAGGTACTATTATGAACTTCAAGATATGATAGAACAAAAAATATATATGTCTCCAGGGGAATATTTATTAATAAGAAATATTTCTCTTATTTATTCAGCACTACAGTATGCAAAAGCAAATTTAGATAAATGGTATGAGATAAAAAAAACACAAAAAAAAGAAAGGGTAGTTCTTTTACATAATAAGCCATCACTTGAACATATCTTAATAGGAAATACTTCTCAACTAATTAGTTGGAATAATTATAAAAGAGATATTCCAATATATGACTTTATCTATTTTTATAAAAAAGATTATTTGAAACTAGAAATGTCTACATTATTTGATATATATCAATCTAAATTTATGTATACCGATGATGAAATGTTATTATTTTTATCCATTATATCTATTCCTAAGAAGATAACTTTTTCAGATACAAATTATAATAATTGTTATAAGATATATGAACTAATTAGATATATGGAAATGACTAGAGATTTTGTATTAAAGGAAAATGAGAAAAGAAAGAAAGAAAATGAAGATGAATTCTATGAATAGAATAATGGCATTAAATCTAGTAGTAATAAAGATTAGTATCAAAGCCTGATAAAAGATAATAACTAATAATCCAAGAAATAATAACAAGTAGAAGATGTTTCCTCTTCTTTTTTGTTTACAATAGTTACAATTACAAAAAAATGTATGACGTGGTCCTTTAAAGTTCATGATTATCACCTATATTAATTTATGCATAATGACTTATTGTGTAAACTAAATTAATCTATTATTGTTTTCTAGCTTAATTAGGTTATAATAATAATTGAGGGTGATACTATGAATAATAAAGGTTTTACATTAACTGAATTATTGGTTACGATAGTAATAATGGGAATAATTACTGGTTTAGCATTTCCATCTATTAGAAAGCTACAAGAAGAAAATAGAAATGAAGAGTTTAAAGCTTATGAAAAGGTTTTAGTAAATGCTGCTAAAGTTTATATGGATAGTTACAATAATTGGGGTTTTGATCAAACTAATGACTGTAGAAATATCAAAGTTAGTGCCTTAGATGTTAAGGAGTATAAAAAGAATGGCATAACCTGTGATAGCTCATATGTAATTGTAAATAAAGATACAGATAAGAATTTGTCTTATCAACCTGTTGTAATATGTAAAAAAAATGATAAAGAAATATATAAAACTGATACACAAGAAGTTTGCGGGAACACTTATTGGATAAATTAAAGAATAAGTTATAGATACAACAACTTTAATATGTTATACTATTATTTGTGAAAGGAGTAATTATTATGGAATTAAAAGGAAGTAAAACAGAACAAAATTTAATGGTAGCATTTGCTGGAGAAAGTCAAGCTAGAAATAAGTATACTTATTATGCTAGTAAAGCAAAAAAAGATGGTTATGAACAACTAGCTGCTATTTTTTTAGAAACTGCTGAAAATGAAAAGGAACATGCCAAAATATGGTTTAAAGAATTACATGGAGGTTCAATTCCTGATACAACAACTAACTTAGAAGATGCAGCTAAAGGTGAGAATTACGAATGGACTGAAATGTATAAAGAATTTGCAGAAACAGCTAAAGAAGAAGGTTTTGATAGAATTGCAGATTTATTTGAAAAAGTTGGAGAAATAGAAAAGGAACATGAAAAAAGATATCTTACATTACTTAATAATATTAAGGATGAAAGAATATTTCATAAAAATGGTACAAAAATTTGGGTATGCCGTAATTGTGGTTACGTTTATGAAGGTACTGATGCCTTAGAAGTATGTCCAGTATGTGCTCATCCACAAAGCTTTATGGAAGTAAAAGCTAATAACTATGAATAATATTAATTAAAGGCTAATTCTACATCTAATTCTGTATCAACTATAGCAATATATATAAAGATTAATCCAGCTATTAGAATTAGTGTAGATCCTAGAAGACTTAACTCATTTAAGTCTTTTTTTCTTTTTGAATCTGTTGGTTTTAGATTTTTAACATCTTTATAATTATCAAAGAAAAAATATAAATATATAATTAAAGCAACTGTAAATATAAAAATAGTTATTTTTCTATATGTTTCCTTACTTTTTTGATCATTATATAGTACATAGTTTTTTTCAAAGGTATTACCATACAAACAAAGACCTATTAAAATAAAATAGATTATCCAAACATAGTTTTCAGTTTTAATTTTTTTTAATATTTCTTCTTTTTCATTCATAATAAAATATATTCTAATTTATTTAATAATATAATTTTATAGGTGATAAAATGAATTTAATTCCAGATGTTTCACCCAAAGCTTTTTCATTTAGTGCTGTAATAGTAGGATATTTACTAATTGATGATTTAACTGCTAATGAACAAAATGCTTTAGGAAATTGGTTGATGTTAACAGCACAGGTATTATGTACGAATGCATTTTATAAACAAGTTCAGGCTGAAAGACGTGGTAATAATACTGGAGGGTCCAACATGTCTACTGAAGAGAATATAGAAATGCTTAAAAAGATGGTTAATGCACTAAATAAAGAAATAGAAAATTTAAAATCTAAACGTTAGATGGAGATTCGGTTGGCTCCATATTTTTCATTTGAAAGTATGTTAAGCATAGAGTACCAGATAAAATTAAAATACTTCCAATAAATCTTATTTGATATGAGTCTGTTTTCTTCTTTTGATAATCATTATAATTTCTCATTAGAAAATATATATATACTAAAATAGAAAAAAAGGATATTCCAAGAAAAAGTTTATTCGCTTTTTTCCTTGCATTTTTATCATTTGTTACTAGTCCTTTTTTTATCATTTCATCACCATAAATATTTAGAGCTGAAGTTATGATGAAACCTATCCAAATCAAATTTTCAAAACTTAATCTTTTTACCATTTCTTCTATGTCATTATTCATAATTAAATATATGTGTAGCAATTTATATTTATTTTACTTTATGTTATCATAGATATATGAGGTGGTTTAATGAAACACGAATTGCTATCACCAGCTGGTGATATGGAAAGTCTATATCAAGCAATTAACAATGGTTGTGATGCCATTTATGCAGGATTAAAAAATTTTGGAGCTAGGCACTTTGCTAAAAACTTTACAGAAGAAGAAATAGTAGAGGCTATTAAATTATGCCATTTATATGGAGTTAAACTATATGTAACTATGAATATCTTGGTTAAAGAAGGAGAAGTTGATAGTTTTATAGATCAAATAGACTTTTTATATAAAAATGGTGTAGATGCTGTAATAATGCAAGACTTTGGAATGATTTGTTTGGTTAGAGAAATGTTTCCTAATCTTGAGGTCCATGTATCTACTCAAGCTAATTCTTCAACTATAGATACTATAAAGTTATATAAGAGTTTAGGAGTTAAAAGAATAGTTCTACCTAGAGAAATGTCTATAGATGAGATAAATAGTATTAATATAGATATTGAAAAAGAGGTATTCATTCATGGGGCTCTTTGTATATCATACTCTGGTAATTGCCTAATGAGTTCTATGTTGGGAGGTCGTAGTGGTAATAGAGGAGAATGTGTTGGAAGTTGTAGATTAAAATACAGTTTAGAAAAAGATGGTAAAATAATAGAAAAAGATAAATATTTACTTAGTACTAAAGAATTTAATACCTCACACCAGTTTAAAAAATTATTAAACTCTAATATCGATAGCTTTAAGATAGAGGGTAGAATGAAAAGCCCAGAGTATGTTGGCTTTATTACTAGTTTTTATCGTAAGATTATTGATGGTGAAAATTTTGATTTAAAAGAGGAAGAAGAAAAATTAAAAGTTCTTTTTAATAGACGTTTTACAACGGGAAATTTATTTGAATCTAAAGATATAATGAACATAGAATCTCCTAATCATATTGGAATTAAAATAGGTAAAGTTATAAAAGTAGATAGTAAGTATATAACAGTAAAACTTGATAAGGAATTGAATCAAGAAGATGGAATTAGATTTATGGAAAGTAATAAGGGATTTATTGCAAATTATTTATATAATGAGAAAAAACAGCTTGTAAATTCGGCCTCTAAAATAGTAAAGATAGATAATAAAATAGGTCTTACTACTAAAGATACAGTTTATAAAACTATAGATAGAAAACTAATCAAAAACTTGCAAAATATGCCAGTTAGAAAAATTAAAGTTGACTTTAAATTAGAAGCTAGAATTGGCAATAAACTAATCCTTTCTGTAACTGATGGAGAAAACGTAGTAACAGAGATTTCTAATGTTGTTGAAAAGGCTAAAACAAGTTCAATTTCAAAGGAAAGAATAATAAGTCAATTAAAAAAATTAGGATCTACTCCATATGAATGTAGTAATGTTAATCTTTTAGTAGATGATAATATATTTATATCAATAAAAGAGTTAAATAATCAAAGAAGAATTGTAATAGATAAATTAACTGATATAAGAAAAAATAAAAAAGGAAAATATATAAAAAAAGATGTATCATTTAGTAAGTTTGATATTAAAAAAGAGAGTTATTTGACAGGGACAGTTTTCAAAGAAGAACAATTACTTACTTGTCTAAAACTTAATTTTAGAAGAATTTATACTAATAATTTAGAACTTTATAATAAATATAAAAATAATGATAGAGTATATTATAAAGTAGATAATAATGTATTAGATATTGAAAAATCTATAAAAGAGGAAAATTTAGTAAATGAGAATATTTATTTTAAAAAATATAAAAATACCTATGGAAGTTATTTTTTGAATATAACTAATATTTATACTGCATATTATTTAATAAGAAATAACTTATTAGTAATACCTGTATCTGTTGAATTAAGTGATAATGAAATTGAGGCATTGTACAAAAACTTTAAAAATAAATTTTCTTTTGATTTAGTTTTGGAAATATTAGTGTATGGTAGAGTATGCAATATGGTTATAAAGGGTAATATACTTAATTTAGAATCTGGTAGTTATAATTTAATTGATCAAAAAGGTAGAAAATTTCCTGTATATTATAATAATAAAAATACCCATATTCTAAATTGTAGTAATAATTATAATAAGCATAATTACTCTTTTCCTTATATAAAAAGATTCGATTTCTATGATGAAGATGCTTCACAGATTGAAAAAATTGTAAACCAGTTAAAATAATTTATTTTATTATTACTAATTGTTGTTATTTGTGATAAAATATAAGTAGAGATAGGAGAGTGATCATAATGTCTAATAAAAAGAAAGAAGAGTTAAGAGAAGTTCCAACAAAGAATTATATTGCGTTGATAACTATATTTATTGCAACTTTTTTACTAGCTATCTATTTATATCGATATTATGTAGTTTATTCTGAGTATCAAAAACAAACTCCTGTGATAAGAGATGTTATTCCAGAAATAACTGATCAAGAGTTAAGTAATTATGTTCAGGAATCACCTAATACAGTAATTTATATGTGTACTGCTAGTGATGATACTTGTAGAAATTTTGAAAAAGGACTAAAAAAAGTTATAGAACAAAAGCATTTAGCAACTAATATAACTTATGTTAATTTAAGTGATGCTAATTTAGAACAATTTACAAATGATTTTAATAATAAATATGATTATAAAATAAAACTTAAAAATAATTACCCAGCTTTAGTAGTTTTTGAAGATAATGAAATTAGAGATATTATTCAAAATAGTAAAAAGGAAAAATTAACTATTGATGATGTTGAACAATTTTTAAAAAGAAATAAGATAGGAGAGTAAATCTCCTTTTTAGGAGGAATAATATGAATAATATAGTTTTATATCAGCCAGAGATTCCACAAAATACTGGTAATATAATGAGAACTTGTGTAGCTACAAATACTAAATTACATTTAATTAAACCATTAGGTTTTTCATTAGATGAAAAATACTTAAAAAGATGTAGTGCCAATTATATGGATAAATTAAATTATGAAGTTTATGAAGATTTTGAAGACTTTAAATCTAAAAATCAAGGTACTTATTATTACTTTACTAGATATGGTAAGATGCCACATACTAGTTTCGATTATAGTGATACTTGCTCTGACTTATACTTTATTTTTGGCAAAGAGTCTACAGGAATTCCTAAAGAAATATTACAAGATGATTTAGAACACTGTATGAGAATACCAATGTCTAAAGATGTTAGAGCATTAAACTTATCAAATTGTTGTGCTATTGTTATATATGAAGCATTAAGACAACAAGATTATAATGATTTATTAAGATATGAGCCACATAAAGGTAAGGATTATCTAGAAACTAAGTAATTAGTTTTTTTTTACATTTTTTTACATAAATATTTTAATAAAATTAGATTTATTTATTTTAATTGTATATAATAAATATAGAAATGTATAATTAAAAATACTATTTATAGGAGGTATTTTATGTTTTTAGTAAATGAAATTGGAGAAATAATATTTGAACATGGAGAAAACTTTAAAGAGTCTTGTGTTGCAAAAACTAAAATTTTAAAAAAGTTTGTTCTTGAAAAGTTAGCAACGATGGTTGATGATTCTAAAAAAGAAGAAATAGTTGAATATACTAGTGAGAAATATTTAAAACCAATCGAAAAAAATTTAAGTTTAATTTTTGAAGATATTGATAAAAGTGAAAAAGAATTTTATGCTAATTATATGAAAACAATTGATCTTATTTTTAAAACTGAATCAAAAAATAGAATGAAAGTTATTTATCTTGAAAATATTATTAAAAAGATAGAAAATAAAGAACTTAATATCGATAGTATAATATCAATGAAAAAATCTAGTGAAAATAGTGATAGTGATAATTCTATTCCAGATAAGAGTGTTAATGAAATATTTAATGAAATGATCCAGGATATAACAAAAAAATATTCTTTAACACCTGAACAGGTAGCTGATTTTAAAACAAAAGCAATTTACTATAAAGATATTTATGAACAACATATTGAAGAAGATTTAGATAAATACTTTAAACATAATAAAAAATGTGTTATAACCGGAATAATTACAGAAATGGATAGTCAGAAACTAAGAGAAGAAAAAACAAGAAAACAATTTTTAGAAGAAAAAAAATTAGCTGATGCAGCTAAAAATAAAAGTAAGGAATTATTAGATAAAATTGTAAGTAAAAATCAAAATATTGCTTTAAATAGATTACAAATATGTTCAGCTAATATGGTTAATTTAATATTTAAATTATTACCTGATAAATATAAAAATCAAAGACAACTTTTAGAAATTATAATAGATACTGCTATCAATGAAAGAGTTGGAAATATTATAAAAGAAGAATGTAAAACTTTAACTAGAGTTCTTGATGGGGAAAATAAAGAAATAATTCAAGATGAAATCTATGATGAAAAAAGACATAATGAAAGTGAAGATTATAGTTTTTCAGAGGAAACAATTGATAATGTATATAAAGGAATAATTCAAGAAATACGCTTAGCTTATGATATAGATAAAGATAGTATTGAATCTAAAAAATTGGATTTTTCAGTTTCTGTAGAAGCAAATTCTACAAAAAAAGTATTAACATCATTAGTAAATGATGTAGTAGGTGAGAATAAAGTTAATATTACAAATATAAAAGATGAGTTAAAAAAATTAAATTCTGATAAGGTTAGTATCGAAAATAGTAACAAAGGAAATGGAAAAAGATAGAATTACTATAAGGAAATACTTCCTTTTTTTTTTTTAATAAGCTATAATGATAGTTAGAATAATAGGAGGGGTAGAATGATTTTTAGAAAACCATATGCATTTATAATTAAAAACTTTAGAAAAATTCATATAGTATTATTTTTATGTTGTATGTTTTTAATATACAAAACAACGCAGCTAAACTCTTTTATAAAAGAATTTATTTCATATGTTAGTTATGATCCTTATCTAGAACCAATTACAAAATATACAAGCCCTATCTTTTATATAGTAGCAATATTGGTTATTATTATATCAATTGTTTTGCTCTCTTTATTTAGAAGAAAAAAGAAACCTTGGGTATTATATATTATACCTGTTTTTACTTATGTAGCTTTAATTATTACGTTTTTATCAGTTCAAAAGTATTTTACATCATATGAAGGTGGGACAGCTACTGCAACGGCTAGAATGTTTAGAGATTTTTTAAGTCTTATTGTTATACCACAATATATAACTTTAGGAATACTTTTAATAAGAATACTTGGGATTGATTTAAATAAGTTTAGTTTTGGAAATGATCAAGAGTTTTTAGAATTAGACCAAGATGATAGAGAAGAAGTAGAAGTAAATATAGAATTTGATAAACATTCAATTACAAGGCAATATAAAAAGACAATTAGATATATGAAGTATTTTTATGAAGAACATAGATTTTTATCTAATATTGTAATTGTTATATTATCTATTTTTATTGTGTTTAGATTAGGAAGTTATATATTATCACATAAAACAGTTACAGAAAATAAAATTTTAAATGCTAACGGATATTCAATAAGAGTAAATGAAAGCTATATTACTGACAAAGATAAGATGGGAAATATTTTAGAGGAAAATAGTAAGTTTGTAGTTTTAAACCTAACAATTAAAAATAATGCTAATAAAAGAGAAATGAATATGCAAAACTTTCATTTGATAAATGGTAATAAAGATTATACCTACAGTAATAGTACATATAGTAAATCTTTTATTGATATTGGAAAAGAATATGACTTAAGAGATTTTGAAGCTGGTGAAGAGAGAACTTTTGCTCTTATCTTTAAAGTTTCAAAAGACTTAGCAAAAAATAATTTTGTTTTATACTATCAGCAGTATAAAAATTATAATAATGTATATTTAAGAAAGTTGAAAATAAATTTAAAAGATGTTTCAACAATTACAAAAAATCCTTCAAAAAAAGTAGGAGAAGAATTAGTTGTTACTTATCCAAATGGGAAAAAAGAAGATATGACTTATGAAAGTGTTGATGTTAAAGATACAACAACTTATAATATAGAAACTTGTGATGATGATTTTAACTGTAATATAGCAAGTGAAGACTTAAATGTAGCAAATAAAAAAATACTAGAAATTGCTTTTTCATCTAGTAGTTTTGAAGGTGAAGAATTAATTGACTTTTCTACTAATTATGGTAAAATTAAATATATAGATAATGAAAATATCACAAGAGAGTTAAAGATAAAAGATGCAACAGAAAATAAAGAGTATTTAGGAAAGTACTTGTATATAGAAATTCCATCAGATTTAGAACAGGCAAAAAGTATTGAGATTATATATACTTTAAGGAATCAACAATATAGTTATAAAATAAGATAGGAGAACTGTGATGAAAATAAGTGATAGTCAAAAAAAGAAGATTAAAATAGTAGTAATTGTAGTTATCATTGCCTTGATATTATGGTTTATGGTTATAAGTCCAATATTAAAGTTTAAGAAAAATGAAAAAATATTAGAAAATGCTGCTAAAAGATATTATGAAATAAATACTGGACAATTACCAACCGGTAAGAAAATAAAAACTGTAGAGTTACAAACTCTATATGATAAGAATTTTATAAGTGATGATTTAAGAAGTTCTTATACTAAGAAAGTTTGTGATATTAGAAATTCTTGGGTTAAGGTAAAAAAAGAAAACAATGACTATAAGTATTATACTTATTTAAGATGTGGAATTTTCTCTTCTAAAGTGGATCATGAAGGCCCAATGATTAGATTAAAGGGTGGTGATTTAATTACTATTAATAAGGGAGAAAAGTTTAAAGATCCTGGAATTGATTCAGTTAGTGATAATACTGATGGAAAAATGGATATTAAGGATGTAGTAATAGATAGTAAAAAGCTAAATGTTAATAAAATAGGTACTTATGAAATTACTTATAAAGTAAAAGATAGTTTTAATAACGAAACAGTTAAGATTAGAACAGTTAAGGTTACTGAAACACTAAATCACATAGTAAAGAAAGATACTAAAGGGAAAAATGTTTATCAAGGGACTCAATACAACAACTATGTTAAAGTAGATGGTATTTTATTTAGGATAGTTGGTATAAATGAAGATGGAAGTGTAAAACTAGTTTCTTCGGAAAACTTAGCATCAGTAAATTATGATGGTGTAGATAGTTGGTTAAATGATTACTTCTATGAAAAACTAAGTGATAGTGCAAAGAAATTAATTGTTAAACAAAAATTCTGCAATGAAGAAGTAAATGATCCTGATAACTATAAAAAATGTAATAAATATTCAAAGAAACAATATGTTGGACTACTTTCAGTAGCTGATATTAATAATTCTAAGGATAAAGATGGAAATTACAATATTGGAAGTTCTATTGCAAATTGGACATTAAATGTTAAAAATAATAAAAAATCATGGCTTACATCGTATTATAATATGGCAGAAGATGGTTATAAGCAATATAAAGAAATGAATAACACAGAAATTTATGGTGTAGCTCCTGTTATTAATATAGCGAAGGATAGTGTAATTTTAAAAGGAAATGGTTCTAACAGTAATCCATATGTTTTTAGCAAAAATAATATAAAGATTAAGAAGGGTGACAAAGTATCAACACTTCCTACTGGAACGTATATAAGATATTCAGGATATACTTGGAGAGTTATAGGCAGTGAAGAAGATGGTACTACTAAAATAGTATTACAAGGAATATTAACAAGTTCAAATTATGGAGAATTTTATATAAATTATGATGAAAAAACGAATTATTATAATCCAAAAAATAAACAAAATATAGGATATAAAATTATAAATGATGGTACAAAATATATCAAAATGAACTATTTTGTAAATAAACAAATTACTGTTAATAATTATAAAAATAATATAAAATATGAAAATAGTGATAACTCAAAAAAATATACTGTTAAGCTTAGTGAAGTTAGTTTGTTTGATTTATATAGTGCAAACACAAGTAATGCAGGAAGTTTTTGGTATCAAGAGATTTCCAAAAATAAAAAGCAGGTCTATATTAATTCTATGTCTGTTGGGGTAATAAAGACTGATTTTGATTATAGAGAAAAATATGGTTCTAAAGTAGTAGGGTATTTAAATAAGGATACAGTTATAAAAACAGGTGATGGGGATTCAGATTCACCTTACACAATAGTTAAATAATATGAAAAATAAGAAAAAAAGAAATGCAATTATAATTTTACTAGTAGCTATAGTTTTAACGGTAGTTATTAGTAAAATACCTTACTATAAAATAAAAGATAGAACAAAAGACGTAAAGGAGTTTAAAGGGGCTTCAAAGGAAAATGCAATAAGCTGGATAAGAGTTCAAGGAACTAATATTGATTTACCTGTGGTATATTATTATGATTCGGACGTATCTGATGCTACATATGATATTGCATGGTCTTTTGTAAATGATAAAAATATTGCTGATAAAACAACAATATTTTCACATAATATTTTAAATGTTTCAAGAAAACCACAGATTGCAAATAAAAATCATAAAAGATTTGAACAATTACTTTCTTATATTTATATAGATTTTGTTAAAGAAAATAAATATATTCAATATACAATAAATGGTGAAAATTACTTATATAAGATATATGGTATTTCATTTCAAAAATCTGATGATTTGATATATAAAAAAAACAAGCTAGGTAAAAAAGAAAAAAACAAATATATAAAAGATACTAAAAATAAAAGCTTTTTTGATTTTAAAGTTGATGTTGATGATAAAGATAAATTACTTACTTTAGTTACATGTACTAGATTTTATGGAGAACGAATTGATTATTCATTTGTTGTAGATGCAAGATTGGTTAGAAAACATGAAGTGGTTAGAAATTATAAAGTTGTAGAAAATAAAAAATACAAAAAAATAAAAAAAATAATGAATGGAGCTGATGAAGATGCATAGTATAAAAAATAAAATAGGGTTGATATTGATTATATTTGTTGGAATTTTTATTGTTCCATTCAATGCTTTTGGGAAAAATACTAATGATAGTAATTCTTCAACATCAGCAAGTAGTGGCGGATCTAAGGCTGACAAAGCTTGTGCAAATACATTAAGAACTAATAAACTGTTAAATGTTAAAAAAGATAACAACGGTACCACCTATACGTTAACTATAAATGCTGGAGAAGGTCAATGGGATATTTATTATAAATTGGCTGATGCTGATGATACTGATTGGTATGATATTGTAACAGAAAAAGGAACAATAAAAAATAATACTAACCATTATGAGTATAAAGGTGGATCTCCCTCTTCTATTCCAATATCAAGAGGAAAAGACACTCAAATGTTATATGTTATTGCACTTGCTAAGGGTAATAAGGATAATCACGTTTTAAGTAAAGATGGAAATGAGTTATATGTTACTTATGATCAAACAAAAAAAACAACATGTAAATCTGGTGGATTTTCCATAACAGAAGATAATAAAATAAGTTTTAAAGGTACTGGTGCAGCGCTAAATAGGACTATAGTTTCCTTAGCATCTTCACATCAACCAAAAGAATTATCAGAAAAAGCAAAAAGGGAATGTGAAGCGATGCGAGGGTCTAAGCTGAAAACAGATTCTCAAAATAATTACTTTTCATACAAAGGTTTAGATGATAATATGTCAAACGAAATGCACGAAGCTTATCAAAAGGAGATGCAAAAATCATTTTCCTTTTGTTATCCAGGTAATACATATGATGCAGATTATACCATAAAGGCTAGTGATATAAAAGAAATAAGAAAAAAATCTTTGGAAGCTTTCTATTATTATTATCAGACACAAAAAAAATCTCAAAATAATGAGGAGTATAAAAACCTTCCAAAAGAGGGATATGCTGAAATTACTAATTTAGATGACAATAAATTTAATTGCAAAGCTACTGATTTTCAAAGTGAACTTATCAAAAAATATTATTATGAAAAAACAGAAGTAGATAATAATGCGTGTAAAGTAACTTGTCGTGAAAACTATGAAATAACTTATTCTCCACCTCAAGTTGTAAAAGCAGGTCTTTGCTTTAATTATACGGTTACTATAAAATCAAAGGTAGCATGTAAGACTGAAATGAAGGGGGATATTTCATTTCCAACATTGATTTTACCAACTCAAAAACAATGTGTTTTATCTCCAGTGTGTGAAAATGATTCAAATGAAACTCAAGCTGGACCAAATGAAAAGTTTGATTCTTGTATTTCATCTTGTGATGGTGGAAAATATACTCAAAAATGTATTAACTCTTGCTATAATAAAATTTATACTAAAAAAAGCAAAGTAACAAAAACAACCTCAAAAACTACAAAACAAAAGCCAACAATGCTTAATAATACAGATAATAATAAAAATAATGTTATAAAATTGGCTAATAAGGCTGAAAAAACAGCTTCTGATCCTTATAAAAATGTAAACGGTTGCACTAGTGTAGGTGAAATACAAAAAAATTGGGATGATTGTGGTGCAAAATTTTCAAAACTAAAAAAAGAATATCCAATGGGGTATTACTTTGAAGAAGGAGAAAACGACAAGTGGCCTAGTTGGGTTGATTTAAAATGGAAACCTTGTTTTAATACTAAATTAGCAAAGTGTGAATATGAGAATGACAAAGGAGAAAAAATAAAGTATTCTATTGAAGAATATAATGCAGAAAATTATTTTGTTAGAACAGTTGAAGAAAATGGTGAAAAAAAAGAATTTGGTACCATGGACATTGACAACCTTATAAATAATATAAAACGTTCTTCTCCATATTATTTTGCAACAGCAACAAGGGCAACAAAAACTTTAAAATCATTTTATGGTGAAGGAACTGGAAGAAATGGAAAAAATGGAAAAAGATTTTATGTAATAGATAACAGAGGTATTAAAAGACAACATTCACATACTTATCATTGTTCAGAAAAATGTGGATTTATTTTGGATGAAGAAGGTATTAAGGAAACTGACTGTAAACAAAGTAAAAGTGGAAAGAAAGTTGACAAATACATTAAAGAATTAGAAGGTATTATAGATGACTTTAAAGCTTGTATTGCTTCGGATAAGTGTGCAGATAATGAGGCTGAATTTGAAATAAAGGTTGATACTAAAAAAGGTAAAGATGAAAAAGAATGCACAAATGCTAGTCCAGATGAAACCAAGGATGAAGGAAAAAATTGGAAAAATAAGAAAAATCAGTGTCCTACTGATGAAACGAAATATGAAGAAAATATTAAAGAAAGGCCTAATTTAATATTTATGCCTATAGATAAAAATGATGTTTGTTATGGAATTAATGGAAAATGTTATGGAAATGAAATATCAGGTAATCCTTATCATTATAAAACAACAATTACTACTCCAGGTTCATGGATTAACCTAAAAACTGGTGAAGTGAAATATAAAAAACCAACCGAAGAAAATATTTATAGAGCAAAAGATACATATTATTGTACACCTTATAATGCGTGTGATGTTAATGCCGATTGGGCAAAACAAGTTATAGAAAATACTACAATAGACGAAAATGGCACTAGCACAATTGATGGAAGTAAAATTAGTAAACCGGAAGAAATAGATTATAATATAATTGCTAATATGTTAAAATTTGGAAAATATGATGCTTCATTTGAATTAAGTTGTTTTTACGGATCGTACTCAAAAGCTGTTGGTAGCCAAGAAACCTGTTATAAAAATAATAATGGTAAAAAAACTGAATGTATTGATGATACTGGAAAACCACTTTCTGAACAAAAATCAACTAAACTTCAAAATAATTATGATATACGTATATCTGACAATGCTTCAATCTTTCCTCAAAAAAATGGGAAAGATAGAATACGTGGTTATAACTGGGGTAGTGATGCTAAACTAAATTCAAGTGATCAAATGATTAAAAAGGCACTAGATGATACAGGTTATGGTGTGGACCCGGTTAAATACTCACAAGAAGTTATAGCAAAGAAAGATAGTATATATAATGGCGAAGCTGATATGATTATAGAAATAACTAAAAATGGAATGGCTGATTTGAAAAAAAGTGATAATAATATCACACTAAATGGAGAATATAAAAAAGTAGCGGGTATTCCAGGATTATATTATTATCAAATAACAGATGGAAAAATAACAAAACTAATAACATCTAGAAAATGGAATCCAGGTGCGAATAGTCAAACTGCAAAGGAGGCAATGAAAAAATAATGAATAAAGCAATGTTAACCGTTGGTATAATATTATTAAGTTTATTTGCCTTGGGAGTTATTAACTTGATTCAAGATTATACAACAGGTCAAGAATTAGACTATTATTTATTAAAGGAAACAACATCGGCTGCTATAGAGGATGCTATAGATACTAGTTATTATAGAGAAGCTGGAACTATAAGAATGGATAAGGAAAAATTTGCAGAAAGCTTTGTTAGACGCTTTGGGAAAACATTGGATGATAATAGAAGTTATCAAATTAGATTTTATGATGTTAATGAAATTCCTCCTAAAGTAAGTGTTGCTGTTGATTCATCTACTAGTGCTACTTTTGATAAGTCAAATATTGCAATTTCTACTAAAATAGATATGGTCGTAGAAAGTAATAATAAATATGATAAGTTAGCTCATAGTCTAGTAAGTAATATAAAAGCTAATTAATAATGAGGGGAGAATAAAATGGGAAATTTAAGTATAGGTTTAAAAAAATTTTTATCAAACAAAAACACTGTTACAATCCTTGGGGTTGTAGCAGCTGTTTTCGTGTTATATTTTGGTTATAATTCGAGAGTAAACAAGGCAATTACTCCAATTAAAGTTCCATATGCAAAAGAAACTATTTCTCCAGGTACACAAATTACTGATGAAATGATAGGTGAAAAAAATGTTTCTAGTGAAACTGTTAATGATGGATTTGCATATACAAATAAGAGTGAAGTAATTGATAAATATGCTAATGCTGATAGTGTTATACCGAAGGGTAGTTTATTTTATAAAAGATCTGTTGTAACTAAAGAACAATTACCAGATAAGATTATATATGATTATCCTAGTGGATACGTTTTATATAATTTATCAGTTTCAACTGATTCTACATATGGTAATTCAATATATCCTGGAAATTATATTGATATATATCTAAAAGCTATGAATGCTATAGAAGAGGGAGAAAAGGTTACTACAACTGATAAAATAATGGTTGGTAAATTAATAGAAAATGTTAAAGTTTTGGCAGTTTTAGATAGTGCAGGTAATAATGTATTTGCTAATTTAGATGAAAAAGGAACACCAAGTATGATTATCTTTGCTGTTCCATCTGAATATTACATTTTACTTAAAAAGGCTGGTTATTTAAGAGCATATGATTCTGAATTAGTACCTGTACCAACAGATGAAAGCTTGAAAGATAATCCAGGTGAATTAAAATTAAGTAGTAATGACTTAAAAGACTTTATTAATAGAGTTACTGAATGGACTGAATAAAAAGAATAAAAAAAGGGAAGGTAGTGAGTTAAATGAATGAAAATGTTTTTGATAAACTTGATTTTGGACCATTGAAACCACTTTTAGATAATGATGATATAACAGATATTTCTTTCTGTAATGGTGGACAAATTTGGATTCGTTCTTTAACTCAAGGTTCTCAAAGAGTTGAAGTTCAGGGTTTGACTCCAGAATTCATGGAAAAATTAGCATTTCAGTGTTCAAATGTAATGGGTACAACATTTAATAATGCAAAACCATTTTTGGATGCTGAATCAGCTGAACTTCGTTTTAACTTTGTACATCAGTCTATTGCAACAAATGGTATAGCTTGTGTTATTCGTAAAACACCAGCTAAAATTAGACTAGAAAAGGAAAAATTATTAAAAGAAGATTATTTTACAGCAGATATACATGATATTTTAATAAAATGTGTAGAAGGACATTGTAATATAATAGTTGCTGGTGAAACTGGTTCTGGTAAGACTGAGTTTGTAAAATACTTAGCGGCACATACTAAAAGCAATGAAAAAATAATTACAATAGAAGATACATTGGAACTACATTTAGATAAAATATTTCCTCAAAGAGATATAGTTGCTATGAAAACTAATAATGTTGCAAGTTATTCTGATGTTTTAGTTACATGTATGCGTCAGAATCCAAAATGGATTTTACTTTCAGAAGTTCGTAGTGCTGAAGCAGTTAGTGCTGTGCGTAACTCAATTTCTTCAGGACATAATATTTTATCAACAATCCATGCTGATAAAGCGAGTGCTATTCCATATCGTTTATATAGTTTGATGGAAACTGATTTGGATGTTGATCAATTCTTATCTACTATATATAGATATATTCAAATAGGAGTTCATATAAAAGCTTTTTATAGTAAAGAATATGGTAAATTTCATCGTGAGGTAGATGAAGTTGTAGAATTTTATGTTGATGATGATAATAAACCACAATCACATACTATTTATAGAAAAGTTTATGGAAAGTCTCCAGTACAAGAAAAACCTAGTGCACATTTAATAGAATATTTAGAAAATCAAAATATAGATATAAATTCTATTACAAGCACAATGAAAGAGGGAGAACAGACTACTAATGTTAATTCTCCTAAATCTAACAATGTAGCCCAGTCTGCGGTAGCTAATACTACTAATATTAATAATAATGTAAGAGTGGCTACACCTACACAAATACCTAAAGCTGTTCCAGTAGGACAATCTGGACAAGTTTCTACTGTTAATGTAGGTCAACCTAAAGTTGCTAATGTAATGGCAGTACCGATTGTAAATAATCAATAAAAGGGGTGAAATTATGGAATTGATACTTTTACTCTTAATAGTTGGAGTAGTTATTGTTTATAGAAATTACCAAGGTGAAAATATAGGTAAGTTTATAAAAGATAATGTTGATACTATATATGAAAAATATGCACCATTTTCTTTTAAGGTAGTAAGAGAAAAAACAAAACAATTAGGAAAAGAATATACTGTAAGACAATATACAATTCAAGTACTTTTATTTTCTACTTTTGCAGGTGTTATTACTTACTTATATTTTTATAATGTTTTTGTAAGTATTATATATATAATAGCTGTAAATATGGTAATACCATATTTATCATATTTACGTTGTAAAAAAGTATATAGTGAGTTTATTTTTGAACAGGTTCAAGTTTATACATCTAATACTATAATGGAATTTGCAACAACTCAATCTTTTGTAAAATCAATCGAAGGGGTAAGAGATTCTGGGGTATTAGAAGATCCTGTAAAAACTGATGTAGAGCATATGATTGAACTTGCATATGACAATGGTACAATTGATGAATCATTAGCATATATGAGTAATTTATATCCATATTATATTGTAAAAAATATGCATCAGTTATTTTTACAAATAACAAAAGAAGGTGCAAGAAATTCAGCAGATAGTTTGGAAAATATGCAGTTAGATATCGATATGCTTGTTGAAAGTGTATATAGAGATAGACAAGATAGAGCAACTTTCCACAAACAATTTTTACAGTTTGGTATTGTATTATATTTTCTGCTTATGCTAACTCAACTACTATTAGGAAGAGAGTCATATTTAGTTTTGTTAGATAATATTTTTGTAAAAATTTTAATGCATGGTGCAGTTATTATTAATAGTGTCTTTTTATTAAAAGGTGAAAAATATTATAATGAGAATGTAGGTGCTGAATAATGGATATAATAATAGTATGTGCAATTTTGATTTATATATTGTTTTATAATAAAACAGTCGATGGAAAAAAATTTATGGCTGATAACGAAAAATATTTTGAGGCACTTAGAGAAGAGGATTATAATTTCTTAGTTTATGCAAAATATGGTGAAGATGCAGAACCAGATGTTTTATATAAAAAAAGAATTAGTACAGCTTTGATAGCAGGATTTATATTTTTAACTATATTTTTAGCGGAAATTTCTTTAATTAATATTGTTATATCAGTGGGAATTATGTTTTTGATTTTTAAACTTCCATATATGCAATTAAAAAACTATTATAAAGCCCACTTACATGAAATAGATATAATGTTACCTTATTATTTAAAGAGTTTAGAGATTCTAATTCAGCATTATACTGTTCCTGTTGCAATTGGTAAATCAATAAATGATGCTCCAGATATATTTAAACCTGGCTTAAGAAGAATTGTTGAAAGAGTTAATGCAGGAGATTCCAGCATTGATCCTTATATGGAGTTTTCTAATACTTATCCAGTAAGAGATTCTATGAGAATGATGAGGTTACTTTATCGTTTAGGAATTGGTTCACAAGAAAATAAACAGGAACGTCTTATGATGTTTTCAAGAACAGTGTCAAATTTACAAAATAAAGCTAGAGAAATTAAGTATAAGGAACGTCTTGGTCATATGGAAAGTTTAACTATGATAATGCTTGTTGTTACAGGTATATCAGTTATGTTAGTAATACTAATATCTATGATGGGAATGTTTAATGTTTAAAAAATATTGTTATTTATTAAAAATATGGTATAATAAAAGTATAGTGATAATATGAAAGGATGTGTTAATTTATGAAGGCAGCAACAGGAGAATTAAACTTAACTGTTATTACAGTTATTGCTATAGCGGCAGTAATGGCATTTTTTGGTACAATTATGTGGCCTAAAATACAAAGTACAATAAACAGTCAATGGGATAAAACGGATGATGATATCGATGTAGGATACATTAATATAGCAAAGTAAACATGTAATACGATTGGTGGTGGAATCATAATATGCGTGATGCGTTTGGTGGAGCGGTGAATGTATTATTTATAGCTATTTTTATAGCTATTGTTAATGGGTATTTGGCATTTACTGCAAACTATAATAAAGCTTTTAGAATAAAAAATAGAATAATTAGTCTTATAGAACAGAACGAAGGTTATGATTCTAGCGATGAGAAATTGGAAAAAGAAATTAAAAAAGAAATGACAAAAATTGGTTATAGCGCTAGTGGTTTAGAAATTGATAACTACGATTGTGTTAAAGAGTATGGATATTGTGTTAAAACAGACGATGCTCCTGGTAATAGTGATAGTGAATTACCAAAAAAACAATATACAGTAGTTGCAGTTGTTAATGTTGATATTCCGGTATTTAGAAACCTTTTACCAAAAATGAAATTATTCCAAGTTTCAGGTACAACAAAAGCAATAACTCAACATTAAAAAGGAGTGGTATTTTGAATGTTATAGTAGCTAATGATAGAAAAGATGCATTATCTAATCTTGATATAGAAGTAATTAAAAGTATAAATGGTGAATATGATGTCGATGAATTAGTTGCAATGTTCAAAGACTTCTTTTTTGATAGAATGATATTAGATATTACTGCTATTAAAAATTATAATAATATTTCAAATATTCAAAAGATAGCTATGGAATTGGGTGAAGATAAAATAATCCTTGTATTAACTGATGAATTATGTACATCATCTAGTTATTTATCTAATATTATATCTATGGGTATTTATAATTTTACTAATAATATAAATGCAATTAAACAACTATTAGCAAGACCTAATACATATAAGGATGTTGCAAAAATTCAACAATTAAATCAAAATTCAATAGCGGCTAGTAATAGAGTTGGTAAATCTAATAAAATAATAGGAATAAAAAATTTGACGGAACATGCTGGGGCTACCACACTTACGTATATGTTAAAAAAAGAGTTAACGTCTATTTATGGTAATGGAATTTATGCTATTGAGGTTAATAAAAGGGATTTTTCTTACTTTAATGAAAAAAATATGTTTTCAGTAAGTGAGATGGAATTAGGAAGAAAAATATCAGAGTTGCAGAATCCTATTGCGGTTATAATTGATTTAAATGATTGCAAAATAGATTCAGTATGTGATGAAATACTATATTTAGTAGAACCTAGTTCTATAATGTTAAATAAGCTTATTAAGAAAAACAGAAATGTATTTGAAAAGTTAACAGATAATAAAATACTCTTAAATAAAAGTTTACTTAGCAATAAGGAAGTAACAGAGTTAGAATATGAAGCTAATGCAAAAATGTTTTATAACATTCCACCATTAGATGAGAGAAAAAGAAATGCTGTACTTCAAGAACTTTTATTTAGACTTGGTTTAGTTGATAATACAGGTGCAAAAAAAGAAGAAGGAAATAAAATTTTTGGTATTTTTAGTCGAAAATAATGTAAAGGTAATTATATAATTGTTGACATTTTTATAAAAAGTAGTTTACAATTATATTAGAGAAGGAGAGGTTAATATGAATTTATTTCAAATTGGCGCAGCAGGAACAAGTGGTTTAGATAAAGCTTGTAAAGGTTTAGGACCAATAGTAAGATTAGTAAAAAAAGGAGTTTTCCCTATTGTTCAAATAGGAATTCCAATAGCATTACTTATTTTTGGTACAATTGATTTAGGAAAAGCTGTTATTTCTAGTGATGAGAAAGAAGTAAAACAAGCTCAAGGTAGATTAATTAAGCGTTGCATTTATGCTGTTGTTATATTCTTTATGGTTACTCTAGTTAGTATCGTTATGGGTCTTGTTGGTACTGCAAATGATAGTAATGTAAAAGATTCAAATAGTTGGGCAAAATGCTGGAATAGTATATAATAACAAAAAAAGGAAATATAAATTGATATTTCTTTTTTTTTTTGCTATACTTAGAGTGATGTATTGTAAGTAAGGATGTGTAATTAATGATTACAAAGTGTAATAAAATCGTTCTTTTAATTGTAGTAGTATTTTCTTTATTCATTACAGTCAATGTTAATGCTAGAGAATTAACTATAGATAATATATATAACTCGAAAAAGGTGATGGCTGATATTTCTGAATGTGGAGGTTCATCTGGTATTTTAGGAGATGTTAACGATGAAGAGTCTACAGCGTGGTTAGTACAAAGACTACTTAATTATTTAAAAATACTAGGTCCAACTGTTGCAGTTATTTTAGGTAGTCTGGATATTGGAAAAGCTATAGTAACTTCTGATGATGAGAGTATGAAAAAGGCTCAAAATAAATTTATAAAAAGAATTTTGGCAGCAGTATTATTATTCTTTATTCCATTATTTACTCAAATATTACTTGGTTTATTTGGAATTACTAGTGATAATTCTACTTGTGGATTAAAATAAAAGAATATGGGAGGTGAATACAATGTTTCAGATAGGTTTTGATTTGGATTCTAGTAGTGAAACAACTCATTGGTGGATGGATCCAATAAAATGGTTTTTAGCTTTATTTGATAGAGTCGTGTATGGCTTAATGGCAATTTTATATGATGTGTTTTTTAATGTTGCTGATTCAACAATATTTTCTTCAGAAACTATTAAAAATTTTTATAGCAGAGTTCAGCTTATAATTGGTGTTGTTATGATATTTAAACTATCAATTTCTGTAATGCAGGCTGTGATGGATCCTGATAGATTAACTAATAAAGATACAGGAATGGGAAAAATAATAACAAGAATAGTTACTATGCTTGCTATGTTTACAGCTATTATTCCACTTAACATTCCTTATGCTGAAGAGGGAAGTTACAATGCTTACTTAAATGAAAATGGACTTTTATTTGGAACATTGTACTCTTTACAAGCAAGAATTATAAAGGGAAACGTTATTGGAAAACTTGTATTAGGAAATAATAGCACCTCAACGACAATTAAGGATAATTTGAGTGAGGATGAGGCTTCTCAGGGTGATAAACTGGCTACATTTATATTAAAAACATTTGTAAGATTAAATTTGAAAAAAAGTGCAGTAGATGAGGGTGCATTTGATTCTAAGGGTAATTTAATTTCGGATAATTTAATGTGTGATGGTGGTTATGACGATGAATTAGAAATTTATGTTAATTCTAATTCAACACCAGGTGATATATTAGATGGAGTAACTGAATGGTGCAAACCTCCAGAAAATCTAAATGATGAAGATCGTTATTCTTATGTATATACCCCAATTATTTCAACAATATGTGGCATTATTATTGATATTGTTTTAGTTGGTTATTGTGTTGATATAGCAATCAGGGCGTTAAAACTTGCAGTATTGCGCTTATTGGCTCCTATACCAATAATTAGTTATGTAGATCCCAAATCAGCTAAAGATGGTTCATTTGCGACTTGGACTAAATCTCTTACAAGTACATATATAGATGTATTTTTGAGGTTAGCAATAATTTTCTTTGTATTGTTCTTAATCCAGGATATTATCAAAAACGGTTTAGATATTCCTATAGGTAAAGGTGCGATTGGAGCATTTTCAACAATATTTATAATAATAGGTTTATTCTATTTTGCAAAAATGGCACCTAAATTTATAAAAGATGCTTTAGGAATGAAGGGTTCTATGACAAATATAGGTCTTTCTGGTATGCTAGCTGGAGCAGGGGCTTTGAAAACTGGAGGAAATCTTGGTGATGCATTTAGAGCTGGAAGAGATGCTGCTGATGCAAATGTAATGGCATATAATCAAGGAAAACAAGCACCTGGTATGGGAGATAGTTATAATGTAGGTGCTGATATGATGGCAAGAGAAATTACTGGTAATGATAAAATGACAGCTAAACAAATGCGTAGAGGTAAGAGTAAATTAAGAAGTTTAGGACTTAATAATGCCTATGCTGAGGCTGAAAAGCAAAAAATGTATGATATGCAAGATGATGCACAGGTTGCTAGGGCTGTAGCTGATAGAGCGAACATGCATGGATGGGATTCATTAACCGATACTGAAAAAAACGATCTTGCAGAGAAATGGAGAAAAAGACATGCTCAAGATATAGCAGAAAAAGGTTGGACAGATGCTCAGCAAGCTGAAATGATAAGACAAAATGCTGCAGTAGAGGCATATAATGATGCACAGTCTAATGCTGGTAGACAAGAGGCTAAATATAAAGCAATTCAAAAAGATATGGAAAGATACGGTGGTTCTAGAGATAGTTATAGATCTAAATACGGTAGAGAAAATTTCAGAAATACAAGACTTTCTGATTTAGGAGATCGAGGAACACGTCAAGCTCTTAGAGCAGGTGGAATTAGAGAAACTATTAGAAATGTTGCTGCTATTCCAGGAAATGAATTAGAAGCTAGACAAAAAGAAAGAACTGCTAGAGAGGACAGTATAGCTGGTTTGAATAATAAATTTACTGAAGTTAATAATGAGGGTATGAATAGAGCAAGAAATAATGCTAATGATAGAAACCAAGATAATCAATAATAAAAGGGAGTGTGATATAGATGAATTACTTAATTCCCGCAAATACTAAAAGAGGTCAATTAATACTTGGTATATTTAAACCATTTGATTTAATCCTCTTTGGTACAGGGGTATTAATAACAGTAGCATTTATGGCAATATTACCGCTGACATCTACAGTTGTTACAGTAATTGTAATGTTACCTGCGTTAATAACGGGATTTTTGGTTGTACCGGTTCCGTATTATCATAATATATTAAATGTTATTTTAGAGTTAATAGAATTTTTTACAAATCAAAGGAATTTTAAATGGAAAGGTTGGTGTATTCACAGTGGCGAAGACAAAAGAAAAAGGCGTAAACAGATCAAGCGAGGATTGGCTACCAGTCAGAGCAATCCAAAATAATATGATTTATACTTATGGAAACTATAAAGTTACAGGAGTAAAAATTACTCCTAGAAATATATTTATTCTTGATAATAATTCTCAGGATAGTGTATTAATAAGTTTAAAAAACTTTTATAATATGATTGATTTTGAGTTTTGGTTGGTTGTTGCGGATAGACCAGTTGATTTATCTATATATATGTCACAATTGCAATTAGAATTAAATGATGTTTCTGATCCAGCTATTAGGAAACTAATTATACAAGATCTTGATAAGGCACAAATGTTTATTAATAACAATATCGTTGATACAGAGTATTACTTCTTATTTAAAGAAAAGGATGAGGAAATTATTCAAAAGAAGATAAGATTATTAATAAATGGTTTAGCTACTTGTGGACTTAATGCTTCACAAGCTAGTAATGAGGATTTAAGGGTTATGTTAGATAATTTCTTAAATGGTGGAAAAACAACAGAATTTGGAACGGTGATGCCAGTATGAGTGTAAGTTTAAGAGGACAATTAGCTCCTAAAGGATTAAGTTTTAACCCTAGTGATTTCTTTATTAGTGATAAATATGCAACTATATTATCAGTTGTTTCATATCCTAGATATATTCAACCTGGATATTTATCTACACTAACAAGTATGTCTGGAATTAAAATTGTTGTAAAACATATTCCAGTAGAATTTGCAATGATATCAAAGATGCTTAATAAACAGGTTGCAGATTTAAAAGAAAGATATGGGAAAGAGCGTGACCAAACTTCACGTGAAAGAATAAGACAGGATTATGAAAGCTTAGAGTACTTTATTTCTATGTTAGCAGCTAGTCAGGCACGTATATTTGATTTCCAAATGCACATTATGATTACAGCTGATACTAAAGAAGATTTAGAAATGAAAAAAGTTAATGTCAAAAACTACTTAGATGCTATGGAGTTAAAAGCAGTGTCATTGAGATTTGAACAAGAAAAAGTATTAAAATCAATTCTACCTATTTTCCCATCTCAAGATATAGAAGAAAGAATTGGTACTCCAATACCATCTGTTACTATAGCGGCTATGTATCCATTTATATTTGATAGTATAAAAGATCCTGGTCTTTCTACGTTGCTTGGTGTAGACTTTTCTGGAGGAGTAATTTTATTTAATCAATTCTTATATAAAATAAGAAAAGAAAATAATAGAAATAATGCTAATATGATTATTTTAGGTACATCTGGTAGTGGTAAATCTACAGCTGCTAAGTTAATGCTTAGAACACACATAAGAAACAGATGCCAAATAGTTGCAATAGATCCTGAAAATGAACTTACTGAAATAACAAGAACATTTGGTGGAGATCAGGTTGATATAGGAAAAGGTGGGGAATTTGGTTTAATTAATCCACTTGAAGTAGTAATTGATGCTGATGATGAAGAAATAAAACAAGGATTAGGTTATACAGTTCTAACAAGGACTTTACAATTTTTAAAGGCATTTATGAAATACTATGATCCATCTATTACTGAAGATGTACTTACAATGTTTTCTGAAGTAGTACAAGATACATATAAGAGATTTGGAATAGATTTTGATACAGACTTTTCAGGTTTTACTTCTACAGATTATCCAACATTTACTGATGTTTATGCAACTGTTAAAGGTAGACTTATGTCAATGACTGAACAAACTCAAGAAAGAGATATTATGGAGAGACTTGAGTTAAAAATTAGACCTATAATAAAAGAATTAAAGTTCTATTTTGATGGTCATACAACCATTAATGGTAATAGTGATTTTATGGTATTTAACATTAAAGAGTTAATGAATAGTGACTCTAATGTTAAAAATGCATTATTCTTTAATGTATTAAAGTATGCTTGGGGATTATGTCTTGATCCTAATGTTGATACAGTATTAATGGTAGATGAAGCTCATGTATTATTAGGAGAACAAAATACTTTAGGTGCAGACTTTTTAGCACAGGTACAACGTCGTGCTAGAAAATATAATACAGGTACAATTATTATTACACAACAACCAAGTGACTTTTCAGCTCCTGCTGTTATTACTCAAGGTAAGGCAATTTTTGATAATGCATCTTATTATTTAGTAATGGGATTAAAGAAACAAGCTGTTGAAGATTTAAGTTTATTAATAGATTTAAATGAAAGTGAAAAAGAAAGTATAAAAAGATATTCACAAGGGGAAGCATTATTTGTTTGTGGAAATAGAAGAATGAGAATTAATGTTTCAGTAACAAAACAAGAATTAGACTCTTTCGGTAGTGGTGGAGGACTATAGTAATAATTGTTAATAGAAGTAGGTGATATTTATGCCAAGAGATAATATGAATCAAAGTAGTAGTGTAGATAATAACGCTACTACTTCTTCTGTTAACAATAATGATAATAATTCGTATTCTGCAGTAAAAAACAGTCAAAGAGCTGAAAATCAAGATTCAAATAAAAAAGCTGCAAAAGTAGCTGCAAAAGGTGCTGCTACTTATTTTGCTGGACCTGCTGGTGGAAAGGTAGTTGATGCTTTAGCAAAAACTAAAGTAGGAGATAAAATTTTAAATAAGGGAGGAGAAGCCTTAAGTAAAATTCCTGGTATGTCTAAGGCGAGTAAAAAACTTGATGATTCCGGTGCTTTAGATGCTACTGATAAGGCTATATCTGTTGCGAGTGGTTCACCTAATGGTGCATCAAGTGCAGAGGCTATGATTAGTAATAAGCAAATAGCTGGAGAAAATCCTTCTGGTGATACGACATCACAATCTCCTGATAAATCTTCATCACAAAATATGACAAATCCTTTAGGAAAGGGATTTGGAGGTAAAAAGGGTGGTCTTGGTAAACCATCATCATTATCAAATGATGATGGGCAATCTCAAGACTCTGGTTCTGAACAAGAAGGAGATATTTCTAGTGAATTTTCTGGATTTGGTTTCATAAAGAAGAAAAAAGTTATTTTATTATGCATAATATCTTGTTTACCATTAATATTTATAGGTTTAGTAATAGCTTCTATAGGTGGTGCTGATAATGATGATGAACAAGAAGGCGCTCAAGAATCTGGTCGAGAGGGTTATGTTGATAAGGAATATGCAAAGGGTACTAGATATGAGCGTTATATAAAAGGTTATAATGAATCTTCTACTAGTACAAGTGGAACTAATTGTACTTATAGTATAAAAGGAATCACTAATAGTACAGACTTTACATCAGCTACTAATATAAATGTTAGTAATTTGAAGGTTAGATTAATGTATGGATATGGTACAACTGATACTGCTATGTGTGATGGTCCTTACGGTAAAGCAATGGATGAACCATTAATAGATTTTGAAGATTATGTTATGGGAGTTGTTTATGCAGAGGTTAGTGGAGGACAAAATAAGGCAGAGGCTCAGGCTCAGGCCATAGCAGCAAGGAGTTTTGCTATTTCTACAGCGGTAAGAAATAAAAAATTGATTAATGAAAATGGACAATGGATTATTGAAATTAGAAATTGTGTAGGTGATCAGGTTTACTGTAATGTAGATAAAGGATGCTCTAGAAAAAAGAATGACCCTCATAGTCGTCAAAATGGTAGTGTATATACAGGAGTTAATAATACGACTACTTATAAGGGACCACTTGCAAAAAATGCAAAACAAAGGGCTTGGATATCAGAAGTTAATGGGGTGTTAGCTTATAACAAAAAAGGCTATCTATTAGCTATGAATTATGCACAAGAAAAACAAACAGAATGGAGAAATTTAGGAAATAAGGGTTTAGATTATAAGCAAACATTAAAAGGTACATATGGTGGAATATATGAATTTACTTCTAATTGTTCTGGTAGTAGTAATGCTGCAACAGGTGACTATACATCTTGGAAACAATACGGAGCACCATGGTCTAGTATTCATCTAGGTAAAAGTAAAAATACAATTAAATCTGCAGGATGTCTTGCAACTTCTATATCTATGTTAGTAGCAAAAAGTGGAGTTTCAACTAATGTAAGCGGAGAATTAAATCCTGGCACTTTTGTTCAAGCATTAAGTAAAAATGGTGGATTTTCTAGTTCAGGTAATTTACAATGGAATGCAGTTGGAAAGGTTGCTCCAAAATTTGTATGGAGTGGAAATGAGAATATATTAGGAAAATCTAAGAAAGAAAAACTAAATAAAATTAAATCCTTACAAGATAGTGGATACTATGTTGTAGCTGAAGTAAAAGGTAATACAGGACAACACTGGGTAGCAATTGATTCTGTAAATGGAAATACAATTAATATGATGGATCCTGGTAGTACTTCTACAAATATGTGGCAAGAATATAGTTGGAAAAATACAAGTAGAGTAGTTTGGTTTAAAGCTGGTTAGGAGGAAATTATGAAAAAGGATAAAAAAGTCTCTATATTTATTTTAATTTTCTTATTAGTAGGATCAATTGTATTCTTTTTAACTATTGGTGTTAGGCTAATTACTAAAAATAAGGATAATGTTATAGTAATAGGTAATTCAGGTGGATTTAAAAAAGTTAATTCTCGTTGGGTTGGTATATATAGTAAAAAAGATTTGAAAAGTTATAGTGGTAAAAAATTTAATGTTTATGTTGATAACTCCTATTTTGGTAGATATAAAATTTTTTACGATGATAAATGGTATTTATATAAAAATAATAATACCCCAGTAAATTATGAAGAAGAAAATATGTTAGCATTGTCTGGAAGTATCAAATATAAAATTGCTGATTTTTCTACCCATGATATAGATGATACAACTTATGTTAAAAAAGTTTTAAAAGAAAACAATCTTAGTGAAGATTCCCCTTTAACATATAGTTATTACATTGATTTTGATTTGAATAATGATGGTGTAATTGAGAGAATATATACTATTTCAAACAAATTTCCATATGAAGATATAGGAAATATATCTTTTGGTTATATTTTTACGGTTAAAGATGGAAAAATCATTTATTTATATAAAGATAAAAAAGAGATAGATGATATATATAGTGGATGTAATCCTTATATAAGTAATTTTATTGACGTAGATGAAGATAATAAATTTGAAGTTATTGTTGGATGTAGTTATTATAGTGTTGAAGGGACTAGATATAATTTATATAAATTTAATAACTATATGTTTAAATCACTTGTTTCTAACTAGTTTTTAATGATATAATATTTTAAGAAGGAAGAAGGAATTGTATGAAACTTAAGTTTAGAGCGGATAAAGAAGATGTTACAATATTTGTAGTATTTGCAGTATTTTTATTATATGTAATTGCAATAGGTGTTGTTAACTTATCATCCTTAGCAGAAAATGGCTATCTATCAGGCCTAAATCCTTTTCCTGCCTTTTCACCACAATATATAACTGCAACTTTGGTATTTTATTTTATATCATTATTTGGTTTGATAGTAAGTGTTAGTTCTAGATTTTTTGAGATGGAAAAGGGAATTGGATTTACAACTGAAAAGAAAAATAAAGGATATAGTCGTTGGGCAAAAGAAAAAGAAATGAAAGATGAGCTTTCATTAGTTACTCCTTTACAAAAAAAATCTAATGTAGCTGGTGTTCCCTTAATTCTTAAGGAAAATGAAGCATGGATTGATGATAGTGAATATCATACGTTAGTAATTGGTGCTACTGGTAGTGGTAAAACTCAAACTGTAATAAAACCAACTGTTAAGATTCTTGCTAAAAAAGGTGAAAGTATGATTATTACCGATCCAAAAGGTGAGATTTATGAAAATACAGCTGAAATGTTACGAGCTAAGGGATACCAAATATTATTGCTTAATTTCCGTGATCCACAAAATGGTAATGCTTGGAATCCAATGTCCTTACCATACAAAATATATAAAAGTGGTAAACAGGATAAGGCAATAGAATTGTTAGATGATTTGGCTCTAAATATTTTGTATGATGAATCAAATTCTAATGCAGATCCTTTCTGGGAAAAAACTTCAGCAGATTATTTTTCTGGATTAGCTTTAGGGCTATTTGAAGATGCTAAAGAAGAAGAAATTAATATCAATAGTATAAATTTAATGAGTACTGTTGGTGAGGATAAATTTGGTGGTTCTACATATATAAAAGAATATTTTGGAGCTAAAGACCCTGCTAGTGCTGCTGCAATTAATGCATTCGGTACTGTTACAGCTCCTAATGAAACTAAGGGCTCAATTTTATCTGTGTTTAAACAAAAAGTAAAACTATTTGCATCACGTGAAAATTTAAGTGAAATGTTATCTTATAGTGATATAGATTTAGAGTCAATAGGTAAGAGAAAAACAGCGGTATTTATTGTTATTCAAGATGAAAAAAAGACATATCATTCTTTGGTTACAATCTTATTAAAGCAAATTTATGAAACTTTAATAGATGTTGCTCAAAAACATGGTGGTAAACTTCCAATTAGAACAAACTTTTTACTTGATGAGTTTGCTAATATGCCTCCATTAAAAGATGTAACTACAATGATTACAGCGGCTCGTTCTCGTCAAATTAGATTTACAATGATTATTCAAAACTTTGCTCAACTTAATAAAGTATATGGTAAAGAAGATGCAGAGACTATAAAGGGAAACTGTGGAAATATTATTTATTTAATTAGTACAGAGTTAGCAGCATTAGAGGAAATCTCCAAAATGTGTGGAGAAGTTAAAAGTAAAAAGGATGATAAAACAGCTTCTACTCCTTTAGTAACAGTATCTGATTTACAAAGAATGAAACAATTTGAAACAATTATATTACGTATGCGTAAACAACCATTTAAAACAAAAATGACTCCTGATTTTAAAATAGATTGGGGACAAAAATATCCAAAGGCTAAATATCCACATAGAAATAAGATGCCAGTTCATACCTTTGATATAAAAGAATTTGTAAAAAGCGAAAAAAAGAAAAAATTATTAGAAATGATGAATGCATCAGATGAGGAAGGTGGATTAAATAAAACACCATTTGGTATGCCAGTGCAAATGGGAGAGAATAAACAATCACCTCCACCTAGGGCATTTAATCCTTTTGAACAACAAAAGGCATCTCCTAAGTCTGGTGATAAAAAAGAGTTTGATAATGGTTTTGATGTTGATGAATTAGTTAAGAAAATAGATGCAAAAATTGCTGAATTAGAAGAGGAAGAAAGAAAAAATAAAGAGAAAGAAGAAAAAGCAAAAAGCGAAGAAAAACTTGAAGTAATTGGAGATAAGGAATCTGAAGATATTCATAAAGATAAAGTGATTGTACAAAACCTAGATTTAGATGATGATGATGACGATGATGATTTTTTTGATGATTTTTTTGATAATTAATAGAAAGAGGTATTATTATGGATAATAAGAATATAGGACCAAATGGAAATCGTTATAAGGATGTTACAGAAGATATAAAGGAATTTGACTCAGAAAAAGAAGAAACTGTAGATGAAGATTCACCAGAAAATATAGAGGCTGAAATAAAAAAGGAAGAGCAATTAGCTAAAGAACAATTTAGAACAAAAATTGTTAAAATGATGGGTGTTATAGTTGTAATAATCATAATAATTATTTTAATTGGATTTATTATATCTTTAACTTCAAAAAAACATTATTCTTATGCTGAAGTAGAAGATGTGATGAAAGAAGCAGCAAAGTCATACTTCGTTGATAACGAAAAAAAATTACCAACTAGTAAAGTAAAAATAAGTTCTGATGTTTTGGCTGAAGAGGAATATATGAATACCCTTGATAAATACTTACCTAATCAATCATGTAGTGGTGAAGTTATTGTAGAAAATACAGGAAATAAAACATACAGTTATACTTCATATTTAAATTGTGGTGATGATTATACTACTACAGAATTATATAAAAAAGTATTAGATAAAAAAAATATTGTAACTGATGGTTATGGATTATATTCGTATAATGGTGGTTATGTTTATAGAGGAAAAGATGTTAATAATTATGTAAAATTTGATGGTACTAGTAGTCTTTGGAGAATATTAAAAGTAAATTCTAATAATGAAATCACCTTGGTTCAAAATGATTTATCAGCAAATAATTACGTTTGGGATGAGAGATATAATAGTAGATTAGATGATACTTATGGTATAAATGAATTCAAAAATAGTAATGTCAGTACTGCAATTCAAAAATTATATAACAATAGTTTAGCTGATGATGCTGACAGTGACTATTATTATTTTGAAGAAGAACCTAAACTATTTACCAAAGGTATAAAATCAAAGTTGTTAAAATTTAATGCTTGTGTTGGTACTAGAGCTAATAACGAATTAAGTAGAGATGGTGGACCAGAGTGTTCGGAAGTGATAGAAACAAAAATTTCTCTATTATCTGTTTATGATTATCTAAATGCTAGCCTAGATCCTGAATGTACGAATACAGTTTCACCTTCATGTCAAAATTATAATTATTTAGCAACAAATGGTGCATTTTGGTTAGCTAATGGTGTTTCAAGTGATAATGCTATGGTATATTTAGTAGATTATCAAGGAACTATAACTTCTACGTATGCCAATAGTGATGAAAAATTAAGATTAGTTGTTAGAGTTGGAAAAGATATGATGGTTGAAAAAGGAAATGGTACAAAGAAAAAACCATATGTAGTAAGATAAGTAATCTAAACTATTTTAGATTACTTTTTTTTCATATACTATATTGAGGTGTAGTTTATGTATAAAGAAATAGATACATATGATTTAATAGATATTATGAAAAAAAAAGAAATCAACTTAATAGATATTAGAGATAGTTATAAGTTTTCTCTGGGAACAATAAAGAATGCTAAAAATATTCCTGTAAATTTTTTGTTAACAAATCCAGATGATTATTTAAGCGATGATGAGGAATATTATATATTTTGTAATTTTGGAAGTACAAGTAGAAAGATATGTGAAATTTTAACAAAGAAAGGATATAAAGTTATAAATATTTTAGGTGGTTATACAAGTTATTTAGAAGATAGTAAATAATTACTATCTTTTTCTTTTAAAACCTTATAATTTATACTATAATAATAATAAGGTGATAGTATGGATGTAGTAAACAATATAGTAGAATATTTAACACAATTACTTCAAAATGGTGGAATAATTTATGGTGTATTATTAATACTTTTAGAATCAATTATCCCAGCCTTACCACTAGGTGTTTTTGTTGCATTAAACATTAACGCGTATGGATTAATAATAGGAATATTAATTTCCTGGCTTTCAACTTGTCTTGGTTGTTATGCATCTTTTTTACTTTTTACCTTTATATCTAATAAGGTAATTAAAAATAGATTAGATAAACCTAAAGTTAAAAAAGTTGTAAATAGGATGAAAGATATTGAGTTTTCAAATCTAGTAGTACTTATTGCTTTGCCATTTACCCCAGCATTTTTAATTAATATAGCTGCTGGAGTAGTAAGAATGGGAAAAAGAAAGTTTCTAATTGCCCTTTTAATAGGAAAAATATTTATGGTTACCTTTTGGGGATGTGTAGGTAAAAGCTTGCTTGAGAGTATTACCGATATTAAAACAATAATTATAGTTGCAATTTTAATATTACTAGCATATTTCTTATCGAAGCTTATTAGTAAAAAAATGAAAATAGAATAGGATGTGATAGAGTGATAAATTATATAATTATAGGATTACTTATATTAAATTCAATACTAATAATAATTTCACTATTTAAGAATATTAATGAAAGTAACATTACAGAACGACTTGGAAAATTAGAACTTAATATGGTTAAAGAACTTGGTGATTTTAAATCAGAATTAACTAAAAATATGAATGATGATTTTCAAAAGTTAAATGAACAAGTTGAGGGAAGACTTCTTGCTATTAATGAAAAGGTCTCAGAACGCCTTGATCAAAATTTTGAAAAAACAAATAAAACATTTATGTCAGTTATTGAAAGACTTAGTAAAATAGATGAAGCTCAGAAAAAAATAGAAAATTTATCAACTGATATTGTTTCCCTACAGAGTGTCTTAACTGATAAAAAAAGTAGGGGAATATTTGGTGAGGTTAATTTGAAACATATTTTATCAAGTGTTTTTGGTGAAAAAAATGATTCTATATATAAATTACAATATACATTTAGTAATAAATATATTGCAGATTCAGTTTTGTTTGCTCCTGAACCACTTGGAACTATAGCAATAGATTCAAAATTTCCATTAGAACATTATCAATTAATGGTAGATAAAAGTATTTCACAAGCTGAAAGAGAAAAATATGAAAAATTATTCAAAATGGATGTAAAGAAACATATAGATGCTATAAGTATGAAATATATAATTCCTGGTGAAACTAGTGATCAAGCGATAATGTTTTTACCAGCTGAAGCAATTTTTGCAGAAATTAATGCATATCATCCAGATATTATTGAATACGCCTATAAAAAAAGAGTTTGGATTACTTCTCCAACAACGTTAATATCTACGCTTACTGTTATTCAAATGATAATAAAAAATATTGAAAGAGATAAATATAGTAGCATTATTCATCAAGAATTAAATAAACTTGGACTAGAATTTTCTAGATACAAAGAACGTTGGGATAAATTATCTCGTAGTATTCAAGCTGTTAATAAAGATGTTGAAAATGTTTCTATTACAACTGAAAAAATCAGTAAGAAATTTGCATCTATTAATCAGGTGGAAATGGATTTGATAGAAGATAAAAAAGAGTAGAATTGCTCTTTTTTTGTATAAGAAAAAAAATTATTTGTATACTATAATTAGATGATTCATAAATATAAGTAAGGAGTTAAAATGATAACAAGAATTTTTTTCTTTTTAATAGGTTTTTTTTTAATCGTTATGGGAATTATGTATATGATTATTTATCTTAATTTATTAAGTTTTGGATATAATTTTCTTGAATACCTTACTTATATATTAACCCATTATGAATGTTTAGTAATAATACCAGGTATTATTATTGTATTACTATGTATTTTTAGAAAGGGGAAAAATGATGTTAAACGTATATGATATAGTTTTAAATCTATTAGATGGTAATAGAATATATGAACCATTTGAATGGAGTAATAAGGATAATATAGAACATATAAAAAAAATACCAATGATTAGAATTAGTAGTAATTTTTTAAATGATATTATTTTAAATAATGTTACCGTAAATAAAGACTTTTTGCAAAGTATTTATAGAAAAGCAGAGGTTTATAGTGATAAGGGTACTAATGTTATTGATTATGCATGTTTATTTACAGACACTTATAAGATTGTAGGAGTTGAATTTGATAAATCTGGGAAAGCTCTTTTTAAAAGTTATTTATTATTAGATGAAGAAGAAGAAATATTAGAATTGAGTAATGAAATAAAACTAAGCAAAATAGAATACAAGGTTAGTAAAAAAAGTAATGAGTGTTTATTTTTAACTAGAAATGAAGAATTTAAAAGGAACTATTTATTAAAAGAAATTAAATTTGCTTATAAAAAAGGGCTATTTGAAAAAATAAATTACCTATATGAAGAAATATTTCCAAGTGATAAAAAAACAGTTGAAGTTAGATACAAAATATTAATTGATAGTATTAAAAATAATTATTCTAAGGAACATAACGAAATATTTAAAATTTTAAATCTAAGTAATTCCAAAAGAAAAACTACACTAAATTAAAAATCGGCTATTATTAATAGTCGATTTTCATTGCCTTTTTAACATTTTTTACTACTTCAGTAGCTTTTTTTCTTGCATGATTTGTACCATCTTCTAATATACTTTTAACAAGTTCTGGATTATCTTCATATTCTTTTCTCTTATCTCTTATAGGTTGTAGAAATTCTATCATATTTTTAATTAGTTCTCTTTTACAAGAAACACAACCTCTTTTTCCACGCTTACATTCACTACATACATTTTTAACTTCTTCTTCAGGTGTTACTAAATTGTGATAGTAATATACCATACATATTTCTGGATTTGCTGGATCATCTTTTTTAATTTTTGCTGGATCAGTGATTGCAGACATTATTTTTTTAGAGATTGTTTCATCATCATCAATTAAAAAGATAGCATTACCAAGACTTTTCCCCATTTTTTCGTTTCCATCAAGCCCCTTTAGTCTACTTGTATTACTAAGTACAGGTTGAGGTTCTATTAATGTTTCTCCATATATATGATTAAATTTTCTAACTATTTCACGACATTGTTCTAGAAGAGGCAATTGATCATCACCAACTGGAATAACTTCTCCAGAAAAGGCAGTAATATCTGCAGCTTGACTTACAGGGTAACCTAAAAATCCATATGTAATACTTTCACCATCATTACCAAATAATTCTTTTTTTTGGGCTACTTCGGTTTTAACAGTTGGATTTCTAAAAAGTCTTGATACAGTTACTAAGTTTGAATAGAAAACTGTAAGTTCTGCTATTTCAGGTATTTTGGATTGAATAAATAGATGAACTTTATTAGGATCAACTCCTATAGATAATAGATCCATAGTTATTTCATATACATTTTTTCTAACTTTTTCAGGATTATTAAAATTATCTGTTAAGGCCTGAACATCAGCAATTTCTAAATAAAAGTCATAATCATCTTGTAATTTTACATAATTTCTTCCAGCACCAAATAGGTGACCTAAATGTAGATTGCCAGTTGGCCTTAAACCAGTAAGTACTGTTTTTTTCATATATATCACTCCTTTAATTATTTTATCATAAAGTTAATAGTTATGAAAGAATTTTGACAAAATAGTAAAGTTGTGGTATAATGTGTCAAACAGTGAGGGGGAATAGAGTATGGCAAATAGTATTTATGGAAGATTAAAGGAAGTAGTTAAATTAGGAATAAATGAGAAAAAACTATTTTATTATAAGGCAATGACTGGTACATATTTGGAAGAAGATTTAAACTACCAAAATTTTGAAGAAGGATTAGTTAGTTATTTCTGTAATTTGGAGGAAATGGAGAATAACTTATATGGTAGTGTAGATAGTAAAACAGTAAAACAAAAACTTGGTATCAGTAACATATATGAGGAAAGGGATTTCTTTACAAAACTATTCATGAGAGATTATGAATCCAGATATTTAGAATCATACAAATTAAAAGATGATGTTGATGTTAGAGAAATATTTAAACACTTTGCATCAGATGAATTGAAAAGTGATACAGATTTTGCAATGACTATATCTACTTTGGATGGAAAATACTTACAAGCAATGAGTGAAGAAGTACGTAGTAATCCAAAAATTGTTTACAATGCTATATGTAATGATACTAGTAAAGACGTAGATAGTTTCTTATCAGCTTCTAATGAAGCATTAGAAAATTCAGATCTTGCTTATTTTTATTTTAGTAAGAAAAAAGAAAATAATTCATATTTAAGTGCTACTGAAACTTATGAGAAAATATTTAAAAAGGATAATGATGGTAATTTTGTTGGTGATATCTTTAAGGGTAATGTACAAAATTATTGGTTAAGCGATAATAACTTTTTAGCTGGTTTAGCAAAACTAAATGTTGATTTTGTTCCTTATATTTTAGATGGTAAAATAACTATTTCAACAGCACCAGTAAAAAAAGTTAAATAATATGAAAAATATAATTAATAATCTAGAAAGATTTAGCTTAAATGAATTAAAAGAGTTGCGTAGGCAAATAGATATTGAAATAATAAACAGAGAAGATAGTTCTTGGAATAGTAGAATAGGTGTAGATGATATCTGTTATGACTATGAGATGTTATCTACTTTAAAAAAACTTGGAATTACTAATATGCAACAGTTAAAAAATAATGGAACAAATGGTATTCCTATTTCTCTTGTTGAAAAAACATTATGGACTATAAAGACCTATGATTTTGATAGTATTGAGAAAAATTACAAGAAAAAATAGTTAATGTAATTCATAAATACTTGACAACTGCATAAAATATATTGTAATATTTATGTATCGACTTTGAAAGAGAAAAGTAGATTAGTTGAAATTTTAGCGAGTTAGGGTATGGTGTGAGCCTAATAATTAAAACTTTTTGAAAGAACACTCTGGAGTTGCTTATCGAAAAGGTTACTTAGTAGAATAAGCCGGTAGTATACCGTTAAAAATACTAGATTTGATAGAATCGATTAAGGTGATTATAAATTCTTTTATAATAAATTGGGTGGTACCGCGGAACACTAGTTTTCGTCCCTTTGTGGATGAACTAGTGTTTTTTTGTTTATTAGAAAGGAATGATAAAAATGGAAACAGAAAAAATAAGATCTTTATTATGTAAAACATATTCTATAAAAGAAGATTTAGAAAGATTGAAAAAAATTGAAAAAGCAAGAAATTTTTGTACATATTTAGAACAAAATGGTATTAAATATGATATTTGTATAAAACATAAAGAAGTGTTAGGTTGTGATGAATCAAGTCTTTATTATCAAAGATTTGAAGATTATTTATGTGATGATTATTCTATATGTAAACATTTACTTGTTAGAGAAAGAAAAGGAGAAAAGAGAACATTTTTAATTGTTACAGATAGTAGTAAACAAGTTGACTTATCATTAATAAGAGAAGAATTGTATTGTAAAAAATTAGAGTTTGTTAAAGAAGATGATATGAAAGAGTTAATTAATACAACTCCTGGTAACGTATCTATATTTAATATGATATATGATCATGATAAAAAAGTTAACTTGGTTTTTGATGAAGATTTATTATCTAGAGAATCTTTAGCTTTTCATCCATTGTATAATGGTATGAGCTTATTCCTAAAACCAAAAGAATGTTTAAAATATGTTGGATTAATTAATAGGGATATTAGTATATTTAAAGTTCCAGAAAAAACTACTTCTAAGGTTGTACAAAAAACTTTAGCAAGTTAATTATAAAAATAGAAAAAATATTGATAATAATAGTGTATAAATTAAATAAGTGTTATAATAATTAAAGGAGTGATAATATGGCAATAGATGCAAAAGAATTATATGAAAAAATAGATGAATATATGGATAGTGAAGTAGTATTAGAAGGTTGGATTAGAAATCATCGTAAGCAAAAAGAATTTGGTTTTATAGATTTTTCTGATGGTACTTGTTTCAAACATATCCAAGTTGTTTATGATAATAAATTAAAAGATTTTGATACAATAGCTAAATATCATGTTGGTTGTGCAATTAGAGTTACAGGTATAGTTGTGAAATCACCAAAAGAGTCTCAACCATTTGAACTACAAGCAAAAAGTGTTGAATTATTAGGAGATTGCCCAGAAGATTATCCTATTCAACCAAAAAAACATTCTAGAGAATTTTTAAGAGAACAAGCATATTTAAGACCTAGAACAAATCTATTTCAAGCTGTCTTTAGAATAAGAAGTGTTGCTGCTCGTGGTATTCATGAATATTTTCAAAGTAATAACTATGTTTATGTACATACACCTCTTTTAACAACTGCTGATTGTGAAGGTGAAAATCAAATGTTTAAGGTTACTACTTTTGATTTTAATAATTTACCATTAAATGAAGAAAAAGAAGTTGACTTATCAAAGGATTTATTTGGACGTCAAACTTATATAACAGGAACAGGTCAATTACATGGAGAAGCTTATGCTATGTCATTTAAAAAAATATATACTTTTGGTCCAACATTTAGAACTGAAAACTCTAATACTAAAACTCACGCAAATGAGTTCTGGATGATAGAACCTGAAATGGCATTTATGGATTTGGACGATTTAATGAATGTTGAAGAGGAAATGTTAAAGTATGTTGTTAATTATGTATTAGAAAAATGTAATGATGAAATAGAATTTTTAGATAAATTTGTTGAAAAAGGATTAAAGAAGAAATTAAATGATCTAGTAAATTCATCATTTAAGAAAATTACTCACCATGAAGCTATAGATATTTTAAAAAATGCTAATGTTAAGTGGGAATTTGAACCAGATTATGAGGAAGATATTGCAAAAGAACATGAACGTTATATTACCGAATACTTTAATGGCCCCGTATTTATTTATAATTGGCCAAAGGATATTAAAGCTTGGTATATGAAAGAAAATGCAGATGGCAAAACTGTTGCAGCAGTTGATTTGGAAGTACCAGGTAGTGGAGAATTAATGGGTGGTTCCCAAAGAGAAGAAGATTATGAAAAGATTATTGAAAGAGCCAAAAGTATGAATGTTGATTTAGATACAGTTGATTGGTATATTAACCTTCGTAAATTTGGTGGATGTTATCATTCTGGATTTGGAATGGGATTTGAACGTTTAATTATGTATTTGACAGGTGTTGAAAATATAAGAGATGTTATTGCATTCCCAAGAACACCAGGAAATTGTGACTTTTAATATTAAATATAAAATGGGGTGAATATTATGGAAAGCGATGAAAATAGAAAAAATTTAATAATAATGATAGTATTATTAATTGCCATTTTAGTATCAGCAACATTATCAATTTTTTATCATTTTTTTACTAAAAATTCATCTTCTAAAAAGAAATTTGGTAATGAAGAAATTATAAATACAGATACAAGTATTGATGGAGAAGGAGATGTGGAAAACTATCCAACTTATAATTTAGGTGATGCTATAACTTTAAAGGATTCCAGTACTTGGCATGTTATAAAAGAAAGTGATTCAACTGATAAATACGTTGTCTTATTAAGAGATAATCCACTTGATGATAATATTTCTTATAATGATATTGATAATTATTTACAAAATACTTATCTAAATACACTAAAAAATAATTTAGAAACTAAAGAAAATATTTCAGTATCTCTACTTTCTTTAAATGATATTGAAAGTATATCCGAAATACCAAATTTAGAAATAGGAACTTCATTAGATACGGCAAAAAATTCATGGATTTATATTAATCAAACTATAACAAGTAATTTATCTAGTAATGATAAACCAATTATGATTTGTACAAATCCAAATACTATTTGTGAGGGAAATAGTAATACCTATAAAGTTAGACCGGTAATAGAAATAGATAAAAATATTTTAATTTAAAAAGGCTTATATGGAAATAAGCTTTTTTTATTTTTCAAATTATTATAGTAGTTTGGCCCAATACTATTATTAATTACGTTAGTATCTTTATATACAATATTAAAATAAATTATATGTATTAATAAATATATTTACAATTTTATCTAAAAATAAAAACTTACAAACATTTAGGTTTGTAAGTTAATTTCATAGTGGGGCGCCATAAGAGAATCGAACTCTTGCATACTAGTGCCACAAACTAGCGTGTTAACCACTTCACCAATGACGCCATGTCAATTAAGACTCTTATAGTTTAATATATAAAAGTAAAAAAATCAAGTCTTTTTTATTTATTTAGTTATTTGTCCATACACTATTTACCTAAAAGAATAGATTAAAGAGAAGGAGGAAATTATGTATAACTACAATCAATATCTATTAAATGATTATATAAGAAATACTACACCTAGTATGACTAATAATAATCAGTCAAATTTTGCAACTCCAGAAGAAGCTTATAATGTAGGTAATTTATTTACAGATTCATATATAGGTTATAAAAATTATAAACCTGTACAATTAAAAGCATCAAATGAAAAAGAGGCTTTATTTTTGGAAATGTCTAGATATGCTTTTGCTGCTCATGAACTAAATTTATATTTAGATCTTCATCCAGAAAATTCAACTATGTTATCATTATTTAATGATTATAGAGCAAGAGCAAATCAACTAATGATGGAATATGAAAATAAATATGGACCATTAACAATTTCTAGTGATGATATGTCATCAAACTTTCTATGGGAAAAAGATAAATGGCCTTGGGAAGGGGGAAATGTTTAATGTGGGCTTATCAAAAAAGATTACAATATCCAATTAATATAAAAAAGAAAGATTTAAAAATGGCAAAACTACTTGTTACTCAATATGGAGGTTCAAATGGAGAACTTGCAGCAGCATTACGTTATTTAAATCAAAGATATACTATGCCGGATAATAGAGGAAAGGCTCTACTTACTGATATTGGTACTGAAGAATTAGCTCATATAGAGATGATTTCAACTATGATTTATCAATTAATGAAGGATGCTACTCTTGAGGAGTTGATTGAAGCAGGTCTAGATTCACATTATGCAGAGCATAATAAAGCATTATATCCAACTGATTCAAATGGGGTTCCATTTACAGTAGCTTATTTTGCATCTACAGGGGATCCTTTAGCTGATTTATCAGAAGATATGGCAGCAGAACAAAAAGCTCGTGCTGTTTATGAAAACTTAATAGATTTAACTAACGATCCAGATGTTATAGGACCTTTATTATGGTTAAGACAAAGGGAAGTTGTTCATTATAATAGATTTAAAGAATTATTTGATTATTATCAAAATAAAATGAAAAATTCAACTAACATGGATGCTAGCACTAATATAAGTCAAACTAATAGTATTATGGATAATATTAGTGAAGGTTTAAATAGTGTAAATAATTTTTTAAATAGCTATAATTCAAAAATGTAGTTTGTTCTACATTTTTTTCTTTAGAATATAATATTTAAGAGGTATTTTATGTCTTATACTTGTTTGTTTTTTATATTACTTTATTTATCTTCTGTAACAATATTTAATCAGAGTTATAAGTGTGTTACTAAAGATATGAAAAAACCAGGAGCAAAAACAGTTTTAATAGAATTTATAGCTGGAATATTTTCAGTTTTATTTATACCGTTTTTTAAATTTACAATTTCCAAAAGTTTAAGTGTTTATTTATTTTTAGGATTATCAATTGTTTTCTATACTATTCAAGATAGACTTGGTACAACAGCAAGAAGTGGGGTAGATGCATCTACATATAGTATTATTAAGCAATTATCAAATGTTTTTGTTATTGCACTTGGTGTTTTAATTCTTCATGAGAAATTTATTTTGTATCATTTTTTAGGTGCATTCTTAATTATATTTAGTAATGTATTAATTCTTTATGAAAAAGATAAAATTAATTGGAATAGGTATTATTTTTTAGGTATTTTAGCTAATTTATGTTTAGGTATTGCCTTATTTTTAGATATTAATATTTCAAAACAATTTAATATTGCTTTTTATGTTTTTCTAATTACGTTTATTCCTTCAGTATTATTACTTTGTGTTGAAAAAATTAAAATAATAGATTTAAAGGTAGAGTATCAACTTACAAATAAAAGGGCATTATTTTTTATTACTATTTCATGGCCAATTATGATGATTTCTAAACTACTTGCTTATAAAGATGAAAGTATTGTAATTGTAGCAGCACTATGTAGCTTATCTGTGATGATTAATGTAATAGTTGGATATTTTATTTTTAAAGAGAAAGGTTCAGTGTTAAAAAAAATTATTGCAGCATTTCTTATCATTATAGGAATAATTTTAATAAAAATATAAAAAGGAAATAGAATTATTTCCTTTTATGCAGTACCGCCTTTTCCTGTTACAACATCTCCATCTATAATAACGTTTTGCTCTATATAACCTCTAATAGGAACTTCTCTTTTAGACATCAAATATTTATTTTTGTACCTAATAGATATTGGTTCTAGTTTTAGATAATAGCAATTATTTTGTCTCATTGTATAACTATTATTATTTTTACAAATGGAAATTGGAATTTTTAATCGTTCTCCTTTTGGGAATGGATACTTGATTTTATTTGAAATATTTTTTCCATTTTTTTTATTAATTGGAAACTCATCAAGTTCTTTATTACTTAAATCATTAGCTTCACCATATTGTTTGAAGGTTATTTTTACATCTTCTGCCTCAATAGAATCTTTTTGCTCTATAATTAAATAGGTAATAAAATAATCAACTGCTTTTTCTGGATTTTTATATAATAATTGATTTAGCTCATTATTAAAAGTTGGTGATAATAATAATTCATGATAGAATCCACCATAATTTGATTGTTGGTATTCTTTTATGAAATCATCAGTTTTTATTTGAACTGTAAGGTATTGAAAATCAAACCAAGTTTTTGATGCTTTTTTATAATAATTTATAATGCAATTAGTTATAAAGGCTAGAATTGTCATTCCAATTGTAATAACCGCTGCATATTCTTTTATTATTTTTAAAAATTTCTTTTTTTTCTTGTTTTTGTTATATTTTTTCTTTTTCATTGCTACCACCTACCCATTTATAAATTGATACATAAGAATAAAGCTATTACTAAAGTATAACCATATTAGAAGAGAAAAATAAACTATAAAGTTTTTGTTATTAATTTCGTTTTTGAATTTTTGAAAGTCAATAATATAATCTGTTAGAAATATAAGATGAATTAGTGATGCTATTATAACTTTTTTGGTTGAAAAATTATTAACAAAATAAAGCAAAATCATATAGTTACCAGCTAGAATTATAACTTTAATTATACGAATTGATTCTAGAGCGGAATATTTAATATCTTTTTTTATATTCCCAGCTAAAACTCCAGCTATAAAGAACATAATAGCAATTGCTATTTTATAACTTAGTTCAATATATTTTGGAAAGAATATAGGATTATATAACTTCTTTTCAATAAATATGAATGTATTTATAACTACCATTGCAAATAAAAATATAACAGATATAAATTCAATTTTCCTTTTTTCCTTTTTATCTAAATCTTTAGAAATCTCTTTTTCTTTATAATGGTGTTTGTAAAAGTTCTTACAAATAATTAGTAAGAGATAGACTACTCCAAAAAAGATATTAATTATAGAATAAAACTTTAGCATTTTAATATTCCTCAACTTCTTTAATTTAACTATATTATAACTTAAGGAGGGTTTAGAGTAAATGATTTGTTTATAAATATGGTTATTGCTATATAGTGTATGGTATAATGAAATAGGAAAAGTCTATTAGTGTAGATGAGGTGATATTAATGATTTATCCTGAATTTTTAAAAGATGATGATGTTATTGGAATTAGTGCACCATCTGATGGTGTTGTTCAAGAGTTAGATATAAAAAGACTTGATAATGCAATAAAAAAATTTAATGATATTGGCTATCATGTAGTTGAGGCAGAAAGTGTTAGAAAAAGTACTAATGGAAAAAGTAATGATGATTCAACTAGAGCAAGAGAAGTAGAAGATTTATTTAAAAACAAGCTTGTTAAAGTAATTTTTTCAGTAGGTGGAGGAGATTTTTTACTTCCTATTTTATCTGAAATTAATTTTGAAATTATTAAAAATAATCCAAAATGGTTACAAGGATATTCTGATCCTACTGGCCTTCTTTTTACAATTACAACTAATTTTGATATTGCTACTATATATGCTGATAATTTTAAAGCTTTTGGGATGAGGAGATGGCATAAATCCTTAAAAAATAATTTAGAAATATTAAAAGGAAATTTAGTAGAACAAAAAAGTTTTTCAAAATACCAAAAGGAAAGGGTAGAACAAGTAACTGGATATGAAGGCTATAGTTTAGATAAAAAAGTAGAATGGAAGGCAATTAATTGTGATAACTTATTGATAAAAGGGCGTATTATAGGTGGTTGTATTGATATTTTAAATGATTTATTTGGTACTAGATTTGATAAAACTAATGAATTTATAGATAAATATAAAAGTGACGGTATAATTTGGTATTTTGATAATTGTGAATTAAGTAATGATCAATTAATTAGAACATTGTGGAAATTTAGAGATAGTGGTTGGTTTAGATATACAAAAGGAATTGTTTTTGGTAGAAGTATGACTAATTCTAGTTATTATGGCATTACTCTTGAAAGTGCTATAGAAGAAGTTTTAAAGGACTTAGAAATCCCTACAATTATTGATGCTGATATTGGTCATATTTCTCCAAGAATGACTATAATAAATGGTGCAATTGCAACTATTAAATTGAAAGATAAAAAAGGTAGTATTAAATTTGAGCTAGTATAAAGATAAAGGAGAGATAATATGGAATTAGATCAAGCAATAAAAAATAGAAGAAGCATTAGAAAGTTTTTGAAAAAAGAAGTAGAAAGAGATAAAATTAAAAAATTAATTGAAGCTGCTCAATATGCACCTTCTTGGAAAAATAAGCAGGTATCAAAATATTATGTCATTGATACACCGGAAGCAAAAGAGAAATTTTTAGAAAAATGTTTATATAATTTTAATCATAAAAATATGGTTGATGCTCCTGTTATTATTGCATGCACTGTAGTTGATGGTGTTATTGGAGTAAAAAATGGAGAATATGAGACTCCTATAAAAGATGGTTATCAATATTTTGATAATGGACTACAAGTTCAAAATTTATGTTTAAAAGCATATGAAATGGGACTTGGTACTTTGATTATGGGACTTTATGATTTTCGTGAGACTAGAACTTTTTTTAATATCCCAAATAATGAAAAATTAACGGTATTGATAGGAGTAGGATATCCAGATATTAATCCTGATATGCCACCTAGAAAGAGACTAGATGAAATACTGAAATTTTATAATTAAAATTGATGGATTTATAATAATTATTCCTCTATTATTTATGATTTAACTAGTAATACTTTGATTATTTTGCTATAATCTTATTTGGTTAGAGGTGTAGTATGAAGAAATTAACATCAGATGAAGCATTAGAATTATTAGAAGAAGCAAAAAAATTAAATCCAGGAAGATGGATAATTCATTCTAAAAAAGTTGGAGAAGCAGCAGCAAGAATTGCAGAAAGACTAAATTTAGATGTGGATAAGGCAAGAGCCATGGGATATATTCATGATATTGGAAAAAGATTTGGTAAAAAGGCAGTTCATACAGTAGAAGGATATTACTTTTTAAAAGATTTAGGATATGATTTAGAGTTTGCAAATATTTGTTTAACCCATTCTTACCTAAATAATGATATAAATTGTACTGCAGGTGGTTATCCATCTCCAAAATATAAAGGATACCAGTTTAGAAAAGATTTTATAGAAAATCATGAGTATACAATTTATGATAAAATTATTAATATTTGTGATTTATTTTGTACAAATGAATTTGTAACAGTGGATAGAAGATTAATAGATGTTTATACTAGAAGGGGAGTATATGATAATACTGTTTATCATATAAAAGAAACAACAAAATTAAAAAGAGAATTAGAAGATATGATGGGCTGTGGACTTTATTCTTTATTTCCTGAAATAGTGGAAAACTTTAATAAAAAACATAGAAATTTATATCATGAGTTTAGAAATCATTAAAAGAAGGCAATATTACAATTTGCCTTCTTTTTGTAAAAATATTTTTTTATTTTCAATTAGTCTTTCATTATCTTTATCATATGATAGGGCTACATCTATAAAGTATATAGCATAATCAATTTTATTTAGATAGTAGCAACAAACAGAAAGTAAGTCATATACAGTATTATCCCAACTAAAAACCTCATTTATATAAGTTTTAGAATGAGTAGGAATTCTTAATGCTTTTAGACAATACTTTTCTGCATCTTTATAATTATCTAACCTAAATTCTAATAAAGCCATTTCCATATATGGATCTCGAAGATAAGAAGCTTCATCTATAGCACTTATAAGCCATTCTTTAGCTTTATCATACATATTTAAATTTTGATAACATCTACTAATAAATCTCATAGATGCACATCTTTCATCCTTCCATGTTGCATTTGGCATTTTAAGATGTTTTTTAAGTGTAGTAATAGCTTTTTTCCATTTTCCATAATACATATATTCTCGTCCTAAATAATGCATATTTCGATCATTATTTGGATTTTCTTTTACTGATAATTCTAAAAGTGGTAAATAACTTTTTCTAGATTTATTTATATCTGGATAATGATTTAGAATAATAGAATCAATAGTAATAATATTTTCTTTTTTATCATCTTTACAAGTTAATACCTCATGAACAGGATTTACCCATTTATAATTATTTCTAGAATGAATGTTATCAAGGTAAAAATTAACTAATGGATTATTATCTTTATCAAGACTCCAATTATAATTATATCTTGCCCTTGTAGTAGTATTTTTTATCCAGTATTTCTCTAACTTTTTTCGCCAACCCTTACTTAAAACTTCATCCAAATCTATACAAACACAAATATCAGCATCATTATCAACCATTTCTAATGATTTATTTCTGGCTACATCAAATCTCCAAGGTTTGATGATTTCTTGCTTAACGATAACTCCCTTCTTTTTTAAAAGTTCTACTGTATTATCTTTAGAACCAGTATCTAGGACATAAACCTGATCGGCTTCCTTTACAGAGTTATACCATCTATTGATAAATTTTTCTTCATTTTTACTAATAGCATAAACAACTACTTTTAACTTATTCAAAACTAAACTCCCATTCTTCCTAGATAGTCTATATTCATAGTAACTAGTTGATTTGTAAAATATGATTTTGATTTAATATCTTCAATATTAGGTGAAGAAATATAAATTTCCTTATTACTTACATTAGCAAGTTCATATACATTATTTGTATTATCAACTGAAATAATACCTTGACCTATCAAATTTATTGGTTTTTCTTCATGAATCCAATTACTAGCACCTACATATATATTATCTGTTCCAACTTGTCTAAAACCTACTGCAACAATATCACTTTTAGGATCAAAAACCCCAGTATCAGATAATAAGTAAGCAGTAATTGAAAATGTTATTTTATAATATCCTGGCTCATTAAATTGGATTGTATTATCATCTAAATTTAATTTAACTAAATTACTAACATCTATTTCTGATCTCTCAATAGGTATAGGAGCATTTTGTTCTATTATTTTTCCTTGGTATCCAACATCGTCATTAAATGTTACAAGATATGCAGAACGAAGATTAGATATTCCTGATGGCCCAGTGGCCCCGGTCGCTCCAGTTGGACCTGTTGCTCCCATAAAAAATACTCTCTCAATAGGAAAACAAGGCTTCATACAACCATCATTATCCTGGTTTTTATTACATTTACTCATTATAAATTCTCCTTTCATATTATGATATGTAAATAAAAAAAAGATACGGATAATATCAACCTAATTATATTATGATGTTTGTTTTTTTTTGATAATAATGCTATAATTTAGATACTAAAAAAAGAGGGATAATATGAAAGAAATTATAATTGATACAATAGTGGATTCACTTAAAATTTTGCCATTTTTATTTATAACATTTTTAGTATTAGAATACCTTGAACACAAAATGAGTAAAAAAACAGAGAAAGCTGTGAAAAAAGCTGGAAAATTAGGTCCGCTTTTGGGAGGAATTGTTGGTGCTTTTCCTCAATGTGGTTTTTCTGTTGCTGCTACTAATTTGTATGCAACAAGAGTAATTTCTTTAGGAACATTAATTGCAATATACTTATCAACATCTGATGAAATGTTACCGATATTACTTTCTGAAAATGCCTCGGTTGTGGTTATTTTTAAATTCATATTTATAAAAATTATAGTTGGTATAATCTTTGGTTTTATTATAGATTTTATTTTAAGAAAAAGAAAAGTAGAAGATGTAAATATTAAAGGTTTGTGTGAAGATGAACATTGTCATTGTTATGAACATAGTATTTTAAAATCAGCAATAAAACATACTTTGAATATAGCTTTTTTCATTTTTATAATATCTTTTATACTAAATATTGCATTTTCATATTTAGGTGAAGAATTAATTAGTAAAATATTTATGAAAAATAGTATTCTAGGTCCATTTTTAGCAAGTCTAATAGGACTTATTCCAAACTGTGGGGCAAGTGTTGTTTTAACAGAACTTTATTTAAATAATACAATTTCTTTTGCATCTTCAATCGCAGGACTTTTATCTTCATCAGGAGTTGGCATTTTGCTGTTATTTAAAGTAAATAAAAATATTAAAGAAAACATTTTTATATTATTAACTATTTATTTTATAGGTGTTTTTACTGGGTTAATTATAAATATAATAAATTTATTTTTGTAGAGGTGATATAATGAAAATTTTATTTATTTCAGATATACATGGAATAGACAAAAACTTAGGAAAATTGGATATGGTAATAGAAGATGAAAAACCAGATAAATTGGTTGTATTAGGTGATTTGTACTATCAAGGATTTAATGTAGTAGATAAAACTGATAATTTCAAAGTTAGGGATTTTTTATCTAAGTATAAGGATATTCTAATATGTATGAGAGGTAATTGTGATTCATTAGTTGATATCACCAAAAGTCCTTTTCCAATAATTGATGATATTTCTATGATTAATACAGATGGAATAGATATTTATATTACTCATGGTAATAAATATAACAGATATAATAATGATACCTTTTCAAATGGTGTTATGGTTTATGGACATGAGCATATTCCTTATATTTATAAAGAACCTGATATGATCTATATAAATACTGGTTCAATTTCACTACCTAGAAATAACGAACCTCCAACATTTACAATTTATGAAAATAAAAAGTTCACAATCTATTCTATAGATTTAGAAAAAATAGATGAAATAGAGGTGATATAATGTCAAAATTTTTAGTCTTTGTTTTCATCTTTTTTATAGGTAGTATTTTTGGATGGATACTTGAAATTTTATTTAGACGTATTGTTCATAAAAAATGGGTAAATCCAGGATTTTTAGTTGGACCATACCTACCTATATATGGTTTTGGTCTATGCACTCTTAGTTATTGTTATATCTTTTTTAAAGAGTTTAATCTTTCTCCTATTATAGCAATTATAATAATGGGTGTTATGATGACTCTTATTGAATTAATAGGTGGCCTATTTTTTATAAAAACAACTGGTGTAAAATTATGGGACTATAGTAATGAGTGGGGAAATTATAAAGGAATAATTTGTCCTTTGTTTTCTGCAATATGGACTATACTTGGGGCAGTATATTATTATTTTATTGCACCATATATTATGAATGCCCTTGAATGGTTTTCAAATAATTTATCTTTTTCCTTTGTTTTAGGAATTTTCTTTGGAATTATTATTTTGGACTTTATATATTCAACAAAGCTTTTAGTTAAAATAAGGAAATTTGCTAAAGATAATGAGTTAGAAGTTAAATATGAGGAGTTGAAACTTGAAATAAAAGAAAGACAAAAAAAATTAAGGGAGAAATATTCATTTTTATTTGCTTTTAGACAAACCCTACCTTTAAAAGATTATTTGGATAAATATTTAGAAAAAAGGAAATAATTGCAATTTTCTTTTTTTTATGGTATAATATGCGCTAATTGTGAGGGGTAATTTTATATGGAATATATATTAAAAGGAAAATTTCAAAATGTAGTTAATAAAGCTAGAGAATTAAGTAAGTATATTAATGTAACTGTAGAAAATGGAGAAGTGTATATTCATAGTAATCATGATTATTTTCTAGCTTTAAACCTTTTAAAAGAAAAAGGATTGATTGATGAGGAAGAATATAGATCTGAGGCTCAAATTCTATATAAAGGTACATATAATGATATACAAAATAAAAAGTTAGAGAATGAAGAATATGAATTTTTAATAGATACAGAATCAGTTACTATTTATAATGTGGAAGAAGATAAGTATTTATCCTTTGTAAGGATACCTAATGAATCATTTGATAGCTATATGATTATAGCAAGGGATAGTAATAAAGATAAAAAAGCAATGTCAGAAAGAGAAATTCCATTTATAATAAGGGAAAATTCACCACTTTATGAGATACTTGATAATTTTTATAGAAATAATAATAGTAATACAATTTTATCAAGCAATAATAGTTTATCTGAAAATTATGTTAATATTGAAAAACAAATAGATGATAGTTATAAAATGCTAGTTGTAAAACAAAAGAATGACTCAAAGTATTCTAATGAGTCCAAGGCAGTTATTTATATTGGTAATGCCTTAGATAATGATAAATGGTTAGTAGTAGACTCTATTTATAACAAACTACATTCAATGGGGAATAGGCAAAAGGTATTTAAAAAATAATAATTTAATACCTTTTTTTTGATATAATAAGTTGGGAGTGTCAATATGAATATTTTAAAAAATTGTAACTTATGTCCTAGAAATTGTTTAGTAAACCGTTATGAAAAAGTTGGATACTGCAAGGCAAAAGCAAAAATAAAAATTGCTTTATCATCACTTCATATGTGGGAAGAACCAGTTATTTCTGGGAATAGTGGAAGTGGAACTATCTTTTTTTCTAATTGTAATTTAGGGTGTATCTTCTGTCAAAATAGAAAAATTAGAAATGGCTATGGAAGGGAAATAAGTATTGATAAATTTTCAAAAATATGTTTATCTCTACAAGATAAGGGTGCAAATAATATTAATTTAGTTACGCCAACTCATTATGTTCCACTTATAAAAAAGGGATTAGAAAAAGCTAAAAGAGATGGATTAGTTATTCCTATTGTTTATAATACTAGTAGTTATGAAAATGAAAGTACAATTGAATATATGAATGGTAATATAGACATTTATCTTGCTGATTTAAAATATTATGATGATAAGTATGCAAAAAAATATTCGAACTGTCCTAATTATTTTATAACTGCTACTAGAGCTATTAACAAAATGGTTAATCAAGTAGGTAATCCAGTTATTCATAATGGCCTAATGAAGAAGGGGGTTATTGTAAGAGTATTATTACTTCCTGGATTACTTAATGATGCTAAGATTATTATTAAATATTTATATGATACTTATGGTAACAACATTTATATTAGTATTATGAATCAATATACACCAATTGATAAATATATATATGAAGAACTAAATCATAAAGTATCTGATAGTGAATATGATGAGTTAGTTAATTATGCTTATGATATAGGTGTTAGGAATGCATTCATTCAAGAAGGAGATACCCAAAAAGAAAGTTTTATTCCAGATTTTGATTTAAGTAATGTATAATTTCTTTATTGAAAGAGGATTAATAAGCCTTCTTTTTTCTTTATAACTTTAGCACTTATTATTGACAAGTGCTAAAGAAGGTGATACTATTTTCTTGTAAGAGAGGAAATGATAATAATGAAGAAAAAACAATTTAAAGCGGAATCTAAAAGATTATTAGATTTAATGATTAATTCTATTTATACAAATAAGGAAATCTTTTTAAGGGAATTAATATCTAATGCAAGTGATGCTATTGATAAATTGTATTATTTATCATTAACAGATAGAAAAGTAAAGTTAAAAAAAGAAGATTTTAAAATTAGAATTTTACTAAATAAAGATGATAGAACTATTACTATTACAGATAATGGTATTGGTATGGATAGCTCTGAATTAGAGCATAATTTAGGAACTATTGCTGAAAGTGGATCTTTACTATTTAAAAGTGAAAATGAACATAAAAAAGATATTGATATTATAGGTCAATTTGGAGTTGGTTTTTATTCAGCTTTTATGGTTGCTGATCAAATTTCAGTTATAAGTAAAAAATATGGTAGTGAAGAGGCTAATATCTGGAAAAGTGATGGCGTTGATGGATATACAATAGAAAAATGCGATAGTGAAAGTTTTGGTACTAAAATTATCTTAAAGCTAAAAGAAGATACTGATACAACCACTTATAGTGATTATTTAGATGAACATAAAATTGATACTTTAGTAAAGACATATTCAAATTATATTACTTATCCAGTTGTAATGAATATGACTCGTAATGTCTTAAAAGAGGGTAGTGATAATGAATATGAAGAAAAATGTGAAGAAGAAATACTAAATAGTATGATTCCTATTTGGAAAAAGAGTAAAAAAGATGTAAAAGAAGAAGATTATAATGCATTTTATAAAGATACTTATCATGATTATGAAGATCCTGCTAGAGTAATTACTTATAATGTTGAAGGTAAATGTAGTTATAAATCACTTCTATTTATACCGAATCATGCACCATATGATATGTATAACAAGGATTATAAAAAGGGTTTAGCACTATACTCAAATGGTGTTCTAATAATGGAAAAATGTGAAGATTTATTACCAGATTATTTTAGTTTCGTAAAAGGTTTGGTTGATAGTGAAGATATTTCTTTAAATATTTCTAGAGAAATGTTACAACAGGATTATCAAGTTAAGTTAATAGCTCAAAGTATTGAGAAAAAGATTAAAAAAGAACTTGAAGATATGTTGAAAAACGATCGTGAAAAGTATAATGAATTTTTCAAAAATTTTGGAATGCAACTAAAATTCGGTGTTTATAATGACTTTGGAATGCATAAAGACTTATTGAAAGATTTAATTATGTTCTACTCATCTAAAGAAGAAAAATTAGTTACTTTAGGTGAATATGTATCTCGTATGGATAAAGATCAAGAAAAGATATTCTATGCTTGTGGGGAGACAGTTGATAAAATTGATGCACTACCTCAAGTTGAAAGAATTAAGGACAAAGGTTATGAAATCTTATATCTTACTGAATATGTAGATGAATTTGCATTACAAGTATTAATGGAATATAAAGATAAGAAGTTTGCTAATATTTGTAGTGAGAATATTGATATAGATACTAATGAAGAAAAAGAAGAATTAAAAAAGAAAAATGATGATTCAAAAGATATGTTTGAACTAATGAAGAAATCATTAAGTGATGATGTAGTAGAGGTTAGATATACAAATATATTAAAAAATCATCCAGTTTGCTTAACAACAAAAGGAAATGTTTCTATTGAAATGGAAAAAGTAATTAATTCTATGCCTACTGGAGAAAAGGTAAATTCAGAAAAAGTATTAGAGATTAATGAGGATCATCCAATTGTTAAAAAATTGGAAAAACTATACAGTGAAGATAAAAAAGAATTAGAAAAATATACTAAAGTATTGTATGCTCAGGCAAGATTAATAGAGGGACTTCCAATAGATAATCCAACTGAAGTAACAAATTTAATATGTGAAATAATGTCTTAAAATTATAAGTGAGATTTAGTAATAAAATCTTACTTTTTCTTTGAAAAAAAAGTTATTTATGTTATAATATGCAAGAAGGAAGTGGTAGTAGTGGCTTTATTAAGTGATGTAAAAGGTATAGGCCCTAGAGCATTATGTTTATTAAATAAAATAGGTATTTATACTATAGAGGATTTAGTTACTCATTATCCATTTCGTTACGATGTATTACAACGTGGAAATCTACAAGATACAGAAGATGGAAGACATATTGTAATAGATGGTAGAATAGAGAGTGTTCCTATTCTTATGAGATTTAAAGCAGGACTTAATAAAATGAATTTTAGACTAGTTACTCAAAGTGGAGTAGTTGGTGTTTCTATATTTAATAGAGCTTTTTTAAAAAGTAAATTAGAAGTTGGAACAGGTGTTACTGTAATAGGTAAATTTGATAAAAGTAAAAATGTTATCACTGCCTCAGAAATAAAATTAGAAACTTTATCAAATAAAGTTAAAATAGAACCAATTTATCATTGTACAAACGGTTTAACTAATAAAAATATGGCTACTTATATTAATATGGCTTTATTAATGTTTGGTAAAGAAATTAAAGATTATATTCCAAAACAATATGTAGAAAAATATAATTTTCTAAATAAAAAGACAGCCCTTAATATTATTCATAATCCATCTACTGAGGAAAAACTAAAGGAAGTTAAAATAAGACTTAAATATGAAGAATTATTTGCTTTTATGTTAAAGATTAATTACTTAAAAATGGAAAATAAGAAGAATAATCAAGGATTAGAAAGAAAAATAGATAAAAGTAAATTAGATAAATTTATAAAGAAAATTCCATTTAGCTTAACAAATGATCAAAAAACAGCTGTTGATGACATTATAAATGACCTAGAAAGTAAAAATAGAATGAATAGATTACTTCAAGGTGATGTTGGTAGTGGAAAAACAATAGTAAGTTTTATAGCTATGGTTGCTAATTACTTAAGCGGATATCAAAGTGCATTAATGGCCCCAACAGAAATTTTAGCTGTGCAACATTACAATAATTTAAAAGAGTTTTTAAATGGAACTGATATTACTGTTGAGTTACTTACAGGTTCTACTCCTAAAAAGGAAAAACAAGTTATATATGAAGATTTAAAAGACGGAAAAATAAATATAGTTATAGGTACTCATGCTTTAATTCAAGAAGAAGTTACATATAACAATTTAGGTTTGGTTATAACTGATGAACAACATAGATTTGGAGTTAATCAAAGAGCTAACTTACAAAATAAAGGAATTAAGCCAGATGTTTTATATATGAGTGCTACGCCAATTCCTAGAACTTATGCATTAACTATATATGGTGATATGGATATGTCTATAATAAAAGAAAGACCGAAGGGAAGGCAACCAATCACAACTTATGTTAAAAGTAATGATGAAATAACAGAAGTTTTAGAAATGATGTATAAGGAATTAAAGCAAAATCATCAAGTTTATGTAATAGCGCCATTAATTGAAGAAAGTGAAAATTCTGATTTGGCAACAGTTTGTAAACTAAAAGATCAGATGATGCTTGCTTTTGGTAAAAAATATAAAATAGATATAGTACATGGAAAAATGGCAAGCGCTGCAAAAGATTTAATAATGCAGGAATTTGCACAAAATAAAATTCAAATATTAATTTCTACTACTGTAATAGAAGTAGGTGTTGATGTTGCAAATGCAACTACAATGGTTATATTTGATGCTAATAGATTTGGACTTTCAACCCTTCATCAGTTAAGAGGACGTGTTGGAAGAGGAACATCTAAATCGCAATGTATTTTGATTAGTAGTACAGATACGAAAAGACTAGAAATCATGAAGGATACAGATGATGGGTTTGTAATTAGTGAAGAAGATTTTAAATTAAGAGGTCATGGTGATTTATTTGGAACAAAACAAAGTGGTGATATGGCATTTAAAATTGCAAGCTTAAAGAGTGATTATAAAATTTTACTGCAAGCTAAAAAAGACTCAAAAGAGTATTTAGTTAGTGAGGAAAGTAAAAAAGAAAAATTGAAAGAAGAATTAATTGCAAGTATAAATAATAGTTAGAAATATCAAGCAACACTTGACAAAACTATAAAGTTATAGTATTATGTTATAGCGGTGAGAGCATATAAGCATATTATTATGTGAGCTATGCTGGAATTATTAATTAAAATAATTCTACACGAGCATTCATGCACGGAGTCACTAGTAAATTTATAGTACCCTGTGTTTTTTTTCGGCAAAAAAGCATAGACTAAATAGGAAGGAGAGAAACCCTAAGTGAAACAACAAGATAGGGAAGTATTAGAAAAATTAGGTTATAATACTGAAAGAAAATGTATGCGCTTCTTTAATGATCTTATTTTAGAAGTAGAAGAATGTATGGATGATTATAGTAAAGAAAAGGTAGTAGAATTAATAAACAATAAAAATTCTTTTATATATGTTGAAATGAAAATATTTTATGAATTGGGATTGAATAGAATGAATGATGAATTAAAAATGATTCATACTGAAATGAGAGATCCTAGAAAGATTGATATTGAAACGTATGCAGATGTATTTAATGATAATTATAATCCAACAGTAGAAGAATCAATTTATAATATAGCAAAATATAGAAAACAAATGAAAAATAAAAATTCATTACAGGAACAAAAACAAAATAGTTATTATATAAAAGCAATGGTTCCTTCTAAAACTAATGTAGCTATGTAAAATGGTAAAAAAATACAAAATAAGAATTGACTTTTTCTAATTTATAATTTATTATTAAGGTGCATGATGATTATATATCATGCTGATATCACTCATTGATATATAGGATGAGTGTATATTCAACCGAACCCCCTGAAGAGAGCATTTAACCGTGCTCTCATTTTTTATGCCCATTTTATAATGGTTTGTGAGCATATAGAAGAATGAAAATAATTCTTGGGAACAACTCGGGAACAAGTTTTATTAAAATTGCATGATTATTGCAGACATTTAAGATATAAAGTAGTATAATGTAATTATAGATTTCTATACAATTAAAGTATAGAATTTTTTATTTTATAAGGAGGGTACAATGGTAGAATTAAGATCATACTTTTGTCAAACATATTATAAACATGAGTATTATGTTAACATGTTCCAGGATTTATTAACTTGGAGAGATAGTGGTGATGAATTTTGGATCTATGATGAGCAAGATGCAATCGATAAGTTTAAAGAGCTTATTCAACCTTATAATCCAAATAATCCAATGATAGATACTGTAAATGATAACAATTTTATATATTTATGTAACTATTTAAATGATATAGGCTATTACATAGAGGAATTTCCTAATTTCTTAGAGAGGCCAACAGAGAGATGGGATTTATCATATGATAAGATAAGAAAAAAGATTATTGAAAGAGATGGATATAATGGTAAAGTAGCATGGGCTGATAGAAGTGTCTTCGTCGAAAATCTTAAATTTATAAAAAAGAATAAACATAGAGTATCTGATGATGTAGCAAAAACCATAAAAATCGTATCTACGAGATGTGCTGAGTTTAATAATATGTCATTAGATGAGAAACTTGAAGCAATTTGTAATAGTATAGAGTATCTTTTAAAGCCTCATAAAAAAAGTGATAAATTTATTGTTTTAGATTATACAGATACTGATGGATATTTATCAGATGATATAGTAAAAGGGTATAGAAACAAATTAGAATGCTTCAGACATTCTACAAAGGAAGACATTAATAAAAGATCAAATTATACAGATAGTCAAAAAGATTTTTTTATAAACTATGGATTAGTAATAATTGATTATATAAATAGAAAAATGATTGATGATCAATAGGAGGTAATATGGCAACTATTAGTAGTATTTATAATTTAAATAAAACACAATTAGAATTAGATTTTGTGAATATTGATATTGAAAAAGATATTCCTTTGTTTATTGATTCAACATTAATCGCAAAATGTAACTCTGATTTTACAGTGGCATGTAACGACTTGTTACAAGATTTCTTCTCATATTTAATCGGACTGTTAAAAAACAATATGGATGATAAAGCAAGAATGATCTGTACCAGAATAGGCGAAGTAAACGAAACACATCTTGGATTATCAAAGAATAAATCAAGAGGGAAAGGTATTGGACAAAGTGGTACTTTGGATATTTTTACACAATTAAAGAATAGTAAGGCTATAGAATATGGTGTATTAGAAAATATTGAGGACTTGAGAATATTTATTGAAAATATAGACAGAGATAAATTGTCAGATTTAATAACAAATATTATCAGAATAAAACTCTTAGAATATACAATTGAACAATGTGAGTTAAATAATATTCCTCTTACTAAAAATGTACCATCAGGGTATTATTGGAATATGGAAACCCACAAATGGGAAAACAAATATATTGATAGGTTGGTAGTAGATAATACACCTGTATTATTAGTACCAAAATCAATTATAAGCTTCTGTGAAACATATACACCATCAAAATATAGACAACATTTTATTTTAAATTTTTTACAAAAGGAAAATATTGAAAACGAAACATCTTTGGTAAAAATTAGAAAAATAACAAAAGAAAGATATGTTACAAAAAAGTCTATTATTGAAAAAGAACCAGTAATGGATAAAAAATATATCTTGGATTTTACAATTAAACACCCAGAAATTTTTAACAATTTTAAGAGTAAAAACAAGAATACTAATTGTATGAATGGAGAACTATTGACTGAGGTTAATTATGAAGATGTATGTAATTTTATGATAGAAAAATTAAAGTCCATTCCAGTTGGAACAGATAGTGCTTCTGATTATCATAACTTAATGATAGGAATATATGAGTTCTTAACTTATCCAGATTTATCTAATCCACGAAAAGAGGAAAAAATCCACGAGGGAAGAAAAAGAATTGATATTATTTTTTCCAATATAGCTGAAGAGGGCTATTTTGCAGTAATATCAGATAAGATTAAGATGACAAGTCCACAAATAATAATCGAATGTAAAAACTATAAAAATGATCCACAGAATCCAGAATTAGATCAATTGCTTGGAAGATTTAGCACCAGAAGAGGACAAATTGGTATATTATCGTGTAGGACAATTGAAAAGTATGATAAGTTTATTAATAGTTGTGCAGATACCTATTTAGATGAGCATGGTTTGATTTTACCAATAACAGATGCAGATATAATTAGAGCATTAGAATGTTATGAACATGCACATAAAGAATTCTTAAATGTACTTCAAGAAAAAACAAGTTTAATAGTGTCTAAAGTATAAAAATAACCGGTGACTAATTATCATCGGTTTTATTATTATCTAAATTATCAATTACAGCTACTACTTCATCTAAAGTACTTGTAAATAGGTGTGAATAAGTTTTTAAAGTTTCTTCAACTTTTGTATGGCCTAAGTATTTTGCTACAACTTGAACATTAGCGCCTTTATTAACCAGAAGAGATGCACAAGAATGTCTGAAATCATGTAATCGGATCTGTTTAACATTAGCTAATTTACAGTTAACATTTTTATGATTAGTAAGTGTATTACTACATACAGGAAGCATATCTCCAGCTACAAAGAAATTATCATTAAATACAGGTATCTTTTCTGCCTCGTTTTTCATCATTTTAAGGTCGTTTGTAAGGACTTGTGGCATTTTTAATATTCTTATACTACTTTTAGTTTTAGGAACCGAGAATCGCCAATTTTTAACGGAACCACAACGATCATTAATTTGCTTAGTTATACTCAAAGTTCTATCTTTAAAATTTATATCTTTCCATTGTGGTCCTCTAAGCTCTCCACGTCTTAACCCACAATAATATAATATCTCAAAAATGCCAATCCATTTGATATCAGTTTCAACCGAAAGAAATTGTTTGAATTCTTCATAAGTGAAAAATAATTGTTCTTTTGGGAATTCATTAGGATCATTAAAGTTATACATTTTAGGATATACCTTAGCAAAGTTAAATTCGTGCCATGCAGTAGCATAATTCAAAATGGTTTTTAATAATTTATAAATGTCATTTTTAGTTCTCGTAGCAAGATGTGTACTATTTATTTCATCATGCCATCTTTCAAAAGTAGGGTAGTTAAAATCTTTAAGTTTAACTTTATATAATGATTTTAAATAAGGCAATTTGTTGTTATAACCGTATAATGTATTTTCTTTAACTTTATCTTTTCTAAAATCAATAAACATCCTAATCATTTCTTCAAAAGTTACATTATTAGTATTTTCATATTCTCTTAGTTTTAATTTGAATTCAAACTCAGCATCTTCTGCTTCTTTTTTAGTTGCATATCTACCTGATTTCTTAGTTTTATGAGTACCATCAATATCTTCATATTGAGTCTTATAAAACCATATTTTACCATCTTTCGTAGGCCTATTATCTTTATATACACCCATATAAAAATTCCTTTCTACAAAGGAAATACCGTTAAAAACTTGTAATATTATATAAAAATGGTATAATTAATTTAGGAAATCCCATTACATTGTATTTATATAATGTTTATTTGTTTAAAGTTTCTCAGACTCGAACAAAAACGGTATTTCTGATTGATCTCGTATTCCAGTACGAGATTTTTTTTATATGTTTTTAGAAACCCTTATAGCTTTATGAGGTTGTGTAGCACTTTCTGTGAATTTTTTCTTTGTATAAAATTTAGGCAAGATAGATTTTGAATTGTTATTATTAAGTGGTGCAACTAAGTAGCCATCTTTTTTAACATAAATATGAATGAATAACCAAGAATCATATTCTTTTAGTTTTACTAAGTAATCTCCATCTTCTTTAATTGATTTATTATTTAGAAATTCAACTAATACAGTATCACCAATATCATATTTAGGCGCCATTAGATCATCTACAACATCAAATATCAAATATCCTGTTTCTGGTGTTAGATATTTAGTAGAAACCCATTCGTAATCAACAGGATGAATAATCCAATCTTCAGAGCCAATGTCTATTACAGATATCTTGGCTTTTTTTGATGATTGTTCAGGTTCAAAACCATTGTCATTAATTAATGAATCTCCATCAGTTAATTGTTCAACAGTAGTCTCTAAATAATTAGCTAATTTGCCTAATTCAATTTCACTTGGGTAAGTTCTAGCTCTTGTCCAATCACATACCTTTGTATAAGATAATTTAAGATCATCAGCAACATTCTTTCTTGATATTCTTTTATAGTCTAATAATGCCACAAGATTATTAGCTAATAATTTTCTCATTTCTACTTTATTCATGTTTGCTACCTCCAATATCATAATAAAATAAAATGATAAATTTGTCAACATAAAAGTGAAGAAAAATGATAAAAATGATAAAAAATATTTACAAATAGAAATGTTTATCCTATAATGGAGAAGAAGATAGAAGGAGGTGAAAGAATGAAAATAACACTTAAAGCGTTAAGAGTAAATGCTGGATATACAATAGAAAAAGCTAGTGAAGCATTAGGAATAAGTACAGTTACATTAAGAAGCTATGAAACTAAAAAAACAATTCCAAATATGGAAATGCTAAATAAGATGTTAAAACTATATGATGCTAAATTTAGCAAATTTGAATATTCAGCAAAAGATAATGCATTAGTATTGAATTAGAGTCTGAGAAACTTTAAAGAGATAAATATTATATTAAATACAATAGAAAGGATTTTTATTATGGGAAAAAGAAGAAAAATACTAACAAAAGAAGAAATAGAAAAAATAGCTGAATATCAATGGGCTAGTATTAAAGACATAATGGATATTGGTGCAATTGGTAGAAATAAAGCAAGAGAAGTATTAAATGTGGTAAGTGATCAGTTTTATGATGGAAAGTCAAAAGTACAAAATGGATTAGTTCCAATGGATATGGTTCTTGATTATTTTAATATTCCTAATTACAAGCATGGTGAAACAATAAATGGCTAGAAGAAGAATGTTTAGTCTTGATATTGTTGATTCAGATCGATTTACTGATCTGCCAGCTACTGCAAGATTACTTTACTATGAGTTAGGAACAAGAGCAGATGATGATGGCTTTATTGGTAATCCTAAAAAAATAACAAAGTTTGCCGAATGTACTGAAGAAGATATTAAAACATTAGTAGATAAGGGCTTTGTTTATTTATTTGATTCAGGACCACTAGCAATAAGGCATTGGCTTGCTAATAATCAAATAAGAAATGACAGATATCATGAAACCTATTTTAAAAATGAAAAAAATATGATAGGAGTAAATCTAAATAACAAAACATATTACTTATATAATGAAGATGGGTTGCCAGATGGTTTACCATTGGTTGCCTTAGATGAGATAAGAAGAAAAAAGAATAATGAAGAAGAGGAAAAAGAAGAAGAGTTTAATTCAGAACAACAAAAAGAAGAGGAGTATAGCACTTTTGATGTTTCTGACATTGATCCAAAAATAGTAAATCAATTTGAATTTTTATGGAATAAATATCCTAAAAAAGTTGGGAAAAAGGAAACTTTATACTATTATAATCAAGCAATAAAAAATGGAGAATCATTTGATGTTATAGAACAAGGGTTGGATAACTATATAGATTATTTAAAGAACGAGGGTATTCCTGATATTCACATAAAATATGGTTCTAATTGGTTTAAGAATGAATGTTAGAATGATGAATATGAAACAAATAATCATTATTTTGATGATATATTTTAAGCATCACCCCTGGGGATAGCCCTTTTTATTTGAAGAAAAATCAAGACCCACCTGCCACCTAAATACACACAAATTAAAATTTTCCGTGAGTTTTTTGGAAAGCAAATCATTTATGAAACAAAATAGAATCAAAATCAAATCAAACAAAAATCAAAATATAATCAAATTGAAATCAAATAATAATCAATGACCTCCTAGGATAAGAATAAGGATAAGGAAAGAATAAGAATAAGAAAAGAATATATATTTTTATTGTATTATTACTACTACAATAAAAAGTATTAGCAATCACTAATACTCAATTATTTTGAAGTTCAAAGGATCCTCACTTATTATTTCTAAAGAATATTTTAATCTGAGTAGCTTAATAACTTCAGCTTTCATTTTTTTATAATTTCTACACATCAAATTAAATGTATCAAAAGCAGAATTAAAATGTTGTTTGAAAGTTGCTTCCCACATAGCATTTCTATAGAAAGAACTAGCAATATAAAATGCTATAACTTCAGGAATAACATATTCTTCCAAATAACTATCATAGTTTTCATAAAAGGGATCAATAACCTTTTCGCATTCTTCATCGCTTATATCTTCATCAGTACATTTTCTTAACATAAACACCTCCGTATGTATTAATCACTCTAAACAAAAAATAAGTCAAATAATTACAATATTAATATTATTATTTGTATTTTTACTTAATTCAAAGGAATTTTTGCAATGATTATGGTATAATTATATAAGGGAGATTATAGTATTGGAGGTGTAATTTCATATGACTGATTTAGGACAAGTTTTTACAAAGAACAGTGTTGCACAATTTATGATATCATTATGTGAAATTAGACCTGATGATTATATATTAGATCCATGTTTTGGAGCAGGTGTTTTTATAGAAGAACTATATAAAAAAGGTTATAGAAATATATGCGGTTGTGAGTTGGATCCTAAATTATATAATAAAATATCTTCAAAATATGATAATTTATATTGCTGTGATTTTTTAAAAAAAGGATTTAACAGAAAATTTGATTTGATAATTATGAATCCCCCATATATTAGACATGAAAAAATAAATGATTTGCAAGAATATGGAATTAATAAAGCATTAATGCAAAAGAAAACTATATTTTCAAATTTACCTAAAAATGCCAATATGTATATGTATTTCATTGTTAAAAGCATTAATCTCTTAAAAAAGAACGGACAATTAGTTGTTATATTTCCTGAAAGTTGGCAAAAAAGTAGTTCTGGTAAAAAATTTATAAAGGAAATAAATAACACGTGCAGAATTGAAGAAATTATTAATGTTCATGGAGATGTATTTGAAGATAATGTTTTAACTGATGTTGTAATAATGAGATTAAAAAAGAACTTAAATGATAAAAATGAATATAAAGCATATAATGTAGTTTTCAAAAACAACAGAATTTATTATAAGGATAACATTGAATATCAGGATTTATCTGGAAGCTGTGTTAAGTTTGATAATGTTTTTAAAATTAAAAGAGGTATAACAACTGGATATAATGATGCGTTCATAAATCCTTCTATTAAGAATGAAGAAAACTTAAAAAAAATTATTTCAACACCTAAACAAATATTGGGATATACGACCAATAATTCTAAATATGATAATATTTTGATCGTAGATAATGAAAAAAAATGTAGTAAATATTTATTAAATGTTAAAAATAGAATACTTAAAGAAGGTAAACCGAAAACTCTTTATAATAAAATTAAAAATAATAAAAAATGGTATCAAATAAAAACATTTAATTGTACTGGAATAATATTTAATTATTTTATTAGAAATGATATTAGATTTATATATAATAAAAACTTTGAAATAGTTAGAGATAATTTTTATATAATAAATTGTAATATTGATGAAAAGTTAGCTTTTGCACTTTTAAATAATTATTATATTTATTATCAACTTGAAAAGACAGGTAAAAAATATGGTAATGGGTTATTAAAGATTCAAAAATACGATTTTAATAATTTAAATATTGTGAATCCATTAATAATTACGAATAGTGATAAGAAAAAATTAATTGAACTTTCTGAAAATATAATGAACGGAAAAGAAAAAAATGGCATTGAAAAAATTTCATTTATATTAAGTAAATATATGAATATGGAATTTGAAAAAATAATAGAAATATATAATTTAATAAAAGCAAATAGATTGGAGGCCCAAGATGTCTAAAAATAAAGTTGTCAGTTTATTCTCAGGTGGTGGCGGTTTAGATTTAGGATTTAAGCAAGCTGGATATGATATCATTTGGGCTATAGATAATGAAAAAAATGCGGTAGAAACTTATAAAAAAAATATTGGAAATCATATTATATTAGGTGATATAAACAAAATAGATTTAAATGAAATACCAAATGGTGATATTGTAATTGGAGGTCCGCCTTGCCAATCTTTTTCATTAGCAGGTAAAAGGAATGTTGAAGATGCTAGAGGTCAATTGGTTTGGAGATATTTAAAAATAATTAATAAAATCAAACCTAAAGCATTTGTGTTTGAAAACGTTACTGGTATTCTTTCTGCTAAAAATAGTGCAGGAGAAAAAATTTTAGATTTACTAAAAAATGAATTTAGAAAAATTGGGTATGTAATTAATACTAAGGTATTAAATGCGGCTGATTATGGAGTTCCACAAAGAAGGAAAAGGGTTATTATTGTAGGATTGATGAATGATTCCTTCGAATTCCCATCACCAACTCATAACGAAGATGGAACTAATGGATTAAAAAAATATGTTAGTGTGGAGGATGCATTAGAGGATTTACCAAATATTATTGATGGAAAAATTGAATATAAATATAAACCGAAAAATGATTATCAAAAATTGGTGAGAAATAACAATAAAGTAGTTACAGATCATATAATGCCACAAATGAGTGAGCTAGATAAAATAATAGTAAATAGCGTTAAACCAGGTGGAAATTATATGGATATTCCATCAAATATAAATTCTCAAAGAATTAGAAGATTACAAAAAAGTGGTGGACATACAACTTGTTACGGTAGATTAGACCCTAAATTGCCATCTTACACAATAAATACTTATTTTAATAGACCTAATGTTGGATGCAATATACATTATAAGGAAAATAGATTAATAACAGTAAGAGAGGCATTAAGGTTACAATCATTCCCAGATGATTATGTATTAGTTTCAAGTAGTAAACAGGGAAAAAATTTAATTGTTGGCAATGCTGTTCCACCATTATTGGCTAATATAATTGCTGAACAATTAAAAAAATATGTAGAGGAGGATTAATGTGTGGATATCATATTCAGATTCTGAAGTAAGAAGATTTCATCCAATTTGTGAAAAAGCTCTTAATAGAGCAATTAAGAATTTAAAAATGGATAGTCAATATGAAGTAATACACCATCAATATACGGGAAGTCTAGAGATGGATTTTGTAATTAAAAATAAGTCAACTGGGAAGTATGCATGTGTAGTTGAAGTTAAAAGAACACCAGCTGATGTTAACAGTGCTAGATATCAATATCAAGCAATGTCTTACGTTCAAATGAATAGTGGAATTACTGAAAAACCTTTTTATATTATTACAAATTTAGAATATGCATATTTACTAAGATATGATCCTTCTAAAGAAAAAGTTTTTCAACAAATATTGAAGCCAGGTCTATGTAAGATTGCTTTGTTTAAAGATACAACAGAAGAAGAATTTATAGATTTATTAACAGATTTTTATATCGAAAAATTACAAAGTTTTTTTAATGATAGTTATGATTATTTAATTACATTTGATGAATTTGCAAATATTGCAACTTCAGTAAAGGAAAAACATAAAGAATGGAAATCTTCACTTGCACTGATGCTCTATGAATATATTAGAGGCTCATTTGATTTTATTAGAAGAAATGATTTGCATGATATTAGGGTATTCAACAATAATATCTCTAGAATATGTAATGAAGCATCAAGAGTTAATTTTAAAGATATATTTTCTTATGATTCAGATAATTTTGCCCCTGATGTTCAAATACCAAATAATGTTTTAATAGATTTATATGAACTTGGAAAGACAAATATAAATGGTGATACAATAGCTGATATATTACATCAAATTGTATCAACTGGTCGTGAACACTATGGGGAAGTTCCTACGGACTTGGAATTAGGAAGATTGGTGTCAGTACTTGCAAAATCAATGACTGACAAGAATGATAATATAATTTGTGATCCAGCTGCTGGAAGTGGAAACTTAATAAGCTCAGCAATTGATATTTTTTCTTTAAAGCCTAATCAAATAATAGTAAATGATGTAAATATAAAATTATTAGAATTACTTTCTTTAAGATTGGGATTAAAATATGCAAATATTATTAATAAAGAAAACTCACCTAAAATATATAATAGAAATATAGCAAATTTCGAAAGGAAATTTTTTAATACTATAGATATTATTTTAATGAATCCACCATTCGTAGCGGGGATTAATTGTGTAGACAGGAAAAATATATTATATTCAGCTATAGAAGAAATTAAAGGTAGTAGAGCAATTTTAAATGTTGGACAAATGCCATTAGAAGGTGTGTTTTTAGAGTTAATAAATACTTTGGTTTCTACAGGAACAATTATTGCCTGTGTTTTTCCAAAAACACATTTAATGGCTAGAGGTGAAGAAGCAAAGGCAATACGAAAATATTTATTAAATAATTTTGGACTAAAAAAGGTATTCATGTATCCAGGACAGGGAATATTTAATGATGTTATGATGGACACATGTGTTTTAGTGGGAAGTTCAAAACAAGATAATAATGAGATTGAAATAATATCAAGTTATGATAATATACCAGACATTGATATACATTTATTTGAAAATGTTTTAAAAAATGAATTTGATAATGAGTTTAAGTCATATATGCCAGGTATAATGTGTAAAAAGGTTAGCAAAGATGAATTAGAGAATTCTATAGATGATGGATGGAGACAACTTAATAATGAAATGATAGAATCAATAGAATATGTTAAAGAGAACATAGAAACTTCTGATAAACTTGAGATGTTTGAAGAATCAAATACAATTTTTAGAAGAGGTCAAGCTGGAAATTCAGGAGGAAGTGATTTGTTGTTTATTGACTCAAGAGATGACTTTTGGAGCTCAGTTTCAAATCTTGGGGTAAATACATCTATAGGTATTAGAAATGCTTTTATGGATAATTATGAAATAACTAATGGTGATTCAAAGTTTTATAATATTTCAAATAACGAACCACAAATAACTTCTGAAATAGTAAATTTATATTTATCTTTGCCAGCTAGGGAAGGAAGACAACAAAGAACCCAAAAAAGTTATGAAGAATTAATAGCTATTCTTAATAGTGAAAGTAGAAATGCAGTATCTGCAAATTCTGTTTTAATTCCTCGTGCAATTAGAAAATCTGGAAAAGTATATTTAACAAATGAAACATCTTTTGTTTCAACAAACTTTGTAGTGTGCTCTATGCAAGACTACAATTCAGCTTTGGTATTATCAAGTTGGATGACCACAATTTTTTATCAATTATTATGTGAAGTTTCTTCAAAAGATCAAGAAGGAATGAGAAAAATGGAAGTAAATGATATTAAAAAAACTTTTGTTCCAAAAATAAATAAAATTAATTCTAACATGATAGAAGAAATTAATAATGAAAAATCAAATATAGAGTTTTTAGATTTAAAAAATCCTAAAATAAGAAATATAGATATTATCTGGGCAAAATATTTATTTGGCAGTGATTATGAATTAAAATTAAATGAGGCATTAAGATTATTGGAATTTTTGGCGAATAGAAGGGATTCATGATGTAGATAAAGTAGAACTTAAAAATGAGTTCTATTTTTTCTTGGGAACAAATGGGGAACAACTACATAGAGCAAGATAGGTAAAATATGGCTATTTACGAGAAATATAGCAAGTGATAAATCAATAATAATGAAAAATATGACAAAAAATCACCCCATAATTTTTCCCCCTGAAGGAGCCCTTGTGGCTCCATTTTTTTATTTTCCAATGATTTTTATTAAAAGAAAGCTCACAAAAAATTGCATTTTAATCATATAATTATAATTTATAATCGTTAATGTATTTCAAATAAAAACTAGGTATGTAAATAAAAATATGTTAAAATAAAAATGGAGAAGCAAAGGTGATAATATGAACTTTATTGATAATGATTCTATTTTAAAGATAGTTGATAAATTAATTTCAATGTATGAAAGTGGAGAACTTGGAGGAGAAATAATGCCAGAAGATGCTAATCCTCAATTTGAGAAATCTTCTAATGAAAATTATCTTTACTTTACATTGCCTATGGCACTAAATTATCAAAGAAATTCCTATACTCTTTGGGAGAATGCATTAAAAACTTATAATGATGAAACAACTAGATTCGTATTCAATCCTAAATTATGTCTGGAAAAAAGTTTTGAAGAAGTTCAGTATGCACTTACAAAATATAAAGTAGCACTGCAAAAACAAAAGCAAACAGAAATATGGTTATCACTTTGTAACACTTTTGTAGAATTATACGATGGTGATATTAAAAAATTGTTTGAATCTCTAGATAATGATGTTGATAAAATAAGAAATTTTATTCAAAAAGAAAAAAAGAAAAAGTTTCCATATTTATCTGGAACTAAAATATGTAATTATTGGTTATATGTTATTTATCAATATACTGATATGAAATATAAAAATATTGAAAACTTAACTGTAGCACCTGATACACATGTGATTAAAGCTACACATAGGCTAGGTTTAATAACGGATGAAGAATTAACTAGAGGCAATGTTCAATCAATAGTAATTGATAGATGGAATGAATTGTTTAAAGGTACAAAATACAGTCCAATTGATATTCATACACCATTATGGTTGTGGAGTAGAAATGGTTTTAAGAAGATAAAATAATAAAAAATTATGATAAAGTAAGAATGAAGTAGGTGTATTAACTTGATAAAAATGATAGTATTAGATTTGGATGGAACTTTATTAAATCGTGAACGTAAAGTTTCTTTAAAAAGTAGAAATTACTTAAAGAAACTAAAAGAAATGGGATATATTATTGTAATTGCAACAGGTAGAATATATGAATCGATAAATTATGTAACTGAGGGATTTGATTTTGTTAACTACGTAATAACTGATACTGGTGCATCATGTTATGATACTTGTGATGACCATATTATTTTTAATAATCCAATAGATGCGGAAATGGCTAATAAATTTAAGAAGTTTTATAATGATAACTGTGTATTTATTGATATTTGTGATAAAGATACAATATACAAATATTCTGATATAAGCGAGGACTACTATTTTATAAATACAACTAAGAATTGGGATTATATTTTTGAAAATTGTAAAGATATATCTCATATTTCATTGAGTATGAAAACAAATGATCAGGTAATGGATCTATATGATGAGTTAAAGTTAAGTATTCCTGAATTGGATATTAATATTATGCAAGACTCTTTTGCAGATAGAAAGTGGATTGAGGTAATTAAGAAGGGTCGTACGAAATATAGAGCAATAAATGATTTAGCTAAGTATTTAAATATAGCTAATGAACAAATTATTGCATTTGGTGATGGACTTAATGATATTAATATGTTAAAAAATTGTGGTGTTGGAGTTGCACTTAATAATGCCTTACCAAAGGTTAAGGAAAGTGCCACTTTTGTTACTAATTATGATCATGACCACGATGGTGTAGTAGAATTTTTAAAGGAGTATTTAAATGTTTAGTAGAAATTATAAAATTTTATTTTCTTTAAGATTATTAAAGAGTATATTAACCAGTTTTGTAGATGTGTTTTTAGTTCTATATTTTATTAATGTATCCAACAATAATATATTACCATTAGGTATATATAAATTAGTTGCAATGGTTACTGTGTATTTGGTAGTATTCTTGTTAAGAAATTACTGTAAATCAAAAAATAGAGTTTGGTTAATGAGGATAGGTATTATCCTATATTTTATTTACTTTTTAGCCATTATATTATTAAAAGAAAATGTTGTAGATTATATTTATTTAATAGGGTTATTATATGGCTTGGAAGAAGGATTTTATTATTCTGTATATAATACAATAGAGTCTGATGGTATAGAAAATAAAGACAGAGAAAAATACTTAGGTAGCTATAACGGATATAAGAATATAGTATCTATTATCTTTCCGTTATTTTTTGGAGGTTTGATTCAAAACTCTGGATTTATAAATACTATTATATTTGTACTAGTGATTGTTGTTTTAGAGATAATATTATCAGTAATGTTAAAAGATAATAACATTCCAAAAGGTGATAAAACTAATTTAAAAGAATTTAAAAATGATATGAAGAAACATCCAGAATTAAAAAGTATTATTATAACCAATATTTGTTCAGGGCTAACTTATTCTGAAGGGGCTTTATCATATGTTATAACAATATATATAATTAAGGTATTTTCAGAAAGTGTAAGTTTAGGTATATTTACTTCAATATTTAGTGCTATTTCCATAATTATAGGATTTTTATTTGCAAATGTAATTAAACCTAAATATTATATAAAATTGTTGGGTATAACCCTACCAATTACAATAGTGTTACTATGTATAATGCTTTTTGATTGTAATTTTATAACTGTTGTTTTATATAATTTGTTTCAAACTATTTCGAGATTATTATCCGATTTAATTAAAGAGAGAAATATATTTAATTTTTCTAATATTAAAACAATAAAAAAAGAATATAAAGTAGAGTATTTTCTAACACTTGAGACTGCTTTATTTATAGGTAGAGTTATAAGTAATACTTTATTTATACTTATGGCATTTCTAAATGCTAGATTTATAATGGCAATATTTGTTTTATTTGTAATACTACAAGCAGCAAGTATAATTAAATTACAATATGACATGAATAAGTGTAATGCAGTTAATCTAGAATTACAAAATTAAAAATGTAATAACAATAAATGCTATTACATTTTTCTTTTTTCCTTCTTTATTAGTTTTGCATGCACTACCAATTTATCAGAGTTATTATAGCAAGTAGACAATGTAACAATGTTATCATTTTCGTTAACATAAGAATTAAAGTTATAAGAACTTCTTTTTAATAACATGTCTATAAATCTTTGATACTCATCATCACTATTAAATTCAGTTTGTAAATAATCATTAGTTGTTGGTATACGGTAAACACTAAATATTTGCCATAAGGTATTTTCTGTTTCAGTAGATATTTTAATAATGTAGTTCTCTTTATTATTGAACCATTTTTTTGTTAATACCTTTTTTAAAGATCCAAACATTGTTTCATCAGTTCTACCATGAGCATAAATAATAGTATTTTTATTATTTATACCATTATTTCTATAATCTAGAAATACCCATCCAGCGGAATTATATGTTTTATCAAAACTATGAGTCAGATAGTATTTATTGTTGTTCGTTTGAACAAATGGATAATTGATATTTGTTCCATTTAATTTAATCCATCCTATAACGTCTTTATTGGTCTTTTTTAATTTACTAAAATCAACATTCATCATATCCATCTTAATATAATCCCAATAAGGATCTGTTTTAGGAATATTTTCATTTTGGTTAAATATTTCCGTGTTTTTGGAATCTTTTCTATTAGTTATTGGGGTATTTTTTTGAAGGTCTTTTATTTGATTATTAGCTTTATTAGAATCAACCATCCATTTTATTATTTTTACAGTTGAATATAGTAATAATAAACTTAATATTACTATAATACTAGATATAATTATTTTTTTTGATTTATAGTTTTTTTTCATTTTTCTACCACCAAAGGATTAAAATTATTAATTGCATTTACTAGTTTAGGATGTCTTATAACAAAGTGGATGGTTGGACTAGAATTTTTTGATATTATTACATAATTATTTTCAAGTATTGTAATTGATATATTTTTAAAAGTGCTTTTGCTATTTTTAATGACTTTATAATTTTTATTTTTAAATTTTAGGGTAGAAGATAAATGATTCATATATTCTTCATGAGTATATTTTATTTCTTTTTTATAAAAGATATTTTCTAGTGATAAATATAGTTCATTTTGATCTGTTTTTTCGCTACAATCATTTACAATATCAACAATTTTATTATCTTTTAAAATATTAGTAATATTATTTTTTTCTCTAAGTTTATATTCTTTTATTTTTTTTATATCACTTTTTGGTATTTTATTCCTTTTTAAAATTTTATCTAGTAAATCATCATCAATAGTAAATAGGGGAAGGGAGTTTAATATCCTTTTTCTTTTACAATTTATTTTAGCGTCATTTGATATGAATGATTCAAAAATATCTTTTTCTTTTTCACTATATATATCCATTAACGAATTAGCTTTTTTTAAAAGAAAGTTAGCTTTATTTTTATAATATGTAACCTCTTTTGTACTATTTGCTAAATAGTATTTACCGTATTTGTGGTATCCTTTGATACATTCTCCACATAAGGCATAATTTCCAGAGGTATAGTTTAAATGTTCATAGGTATTATTTTTTGAATTATTTAAGTAAAAAGGTGAAACTTGTCCAGTCATATAAATTGGTATCCAACTTTCTAGCCCTAGCATCATTTCATTGAATGGTCTATCTAAGTTGTGAATTATATTTAAATGAAGCCCTTTTTTTAGACACATTGCAATAGCAAACATCCATTTCTTCCCAAATTCTACATCACTTGCCATATCATCCATTTGCATATCAGAACACATAAAAATATCTTCCTGAGATTTAGATAAGACAACTGCTTTAAAAAAGTCAAGTTCTCCTTTTTTCATTTCTTCTAGTCCATAATATTTTTTACTTTTCATTTTATAAAAAGGAATATTAGGAATTTTAAGTTCATCAAACTTAATTGCTTTAATATAGTCATTTAAATTGAATTTGTTTAAACTATTTAAAAAGTTTTTAATGTAATTGTTGCTGCTTGAATTATCACATTTATTTTTAGATAGATAATCAAATATATCTTCATATAATTTATTTTCACTAACTTTTTTACCAACTAAAAATGAAATCTTTTTTAAACTATCATAGTCATTATATTTAGATGCAATAAAACTAGAGATTTTACTACAAAATGAAATTGGATCAGCAGGTTTTGTTTTTCCATATCTTATCCTTGAAATATGTGAAGCATCAAAAATAATATATTTTGCCATTTCGTTTATATTAATTTTTAAAGTAATTATTAGTTTATTTAAATTGTTACTAAAACTTTCGTAGTCAAAAGAATCTTTCTTTATTAATGTATTAGATAATTCTTTATAAAAATCAATATCTTTATAATTAGTTAAGTTTTTTTCATCTATTATTATTTCAATACCTCTACAAATCTTTTTTAATTGTTCACTGTTTTCTTTTGGGGTTCTTTCTCCATTTCTATATCTACTTATAACAGATTCTGATACTTTTGATTTTATGGACAATTCTTTTGATGAGCAGTTAATCATTTTTAAATATTCATTTAGTTTATTCTTAAAGTTCATATCTTTTCACCTCTAAAAATATTATACTATAAATAATTTAAAATAACCTAAAGACTTGCCACTAGAATCAATGTTTTTACTGGCAAGATTGTTGATTGGTAATATAACTTAGTATACTATATTAGTATGAAGAGGAGTGAGTAGGTTTGAGGAGGTTTAATATAAAAGAAATTAATAAAGGTAAGTTGTTACTAATATCAGTAATAGTAGTTCTAAGTTTATTAGTTATTTATTTTCTTTTTAATAAGAAAGATTCTAAAATAAGTTCTTTTATACCATCTAGTGCAGATTCTAAAATAAAAATTGTAAAATCAGATGCAAGTAAAATTGTGTTAGAGGATTATAAAACTGATACTTTTACAATGAAAAAACCAAAAGGTTGGGAAGTTGAAACGATTGTTGACTATATTCATTATACGATTAAAGTATATGATCCAAAAAATCCAACATATCAATTTTTCTTCAATATGAAAACGGAAGGGTATAATAAGTCGGAAGATGCTAAAAGATGGCAACAAAAATATTATCCGGATAGTATGTTTGCAAAAACCAGTGTAATAGCTACTAAAGATACTGAAGGATTTTATAAAATATTTAATGATTTGGGTACCCTAAATAATACTGCAACTTTTACTTTTCCAACCTTAACTAATTTTACAGTTATTGAAAATTTAGGAAAAGGATTATTAGGTGGAGATATTTTAAGAGCATCATTTAAGGATCAAAATGGAAAAGATGCTGAAGGTTTATTTACAGCTTATGTGTATGATGCTGGTCCTTATTATGTACCTGAAAATATAATTTCAGGAAATCAGATAGATATATATTATCTAAGTGTGTATGATGCAATTTTTGTAACAGCACCAAAAGATCAGTTCATAGATTGGCAAGATTCACTAAATACAATGGTTTCTTCGTTAGAATTTACAGATACATTTATAAATGGGTTTAATGTTCAACAAGATGCGGTAATGAAGAATTTTCAAAATGTTAGAAGTATATGTAATGAAATATCTGATGGTATAATGGACTCTTGGGAAAAGAGAAGTACTAGTTATGATATAATGAGTCAAAAGCAAAGTGATGCAACACTTGGTTATGAGCGAGTATACGATACAGATACAGGAGATATCTATAAAGCATATAATGGTTTTAGTGATGATTATGATGGAAAAAGATATAAATCTATATCAGATGATATGTATACAGAAAAAACGACAGGATATATAGAAAAAGTAAATTAATATAAAATTAGAAAAGAGGAGAAAAAATGAAAATAATTAAAAATTTATTAATAATATTTACATTTGGTTTAGTATTGTTTACTACAAATGTATTTGCTGAGGAAAAAAATGAGGTTACATTAAATTTTAAAGGTGGAACAATTCATGATGGTTATGTAGAATATAGTGAAATAGCAAAAGTACAATTATTTAAAGGTGATCAGTTAGTTACTGATGTTTCAAATAATATGGTAATTGACTTAAATGAAGCAGAATACAAGTTTGTAATTGAAGAATATGAAGATACAAGTATTACTGGTGCTAATACATCTATAAAATTAAAAATTAATAAATGGTATTATCCTATTATAGCAATAAATGAAACTAAATCTACATTCAAATTAGATTCGAGCAAATTTAATGGTAAATTGGATATTGAATTCGAAAGAAAAAATATTGCTTTTAACACAACAATTAAGAATGTTTATAATGATATATCATCAAATGGTGTAATTGATTTAACTAATGGTCAAGAATATGTAATAGACTTTTCTAAAACTGATGAGTTAACAGAAGGATTAAAATCATTTGCAGATTTAGATAAAACATTATATTATAAAAGAAGTAATGGCAGTCTATTAGTAACAGACAATGAAAGTGAAGCTATTATAAAGATAGTAGGAAATAGAAAAGAAAATAAAGCAATATTAACTGCAGTAAATGTTGGAACTAAAAAAGGCGAAGTTTTTAAAGGATTTCATATGCAATATACAGGTTCTGCATTGAATTATGATGATTCTGATGGTGGAATTTTACTTGAAACAAGATATGATTATTATACAAGATGTAATTATAACTTTACTTTTAAATATTCAGAGTACAAATTCATTGAGGGAGAAAATCAGATATACGTAATTAATAAAAATGGTATAATGAGATTTAGAATAGATGCTGACTATAGCTTGTTTGAAAATGGTGGAAAAGTATATATTGATGATGTTTTAGTAGACTCTTCAAATTATACATCAGAAAGTGGAAGTACTATTATTACTTTCAAAAAAAGTTTTGCTGATAAATTAACAAAAGGAGAACATACTTTAAAAGTTGTTTTTAATGATGGTGGAGCAGCAGTTACTAAATTTATAATTAATGCTAATTTAATTGAAAATCCAAACACAGGAGATAATATTATTTCATATGTAGTAGTAAGTGTTTTATCATTATTAGGACTAGTAGGTACAGGTATTTATAAATTAAAAAAACAATCATAAAAAAAGTAGGAATGAAACCTACTTTTTTTATTTAAATAAATCCTTAACAACTATTAAAGTATTGCATAGACTATATTGGAGGTATATGTATGAACGATAAACATAGATGTTCCAATGATGATATAGGAAATATAAAATACTGTTATTTTCAAGGTGCAACAGGTCCAAGAGGAGAAATTGGTCCAACTGGACCTAGAGGAGAAAGAGGCGAAGACGGGTGCTGCAACTATTGATATAGATATTACAGAAACTGGGGAGCCAGATACTGAATCTATGGTTACTAATGTTGTACTAATGAAAATGTTATATTAAACTTTAAAATACCTAGAGGAAAGCCAGAAATTACAGGTGATGTTGGACCGACGGGACCAGCTGGACCTCAGGGATTACCAGGGAAGATTGGGATAAGTAAGGTTATTACAATAGACGGTACTGAGACCCTAGAATCTGAAGAAGATGCTGAAGTGCAGGATGATTTTGATAGAAATATTCATCATCTTACCTTTTATATTCCAAGAGGAAAACAAGGAGATATCGGTCCACAAGGTCCAAAGGGAGAAGCCGGACCTCAAGGTGAACAAGGGTCAAAAAGGAGAACCTAATTGGTTAGGAGCATATGGTGAAAGATATTCGAATTCGAATCAAAGTTTTAACGTTACAGCTAATACTGAAACAATAGTGCCACTTTTTTCCAAACTGGTCAAGCAATATTTATAGAGTATGACAGTTCTTATGCTATAGAAATACAAAAATATGGTACTTATCAATTAATTACTTTTTTGGTGCAACTACTTCGGTTGATACCAATTATACTATTAGCATAAAAGCCAGCGGAAAAAAATTACCTTCTAGTGAAATAAAAGTAGAAGCAAAAGCTAATACAAAAAGTTTTGTATCTGGTAATGTTATTTTTGGTTTAAAAGAGGATGATGAAATAACCCTTGTAATTACTGCTGACAACAACACTAATTTAACTTTTGATGGTTCAACAAATGCGAAATTAAGTGTTCTAAAATTAGATTAGTAAAAAAAATAAAAGAAGTGAAATAAAAATATTGTCAAATTTATTGTTTTGTGATAATATTAAATTAACCTAAATATAATATTGGATGTATAAAACATAGGAATGAGTCTTATGTGGTTGTTGTATAATGATCCGTCTAGATGAATAGATAATACTAGGGGTATTGTTATCTTATTAATATTTAGGCTTACAATTGTAATGAGAAAGAAAACTCATAATAATAAGATGCTACGTCTAAGTACTGACAATTCTTAGATAAAAATTATTTTATGATGTGTTCAATTTAACGGTTGAATATTAACGTGTATATTATTTTATTAATATACACTATGATCGAAGAAATAATTGGTAGTTATTCAAAAAACTAGAAAACATGATTTTGTCAGGATCATGTTTTTATTTTGTTCTTTAGTTTAATATGTTATAATTTAAGTGGTGATACTATGAATGAACTAGAAAAGTTTTATTCATCTATTTTAAATATAAGGAATAATGATAATCGTAATTTAATTGTAAATATTGTCAAAGATGAAAAGCAGAAATTATTAAATGAAGTGGGATGTTTAGATGGCTTTTGCAAGTATATGGCTAGTCAAATAGAAGAAAAACTAAGAAATGCTAATATTACTACTTATTTAATAGATCTTTCCTCCTTAGTATCTGTTGATCATGTTTTTTTGATAGCTGAGTATAAAAGTGAAAATAATCTTAAAAGATTACTTATAGATCCTACCTTTTCCCAGTTTGTAAACGATGAAAATAAACAACTCATATCATTAAAAAAATGGCCAGGGGATAATTTAGATTGCAATATAGTTAATGATTTATTAAAAGATGGGGTAGTAGACATAGATGAGGATAGATTTAATGAGTATTTAAATTCATTTAGTGATGATAATATACATGTTGATTTAAATCAGTACTTATTAAATAAGAAACTTGATAATATTAATGTTAGAAAGAAGTAGGTGTTTTTATGAGAAAAAGAATAGACAAAAATAATTATTATTTAAATATTGCGGAAACTGTTTTAGAACGTGGTACCTGCATTAGGAGATTATATGGCGCTGCTATAGTAAAAAATGATGAAATTATTTCAACTGGATATGTTGGTGCTCCTAGAAAAAGGAAAAACTGTACAGATTTAGGATATTGTATGAGAGAAAAATTAAACATTCCACGTGGTGAAAGATATGAAATGTGTAGAAGTGTTCATGCAGAACAAAATGCAATAATTTCCGCATCCAGAAAAGATATGATTGGCTCAACTCTATATTTAGTTGGAAAAGAGATAACTGGAGAATATGTAGAAAAGGCTATGCCATGTATGTTTTGCAAAAGAATGATTATAAATGCAGGTATAGAAAAGGTTGTAATAAGAGATTCCAAGTATGAGTATAGAGAAATATTAGTTGATGATTTTATTCTTAACGATGATAGTATTGAAGGAGTATTTGGTTATTAATTTTTTCCTTACATAAAAAAAATATTTGTGATATAATCGTTTATGTCGCGTTTCTAGTATATATTTTGCTAGTGTAAATCCAGATGATAATTTAAATAATTATTATCTTTTTTTTGGAAAGGAGTATATATGTATGAAAAAAGAAGAAAATATTTTAGGTTATGAAAAAATAAGTAAATTAATGAAAAAGTTTTCTATTCCATGTATTATTTCTTTAGTTGTTAACTCTTTATATAATATAGTTGACCAAATATTTATTGGATGGGGAGTAGGATATTTAGGAAATGGTGCTACTAATGTAGTTTTTCCACTTACAATGATTTGCTTAGCATTTAGTTTAATGTTTGGTGATGGTGCAAGTGCATATCTTAGTTTAAAACTTGGTGAGAAGAAAAAGAAAGAAGCTGCTCAAGGTGTTGTTAATGGCTTTATTTTATCAGTTATTGTTTCAATTTTATTCTTTGTTGGTAGTTCTTTGTTTTTAAAAAAATTAATTTATATTTTTGGATGTACTAAGAAATTGGAGATTTATGCTTTAGAATATGGTGGATCAATAGTTATTGGACTTCCATTTATGATGATTGGTACTACTCTAAATTCTATTATTAGAGCCGATTCATCACCAGCATATGCAATGAAGACAATGATTTTAGGAGCAGTATTAAATATTATATTAGATCCTATATTTATATTTGTTTTTCATATGGGAGTTAGAGGAGCAGCTATAGCTACTGTCATTTCCCAATTTGTAACATTTATACTTAATATTTTGTATCTAAAAAAATTTAAATCTATTAAATTATCTAAAAAGAAATTTAAATTTGATAAATCAGTTGCCCTAAAAGTTTCTACCTTGGGAATATCTAGTTTTATAACTCAAATTAGTATTGTTTTAGTAATAGCTTTCGAAAATAATCTTTTAAGTAAGTATGGTGCTCATTCTAAATATGGTGCAGAAATACCTATTACGGTTTTGGGAATAGTTATGAAGATAAATCAGATTTTAAATAGTTTTATAATTGGAATAGCAGCTGGTTCTCAACCGATAGTTGGTTATAATTATGGTGCCGGTAAATATGATCGTGTTAAAGAAACATTAAAAAGAGTTCTAACACTTAGTGTAGTAGTTGGTACAATTGGTTTCTTACTATTCCAATTAATACCAGATAAACTAATTATGATATTTGGTTCAGGCAATAAGTTATATATGGATTTTGCTTCCTATGCATTTAGAGTTTACTTAATGCTATGTATTATTAATGGTATTCAAATAGCATCAGGTATTTTCTTTCAAGCTATTGGAAAAAGTGCTAAAAGTGCCTTTATATCTTTATCAAGACAAATCTTATTTCTAATACCTGCCATGATAGTTTTAGGAAAATTATACGGAGTAGAAGGAGTTTTATATGCAGGTCCTTTCGCGGATTTATTAGCATTTATTATTTCAACAATTTTATTGTTTTTTGAAGTTAAAAAATTGAATTCTGTAAAAAGTGTTAGATCTGATACAAAAGCAAGTACTTTAGAAAATAATTCTGTCTTAGATAAAAATATAGTAATTACAATCTCTCGTGAATATGGTAGTGGCGGAAGATATATTGCTAAATTAGTAGCAGAAAAACTTAAAATAAAATTATATGATAAAGATTTTATTAAAGAATTAACAAATGAAACAGGTTTAGATTCATCATATATTGAAAATATAGAACAAAAAAGAACACTTTTAGATAATTTCAATAGTGGTTATTATCAATCACTTAGTAATGCAGATGAATTATTTTTAGAAGAAGCTAACCTTATAAAGAAATTAGCATCTAAAAATTCTTGCGTTATTGTTGGACGTTGTGCAGACTTTATTTTAAAAGATAATAAAAACTTAATAAAAATATTTATATATAGTGATATGGAATCTAAAATTAAAAGAGCTATAAAATATTATAATATTCCAAAGAAGGATGCAAAAAAAGAAATAGAAAAAATTAATAAGTTAAGAAAAAATCATTATAAATACTATACAAATAGGGAATGGAACAATCCAGAAAATTATGATTTATGTCTTAACAGTGATAGCTTAGGTGTAGAAAAATGTGCAGAGGTTATTGAACAATATGTTATTGGTAAAAAAGATAAAAACTAATTTTATCTTTTTTGTTATAATAAAGTAGTGATGTATTATGATATTAAATGTAAGTGGTAGATGTGATATAGTTGCTTTTTATACGCCTTGGTTTATTAATAGATATAGGGAAGGTTATGTTGATGTTAGAAATCCTTTTTATAATAAACAGGTTAGTAGGATATATTTTAAAGATGTAGATTTAATAGTATTTTGTACAAAAAATCCTGTACCTATAATTAGTTATATATCAGAAATAAAAATTCCTATTATTTTTCATGTTACTATAACTCCATATCATAGGGATATTGAACCAGGTGTTTATAATAAGAAATCTATTATAGAAGCAGTTAAGAAAATTTCTAAAATTATAGGTAAGGAGAATTTATATATTAGATATGATCCAATATTTTTAAGTGATAAATACAATTTAAGTTACCACTTAAAGTCTTTTCAAAGATTATGCGAACTACTAGATGGATATACCTCACATATTATTATATCTTTTATAGATTTGTATAAAAACGTTAAAAATAACTTAAAAGTATTGAATCTAAAACCATTTGAAGAAGATGATTATAGAAAAATTGGGATAAATTTTAGTATGATAGCAAAAAAACATAATATGACTGTTCAAACTTGTTTTGAAAAACATGACTTAGTCCAATATGGTTTCATAAAAAAAGATTGCCTAGATTTTAATTTAGCGTATAAAAAAACAAATAAAACAAAATTTAAGAAATGGAAAGCTAGAGGATGTGGTTGTGTGGAAATGGTTGATATAGGTGTTTATAATTCTTGTAAACATTATTGTAGATATTGTTATGCTAATTATGATGAAAATAAAGTAGATAATAATTATAAAAATCACTATGTTAATTCTTCTTTATTAATAGGAGAGTTAACAAATGAAGATATTATTAAAGTAAGAAAGTAGTAATTGTGTTATAATATTATTGGAGGATAGAAAATGGATTTAGAAAAATTTGAAATAATTAAAAATGGAAAAGGATTTATAGCAGCACTAGATCAAAGTGGTGGAAGTAGTGCTAAAACATTAGAGTTATACGGCATTGGTAAAAATGAGTATCATGGTGATTGTGAAATGTTTAATCTTATTCACGATATGCGTACTAGAATTATAAAAAGTGCCTCTTTTACTAATCAAAAAATTTTAGGTGTTATTTTATTTGAAGAAACAATGAATAGAAAAATTGATGATTTATATACAGCTGATTACCTATGGAATAGTAAAAAAATAGTACCATTTTTAAAAGTGGATAAGGGTTTAGAAAAGGAAAAAGATGGAGTTCAGTTAATGAAGCCAATTCCTAATTTATTGGATACCCTAGACCTTGCTAGAAATAAAAATATTTTTGGTACAAAGATGAGATCTGTTATTAGTAGTGATAATAGAGTAGGTATAGAAAAAATAGTAGAACAACAATTTGTTCTTGCTAAAACTATATGTTCAAAAGGACTTGTTCCTATAATAGAACCTGAGGTTAGTATTACCTCACCTGTTAAAGAAAAATGTGAAGAAATATTAAAAGAGATAATACTAAAAAAATTAAATGAGTTGGATGATGATGAAAAAGTAATGTTTAAATTCAGTATTCCAACTATTCCTAATTTTTATCAAGAAATAATTAATCATAAAAACGTTGTTAGAGTAGTGGCCTTATCTGGGGGTTATTCAAAAAGTGATGCGTGTTTAAAGTTAAGTGAAAATAATAATATGATTGCATCATTTTCAAGGGCACTTTTAGAAGGATTAAAGGTATCAGATACTCAAAGTGAGTTTGATTTAAAACTTGAAAAGTCAATTAATGATATATATGAAGCATCTATTAAATAAATTTTAAGATGCTTTTTTTAATTATTAATGATATAATAATATAGGGAATAAATGGGAAAAATGATAAAAATGTAGGAGGTAAAAATATGGATGAAAATGGTTTGAAAATAACTTTGTTACCTAGTATATTTGTAGATAACAATGGTAAATTCATGCTTAACAAGGCACTAAATCGCTCAGGAAAAATTGCAGGAGTTTGTTATAACAAGCAAGGTTATCAAGCCCTAGAAAATGAAGAGGAAGAAAAAACAAATAAACGTATCGATAGAACTATTAATAGTGGTCATCATAGTGTTTATGATCATGTTTCTATATCATTTAATATGCAAAATATACCAAAAATAATGGCTATGATCATTAATAATGAAAAACAATATACAACTAGTGAAAAGTCAGCAAGATATACAAAAGTGGAAAAGAAAGGTTCATTTATAACTGATAGGGAAATAGAATTATATAGTAAGTGGTTAGACATATTTAAAGCAAAAATTGAAGATAAATATGGAATGGTACTTGATAGTGGAAAAAAGGAAAAACTAGCTCAAGAAAATGCAAGATACTTAGTTACTGTATTTATGCCAACTCAAATGATTTACACAACATCATTAAGACAAATAAATTATATAGCATCAGCACTAGATAAATATAAGGATTCTCTAGATTTTTCTAAAGAGTTCGATGGAAGACTTTTTTATCAAATAGAAGAGTTTAATAAAAATTTAAAAGAGGCAAATGTTTTAGATGATAGATTAATGCAAAATGAAAAAAATAGAAGTATATCATTATTTGGAAATGATATAGAGTTAAATAATGATTACTTTGATGATATTTACAAAACAAGTTACGAAGGAACTTTTGCTCAACTTGCCCAAGCACAAAGACATAGAACTATTAATTATCAAATGGAAAGGAAGGAAAATAAAACATATTTTGTTCCACCAATAATAGAAGATGATCAAGTATTAGTTGATGAATGGCTTAATGATATAAATAGTGTAGCAAGAGTTACTCCTCAGGGTGAAAAAGTTAAAATATCTGAGGTTGGTACATATGATAATTTCATTCTAAAATGTAAAGAAAGATTATGTGCAGAGGCACAACTAGAGGTAAATGATCAAACTAAAAAGACTTTAACTAAATATAAAGAGGCTTTAGAAAATAGTAACAATAGAAAATTAAGTGAAGATATTCAAAAATATACAAAGGGAGCAAGATGTACTTTCCCTGACTATAAATGTAGTAGAGATTGTAATTTTAGTGAAGCAAAGACATTGAAAAGAAAAATTTAAGGAGTTATTCCTTTTTTTCTTTTTGTAATGTGTTATAATATATTCGAGGAAAGTGATACTATGAATAATGAAGAAATAACAAGACTTAGTAAGATGAATAATGATATTGGTAATATAGATAGAAAAGATAATGATGGTAATTCTTTTGACATAAGAAAAAAACGTATTAGTATCTTATCTAACTATGGTGAAAACTTTAATGATAAAGAATATATTACAAATCCAGCTATTGGTAGAGATGAACAAATAAAACAAATGTTACTTATTTTATTAACTCCTGATAAATCAGTAATTTTAACTGGCCCTCCTGGTGTTGGTAAAACAGCTACTGTAGAGGGATTAGCTTATAGAATACAAAAGGGAATAATTCCTGATGTATTAAAAGATTACAATGTAATAAAGGTAAATACTTCATCATTATTAGGTGTAGATCCAGTAACAGGAGAAGCAAAGATTCAAACATTAATTGATGAATTAAAAAATTATAGTAATCTAATTTTATTTATTGATGAAATTCATACCCTTATGGGAAGTAAGGGAGAAGCACTTGATTTCGCCAACATGTTTAAACCTGCACTTGATCGTGGTGATATAAAGGTAATAGGTGCAACAACTACTGAAGAATATGAAAGATATATTTTAAGGGATAAAGCTTTTGTAAGACGTTTTCAAAATGTTAGTATAAATGAACCTACTAGAGATGAAAATATTTCTATATTGGTCGGTACAATTCCAAAAATGGAAAAAAGAACAGGGACTAAAATGATGTATTCTCATTTCGTAAAACAACAAATAATGGAGTTCATTACAGATATTACTAGTGAGTATAAGAGAATATATGAAATTGGTTCACGTTATCCTGATGTAAGTTTAACGTTAGTTCAGGAAGCATTTTCTAATGCTTTATTTGAAAACAGAAAAGAAGTTAATATTCTTGATTTTAGAAAGGCTATACTGAATACTAAAAATGTTTATCCTGACGTTATAAAAAAAGAAATTCCAAACTTTGATGAAAAGTTTAAAGATGAAATAGCAGAATTGAAACCTAATGAACCACAATATGAAAGATTAGATTAAAAATGAAGAATATGCTTTATACTATTAGTATTATTTCTTTATGTATATATAGTATTCTTACTATAGAAATGTTACCATTTATTTTTGCTTCATCTTGGCAAGGAATATTTTATCTAGTAATTACTATAGCTCTTTTCATAGTAGAACTAGATTTAATTATTAAAGATAGTATTTTTTTAAAAAAAAGCTATATATATAATGTAGCAATAGTCTTTGTAACAATGTATTTAGGAACAATTTATTATATTATATATACAACAATAGATTCTAGTCATAATAATTTAGTAAGTTATTTCAAATCTGAACTTTTACTTATTTCATTATTTATGATAATAGTATTTGTGTGTTTATATTTATCTCATAAAAAATCAAAGAAAAGTTAAAAACTATATACACTTTTCTTTTTTTTGCGTATAATAATTTTAGAATGAAAGTAGAAAGGTAGTAATTCATTTAAGCGCCAGGCCTTCGGGTGACGAGGTTAGTAGTTATCGAAATATTCGGCGGATGCTACTACGGATTAGTGAGTCGTAAGATATATATTAAAAAATAAAATCAAAATTATAACAAAGTATATATCCCACTAAATTTTTGTAGTGGAGGTATTTATTATGTGTGGTATCGTTGGATACATAGGAAATAAAAAGGCCAAAGATGTATTATTAACAGGTCTTAAAAATTTAGAATATAGAGGTTATGATTCATCAGGAATTGCATTAATTGATGAGTCTTCAGTAAAAAAAATTAAAAGTGTAGGAAAAATAGCAAATTTAGAAGAAAAATTAGATAAAGAAAATTTAAATAATTATACAGTTGGGATTGCTCATACTAGATGGGCTACTCATGGAGAAGCAAATATTAAAAATGCTCATCCTCATACTGTAGGTAAAGTTACAATAGTCCATAATGGAATAATAGAAAATGCTGATAGTTTAAGAAGCGAATTAATTAAGGAAGGAGTGAATTTTTCTTCCGAAACAGATACAGAGGTTGTGGCTGCACTTCTTAATAAGTATCTAGAAAATGATTTTATTAAAACAATTAATAAAGTGCAAAGTATTTTAAAAGGATCTTATGCCCTTGGGATAATTTTAGAAGATAATCCTGATAAGTTATATGCAGTAAAAAAGGATTCACCATTAGTAATTGGTGTTGGTAATAATGAAAACTTTTTTGCAAGTGATATAACGGCAATTAATACTTATACTAATAAATTTATATTTTTAGATGAGGGAGAAATAGCTTTAGTAACCAGAAAAGATATTAAAGTGTATAAAAATTTAAATATACTAGAAAAAAAGGTAGATACTATAGATGTAGAGGTTAGTTCAAAAAGTAAAAATGGTTATAAACATTACATGTTAAAAGAAATCAATGAAGAACCAGTTGTTTTAGAAAATACATTAAAAAAATATTTAGATGATTTTGATACTGTTCCAGATTTATCTAAATATGAGGAAATTCACATTGTAGCTTGTGGATCTGCTATGTATGCAGGTATGGTAGGAAAATATTTATTAGAAGAATATGCAGATATTAAAACAATTGTCGAAGTAGCTAGTGAATATCGTTATAAAAAAAATATTTATAATGTAAAGACTTTGGTTATTTTAGTTTCTCAATCTGGTGAAACTGCTGATACTATAGCAGCACTCAGAAAGGCAAAAGAAGAAGGACAAGATACTTTAGCAGTAGTTAATGTAAAAACTTCTACAATTGCAAGAGAAGCTGATAAAGCAGTATTTATAGAAGCTGGTGAGGAAATATCGGTAGCAACAACCAAAGCTTACATCTTACAGGCATCGGTCTTTTCACTACTTAGTTTAAAACTAGCTTTTGTTAAAGGAAATATAACAGATATTGATAAATATATAAAAGATTTCAGAAAACTTCCAATGATTATTAAAAATGTTATAGATAAAGAGAAAAGTTATAAGGAAATTGCAAAGAAAATATATGATAAAGAGGATGTTTTCTTTTTAGGAAGAAAAATAGATTATGCTATATGCTTAGAAGGTAGCTTAAAATTAAAAGAAGTATCTTATATCCATAGTGAAGCATATCAAGCTGGAGAATTAAAGCATGGAACAATATCTTTGATTACTAAGGATATGCCAGTTATTGGAATTATTACTGATAGTGATATAGCAGATAAAACAATATCTAATCTTATAGAAACTGCATCACGAGGAGCTAAATGCATATTAGTTGCAACTGATCAGTTAAAACAAAATTTTGAAAATGAAATAATAGTTCCTACAGTCAATAAATTTTTACAACCATTAGTAGTTGTGCCAGCATTACAATTAATTGCTTATTATACGGCATTACTTAGAAATTGTGATATAGATAAACCAAGAAATTTAGCAAAATCAGTAACTGTAGAATAAAATGTATAAAAACATAAAAACTTCTCATCATATAAATGAGGAGGAAGAAAAATGAAAAAACTATTTGCCATTTGTTTAGGACTATTAATGTTAGTTGGATGTGCTAATACTACTAATACGCCAAGTAAAAAAGTAGAGGACTTTTTAGGAAAGTATCAAAAACTTGATAACGATGTATTAACACAACTAGATTTAACAGTAGATAGTGATGCAGATATGAGTGATGAACAAAAGAAAGATTACAAAGCATTAATGGAAAAACAATATCAAAATTTATCTTATAAGATTACAGATGAAAAAATAGATGATGATACAGCAACAGTAGATGCAGAAATTGAAGTTTATGACTATCAAGCTAATATCAATAAATCTAAAGCATACTTTGATGAACATAAAGATGAATTTGTAACAAAAGATGACGACACAGGAATAAAAAAATATATCGATTATAAGATAAAAGAATTAAAAGATGTAACAGATAAAACTACATATACCATCACTTTTAATTTAAATAAAGAGGATGGAGAATGGAAATTACAAGATATAACAGATGTTGACAGACAAAAAATCCATGGACTTTATTAAGACTAGTAATAGTCTTTTTTTCTTGATATAATTTTTATGGTGGTATAATGAAGATAAAAAAACCAAAAATAAATAAAAATATGTTAGAGGATAATTTGAAAATATCTTTATCAACTTCTATAATAGAAAACAAAATATTTTCTAATCAAGTTGTAGAAGATAGTAATATTAATGATGTAGAATTTAACTCTTGCATTTTTAAAAAAGTTGATTTTTCTAAAGTGAATATAGAAAATATAGACTTTATAGACTGTATATTTGATAGTTGTGATTTGTCAGGTTTAAAAATATTCTCTAGAAAAATCACAAGAACAGAATTCAAAAATTGTAAGATTTTAGGAATGTTTATTGATAATAGTTTTGTAGATAATACATTCTTTTCTAATTGTAATTTATGTTATTCAACTATTGCTGATACAAATTTGCGTAGCGTTTTATTTGATGAATGTAAAATGAAGGATACTAGATTTTATAATTTAACACTTAAACAATTTTATTTAAATAATAGTGATATGGAAAATTTAGAATTAATTAATACAAAGTTAAAAGAAATTGATTTATCTAGTTGTAATATTACAAATTTAAAGGCAAATTCTACTGATATAGAAGGTATGATAATAGAAAGTTATCAATTACTTGAAATAGCTAGTTTATTTGGGGTTAAAATAAAGGAGAGTATATGAAAAAAATATTATTTGTATGTCATGGTAATATATGTAGATCAGTTATGGCAGAGTATATATTGAAAGCTTTGGATAAAGATAATAAATTTTATGTTGAATCAAAGGCAACTACTACTGAAGAGATTGGAAATGATATATATCCTCCTGTTAAGGAGGTTCTAAAAAGAAATAATGTAAGTTTTGATATTCATAAAGCAAGGCAAATAGATAGTAATGATTATTATAATTTTGATTATATATTTTGTATGGATGAAGAAAACTTATATGATTTAAATAGATTATTACCAAATAATAATAAAACTCATTTATTAGGTGATAAGGAAATAGATGATCCTTGGTACACAAGAGATTTTGATCAATGTTTTAAAGAAATATATAGTGCTTGTTTGAAGATTATTGATAATATTTAAATAAAATAAAAATAAATAGCATATATTTTTTTAGGTGATATTCTTGAAAAAATATATGTTCTTTTTAATTTTACTTATTTTTTTAGTTTCTATAGGAGTTAATGCAAAAACTATGGATACTGCAAAATCGAGTATTGTAATGGATATAGATAGTGGAAGAATACTTTATAAAAATAACATTCACGATAAAAGACTTATTGCTTCAATTACTAAAATTATGACTGCAACTGTCGCAATAGAAAATGCAAAGTTAAATGATAAATATGAAGCAGGTGAGGAAATCTTAGAAATGTATGGCACTAGTATATATTTGGAATATAAAGAGAAGATGAGTCTTAAAAATTTATTGTATGGTTTAATGTTAAGAAGTGGAAATGATGCTGCCGTGGTTATAGCTAATAATGTATCAAAAAATGAGGCTGATTTTGTAAAATTAATGAATAAAAAGGCCAAAGAAATAGGAATGAGGGATACAACTTTTTCTAATAGTCATGGTCTTGATGAAAAAACAAAAAATTATTCTTCAGCTTATGATATGGCACTTTTATCTAGTTATGCATATAAAAACTATCCAATTTATAGAAAAATTACAAAAACAAAGAAATATGAAACTAATACTAAAAACAAAAGTTATCTTTGGTATAACAGAAATAAGTTATTAGGTGATTATGAATATTGTACAGGAGGCAAAAATGGCTATACACCTAGTGCTGGAAGAACTCTTGTTACAACAGCAGAAAAAGATAATTTAAGACTTACTGTTGTTACTTTAAATGATGGAAATGAATATATTACTCATAAAAATCTATATGAATATGTATATAATAATTATCAAAATTATAAAATAGTGGATAAAGATAATTTCTATGTAGACAAAACTTTTTTTAAGGATAAGTTATATTTAAAAAAATCATTTTCTTATCCATTAAAAGAAAGTGAATTGGAAAATGTTAAAACTATTATGAAAGTATCTAAGATGAAAAATTATAATAATAATGATGTAGTAGGTAATATAAATGTGTATTTATCTGATAAACTAATTGGAAAAGTTAATATATATGTAAAAATAGATAACTAGTTAGCTATCTATTTTTGTTAATCTAAAGAAATTAATGCTAGGTCTTGCCATAAATCTGAATCCTGCATCTGGAGATCCAATTCCACTTGATACATATAATTTAGTATTATTGATTTTATAATATGGATCTTTATATTTTTTTGAGCCTTCTTTTTTTATTATGCCACCTATAAATGGTAATCTTATTTGACCATTCATTGAGTTACCAGCTAGTATTAAGTCGCTATTATATTCACTTAGGATATTATCAATATCATCAGTTTCACTAGTGATTGTAATTGTATATATATCAGAGTTATGAGTCTCCTCTTTATAATATCTATATGCCTTATCAGCATCTCTTTTTTCCTGCAACAAGCTTGATAGTCCAACAATCATAATTGGATTATTATCATTCATATATACTAGATCATAATCATTATTCAATATATTAAAATCACTTTGAGTAAGGATAGTTGAATATTTATCATCATCATACTTACCAGATACAGCATATTTACCAATAGTAGAATCTAATTTTTGTAATTCTTTAATTAATTCTTCTTGTTCTTTTGTTGAGATTTTATATTCTGGATCAATTAAATTTCCTGTAAATACAATAAGGTCAGGTTTTCTTATATTAATAGTTTTAACTAGTCTTTTTACTTCCTCTTTAGTAATTGTTGAACCATAATATAAATCTGAAAACTGTATTATTTTACTACCACTAAAGCTATCTGGAATTTTTTTATTTTTAATTCTTTCTTCCTTTGTTATTAAACCTCTAGTAGATGTATAATTTGTATAAAAATAAATTCCAAAGAAGAAAATTAATATGATAAAGGTAACTTTTATAAATAATTTAACCATTTTTTTTCTTTTGTTTCTTTTTTCTTCTTCCTCTAATTTATTTTGAATAACTTTATTTTTTTCTGTACGAGTACTAGTATTCATATTATTCACCAATTATATTGTACCATATATTTTTAGTAAAAAATATTTTATTTTAAAAAAAAACATGGTATTATGATTTTAGTTATGGTAAAGGAGGTTTAATATTATGCCGAAGAAAAAAACAAAGAAAAAGGAAACAATTCAAAATGATAGTTTTATATTTATAATGCTTTTAGCAACTATTAGTACTCTTGCCGTTGCATTAAAAGATTATACTTTTAGTATGATTGGTATAAATAGTACTTTTTCAATATTTATAATACCATTTATATTATTTACAAGTAATTACATTACTAAAAAATATGGGTTTAAAGAGACACTATATGGAATACTAATATCATCACTAATTATTGTTACATTTTTAGTTCTTATAAAAGATTTAACTAATCAAAGAGTAATTGTTCTAGAACTTTTAGGATATTTTTTTAGTTATTTCATAAGTATGTTTATTAATTTGTCAATTTATTATTACATTATTCTTAATTTTAAAAGTAATGTAATACTTATATATTTAAACTATGTATTTTCCCTTATAATAAATCATTTGATGTATTTAATATTTTTACATAATATGATAATGACAGATAATTTTTGGAAAAGTTATTTTGTTTCTATAATAATTGAAATGGTTATTTCTATAGGTTTAGTTTTTATTGATAGCAAAATAAAACGAGGCATAGAAAAGAAGAAAACAAAAAGAAAAAAAGCAGAAAAATAATTTCTGTTTTTTTTATACTAAAATTGATAAAATTGTTAAGATTGTATTATGGATAGAGTGCATAGTAATTGATGTGAAAACTGTACTTGTTTTATTATACATAACAGCAAATGATATTCCTAATGAAGAATATGGTATTATATATAGCCATTGTGTTAGACTAGTTGATCCTGCAACATGCATATATCCAAAAAATATTCCAGATACTAATATAAATAAAATATTATTTTTAAATACATTCCTAAAATTCTTTCTAAATAATAGTTCTTCATTTATTGGGGCAATGATACCAGCATTTATTATCATGAATAAAGGTGCTGAATTAATCATCTTTTGAACGGCTTCTTCATTACTTGCACCTCCACCTTTTAGAATGAAAGTAATTATTATATTTGAAATCATCATTCCAGCTAAACCTAACATCCAATATTTTAATCCAGTATCAATATTATTGGAAATATTGTCTTTAAAAATTTTAAACTCTTTTATGATGTCTTTTCTAAAGATAATAAATAATAAAATTAATATTATTGTGTTAACTCCAAAACTTAGAACAGTTAAAGTACCAGGAGTTTTCTTTTTTATTTTAAATATAGAAATAAGTATAGATCTTATAGTAGAACTTTCAAAAAAAATTAAAAATGAAAGTAGTAGTTTTAATATATTTTTAGTAAAAGAATTATTTTTCATATCATCACCAATTAGATAATAACATAATTAAATTGTAAAATACATAGTTCGACCTAAAATTATTTGGTTTATTATTAAAATTACATAAAAATTTGACATAAATAGCAATAAAAATAGTAATAAATAAATTACGAAAAGACTGTTATAAAAATAAAAGTTGGAATTATTTTAATTTTGTGTTATAATCTATTTATTAAAGAAAGGAGGAGTGGAATTAGTTTCCACTCCTTTATATATGTAGGAGGTGTTATTTGTGAAGGAAATAGTTGAATCACTAATTAATTCTAAAATTAAGGATTTAGGCATATATGTTAGTGATGCCTTTAAGGAGAAAGTAGAAGGTAAAACTGTTTTTAACATTGAACTTGATAGCGATGAGGTTATTGATTTAGATAAGATTACAGAAGCATCAAGAATTATTAACAAAATAATGGATGAAGCTAGAGAAATAGAACAAGATTATGATGAATTGGACATTTATTCTAAAGAGAAGGGAGATGCTACTAATGAATAGTAAAGAATTCTTAAAAGCAGTAGATAATATAGTAAAAGAAAAAGGAATAGATAAAGAAGTAGTATATGAGGCAATGGAATTAGCTCTTACCTCAGCATATAAAAAGGATAATTCAAAGACAAATGTAAAAGTATTAATTAATCGTGATACTGGTGATATTAAGGTTTATTCATATTTAACAGTAGTAGATGATGATAAACCAGATGATTATCCAGATGAGGTTGAATATGATTCAGAAGGTAATGAAATAGAAATCGAGTTATTTAATCCAGAAACAGAAATTAAATTAAGTGATGCAAGACGTGAAGATAAATCACTTAATGTTGGTGATACAATAGATACAGAAGTAACTCCTAAAGATTTTGGACGTGTAGCAGCATCAACTGCAAAGCAAGTAGTAGTTCAAAAAATGAGAGAAGCAGAAAGAAATAGTATCATGGAAGAATATGGTGATAAACAAGATGAAATGTTAGTTGGTACTGTAGCCCTTGAGGATACTGATAATTATTTTATTGATTTAGGACGTACTAACGGTATTTTACCAAAGAAAGATATAATACCTGGTGAAAAAATTGAAATGGGTAGTCAAATTAAAGTATATGTTACTAAAGTTGATAATAGTGGAAAAAATCTATTAATACTTTTATCAAGAAGTCATTATGGATTTGTTAAAAGATTATTTGAACTTGAAATACCAGAACTTTCTGATGGCTCAGTATTACTTTACAGTGTAGCACGTGATGCGGGAAATAGAAGCAAAGTTGCTGTTTATTCAGAAAATCCTAATATTGATCCAATTGGAGCTTGTATAGGAGAAAAGGGAAGCAGAATTGCGCATATAATTGAAGAATTACATGGAGAAAAAATTGATATTGTTAGATATGATAAAGATCCAGCAGTATTTATAGAAAATGCTTTATCACCTGCGAAAAATTTAACTGTTGCCATTACAGATCCTAAAAAACAAGAAGCAATGGTAATTGCTGATGGAGATAATTTCTCATTGGCAATCGGAAGAAAAGGTCAAAATGCTAGACTTGCTAGTAGATTAACAAAATATAAAATAGATATAAAAACTATGGAGCAAGCAAGTAGTGAAGGAATTAACTTAAGAACAGAAAATTAATAATGGGGTGTTTTTGTGGAAATAATAAAATTTGCTTACAAAGAATTAGAAAAGGGTTATAAAGGTATAATTGATAGATTTGGAAACTTTTATGCCATTGATGAAATTGAAAATGTAGATCCTATACATCAAGAGATGATTCCCAAACATTTAAAGGATATTGATGTTAATATTCTGGAAATATTTCAAAAACTAGACCTTGATTCAGAAACCAGAAAAGTATATTACTTTGGAAGAACAATTCCTGATTATAGATCAATGATAGTTGATGTTTTAGGGTATTGTAACTATGATGCATATCCAAATAATGATTTTGCTATCATAGATGTACCTAATCCTAGAATAAATCATTATCAAATAACGAAAGAACAACAGAATACATTAATTAAATTAGTTGATTTAAATAAAAATTCTACAAAATCCTTAAAACCAATTTTTTCTGCAAATCAATCATTATTAATGCAGATATATCAAATGGAAAGCTATTCAGATGTAAGTGTTAATGCAAAAACAAAACAAAAGAGAATGGGTGAAAAGTAATGAAGATGAAAAAAATTCCTTTAAGAAGCTGTGTAATTACAAAGGAAAGATTACCAAAAAAAGAATTATTAAGAATAGTCAGAACTCCTGAAGGTAGAGTTATTGTTGATGAGTCAGGTAAAGCTAATGGAAGAGGAGCTTATATAAAAAAGGATATCGAGGTACTAAATAAAGCTCGTAAAAATAAAATTTTAGAAAAAAGACTTGAATGTACAATTGAAGAATCATTGTATGATGAAATAGAAAAAATTTGTAAATAATAAAAGTGAGGTGATACTATGAACTTGAAAGATTATGCACAAGACGTTGAAAAAAGTATTGAAGAAATTAAAAAATTATGTGATAAAATAGGAATTTCTTATGATGATGAAGAATCATTACTAACAGAAGAAGATATTATTTTATTGGATAATGAAATTCAAGATAATGAAGATTATATTAATGATGAAGAAGATATGGATTATGAAGAAGAAGTAGAAGATAAAGCTGAAGCTTTAGCACAACAAACTAGATATGATTTAGATAATAATGATAATTTTCAAAAACTAAAAAGTAGAAGTGTAAAGAAAGCTGAGGCTAAAAGTAATTTTATAAAGGAACGTAAAAAGATTTATAAACATCGTGAAAAATTACAAAGTAATGAGGCTGTTAAGGATGATAATATTGTTCTTTACAAAGAAAATATGACTATATCTGAACTTGCAGAAGCTCTAAATGTAGCCGGTGTTGAACTTGTTAAAAAGGCAATGGCTTTAGGTATTATGGCATCAGTTAATCAAAGTATTGATTTTGAAACTGCTGAGGTTATGGTAGCAGATTATAACAAAGAGTTAAAAAGAGAAGAAACAAAAGATATTTCTAATTTTGAAAATTTTGAAATAGAAGATAGAGTTGAGGATTTAGTTGAACGTCCACCAGTTGTTACTATTATGGGACATGTTGACCATGGAAAAACTACACTTTTAGATACTATTAGAAAATCAAGTGTTGCATCAGGTGAAGCTGGAGGAATAACTCAAGCAATAGGTGCATACTCAGTTAAATGTGGTGATAGAAAAATAACCTTTATTGACACCCCAGGTCATGAAGCATTTACTGAAATGAGAGCTCGTGGAGCAAGTATTACAGATGTAGTTATAATAATTGTTGCAGCAGATGATGGAGTAATGCCACAAACTAAAGAAGCTATTGATCATGCTAAAGCAGCAGGAGTACCAATTATTGTAGCAATAAATAAAATTGATAAAGAAGATGCTAATCCAGATAGAATAATGACTGAACTAGTTGAAAATGGTCTTACTCCAGAAGAATGGGGTGGAGATACCATTATAAGTAAAATATCTGCCAAAACTGGACTTGGTATAGATGAACTTTTATCTAATATCTTATTAGTTTCAGATATGCAAGAATTAAAGGCTAATCCTAATAGATATGCAACTGGTACAGTAATTGAAGCTAAAAAAGATAAGCAAGTAGGTACAGTTGCTACTCTTTTAATTCAAAATGGTACTTTAAGAATTGGGGATCCAATAGTTGTTGGAACTTCATTTGGAAAAGTTAGAACATTAAAAAATGATTTAGGACAAAATGTAGTAGAAGCTCTACCTTCCACTCCAGTAGAGGTAACAGGATTATCAAATGTACCTGAAGCTGGAGATAAATTTATGGCATTCGAAACAGAAAAGCAAGCTAAAAATATTGCTTCTGAAAGACAAAACAGAGCAAAAGATGCTGATACTAATAGAAGTGGTATGACCCTTGATGATTTATTTGGGCAAATTCAAGAAGGAATGAAAGAAATTAGTGTTATTATAAAAGCAGATGTTCATGGAAGTAGTGAAGCAGTAAAAAGTTCACTTGAAAAGATTGATGTTGATGGTGTTAAAATAAATATTATTAGAAGTAGTGTAGGAGCTATTACAGAAAGTGATGTAGTCTTAGCATCTGCATCTAATGCAATTATTATAGGTTTTAATGTTAGAGCTAATTCTAAAACTGAAGATGTTGCAAAACAATATGGTGTTGAAATTAGAAACTATGATATTATCTATAAAGTTGTCGAGGATATGGAACAAGCAATGAAAGGTATGTTAGATCCAGAATATGAAGAAAAAGTAATTGGTACATTAGAAATAAGACAAATGTTTAAATTCTCAAAAGTAGGACTAATTGCTGGTTGTCATGTTACTAATGGTGTTGTAAAAAGTAATTCTCTAGCTCGTATTATTAGAGATGGCACTGTTGTATACAATGGTAAAATTAATACACTACAACATGAAAAAGACCAAGTCAAAGAAGTAAAAAAAGGTATGGACTGTGGAGTAACTTTAGAAAATTGTCAAGACTATAAAGAACAAGATATAATTGAAGTATATGAATTAGTTGAAATTAAAAGATAATTAGGAGGTTTAGTATGGCTAATGTAAAAATAGAAAGATTAAATCATGTATTTATGCAAGAAATAAGCAATATATTAATGACTGAAATAAAGGATGAAGATATTAGATTTGTTACGGTAACAGGTGTAGATATTACTAATGATTTAAGCTATGCTAAAGTGTATGTTACAGTACTTGATGAAGATAAGAGAAAAACAACTCTAGAAGCATTAAATGGAGCTAGTCATTTTATCAGAGGAAAACTATCTGAAAGGGTAGAAATAAGACATACTCCAGAACTTAAATTTCTATATGATGAATCTATAGAATATGGAAATCATATAGAAGAAATAATAGATAAGATAAATAAAAATTAATTTCTACAATATGTAGAAATTTTTTTTGGTTTTATGGTATATTTATTACAGTAGGTGTTAAAATGAAAGATAAAATTAGAAATATGTCAAGATGGAATAAATTTGTAATAATTATTTTTGTTGCAATTTTTATATTGGGTTGCTTTATTTTTAAAGATTATGGAGTATCTACGGATGAACTAGTACAAAGACAACATTCTTTAGTTAATTTATATTATATTAAGGCCATATTTAAAGGTGATTTTTTGCAAGTGGACGTAGATTATATTCTAAAAAAAGTAATTTAGAAAAACTAGTAAGTAAATAATCAGTTGAAAGACGTTTTTATTTATACACATATAAGTATTATGGAGTAGCTATTCAAATTCCTTTGATGATAATTGAAAGTATATTTAATTATAAATTAGACTATTCAGCAACTTATTTAATTAGACATTTTTATACATTCTTAATTTTCTTTTTATCTTTAATCTATTTTTATAAAATATTATCGAAATTTAATTTTAAATGTAAAAAATTATCATTGTTGAGTGTTTTATTTCTTGTGTTATCATCAAGAATATTTGGAGATGCATTCTATAATATTAAAGACTTAATGTTTATGTCATTAACAATAATAACCATTTATTATTGTTTGATGTATTTAAATCAACCCAAGTTTTTAAATTTATTTATATTAGCTTTAGTTTCTGCGATTGCTATAAATTTAAGGTTTATTGGTACAGTTAGTTTATTTTTAGTTTTTTTGTTTGAACTGGTATTCTTATTTAAAAATGGACTCAAAAACTGTACCAGAAGCATCGCAATTCATATCATGTGCTATCAGATGCAATATATGATGATTAGATTGGAGGAATTAAAATGGTTAAATTATTAATCTTGATATTAACAGGGATCCTATCAATTATTAATGAAGTATGTAATGAAAAAAACATTATCTCTTTAGTTATCTCTATTTTAATTACTTTATATTTAAGTACAAGTATTTTATACAACGGAAAGTTTAATAAAAAAAGGTTAGTTTTATCAATAGTAATAACATTTATAACAGGTATATTAATAGTAAATAAATGTTTTACATTATATCACTGCACTGAATTAAGTATAGAAAACATCTCTGACTATCCAATAATAATTGATGCTATTTATCTAGATGGTTCTAAATCAAAAATTAGTAAAAATTATGATGAAAATTTAAGTATTAAAAAAAATAATTTTAAAACAGAATATAGTATTCAAAATAAGAATACATCATTTTATAAAGCTACTTTAATGCCTAATCAGAAATATAAAATTAATATATCAAAAATAAAATTAGTTGAAGTGGAGTTTGAAAGAGGAGAGAATACTACTCCTATACTTATTAATAATAAAAAATTAAATATTAAGAATTTTGATTATGAACAAATTACTGATAAGGCGAAAGAAATGAAAAATTACAACTATAAATATAGTTTTAAAAATAATTATATTAGCTTTGATAGTTTTATAAATGTGCTTATTTTATTGCTGATAATTCTAGTTAATTTTATTTTAGTTAATTTTAGTTTAGATAAAAAATCATTTCTTAACTATCTATTGTTACTAATATTAGAATTTAATCCAATTACAAATTTAAATATACTATTAAAATTGATGTTATTTATATTATTCTTACCTTTATATAGAATAAATGCTTTTAATAAAGTTAATACAAAATCTAAAATAATGTTTGGAATTAGTAGTATTTATATTGGTTTTTCATTTTTAGGAAAATATCTAATTGATAATTTTTATTTTGTTAATTTAGTATATTATTTAGTATTGTCCTTATTTATATACAGGTTATTTCCTATTTTTATGGAAGCTATATCCATGTTAAAAAGTAAGGTGAATTATAAAGAAAATACTATCAGTATTACTTCTCACAGGATTATATTATTTTGTATTGTATCAATAATTTTAATTTTGTATCAATTTGCATTTTATCCATATATATATTTAACTGATGGATATATGCAAGTCTTAGAAATAACTTCAAATACAATTTCTAATTGGCAACCATATATTCATACATATTTGCTAAAATTGTTTGATATTATATTTAATAGCTATGTACCGTTTATATATTTTAGAATCTTTGTATATTCTAGTATTATTAGTTTTATTATGTCTTACTTTTATAAGAGGGGAATGTCATTGGTTAAATTTTATTTAATCCCAATAATTTTCACTATTCTACCAACAACCGGAGTTGTTATGGTTACTTTGTTAAAAGATATAGATTTTGCTATATGTCTAGCTTTACTTAGTTTTTATTTATATATTATATATAATGACTTTTCTTATTTTAATAAAAATAAATTCCATTACTTTTTATTGTTACTTTCTTTGATTGGTGTTACTTTCTTTAGAACTAATGGATTTTACGTTTCACTAATAATAGTTTTCTTCTTGTTATATTTTTCAATAAAAAATAAAAAAAAGATATTATGTATTATGACAATTATATTTATAGCTATTTCATTTTGTATAAAAGTTCCATTATTTAAAGTGTTAAAAATAAAAAAAGCCCCAGAAAATTTTGAAATTGCGACTATATTACATGGTTTTGATTATTTAATTACTTATCATCCAGAAAAATTAGATTCTGATACTTTAAAATATTTAACAAGTATTATTTCAGAGAATGATTATAAATTATATTGTGATAAATATAATATTGATCTTTTATTGCATTATAACAATGATGATACAGATAAAAAGGTAAGAAATTTAAAGATTGATAAGAAAAAATTGATAAAATTCTATATAAAACAATTTTTTAAAAGCCCAATTTATCTAATGAAAGATAGGTTATATGGTACAGATATTATATGGAATGTTATAGAAGATGATAAGATTAATGAACTCAATTATCAAACATTATATGATGAATTTGGCACTAGTTATAAAAATGATAATATTAGAATAAAAAATAATAGTAAAACAATTACCAATGTTTTACAGTTTATTAGTGATAATTGGCTACTTAATATTATTTTCTTTAGAATGGGAATATATATTGATATTTTAATTGTATTAATTAATTACCAAATTATAAGTAGAAAGAAAAAAACTTTAATATGTATAGCTCCATTGGTAATCACATTGTTAACACTTTTTATAGCTATGCATTATCAAACAGTTAGATATTTGTATATGTTGCCAGGAATAATTATAATTTTTTCATTAGTTGTAATTTATTCAAATAATAATAAATTTGAAATTGACAATAGCATTTAGATTTTATAGAATTAGTTAGTAGAAAGTAGTGAGAGTATGAATAATAAAAACAGTTATAAAAGTATAATAGAATTAATTATCAAAATAATATTGATAATGATTTGTATTGTAGGGATATCTTTTACATTAATATATATATTTTATACATCAACAGCTATCTTAACATCTGATTCAGTTATAACTGATGTTTTAGCACACCATCAATTAATGGATAAACAACTTTTACTTACCAATTGGTATTATGGAAATGAATTTTGGATTTTCTCACTTAGCATACCAACTTTTATACTATCATTTTTCATAAAAAATAATCTTTTGTTAAGGCAAGTTAGTGTTTTAATTACTGCAGTTATTTTCTTTTATTTATTGTATCAATTTGGTAAAAGAGTCTTGGATAGAAAATCAACATTTATTTTAATTGTAATATTTCTTACAGGTATCTCTTATAATATACTTGACTATTTTTATGCATTTAATGCATATTTAACAGTATGTATTAATTCACTGTTTTTGTTATTATTATATTATAAAATGATAAAAGAAAAAGAAGATAGTAGGGTTTATTTATTTTTGTCAGTCCTTTTTACTTTTTTATTTAATGCTACTAGTTTAAGATATTTTCCGTCTGTTACATTTCCTTTTTTTATAGCAGGGTTAATATTTCTTATTACTAATAGTAGGCAAAAAAAAATCAAAATATTTGTAAAAACAAATCTAAAAAAAATAATAAAATTAAATATTGTATTAATTTCTGCAATTTTAGGTTTATCCACGTTTGCAGTATTAACTAATGTCTATAACTATGAACAACGTGCTGGAACAATTATTCTAAAAAAAGAAGATAAAAGTAAAATAGATGATAAAATATCTGCAATTTTTCAATGTGTTAATAACTTTTTTGGGTATGATAATAAAAATAATGATATTACATTTATGACAGGCAATCAATATTTTGTTAAAAATAAAAGGAATTATCCCAAAATATCATTTTTTACTTTTACTAATATTATAAAAGTGGTAATGTGTATAGTTTGTATGATTATTAGTCCCATTGTATTATTTAAAAATTATAAAAAAAATGATAGTAAGTTAAATTTCTTATTACTGTTTAATATAATTTCATTTTTTACTATGATTATATTATATATATTTTCTAATTCGTTTTTTTATAACAGATCAGAGTTGAAGTACTATATATTTAATATGATACTTTTCATAATAACAGGTTTATACTTTTCATATAATTATGTATCTAAAAATAGAATTTTAGGTTATATTGTTGATTCATTTATAATTGTGTATATGATATCTAATTTATACACTACTTACTTAACCATAAGAGATAATAATAAAAAGGTTCAAAAAGAAAAATACGAGTTAGTTAATTTGTTAAAAAGTAACAATTTAGATTATGGATATGGTGGATGTTGGAATTCTCTTATTTCTTATTTCCTTTCTGATTATAAAATTACTGTTGCTCCTGTTGTTACCTCACCAGATGGTGTGACTCCCTATAAGTGGTATTCTGATAAGAGGTGGTATTATAATACTAAGAAGCACAAAGGAAAAATATTTTTAATTTTGGATCAAAAAAATGTTGCGTATAAAGATAATATTATAAATTATTATGGAATTCCAGATGATATTTTACAATGTAAGGGATATAGTGTTTTAATATATAATAAGAATCCGTTTATTGAAGAATTTCATAGGAAAATTAGGTGATTAACGTTTCTAATTTTTTCTATGATTTTATATGATCTTGTGCTATAATTGGAGTAGGTGAAATTATGAAAGTAAAGATTAAAGATACTAATATTAACTACATACAATATGGTGAGGGTAAAGACATTATTTTACTTCATGGTTGGGGACAAAATATAGAAATGATGCAACCGCTTGGGAATCCATTATCAAAAAAATATAGAATTACAATAATAGATTTTCCTGGATTTGGTGATAGTGAAGAGCCAAAAAGTGCTTGGACTATGTATGATTATGCATTGTTGATAGAGGAGTTAGTAAAAGAACTAAAAATAAAAAAGCCTATAATTATGGGACATTCGTTTGGTGGAAGAGTTGCCATAAGATATTCTGCTGATCATCCTATTGAAAAATTGATTTTATTTGGAAGTCCATGTATAAGAACTGAACAAAAGTTGTCTTTGAAAGTAAAACTACTAAAAAAATTAAAAACACTTCCTAGACTTAATGAGCTAGGTGAAAAGATGAAAAAATATATTGGTTCAAGGGACTATAAGGCAGCTAGTCCAATGATGCGTCAAATTTTGGTTAATACTGTAAATGAAGATTTATCGGTTTATGCTAGACAAATAGAAGAGCCTACTTTATTGATATGGGGTGAACAAGATACTGAAGCGCCATTAAGAGATGCCCAAGATTTAGAAAAAATTATGATAGATGCTGCTTTAATAGTTTTACCAGGTACTCATTATGCCTATTTAGAAAATCTGGGTAGAGTTTTAAGTATAGTTGATGCATTTATTGGAGAGGGGAAATAATATGTTTACATATATTGTACTTTTAATACTAATATCAACGGTTGTTATATTTGAATCGAAAAAATCGCTTCATATGCTTCAACAAAATTTATATAACGAAAATAATAGATATTTGAAATGGATAGCAAAAAATAAAAGTGAATTTTTAAATATTCAATTAGTAACAATTTTTATTACAATTATATGTTTAATTGGAATATTTAAAATAGAAACGGTTTCTTTTATCTTTTTATTAATACTAATAGGATGTTATGCATATGAGGGATATAGATTGTTTGAAAGGGCAGATTCTGAACAGAAGAAGAAACCGTTGGTAATTACTAAAAGAGTAAAGAGATTGATTTTTACAACAACGGTTTTATATTTAATACCAATAGTATTATTCATTCTTAATTATGATAATGATTTTAATATGTGGATGTTATTAATGATATTTGAAATAATGTGTTACATGAATTTATTTATAGTTCTAATTTCAAAAATTATTAATACACCATATGAAAAGTGTGTTTATTATTACTATTTAAATAAGGCAAAAAACACCTTAAAGAATAGATCTAATTTAAAAGTAGTCGGAATAACTGGTAGTTATGGTAAAACAAGTAGCAAAAATATACTTAGTGATATTCTAAATATTAAATATAATACATTGCCAACTCCTAAAAACTTAAATACACCTAATGGATTGATGATAACAATTAATAATCACCTAGATAAATTCACAGAAGTTTTTATAGCTGAAATGGGTGCTTATGTAATAGGAGAAATAAAAGAACTATGTGATTTAGTTCATCCTAAATATGGTATTTTAACAACTATTGGTACTGCTCATTTAGAAAGCTTTGGAAGTGAGGAGAATATTCAGAAAGCTAAATTTGAACTTATTGAATCTCTTCCAAGTGATGGAATAGGTATACTTAATGGTGATGATAAAAAACAAACAAGTTATGAATTAAAAAACGATGTTAAGACTGTTTGGATAGGTATAGACAATAAAGATGTAGATGTTAGAGCCGTAGATATTAAATGTAACAATAAGGGAACATCTTTCAAAGTTATATTTAAAGGTGACAAGACAAAATATGAATTTCAAACTAAATTATTAGGAAAACATAATGTATATAATATTTTAGCCGGAATTGCTTTGGGAAGAGAATTTGGTATAGATATAAAGGATTTACAACATGCAGTTAGAGGGGTAAATTCTATAGAACATAGATTGGAATTAAAACGTATTGGTAACTTTTATCAAATAGATGATGCTTATAATTCTAATCCTGTAGGTGCTAAGGGAGCTGTTGAAGTTTTAGGAATGATGCCTGGGATTAAAGTATGTGTTACTCCTGGTATGATAGAGCTTGGTAATAAAGAGGATGAATATAATAAAATATTTGGAACACAAATTGCGGAATATGCTGATTATGTTGTTTTAGTTGGTGAAAAACATTCTAGACCAATTTATGAAGGATTAATAGAAAAAGGTTTTGATAAAGAGCATATAATAGTATATAATGATGTAAGAGAAGCATATAAATTTATTAGTGCCTTATCAGTTAACACTAAAGATGATGTATATGCCTTATTTGAAAATGATTTACCCGACACTTATAATGAATAGGAGATGTTAATATGAAAATAAAAGTTGGAGTTATTTATGGTGGTGAAACCGTAGAACATGAAGTAAGTATAATTTCTGCAATTCAAGCCATGAATAAGATGGATCAGGAAAAATATGATGTAATTCCTATCTATATTACAAAAGATAGAGAATGGTATACAGGGGAAATGTTAAAAGACATTGAAATGTATAGTGATTTAAATTTAATAAAAAAATATGGAAAAAACGTAGTTTTGTATTATAGTAAAGGTGCGTATGTTTTACAAAATAAAAAGTTTCCTAAAAATATAATTACTGATATAGATATAGTATTTCCAGTAATGCATGGTACAAATGGTGAAGATGGAGTGATTCAAGGATACTTACAAACAATAGGAATTCCATTTGTAGGAGGAGATGTATATGCTTCTGTTGTAGGTCAAGATAAAGTATATATGAAAAATATTTTTGAAGATTCAAAATTACCTATGACTAAATATACATGGTTTTATGATTGTGACTATAAAGAAAATGAAGAAGATGTATTAAAACAAATAAGCAAATTAAAATATCCACTAATAATTAAACCTGCAACTACTGGTAGTAGTGTTGGAATAAAAGTTGCAGAATCTGAAGAAGAATTAATTGAAGCTATTGATAATGCTATTCAGTATGATCATAAGATTTTGATAGAAGAAGTAGTTCAAAATTTAAAAGAATTCAACATAAGTGTATTAGGAAATTATGAACATCAAAAGCTTAGTGAAATAGAAGAAGTTATTTCTGGCGATAAATTTTTAACATATGATGAAAAATATATTGGTGGAAGTAAAGGAAAAATTAAAGGTTCATTTAAAGCTCCTATAAAGACAGCATCTAAAGGTATGGCTTCTGCAAATCGTAAATTACCAGCAGATATAACTAAAAAAATGAGAGAGGAAATTGAAGAAATAGCAAGTAAAGCTTTCAAAGTTTTAGGATCTGCAGGTGTATGTAGAATAGACTTTTTAGTTGATGAAAAGACAAAAAAGGTTTATATAAATGAGATAAATTCAATTCCAGGTAGTTTGGCATTTTATCTTTGGGAAGCAAAAGGTATTAGATTTACAGAGTTATTGGATGATTTAATAAATATAGGAATAAAAGATTATAAAAAAAGACTTAGTAAGACTCATTCTTTTGAATCAAATATATTACAAGGTTTTATGAATAATGGTGGTTTAAAAGGTATGAAAGGAGCTAAAGGAAAATTAAGATAGCTTTTAGGCTATCTTTTTTATTAATTTATGAAATTAGTTGCTGTTTTAGATAGAATGGAAAACTCTAAAGAAATAGATAAAAATTACTTAAATGCTATAAGTAATAATGGGGCTATTCCAATTCTTATTAATGAAAATAATTTAAATTTACTAAGTATATGTGGTGGAGTTTTATTAACTGGTGGTGATAATAAAAGCAGCCTAGATGATTATCTAATTAAATATGCCATAGATAATAAATTACCTCTTTTTGGTATATGTCAAGGAATGCAATCTATGGCACTTTACAATACTAATGAAGTATTAGTTGCTGTTAATAATCACTATGACTGCAATCATGTAGTAAATATAAATGATTCTAAACTCAAAAATATAATTTGTAAAAGTCAAATTTTAGTTAATTCATATCATCATCAACAAGTTTTAGCTTCAAAGGAATTTAAAATTGTTGCTAAAAGTATTGATGGGGTAATTGAAGCCATAGAAAGTAGTAATAATATTTTTCAAATAGGGGTGGAGTGGCATCCAGAAAGAATGATAACAGTTGAGTCAAAAAGACTATTTGGTGAGTTTATAAATCAAATAAAGGAAACCATATAAATATAATTTATTAATGCAAAAAAATAGTGATAACCTATAAGATTATCACTTAATATTTAAAATAATGGTGGACTGTTAGGGATTCGAACCCTAGACCCACTGATTAAGAGTCAGTTGCTCTACCAACTGAGCTAACAGTCCAATTAAAGAGTACGATAAGATTATATCGCAATCTTTAAAATATTACAATATTTTTTAATAAATTATTTTATTTTATTTATGCTTTTTACTTAATACAGCAATATCTCTTTGAGACTTCATTGCATTATAGGAATTGAAAGCTAGTGTTGCCGCAGAAGCTCCCATAACTATTATACCACTAAAAATATCAGATTTAGGATCAGTTATGGTTATAGCAGTAGCTATAGGTGCTGCACACGCACCAAGAATAGAAATATTTCTGGTTATTTTTAAATTCTTAATTTTTGTTCTTTCTTCTTTTTTCTTTGTATCCATAATAAAATTTTCCCCCTTTAATGCGTTCATATTATATCACATTAATTGGCTTTTGTCAAAATAGCATGTATACAAATTTAATAAAAATTATTATAAAACTCTTGATTTCTTTTTAAATTTATAGTAATCTATAAATGCATTCGAGAAAAAAATATAAAAAAACTATTGCAAAAATAATGAATTTATTGTAGAATGTAAAAGTAACTTATTGATGGACCTGTAGCTCAGTTGGTTAGAGCACACGCTTGATAAGCGTGGGGTCACAGGTTCAAGTCCTGTCAGGTCCACCATAAAAATGCCTCAATAGCTCAGTTGGTTAGAGCACTTGACTGTTAATCAAGGGGTCCTAGGTTCAAGTCCTAGTTGAGGCGCCATCTGGCCAGTTGGTGAAGCGGCTTAACACACTGCCCTTTCACGGCAGCATTCACGGATTCGAATTCCGTACTGGTCACCATATATGAAGTAAAACCGTTGTATTACAATGGTTTTTATTTATTTTATTTCAAAAATTGCTCTAAGCTTGTAACTTCAATAAATTATCTAACAGGGTAATAGTAGTAAATTAAATTAATTTTAGTTAATAATTTCTTGTTGACATCCTAATTAATTTAAGGTAATATTATAAGTGCAGTTGGAGTAGTACTCAAGAGGCTGAAGAGGCGCCCCTGCTAAGGGTGTAGGTCGGGCAACTGGCGCGAGAGTTCAAATCTCTCCTACTCCGCCATTGATAATTAAACCTTCGATTTTGTCGAAGGTTTTCTTTTTTTTGAACTTTTAATATCATATCATTCATGGTATACTAAATACTAGATAGGAGAATGATATGATGCATAAATATATAAAGAAATTTTTATCAGATTATACTAATATTAGTGAGTATTATAATTATTTAATTAATAAAACAAAACAGCCAGAATATGTAGGTATAACTAATGAATGGATAATAGATAATTATTATTTAATTATTGAACATAAAAACTATATTATGGATAATAAAAAGTGCCTTTCTAAAGATTTAAAAAACAGTGATAGAATATATGAGGTATTGAAAAGACTAATTGAAAAAAATGAATATAATATTGATTATAAAAAAATAACAAAAGAAATTAATAGTTATCAAAAAAAGCATAATATCTTTTTTAGCTATGAAGAAATATCATTGATTCCTATAATTTTAGTATTTATTTACGTATCAAAATTATGTGATATAAGTAATGAATTACATAAAAAATTACAATCAAAAGATGAAATATCAGAAGTAATAAAATCTATCAGAAATGATGAAAATATTAATATAGATTTATTCTTAAAAAGTGGAATTGATTTAAAAGAGAATGATTATATATTTGAATTGAATAATCAATTGAAGGAACTTGGAACTAAATCTAATAACTTTTTTAAAGAGTTAAATATTTTTCTTGAAGAAAAGGGGATTAGCTTAAAAGAGTTACTTAATGATGAATATCAAGAAAGGACCGATTCTAATTTATTAGTATCTAATATTTTTAATAACTTAAAATCATTTATTGATTTAGATATAGAAGATTTATACGAAAGTTTGAGTAAGTGTGAAAAGTATTTGATGGAAGATTCTATCTATAATAAAATGACTAAAGAAACAAAAGAAATGTATCGCAGAAGACTTATTAAACTGGCAAAAAAAGCAAAATTAAATGAAATAAAATATGTTGAAAGACTTTATGATGAGGCAGATCATGAAAACTATCATATTGGTATGCAGTTGTTTAAACCTAAGAATAAAAAAATTGTTTTTGATTTTTATTTTATTACTATCTTTATTTTATCAATAGTAGGAAGTGTAATTCTTTCAAAATATTTTATAAAACTAAGAATTCTAGGCTTTTTAATTTTATTAATTCCAATATTTCAATTATTAATGCAAATAATAAATCAAATTGTTCTTGCGTTTGTTAGACCAAAACCATTACCTAAATTAGATTATTCTAAAAAGATTGATGATGAATCCGCTACAATGGTAGTAATACCAACAATCATTAGTGATACTCAAAAAGTAAAAGAAGTTTTTGATAAGTTAGAAACATTTTATATTTTTAATAAAAGTGATAATCTTTATTTTACCTTGCTTGGTGATGTAAAAAATGAAGATAAGAAAGTTTGTTCATATGATGAAGAATTATCTAAATTCGGAAAAGAATATGCTGCTATGCTTAATAAAAAATATAAGAAAGATTTATTTTATTTTGTCTATAGAAAAAGACTTTGGAACGAAAAGGAAAATAGTTATTTAGGATATGAAAGAAAAAGAGGAGCCCTATTACAATTTAATAGAATTCTTCTTAAGAAAATTACAAAACAAGAAGAAAGTAAGTTCTTTAATGTAAATACTTTGACTAATTTTGATAAAAAAATTAAATATGTTATTACACTAGATACTGATAGTAATCTTGTTCTTAACTCAATTCTTGATTTAGTAGGTTGTATGGCGCATCCTTTAAATAAACCTATACTAAATTCTGAACAAACAAAAGTAGTAAAGGGTTATGGAATAATGCAACCTAGAATTAGTATTGATATAGAATCAACTAATAGGTCACTTTACTCTCAAATATTTGCTGGAGTTGGTGGCTTTGATACATATAGTGCAATAGTCCCAAATATTAATCAAGATTTATTTGATGAGGGTAACTTTGTTGGGAAAGGAATCTATGACTTGGAAGTTTGCGATAAAATTCTATATAATGCATTTCCTGATAACTTAATTTTAAGTCATGATCTTTTAGAAGGTAATTACTTAAAGTGTGCCTATGTTGCTGATATAGAATTATATGAAAATTTCCCTTCAGAATTTTTAACAGATGTTCCTAGACACCATAGATGGGCTAGAGGAGATGCCCAGATGTTAAAACTAGTTCTTCCTAAAATTAGAAATAAAAAAGATGAATTAGTGAAGAATCCGATGAATTTTTTAGAAAGATTCAAATTATTAGATAATATTTGTAGAATATTCTTGTATCCTATGTTATTACTAATACTTATTTTAACGTCATTTTCTAAATGTAAATATTTATTTTTAAGTTTAATAATACTTGAAATAGCGCTACCTATTATAATATTTTTAAAAAATAAACTTTATAATAAGAAAAACAAATTAACAACGATTTATTATAAGAATATAATGTTTGGAGGTAAATCATTATTACTTAGGACCTTAATAGTTTTTGCGACTATTCCATATTATTCAATATTGTATTTAGATGCGTTTATTAAATCAATGTATAGACTATTTATCTCGCATAAAAATTTGCTTAATTGGGTAACTGCAGAAGAAGTTGAAAAAACAGCTAAAACTGATTTAGTTAGTTATATTAAAAATTTTAGTGGTAGTAGTATTATTTCAGTTATCGTTTTGATTATTGGAATTATTACTAGTAATATTTTATTGATAGTATCATCTGTTGTTTTCTTACTATCACCAATACTTGTTTACTTAGTTAGTAAAAATTTAGAAATATCCAAAGAAGAATTAAATGAATATAAGATAGAAGATATAACACATATTGCTAGGAATACCTGGAATTATTTTAAGGATAATTTAAATCAACAACATAACTATTTGATTCCTGATAATTACCAACAAAATAGAGAAAATCAAATGGATTATAGAACATCACCAACAGATATAGCATTTTCACTAACTAGTGTTATTTCTGCTTATGAACTTAATTTTATAAATTATGATGATGCAATTTTTTATATAGAAAACATTTTAACCTCTATTGATTCACTTGAAAAATGGAATGGGCATCTATTTAATTGGTATGATACAACGACAAAGAAAGTCTTAAATCCTAAATTTATTTCTACAGTAGATTCTGGAAATTTAGTAGCGGCATTAATAGTTATTCTTGAGTTTTTAGATACAAAAAAAGAAGATAAATTAGTAAAACTATGCAATAAGTTAATAAAGAATACTAACTTTACTAAATTATATACAAAAAGAGATGTTTTGAGTATAGGATACGAATATGATGAGGGACATTTATCAGTTTATAATTACAATAAATTTGCTAGTGAATCACGCCTAACTAGTTATGTTGCGATTTGTAAAGGGGATATACCTAGTAAACATTGGTTTTGTTTGGATAAATCCTTGACAACATTTAATTTACATAAGGGATTAATATCTTGGAGTGGAACCTCATTTGAATACTTTATGCCAACGTTATTTATGAAAAACTATAAAAATACATTATTAGATGAATCATATAATTTTGCTTATATTTGTCAAAAAAGTTATGCAGCAACAATTAGTAAAAAACTACCTTGGGGAATTAGTGAATCAGCATATAATGAGCTTGATAATTCGCTTAACTACAAGTACAAAAGCTTTTCTGTTCCATATTTGAAAGCACGAGATGAACAAGATGATAGAGTAGTTATTTCACCATATTCATCACTAATGGCAATAGATTTGTATCCTGAAGATATTTATGAAAATATCTTGAAATTCAGAAAATTAAATATGATTTTCAAGTATGGATTTTATGAAGCCTATGACTATTCAAATAAAGGTGTAGTAAAGGCATGTTTTTCTCATCATCAAGGAATGATACTAATGGGAATAACTAACTACCTAAAAAATGGAGTAATGCAGGAATATTTTCATAAAAATGTTAAGGTAAAAACTTTTGAGGTATTATTAAAAGAAAAGGTTCAAATTAAAGCTGATATTGATATTAAAATGGCTAAATATAAAAAATACAATTATAATAAAGAGGTAATAGAAGATGATATGAGAGTATTTGATCACATATCTGATATGCCTGAAGTTAGTGTTTTATCTAATAAAAAATATTGTTTATTGATGAATGATAGAGGATTAAGTTTTTCTAGATATAGAACACTACAATTAAATAGATATCGTAAAATAACTGAACAAGACTATGGATTATTCTTATATATAAAAAATATAAATACTAATAAAGTTTGGTCTAATACCTATGCTCCTATAAATATTAAACCAGATAGATATGAGGTTGTCTTTGCATCAGATAAAATAAAATATTTACGAAAAGACGGTTTAATAACTACCAAAACAGAGGTAATAGTGACTAGAGATCACCATGCTGAAATTAGAAAAATAACATTTAAGAATGAAAGTAATGATTTTCAAGTATTGGAACTTACCTCTTATACAGAACCTATTTTATCTGAAAATCCAGATGATATTGCTCACCGAGTTTTTAATAATATGTTTTTACAAAGTGAATATGATAATGAAACTAATTCGTTAATAATTACTAGAAAGTCAAGGGTAAATAATATTAATAATTATATGGTCAATAGATTGTTTATTGAAAGACCAGTTGATATTTATACATATGAAACTAATAGAGTTAATTTTTTAGGACGTAATCATACTACTGAAAATCCTGTTGCATTAAACCAAAAATTAACTAATACGTCAGGAGTAATGTTAGAACCTGCAATTAGCTTAAGAAATAGAGTAGAGGTAGCACCAAATGGTGAGGTTAGCATCTATCTTATTTGTGGGTTTGGAAGAAGTAGGGAACAGATAAATGATATTATTTCATCATATGATAGCAAAGAAAAAATAGATAGAGCATTTCAAATATCAAATCTAATGAATATTACAACTAGTAAGAATCTTAATTTATCAGGTAGGGAAATGAGACTATATAACATAATGTTAAATTATTTATATCAAACAACTAGAATATCTGTTACTGATAAAAGAAAAGAATTACTTAAAAATAATGCCCTAGCTCAAAACGGTTTATGGAAATATGGTGTTAGTGGAGATAGACCAATAATATCCGTTACTATCTCTGATATAAGTAACCTATCATTCGTATTTGAAATATTAAAAGCTTTTGAGTATTTTAAAAGTAAATCAATTTTTGTTGATGTGATAATTATTAATAATGAAAGTGATAAATATGCTAAAATTATAAATAAAGAAATAGAAGATGAATTATATCGCATTTATACATTAAATAGTTTTTATCATACTCCAGGAAGTGTTACTACTATTTCAAGTAGTGATATAAATGATGAAGAATTGAGTCTATTAAAAATGGTTCCAAGGCTATCCTTTGATAGTAGTAGTACATCACTTGAGGATGAGATAAATAAACTTCAAAGTAATAATAAAATAAGTAATTACAAAAAGCCTAATTTTCAAATTAATAATCCCGAACTGTTTAGTAATGATAAACTAAAATTTAATAATACCTATGGTGGATTTAAAAATAATGGTAGAGAGTATGTCATCACTAATAGTGATACACCAACACCTTGGAGTAATGTTATTTGTAATAAAAATATGGGATCTATTATAACCAATAATGGATGTGGTTATACATATTGTTACAATAGTGGAGAGTATAAAATAACATCTTGGACTAATGAAATGGTTGTAAATGACAAATCAGAAGGTTTAAAAATAAATGGTCTAATATTTGATCCATATAAATGTACTCATGGATTTGGGTATTCCGTATTAGAATCTGTTACTGATTTCTTTAGCGAGTCTTTGACAGAGTTTATTGCAACTGATGATAATGTAAAAATATATATATTTAAGATTAAGAACAATGATACTAAAAAACATAATATTGATTTATCATTTTGGTTAAATCCTACTTTAGGAAATTTTGAAGAAAAAACATCAAGACATATTTTAAGTGAATTTATAAACGATAAAAATTACATGAAATTAAGAAATGTCTATAGTATTGATTACAGTGATGTAAATGTATTTATGTCATCAAGTGAAACAATTAGTGGTGCTGATACTGATAAAATTTTAGTAAAAAGCATTAATAATAAAATTGTTTTAAATAGTAATGAAGAAAAAGAAATAGTCTTCTTACTAGGTGCAACTAAAGATGAAGATGAAATTGATACATTAATCAGTAAATATGGAAATATTAATAGCGCTAAAAAAGAATTTAATAATGTTAAAAAGTATTGGTTGTCTTTAATTGGCAATATTCAAGTAAAAACTGATGATGAAAGCTTTGATTATATGATTAATGGTTGGTATTTATATCAAACCATAGCATCAAGAATAATGGCTAAAGCAGGATTTTATCAAGTTAGTGGTGCTTTTGGATATCGTGATCAATTGCAAGATGCTATGAATATTTGTTTAGTAGAAAAAGATTTCACTAGAAATCAGATTTTAATAAATGCATCTCATCAGTTTGTTCAAGGTGATGTTCTACATTGGTGGCATGAAAAAAATCATTTTGGTCTTAGAAGTAGGTACAAAGATGATTATTTGTGGTTAGTTTATGCAACAACGTATTATCTAAATATTACAGAAGATTTTTCTATACTAGATGAAGAAGTTCCATTTGTTTTAGGAGATGTTTTAACGGAACATGAAAATGAAAGAGGAATGACATTTAGTTATAGTGAAGAAAAGAAAACTCTACTAGATCATTTATTACTATCATTATCTAAAGCAATGGATTCTTTGGGTAGTCATGGTCTTCCTCTTATGGGTGGAGGTGATTGGAATGATGGTATGAATAAAGTTGGTATAAAAGGAAAAGGTGAAAGTGTTTGGTTAGGTTTCTTCCTATATAGTATTATTGATGATTTTACTAAAGTGATTACATCTTATGATAAAGAATTTAATATAGATAAGTATTTGAAATTTAATGAAAAATTAAAAAATAATTTAAATAAACATGCATGGGATGGTAACTATTATTTAAGAGCTTATTTTGATAATGGAGACAAATTAGGTAGTAGTGAAAATAGTGAATGTAAGATTGATTTAATATCTCAGGCCTTTTCAATTTTAAGTGATGTTGCTCCAAAAGATAGAATACCATTAGTTCTTGACAGTGTTTTGAAAAACTTGGTAGATAGTGATAATAAACTAATAAGCCTTCTTACTCCAGCATTTGAGAAATCTTTGAATAATCCAGGTTATATTATGAATTATCCAAAAGGAATAAGAGAAAATGGTGGACAGTATACTCATTCTACGGCATGGTATATAATGTCCCTAATAAAAACTGGTAACTTTGAAAAAGCTTATGAATACTATCAAATGATAAATCCAATAAATAGATCCATTACTGGTAGTGATGTTTTGAAGTATAAAATAGAACCATATGTTATTTCAGCTGACATATATGAAGCAGATGGATTTGAAGGAAGAGGCGGCTGGTCTTGGTATACTGGTTCAGCTGGTTGGTTTTATAGAGTTGGCGTTGAACAGATACTAGGAATAAAAAAGCAAGGAAATAAACTTTATATAAAACCTGCTTTAACTAATGGATATAAAATGGTATATAAATATGAAGACGCTACTTATAATATTGAGGTTATTTTAGGTAGTAAAAACGAAATAATAGTTAATGATAAAAAAGTAAACAGTAAGTATCTTTCTTTAAAAAAGAATGGAGTCTATGATGTTATATTTTACGTGAAAGAAGGTTTCCTAAATGATTAAATTTGATTTTGAAACATATATGAGTGATAAAGTAAAAATAGATTTAGAGAAAAAAAACAAACTAATTGAGAGATTGAAAACTGAAGATATGGCAGGATTTATAAATAATATCATTTCTAATGATGAAATGAATCTAATAAAAGAGCATGCTAAAATAGTAAGAAATAATGCTGATGTATTATTAATTATTGGAATTGGTGGCTCTTATATGGGAAGTTATTCAATTTATGAAATGTTTAAAAATTATTTCAAAAAAGAAAAACCAGAAATAATTTATATAGGTAATGATTTATCAAGCAAGTATTTATCAGAAGTGCTAGATTATATAAAAGATAAAAGTATTTTTGTAAACGTTATTAGTAAATCTGGAACAACTTTGGAAATAAGACTTATTTATCAAATTATAAAGAATTTTATGAAAGATAAGTATGATGATCTTGAATTAAAAAAGAGAATTATAGTTACAACTGATGAAGAAAAAGGAGTCTTACGAGATGAGGTTAATAAGTATGGTTATAAATCTTTTGTAATTCCAACTGATATAGGAGGAAGATACAGTTTAATGACTTCTGCACATCTTTTTCCTTTAGCAGTCGCAGGTTTTGATATTGATGCTTTATTAAATGGATATATAAATGGATTGAAATTAATAGATGAAGCTTATCTTTATGCAAGTATTAGAATAGATCAATTTAATAAGGGAAAATATATAGAAAACTTTAGTGTATATAATTCTAATATGTACTATTATACTGAATGGATTAAACAATTATTTGGTGAATCTGAAGGAAAAAATAATAAAGGAATTTTCCCCATTTCTACAGTTAATACTAGAGATTTACATTCTCTAGGACAGTTTATCCAACAAGGAAATAATATAATATTCGAAACTATTATTAAGGTACTTAATAATAATGATATAAAAATAAATAATACTTCTCTAAATAAAATAAATAATTTAGTATGTGATTCAGTTTGTGTTGCTCACTTAAGAGGAAACACCCCATCTAATGTTATTACAATAGATAGTATAACTTTAGAAAATATAGGAGAAATGTCAGCTTTCTTTATGTTAGCAGCTGTCTTTAGTAGTTATTTATTTTCAGTAGATCCATTTACTCAACCAGGTGTTGAAGAATATAAAGATGAGGTAAAAAAGAAGTTGGATAATAATAATTAAAATTAACTCTTTCTGGGATGACGGAAAGAGTTTTTATTTTGCCTATTTTTGTGGTATACTAGGCAATAGGTGAGTACTATGGAACAATTTGTTAAGGAATTAAAAAATATTTATTCCACAAATAAAGTAGTAGAAGATAATAATTTAGATTTAGTAGTAGATACCGTTAATATTTATTGTAATGGTTTAAGTAAATTAACTGGTATTGATGTATCTTATTTTCAAAATATCATCAAAAAGATAGATTTTATTAGATTTTCTATAGATGATGAATTAAAAAAACTAGAAGTAGAAAATGATTGCAAAACCTATAATTTTAACAAAAATAATAAAACGGGAATTATTGTAAAAGAAGTTGATGAATGTAGAATGGTTGATGGCCTAACTCATGAAATGACTCACTTTTTTATAAAGTTTTATGTTGATTCTAATCTACTTAGTGAAAGAAATTTGAATTTAGATGAAAATAGTAGTCGCTTGTATGAAGGCATTTGTGAATTTATTAATCAAGAAACGTGGCATAAAATTAATCCAGAAAAAGAAACAATAGGGGAAATGGAAGATAAATACTGGATTGAGGTTCAGGTTGCAAGCTTTTTGATGGATTCAATGAATAAAAATTTATTTTTGAAAAATATATTTACTGATCCTAATTGTATTTTTGATAAAATTAAAAATATAAAATATCAAGATACAAACTTATTAAATTATATTGATACACAATTAAAACCATTGATTCCGTTAAGAGGCATATACAATAAGGATGAAGTTAGTAATGTGGATATACTAGATAGTTTTGAAGCAATTTGTGATTGTGGCAAGATGTTGAAGTTAGGAGGTAATCATAATGAAGTTAATAGTCAAAGAAAATAGTGAATTACTTACATATTTATATAATAATTTAGACATGTCTAAAAAAAAGATAAAATCATATCTAACACATGGTCTAATATATATTAACAATACTAAAGTAACTAAATATAATTATAAATTAGTAAAAAATACAGAAATATTTATAGATACTAAAAGTAAAAATACTACGTTACCTTTAAATATTATATATGAAGATGACTACATTATAGTTGTTGATAAACCAAGTGGTTTACTTACAATTTCTACATTAAAGGAAAAAGAAAAAACTTTATATCACTATGTTTCAATGTATTTAAAACAAAAAAATAAAAATAATAAGGTGTTTATTGTACATAGACTTGATAAAGATACCAGTGGTGTAATACTATTCGCTAAAGATCAGAAAACAAAGGATAAATTACAAAAAAACTGGAATGAACTAGTAAAAAGACGTGAATATAGGGCAGTAGTAGTTGGTAAAATGAAAAAGAAAAAGGATAGATTAGTTTCAAATTTATTAGAAACAAAAACTAATTTGGTTTATATTAGTAAAGGTGAAAGAGGAAAGCAAGCAATAACTAATTATGAAGTTATCAAAGAAAATGATAAATATTCACTTTTAAATATAAATATAGAAACTGGTAGAAAAAATCAAATAAGGGTTCAGCTTGCAAGTCTTGGTAATTACATAGTAGGTGATAGTAAGTATGGAGAGAAAAATAAAGATTTTTCTAGGTTGTATCTTCATGCTAACTGTTTAAAAATATTTTATCCAATGTTAAAAAAAGAAATTACATTTAATGCGGAAATTCCAAAGGAATTTAAAAAGTTAATATGAGAATTTTAATAGATGCAGATGCCTTTCCAAATATAAAAGAAATAACAGCTTTAGGTAGGAAATATGGTGTAGAAGTAATTATTTATATTGATACCAATCATGTTATAGATAGTGATTATGCTTATGTAAAATATATATCACCTGGTGCTAATTCAGTAGATATTGCAATAGAAAATGAAGTTAAAAAAAATGATTTAGTATTGACTCAAGATTATGGAGTTGCTACAATTGCATTATGTAAAGATGCTATATGTATTAATCAATATGGGAATTTTTATACAAATGATAATATAGATTATCTATTAGAGATTAAAAATATAAGTAGAGTTGAAAGAAGAAAGCAGCATATTAAGGGTCCTAGAAAAAGGACTTTAACTGATGTAGAAAATTTATTAAAAAGAGTAGAAGATGTTTTGAGGATGTGATTGTTATGAAAAAAAATGGAATAAAGTTATTAATTATTTTTCTAATTATTTTAATTTGTATTATTACTTTTATAACTGTAAAGAAAAATAGAGTAACAAAGGATGAAAAGAGCTTTAAAAAGGAATACGAAAGATATAACGGCTATACCAACCCTGGTTCAGATAAAAAATACTTTGATGTTAATATAGAAGAAAAAAATGGAATAAAGTATTTAGATGATGATGAGGTAATTGATATGTTACAAAATAAAACAGGTATTATTTATTTTGGTTTTCCAACATGTCCTTGGTGTAGAAGTATGATTGAGGTATTATTAGATGCCAAAGATAGTACAAATCAAAAAAATATCTATTATTATAATGCCTTAGATATTAGAGATGAAAAAGTATTAGAAGATGGTAAAGTAAAAACAACAAAAAAAGGTAAAAAGAACTACTATAAAATATTAGATATATTAGGGGATAAAGCATCTGTTTATGAAGGATTAGAAGATGATAGTATTAAAAGACTTTATTTTCCAACTGTTGTATTTGTAAGAAATGGTAAAATTGTTGATATTCATATCTCAACAGTTGATTCACAAGAAGATCCATATAAAAAATTGAACAAAAAACAAAAAGCTGAACTTAAAAAAATATATACTAGGGGTATTGCTAAGATGAATGGAAAAGAATGTGATAGTGATACAGCATGCTAAAAGAGTATGAAGAAATAGAGCGAAGTATCATTACTAAATTTAGAAAAGATATTTGGAGAAAGTTTACTAAGGCAGTTAGAGATTATAAGTTAGTAGAAGAAAATGATAAAATAGCTGTTTGTATATCTGGAGGAAAAGATTCATTTCTTTTAGCTAAATGTTTAGAAGAATTGCAAAAACATGGAAAAATAAATTTTCAATTAGTGTATATGGTAATGAATCCAGGATATAATGAAATTAATAAAAATAAAATAATAGAAAATGCTAAAAGATTAAATCTTCAAATAGAAATGTTTGAATCTGATATATTTGATGTAGTTGATAATAGGCAAAATCAAAATGGTAATCCTTGCTATTTATGTGCAAGAATGAGAAGGGGCTTTTTATATAGCAAAGCAAAAGAATTAGGGTGTAATAAAATTGCACTTGGACATCATTTTGATGATGTTATAGAAACTATTATGTTAAGTATTTTATATGGTGGAGAATATAAAAGTATGCCTCCTAAACTACATAGTACAAATTTTTCTGGAATGGAATTAATCAGACCACTTTATTTAGTTAGAGAAAAAGATGTTATTGCATGGAGAAATTATAATAATTTAGAATTTATTAATTGTGCTTGTAAAATGACAGAGAAAAAAACAGAAAAAGATAAATCAAAAAGATTAGAAATAAAAAATCTTATTAGTGAGCTTGAAAAGAAAAACCCTAACGTTTGTTACAATATTTTTGCATCTACTGAAAATGTAAATATAGATACAGTGCTAGGTATAAAAAGTAATGGTAATAAGGTATCATTTCTAGATAAATATGATAATAATAAATAAAAATATTAAATAATGAATAATAAAACTCCTTTTGTATCATAAAGAATATGAAAGGAGATTTTTTATGGCACGCCACAAAGTAGAGATAAGTGGTGTGAACACAGCAAATATTAAAGTATTAACAAATGAAGAAATGACAGAATTATTTAAAAAAATGAAGGAGAATGATATTTTTGCAAGGGAAGATTTGGTAAATGGTAATTTAAAACTAGTCTTATCAATCATAAAGAGATTTTCTTCAAGATGTGATAATATGGATGATTTATTTCAAGTTGGTTGTGTTGGACTTTTGAAGGCAATTGATAATTTTGATTTAAATCATGGAGTTAGATTTTCAACTTATGCAGTACCAATGATTTTAGGAGAGGTTAGAAGATATTTAAGAGATAATAATAGTATAAGAGTTAGTAGATCATTAAAGGATATTGCATATAAAACCTTAAAGTACAAAGAGGAATATGCCTTAAAAAATGGAGTGGAACCACCAATAGAAGATATAGCAAGAGAGCTAGAGACTACTCCTTTTGATATAGTTCATGCTCTTGATTCACTAAAGGAACCAGTTAGTATGTTTGAAGCTATTTATAATGATGGTGGAGATACGATTTACTTATGTGATCAAATAGAAGATAAAAAAGTTAGTAGTAAGGATATGGAAGTAAAACTTGCTCTAAATGAAGCAATAGATAACTTAAGTGATAGAGAACAATTTATTTTGGATGAAAGATTTGTTATTGGAAAAACTCAAATGGAGATTGCAGAGGAGTTATCAATTTCTCAAGCCCAGGTATCTAGATTAGAAAAATCAGCTATTAATTCTTTGAAGAAAGTATTGAAGTAAATTACATATAATTAATTAGGTGATTTTATGAGGCTATCTGATTTGCAAAGTAAAAATATAGTTAATGTACTTGATGGAAAAAATGTTGGAAGTATTATTGATGTAAATGTTAATGAAGCTGGTGCGATAGAATCATTAGTGATAGAAAATAATAAAAGGTTATTGTCATTTTCAAAGGAAGCGGAAACAGTTGTTTTATGGAAAGATATAACTAAAATAGGTGAGGATGTAATTTTAGTAAATAAGAATCATAATTATAAATAAAATGAGTGGAAAAGATAGCTTTACTCATTTTTTAATGTTATAATATTTATTATGAAAAAATTGTAGAAAGAAGGTAGTTTATGGACAGTTATAGAAATTTCAAAGGAGAAAGTTGGAAAAAAAATATAGATTTGGAAGACTTTATTAAAAGTAATTATACTTTATATGAAGGAGATGAATCTTTCCTAGAAGGTACAACAGAAAAAACAGATAAAGTTTGGAATAGATGTAAAAAGTTAATCCAAGAGGAATTAGAAAAGGGAATACTTGATGTAGATACTAAAACAGTGTCTGGTATTAATGCATTTAATCCGGGATACATTGATAAAGATAATGAGGTAATAGTAGGTCTTCAATCAGATGCACCACTAAAAAGAATTGTAAATCCATATGGTGGTACTAGAATGGTTAAAGAATCCCTTGCTGCTTATGGATATGAATGGGATAAAGATGTAGCTGAAAAGTTTACTACATATAGAAAAACTCATAATGATGGTGTTTTTGATGCTTATACTACTGATATTAGAAAAGCAAGACATGTAGGATTACTAACAGGACTTCCAGATGCATATGGACGCGGAAGAATTATAGGTGACTACAGAAGAATTGCCCTATATGGAATTGATTTCTTAATAGAAGAGAAGAAAAAAGATTTATTAGATTTAGAGAAAAAGGAAATAGATGAAAATATTATAAGACTTCGTGAAGAAGTAAGTATGCAAATAAAAGCATTAGATGAAATAAAACAGATGGCAAGTAGATATGGATTTGATATATCACTTCCAGCAACTAATGCAAAAGAAGCTACACAATGGTTATATTTTGGTTATTTAGCTGCTATTAAAGAAAATAATGGAGCTGCAATGAGTTTAGGTAGAACCTCTACATTCTTAGATATTTATATAGAAAGAGATTTAAAAGAGGGTACTATTAATGAAAAAGAAGCTCAAGAAATAATTGATCAATTTATTATAAAATTAAGATTAGCTAGACATTTACGTACTCCAGAATATAATGATTTATTTGCAGGAGATCCAACATGGGTTACAGAATCAATTGGTGGAATTACTAATGAAGGTGTGCCTCTAGTTACAAAAAATTCATTTAGATATTTACATACATTAAAGAATTTAGGATCATCTCCAGAACCTAATTTAACAATTTTATGGTCAGAAAAACTACCTATGAACTTTAAAAAGTATTGTGCTAAAGTTTCTATAGAAACAGATTCTATCCAATATGAAAATGATGATGAAATGAGACCTTTATATGGAGATGACTATGGAATAGCTTGTTGTGTATCTGCAATGAGAATAGGCAAAGATATGCAATTTTTCGGTGCTAGATGTAATTTAGCAAAATCCCTTCTTTATGCTCTTAATGGTGGTGTAGATGAGGTAAAAGGTGGTTTAATTGTTGATGGAATCGATAAAATGGATGACGAGGTTCTTCAATATGATAAGGTCATAGCAAGTTATGATAAGGTATTAGATAAAGTAGCAAAAACTTATGTTGATGCAATGAATATAATTCACTTTATGCATGATAAATATGCCTATGAAGCAGGTCAAATGGCGCTACATGATACAAATGTTAATCGTTTAATGGCATTTGGTGTAGCCGGATTTTCTGTTGCAGTAGACTCGCTATCAGCTATTAAATATGCTAAAGTTAAACCAATTAGAAATGAAGAGGGTATAACAACTAGTTTTGAAATTGAAGGAGAATTTCCTAAATATGGAAATGATGATGATAGAGTAGATCAAATTGGTGTTAAACTAGTAAATAAATTTATAGAAAAATTAAGAAGTCATAAATTATATAAAAATGCAAAACATACATTATCAATTCTTACTATTACTTCTAATGTTGTATATGGTAAGAAAACAGGAGCAACACCTGATGGTAGACGTGCTGGAGTTGCATTTGCACCAGGGGCTAACCCAATGCATGGTAGAGATGAAAATGGAGCTTTAGCGTCATTAAATTCAGTAGCAAAGATTCCATATACAGGAGTTTGTGAAGATGGAATTTCTAACACATTCTCAATCACCCCAACTGCACTGGGTCATAGTGAGGAAGAACGTATTAAAAATTTAGTTACCTTAATGGATGGATACTTTAAACAAGGTTCTCAACACTTAAATGTAAATGTATTAAATAGAGAAACATTAATAGATGCAATGGAACATCCTGAAAATTATCCAACATTAACTATCCGTATTAGTGGTTATGCTGTTCATTTTAATAGATTAAGTCGTGAACAACAATTAGAAATTATTAGTAGGACATTCCATGAAAAAATCTAGAGAAGTTAAAGGTAAGATAAATTCAATAGAAACAATGGGTTTAGTTGATGGTCCTGGAATAAGATTTGTAGTTTTCTTACAAGGTTGTCCGTTACGATGCAAATATTGCCATAATCCAGAAACTTGGAAAGTGAGTGACTACAATGTAGAATTAACACCAAGTGAATTAGTTGAAAAAATCAAAAGATATAAAAATTATTTCGGTGAAGATGGTGGAGTTACATTTTCTGGCGGAGAACCATTAGTTCAAAATGAATTTTTGCTTGAATGTTTAAAATTATGTAGGGCTGAAAAAATTCATACTGCAATTGATACTGCTGGTTCAGTTAGTAATTATGATGAGGTTCTAGATTATGTTGACTTAGTTATATTTGATATTAAAGCCTATGATAAGACAATGTATAAATATATAACTGGAGGGGAAATAACCAATTCTTTGAAATTTTTGTACACATGCCAAAAGAAAAATAAGAAAATGTGGTTACGAACTGTAATTGTTCCAGGAATAAATGATAATAAAGAATTTATCTTAGGATTAAAAAACTTTATTAAAGATTTAAAAAATATAGAAAAAGTAGAACTACTTCCATATCAAACACTAGGTGTAGAAAAATATAGAAAATTAAATATTAAATATAGTCTTGATGGTGTTGAAGCAATGGATGTAGAAGAATGTAGTAAATTGCAAAAACTACTAGATGAAGAATGATAGTATTTCTATTATTCTTTTTTTTGCATAATTTATAGTGTATGAAGAAATTAAAGTTATTATTATGGATAATGATATTAGCCCTTATTGTTGCTTTATTGAGTATATATATGATAGGTAAAAAATTAAATCCTATTATCCTTAGATATTCAAATGTTGAGGCAAAAAGGTTTGGGGTTTATGTAATTAATTCTGCTATTGATAAAAACTATGTAAATAGTATAGATGATGATATTTTTAAAACAACAGTTAATAGTAAAAATGAAATTCAAATGATAGATTTCAAAGCTAAAAAAGTCAATCAGTTATTAGAAAAAACAACTAAAAGGGTTCAAAAAAGATTAGTTGATTTAGAAAATGGAGATATTAAAGAATTAGATATGTCTAACACTTTTAAGGGAATGAAATTCAAAGAGATTAAAAGTGGAGTAGTTTGTGAAATGCCAATGGGGGCTCTTCTTTCAAATGCTATCTATTCACATAATGGACCAGTTTTCCCATTAAAACTTAATTTTATAGGTGATGTTACTTCAAACTTAAAAACTAAAGTTGAAACCTATGGAATTAATAGTGTGTATCTAGAGGTTTCAATTCATATTGAAGTTGAGGAAAGAATTACCATGCCATTATTTACAGATTCATCTAAAGTAAGTGTTGATGTTCCATTAACTGTTAAGGTTATTCAAGGAAGTATTCCTAACTATTATTTATCGTCGATTGAAAAAGATTCATCTCTTTTTTCTCTACCAATAAATTAATAGCTATGTTATAATGAAAAAGAGGTAGAAATATGAGTTTTATAGAGATAGAAGATAATAAGTATGAGATAGATAAAAATTATAAAGATTGTTTTAATAAAGAGGAATTTCTTGATAAAGTTACAGATTATTTTTATGAGTTTGATTATATATTTGGTGATTATGCATATGATAAATTACGTCTAAAGGGATTTTATGATTCGAGTAATAAGAAGGCTAAAAATATAAATGATATAAAATATATTGATAGTTATATTAAGGATTACTGCGCATATGGTACTAGGTACTTTTTATTAAAAAAGATAAAATAACTATTGTAAATTTTAATAAATATGATAAAATGTATATATATTGAATAGTAAAGGGAGGACATATATATGGATATGAATATGAATATGAACATGGAAGACATTGAAAAGAAAACTATGACTATAGTTTCTGAAGATGGATCTGAAGAAGTTGTAGAGGTTATATTAGCATTTGAATTTAAAGATAATAAAAAGGAATATATCGTATATACAAAAAATGAAGAAGACGATAATGGTAATATAACTGTTTATGTATCAAATGTAGACCGTGAAACAGGACAACCAAGACTTAATGGTGTTGAAGATGAAAATGAATGGAATAGAATAAAAGATGTTTTACGTGAACTTTCAAAAGACTAGAATGTTGTGTTCATTATAATAAAAATATAGGAGGTTTATTATGTCTGAAGAAATTGAAGAATATAAAGATGCAAATGTGGTAGTTAGAAATAATGACAATGTACTAGAAGGCCCAAGCTCAAAATTGAAAATGCAACCTAAAAGTAAACAGAATAATCAAAGTAGATATATGAATTATCGAAAAAGAGCATTTAAGAAATTAATGAAGTTAAATGAGAAAAAAGAAAGACTAGAAAGTGCAGACGTCAATGAGTTGAATAAGTATGAAAAAAATAGAATAGATAGTCGTCTTAATGTATTAGAAATGAAGATTGCATTTATTGAGATAAAAGAAAATAAAAGATTATATAGTAACGGTAGAAGACCAATTAAAATTGCTAAAGGAGTTTTTAGTAAAATTAAGTCAGTATGTACTTGGATACCTAGAAAAATTCGTAAACATTACATTAATAAAAATAGTGAATTTTCAAATGACAATTTAGAGCCATTATCTGAAATGTCAAATCAAATAAACGATTATGTTGAGCAAGGATTTTCTAATGCTGAAAATAATGTTGATAAAAGCAATGATTTGACTTCTGATGAATATAGAATGTCAAAAGACGAAATAGTTCAGGATGCTCCTGTAACATCACAAGAAGTTGCCTTTTCTGATATTAATATTGATGAGGCTCCTACTGTAGCGCCTATTACAAACGAGGAAGATCAAATAAATATTCCAGATATTGAAATTGAAAAAGATACTGCTAGTAAAGAAAGTGAAAACACTTCACTTATGGAAGTTCCTTCATTACCAGAGGAATTTAATAGTATATTTGAAACTGATAGTAGTAAAAATGATGAGATTGTATCAGATAATACAAAAGAAGAAGAAACTGAACTTGCTTTACCAATCTCAAGAACACCTGTAGTGGTAGAAGAAAAGATTAATAATGCTGAAGAAAAGAAAGAAGAATCTATATTAGATAGCATGACTGCTGATAATGGAGAGATAGATTATTTGGCAACTCAAAGAGTTCTTTCTGAAATAGAAAAGAAATACGATAATACTGAGTTATTAGAGTTATCAAAACAATTAGCTCAAGCATTGAATGAAAACTTGATGGAAAAACAAAATTCAGGTATCATAAAAGAACAAAGACAGGCTACAGAAGAAACACAACAAGCTGTAAATAGGGAATATGAAGAATCTGAAAATCAGTTAAAAAATACAATGTATAGTGTATTGGAAAATGTTCAAACTAGTACAAAACAAATAAAAGCAACAAATGAAGAAGAAAAAGCAATAGTTGATTCTATAAAGCAAGATGTTGAAACAAAACGTCAAATGACAAATGCAAATAGAACATATATTTCAACTGTTGGTGAATTTGGTTCATATAAGTCTGGAAATGTTTCAGAAGCTAGTAATTCAAGAGGAGGAAAATAGTTTTTCCTTCTTTTTTTTTTATATAAGCATAAAATTTTAATGAGGTGATTGCCTTGAAAAATATAATAGAATATTTTTATGATTTAAAAATAGATACATTACACAAAAATATACATAGATATGAATTTGAAATTAATAAAAATAAGTACTGTTTAGTTTTATCTTATAGATATGAAAAGGAATTAGAGCAAATTGAGAACCTAATTAAAAATAACCAAAATTTTGATCAAATTATACGTAATATTAATTCTAAACTAATAACAAATATTAATGGAAGAAATTATTTATTACTCAAAAAGAGTAATAAAAAAATATCTATTGAAGATGAACTATTAAATTATTATAAAGTTTTACTTCCATCACAGCTTTATTTTAATATTGATAGGACAGATTGGGTCTATTTATGGTCTGAAAAGATTGATTATATTGAATATCAAAAAATACATTTAAAAGGTGAGTATCCCCTTTTAGAAGAAAGTATTAATTATTTTATAGGAATGGCTGAAAATGCAATTATGTATGTTAGAAATTGCTTTGCTGAAGATAGTGATTTAGATGATATAGTGCTTTCACATAAAAGGATTACAACTAAAGAATTTAATAGTCCAATTAATTTGATTGTAGATCATAGGAGTAGGGATATATCAGAATATTTAAAATATTTATTCTTTACTAATGATTATGACTATATAAAAATAAGCAAATATCTACAAAAACTTAATTTGAATAGTTATATTTATAAATTGTTATATGGAAGAATGTTATTTCCAACATTCTATTTTGATAAGTATGATGATATTGTGAATAAAAACAAATCTGAAAAAGAAATACTTGCAATAATAAAAAAAGTAGAGGCCTATGAAGATTTCCTAAAAAATATTTATTTAATTATTAATCAAAATATAGCAATAAAAAAAGTAGATTGGTTATAAAAACTAATCTACATTAATAACTTCTTTAACTTCTGGAACTTCGTTTATAATAAGTTGTTCAATACCATCCTTCAGTGTTATATCTAACATTCCACATTCTGCACAAGCACCCAAAAGTTTTACATATACAATATTGTCTTCATATTTTATAAATTCTAAATTACCACCATCACTAATTAGAAATGGTTTTATTTTTTCAATCACATTTTTTATTTTTTCTAAAGTATCTTCTTTCTCCATAAATAATCACCTAGATAAATTATACATTTTTACTTTGGTTAAGTAAAGCCAATTATATAGTTTTCTTGTATTAATCATCAATCTTTGATATAATACCCTTGGAAGGTGCGTTAGTCATGAGTAATAACAAGTATAAGGTTGGGAAAATTATAGCAGGCTGTGTTACTGGTATAGAAAAATATGGGATTTTTGTTAGTCTTGATGAATACTATAGTGGGTTAATTCATATTTCTGAAATATCAGATTCATATGTAAGAAATATTGGGGATTATGTTACTATTGGCGAAACCATAAAAGTAAAAGTTATAGAAGCTAATGATAATGACTTCCATGTTAAGTTAAGTATAAAAAATATTGATTATAGATTAAATAAAAAAAAGAGAGCTAAAATTGTTGAAACCAAGCAAGGATTTTCAACTTTGGAAAAAATGATGAAAGTATGGATAGAGCAAAAAAAAGAAGTTATTTCAAGGAATAAAGCTAAAAAAATATAAAAAATTTTAAATGAGTATTGACAAAAAAAGCATAAACTGGTATATTTGATACTGTCAACTGATTAAATGGACGATTAGCTCAGTTGGTTAGAGCACCTGCCTTACAAGCAGGGGGTCATAGGTTCGAGTCCTATATCGTCCACCATTTATGCCGAAATAGCTCAATTGGTAGAGCAACTGATTTGTAATCAGTAGGTTCCGGGTTCAAGTCCTGGTTTCGGCACCATTTTTTTTGGAGAGGTAGCGAAGAGGCTAAACGCGACAGACTGTAAATCTGTTCTCATTGAGTTCGATGGTTCGAATCCATCTCTCTCCACCACTTAAGTTTGCCTCGTAGCCAAGTGGTAAGGCATCAGACTTTGACTCTGACATGCGTTAGTTCGAATCTAACCGAGGCAGCCATTTTTATTTATATGATCTGTTAGCTCAGTTGGTAGAGCATTTGACTTTTAATCAAAGGGTCATGAGTTCGAATCTCATACAGGTCACCATGTGCCTGAGTGGCGGAATTGGTAGACGCACAGGACTTAAAATCCTGCGAGCTTCAACACTCGTGCCGGTTCAAGTCCGGCCTTAGGCACCAATCTTATGGAGGAATACCCAAGTCTGGTTGAAGGGACCGGTCTTGAAAACCGGCAGGTCGTGCGAGCGGCGCAGGGGTTCGAATCCCTTTTCCTCCGCCATCTTTAAAATTTAAATAATTATTATGGAGGAATACCCAAGTCTGGTTAAAGGGGCTTCATTATTTTTATGAAGTAGGTCACATTGTGGCGCAAGTGGTTCAAATCCCTTTTCCTCCGCCATATCGCGGGATAGAGCAGTCCGGTAGCTCGTTGGGCTCATAACCCAGAGGTCAGAGGTTCAAATCCTCTTCCCGCAACCAAATGGTTCCATGGTGCAGCTGGTTAACACGTCTGCCTGTCACGCAGAAGATCGCGGGTTCGAGTCCCGTTGGAACCGCCATATGGCTTCATAGCTCAGTCGGTAGAGCAAGGGACTGAAAATCCCTGTGTCGCTGGTTCGATTCCCGCTGGAGCCACCACTTAGTAAATTTGAAAATTTTTAATAAATATGGTTGGTGAGATTGACATGCGCTCGTAGCTCAGTTGGATAGAGCGTTTGGCTACGAACCAAAAGGTCAGGGGTTCGAATCCCTTCGAGCGCACCAGAACGGGAAGTGGCTCAACTTGGTAGAGCACTTGGTTTGGGACCAAGGGGTTGCAGGTTCAAATCCTGTCTTCCCGACCAGTTAGATAGTATAGGACTTATATTAGATAGGTCCTTTTTTTTATTCCCCTTGGGCCCGTATACAAGTTACCAAATCCTATTAAATAACAAATTTAAATCATTGCAATTTATAATAAAACTAGTACCATGATCATGAATTTCACCTTTTCTTTTTCCACTTTTAAAAGTTCCAATCTTAAAAGATATTCCTATTACTCCATTATCAATAAGCTGAATAAAATTATCAAATCCTTTTAATTTGAAATATTCATCATTAGTATATTTCACATACAATTTATTTTTATAAAAAATTTTATTTGCTTCTACATAGCATAAAAACATAAGTTTCCTTTCTAATTTTTCTTTTAGCAAATCAAATGACCATGATGTTATATCATCTACAATATCATTATTTATATTTGTAACTATTAATCTAATCTTTTTTTCTTTATAATCTACTTTAATATTAAAATACATGTTGTTATATACATATGATTTTCTCCCACAATACATTGTGCAATTTAGTGATTTATATTTACAATCTTTTAATTCTCTGTAGCTATATAAATTGTATAATCTTTTTATTTCAAATAGATAACTATCAGGTGTAGCATTAAATAAATTAATATTTTTTCTTATTTTAGAAGATTTAGTTTTTATTTCTATACCATGATAGTCTGGTATTTCAAAATTACCTGCATTTATTTTTAATAATTCTTCTATTTTTAATCCTGTTGCGCCTGTTTTAGTTTTATCTATTTCAATAAAACCCATTTTTTTGATTTTTTTTATTTCTCTTTTTAATTTAACAATTGTCTTCATTTTATCACCTCATTAATATTATAGAAAAAGAATAATTTTTTCCTTGCAAAATACTTTAATTTTATTTGTGTTCATGATATAATCTCTATTAGAATAAGAGGGTGTAGCTATATGTTAGGAAAAATAATTGAAATAATAGATAATCAAGTTTTTGTAAAACTGAATATTGATATAAATAATCAGACCAATTTAATTAATCTTCATGTTGTTTTTGAAGATAATGCTAAAAAAATTATTGGAGAAATTGTTAATGTTGATCAAGAAAAAATGATTGTAAATATTGTTGGAGAATTGAAAAATAATAATTTTCTTCCTGGATCTATATCAAAACCATCCTTTAAATCTAGTGTTAGAATAATAACATTAGAGGAATTAGAGCTAATTTTAGGAAAACAGCAGCCAAATAATGGTGAAACCTTCTTTGGATTTTCAAATATATATCAAAACTATAAAATTAATGTTAGCATAAATAATTTTTTTAGTAATCACTTTGCAATTTTGGGTAATTCCGGAAGTGGAAAAAGCTGTACTGTTGCAAGTATAATTCAAAAGTTATTTACTTCTACACCAAGACCACCACTAAAATCAAATTTTATAATATTTGATGCCTTTGGTGAATATACTAATGCATTTAGTAACTTAAAAAATCATAATCCTAATCTTTTATATAAAACATATACTACAAATGTTAAATATGCTGATACAGACATTGTTAAAATTCCATTATGGTTAATGGATGTTGATGATTTAGCCTTGCTTTTAGATGCTACTAATCCAAATCAACTTCCTATAATTGAAAAGACGTTAAAATTAGTTCCTATTTTAGTAGGAGATAGTGAAGAAACAATTAAACATAAAAATGATATTATAGCTAGAGCTTTGGAAGACATTTTATTAAGTGGTGACTCATCAACAAAAATAAGGGATCAAGTTACTGCCATTTTAACAAAGTTTAATACTAGAGACTTGAATTTGGAAACACAAATTGTACAACCTGGATATGTTAGAACATTAAAACAGTGTTTATATATAGATAAAACTGGAAAATTTCAAGAAATAGAATTAGTTACTGAATTTATAAGAAGTTTTATAAATAATGAGGCAGATGCCCAAAGAAATAAATTAAGTAATGAGTGTTACTATACACTTAAAGATTTAGAAGAAGCAATGGAATTTGCATTGATTTCAGAAGGAATATTGAAAAGTGAAAGAGTATATGACTTAGCTAATGTTCTAAGTGTTAGGCTTCACACTTTAGTAAATAGCGATTCAAGTACATATTTTGATTACCCAGAATACATAACTAAAGAAGATTATATTAGAACTATTTTCACAGATAAAATGACTAATAATAAATGTCAAATAATTAACTTTAATATTAACTATGTTGATGATAGAATGGCAAAAGTAATAACCAAAATAATATCAAAAATGATATTTTCTATGGCAGTTGCAAATGATAGTAGGGGATCAGTTCCATTTCATATTATTGTAGAAGAAGCTCATAGATATATTCAAAAGGATAAAGATACTGAGATTTTAGGATATAATATTTTTGATAGAATAACTAAAGAGGGACGTAAGTATGGCGTATTTCTAGGAGTAGTAACCCAAAGACCTTCTGAGTTGTCTGACACAGTTATTTCACAATGTTCAAATTTTATTGTTCTTAGAACTATGCATCCTAAAGATTTGGAATATATTAAAAATATGGTTCCAAATATTTCTATTGAAATTGTAAAACAGTTAAAAGAGTTACAGCCAGGTAACTGTATAGCATTTGGTAATGCTTTTAAAATACCAGTTTCAATGTATGTTGAATTTCCAAATCCAGCACCTAATAGTAATAATGTTGATTTGGCAAATATATGGTATCAATAAAATTAAAAAAATATAGTTTTTTATGAATAAATGTGGTACAATTATTTTATGATTATAAAAATATGACATATTGGAGGATTTGTTATGGCATTAGATAAATTAAAAAATTTATTTGGAGGAGAAGAAGTTTCTGAGACAGCAGCAGTTGAGGAAGAATACTATACTAATACACGCGAAGGATACCAAGAAGAACAAGGTGTAGCTGGTTCTAAAATGATGTTATTAGAACCTCGTGCATATTCTGAATCACAACAAATAGCTGATTATTTAAAAGCACGTAATGCAGTAGTTGTTAATTTAAAACGTGTAACACCAGATCAAGCAAAGAGAATTGTAGATTTTCTTAGTGGTACTTTGTATGCAATAAGTGGAGATTTACAAAAATTAGGTGGAGGAATATTTTTATGTACTCCGAATAATGTTAATGTAGAAGGAAAGATAAGCGATGATAATACAGCAACAAAATCAGCAAGAGCAAGTAAAAAAGAAAAAGACGAGGATGAAGAATTTAACTGGTAGTATGTGTATAAATATATTCTGAGGTGAGGTTAATGGAAAAATTCAGTTATGAAGCCAATGGATATAATCGTAATGAGGTTAATAACTTTGTTGGGGATGTTATTACTCAAACTGAGGGAATTATTCAAAAGTGTAAAGAACAAAGAGAAGAAATTAGAAAACTAAAAGAAGAATTAAAACACTATAGAGAAATAGAAAATTCGTTAAAAGATGCGGTTATGAGAGCTGAAATGGCAGGAGATAATATAAAAAAGATGGCTCGTGAAGAGTCTAATATGCTTATAACTGATGCAAAAAATAACGCAAGTAGAATTGTTAATGAAGCGTTATTAAAAGCAGAAAAAATAGAAACAAAAGCCGATACTTTGGAACATAATATCAAAGTTTTAAAACGAAAATTAAAGTTAATAATAGAACAACAATTAGCGGTTGTTGAAGAAATTGAAGTTTTAGATTTAGAGTAAAATGACTTAATTGTCATTTTTTTGTAAAGTAAAAAAAATTAAAAAAAATAATAAAAAAAACTATTGTGTTTATAATAATAATGTGTCATAATTAGTGCATAAAATAGGAAAGGAAGTAAAGAAGAAAAAAATGAAAAAAAATGGAAAACAAACAGCGCTAATAGTTGCAGTAGCAGTATTAGCAGTAGCATTAATTGGTGTTACATATGCATGGTTAACTAAAAATTTAGATGCTCAAAATACAAATGTTATTAAAGCAGGAGATTTAAAATTGACTTATGCTAATGAAACAGATGGAATTTATTTAAGTGGAGAAAAAGCAGCACCTGTTAGTGATGAAACAGGAAAGAGTTATACACCATATAAATTCACTTTAAAGAATACAGGTGACTTTGAAGCTAAATATACAATGTATTTAGATGACGCAAAATCATATAAAGATGTAGAAGAGGATAAGGATGTAGCTATTACACCAGAAAATTTAATGAAAAATTCATTTATTAAATATCAATTGATTTCATCAAATGCATATACTGGAGATACTAAACCTGAAGATACAAGTAGTACAACTACTTTACACTTGTTAAGTGATTTAGGTGAACATCCAAATAGAATTTTAGAGTCTGGAACATTAGCTTCTGGACAATCTAAGGATTATGAATTAACTTTATGGATTGCTGAGGATGCTGATAACAGTGTTGCTGGTACTGTATTTGCTGGTAAAATAAGAATTGAAGCTACTCAATCTGCAAATCCAGCAGGAGTATAATTTAATAAAAAAAGACCATTCGGTCTTTTTTTGTTGATTATCAAATAGTGTGTATAGGCACAAATAAGTGATAATTAATCTTATGAAGTTAACGCTAAAACGGTGTTTTTTTCTAATATTTTTCTAGAATTATTATAATATTTTTTAATTGATTGGGTAATTCCTGATATTTGTAATAAGTTGCTTTTAATTCAATCTTTTGATATATTATATCAATTTCAGTCATTAAATTTGTAAAACAAGTATATCTTTTCTATTTAGAATAATCTAATTTATTTTTATCTTTTAATTATAATATTTCTGTAATATAATTTAATTTAGATATATAAAAGTACCTTTTTTCGTGCTTGTTTAGGCATTTACAATTATATCAAGGTTAAGTTTATATGTTTTCAATTATGAAAAAAGTGTATATAATGTTTTACACATTATATATGCTAAAACTTATACAACCGTTTTTTATTGTTTTTTTTTAAACCTTGTGATATATTATAACAGTAAAGCAAATGCGAAAGACGGAATATTATGGTACCTACATAGAGAACTCTTGGTTGGTGGAAAAGAGTAAGGAGTAGTATTTGGATCACTTTCAAGTGTGTTTTAGGGATAAGCTAAAAACGATTATCACGCGTTAAGTGAATTAAGTGTATAGTTCTATAACTATAAATTAAGGTGGTACCGCGAAACTATTCGTCCTTATGGATGAGTAGTTTTTTTGTTTTAGAGGAGGTGTTTTATGTTACTTCAAATTATAATATTAATAATAGGTTTTATTATTTTAGTTAAGGGTGCAGATTTATTTGTTGATGCAGCATCATCTTTAGCGGAAAATTTTCATTTATCTAAAATGTTTATTGCTTTAACCATAGTTGCCTTTGGTACAAGTGCTCCAGAGTTTGCCGTTTCAATAAAATCATCATTAAGTAGCCAAGGTGATATAGTTCTTGGAAATGTGATTGGGAGTAATATTTTAAATATATTATTGATACTAGGAGTATGTAGTTGTATCCATTTTCTTAATGTGAAGAATTCAACAGTAAAGAAAGAATTACCAATTACCATTTTATTATCAACTCTGCTTTCAGTATTAATGTGCGATAAAATACTATCAAATTCCAGTGTTAATAGTTTAACTAGGTCTGATGGTATAGCAATACTTTTATTCTTTTTAATATTTGTATATTATCTATTTACAACTATGAGAAATAAAACCTCGGAAGAGGAAGAAGAAGTTAGGCCAAAGTATGGAATGTTAAAATCAATTTTATTTACAATAATTGGTATAATATGTTTAATCCTTGGAAGTAATGCAGTAGTTGATTCAGCAAGTATAATAGCTAAGACAATAGGAGTAAGTGAGAGATTGATTTCTCTAACTATAATAGCTTTAGGAACAAGCCTACCGGAATTAGTAACCAGTACTGTAGCCACTAAAAAGAAAGAGTATGATATAGCAATAGGAAATGTAGTAGGTAGTAATATTTTTAATATAGGAATAGTTTTAGGTTTGCCACTTACTATGTTTGGAGGTATATCACATTTTACAATAAATTATATAGATATAATAGCAATGTTAGCTTCTACTATACTATTATTCTTATTTAGTTATAAAACGCATAAACTTGATAGAAAAGCAGGAGTAGTATTTTTAATTATATTTGTTATTTATTATACTTATGTAATTATAGGATAGAAAATTAAAGGAGAGTGTTAATATGAAATTTGAAAAGTTAAAAACAGGAAATGTATCAGAAATAGAACAAAGTATAAGAGAAGAATGGGGCGGAGTTGAAAATATATTAAAAAAGACAATAGATAATAGAAACGACAATGATATGTATGTATTCTATGATGGACCAATTTATGCCAATGCAAAGCCGGGTCTTCATCATGTTTTTGCTAAAACAATTAAAGATGCAATTTGTAAATATAAAACAATGAGAGGATATAGGGTTTTAAGAAAAATAGGGCTAGATACTCATGGATTACCAATTGAGGTTAATGTAGAGAAAAAGTTAGGTTTTAAAAATAAGTCTGATATAGAAAAGTTCGGAATAGAAAATTTCTGTAAGGAATGTAATAAGGAAACTGATTCAAATATTGATGAGGTAAAAAAAGTTACAGAAATGATGGGCCAATTTATTGATTGCTCAAATCCTTATATAACTTGTACTAATGATTATATTGAATCAGAATGGTGGTTAATAAAAAATATTTTTGATAAAGGTTTAATCTATCATGGTAATAAGGTTCTTCCATATTGTCCAAGATGTGGAACAGAACTATCACAAAATGAAGTATCTCAAGGATACCAACAAGATTCCGTTAATACAGTAATTGTTCCTTTAAAATTAGTAGATGAAGATTGTTATTTATTAGTTTGGACAACAACACCTTGGACTTTAATTGATAATGTTGCAACATGTGTAAATCCTGATTATGAATATATAAAAGCTTCCTCTAAAGGTTATAACTTTATAGTAGGTAAAACTTTAGCAGATAAAGTTCTTGGCGAAGAGTATGAAGTATTAGAAACATACAAGGGTTCAGATTTAGTAGGTAAGAAATATGAACAATTAATGCCTTTTGCTAAAGTAGAAAAAAAAGCCTTTGAAGTATTAGCAGATAATTATGTTACTGCAGAAGATGGTACTGGAATAGTTCATATTGCTCCTGCTTATGGTGAAGATGATTCACGAGTTGCTAAGTCAAATGGTATTAGTTTTTCACAAAGTGTTAATAAAGATGGATGTTATACGGTAGGACCTTGGGAAGGTAGAGTAGTAACTGATAAAGATCTTGAGGTAGATATTATTAAATATTTAAAAGAAAATGATAGATTATTTAAAAAACAAAAAATAACACATGACTATCCTCATTGTTGGAGATGTAAAAAACCACTAATTTATTATGCAAAACCAGCTTGGTATATTGAAACTACAAAATTACAACAACAAATAATTGATTGTAACAAAAAAGTTAATTGGTATCCAGCATATGTTGGAGAAAAAAGATTTAATAACTGGCTAGAAGGTATGGTAGATTGGGGAATTTCAAGAAATAGGTATTGGGGATGTCCTATGCCTATTTGGACTTGTGATTGTGGACATGTAGAGTGTATTGGTTCTCTAGATGAATTACAAGAAAAAGTTTTAGAAGATGTAGATGTTAGAGAAATTGAACTTCATAGACCATATGTTGATGACTTACATATTAAGTGTCCAAAATGTTTAAAAAAGATGTCTAGAGTTACAGATGTTATGGATGTATGGTTTGATAGTGGAGCTATGCCATATGCACAATTCCATTATCCATTTGAAAACAAAGAATTATTTGAATCACAATTTCCAGGAGATTTTATTGCTGAAGGTGTAGATCAAACAAGAGGATGGTTTAATTCCTTACTTTGTATTTCAACTTTAATCTCAGGAGTATCTAGTTATAAAAATGTAGTAGTAAATGATATGATGCTTGATGCTCATGGTAAGAAAATGTCTAAATCAGTTGGAAATATTATTAATCCAATAGATATTATGACAGAGTATGGTGCAGATCCTGTTAGATATTACATGTTATATGCGTCTCCTGTTTGGACACCATTACGATTTGATATGGTAGGTCTAAAAGAAATATATTCTAAATATTATGCAACATTTAAAAATGCTTATTCATTCTTTGAGATGTATGCTAATGCTGATAATATTGATCCAAGAGAATATGACATTAAACTTGAAGACAGAGAATTGATCGATAAATGGTTACTTTCAAAGTTAAATAGGCTTGTAGATAATGTAGTAAATGCTTATGAAGAATACGATTTAAATAAGGTTGTAAAACTAATAGTTCCATTCTTAAATGATGATTTATCTAATTGGTATATTAGATCAAATAGAAGAAGATTCTGGGACTCTGAATTATCTGTAAGTAAAAAGGCTGTATATCAAACTACATATGAAGTTCTAACAACATTAGCAAAATTAACAGCACCAATTACTCCATATATATCTGATGAAATATATAAGAAATTAACTGGTGAAGAAAGTGTTCATCTAGCTGATTTCCCTCTATGTAATAAAGAATTAATTAATGATTCAGTAGAAGCTAAAATGGATTTAGTTAGAGATGTTTGTAGTCTAGGAAGGGATGCTAGAGAAACTGCTAATATTAAAGTTCGTCAACCAATTAATGAAGTTATTTTAGATGCAAATGTTAAAGATATTATTGGAAATTTAGATTCGATAATTAAAGAGGAATTAAATGTTAAAGAAATAGCTTATAAAGATGATATGACTGAATACTTAACATATACTTTAAAACCAAACTTTAAGGTTTTAGGTAAAGAATTAGGACCAAAAATTAAATCATTACAAGGTGAACTAAAGAACTTATCAAGTGAGGAGGCTTTCTCAGTATCTAAGAAACCGCTTACAATAAAACTTGAAGGTGAAGATTTTGCTTTAACAACAGAAAATACAATTACAACAATTGATGTAAAAGATGGTTATGTAGCTAGTAATGATTCTAAAACATGTGTAGTATTAGATACTAACTTAACAGATGAATTAATATTAGAAGGACTTGCTCGTGAAATAGTTCGTACCATTCAAAACTTAAGAAAAGAAATGGACTTTGTTATAACTGATCATATCAATGTTTATTATAGTGGCAATGAAAAAATAGATAAAATGATTAATATGTATAAAGATTATGTTATGGGAGAAACTTTAGCAGAGTCTATAACTAAAAAGGAATTATCTTCAAAAGAATATGATTTAAATGGGGAATTATGTAGAGTAGAAGTAGAGGTTATAAAATAATATAATCTCTTTTTTTTATTTATATAAATATATGATACAATAAATGATATAAAATTACTTTTTACTAGGGAGTGATAACTTTTGAAAAATTATAATGAATTATTTAATACTAGATTTAAAACTAGTCAGCAAATAGATGAAAAATTTGCTGAACTTTTCAATACATCTGGTTTGAAAGAGGGAATAAAGTATCTAAAACAAATAGGAGCTACTGAACTTGATATGGATAATTATAATATTAAATACAGAATTAGTGAATGGACAAAAGATTCACTATCTAATAAAGAAAAAATTGACTTTTTAAATGAATTGAGGGATTTAGGAGATTATATTTTAGATATAAAAGTAGAAAAAAATGAAAAGTTTAATTTACCAGAGGTTAAAAACTTGTTTCCATTTATTGAAAATAACGAAAGATTTGGAAATTGTTATGATTTTGCATATAATATTTCGCTTAATTTAGGAGTGCCTAATCAAATTGTAACTGGTTATATATATGGATATAGCGATAAATCAGAATTTCTTCATAGTTGGGTAGAGACTACTATAAAGGATGAAGAATATGTAATTGATGGTACATTAAATGCTATGATAAATAAACAAGGGTATTATTTAATGCAACATGCAAAGCCAATTACAAAAATTGATGATTCAACATTAAAAAGTGATCTAAAAAACTATGTTAATGAAATGCAATCAATACCACTTGAGGTTTATTATGTATTTAGAGATGAAATAGTTAATGACCTAGGAAAAAATAGGGAAGCTTTTAGAAAATAAAAAGAAGAACTAATATTCTTCTTCAATTTCTTTATCTGGTAACTCATTAATTTTCTCGATTGTTTTATATAAGATATTAAGAGCAATTTGTTCTGTTTTTCTTCCTGTATCACGAAGTGGGTTAAACTCAACTAAATCATATCCTGATACTTTATCAAAGTGTTCTAAAATACTATCATTAAGTTCCATTGCTAGTTTATCATCAACACCATCAAATATGGGAATTGAGATACCTGATATTACCTCTGGACCTATAATACCTAAATCGAAGCATATGTGTACGCTTTTTGTTTTATATGTTGCAATGGAAAATGCTTTTTCTATGATTTGTTTAGCGCCTTCTTCTTTTATATCATCTGTTGAAAATACAGTTATTCCTGAATATTTTAAATTATCCTTTTCCTTATCATTCATGCTTCTAGGTCCAATTAAAACTGTCTTTGATGCTTGAATTATTTCCCCTCTGTGAAAGACTCTTAATTCCTCATTTTTAAAACCTGTTACACAGGCAGTTGTAAATCCATTTATATTTCCAGTATCAGTTGTATCTAGTGTATTATAATCTGCTCTAGGTCCAATTACTATAAGTCCAATTTCTTCATTATATCTTGCATCAGCTAATGAACTAGGAATTGTTACAGTTTTATCTCCACCTACAGTAATCGGAAAATATCCATGTCTTATTTTTTCTAGTATTTTTTTGTATAACATTTCATTAAATTCATTAATTTCATATTTATTTTTAGATCTGTCAGATAAACCTCTACTTTTTATAATGCTTTTATCTGTTTCTAATTGTTCAATCTCTCCCTTATAAAAGCCTTTAATATCACGTTCTAATTGTGTAGGAGCCAAACTACAACCATCAATGTGAATTCCTAAATCAGTTCCTGCACCTATAAATATACTCTTCATATTATCACCTGTACGAATTATAACATAAAAAATTATTCAATATTAATAAAAATATTTCATTTTACATAACTTTACTATATAATAATAGTAGGTGGTAATATGAAAAGATTAAATGAATTACTAGACTGTGATTATGATACTTTAATAAAAGATATAAAAATAGATTCTAGGGAAATAGAAGATGGAGATTTATTTGTAGCAGTTAATGGTTTTAATTGCAAACACAGTGATTTTATTCCTCAAGCTATAGAAAATGGAGCTAGTGCAGTTATTTGTGATATTGATTATGAAGCTGATATTCCAATTATAAAAGTTCCTAATGTTAATGAGGTTTTAAATGAGGTTTGTATTAAATTTTATGAATATAGTAATAGGCAAACTTTAATTGGTATAACTGGAACTGATGGTAAAACCTCAACTGCTACTATGTTAAGTGGTTTACTAAATAATAGTTATAAAACTGCATACATTGGTACTAATGGTATTGAATATAATAATAAAATTATTAAAACTCAAAATACAACTCCTACTAATGAAAAATTGTATAAGTATTTGGCAATGTTAGAACATGAGTCTTATAATACAGTAGTTATGGAGGTATCTTCAGAGGCCTTGCTTCATAAAAGAGTTGATGACTTTAAATTTAAATATAGTATTTTTACAAATATTACAGAAGATCACTTAAATATTCATAAAACTATAGAAAATTATATTAATTCAAAATTAAAGTTAGCAGAGTTAACAAGTGAAGATGGAGCAATCATAATTAATAATGATGATGAAAATTGTAAAAGATTGTTAGAGGGAGGTTATAAAAATTTATATACTTATGGAAAAAGTGAGGATAGTAATTTTAAAATAGAAAATATAAAGGAAATGGCAAATAGTACTGAATTTGATATTTCATATAATGATAGTACATATCATATTGTTAGTCCTTATGTTGGTAGTTATAATGTATATAATTTGACTGCTGCCTTTATTGTTTGCTTTTTAGAAAAAATAACAGTTACTGATATAATTAAAGAAATAACAGAACTAACTATTATAAAGGGTAGGACAGAAAGTCTTGATTTTGGTCAAAAATATAAATTAATACTTGACTATGCTCATACCTTAAATGGAATAAAAAATATAGTAGAAAGTTTCAAAGGCAAATACAAAAGAATAATTCTTTTAACTGGAAGTGCTGGTGGAAGGGAACATGAGAAAAGATCTAAGATAGGAAGTTATATTTTACATAATGCTGATTTAGTAGTATTTACAATGGATGATCCTAGATATGAAAGTGTTGATGAAATAATAGATCAAATGATTGGTAATGAAAAATGTAGGAATTATGTAAGAATAAATGACAGAAAAGAAGCTATTAAATACGCTCTAGATACTGCTGATACAGATGATTTAGTCTTGATTTTAGGTAAAGGTAGAGATAATTATATGGCTATAGAAGATAGAAGAGAAAAGTATTGTGATTATGATGTTATAAAAGATTATTTTAAAAAGAAATAGCACCTACTATTTCTTTTTTTGTTTTTTATTGTATGCTTGAGTTACTGTTTGATCATATATCCCTAAAAAGGTAAAGTCATCATCAAATGATTTATCATGAATATATGTATCAGAAAACTCTAAATAATCATTCCAATATTTATTTACCAAATTACCAAGTTCAACCTCAGTTTTAACTTTTTTCTTCTTCTCATAAGTTTTCACAAAAGTCATTCCTAAAATGTAATTTCTTCTACAATAAAAATACATTGATGGTTGATTGACATATGAATCAATCATACTTTCATATAAAAGATCATATTGATCTATTAAATATGACATCATCTTTACTGATTTCTCAGCTTCCATAAATTCCTCGTTGATTTGTCTAACATTTCTAATATATTTAACACTACCATCATCATTATATATGGCATCATCATCTTTTCTTGCATTAAAAATTAAATCATATAGTTCAATATCAATATCTCTATCAGTATCCATAAAATCACCCTTATTAGTTAGATATTATAATTAATTTGTCTATAATTGTCAAAGAAAACATATATTTAATTAGGTGATTTGATGTTATATGAATTATTTATGTTTTTTAAAAGCATATTTTTAACTGGATCTTATTCTAATCAAGTATTTCCAGATCCACTAACAAAAGAAGAAGAAGATATTTGTATAAAAAAAGCTAAATTAGGCGATAAGGAAGCTAGAAATAAACTTATTGAACATAATTTAAGATTGGTTGCTCATATAGTAAAAAAATTTGATAGTAAATATGTTGATCAAGATGATTTGATAAGTATTGGAACAATAGGATTAATAAAGGGAGTTGATACATTCTCAAACAATAAAGGAGTACGTATAACTACATATTGTGCTAGGTGTATAGAAAATGAAATTTTAATGCATTTTAGAAGTAATAATAAAACAACTAAGAATATTTCTATTAATGAATCTATAGGATTTGATAAAGATGGTAATGAAATTTCTATAATGGATGTTTTAAAAGCTCCTAAACCAGATTTTATAGAAGATATTAGCCTAAAAGATAATATAAAATTACTAAATGAATATATGAATGTATTAACTGACCGAGAAAAAGAAATATTAATAAAGAGATATGGATTATATAATACAGAAGAAAAAACTCAAAAAGTTATAGCTAAGGAATTAAATATTTCTAGAAGTTATGTATCTAGAATGGAAAAAAGAGCTTTAACTAAAATACTTAGAGAGTTTATAAAGAATAATAAATATGAATAACTAGACAGAAAAAATAAAAGTAAGTATAATAGTTTTTAAGTGAGTGAGGAAAATGAACAAGGTAATAAAAATACTAAGTATAGTTATAGTAGTTGCAGTAATAATTTTATATAGTATAAATTATTTTTTATTTATGCCTAATATAAAATTAATGGATAAAAAAACGATTCTTCTTAACTATAAGGAAAAATATATTGAACCTGGATATAAGGCCTTAGATCATAACAAGGATGTGACAGGTAAAATAAAGGTAGATGGAGAGGTTAATTCTAATAAACTTGGTAGATATAAAATTAAGTATTTTATAAAAAAAGGTTTATTTACAAAAACTGTTACTAGAGTAGTAAAAGTAAGAGATTTAACCCCACCTAAATTGATATTGAAGGATAGTAGTAAAACAGTTAATATATGTCCTGGCAGTGAATATAAGGAAGAAGCTTATTCGGCTTATGATAATTATGATAAAGATATAACTGAAAAAGTAAAGGTTACTAAAAGTGAAGATAATGTAAAATATGCAGTAGTTGATAATTCTGGTAATTATACAGTTATTCGGAAAAAAATTAAAAAGAGAGATAATAAATCCCCAGTAATAAAGTTAAAATCTAATGATACTATTTTTATTTATTTAAATGAAAAATTTAAAGATCCTGGGTATGAAGTGAGTGATAATTGCGATAAGTCTATAAAAGAAAAAGTTAAAGTAGAAGGATGGGTTGATACATCTACTTTAGGTAGTTATAAACTAGTGTATAAAGTTAGAGACACCTCAGGAAATAGTGAAGAAAAAGAAAGGGTAGTAAATGTAGTTAAAAAAGGTTCTCCTGGTACTATTTATTTAACATTTGATGATGGTCCAAGAGCCGATACTACGAATGTAATACTAGATATATTGAAAGAAGAAGAAGTAAGAGCAACTTTCTTTGTTACTAATCGAGGACCTGACTTTTTAATAAAACGTGAATATGAAGAAGGGCATACAGTAGGACTACATACAGCTAGTCATGATTATTCTATTGTATATAATTCAGTTGAGTCATATTTTAATGATTTACAAATTGTCCATGATAGAGTTAAAAATTTAACTGGGAATGATCCAAAAGTAATTAGATTTCCTGGTGGTTCTAGTAATACCGTTAGTAGAAAGTATCAACCTGGTATTATGAGTATATTAACAAAAGAGGTAGTTAATAGGGGATATAGATACTATGATTGGAATATTAATAGTGGTGATGCAGGAGAGTATAATACTAAAGATGAAATATATAAATCAGTTACTAGTAAATTATCTCACGATAAGGTAAATGTAGTATTAATGCATGATATAAAAACATATACAAGAGATGCTTTAAAAGACATAATTAAGTATGGAAAAGATAATGGATATAGATTTGAAGCAATTACTGATAAGGATGAAATGATAACCCAAAAAGTTAACAACTAGCTTTTTTCTAAATAATAGTTTATAATAAAATAGGTGATTTAATGAATAGATTTAGACCAAGTATGTATAAAAAAGATATCTTTAGTATTAATTATAAAAAGTTAAAAAAAGCAGGAGTTAAGTGTTTAATATATGATTTAGATAATACTTTGGCATTAATTGATGAGAAAGAATGTCCAGAAAAAACTAAAGAATTAATTAGAAAACTTCAAGATGATTTTTTAATATTTATTATTACTAATAATTCTAATAGAAGGGCTGAACCATATAAGAAGGCCTTAGGTGTTGATGCAGTAGGTTATGCAATGAAACCATTAACTAGAGGTTTAAGAAAAATAAAACATAAATATAAGCTTTTGAAAAAAGAAATGGTAATGATTGGGGACCAAATAGTAACTGACATAGCATCAGGAAATAATTTTAGAATTAAAACAATTCTTGTTGATCCATTAGGAGAAAAAGATATGAATATAACAAAATTAAATAGAAAAGTTGAAGATTTTATTTTAAAAAGATATAGTAAAAAAGGAGTATTTAAACGAGGAAAGTATTATGAATAATGAAGAAAAAAGATGTGGTGGATGTGGAGTTGTTTTACAAGATGAAAATGTATTACAAGAAGGATATACCACTAGTTTAGAAAATGATATTTGTCAAAGATGTTTTAGAATGAAAAATTATGGAGAATACCAGGTAGTAGCAAAATCTAATGAAGAATATTTAGAAATATTAAAAGGTGTTGGATCTACAAAAGATTTGGTATTATATGTTACAGACTTGTTAAATCTAGAAGAAGATATATTAAAAATAAGAGAATACATTAATAATAAAATGATATTAGTTCTTAATAAAAAAGATATCTTACCTAAAAGTGTAAAAGAAGAAAAGCTAATTAAATATTTTGAGGAAAACAATGTTTATTTTGAAGAAATTATAGTTGTTAGTGTTGAAAAAAATATTAATATAGACTATCTTCTTAAAAGAATTAAGTATTTCCAAACTACTAAAAATGTTTATGTAGTTGGTCATACTAATGCTGGTAAATCAACGTTAATAAATAAATTAATTAAGAACTATTCAGAAAATAATTTACAGGAGTTAACTATGTCTCCACTTCCTTCAACAACTCTAAATACAGTAAAAATAGAGATAAATGATTATCTAACTTTAATAGATACCCCTGGTCTTGTTGATATGGGTTCACTTATTAACTTTGTAGATAAGGATATGTTAAAGAAAATAAATCCTAAAAAGGAAATAAAACCTAGAACTTATCAGTTAAGAAAAAATCAAAGCTTAGTAATTGAAGATATTATTAGAATAGATTATGTTGAAGGAGAAAAAAATAGCTTTACGCTATTTGTGTCTAATGATTTAAAAGTTAAAAGAATAAATTATAAAAGAGATGATTTGAAAAATTTAAATAAAACTACATATGATGTTAAGTATGATACGGATTTAGTTATTACGGGATTAGGTTTTATTAAGATAGTTGATAAAGGTATTATTGATGTCTATCTTGATAAAAGTGTAAATAGTTTCTTAAGAGATTCACTTATTTAGAGTATCTATTCCATATTTATCTGATGGCTTATCATATAATAGTCCTACTTTTATTGGATTATAACTTAAGTATGTAAATACTATAAAATTAATAATAATTAAAATTGCACCAATAATATTTAATGTTTTATGGTGTTTTTTTAATGATAATTTTGAAACAATTACTTCACTAATAAATATAGATATTAATAATATTATCATTGTTAGTATTAAAATTTCTCCTAACATGTAATTAACTGGTAGATATATAATTAATAATATTATTATAGTAAGCATTGATTTTAAATATGCTTCTATTAAAAATGCTTGGTCATTAACAAATATTCTTCTTATTAGAGTATAAATAACAGTAGAAGAAAATATCATTTTTAAGTGTTCCCAAATACTTTCATTTACTGGGCAGAATATACTAGTAAAAAAGTTTGGAAAGGTACTATATCCAAAATGTATTATAGAACAAAGTATGAAAATTCCAATTGTATTAATAAGTATTTTTTTAAGATTCATAACTATCACCTACTATTAGTATAGTTATATTAAAAAATATTATTCCAAACAACTGTCAACTATCTTTGTTTTCCTTTTCAATAAAAAAAATAAGTGTTATAATTTTTATAGTGAGGAGTATATGATATGGCAAAGAAAAAAAAGAGTAAGAATACTAAAAAAGAATTTGAACATAGTGCAGAGTTATATGGTGTAATATATATATTAATTTCAATACTAGGATTAGGTAAGTATGGTCCAGTAGGAAGATTTATTAACTCTTTCTTTGTATTTTTATTTGGATCTATTTATATGGTATTTATAGTAGTCTTATTAATAATTGGTGGTTATTTAGTTATTAAAAGAGAGTGGCCTGATTTCTTTACATCGAAACTTATAGGATTATATATATTTATTTTAGGTCTTTTAATTTTAATGCATAAAGAATTCATTGTTCAAAATGATGGTAAGATGATGGCTATTTTTAAAGAAACAGTTAATCAATTAGTAAGTGCATTTAATTCCATTATGAAAACGGGTAAGCTTTCTGATTTACTTGCTGTTGGTGGAGGAATAATCGGTGGAGTCTTTGCTATAATTTTTGATAAATTATTTTCATATACTGGAATGCAGATTGTTGCCTGGACATTAATAGGTTTAGGAATAGCCTTATTTACAGGATTTTCTATTGTAGATAAGATAAAAGAAAAAGTAGCAAATAGAACGCCAAGACAGAAAAAAGAAAAATTAAAGAATGATAAGAAAGATAAAAAAGTAATAATTAGTGATGGAGAAGATGAGACGGAAGATAATAAAATAAAAATTTCAAGTATAGATGAGGTAACAAGAGTTTCAAAAAATGATTCTAATTCAGGTAATTTAGAAAGTAATGAGATATCACCTAAAGTAAATAATAGAAATAAAAATTATAAATTACCTAGTATTGATATCTTGGATAAGCCTAAAAAGAAAGCAAAAGGTACAGATCAAAGTTTAATAGAGAAAAATATTACAACTCTAGAGCAAGTATTAAAGGATTTTAAAATCATTGGTAAAGTTGTAGAGGTGCATGTAGGACCTACTGTTGTTCAATATGAATTAGAAATAGCTAGTGGTACTAGAGTAAATAAAATTACAGCTATAAATAGGGAAATATCCCTAGCACTTGCTAAGAAAGATGTTAGAATAGAAGCACCTATCCCTGGTAAAAATACAGTTGGTATCGAGTTTGCAAATGATTCACCATCACCTGTAAGTTTTTATGAGGTGATGAACAGTAAAAAAATGCAAGCATCTAGTGATAAAAAATTAATGGTTCCATTAGGAAAAAGTATTATGGGAGATATTGGTGTTTGTGAAATTAATAAAATGCCTCACTTATTAATAGCTGGTACAACAGGTAGTGGTAAATCTGTTTGTGTTAACGGAATTATATGTTCTATTCTTATGAGAGCAACTCCAGAAGAAGTTAAACTTGTTATGGTAGATCCTAAGGTAGTAGAACTTTCTGTATATAATGGGGTTCCTCATTTATTAAGACCAGTTGTTACAGATCCTAAACAAGCAGCAATTGCACTTAATAAAATGGTTGCTGAAATGGAAAGAAGATATAGTGTATTTAGTGATTCTAAAACTAAAAATATTGAAGGATATAATAATTATATCGAAAGATGGAATGAGAAACATCCTAACGTAGAAGAACAAAAACAAAGGATGCCATATATAGTAATAATTATAGATGAGTTAGCCGATTTAATGATGGTAGCTGCTAAAGATGTTGAGGATTCTATTTTAAGAATTACTCAAAAAGCTCGTGCTGCTGGAATGCATTTAATTGTTGCAACTCAAAGACCGTCAACTGAGGTCATTACTGGTTTAATTAAAGCGAATATTCCATCACGTATAGCATTTTCTGTAGGGTCTGGAATTGATTCTAGAACTATTCTTGATCAAACAGGTGCAGAACAATTACTAGGAAAAGGTGATATGTTATTTTTACCAATTGGTATGAATTCACCTCTACGTATTCAAGGATCTTTTATAACTGATGATGAAATAAAACGTGTAATTGATCATACAATAGAACAACAGAAAGCTGAATATGATGATAGCCTATTAAATTTGGAGGCAGTAGACGATAAAAGTTCAAATGTAGATGGTAAAGGTAAGAGTGATGGAGGAACTGATGATAATGATCCACTATATAATGAAATTGTTGAATTTGTTATTTCAACTGGAAAAGCAAGTGCCTCACTATTACAAAGAAGATTTAAATTAGGATATAATAGGGCAGCTAGAATAATTGATCAATTGGAAGAAAATAATATAATAGGTCCACCTAATGGCTCTAAACCTAGGGAGGTTTTAGTTCAATTAGATAACTCAGAAGAAAATTCTTAGAAGTGTTAAAAATAACACTTCTTTTATTTTAAAATTATTAATAATTTGTTATAATATACAAAGAAAGAAGGTATATTATGGCAACTGCACATATAGAGTCAAAAAAAGAAGATATTGCAAAAACAGTATTAATGCCTGGAGATCCATTAAGAGCTAAGTATATAGCTGATAATTTTTTAACTGATGTTAAATTAATTAATAAAGTACGTAATATGTATGCATATACTGGAAAGTATAAGGGAAAGTTAGTAACTATATTTCCATCAGGTATGGGAATGGCAAGTATGGGAATTTATGCATATGAATTATTTAATATATATGATGTTTCAACAATTATAAGAATTGGTACAAGTGGTTCAAATAATAAAGAGTTAGAACTTTTAGATGTGGTTTTAGCAACCAATGCTTATTCTTTGTCAAATTATCCAGAACTATTTGATGGTGATAAAATAAATTTAGTTGATGCTTCAAAAGAGACAAATGATAGAATAAAATCATCTGCCCTTACCAATAATATTAATGTAAAAGAAGGAACAATTATAACTAGTGATATATTTGATCCATATGTAGATTTTTCTAAATATATCAAAAACTATCCAACCAATATGGAGTTTTTAGCAATGGAGATGGAAGCTTTTTGTTTGTTCTATCTAGCTAAAAAATTTAATAAAAAAGCAAGTTGTTTATTAACAATTGTTGATATAATAGGAAAAGATGCAAAACATGTTAGTAGTGCTGATAGAGAAAAAAGTCTTAATGATATGATAAAGGTAGCACTTGATTCAATAGAGGAATAATTAAAATTAAAGGAGGTTTCTTATGCAATATATAAAAAGAGATTTAGGTTCATATAAACTACATATGATTAAAACAGATAAATTTAAAAGTATAATGGTAAAGGTTTCATTTAGAAGACCAATAAAAAAGCAAGAAATAACAATGAGAAATATATTATGTAATATGCTTACCCAATCTTCTAATAATTATAAAACAAAAAGACAAATGGCAATAAAAGCACAAGATTTATATGCCGCATCAATTTCAAGTAATAATTCTAGAATAGGTAACTATATTAATACAGATATAGTATTATCAACACTTTCTGATAAATATACAGAAGAAGGTAATTTTAAAAAGTCATTAGAATTTTTAAGAGATATTATATATAATCCTGATGTTACTAATAATAAGTTTAATGAGAAATCATTAGATATAGTAAAGACAAATGCCAATATTGCTTTAGAAGGTTTAAGAGAAGATTCTAATTTATATAGTATTATGAGATTAATGGAAAATATGGATAGTGATAGTCCAATATCTTATAGAATAACTGGTTATTTAGAAGATTTGGATAAAGTTAATAGTAGTAACTTATATACATATTATAAAAAAATGATAGATAAAGATTTAATGGATATTTTTGTAGTTGGTAATATAGATTTTGATGAAATTGAAGAATTAATTAAAGAAAACTTTAAGATTAAAACATTTAAAAAGTGTAGAGTTAAATATCTTCTTGATGAGAAAAAGACAAGAATTAGGAAGAAAACAGTTATAGAAACAGATGAGAATAGTCAATCAAAACTTGCCATAGGTTGTAGAGTTAGTGGTCTAAGTGAATATGAAAGAAATTATCCTTTAACTCTTTATAGTATTATTCTTGGTTCTGGAACTGATTCTAAATTATTTAAAGTAGCAAGAGAAGAACATTCTCTATGCTATTATATTAATGCTGTTCCTAATAAATTAGATAATGTTATCTTAATAAGAGCTGGAATTGATTCAGAAAATATCAAAAAAACGTCTGAAGTAGTAGAGCAACAAATGAAAATGATGCAGAAAGGTAAATTTAGTGAAGAAGATATAAATATTGCTAAAGAATACTTTAATACTGCTCTAGATAATATTGTAGAGAGTGAATCATCTATTATAAGTACTTATTATATGATGGAGTTATTAGGACTTGATGATATAGAGTTAAGAAGAAAAAAGATGAATGAGGTAAGTGCAGAAGAAATTGTTAAGGTAGCAAAAAAGATAAAACTTGATACTATTTATTGTTTGGAGGGAATCACTAAATGAAAGAGATTGTTTTAAAAGGTTTAGATAAAAGTTGTTATATGGAAACATTAAATAATGGTCTAGGTATATTTATGATTCCTTATCTTGATAAAAAAAATTATTTTATATCATACGCTACTAGGTATGGGAGTGAGGTTAACACATTTGTTCCAAATGGTTGCAAGAAGCAAATAACAGTACCAAATGGTATAGCTCATTTTTTGGAACACAAAATGTTTGAACAAGAGGATGGAGTAGATCCATTTACGTTTTTTTCTAAAAGTGGTACAGGTGCTAATGCTTCTACTTCTTTTAATAGTACCCAATATATTTGTTATGGTACAAAGGAATTTGAGAAAAATTTAGAATTTTTATTAAGTTATGTTAATGAACCTTATTTTACAGATGCTAATGTAGAAAAGGAAAAGGGAATAATCAAGGAAGAAATTAAAATGTATGAAGATATTCCTGAATGGTTTCTTGAAGATAGATTAAGAGAATGTGTGTATCAAGTAACTCCTAGAAGATATGATATAGCTGGTACTTGTGATGATGTTGATCAAATAACAAAGGAAGATTTATACAAATGTTATAATACATTCTATAAACCTAATAATATGTTTATAATTATAGTAGGTAATTTCAATATGCAAAATGCCTTAGATATTATTAGAGAAAAAGTTGGAAAAATAGAAAATAATGATAAGAGTATTAAAGTAAAAGAAATTAAGGAACCAAAACAAGTCTTAACACCTGAAAAAGAAATTCCTATTAATATAAAGATTCCTAAAATAGGGTTGGGATATAAATTTTCTAAAGATAGTCTAGGTATAAAAGATGAATTAGAATTAGATTTATATTTAGGAATGTTAACCTCTATTTTATTTGGTTCATCATCATTATTTAGAGAAAATGCTAGAAATAAACATTTAATGACAGGTTTTAGTTGTGAATGGGATTCAATAAAAGATTATAAGACTTTATTAATTTATGCTGAAACTGAAAATCCTGATTTATTAATAGATGAAATAGAAAAAGAATTAGAAAATATAGAAATTTCACTTGAAGATGTTGATAGATTAAAGAAAGTTTGGATTGCTAATGAAGTAAAAACTATTGATGATATAGATTCGACTATAGCTAATTACTATGATGATATTATTAGATATCATAAAGTTATAGATAATAAATTAGAATTAGTTAGAAAAATGAATAAAAAGACTTTAGATAATTTAATTAGTAATATGAAATTTAATAATCGTAGTAAAGTGATATTACTACCTAAAAAAATAATAACCAGAGAGAATTAAACTATTTTCTCTTTTTTTGACAAAATGTTGTTTTTATGATATAATACGAGCAATTTTATAGGGGGGGGGTTAGATGATAATATGAAAAATGATAAAATAAATAGTGATAAACTAAAAGAGTTAAGAAGAGAATTTGCTAAGTTTTCTTTTGTGGTTGGTCTTGGTCTATCACTGTTAAAAACTAATCATATAGAAAGTAGTAAAGATCTAGATAAATATATATCAGAGAATATAAATTTTTCTGATGTTAAAGATGCAATAGAAAATAATGATGGTTTAAGTACAAAAGATAAAAAAAGAATATTGAATAGTGTTGTCAAATTAGAGAAAAAAGTTCCATATTTAAATGTTAAAAGCTTATATAAAAACTGTGAAAAATTGAAAATTATGAATCTAAAGTACATAGATAATGACTATGCGGGGGTTTTTCGCCCAGGCTTAAAAATGATTAATTTGAAATGCAATGATCCTAAAGTATTTAATCATGAACTTTTACATGCAACTAATAATTTGTATTTTAACTCAGGTATTTTATCTTATGAAAAAAGTTTTACATCTTGGAATTCAGAATATAATTTTCTTAGAGAAGGATTTAATGAATGGTTCAATTCCTATGTCTTTGAAACAAACGCATATAGTTATCTTATTCAAGTTGCAGATATTGGAAATTTTAAATACATACTTAAAAAAAGTGATAAAGAATTTATAGAAATGTTTATCAATGGTAATTACAAAGATTTTGTTAATGATTTAGAAAAGTATCTTAACAAAAAGGATGTTGATGAATTAATAGGTCTTTGTTCTAAAGAATTGTACCATGAAGACGATAGTAGTCTTGATGAAATTAATAGAAAGTATTCTATAATGGCAAAGGCCTATATAAATTCTATGGAACATTTAAAGCTTGGTGATGAATATGTTATATTCGATAATCTTCATCAAAGTTATAAATATTATAAAGCTTTGAATTCCGATGAGAATGTTCTTAAAGAATTTGATTCTAATATGTATAAAAAAATATATAAAACAGTAAAAGAAAAAATAAGTGAAGAAATGACTGAAAAATTAAAATCAAAGTTAAAACATAGAATGGAATTTGGCTATGATAAAAAATATGAATTTCTTAATGCAGGCTTTATTGGATGGATTAATACTAAATTTTTGGATAAAGAATCAACAGATTATAAAGTGCAAGCTGCAGATTTTAACATTTTCCAAACTATTTTAAAGATGAATAGTGATGAATTTGTAGAAATGTTTATGAAAGATAACAATAAAGATTTTACCAATGCTTTAGAGAAGTATATAAATAAAGAAGAAGTTAATGAATTAATGAATCTTTGTTCTAAAGAATATAAAAATGAAGATAATACTACTCTTGATGACATAGATAGGAAGTATTCAATAATGTTAAAAGCTTATATGAATTCATTGAGTGGTCAACTTGACTTTAATATATATGATCAATTTTATTCTAGCTATAAAAATTATAAACAGTTGAATTCTAATACAGAATCCTTAAGAAAATTTGATGATTATATGATACAAAAAACATATAAAAAAATAGATGATGAAAATCTAAAAAGACGAGAAAAAGAAGTAGAATTAAAATTAAAACATAAAGCAAAGTTAGGTCATGATAAAAAGTATGATTTCCTTGATGCAGGTTTTAATGAATGGTTTAATACTAGCTGTCTTTCAAAAAAATCAACTGGTCATAGAATACAGTCACAAGATCTTCAAATATTTTGTTCTATTTTAAAAATAAGTCTTAATGACTTAGTAGAAAAATTTACAAGTTGTAATAATAAGGATTTTATTAAGGACTTAGAAAAATATATGGATAAAGAAGAAGCAACAGAATTAATAAATCTATGTTCTAAAGAATTTGAAAATGAAGATAATACTAGTCTTGATGATATTTATAGAAAGTATTCTATAATGATAAAAGCTTTAAATAAATCATATAGTGGTAATTACACAAAAGAAGCTACTAAAGAAAATATATTATTAGATGTTGCTCTAAGTTATAATAATTATAAATGTTTCAGATCTTTTGGTAAGACCCACCACAAGTTTACAACTCTTATAAAAGAGGAAATATCTAATGTAGTAGATTCAAGCTCTTTAGATAATAAGAAAAATAAAAAGACTGATGTAAAAGTAAAATTTAAAAAATAATTCAAAATATCTAAATGTAAAAATGATAAAATATATGAAAGGAATACTTAATAGGTATTCCTTTTTGTTTTATAGTAGGTTATACTTTATACAGTATGTTTAATAAAAGGTGGTAAATAAGTATGTGGTTAGTTTATACTTTATTTGGTAATTTTATAGGTAGTTTTTTTTCAATATTTAATAAAAAAATAGATAATCCAAGTAGTTTGAACAATTTATTTTTTATGATTTTTATACAGTATGTATTTTGTATAATTGTATGTATTATTTTATATCCTGGATTTATATTAAATATATCAATTATAAATTTATTAAAGGTATTACCAGTATTCATAACAGGAAAATTAGGCTTTATTTGTTATGTTAAAGCGGTAGAAAATGGTGATGTTTCAAAAATTTTACCTATTACAAAGTTAAATGTATTAATTCCTATTATAGGTGGTATTATCTTTTTTAATGAAAAACTTACTTTTCTTCAAATAATGTTAGGAGTAATAATCTTAATTTTGGGTTACTTATTATCTAAAAAGGTAGTAGATGATAAAACAGGAAATATCAAAAGTTTAATTTTTGCTTTATTGTTTTCCTTATTAAACGGGATAACTCAATTACTTAAAAAGTATTTTATTGTAGATTTTTCCGATTCTTTTTTCTTTCAATTTAATATTTCAATTGTTGCATTAATAGTGTTAAGTTTGTTCTTTTTATTAAGTCCTAAAATTTCTTTTAATAAACTTAAAAATATACCTCAAAAGAAATATCTTTTATTAGCAGCCTTATCTGATATAATTTGTGTCCTAATGGTAAATTATGCAATGATTACAGGTGAGTTATCAATTATTACCATTATATCAGCAGGCAGTATTATGATTAGTCTTTTACTATCAAGGATTATATTAAAAGAAAAAATTACATTTAGTCAGTATATAATGATTATACTATTAATAACTTCTATATTAATCCTATCTTTAGTTAGTTAAACTTATAAAAAAATCCAACATTAGGTTGGACTTTTTTATTGATATAATTCTTGTTTTAATAAATCTAGATTTTCATTCATTAATGTAATATAATTTTTACCTTCATCTCTATCATTATCTGATATATTGTCAATCTTATTTAATTCTAGTTTTTTAATATTGTTATTATATTTAATAACCTCTTCTGCATTTGGTGATAGTTTTTCATCTTTAAATGTGAAGATATAATTAATAGTTCCATCATCAGCTAATTTTTTTACTTCTTCTACATCTTTTTCTGTAGAATCATTATCTAGACAAATAACTTTTAGATTAAATTTTTCTAAAAACTTTAGTGCAGAGTCTGAGGTGACAATTACTTTATTATCTGTGTTTTCTACTGTAAGATGATAATCAGCGTCTAACTCTGATAATTCAATTTTTAATTTGTTGTATGCTTTATCAACTTTCTTAGATAAGTAATTGCTTGTTATATATTCTTTTAGTCCAAGTCTAACATTTTGGGCCATCATAAGTAGAGAGGAAGGGTTAAGCCATAATTCTTCAGTAGAGTATTCTGTTTCCAATACATATGATGTATCTATTATTTTTAAGTCTTTATTTAAGTTTAACAAATCTCCAGCTAAATCTCTTTCTTTTTCTAATAATCCAGTATAGACAAATAATTCCATATCACTATAGTTTTGTTTTTGTTTACTAGTTATTTTATAATTTGCTATATCAACACCATCAGGATATACAGTATTTATTTTTGCATGTTCACCATATAATCTATCTACTAGAAATTCATTAGGATAATTAGTAACCGCTATATCAATATCTTCCATGTTGTCTTTCTTACAACCAGTTGCAAAGCTTAATACAAAAACTCCTAAAACTAATAACATTATTTTATTTTTCATTTTTATTTCTCCTTTTTATAACAGGATCATATCCACTTGTACCAAATGGATTACACCTTAATATTCTTTTAAAACTCATAAAACTACCTTTAACTGCTCCATATTCATTAATTGCATCAATTGCATAATTGGAACAAGTTGGAGTATGACGACACATATTATGAAAATTACCAGGAATTTTTTGATATATTTTAATTAAAAATATAAGTCCTTTTTTCATACCATCACCGTATTACAATTTTACTATAATTAATAAAAAATAGCAATTCTATACTAAAATAAAATAGCATTATTTACAAATGCTATTAACTTTTTTTCTTAATTTATTTAATTTTTGTTTTTCCTTAACATCAGGAGTAATTTTTTCTTGTTCTTTCATATCATCTATTACAATTTTATATGCATCATTAATTTTTATTTGTTCCTTACTAGTAGGGGTGTTATTTAACTCTTTTTTGTATAGTTTTAAATTTCTTTTTTCACATCTTATTGTCTTAATAGCCTTGATAGGTATATATAAAGCACCAATTTCTATTGCTGTAAAAATAGCTGTAGGAATACTTTCTTCATTCATATTTGCTAAATATATAGGAGTTAATAAAAGTAGACTAGAACTTCCTACGATTATATTTTTAACCATTTCAGCTTTTTTAATTTTACTATCATTAATTTTTTTTCTTATATCATTTTTATTCATATTTCCTCCTTTTTACAATTAAGTATATGAAAAGTATTTTTTTCTATACTATTTTTTATATTTTTGATATAATTAGTGTGGTGAAAAATATGGATGAATTATTTAAAATATTAAAAATCGAACCTAAAGATAAGAGTTTATATAGTGTTGCTGTTTCTCATTCTTCTTATGCTAATGAACATAAAGCAAAAAAAGATTATGAAAGATTAGAGTTTTTAGGAGATGCTGTTTTAGATTTAGTAGTGGCAGATTATTTATATTCTAATCATAATGATAATGAGGGAGAAATGACTAAGGTTAGAGCAAGTTATGTATGTGAAAATGCTTTATATGAATATAGTATGAAGTTAGGTCTTCCTTCATTTATAAAAGTAGGACATGGAGAAGAAAGAGAAGGTGGAAAATATAAAAAAGCAATAGTTGCTGATATATTTGAAGCTATTATGGGAGCAATTTATTTAGACTTAGGTTATGCTACTGTAAGAAGGCTTATTCTTAATATTGTAGTTCCATATATAGAAGATCCTAATATAACTTTCTTTAGTGATTACAAGTCAGCATTACAAGAATATGTTCAAACAGAGCAAAAGAGTTTATTTTATAATTTAGTAAAAGAAGAAGGACCAGCTCATGATAAAACCTTTACAATTGAGGTTGTGATAGATGATATTGTATATGGTAAAGGGCTAGGGAATAGTAAGAAAGAAGCAGAACAAAATGCTGCTAAAGAGGCTTTAGAAAAACTTGCTAAATAATAGCAATTTTGATATAATGTAGAGGTTTGTTAACCTTATAACAAAATTAAGAAAGGAGAAAAAATGAGTAAAATTAAAATATTTAGTCTAGGTGGACTAAATGAAAATGGAAAAAATATGTATGTTGTTGAAGTTGATAAAGATATCTTCATTTTTGATGCCGGTTTAAAATTTGATAATGATAGAAATCTTGGAATTGATTATATTATTCCTAGCTTCGACTATATTGTAAAAAATAAGAAAAGAGTAAAGGGAGTATTTTTATCACATGGACATGATAGTAATATGGGAGCAGTTCCTGATTTATTAGAAACTATTCCAACATTACCTGTTTATGGTGCAAAACTTACTTTAGAAATATTGAAAAATGAACTTACAGAAAAAGAAATTAAAAAATATAAATTAATAGAGTTAAAACCACATAATAAGATCAATTTTGGTAAAAATAGTATCTTTCCAATTAGTGTGACCCATTCAATACCTGATGCCTTAGCTTTTGTTTTATATACAAAAGATGGAGCAATAGTATATACTGGAGACTTTACTTTTGATGCCACTATGGTTGGTAATTATAAAACTGATATAGGTAAATTAGCATATGTTGGAAAACAAGGGGTATTATGTTTACTTAGTGAATCAATTTATGCAGATAGACCAGGACATACTAGTCCAAATAATCGTGTAAGTGCTTTTATTAGAGAAGTTTTATATAAGAATGAAAATAGAATAATAGCAACTGTTATGCCTGCCCATTTTTATAGAATTCAAGAAATATTCAATGAGGTTAGCAATACAAATAGAAAAATTGTAATAATGGGTAAGACCCTTCAAAAGACAGTTAACAATGCTATTAAGGAAGGTTATTTGACAATTGATAAAAATAAAATTGGAGATTTGAGTAATCTTAATGAGAAAAATGTTGTAGTATTAATTTCTGATGAAAAAGAAAAACCTTTTGCAAATTTAGAGCGTATAATTAAAGGTTATGATAAATATATAAAAATAATAGAAACTGATACTATTTTCATAACAGAACCTAGTTATGCTGGAATAGAAACTAGAATGGCAGTATTGATGGATGAGGTTGCTATGTTAGGAGCTAATGCAGTTTCTTTATCTAGTAAAAAACATCTCTTACATCATGCATCAAAAGAAGATTTAATGATGATGATTAATTTAATGAATCCTAAATATTATTTTCCAGTAAAGGGAGAATATAGACAACAATATGCTAATGCAGAAGTAGCAGAAGATGTAGGTATTAAATCTGATAATATTATATTAAAGGAAAATGGAGATGTAGCTTTATTTGTTAATGGTAAACTTACACCAACTAATGAACATATAGAAGTTGATGACACCCTAATAGATGGTAAAAGTCAAGAAGATGTAGGAGATTTAGTCCTAAAAGATAGAGAAATGTTAGGTTCTAATGGTATAGTTATAATTAGTTGTACTCTTGATAAGAAAACAAAGGAAATAATAGGTGGTCCAGAAATACTTACTAGAGGATTTATCTATGTCAAAGAAAGTCAAGATTTATTACTTGAGACTAAAGAATTAGCTCGTACAGTTATAAGTGATAATATTGTACCTAATATGCCTAGAGTAGATTATTCTAAAATAAAAACTGATGTAAGAGATGTTTTAGGAAAGTTCTTTTATAAAGAAACAGAATCTAAACCAATGATTATAACAGTTATCCAAGAAGTGTAGAAATACACTTTTTTCTGTATAAAAAGGAGGATTTATGAGAAAGAAATTAATTAGTAAAACATATTTAAGAGGGGTTAATAAATATGAATTGAAGATATATTTTAATCTAGAAGATTGTTATATTTCAGTTAAAAAAATTATTGATATTAAGGAACCTTTTATATTATCAAACGGGTTATGTGTAATTGATAATAATTATTATATTATGGAGGTTATACCTAAAAATGAAAATTATGCGATGAGAGTATTTTTTAATAATAATAAGGAAATACTAGAATATTACTTTGATGTTAGTTTAGAAAATGGATTAGATAGTGAATCTGGGATACCATATTATGATGATTTATTTATAGATGTTACAAAAATAAAAGATAAGTTAGAAATCTTAGATGAAGATGAATTAAAAGATGCATTAGATAATAATGAGATAAGTATAGCTGATTTTAAACTAGCTAATAAAGTAAGGGATATATTGTTAGAACAAATTAATAATAAAAATAACCGATATATGAATATGAATTTAAAACAGTATCTATAATAGTATAATGATTATATAAGAGTGTAGAAATACACTCTCTTTTTGATGTTTAAAATTTATCAAAAAATCGTGTAAATTTATGTAATATGTATAGATATTTTTAATAATGAGTTTTATAATTAAATAGCAAAACGGTGTAAAACTTGCAATTTTTACCATTTTGTGGTATAATCTGTCTAATTTCAAAGGGGGATATAGAAGTGATAAAAAATTTTAAAGCAAACAAAGAATTAGTTGAGAGTTTACTAAAGAGAGAAGACTTAAGTTTTGATATTAAATCAGATGTTTATAAAAAGGCGTTAATAGAAGGAATTATTCAGGGACCAAAAACTAATTATCCATCTCGAGATAAAGAATGGCTTAAAAACTATTCTTATGATGAAATTATTTCATATAAAGCACCTAATAAAACAATAACTGAATATGTTGAAAGTAACAATAGAGGACATGAAGATGAAGTTGCGCTTAGCTATTTTAATAGAAATTTTACATATAACGATTTACAAAATCTAACTAATAGATTTCAAACAAGTTTCCAAGCTAATGGTATAGGTGAAAATGATTCAGTTGTCTTGCTTATGGTTTCAACTCCTGAGGTTATTGCAGCACAACATGCCTTAATTAATATTGGTGCTAAGGCAGTAATGTTACATCCTTTGAAAAGTGAAAATGAAATAAAAAGTATAATAGATAAAACTCAGGCTAAAATGATGATAACGATAGATGCAACATCTGAAAAATTGAATAGTATAAAACAATGTAAATCTTTAAATAAAACAGTTGTTGTCCCAGCTGGGAATTCAATGTCAGTAATTAAGAAATTTGTATATAATCATTCTAAAAAGTCGCCTGATGTTCATTATGATGAAAAGATAATTCCGGTTAGTAAGTTCTTAAAAGAGGGTAAAAATCTTACTCCTAAACGTACTACGTATGATCCAAATAGGACAGCAATTATTATGGAAACTGGTGGTACAAGTGGTAAGTCAAAGTTAGTAGAACTAACAAATGATAATTTTAATTCGATGGTTGAACAGTTTAAATATAATACGAAAAAATTTGAAAGAGGAGATAGTATGCTTGATGTTATGCCTCCTTTCCACGGATTTGGATTATGTAGTTCGATTCATTTGCCCCTATCATTTGGTGCTAAAGTAATTTTAATACCTAAAGTAAATGTTAAAAATATTCATAAAACAATATCTAAATATAAAGTAAACCATATTTTAGCAGTACCTACATTCTTTAAGGGACTAGTCGCTAATGTTAATAAATTAAAGGAAGAGGGAAAATTAAAAGAATTTGATACTTCATCATTTAAGTATTTAGTTTCTGGAGGATCAACTACAAAAGATGAATTTGAAAAGAGCGTTGATCAATTTTCAAAGGAAAATGGTTCAAATGCGAAATTATGTAAGGGTTATGGCTTGAGTGAGGCTGTAGCTGGTGTTACCTTTGCAGATGAAAGTATGAAAAGCCCAAATACAATTGGAATACCAATGATTAAGACAAATATTAAAATCTGTGACCTTGAAACAGGTGAGGAATTACAAAATGAAGAGGTTGGAGAAATTTGTATTAATGGCCCTACAGTAATGAAGGGTTACTATAATGAAAAACAAGAAACAAAACAAGCAATAGATGAAGATGGCTGGTTACATACTGGAGATTTAGGATATTGCAAGGATGGAGAATTTTTCTTTAGTGAACGTAAGGGAAATATGATAATTTCAAGCGGTGTTAATGTTTATCCAAATAAAATAGAGAGAGTAATTGAAGAACATAAAGCAGTTTCGGCTTGTGCTGTTATAGGAGTTTATCATCCTTATAAAGAAGAAGTTCCGAAGGCATATATAGCTTTAAAAAATGGATATGCAGAATCTGAATATCTTAATGAAGAAATAATGGAATTGTGCAAGAAAAATCTTGACAAATACTCAATTCCATCATCAATCCAATATTGTGAAGAGTTACCACAAACTTTATTGGGAAAAATAAATCATAAAAAACTAAAAGAAGAAGAAAAGGCAAAAACAAAGGTAAAAAAATAAATTAATAGGAGGAGTAAAAATGGCAAAAATAGGTTTTGATGTTGATGGCGTATTAACAGATTTAGAAAGCTATCAACTTAAATATGGTAAAAAGTATTTTGGTGAAAACTCTGTAATTGATGATACAAAGTATGACGTTTCTGATATATTTGGTGTTACTAGGAGTCAAAGAGATAGCTTTTGGACTAAGTATATCTGGAAATATTGTTTACAAGAAAATATAAGACAAGATGCAAAGGCTGTTATTGATAAGCTTCGAGAAGATGGGCATGAAATTCATATAATAACTGGTAGGGTTCATACAACTAAACAAAATGCCAAAGGCCAGCTTTTTAGGAAAATGTTAGAATATTGGTTAAAGAAAAATGGTATAAAATATGATAGTATCAATTATTGTTCTGAAGATAACAGTGACTCGGAAAAGTATGAAATTTGTAAAAAATTAGGTATTGATGTAATGGTTGAAGATAAAAAAGAAAATATTGATAAAATATCAACTATTGCAGATGTTGTATGTATTTCAACAAAGTGGAATCAAGATGTTTTAGAAAATGAACATGTCAAAAAAACAACTGTTTTATGGGATGCCTATAAAATTATTAAAGGTTATGTAAATAAGAACACTTTTGAACCATTAAAAAAGGAAAAAAAATTAGCTTTATCTGATGAGGAGAAAGAGCAATATTTTTTAGATTTGCAAAATTACTATAAAGATTTACCTTTTGATAAGGAACAAAATGAAAAACAAGAAAGATCATATGTAAAATCATTAAAAGTGGGATTACCATTTTTCCAATTGGCATATAAACCAATTATTATAAATAAGGAAAAAATACCAAAAAATTCAGAAAAAGGTATGATATATGTATCAAATCATTTAGGATCGTTAGATCAATTTCCTATTATGTGTGCTACTGAAAAGAGTCCAACTCACTATTTAGCAAGTTCAACATTATTGCCATTAAAACGAGGATATTTATATAGGAAAACAGGGTGCATATTTGTAGATAGAAATGATCCGAAAAGTAGGGAAGCTTCAAAGGATAAATTAGCACAACATATATTAAATGGGACCAATGTCTTTATTTTCCCTGAAGGAACCAGAAATAGAACAGGTAAATTTATGTTAGATTTTAAATTAGGTGCTGTTGCACTTGCACAAGAAACGGGTGCTACAATTGTACCTTTTGCAGTTAATAATAATTATAAAATTGGTGGAAATAATTTAATGGTTAGAGTCGGTGATCCATTAAAAATTTCTCCTTCTGATGATGTAGTTGAAAAAACTGACGAATTGAGAGATCAAATAGCCACGATGATTTGGGATAATATGGATTTGGAAAAAAATGTAAATTCAAAGAAAAAAAGCAAAATTAAATAAAGTTTGCTTTTTTTTAGTTGTCTATTATGATAGAATTAAACTAGGAGTGATTATATGATAGGGATTGTATCACAATTGGTTAGTTTTATATACGTAATTGTATTGGCAATAACGTATTTTTCAAAAAAGAGAATTAAGAGTATTGAGAATAAATTGTTCTCTTTATTAATAATAACAAATATTATAGGATTAATAATCGATTTAACTAGTACTGGTTTAGCATTAAGGAATAAGACCGGATTTATGTTGTCTTTTTCAAGTAAAATGTATTTAGTTTATTTACTTACATGGATTTTAATACTGACTATATATGTTTTTTCAATTTCTATAAAAAGGGATATCACTAAAAATGATTTAAAGAAATTTTTACCTTTTTTGTGTATTTTTTATTTGATTTCAATAGTGATTATATTCTGCCTTCCATTGCATAATTACATAAAAGGAGAAATTGTCTATACATATGGTTTAAGTGCCAATTTTATGTATGTTTTATCAACCATTTGTGTATTGAGCTGGTTGGTGTGTATGTTTATTAATATTAAAAATTTAAAATCAAAGAAGTATATTCCTATGTTTGCATATTTAACTATTGGTTTGGGAGCTACAGGTATTCAACTACTTTATCCCAAAATATTAATAATTACAGCTATGGAAACATTCATTACATTTTTAATGTACTTTACAATTGAAAATCCAGACATGAAATTAATTAATGAGTTAAATATTGCTAAAGATCAAGCTGAAAAGGCTAATAATGCTAAAAGTGATTTCTTAAGTAGTATGTCTCATGAAATAAGAACACCTCTTAATGCAATAGTAGGTTTTTCTCAAGCTTTATCTGAGGAAGATTTACCAGCATCTGCAAAAGAAGAGGTTAAAGATATAATAATGGCTTCTAATAGTTTACTAGAATTAATTAATGGTATCCTAGATATTTCTAAAATTGAAGCTAATAAGATAGAAATAGTTAATAAGGAATATAAATTTAGGGATATATATGATGAGCTTGTACTTTTAGCAAAAGCTAGAATGGGGGATAAGGCACTAGACTTTAGGGATCATTATGATGAGAGTATTCCCGCTGTTTTATATGGAGATTATACTAGAATAAAACAAGTAATATTAAATATATTGACTAATGCAGTTAAATACACGAGAGAGGGTTATATTGATTTTAGAGTATCATCAATAGTAAGAGGTGATATTTGTAGATTAATAATTTCTGTAGAAGATTCTGGGATAGGAATTAAAAAGGAAAATATTCCTCATTTATTTGAAAAATTTGAACGAGTTGATTTGGATAAGAATATTACAATTGAAGGAACTGGTTTGGGACTTGCAATAACTAAAAGATTAGTTGAATTAATGAATGGTACAATTGTAGTACAAAGTGTATATGGTAAAGGTTCTAAATTTACTATTGCAATTGATCAGAGAGTTATCAAAAAAGAGGTTGCCCCAGTAAAACAAGTTGAAGAGCAATTACCAAAAACTATTGATGCATCTGGTAAAAAGGTTTTAGTAGTAGATGATAATAAGATAAATCTTAAGGTTGCATCACGTTTATTACAAAATTATAAAGTTATAGTAGAAGAAGTTGATAGTGGTTTCTTATGTCTTGATAAAATAAATGCTGGTAATAAGTATGATCTTATATTAATGGATGATATGATGCCTAAAATGAAGGGAGTAGAAACACTACATAAATTAAAAGAAATAGATGGTTTTAATACCAAAGTTATTGCTTTAACAGCTAATGCAGTTTCTGGAGAAAAAGAAAAATACTTGGCTGAAGGCTTTGATGATTATTTAGCTAAACCAATTGACAGAGGAGAGCTTAATAAAATGGTTGCAAAATATTTGAATAAGTAACTTTTTGTGATATACTTTTATTAGATAGGATGGGATAATATGAGAGATACAAATATTTTAACTATGAATGGTGTAGATGTTAATAAAGGATTAGAGCTTTTAGGTGATATGACTATGTATGATTCTATTTTGAATGATTTTCTTGATGGCTACGATGAACGTATGAAAAAAATAGAAACATATAGATTAAATAATGATATGCCTAATTATGCAATAGAGGTTCATTCTTTAAAAAGTGATTCTAAGTATTTAGGATTTATGACTTTGGCTGATTTAGCTTATAAACATGAAATGGCTAGTAAAGCAGGGGATATTACTAGTGTTAATAATCATTATCAAGAGTTAATTACTGAAGCAGGTAGAATAATAGCTGTAGCTAAAAAGTACATGGGTAAAGATGAAGAGGTACCAACAACCCCTGGAGAAACCATCAATAACAGGGTAGTTGAAGATGCTCCTCCAGTTGTACAAATGATTTCAAAAGAAGAAGTAGAATTATCTACAAAAGCAATTTTAGTAGCTGATGACTCAAGTATCATTAGAAATTTTGTAAATGATATATTTAGTGATAAGTATGAGGTTTTAATGGCAAGTAATGGTCAAGAGGTTGTTAATATAGTTGCAGCCAATCCAAATAGAATAGCAGCACTTTTACTTGATTTAAATATGCCAGGAGTTGATGGTTTTCAAGTATTAGAATACTTTAATCAAAATAATTTATTTACTAAAATACCTGTATCAATTATTTCAGGAGCAAATGATAAAGAATCAATTGATAGAGCATTCAAATATCCAATTGTTGATATGTTAAATAAACCATTTAATATGGAAAATGTAAAATTAGTTGTAGAAAAAACTATTAGTTTAAGTGGAAACAACTAGGAGGTAGTATATGAAGGATGTTAGTTTTCTTACATCAAATGGTGTAGATATAGAAAAAGCCTTAGAACTGTTTGGGGATATGAATTTATATAATCAAACATTAGAAGACTTTTTACAAGAAATAACTCCAAGAATGGAAAGAATAAAAAAATATAAAGAAACTTCTGATATGGCCAATTATGCAATAGAAGTTCATGCACTAAAAAGTGATTCTAAGTATTTTGGATTCACTAAATTAGCAGACCTTGCTTTTCAACATGAAATGGAAAGTAAAAAAAATAATATGTTTTATGTAGTAGATCATTATCAGGAATTGGTTACTGAAGCAGATAGAATATTGTCTCTAGTTGAACAATATCTAGGAAAAGAAGTAACTGTAAAAGAAGAGAAAAAAGACGTTGAACTAAAAGATAAAACAATATTGGTAGTAGATGATAGTAATGTTACTCGTGGATTTGTTCAAAAAATCTTTAGTGAACAATTTAATGTTTTAATAGCAACTGATGGTAATGATGCTATAAATACTATTTCAAATGATATAGAAGGAAAAATAGTTGCTGTCTTGCTTGATTTAAATATGCCAGGAGTTGACGGCTTTCAAGTATTAGATTATTTCAAAGCTAATAATTTATTCTCTAAAATACCTGTATCAATTATCACTAGTGATAACAGTATAGAAACTAGAAATAGAGTATTCTCATATGGAGTAGTTGATATTTTAGTAAAACCATTCAATGAAAGAGATGTTAAATTAGTATTAGATAAAACAATTTATTTTAATGATCAGTTATAGATGAAAGTGAGTAAAGTTTTACTTGCTTTTTGTTTTTGTTTAATTATAATAGTATAAAAGAAGTGATATTATGGAAAAAATTTATGGAGTACCAGCAATAAATAATGAATTAAGAGCAATTCAAAAGAAACATTTTGATGAACTTTATTGTAATAAATTTAGTGATGACGAATTAGATTATAAAGATGATAGTTATTTTTATAGAAATTCTTCATCTACTATTACTGTTCCAATAGATGATGATACCATGAATAGTAGTATGTATTTTATTGATGGAGATAACAAAGAAGCTGTTCAAGAAAGAATAACTGCTGATTTAGTAGAATATCAATCAATTTACAATTTGCCAGATATTGATATAAATCCTAAGGAATGGGATATGTTATTTGATACTATTTATAACTTATATATTGATATGGATAGAACTAAGTATTTTTATCAAGATGTTGCAAGACTTAATAGATTTGCCATCTCTTATGTTTTATTAAATGATATTTCATATATTGGAATAAATAGTTATATAGATACAGTAGATTATTTAACAAAAGAATTAACAGAATATGGTACTGCTATGTTAAAAGCCGATTTAGATAAAAAAATAAATGGTGGTAGAGCTAAAGTAATTAATTTTAGTGATTATTACAATAAAAAAACGAAAAATATTTAGTGCTAGTTATTAGATTTGACAATATCTATATAAATATGATATACTCTATACGTTTGACGCCTCACGCTCAAACCGCATTGAAAAGGTAGAAACAAGTTAACTTGTACCTTAAGAGCGAGTCTTAAGTTTATAATAAAGGAGGTATATTAATGAACGCTGTAATTAAAGTTGGTGGAAAGCAATACTTTGTTCAAGAAAATGAAGAAATATTTGTTGAAAAATTAAATGCTTCAGAAGGTGATGTAGTTAATTTTGATCAAGTATTAATGCTTGATGGTAAAGTAGGAAGTCCTTACTTAGAAGGTGTTACTGTTCAAGGTGAAGTAGTTAAGAATGGTAAACAAAGAAAAATTAGAATTTTTAAATATAAATCTAAAGATAGATCTAATCGTAAGACTCAAGGACATAGACAACCATATACTAAAATTAAAATAACAAAAATAGCTGGTTAATTATGATAACAGTAAAGATTAAAAAAAATGGATTAAATTATAATAAAATTAGTATTTTGGGTCATGCTATGTATGATGAATATGGAAAGGATATAGTATGTAGTGCAGCATCTGCAATTACTACAACTACAGTTAATGGTATTCTTTCACTTGATAAAAATAGTATTGATTATATGGTTAGTAAAAAAGGTATGACAATAAATGTTAATAGTACCGATAGAACTACTCAAATACTTATACGTAACATGATTAATCTTTTAAAAGAGTTACAAAACGATTATAAGGAATATATAGAAATTAAATAAGGAGGAATAGCAAATGAGATTATTAAAATTAAATATCCAATTATTTGCTCACCATAAAGGACAAGGTTCTACATCAAATGGACGTGATTCAATTGGTCGTAGATTAGGTGCTAAAGCAGCAGATGGACAATTCATTACTGCTGGTAGTATTATATATCGTCAACGTGGAACTAGAATTTTTCCAGGTGTTAATGTAAGACGTGGTAATGATGATACTTTATATTCAACAATTGATGGTATTGTTAAATTTGAACGTTTAGGAAGAGATAAGAAACAAGCATCAGTTTACGCAGTAGCAGAATAATTCAAGATGACTATGGTCATCTTTTTTTTGTAAATTTACAGTTTTTCTTTTTTTAATTCTATTAAATTCTGGATCTTTTTGATATACTTGAAAAGTAGAGTAATTGTAAGGAGTGAGGTTATGAATTTAATAGAAAAAACTTGCCCAAAGTGTGGGGCAAATTTAGAGTTTAAACCAGGTGATAAGGAAGTAAGATGTTCATATTGTAATAAACAATTCATAATAGAAGGAAATGAAAGTAATACTAATATAGATCCTACTCAAAATAATATTCCTGAAAGTATTAAATTAGTTGCCAAAGTAGGAGCAGGGATGTATATAGGTATTACAATAATAATCTTTGTTATAGCTATTACTATAATTGGTGTAGTAATATTTACAATAAGATCTAATTTTAGCAATACCAAAAATAAGAATAACTTTGATACTGTTGATAATTTCTTTGATAATTTTAATAAGAGTGATGATAGTATATTAAAATCGGTAAAAGATATAAGCGATGAGGATGGTAAAAAAATACAAGAGAAAAGTTTAACTGAGATTAGAAATTGGAATAAGGAGCAAGGCGGAATAGCCTTAACAGAACATAACCATCTTGGATATTATTTAGTTTATGATGATTATGATACAGATTTATACGATGTATACGAATTAAATTATAATATTAATGGTGAAAACCATATTATATATACAGGAATTGAATATATGTCAGTTAATTATAAAAATAAAGAAGTTAAAGTAGGAAATGGTATGATTTTTGGTACTACTTTAAGTTTTAATATGAATACTTTATGGGGTTATAATACTATAGAAGATTTATATAATAATATTGATTCTAGTGATGGAGAATTAGTAGCGAGTGATGGTTTATATAAGAATTAATTAGAAGAGATTGATTTCTTTTCTTTTTCTTTGATAGACAAAATTATATATTTTTGTTATAATAAGATAACTTTGAAATGGGGTGGAAATATGTTTGTTGATGAGGTAGAAATAAAAGTTATTGCTGGAAAAGGTGGAGATGGTTGTACCGCTTTTCGTCGTGAAAAATATGTTGCTATGGGTGGACCTTATGGTGGTAATGGTGGCCATGGTGGAGATATAGTATTTAAAGTTGATGAGGGACTTCATACATTACTTGATTTAAGATATCAAAAAACATTAAAGGCACCAAAGGGAGAAAATGGAAAAGGTAAGAATCAGCATGGTAAGAATGCTGAAGATTTAATTGTTAAAGTACCTCTAGGTACAGTAATAACTGATACTGATACTGGACTTATTATTGGAGATTTGAAACGTAAAAATGATAGTGTAATAGTTGCCAAAGGTGGTAGAGGTGGTAGAGGAAATACTGCTTTTAAAACTCAAACTAATACAGCACCTGATTTTTCTGAAAATGGAGAAGAAGGAGAAGAAAAAATATTAAAAGTAGAGGTTAAGATGTTAGCTGATGTTGGTCTTGTAGGCCTTCCTAGTGTAGGTAAAAGTACAATTATATCATGTGTTTCTAGGTCAAAACCAAAGATTGCTGCATATCACTTTACTACTTTAACTCCAAATTTAGGTGTAAGTAAAAGTAGTGATGGAAGAAGTTTTGTTATAGCAGACTTACCAGGATTAATTGAAGGGGCTAGTCAAGGAGAAGGATTAGGAGATAAGTTTTTAAGACATATTGAAAGAACTAAAGTAATAGCTCATGTAGTTGATATGAGTGCAGTAGAAGGAAGAAATCCATATGAAGATTATGTATTAATTAATAAGGAGTTGGAAGAGTTTAACCCAAAACTATTAAAAAAACCTCAAATTATTATTGCTAATAAAATGGATTTAGAAAATTCTAAAGAAAATTTAGATGAATTTAAGAAAAAATTAAATAATAATGATATAAAAATATTTGAAGTTAGTGCTGCAACTAATACAGGTCTTACACAAGTTTTAGATTTTTTAGCAGACTTACTTGATAAAATACCAGATCAACCACTATTTGAAGATGAGGCTTTTGAAAGTCATGTTTTATATAAATTTAAAAAGGAAGAACCATATACAATCGAGAAAATAGAAGATGATTTATGGGAAATAAAAGGAAAAGAAATAGAAAAAATATTTAAAATGACAAAGTTTTCTTCAGAAGAAGGAATGCTTAGATTTGCTAAGAAACTAAGAAGAATGGGAATAGATGAAAAATTAGAGCAACTAGGTGCTAAAGAAGGAGACCAAGTTAGAATCTTAGATTTCTATTTTGATTATAAAAATTAAATGAAACAATTGCTGTTTCATTTTTTGTTTATTATATTTAGTTTTTCTCCAGGATTTAAGTATTTAGCCATTTTAGCTGGTAATATATAGGTATTATATACTTTTCTTTTATAATGAATCCTTTTTTCTGATTTAACATTTTCATAGATATAGATAATCATGTTATCTTTATCTGTCATAACAACATCAACTCTCTGACAAAAAAAGTAGGTAGATAAGAATTTCCTTTTTTCAAATAATATGATCTCTTTTAAAGGATGTAGGTCAAATTTTAATATTTTATATCTATTTATAAAACCATCAACTTTATTAACTTTAATGGTTTTATTATTAATCTTTAATTTCATATAATCACACTCTTACTAATATATTAACATAAAGATATTTGTTTTACAAACTTATAGTTTTATGATAATATATCTATGAAATATATATAAAGGAGATGTAGATATGAGTGGACATTCAAAATGGGCAACAATTCATAGAAAGAAAGGATTAATAGATGCAGCACGTGGAAAAGTATTCCAAAAACTAGCTAAAGAAATATATGTAGCTGCAAAAAGTGGAACACCAGACGTAGATCAAAATGCATCACTTCGTATGGTTGTTGAAAAAGCAAAAGCTGCAAATATGCCAAAAGATAATATCCAAAAAGCAATTGATAAAGCAAAAGGTGCAAGTGAAGGAGAACACTATGATCAAATAAGATATGAAGGTTATGGTCCACAAGGTGTTGCTGTAATGGTTGATTGTCTTACTGATAATAAAAATAGAACTGCATCATTTGTTAGAAGCACTTTTACTAAAAAAGGTGGTAATTTAGGTACTGATGGTTCAGTTAGTTACATGTTTGAAAGAAAAGGATCAATAGTAATACCTAATACTTATGATGAAGATGAGGTAATGCTAACAAGTCTTGATAATGGTGCAATTGATGTAGAAAAAGATGATGAAAATTATAATATAACAACTACACCAGAAGATATGTTAAAGGTAAAAGATGCGCTAGAGAAAATTGGTGTAGAAAACTTTTTAGAAAGTGAAGTTACTTATTTACCAAATATGGAAGTAGAAGTAGATGATGAACACAAAGAAAAGGTTTTAGAACTTATTGAACAATTAGAAGATTTAGATGATGTTCAAAGTGTTTACTTTAATATGAAAGATTAAAATATCTATTGTAGATATTTTTTTTATTTGTTATAATTAGTAATAGGATAGGAGAATTAATATGGGTAAGCAAAAAAATACAGTAAGAAACAAAAGAAAAATTAAAGTTGTTGATTATGAAAACGATGTAGTCGATACAAAAGATACAAAAAAACAAATTTCAAAGACTTTTTCTAGGGAACTTAAGATAACAATAATTTCAATTTTTATTGTTACAATTGTAATGATATCAAGTGCCTTTGCAATCTTCTCGTCAGTACAAAAGTCAGAGAAGTATAATACACTAACAGTCGGAACATTGAAAGTTGATTTTATTGATACTGAAGATGGTATGGGAAATATTATTAATCTTAATGGTGCTTATCCCATTAGTGATGCAAAAGGACAAGAAGAGGATCCATACTCATTTAAAATAACAAATTCAGGAACTTTGGCAGCTTCATATAAAATTAAAATATTAGATGATACCGATATGATTAATGAAGATAACTGTCAAAATAATTTATTAGATAAATCAAAGGTTAGAGTAAGTATAAATAAGGGAGAGGTTTTTACACTATCTGATACTGAAGCAGGTGAATTTACAGTAGAACAAGGAACCCTAGAAGCTTCAGATGTAAAAAACTATGAAATAAGAATTTGGATAAAAGAAGATAGTGGTAATGAGGTATTAGGAAAACATTATCACGGAAAAATAGTAGTTGAGGGAGTAAATACTAAATCTGCTACTAAATTATGTAAAAGAGCAACAACACTTCATAAAGAAACATGTAATCAAACTGATGCAAGTAAATATTGTACTGCAGATGGTTATACAACTGGTTCAGAAATTGAATATGGTTCGTTAGGGATTGCAGGAACTTTAACAAGTGGAGATGCTTTTGACTGTGATGTAAATGGTGATGGAGTATATGATGCGGCAACAGAGAGATTCTATTATGTATCAGATATGACTAATGGAATAACAACAGATAATAATACAGCTGTATTAGTTTATTACAACAATGTAAGTGGGGGAGTTGCCTCAAATTCAACAGCATATGCATATGATGAATCTAATGAAAATTGGCATGGCCCAGTAACAGCAGTCAAACAGTTACCTACTACTAGTCAATGGAAAACAACTCTAAAAAATACAAAGAGACAGATTACAACAGAAACAAATACTACATCAACAAGTGGTGGTACCTTACCAGAGTTTAGTTATGATGGATATGCAGCAAGACTATTAACCGCCCAAGAAGTAAACGCAGGATGTGGAATTACGGTTGGAACACGTTTACAAGGAGAACTAAGTACGAAATGCAAATATTTAATGGAAAATACAAAATACTCAAATTCTAGCAATGGAACATATGGAGAGTGGCTAGAAACACCTTACAATGCTAATTCTAATCTTTTGTGTAGTGTCCGTGGCAACTATCGTTATATTGATAACTACAGTAATGCTGATAATGTTGCTCACGACGGTGTCCGCCCTGCAATTGAAATAGCAAAATCTAATATTTCTTATTAAAAAAACAAACTCTATCAATCAATTAGGTTGATGGAGTTTTATTTTATATTTTCCTGTACATTTGTTTGTATAAATGTTAGAATGATTATAGGAGTGATTTTATGTATGATTATATTATAGGAATGGTAACAGAAATTAATTTTAATAGCATAGTTTTAGAAAATAATGGAATTGGTTATTTAATAAATGTATCAAATCCATTTACATATCAAGAAAATAAAGAGTATAAAGTATATGTATATCAACAAATAAAGGAAGATGATAATACATTATTTGGTTTTAAAAATAAAGAGGAAAAAGAATTATTTTTAAAGTTAATAGGTGTTAAAGGATTAGGTTGTAAAATGGCGCTTCCAATGTTTGCAACAGGTTCAACCGCAGGTATTATTGATGCAATTGACAGAGAAAATATATTATATTTGAAAAAATTTCCTAAAATAGGTGATAAATTAGCTCGTCAGATAATATTAGATCTAAAAGGAAAATTAAATATGAATGAGACTGAAAGTACGGAAGCTAGTTCTGATGAATTGATAGAAGTATTAAAAGGGTTAGGTTATAAGGAAAAAGAGATAAAAGGGATTGTATCCAAAATAGATGCAACTTTATCTATAGAAGAACAAGTTAAGGAAGCTTTAAAGTTATTACTTAAATAAAAATGAATGAAGTTTGTGAATTTAGAGATTTAATTGTTAAGAAGGCTATTTCTAAAAACTTAGATATTATTGGTGATGCTAGTGTAGTATATGGAATAGCTACTAGTTTTAGTAAGAGAGAATTTTTTGATTTTCATTATGATGTATTTGATATATATGAATATCATAATGAGGTGTATAAATACATGGAAGAATTAGAATTATCCATTATTGTTGCCTTAGAAAATAATATATATAATCATAAAAAGTTAAGTTTAGAAGATATTAGAGATGGTATATTCTATGTTAAAACGGTAGATGATAATAAATTTTCTAATATTAGAGTTTTTAATAAAATTAAATACTTAAAGGAGAATTGACATGGAAGAAGAAAGCATTGTTAGAAATGTTGATGTTAAAGATGATGGTATTTTAGACAATTCTATTAGACCAGAGGTTATTGATGAATACATTGGACAAAGTGATGTTAAAGAAAATATTAAAATTTTTATAGAAGCGGCTAAAATGAGAGGTGAGGCGCTTGATCATGTTTTACTATATGGGCCTCCAGGCCTTGGAAAAACAACTCTTGCATATATTATTGCAAATGAGATGGGGACTAACATTAAAACGGCTAGTGGTCCAAGTATTGAAAAGGCAGGGGATTTAGCTGCGATTCTATCATCGCTTGAACCTGGGGATGTATTATTTATTGATGAAATTCATAGGATGCCAAGGTTTATAGAAGAAATTTTATATCCTGCTATGGAAGATTTTACATTAGATATAATAGTTGGTGGAGATGGAAATAGTCGTAATATTAAAATAGATTTACCACCATTTACATTGGTTGGTGCTACTACAAGAGCAGGAGATTTATCATCTCCACTTAGAGATAGATTTGGAATTGTATCTAAGCTTCAATTCTATAATCAAGAAGAACTAACCCAAATAATTAAAAGATCAGCTAGAGTTTTGGATGTTTCAATAGACGATGATGCAGCAGAAGAATTAGCTAGTAGGAGTAGAGGAACTCCACGTATTGCTAATAGATTATTAAAAAGGGTTAGAGATTTTGCTTTAGTAGAGGGAAAAGGTGTAATTGATAAAGAAATAACTGATAGTGCTTTATCTAGATTAAAAATTGACAAAATAGGTTTAGATGACATAGATCATGCTTTGTTAAGTGCTATAATTACCAAGTTTAATGGTGGACCAGTTGGAGTTGATGCAATCTCAAGTGCAATTGGTGAGGAGGTTTCAACAATAGAAGATGTATGTGAGCCATATCTATTACAAATGGGATTATTAAAAAGAACTAATAGAGGTAGAGTTGTAACAAAACAAGGTTATGATATTTTAGGAATAAATTATCCAGAATAATTTATTCATTTTTTTTTAAAGATGTGCTATAATAGGTAGGGTTTATAAGAGGAAGTGAACTATATGAAAACAGATGATTTTGATTATGAATTGCCAGAAGAATTAATTGCTCAAACACCACTTGAAAAAAGGGATTCTTCAAGATTATTAATTCTTGATAAAAAAACTGGTGATATAGAACATAAACATTTTTCTAATATAATAGACTATTTAGAAAAAGATGATGTTTTAGTGTTAAATAATACAAAAGTTTTACCAGCTAGATTAATTGGTGAAAAAGAAGAAACTAAAGCAGTTATAGAAATATTACTTTTAAAAAATATTAAAAATGATATCTGGGAATGTTTAGTAAAACCAGCTAGAAGAATTAAAGTTGGTACTATAGTGTCATTTGGTGATGGTTTATTAAAAGCAAAGTGTATTAAGGAATCGGATGAGGGAATTAGACATTTTGAACTTATTTATGATGGAATTTTATATGAAATATTAGATAAGTTAGGTACAATGCCACTTCCACCATATATACATGAAAAGTTAGCTGATCAATCAAGATATCAAACTGTTTATGCAAAAGAAATAGGAAGTGCTGCAGCCCCAACTGCTGGCTTACATTTTACAGAAGAATTACTAAAAAAAATTAAAGATAAGGGTATTACTATATGCTATGTAACTTTGCATGTAGGTCTAGGAACATTTAGACCAGTTAATGTAGAAAATGTTAATGAACATAAAATGCATAGTGAATATTATGAAATGAGTAGGGATGTTGCGAAGATACTAAATGATGCCAAGAAAAATAATAAAAGAATTATAAGTGTAGGAACTACTAGTACAAGGGTTTTAGAAACAGTAGTTTCTAAATATAATGAATTTAGAGAATGCAGTGGTTTTACAGATATATTTATTTATCCTGGATATAAATTTAGGGCAATTAATGCTTTGATAACTAATTTTCATCTTCCTAAATCAACTTTAGTTATGTTAGTATCAGCATTAGCAGGAAAAGATAATATATTAAATGCATACAAAATAGCAGTAAAAGAAAAATATAGATTTTTCTCTTTCGGAGATGCTATGTTTATAAAATAAGGAGAGTAGATAAAACGTGATAGATATACATATGAATTCCATTTTAAATATATTAAATGAGAAGGATGGATTAACTCTTTCTAGGAAAAATATAAACTCTATTCCCCAAGTTAAAAAGGAACAAATGAGAAAGAAACCAAATGATGGTATTTTACAATATCAAAAATTAAAAAGAGCATATTATGAATATTATAGAAGAATATAATTTTAGGTAAAACTGGACTTTTTTAGAGTTTTGTGGTATAATGTGCTAACAATTGGGGGTTGTAATATGATAAAGTTAAGATCACTATATTTAGAACCATTTTCAAAAGAAAAGCACTATGGACTTGTTAACAGACTAAATGATGATCAAGCAGTATATGATTATATTTCCAAGCATTTTGAAGATTGGGTAGAAGAACCTGAGTCAGATAGTAAGTATGAGGTTGGCAAAAGTTATGTTATAAAAGATGATGATGAAATACTAGGAATGTGTGGCAGTACTAGATATGAAAATAATGGCGTAATTGATTTGTGGTGTGGAATTGATAAAAAAAGTAGAGGTCAAGGTGTAGGAGAAAAATTATTAGTACAAATTACTGATTATTTTCTAGAGAATATTCCAGATTTAAAAAATGTAAAATTGGTAATCAAAAAGAATAATGTTGCTAGTAATAAAGTAGCAATTAATTCTGGATATTCTCTTACGGATCAATATAAGGATAATAATGTATATCATTACTTTAAATAGTTTTAGAAAGTTAGGGTGATATAATGAAGATTAAATACAATTTAGAAAAAGAGGAAAAAAATACAAAGGCAAGACTTGGAATGTTAGAAACTAATTATGGTACCTATGATACTCCTATGTTTATGCCTGTTGGAACAAGGGCAACGGTTAAAGGTCTTACTGTTGATCAAGTAAAAAGTTGTAATGCAGGAATTATTTTGTCAAATACGTATCATTTATGGTTGAGACCTGGAGAAGATGTTATAGATCATGCTGGAGGGCTTCATAAGTTTATGAACTATGATGGAGCTATTTTAACAGATAGCGGTGGTTTTCAAGTTTTCTCTTTAGCTAAAAATAAATCAAAAGATATAACTGAGGAGGGTGTTCATTTTAAAAGTCATATAGATGGAAAAAAATTATTTTTAACTCCCGAAAAATCTATAGAGATCCAGAATAAATTGGATAGTGATATAGCTATGAGTTTTGATGAATGTCCACCTGCTAGTGCTGATTATACATATATGAAAAACAGTGTGGAACGTACATTACGTTGGGCACTTCGTGGTAAAAAGGTGCATAGTAATCCTAATCAATCTTTATTTGGAATTGTTCAAGGTGGTGCTTATAAAGATTTAAGGGAATATTCTGCAAAAGAAACAGTAAAAATGGATTTTGATGGTTACAGTATAGGTGGTGTAGCAAATGATGGAGAATCTAAAGAGGATATGTATAAAGCTATAGATTACTCTATCCCATATCTCCCAAATGATAAAGTAAGATATTTAATGGGAGTAGGAGATCCTATTGATATAATAGAAGGTGTAATAAGAGGTGTTGATATATTCGACTGTGTCCTTCCTACAAGAATTGCTAGACATGGTCAAGCTTTTACACGTACTGGAAAGATTAATTTAAATAATTCTAAATTTATAGAGGACTTTACACCAATTGATCCTGAATGTGATTGTTATACATGTAAAAACTATACAAGAGGTTATCTAAGACACTTAATAACTACTAAAGAAAGTTTAGGCGGAAGTTTATTGTCAATTCACAATATTAGGTTTTTAATTAAACTTACTGAAGAACTTAGACAAGCTATTAAGGATGATAATATTTTAGAGTATAGAGAAAAATTTATAAATAGATATACAAAAAAGACTGATTAGATTAATCAGCCTTTTTATTTATTAAAATGTTCTATATAATCCTATAGCTTTACCTAAAATAGTAACTTCATTTAGTATAATTGGTTCCATTGTATCATTTTCAGGTTGAAGCCTAAAGTAACCATTTTCTTTATAGAATGTTTTTACAGTGGCTTCGTTATCACTATTCATTGCAACTACAGTGTCACCATTTTTAGCAGTTGAGCATTTTTCTACTATTAATATATCACCATCGTATATTCCTACATTAATCATTGATTCTCCACTTACCTTTAAAGTAAATATTTCTTTTTTACTGTTTACTAAATTAGCTGGTAGAGGAAAATATTCATTTGGAGTTTCAATGGCCTCAATAGGGGTACCTGCAGTTACTTTTCCAAGTAGTGGAACTTCTATAACATTTTCATCTGTTTCTAAATATTCATTCGGAACTAGTATCTCAATAGTTCTATTTTTACTTGTATCCTTTTTTATATATCCTTTTTCTTCTAACTGTTTTAAGTGAAAATGGATAGTAGCGGGAGAGTTTAATCCAGCTTCTTTTCCTATTTCTCTTACAGTTGGTGGATATCCAGTTTTTGCTATTAATTTTTTTAGTACTTGTAGGATGTCTTTTTGACGATCAGTTAATTTTTCCATAACTTTCCTCCTTAACAATTTAAGTTTACCATTATGTGTGTAAAATGTCAAACAAATGTTTTAAAAATAGATTGACACGAACAATTGTATGATATAAAATAGAATTATCAAAGAAAGGAGAAATGTTATATGAAAAAAGTTATAAAAAAAGGATTTGGAGTTACAATTATTTATTTAATTGCGATACTATGTACATTATTAGTAACAGAAAGGGTTAATGAATTAGATAGTAAGGGAGATTTAAGAAATACTAATTCCTCAATCTCGATAAAATTTAGCAAGTAGAGATAAGTAAAATATGCTATAATAAATACTAGGTGATAAAAATGAAAAAAGTTATTTTAGTAGATGGTAACAATTTAGTATTTAGAAGTTATTTTGCAACAGCATATCAAGGTGTTATCATGAGAAATTCTAAAGGATTCCCAACAAATGCATTATATGGATTTATTAATATGATGAATAAGATTATTAATGAAGAAAATCCAAATTACATACTTGTAGCATTTGATAAAGGGAAAACCTTTAGACATGATAAATATGTGGATTATAAAGCTGGAAGAAATGAGACACCAGATGATTTGAAATTACAGTTTCCAAAGGCTAAAGAATTACTTACAGCTATGGGAATAAAGTATTATGAAATTGATAACTATGAAGCTGATGATATTATAGGTACCGTTAGTAAAGTAGTTGATGAAGAAGATGAATTTATAGCTACAATAATAAGTAGTGATAAAGATTTATTACAACTAATAAGTGATGAGGTTGATGTTAAATTATTAAAATCAAATAACTTTATAAGAATGGATAAAGAAGAATTCAAAAAACAATATTCTGTAGATCCAATAAGAATGATTGATTTAAAGGCATTAATGGGAGATGCTAGTGATCATATACCTGGTGTAAAAGGAATTGGTGAAAAAACAGCAATAAGTCTTTTAAGTAAATATGACAGTCTAGATAACTTATATGATAATATTGATAGTGTTACAGGAAAGACTAAAGAAAAACTTATAAATGATAAAGAAAATGCTTACATGAGTTATGATTTAGCAACAATTTATCGTGAAGTACCTCTTGATTTTGAATTAGAAGATTTAAAATATAATGGTGTTAATCGAGAAAAATATATAGAACTTTTAAAGGAATTCGAATTTAATTCACTATTAAAAAAGATGGGTGAGCAATCAATAACAGCTAATAATTTACAACAATCGAAACAAGATGTTACAAAAAGGCGTGAACTTATTATTAAAAATGTTCGAGATTTTAATATGAAAAATGAATTTTCATACTATATTGAAGTTGATGGTGATAATTATAGTAAGGGAAATATTATAGGTGTAGGAATATATGATGGTGAGAGTGGTTACTTTATTTATCCTGATGAATTAGAAAATTATAAAAGCATATTTTCTACAAAAGCTAATAAATTTACATATGATTTAAAAAAATGTATAGTTTCTTTAGATAAAAAACAAATAAAACCAAAAAATACTACTTTTGATTTAATGATAGCTGCTTATTTATTAAATTATGATGTGAAAGATGATATATCGTATTTAGCTAAAAACTTTGATTATGATATAGAGCCTTATGATGTAACATATGGCACAGGTAAAAATAAAAAAGAAGTAGAAAAAGAAATATCAGCAAAAAGAGCAATAGAAAAGGCAAAGTTTATCTATGAAATAAAAGATAGAATGTTAGATGAACTAGAAAAAGAAGAAGAATTATCACTTTTTGAAAATATTGAAATGCCTTTGTCCCTAGTTTTAGCGGATATGGAATTAACTGGAGTAAAGGTAGATGGAGAGTATTTAGATTCTGTAGCAGCAAAATTAAAAAGTGATATGGATAAACTGACAGAAGAGATTTATAACGATGCAGGATGTGAATTTAATATAATGTCTCCAAAACAATTGAGTGAGGTTTTATTTGAAAAATTAGCAATAAAATATCCAAAGAAAGTTAAAAATAATAAATATTCCACTAGCAAGGATATTTTAGATAAGATTATTGATGTTCATCCAATTGTTGGAAAAATACTTGATTATAGAACACTTGCAAAACTATATACTAATTATGCGGTTGGTTTAAAAAATGAGATTAGAGAAGATGGTAGAATTCATACTATCTTTACACAAACATTAACTAGAACGGGACGTTTATCAAGTATTTCTCCGAATCTTCAAAATATTCCAGCTAGTGAAGAGTATGCTAAATTAATAAGAAGTGCCTTTATTCCTGATGATGATTCTGTTATTTTATCAAGTGATTATTCTCAAGTAGAACTTAGAATATTTGCTGCTATGTCTAATGCAACTAATTTAGTTGATGCTTTTAAGAGTGGAATAGATATTCATACAAAAACAGCTAGTGATATTTTTCACGTAGATTTAAGTGATGTTACAAAAGATATGAGAAGGACAGCTAAGGCGGTTAATTTTGGAATATTATATGGAATAAGTAGTTTTGGTTTATCAGAAGATTTAGGAATCGATATTAAAACTGCTAAAAACTTTATAGATAATTATCTTAATACCTATCCAGGAATTACTGAATATATGGAAAAAGAAAAACAGGATGCCTATAAAAATGGTTATGTAAAAACCTTAATGAACAGAAAAAGAGTTATTGAAGAGTTGAAAAGCAAAAACTATATGGTAAGAAGTGGCGGAGAAAGGATTGCATTAAATACACCAATTCAAGGTACTGCTTCAGATATTTTAAAAAAGGCAATGGTTGAAATATATGATAAGTTTAAAGAATTGGGCTTGAAGAGTAAAATGATTATTCAAGTGCATGATGAATTAGTATTTAACGTAGTAAATAGTGAATTAGAACAAGTTTCCAACATAGTAAAAGAAATAATGGAAAATACATATAAACTTGCAGTTCCACTAAAAGTTGAAATTGAATATGGATCTAATTGGTATGAAGCAAAGTAGGAGGTGATAGTATGCCTGAAAAACCAGAGGTTTTAACAGTAGTTAGTGCATTGAAGAAGAAAATAATTGGTAAAAAAATAATTAATGTAGATGTTTTATGGGATAATATTATTGTTACTCCTAGTGTTTCAGAATTTAAAGATAAATTAAAAAATCAGGTAATTTTATCTATTGATACAAGGGGAAAATGGATTTTAATTCATCTTAGTAAAAATACTCTTATAATTCATTTAAGAATGGAAGGAAAGTTTTTCTTTAGAAAACATAAAGATCCAATAAATAAACATGAACATGTTATATTTACTTTTGATGATAATACTGAGATGAGGTTTCATGATGTTAGAAAGTTTGGAAAAATGCATCTTTTGTCAAAAGATAATTATTTAAATGAATCACCGTTAAAAGAAATGGGATATGAATATTATGATAGTAATTTAAATGAAAATTATTTATATAATAAATTACAAAAAAAGAGTATTTCTATTAAAACTAGTTTACTAGATCAAAGTATAATAACTGGTATTGGAAATATTTATGATGATGAGATATTATTTTTAAGTAATATTTCACCACTTAGAAAATCAAATACTATAACCAAAAATGAATGTAGAAAAATAATTAATAATACAAAAAAAGTATTAGATAGTGCAATTGAATTAGGTGGTACTACTATAAAAAGTTTTACCTCTAGTGAAGGTGTTCATGGACTTTTTCAAAATAAATTGTTAGTACATGGTAAAAATAATGAAAAATGTCCTGTATGTAACAATATGATCAAAAAAATAAAGATAAATGGTAGGGGTACCTATTATTGTGAAAATTGTCAGAAATGATGATTTTTTCTTTAAATTTATTTCTTTTTTAGAATTTATGTAGTATAATTTAACTTGTTGAAAAGGAATGGAGTGAGATTATATATGAAAAAAACAAAAATTATATGTAGTATCGGTCCTGCATCAAATCAAGTTGAAGTAATGAAACAAATGGTAGAAGCAGGAATGAATGTTGGAAGAATTAACTTTTCACATGCTACAGATGAAGAAAAAACACAAGCACTATATGCTATTCGTGAATGCCGTAAAATAACAGGTAAGTCAATTGCTATTTTATGGGATACAAAAGGTCCAGAATTCCGTGGAGGAGTAATGGAAAACGATGGAATAGATTTAGTTGAAGGAAAAACTATAAGATTAGTAAAAGAAGAAGTAGTTGGTACTGCTGAGAGAATTTCAGTAAATCATCCATCTGCTATTGATTCTTTAAATGTAGGTAACGTTGTATTATTAGAAAATGCAAAAATGAAAGTAGAAGTTATTTCTAAAGAAGAAGATGGTGTTACTTGCAAGATTATTGTTGGTGGACATTTAGGAAACAGAAAGAGTTTTTCAGCTCCTGGAATAAAATTAAATATTCCATTTGTTGGGGAAGCAGATAGAGAAGATATTGAATATGCATGTGAACATGGTGGAGAGTTTTTAGCACTTTCATTTGTTAATACAAAAGAAGATGTATTAGAGGTAAAGGAAATTTTAAAAGCTCATAATCGTGAAGATATGAAAATTATTTGTAAGATTGAATCTAAATTAGGAATTGATAATTTAAAAGAAATTCTTGAGGTATCTGATGGTGCTATGGTAGCACGTGGTGATTTAGGAACTGAAATTCCATCTGAAGAAGTACCACATGCTCAAAAATATATAATTAAAACATGCCGTGAAATGGGTAAAATTGCTGTTACAGCAACTGAAATGTTAGAAACAATGATGGATAATGCTAGACCAAAACGTGCTGAAACATCTGATATTGCTAATGCAGTTTTAGATGGTACTGATGCAGTTATGTTAAGTGGTGAAACTACTATGGGTAAACATCCAATTGAAACAGTTCAAGCTATGGCTGATATCTGTGAGGTAGCAGAGAAATATGCAGAATTTGATTATATTTCAGGTAGAAAAATAGAAACTGTATCAGCAGCAATTGCAGAAGGTGTAGTAGAAAGCTCTAATAGATTAGATGCAAAATTAATCTGTGCTGCCACATTATCAGGTAATACTGCAAGAGTTATGAGTAATTTAAAACCAAAGGCTCCAATTTTAGCTTTATGCCCAGATGAAAAAGTAGGACGTCAACTTGCACTAAATTGGGGTGTATATCCTGCAGACTTAAAAGTTTGTAATTCAACTGATGAAGTATTAAACTTAAGTGTTGAAAGAGCAAAAGAATTTATGGAATTAAATAAAAATGATGTAATATTATTAACTGGTGGATTCCCTAATACTGACAAAAATAGAACTACAAACTTAATGAAAATTGAAGTTATAGATTAATATAAAAAAATAAGTTCATAATTTGAACTTATTTTTTTGTTTAAAATTACTTTTTACTTTCATTTATTAATGTTTCATGGATTTCTTCTTCAACATTATCAACATCTAGTTTTTCAATTCTATCAACCCTGCATTTTTCAGATATTAAAATTGCATTAATTTTTTCAACAGCATTTTCTACATCATCGTTAACAACCACATAGTTGTAATCATTAACAGCATTTATTTCTTCATAAGCACGTTTAAATCTTTTATCTATTTTGTCTTTGGACTCTGTGCCCCTTCCAGTTAACCTTTTTCTTAATTCCTTCATACTAGGTGGTAAAATGAATATAAATAGTGTATCAGGTAGTAGTTCTTTTATTTTTAAAGCTCCAACTATTTCAATAACTAAAACAACATCTTCACCATCTGATAAATGCTTTTCAATATGCTCTCTAGGAGTACCATAATAGTTTCCAGCATATTCTGCATATTCTAATAACTCATCATTTTTTATTTTATCTTCAAATTCATCTTTACTTAAAAAATAATAATCCTTTTCATTAATTTCACCAGGTCTCATTTCTCTACTAGTGCAGGAGATTGATAACCATAGTTTTTTTCTTTTTTTCATTAATTCTTGTATAACTGTATCTTTACCACAACCAGATGGCCCAGATACAACAAATAAAATTCCTCTTTTTTTAGTTTTTATCATATTTATTACCTCCTAAATGGTTTTTATATTCTTCCTCTACTAAATACAATTGATTACTTTCACATAAACTATATATTTCCGTTGTTTTCAATTCAAAATCTAACATTTTAGAACAATTTCTTTCAAATTTACTAAGTATTTTTATATCAACTTTTTTCTTTATACTATTTAAATATTTTTGACCATTATTATTAAAACCTAGTATACGAATATATTCAATATCCTTTATTTTTCTGGCCATCTCTTTAGTGAAAGATACTAATATATGTAGTAGCATTCTATTAATTTTATTATAAGTATATCTTTTTGATTTTATTTCATTTATAACATCATCATATGTATTGCAGTTTTTAATTACTTTTTTTAGTTTTTTATCAATACCTTCATCAACAGTTTGATAAATTGATAAATCATTGTCTGTAATTATTTTGTATTTCAATAAATTAAAATAATTATCTTTAAAGTGAAGATTATTTAAGTATGGAAGTACAAAACTTGGTACTGAATTTGTAATATCATTTTTATTATACAAAGCTTTACGTATTGCAGTAGCACTACTAGTATTTTTAAGCTCTATACTATGGTAATCACTCGTTCTTTTTATACATATAGGTTTAATATTAAAACTATTTTTTAAAATGGTTTTAATATAACTGACTCCAAGTAAATCATTTGGTGTCTTAACATTCTTACCTGTTAAATCCATAACTGCTTTTGAAACTGCAGTAGGGTAATTTTCTCCAAATTTTGAATATATTTTTACAAGTTTTTCAAAGTCATCATTATTAATTTGACACTTTGCAATGGTTATTAAATCATCAATATTATCTGACTCACTACCAAATACAAGTTTATCTACTTTTAATTTTTCTAGTATACTTACCGCTCCATAACTGAAAAAATCAGCTGATTGTGTAGAAAAAACAAAGGGGAGTTCTACTACCAAATCAACCCCAGCTTTGATAGCTATTTCAGTTTTTTTCCATTTATCAATAATAGATGGTTCACCACGTTGAGTGAAATTGCCACTTAATACTAGGATGATTTCCTCATTTTTATACATTTTTTTAATTTTATCTAAATGGTACTTATGACCGTTATGGAAGGGATTATATTCAGCTATAATTCCCACTGCCATTAAATCACCTCTTTTTAGTAGTTATAATTTTATCACAAATACGTTATAAAATAAAGACAAAACTTATATAAAATGGTATACTAAAGTAGTAGGAGTGATTAGATGAATATAGATTTAAACTTTAATAAAGAATATTTAATAAATGATACTATAATTATTCCAAAGTCTTATTATGAAAATAGTGGAGTTCTTGATATAAAAAATCTTCAAGTTAATGGGAGGTTCTACTACGATAGTGAAAATGAACTATGGGGAGATTTTGATATAGATGGAATTTTGATAATAAAAGATTCTATATCAGATGAAGATGTAGAATATCCTATTTCTATCAAATATAGCGATATTTTGGACGAAACTTTGAAAAAAGATGAAAATACACTTGATTTATTCGAGTTTTTGTGGGAAAATATTGTACTAGAGATTCCCTTAAAGTTTACTAAGGTTATGGATCTCAGTGAATTTCATGGGGATGGATGGAAATTGATTAGTGAAGAAGATCGAATTTCTTCTAGTAATCCATTTAATGATTTATTAAAAAACTTTGATAAAAAGGAGTGATAAAATGCTAAAACTAGATATTCAAATGTTTGCTGTACCATTTCGTAAGGTTTCAAAAACAAGAAAAAGAACAAGACAAGCTCATAAAGCTATGGTAGCTCCAAATCTTACAAAATGTCCAACATGTGGAGAAATGATTAAACCACATAGAGTATGTAAAAAATGTGGAAGTTATAAAAAACAAACAGTTATAGAAGTAAAAGAAGCTTAGTAAAAAATGTAAAGAGGATATTTAATATCCTCTTTTTTCTTTACTTCAGAAAAATTGTATTATATACTGTAAGAGTAGGGTAAAGGTAAGGAGAGAGTAAAATGAAGAAAAAATTTAGAGTAGTAATCTTTATGTTAGTATTTATGTTTGTTGGAGTTATAAGTGTAAATGCTGAAGATAATAATGTTGTTGCAGCGTATAAATATGATGAAAAATATTGTATGACTGGTAAAGAAGAAACTTGTATTAAAACAATGTGTTATTCAAAAAATAGTAAGGAAGCTTGTAAGGCAGGAGATATAATTCAGTATAAAGTAAATGATCAGAGTACATTATATTTTCATGTTATGTATGATGGTGATTATAATAACGATACAAGTAAAATTACATTACAGGCCCAAGAGGCAGTATTGATTGGAACAGAATGGAATTCTAGCACTACTAATAATGCAGGTCCTGTTACTGCGTTAGATGCTCTTAGTAGTTATACTAATAGTTGGATAAATGCATATGTACAGACATTTGAACTTGGTAAAACAACTTTTAAAACTAATTTTTATACTGGATGTGATGACCTTGGTGCTTGTACTGAAAATACATATTCTATGTCTCCATTCACATCTAGAGCGAGGATGATTACTGCTCAAGAGGCAGTTAGTTTAGGTTGTACAGATAAGTCAAAATCTTGTCCAGTATGGATGTATAATTATTTAGCAAATTCTAAAGAATATGGTGGTACTAATAATGTTAATGAGGTAGAAGAATATTGGACTATGTCTGCAACAAATTCTACTATACTTGCACCTTATGCTATTACAATTGTAGGACGTGGTAGAATTGGTACGAGAACTGTTATGAAAACAGTAGAGGCAGATAGAAAATTTGGAGTTAAGCCTGTTATTGTTATTTCAAAACCAGATGTTGATACATCAAATTTTTCTGAAACTAGTTATGGTGATAAATATGAAAATCAAGCAAATCCAACAGATACTAATAACAAAGGAAATCAAACTGTAAAAGTTGCTGATACTTTAAAAACTGCATACATAGGATACTGTATAGGTATTATTGTATTAATTGTAGGAATAGCTGTATTAGTACAATTTTATAGAAAAAATAAAATTAATAATAGTGAAAAATAGAAGGTAAATCCTTCTTTTTTTCTTGAAGATAATAGTGGTTTCAGTCTATAATAAATATAGGTGGTAATATGATAGAAAAGTATCTAACTGATGATTTATTAATTGTTTGTAATTCTGGTATTAAAAAAAATATATTAAATAAATATAATGACAAGCTATATAACTATAAATTTATGAATAAAAATGAATTTAAAAATCATTTTTATTTTGCTTATGATAATAAAACAATTAGTTATTTAATATCAAAGTATAATTATAATATAGATGTTTGTAAAATTTATTTAGATAATTTATATCCCATAGATATAGATAAAAACTATAAAAATGAAAAACTTAAATTTTTAAAAAGGTTAAAGATTGAATTAATTAATGAAAAACTATTATATTTTGATAAATTATTTAACAGTTATTTAAATACTAAAACCGTAATTATTATTGATAATAATTTAGAGAAATATGAAAAAGATGATTTTAAAAAATTTATTATTCTTGATGAATCTTCACAGAAATTAGAATGTAGTGTTACATGTTGTAATACCTTAGAAGAGGAAATTTTATATGTAATAGATAATATTTTAACATTGGTTAATGATGGAGTAGATTTGAATAAAATATATCTTACAAATGTAGGAGAAGATTATCTATATACTATAAATAGATTATTTTCATACTTTAAGATTCCAATAAACTTGGATATGAGAGAATCTATTTATGGTACTAAAATAGTTAAAGACTATCTAAATACTAAAAAGATACCATCATTTAAAACAAAGATAGGTACAAAGCTTATCGAGGTTTTAAACTCACTTGTAGATATTTCTGATGATGTTAATTATAATATATTTTTAACTGATAAATTAAAACATACATATATACCTCAAACAAAATATAAGAATGCAGTTAATATTATTGATATTGGAACCCCAATAGAAGAAGATGATTATCTATTTGTTTTAGGATTTAATCAGGATATTATACCTAGAACTTATAAGAATGAAGAGTATATTACTGATAGTATTAAAGATGAAGTGAATCTTTATTTGACTACGGAAAAAAATATTAGAGAGAAAAAAAGTATTAGCAATTATCTTGGAAAAATAAAAAACTTATTTATCTCTTATAAGGAAAAGAGTAATTTTAATAGTTATTTGCCATCTTCCTTAATTAGTGATTTAAACTTGAATGTATCTAAATATGATAGTAAAAAAGTATATAATTCGGATTTATATAATAAATTACGTTTAGGTGAATTACTTGATAATTACTATAAATATGGTGAGAAAAGTAATTTATTAACTAAACTAGTTAGTCATTATGATATTAATTATAATACGTATGATAATAGTTTTACTGGCATTAATACATCTTCATTTATAAATTATATAAATAATTATTTAAAACTTAGTTATACTTCTTTAAATACATATAACAATTGTGCATTTAAATACTATATCAATTATATATTAAAAATTAATCAATCAAAGGATACATTTTCTATTTTTGTAGGTAACTTATTTCACTATATATTTTCTGTAATGTATAATGAATGTTTTAACTTTGACCTAGAATGGGATTCATATTTAGAAAAGTATGAATTAAGCCTAAAAGAAAAATTCTTCTTAAAAGATTTAAAGAAGAAATTAAGTGAAGATATAGATATTATAAAGGATTTAGAAATGTTATCTGAATATAAGAATATTTTAACTGAAGAAGAAGTTAAAATAAAACTAAGGAAAGATTTAGAAATTTATTTTACTGGTAAAATAGACAAAATAATTAGTACCAATAATTCTACTGATACTTATTTTTCTGTTGTTGACTATAAAACGGGTACTATAAATACAAGTATTAATAATATGAAATATGGTCTTAATATGCAACTTCCTATATATTTATATTTAATAAGTAAATCATCTATTTTTACATCGGCAATCTTTACTGGAATGTACTTTCAAAGGGTTTTGTATCCAAACTATAAATGGGAATTAGGGAAAAACCTCTATGATATTAAGAAAAATAATTTAAAGTTACAAGGTTATTCTACAGATAATATAGAAAATTTATCTAAATTTGATAGAAGTTATGAATCTAGTGAAATGATTAAGTCTATGAAAATTAATAAAGATGGTTCATTTTCTAAGAACAGTAAAGTATTAAGTGATGATGATATATATAATATTTTAAAATATACAGAAGGTGTAATTGATGAGGTAGTAGATAATATTTTAAATGCTAAGTTTGATATTAATCCTAAGGTTATAGAAAAAAATAAATCTTGTACCAATTGTGAATTTCATGATATTTGTTTTGTTAATAATAAAGATTATATATATCTAGATAAAGTTGATAACTTGGATTTTTTAGGAGGTGAAGATGATGGCAACAAAGTGGACTAAAGAGCAGTTAGATGCTATAAATTTAGATGGCAATAATATAATAGTTTCAGCTGGAGCGGGTAGTGGTAAAACAGCAGTATTATCAGAAAGAGTCTTAAGAAAAGTAAATCATGGTGTTCATATAAATGAGATATTGATACTAACATTTACAAATGCTGCTGCTAAAGAAATGAAGGATAGAATCAGAAATAAGTTAAAAAAATCCGGTAATATGGAAGAAGTTAATTTGATTGATACTAGTTACATTACAACATTTGATAGTTTCTCTTTAAGTGTTGTAAAAAAATATCATACTATCCTTAACATCAGTAAAGATATTGGAATAACCGATAATTCACTGCTTTGTATTAAGAAAAATGAGATATTAGATGAAATCTTTGATGAATATTATGAAGATAGTGATTCTTCTTTTGAAAAACTTATTAATGACTATTGTTTTAAAGATGATAAAGAACTAAAAAGATTAATTATAAAAGTAAGCGATAAACTAGATATGAAATATGATAAGTTGGACTTTTTAAATAGTTATCTTGATAAATACTATAGTAATGAATATATAAATAATAGTATAGATATGTATTATAATGAGATAGAAAAATTAATCTATAAAATAGGGTCTACTATTAAAGAATTAAGTCTTTATTTAGATGGTACTTATATATCCAAAATGGAAGATCAACTATCAAAATTATATAAGTCTACTAATTATGATGAGGTTGTAACATCCCTTGATTTTAGACTTCCACCACTTCCTAAAAATAGTTTAGAAGAAGCTAAATTAATAAAAGAAAAAATAAGTTCTTATGTAAAAGAGATAAAGTCATTAGTAATATATGAGAGTAGTAATGAGATAAAAGAGGAAATTTTAAAAACTAAAAGTAATACCCAAAAAATCATTGAAATAATAACTGAATTTGATAGACGTTTTAATAAATTTAAATTAGAAAATAATATGTTTGATTTTTCTGATATTAACAAAATGGCTATAGATATAGTTTCTAATAATGAAGATATTAAGAGTGAACTTAAGAATATGTTCAAAGAAATAATGATTGATGAATATCAGGATACTAATGACATAGGAGAATATTTTATTTCGTTAATTAGTAATAATAATGTTTATATGGTTGGTGATATAAAACAATCAATCTATAGATTTAGAAATGCTAATCCTTATATCTTTAAAGGTAAATATGATCTATATAGTAATACTGATAAGGGAATAAAAATAGATTTACTAAAAAATTTCAGATCTAGAGAAGAAGTTTTATCAGATATTAATTTATTATTTAATGATCTTATGACTGATGATATAGGTGGGGCAGACTATAAAAAATCTCATCAAATGATATTTGGAAATAAAACCTATAATGAAGACGGACATACCAATCAAAATTATAATTTAGAATTACTAACTTATAAAAATGACAAAACTTTTTCTAATGCTGAAAAAGAAATTTTTATAATATGTGAGGATATAATAAAGAAGGTATCTAGTAAATATCAAATATTTGATAAAGATGAATGTATACTTAGAAATGTTAAATACAGTGATTTTGTGATTTTAATTGATAGAGCAACTGATTTTGATACCTATAAGAAAGTATTTGAATATTTAGGAATTCCACTAACTTTATATAAGGATGTAGAACTAAAAAATGGTGATGATATATTAGTAATTAGAAATTTACTAAAGCTTATTAAATATATGGATCTTGAAGACTATAATAAAGAGTTTAAATATGCATTTTTATCAATTGGAAGAAGTTTTTTATTTAGATTAAGTGATGATGAACTTTTTAACTATATTACTAAAGATATATTTAAGCAAAGTATAATTTATAAAAAGTTAGAGGAAGCCTACAACTATTACTATGAACTATCACCAAAGATGTTTTTAATTAAACTTTTAGAAATATTTAACTATGAAGAAAAGTTATTAAATGTTGGTGGCATAAATGTAGGTAGAGTAAGATTGGAGTATTTTTATAATCTACTCAATGATTATTCTAAAAGTGGTAATGATATAAATGATTTTATAGATTATTTAGATAATATTTTTGAACTTGACAATAAGGTAACATTCCCGCTTAATAGTGAGTCATCCGATTCAGTTAAAATTATGACTATACATAAATCAAAGGGATTAGAGTTTCCTATTTGTTATTTTTCGGGCTTTACTAAAGAATTTAGTTTTAGAGAACTTAATGACAATATTTTATATAGCAATAAATATGGGATTATAACTCCATACTTTAATGAGTATATAAAACCAACTATTTATAAGACTTTATTAATGCTTGATACCAAAAATGAGGAATTAAGTGAGAAAATACGACTTTTCTATGTAGCTGTTACTAGGGCAAAGGAACAAATGATTATAGTTATGCCTGAATTAGAAGAAGAAATATCTATTGATAAAGAAAAAATAAAATCATTTTATGATATGATAAAGCTAATTTATAGTAATATTTCAAAATATGTTGTTCCAAGAGAAGCTAATTATACGAAGGATTATTTAATTAATAAAAATAGTAATGATCATCTAAAATTAATTACAAATGATGATAATATTAATATAGAAAATTATAATTTTATAGAAGATGAGGAAGTTGATCTAAAATTTTCTAAAAATAATGGTAGTAGGTTAATTACTAAAGAAGAAAAAGAGAAAATGGTTTATGGTACAAAAGTTCATGAAGTTTTAGAATTAATGGATTTTAAGAATCCAAATTATACTAATATAGATAGTAAGATTACAGAAAAAATAAAATCATTTATAGATAGTGATTTAATAAAAAACAATATTAATTCTAAATTTTATAAAGAGTATGAATTTATTTACAAAGAAGAAAATATTGTAAAAAATGGTATTATAGATTTAATGATTGAAAATGAAAGCGAAATTATTATCATAGACTATAAATTAAAAAATATAGATGATGATGCATATAACGAACAACTTAATGGCTATGGAAAATATATAGCCTCAAAAACTAATAAGAAAATTAGTAAGTATTTATATTCAATTATTGATTGCAAATTTAAAAAAATAGAAGGCTAGGCCTTCTTTTTTAGTAGAAATTTAATGGATTAACTGGTGTACTAGAGTGGGGATATCCTTCCCATACGGAAAAATGCAAATGAATTCCGGTAGCATGTCCCGTCATTCCCATAATTCCAATTAATTGTCCTTTTTTTACATGCTCTCCAACATTAACTAATTTTTCGCTTAAATGGGCATATAAAATATAATAACCATTATCTTGTTTAATTACTAAGTAGTTTCCATTATCATTTCTATAGCTATTTGTTATTACCTCACCATCATAAGCAGAATAAATATTAAAACTTTCATTTGGAACTATATCAATAGCGGGGTGATTATATGACTGATATGGATTAGAAATATAATAATTAGTATCAGTAGGCCATCCCCATGATGTATCAACATAGCTTATATATTCAATACTTGAATTATTATCATAATAAGTATCAACTTCGAGTAAATTTAAATTAAGTTTTTCTTTTGTTTTATCAAAAACATTACAAATATTTATATCAAACTGAATATATAATCCAACTAATATTAGTAATATGCCAATTATACAATTTGTAGTGATAAATCCCTTCATTACTAAATCCCCCTAAAGAAATTAACTCTTGCATATTATAAAATAAATTTATAAAAAAGTAAAGAAATGTTTATAAACATATTCTTTTATAAATTACGTTTCTATGGTATAATCAGGTAGTAGAAAAAGGAGTGAATTACATGAAAACAATGATTTTTGGACATAAGAAACCAGATTCAGATTCAGTTATGTCTGCGATAGGGTTATCATATTTAGAAAATATTTGTGGTGATAATACAGAACCTAGAATCCTAGGAAATGTTAATAAGGAAACTAAATACGCCTTAGATTATTTCCATATAGAAGAACCTGCTTATTTAAATGATGTTAAACTTCAATTAAAGGATGTTAAATATCATAAGGGATTTTTCATGAATGAAAATGATTCTATTTATGAAGGATATCAAGCTATGTTAAATGAAAATTTAACAGGTCTACCTCTTGTAAAAGATAATAAAATCTTTTCTGGACTTATTACAATGAAAGATTTATCACGTAGTATGTTAAATGATGTTGATGAAAAATTAAATACATCATATCAAAATGTTCTTGATGTATTAAATGGTGAAGAAGTATTAAAATATGATGAAGAAATTAAAGGAAATATTTTAGCCGCTGCTTTTGATAGTTCAACATTTTTAGAAAATATAAAATTAACAGAAGATGAAATATTAATTGTAGGTAATAGACAAGATATTATTGAATATGCTATTTCTAGTAAAGTTAAATTATTAATTATAACAGGAAATGGCAATATAGATGAAGGTCATCTAAAAAAGGCAAAGGAAAACAAAATTAATATAATTAGAACTCAACTAGATACATATCATGTAACAAGATTAATCTATTTAGCTAATTATATTAAAACATTGGTAAGAAGTTATAATCCTACTAAATTTTTAGATACTGACTATGTTGATGAGGTTATGGATATAAACAATAAACTAAAACATACAAATTATCCAATAGTAGATAAAAATAATAGATGTTTAGGTTTATTTAGAATTACTGATTTATCAGAAAAAACTCCAAAACAAGTTATATTAGTAGATCATAATGAGAAAAAACAAACTGCAGATGGTATAGATGAAGCTACAATTAAAGAAATAATTGATCATCATAACTTAGGAAGTATTACTACTAATGCTCCAGTTAATTTTAGAAATATGGCAGTAGGATCTACTTGTACAATTGTTTATACAATGTTCTTAGAAAGAGAAATAGAAATTCCTAAAAAAATTGCTGGTGCTCTTTTATCAGGTATTTTATCAGATACTTTAATCTTAAAGAGTCCAACAGCAACAGAAAGAGATCATGAAGCTGTTAAAGATTTAGCAAGATTAGCAGAAGTTGATTATGAAGAATATGGAATGGATATGTTAAAAGCAGGAACTTCATTAGAAGGTATGACTAAAGAAGATGTTTTATATAATGATTTCAAACTATATACTGTATCAGATAATACTTTTGGAGTTGGACAATTCTTTACTATGAACTTTGATGAAATTAAAAATGATTTAGATGGTTATGTTCATATTTTAGATGAAATAAGTGAAGCTAATAATTATAGTTTCCTAGCTCTTTATGTTACAGATATTATTAAAAATGGATCATATGTACTTTATAATACAAAAGCCAAAGATAGAGTAGAGGCAATGTATCCAGAAAGTGATGTATGTGAAGGTTTCTTTGTAGAAAACTGTGTTTCTAGAAAGAAAAATGTTATTCCACTAGTTATGGAATTATTTGAAAACTAAAAAATAGGAGATAAAAATGAAAAAAAATATTATGTTAGTTATCAAGGGGTTCATAATGGGAATTGCTAATATTATTCCAGGAGTAAGTGGAGGTACTCTTGCCTTAATATTAGGAATATATGAAGATTTTATTGGTGCTATTAGTCATTTCTTTACTAACTTTAAAAAGAATATTAAGTTTTTATTACCAATTGTAATAGGAATGGTGCTTGCTATAGTATCACTTAGTAGAGTAATTGATTACTCATATAAGCACTTTCCAATTCCTACATGCTTATTCTTTGTAGGATTAGTACTTGGTGGTATTCCAATGCTTTTATCAAAAGTTAAGGGAACAAAAGAGGTAAAGAAAGTATCTAGTTATATAATCTTTGCTATTACATTTTTAATTGTTATGGTTATGGCTTGCTCTGACTTAATATTTGGTGAAGGTATGAAAATTAGTCTTTCTAATATGGGATTAATTCAATATGTTTTATTATTTATAGTTGGTGTTGTAGCAGCAGCCACTATGGTAATTCCAGGAGTAAGTGGTTCGTTAGTTCTTATGTTACTTGGATATTATTATCCAATTATTGATAAAATAAAAGAATTTACCTCATTTAAAAATATTGGAGAAAACTTCTTAGTACTTGGTGTATTTGGCGTAGGAGTATTAGTAGGAATTGTTTTAATTTCTAAATTAATTGAATTTTTATTCCAAAAATATGAGGTTAAAACTTATTTTGGTGTTTTAGGTTTTATTTTTGCATCAGTACTTGCTATACCTATATCAACTATGTTAGGAGTATCAATTACTTTTACAGTTCCACAAGTTATTATAGGACTTATCTTTTTAGTGCTAGGTTGCGGAATTAGTTATAAATTAGGTGGAGAATAATATAAATTATTATAAGAAAGGGGTCTATTATGTTAGCATTAATTGAATATATTTTACTAGGAATATTACAAGGAATTACAGAACCTATTCCAGTATCTAGTAGTGGACATTTATTAATATTACAAACAATCTTAGAAAAATTCAGTCAAAATATTAATATAGATTTTAGTATTTTAGCGACAATGACTAATTTTGGTAGTTTAATTGCAATCGTTGTTATTTATTGGAACGATATTACTAAATTAGTTAAATCTTTCTTTACATATCTTTTAACTAAAAATAGAAAAAAAGATGTTAAAGAAGATTTTAGTTATTGTCTTAAAATAATAATTGCAACAATTCCTGCTGGTGTTGCTGGAATAATTGCTACAAAATTAAATCTTTTAAATACCTTAGAAGAAAATGTAAAATTTGTAGGTTTTATGCTTTTATTAACTGCTATCTTCTTGTTCTTGATAAAAGATTTCAAAGGTAGTAAGGATAAGGATAAAATAACTTTTATGGATGCTTTTGTAATTGGAATTTGTCAAATGATTGCTATAATTCCAGGACTTAGTAGAAGTGGAGCAACAATTGTTGGTGGAATGTATAGAAAATTAAAGAGAACTACAGCATTTGATTTTTCCTTCATTTTATATATCCCAATATCTATTGCAACCTCAATATTAGGAATAAAAGATTTATTGGCAGTTTCAGTCTCTTCAAGCACTTGGATTTTATATCTTATAGCAACAATTTTAGCTGGAATATTTACATATATATTCACTAAGTGGTTTAGTAAAATTGTTAAAGAAGGTAAGTTAATTTATTTCTCAGTTTATTGTGTTATATTAGGACTAATAGTTATTTTATTTATATAAGTAGTGGTGAGTTAGATGTATAAATTTTGTAATTTGTTTTTACTATTTATGATATATTCATTTCTAGGTTATATTGTAGAAGTAATTGCAGTAAGTATTAATAGTAGGAAATTAGTATTAAATAGAGGCTTTTTAATTGGACCATATATTCCTATTTATGGAATATGTTGTATACTAATGAATTTCTTTTTAATAAAGTATGAAAGTGATATTTTAGCACTTTTTGTTATGTCAGTTCTATTGTGTTCAATAGCTGAATTTACAACTAGTTATGTATTAGAAAAAATCTTTAAAGTTCGTTGGTGGGATTACTCTCAAATGAAATTTAATTTAGATGGAAGGGTCTGTTTATTAAACTCAACTTTATTTGGAATAGGTGGAGTAGTATTAATTCATATAATCAACCCAATATTATTTCCACTTTTAAAAAAGATTACACCTTGGCTTCTAATTAGTATTTCCTTATTTTTAATGATAGTATTTATAATAGATTTAATAATAACTGTTATAACACTATGTAAAATTAATATAACCTCTAAAAGATTTTCTAATAAAGATGCAACTGAAGAAGTAAAGGATTTAGTTATTCAATCACTAAAGAAAGGTTCATTCTTTGTTACTAGACTTCTTAATGCCTTTCCAAAAATTTCAGGTAGAGATAAAAATAGAATTGTTGATATTAAGAAGAAGGTTAATGAAATTAGAACTATGTTAAAGGAAAATAAAGAAAAATTGAAATCAAAATATGATCAAAAAAAGGAAAGTTAATTTTTCCTTTTTATTTTGTATTTATATTATTACTTAGTTTTCCATTTGTTAAGTAATAGCTTTTATCTACCTTTTTTGATACATAATTAGAATGGGATATAATAATAACACATTTATTATCATTATGAGCTAAATCAATTAATAAGTTTATTATTGCTTCTTCAGTTTCTGGATCCAAGTTTCCAGTTGGTTCATCAGCTAGTATAACATCAGAGTCATATGATAGGGCACGAGCTATTGCTACACGTTGTTGTTCACCTCCAGATAATTGTAAAACTCTTCTATTTATTAAGTCTTCACTAAGACCTACCTTCTTTAATAAACTCTTGGCTTTATTTTCTTTATTTTTAATTTTGACATTACTAATATCCATTGACAAAATAACATTTTCTATTGCTGTTAGATGAGAAAGTAGGTTATATGATTGAAAAATAATACCAATTTCATTACAACGATATTTATCTAAATTCATTTTAAATAAATCCTTGTTTTTATAATATATATGTCCATATGGTGATGTTTCTAATCCAGCTAAAAGAGATAATAAAGTACTTTTTCCAGCTCCACTTTTACCAAATATTCCATAAAATGTTCCTTTTTTAAATTCTGTATTTATATCTTGTAAAACAAACCTTTCATTATTATAAGAAAAACTTAAATTTTCTACTTTTAATATACTATTCATAATTCCTCCTATGTCCTATTTTGTAATATTTTATTTGGATTATATTTATTGATAATGATAGATGATATAGCTGTACTACAAACTGCTAATAAAATACTTATTCCAAATAATTCTAGGATTGTTGTAAAGTCAAGCTTAACTTTTAGACTATCAACATAAGTAATGTTATTATCCTGTTTCATATTTTTATTTTTAATATCCTTAAATTCACCTCTATCGATTTGTTCAGATGGTTTTCTAAAATCTCCTTCTCCAAAGTTTATTTCATTATTAGTGATTTTTTCTTGGTAAGAATTTATTTCACTTTCCAATATCTTATTTGTTATAGGTTTCATTATAGTTAGTCCAATACATGTTCCTACTACTAGTGAAAATAATGATATTATTAAAGTCTCATATATAAATTGTAAGGTTATTTTTTGTTTTGACATACCAATAGCGCGTAAAACACCTATTTCATACTTTCTATCTCTAATGTTTAATATATTAATAACAGATAAAATAATAACTCCTAAAACTAAGACAACAATTAAGAAATTTATAGAAAATTTGGAAATGTTTTTAATAGGTTTTAAAGATTCTTTAATCTGATCTTTATTTGTAGTTATTTTGTAATAACTAGATAATCCTTTTTGTTTTACTTCTTTCTTAAATTTACTTAGTTCACTTTTTTTATTTAGATATATTTTTACATCAAGTCCATTATTATCTATAAGTTTATCACTCGTATCACTTTGTTTACTTAAAATACTTTCTATACTTGATAGATTTGTATAAATTTGATTTGCTTCATTTAATCCATTTATTTCTATAAAATTATTGCTGTTTTTCTCACTCGTATTTGAATAAATACCAACTATTTTAAATTTTAATTTCTCATCATCATTATTTGGAAGATTAAATTCTATTTCATCTCCAACTTTTAAATTATTCTTATTCGCTAAAGATTTTGAAATGACGATTTCATTATCACTACTTGATTTAGTAATCATTTTTCCAGATACAATTTTTTTATTACCTTCACTAAAGTCAGCTAAATAGGCAAAATTTGAATATGCAGTAATTCTAAAATCTCCCATATTATCCATTTTTTTATTATTTTCTTTATTATCAAATTGTTCAGGCATATCAGAATTTGGTCTTTTATTATCATCAACTGCTTCAATACTTGATGAATTAAGACTTGTTTCTAAGGTGTAGTAGTAATCTTTTACTAATTGACTATTTGCATATTCTTTAATATTTTCTACTGTTAAACTTTTAAAATTGTTTTTCTCATCATCAGTTGCATTTCTAAGTTTTTGCATGTCTATAGAAAAACTTATTTCTAAGGGATTTGTCTTTACGTAATTATTTACTAAGTTTTTTCCGGCTTTATAAATTGATAAACCAATACAAGAACAAATAGTAATTACAGTAATGATTGTGCAAATCAATATATTTTTGCCTTTATTTCTAGTTATATTTTTAAAGGCATTTTTTATTATGTACATAAATATTCTCCTTTCCTTTGTACATTAATAATATATTTAATATTTGTGAAGTTGTGGTGATTGTTTAGTGTTCTTTTTGTGAAATTAATTGATTAATTATATAGATTTTGATAAACTGATAAGTATAGGAGGATATGTTATGAAATATAAAAGTGATATAAATAAAAATATATTTAGAGGATATGATATAAGAGGAATTTATCCAACTGAAATAGATGAAGATACTGCCTATACTATAGGACTTGGTTTTGGTAGTTATATTAAAAGTATAGGTAAGGAAAAATGTGTAATAGGTCATGATAATAGATTATCTAGTCCAAATTTAAGTAAAGCTTTAATGGAAGGTATAATAGAAACTGGTATTGATATAATTGATTTAGGTTTATGTACAACACCAATGTATTATTACGCTTGTATAAAGTTAGAAATATATAGTGGGGTAATGGTAACTGCAAGTCATAATCCAAAAGATGATAATGGTTTTAAGTTTGCATTTGATGAGTCAGGAAATTGTAAAGGACAAGAGATTCAAGACTTTTTACAATATATTTTAAAAGGAGATTTCTCTAAAGGATCAGGAGGTATTACTACTTATGATGTTACAGAAGACTATTTTAAATTATTTAGAGAAAGTTTAAATTTTGGACCAAGGAGAGTAAAAGTAGTTCTTGATCCTGGAAATGGTACTACAAGTATAATAATGAAAAAATTATACGAAATGTTTCCAATTGATATAATAACAATAAATGATATAAGTGATGGTAATTTTCCAAATCATCACCCAGATCCATGTGTTGAGAAAAACTTAGAGCAATTAAAGAAGAAAGTAATAGAGGAGAATGCCGATATTGGACTTTCATTTGATGGTGATGGAGATAGAATGGGAATGGTATCAAATACTGCAAAATTTATTCCAACAGATAAATATATGATTATTGTTGTAAGAAATATCATTAATAAAGTTTCTAAAAAAGAATTCTTGTGTGATGTAAAATGTTCAAAAGCATTTTCTGATGAGGTAGAAAAACTAGGTGGAAAATGCCTAACTTATAGAACAGGAAATTCCTATACAAAAGCAAAAGTAAGAGATGAAGATTTACCTTTTGGCGGTGAGTTGTCAGGACATGTATATTTTAGAGATAGATGGCCAGGATTTGATAGTGGACTTTATGCAGGACTTCGTATGTTAGAAATATTATCTTATACTGATAAAAATGTTGATCAGTTATTGGATGGTATCAATAAGTACTATTCAACAGAGGAGCTTAAATTTTCATCAAGTGATGATAAGAAATTTGGTATAGTTGAAAAAATCTTAGAATATGCAGATTCTAAAGGTTATGATTATTTGGATATTGATGGTGTTAAAGTTATTTTCCCAGATGGTTTTGCATTAGTTCGTGCATCTAATACTGGACCTAATATAACAGCTAGATTTGAAGCTAAAACAGAAGAAAGACTTAAATCTTTACAGGACGAATTTACAAATTTAATAAATGAGTTAAACAAATAAGAGAAAAAATTGCTTTTTCTCTTTTATTTTGTTATAATATCAAACCATAGAAAAGGTGGAGTTTGGTATGTTAAATGATGATATAGTTATGGCACAGAAAATAGTTTCAGGTTCATTTGATAATATTAGTGATTCAGAAATATTTCATGATATGTCATTTATATATAAGTTCACAAATGAATCAATTATAGAATATCAAAAGTATTTAAAAAACAGAAAAAGAGCATTTATAATTACTGCATCAGGTGATCAAATTCTAAATAGTATTTTGGAAGGTACATTTGATGTAACATCATGTGATGTTAGTAGATTTCCTAAATATTTTTTTGAACTAAAAAAAGCAGCAATACTCTCTTTAAGTAGGGATGAATATCTTGATTTCTTTTTAAAAGATGATAACTATGATGACATACTGAACGATGATATTTATGATTATTTTAGAGGTAATATGAATGATCAAGATAGAGAGTTTTGGGATGGTTTATTTCAATTTTTTGAAGGTGGAGAAATTTATAATTCATCACTTTTTTCTAGAGAGATAGTTACATATCAATCTGTAATGTCAAGAAACAGTTATTTAGAAGAAGGTAACTATAATCTACTAAAAGAAAATTTAGCAAAAGCGGATGTCAATCATCAAGTTGGTTATGTGGACGATGTAATTTTAAATGATGATAGAAAGTATGATTTAGTTAACCTATCTAGTATTATATATTATTATACGGGTGATTATAAGAGATTACTAGAAAGTATTAATTTAAGTGATGATGGAGTTGTATTATCATATTTATATAATTGTAAAAATAAACAAAGTATTAATGATTTCTGTAGTGCTCCTGGATATACCTTTGATAAACTTAAAAAATCAAATGATGGAGTAATAGTTTATCAAAAAATGAAAAAATAAAGTTACAAATTATATGTAAACAAATATCAAGTAGTATAGAAACTTGATATTTTTTGTGGTATATTTTAAATATAATAGGAGATAAATATATGGCAATAGAAGAGAAAGAATTACATAAAGAAAAACTTATTTTAAATAAAGTATTTAAATTACTTGATAGTACCTTAGAAGATTTAAAAAAGGATGTTAAAGTATCAAGTGAAGATTTAGTAGAATTTAAAAAATTAGCTTGGTCTTCATCATCTAGCTTCGATAGTGGTGATATCGTTCAAGCCAAAATGATGACAAATGAAGAAGAAAATAAGTTTTTAATGAAACAAAATTATTTGAAAAGACTTATTAAAATTAAAGATAAACCGTATTTCGCTTCAATTGTATTTAAGGATACTGATGGCGAAATATTTAATATTTATTTGTCACTTACATACTTAAAAGATAAACATAGTAACAATATTTTATATGATTGGAGAAGCCCTATATGTAGCTTATTTTACGATTATGAAACTGGGCCATGTTCATATAATGCCCCAATTGGAGAAATAAAAGGGGAACTATTAAGAAAAAGGCAATATAAAATAGAGGATAAATCACTTGTTAGTGTATTTGATAATTCATTAAATATAGATGATGATGTCTTACAAGAAGTTTTAGCAACAGAATCAAGTGAACAAATGAAAAATATTGTTAATACTATTCAACAAGAACAAAATAAAGTTATAAGAAACTTAGATGATAAAAATTTAATTGTTCAAGGAATAGCTGGAAGTGGGAAAACTAGTGTAGCACTTCATAGGATTGCTTTTTTACTTTATCAAATAAAGAACCTTAATAGTAATAACATATTAATATTTTCCCCCAATAATATCTTTACTGAGTATATAGCTAATGTATTGCCAGAACTAGGAGAAGATAATACTTTACAAACTACATTTAATGATTATTTATCTTTCTTTATTGATGATTATAAAGATGTAGAAACATATACTGATTTTATTGCTAGATATTATTCATATGAAGATGTTGATCCTAAAATAATTAAATATAAACAAAGTGATGCCATTATAAATGATTTGGATGATTTCTTAGAAGAATATATAGAAAATGCTAAAATAGAAGATGATATTTTAGAGAGTAAAAATCATTTAATGACAATGGAAGAATTAAATGAAATGTTATCATATAAATATAATAAGCTTCCATTATTTGAAAGACTTGATGAAATGGCTACAAAACTTAGTGAAACATTTTATAAAGGAACGAATAAGAAAAAGGCTACTTTTTATAAAATGTTAAAGGAAAGAGCTAATTTTAAAAAAGATTACAAAGAAATTTATAAAGAATTTTTCTTAAGTAAATATTCAAGAATTAGTTTGACAGAAAAAGAAATCAAAAGTTTTTTAAACAAAGATAGTATTAATTATGAAGATGCTCTTATCTATGCTTATATAAAAGGTACTTTAGAGGGATTTAGATACGAGGGAAATATAAGGCAAGTTGTAATAGATGAAGCTCAGGATTACAATAAGCTTCAATATATAATCATTTCTAAAATATTTAAAAAAGCAGACTTTACAATATTAGGAGACATTAATCAAAATATTAATCCATATTATAAATATAATTCATTAGAAGAATTAAAAACTATCTTTAGTGATACATTATATTTAGAACTTTTAAAAACTTATAGATCATCACCAGAAATAATAGAGTATACTAATAAAATTTTAGGTTTAAATCATGTTAACGCTATTAGAAAAACTGCCAATTTACCAGTTGTATTTAGAAAGGGTTCTAAAAACTTAAAAGAAGGTTTATTAAATGATATTTATAATTTACAAAAGAAATATACGAGTATTGCAATAATTACTAAAGATAAAAAAGAAGCCAAAAAGATATATGACTTAGTAAAGGGTGATGTTACATTATCTTTGATAGAGGAAAAAACAACTAAATTTCATAGAGAATTAATAGTTATTCCAGCATATTTATCTAAAGGTCTTGAATTTGATTGTGTTATTGCATATAACAATAGAGAAAATAGTTATCGAAAGAATGAAAGAAACCTGCTTTATGTTGCCTGTACTAGAGCACAACATGAACTATATGTATATAATTAGTTAGAAGAGTGTAATAAATGAATTATAAAATTAAGGAAACAACTAGAGAAGAGAGAAAACAATGTGTAGAAAAAGCTTTAGGTATTTCTTTAAGTGGAGCAGATATGCCAAGTGAGAAAATGATGTTTTTGATTAATGAATATATAGAGGGTAATATTGAACTTGAAAAGATAAAAGAACTAATAATAAAGGAGTATAGTAAAAATGGATGATCCATATGTATATGAAAATGGAACACTTATAATAAACTTAATATTACTGATTACGAAAAATTAAGACAGGTTGAGGCTGATATAGGTTTTTTAAAATTAATTGATATAGATTCTGTAGAAAATAAAAAATTTGAAGATATATATATAGTTGGGCGGGTGAGTTTAGAACTGTTCCTATTATTAAAAAAGAATTGGTTTTGCCTGGATGTAGTATTGATTATTCTAGGGTTTCAATGATAGAAAAAGACTTAAACGGATTATTAGATGATTTAAATAATACCAAATGGAATTATGAGGATAGAAAGGAAATCGCCTATACCTTTGCAAGAAAAATGGCATTAATTTGGAGAGTACATCCTTTTAGAGATGGCAATACTAGAACTATATTATCATTTTCTTATATGTTTGCAAAAGAACATAATTTTCCATTTGATATAGAAATTTTTGCAAAAAAATTGAATCGTAGCTATGATAACGGTAAATTAAATGATACCAGTATAAGAGATAGATTTGTACTTGCTTGTTTAGATGATAAGGACTATCCGGAAGTAAAATATTTAGCTAGTACATTTTACACTGCTATGGGGCAATATAATTCAGTTGAACAAACTAAAAATACCAAATAAAAAGAGAATATAATTTAAATATTCTCCTTTTTAATTATTTCAAAGTAAAATGTAGTGCCTTTATTTTTTTCTGATTTAACTCCATAATTATATTTGTGAAGTTCCAATATAGATTTAACAATTGATAAACCTAAACCTGTTCCAATTAAATTTCTCTTATGTTTTTTCTTATTTTTATAATATCTATCCCAAATATATGGAATATCTTCCTCATTAATTCCTTTTCCAGTATCTTTTATTTCAACTCTTACACAGTCTTTTTTAGAAATTACTTTAATAGTTACTAAATTATCATCGCCAGTATAATTAATAGCATTATTTATTAAATTGTAAATAACTTGTTCAATTTTCTTTTTATCAGCAGTAATTAAGATTTTTTTCTTATTTTCAAAGATAAAATTATAGTTTTCAGTTTCTTTAAATATTTCATATCTTTTTAAAATGGTATTAATTAAAGAAACAATATCAAATTCTTCTAAATTTAATTCATTAATTTCTGATTGCATACTAGAAAGGGTTAAGATATCATTAACTAAAATAGTTAATCTATCTACTTCTTCTATAATGACATTCATATTTTTATCACGTTTTACTTTATCCTCACCATTTAAATCTCTAGACATTTCAGCATATGCTTTAATCATAGTGAGAGGTGTTTTTAAATCATGAGAAACATTTGCCATTAAATCTCTTCTTAATTCTTCAGTTTTATTTAATTCATCTCTAGTGTAATTTAGAGTTTTTGCTAATTCATCTATTTCAGAAATATTAGAATTAGAATCAAATACAACATTATATTCCTTATTAGCCAGCTTTTTAGCAGCTTTATTTATTTTTACAATAGGTTTAGAAATGTGCTTTGATATAAAATACGCCACTATAAATGATAGTAATAATACGATAATAGTTACATATATTAACTGATTTTTTAAAATCATAGCGGTAGAATCAATTGGATCTAGAGAGGTATTAACAAATGCATATATATTATCATCTAATTTTATAGCATATACTAATGCTTTATTGTTAAATCTCGGATTGATAATTTTATAAGCGGTAGCTTTCTTATTACTAGAAATAAAATCATCCTTATATCTAGTTGTTGCCTCATTTCCTTTTAAACATCCATGAGACAAGTATTCACTTGAATACATTGATTCATTTTTATTGGTTATTTCAACACAAATATTCTTATTATAGGCAGCATCATCAATTATATTTTTTAACTTTTTTATATTTTTTGCTCTATTTATTTTAGTTGCAACTTCTTTTATATCACTGACTTTTTCCCATTCATAATATTTATTTAAAAATAGGACTTGAAAAGTCCATAAAAAAACTAAAATTAAAACAGAGAATAAAATTAAATATTTCCATATCGCTAAATTTAAATTATTTTTCTTCATCATTAAATTTATATCCAATGCCTCTAACAGTTTCTATTAAATCTCTATATTCTCTAAGATTATTTCTAAGCATCTTTATATGAGTATCTACAGTTCTATCATCACCAAAGAAATCATATCCCCATAAATTTGATAATAACTGTTCTCTTGATATGGCAATATTTTTATTTTTAATTAAATAGGTAAGGATTTCAAACTCTTTAGGAGTAACATTAATAGTTTCGTTATCAATTTTTATAGTATGTGCAGAAAAATTTATTTGTAAAGTTTTATAGTTATAAAGAGTGGGTAAGTTTTTAATAGTGCGGTTTTTTATTGCTTTAATTCTAGCTATTAACTCTTTTGGTGAGAATGGTTTAGTTAAATAGTCATCAATACCTAAATCAAATCCCTGTAATTTATCAAACTCTTGATCTCTAGCTGATAATACAATAGTAGGAATTAATTTATCTTTTGGTACTTTATTAAGCAAAGAAAATCCATCCATTTCTGGCATCATTATATCTAATACCATTAAATCGTAAGTATTATTATTAAGCATTTCTAATGCTTGAAATCCATCTTCTGCTTCTTCATAATCAAAGCCTTCATTATCTAAATATTCTTTGATTACTTCACGAATCATTACTTCGTCATCAACTATTAATATTTTCATGAAATCCCTCCCCAATAAGTATATTATACAATAAATGTGAAGATTAAGTGAAAAATAGTTACATTTGCAAGTTTTATTTCTTGTTTAAATAAAATTTATATTGTATACTATATGTATAGTATGAAGAAGATAGGTGATGAAATGAAAAAATTAGATAAACGTGGATTTACAATGGTAGAATTACTAGCAACAATAGTAATAATAGGAATATTAGGGACAATAGGAGTAGTAGGAGTAACAAAATCAATGAAATCAGCAAAAGATAGGTACTATGTTGCCCAAAATAAACTATTTATATCAGCAGCCCAAACATATTTTACTGATAATAAATCAAGATTGCCTATGCATGAACCATTATCAAAAAAAGTAATGTTAAAAACATTAAATGAAGAAAATTATATAGAAAAGATGGTAGACTATAATAAAGAACCATATAATGGAGAAAGTTATGTAAAAGTAACAAAATTAGGATTAAATTTATATTCATATGAAGGAACTTTAATTGATTCAAAAGGAACAGTACAAGGATATAGAGAAAGTGGAAAAAATGATACAATTGTAACATTTAAAGTTGATAATGAAAATTTTTCTAATATTAGTGCTAAAAAATATACAAATAAAGAAAAAACGGTTAATATAGAAATAATAGATAATGATGGAATAGCAGGATATGTAATAA
>CAKOXO010000001.1 GCA_934130165.1 uncultured Bacilli bacterium | reverse complement strand
CCTTCTTCATTAAAATAATACTTATCTTTTCCTATAGTTTGGAAACCTGTTTGTACTATTCCTTCACTATTTGTATAGTATACTCCTTGTTGATTTCCATATGTTATCTCTGCAACCCCTGATGTATATAGTTTTCCAGAAGTTATTCCAAAGAGATACTTTTTTTTATCTATTTCATAGATTCCCTTTAATAATTCACCATCTTTATAGTAATAAATATAATTATTATCATAATACCATTTATCCCTTATATTGCTAGATCCATCTGGATTATTTATATACTTATTTAAAATATTAGTGATAGTAATATAACCACTATCATTAATATGTAGCCCTTCAACTGTATAATTAATATTTAAATTACCATTTGTATCAACCAAACTATCATGTATATTTATATAGGTTATATTTGGTATTTCTTTTATTTTGGTATTAATTTGATTAATTACATCATTTGTTCTATTTGCTACTACATTATGATTTACTTTTAAATTATTTGTATTATTTATTGGATATAATGATTCTAAATATATTTTACAATTAGGTAATTTTTTTCTTATTAAATCTATTATTTTATTTATATTATTAGTTATGTAATTTACATCTTTTCCATATACAATATCATTTGTTCCTATTAATAGAAATATTTTTGATGGGTTGTATTTATACACTCTATTATACATATCATTTAAAATATCATCAGTTGAATTACCAGCAATTCCACTATTTATTACCAATTCATTCTTATAATATTTTGACAAGTTATAGTAATCAGTTAAAGAATCACCTAAAAATAAAATATTACCATGCATTATTCCAGAATTGTCAAAATAATATTCAATACCGTCAATTTTCTTTCTCCCAGTTATTTTTTTTCCATTAACATAATAATATGTATTTCCATTTTCTTTTATAAACCCATTCTTAGATTTATCTATATTTTCATTATCATTGTTATTATCATTTTTTTTATCATCAGTTGAACTGTTACTATTATCTGTTTCTATTTTTTTGGTTTTAATACTAATAGAGTTAGAGTTTACATCTGATGTAATTGCATACATATTTTCTTTATCATTTTCCGTATATAAATAACTATAATCTGAACCTAAATTACTATCTATTATCTCTGACTTATGACTACTTAATTTCAACAGATATGATTTATTATCTTTAGTGTTAATATAACTTATATAGATATTATCATTTATAATATTCATATTTAAATTAGAATAATTACTCATTAAATCAATTTTGTCTTCGCTCCATGTTGTACCATCATAAGTGTATACTATTGGAGATATTCCATCTGCGCCTACTAGTATATATAACTTATTTCCATATTGTTTTATAGAATGAATATTACTTTTGTTAATTGTTAGTTTTTTCTCAACTTTCCATTCATTTTTTGTTAAATCAAATGATTCAATTTTTGCACTATTATCTGAGCCAAAGTATGATGAATATGCTAAATATATCTTATTATTGTAGAAAGAAACTGCAGGGTTGCCAAAATCTTGTGCTTCACGTTCTGCAATTACTTTATTATTTATTACATCTTTTATAGTAAGTTTTGTTGTATAACCAGAAACAGTTTCTTCATACATAGCATACAAACCACTATTAGATTCAATTAACTTAGCATTTTTAGGATAATTAGTTTTATACTCAGAAATTTTAGTCCAAGTAGAACCATCTAATTTATAAATATTTAAATAGCCATTAAAGCTTTGTACCATTATGTATAAATTATTATTGTAAATTGCTAAAGATGGATAATTGGCATCACTTATTTCATTTCCTATTTGTTCTAAAGTATTTCCATTTATCTTTTTTACTGAAACTTTTGAAGATGAACCACTTCCGTTTGAAGATACTACATATATTAAATTGTTTTGTTTATCTTTATAAAGAATAGATCCATATGAATTTCCCGATAAAACGCCAATATTATCCCATAGATTTTCTTCATTATAATTTGCAAAGTCAACATCAAATGTAATTTGATTTTTATCACTTGAATACTTTACATTACTAATTCTAATACCACTATTTTGCCCATTTGAATAATACAATGTATTATCTGTAAAACTTTTTGTTAAATCTGTGCTTCCATATTCTGTTCTACCAACCTCTGGACTAAGTGTTGCATTATAATATTTGTTAAATCCTTTATAATCTCCACTTTCTATAAGATCATTCCCTGAATCTTTGTCAGCCACATCTGGTCTATAAATATATATATAATTTTGACCCTTAACATTAGTAAAATCTTCTACTTTATTATTTATTCTATACATTAATAAACCACTGTTTGGAATACCACTTTCTATATCAGTCAAATTGGTACTTTTTTTTCTATATTCTAAAGCTATATATTCAGAATCTGAAAGAGGTGTTTTTAAAATAAATAATTTATTAGAACCTGTTCCTGATACAGCATCTAATGTATAGGTACCACTTTTTGTTATTTCATTACTTCCTATCCATCCTTGTTTATATCTTAAATAAGACAATGGATATTGTAAAATATATCCTACCTTTGCCATTATATCCCATGAACCAACTGGTTCTCCAACATCGGTTTTCCTATATAAATCAGGTAACCCTAGAGTATGTAAAAACTCATGGGATATTTTTACTTGAGCATATCGTGCAACATTTGTCTTCCCATCATCTGTCTTCCCATCATCGGAAACTAAATCCCCTGATGGTATAATATTATAATTTGATACACTCAAGCCATTAATTTTATTAGTTCCGCTATATTCTGCTTTGTGTGAACCTATTATAGAATTATCACCATTTCCTTGAACTATAATAGTTAGATTATCTAGATATGAGGTATTCATATTATCTAATTTAGAATTTATATTATATGAAATTTTAGAATTTTTTACTGCATCGATAACTTCCTCTACTATACTATCACTACTTTGGTATTCAGATATAGACTTACTCAAAGTATAAGTATTTACAGATAACTTGTCTTCACTTTCCTGTGGAAAATAGTTTTCTACCTCTAATTTTCCTTCAGATATAGTTTTAATATAATTTTTAAATGAGTTGTCAACACTTCCTATTTCATTTTTATTGTACATTTTCTCAATTAAATTCCAATTTGTATTTGCATTAAAAATATCTCTTGTATCATCATTACCCTTAACAAAAACTACTACATTAGATATTTTATTAAAATCTTGTGCATTTGTATTTTTTATAAAGATACAATTAATACAGAAAATTATAAATATTAATATTAATACATTTCTTTTATATTTTTTAAACATATTTGCACTCCTTCATTCTTTAATCCCTACTAAACAGATCTCTTGTATATACTTTTTCTGAAACATCATCTAATAAATTATCATATCTATTAACTAATATAACATCAGACATTTCTTTAAATTTTGATAAATCAGGAATAACCTCACTATCGAAAAACTCTTTTTCTTTTAAAGTTGGTTCATAAATTATAATTTCAACTTTTCTTTTCTTTAACCTTTTCATAACTCCTTGAATAGCACTTGATCTAAAGTTATCTGAATTGCTTTTCATTGACAGTCTATATATTCCTATAATTTTAGGATCATTCTTTATTATTTCTTCTGCAATATGATCTTTTCTAGTTTTATTACTTTCAACAATTGCAGAGATTAAGTTTTCTGGAACATCATTATAATTTGCTTTTAATTGTTTTGTATCTTTAGGAAGACAATAGCCTCCATATCCAAATGATGGATTATTATAATAATTTCCTATCCTTGGATCCAAACAAACACCATCTATAATATCCTTGGTATTTAAACCTTTTACCTCAGCATAAGTATCCAATTCGTTAAAGTATGCCACTCTTAAAGCTAAATATGTATTAGCAAAAAGTTTAACTGCTTCAGCCTCAGTTGAATTCATATATTTAATTGGCACATTTTTATCTAGTGAACATTCTTTTAAAAGTTCCGCAAACTCTTCTCCCTTTTTACCTTTATCTCCCACTATTATTCTAGAAGGATGTAAATTATCATATAAAGCCTTTCCTTCCCTTAAAAATTCTGGTGAAAAGAAAATATTATCAATACTATATTTTTTCTTCATTTTTTCTACAAATCCTACCGGTATTGTTGATTTTATTACTATTGTTGATTGTTCTTTAATAGAAATTACTTTTTTTATTATATCCTCTACTGATGAGGTATCAAAATAATTTGTTTTTTCATCATAATTAGTTGGTGTACTAATTATGACAAATGAAGCACCTCTAAAAGCTTCTGTATAATCTAATGTAGCTTTTAAATTCAATTTTTTTTCTTTAAAGTATTCCTCTATCATCTCATCTTGTATTGGACTGATTCTATTATTAATCTTATTTATTTTTTCTTCTATTATATCTAAAGCATAAACTTCATTTTTTTGACTAAGAAGAGTGGCTAAGGAAAGACCTACATACCCTGTTCCCGCTATTGCTATTTTCATACAATCACATCCTTTATATATGTATATTATAACATTAATTATAAAAAAAAGAAAAGTAATAATAACTTTTCTTATTACAAATATTTCTTTATTTCTTTAGTTATTACAACATATCCAGAATCAGATATATGTAATCCTTCTTTTGTGTACTCTAATTTTAAATTATCATTAGTATCTTTTAATTCATCATACATATTAATATATGTAATACTATTATTATCACAATATTTTTTAATCTTTTTATTATATTTTTTTATTATTTCATTATTTCTGATACTAACTAGTTTTTTATTTATTTTATTATCATCTGTATCATTAATAGGATAAATTGATTCAACATATATTTTTGTATTTGGTCTATTTTTTCTAATACCAGAAATTATAGATTTTATATTTTTAATTGTTTCCTCCTCTGGTATTTTGATATTTATATCATTTGTACCTATAAGTAAAAAGACTTTAGAAGGATTATATTTGTATACTCTATTTTTCATATCACCTAAAATATCTCTAGTGGTATTTCCTGCTATTCCACTATTTACTACATTATAATTACTATAATATTTATCTAGATCATAATAGTCAGTAATAGAGTCACCTAAAAACACAATATTCTCGTCCTGTATTATTTTTTCCTTTTCTATATATTTTGGTTCATATTTTATATGAATATATAAAAAGATTGAGGCAATAAATAAAAGAACAATTGAAATTAATGAAAGTGCCATTATTACTGATTTATAATTATTTTTTTGTCTTTGTAGTTTTAATATTTGTTTTTTTAACTCTATTATTTCACTTCTTCTTTTATAAAGTTTTTTATTTTTTTCTTTTTCATCTTCCAAAATATTAGTATCAAAATTAAATATTTGTTGTTTTGTATAACCAAGTTCTTGTTCTTTTTGTTTTTGATATTCTTCAATAGGAATTACATCTCTTTGTCTATTCTTTCTTTTATTCTTGCCCATATTATATATATCCTTTCACATTTGTACATGCTTATTATAATACTTTTTTAATCAAAAAAAAAGCTTAATCTTTATAAGCTTCTTTGTATTCACCTGATAGTATATTATCAATCCAATCAGTATTTTCTAAATACCAATCAATTGTTTCTTTTATACCATCTTCAAATGTATATGTTCTAGTCCAGCCAAGTTCTTTTTCTACTTTACTAGAATCTATTGCATATCTTAAGTCATGCCCTTTTCTATCAGAAACAAATTCTATTAAATCTTCACTTTTACCTAACTGTTTTAAAATTGTTTTAACAATAGTTAAATTATTTCTTTCAGAATGTCCACCTAAATTATATACTTCTCCAACTTTACCATTTCTAACAATTAAGTCAACACCAATATTATGATCGATTACATGAATCCAATCTCTAACATTTTCTCCGGTTCCATATACTGGAATTTTTTCATTTTTTAATGCCTTTGAAATTACAACTGGAATTAACTTTTCTGGAAATTGATATGGTCCATAGTTATTTGAACAACGACTTATTGTAGTTGGAAGACCATAGGTTCTATGATATGCTCCTACTAACAAATCTGCTCCTGCCTTTGATGATGAATATGGACTTGATGTATGAATTGGTGTATTTTCTGTAAATTTCAATTCTGGTTTATCAAGTGGTAGGTCTCCATAAACTTCATCAGTTGATACTTGATGATATCTTTTAATATTGTATTTTAAAGATGCATCCATTAATACTTGTGTTCCAATTATATTAGTATTTAAAAATACTCCTGGATTTTTTATTGAATTATCTACATGTGACTCTGCTGCAAAATTTATTACAATGTCAAATCCCTCATCATTAAATAATTTATCTATAAAATCTTTATCAGTAATATCACCATGTACAAATTTATAATTACTCTTTCCTTCTAAATCTTTTATATTGTTATAATTACCTGCATAAGTTAATGCATCTAGGCAAACAAAATAATCCTCAGGATACTTATTAACTACATAATGCATATAGTTACTACCAATAAATCCTGCTCCACCTGTTACTAAAAATTTCATATTATATCCTCCCTACAATTTAATTATATATAATATCTAAAAAAAAGTAAAGAAACTAACATCTTTACTATTTATTTTCATAATTCCAGGCATCTCTTACCATATCTTCTAATGTTTTTTCACAAATAAACCCTAACTCTTCTTTTGCTTTAGTTGGATCTGAATAACATTTTGCAATATCACCTGGACGTCTATCTACTATTTTATAATTTACTTCTACGTTATTAACTTTCTCAAAAGTATTAATCATATCAAGAACACTATATCCAACTCCGGTACCTAAATTATATATAAATAATCCAGATTGTTCTTTTGTTAATTTTTCTAGAGCCTTTACATGTCCTCTTGCTAGGTCAACAACATGGATATAATCTCTTACTCCTGTACCATCTTTAGTATCATAATCATTTCCAAATACAGATAAACATTCTAATTTTTTACTTGCAACTTTTGATATATATGGCATCAAATTTGCTGGAATACCATTTGGATCTTCACCTATTAATCCAGAAGAATGTGCACCTATTGGATTAAAATATCTTAAAATGCATATATCCCAACTGTTATCTGATTTGTATAAATCTTTCAAGATTTGTTCTACAAATAATTTGCTTGTTCCATATGGATTAGTAGTACCACCTGTTTTTGCATCTTCAGTAATTGGTACAACTTCTGGATCTCCGTAAACAGTTGCACTACTACTAAAGACAAGCTTTTTACAATTATATTTTTTCATAACACTTAAAAGCGTTAATACACTACTTAAATTATTTGTATAATATTCAATAGGTTTTTGTACTGATTCTCCTACTGCTTTATATGCAGCAAAATCAATTACACATGAAATATCATTTTCATCAAATATTTTATTTAATATTTCTTTATCAAGCATATTACCTTCATAGAACTTAATACTTTTACCTGTAATTTGTTTTATTTTATATAGGACATCTTTTTTACTATTACTAAAATTATCAAGTCCTACTACTTCATAATTATTATTTAATAATTCAACACAAGTATGACTTCCTATATAACCACAACATCCTGTTACTAGTATTTTCACTTTAAATCACCTCTAAAATAAATATATCACAATTACTAATAACTTTAAACAAAAAAAAGAAATGAAATCTCATTTCTTTTTATATAGATTATTTAACTATCCAACTTTTGTTCCACAATTTGAACAAAATGCTCCTGTTACTGGTGTTCCACAATTTGAGCAAAATTTAGCTCCTGCTTGTGGCTGTTGTTGTTGAGTTTGTTGAGTAGGTTGTGCATTTGTAGCTACTCCTCCCATAACTCCTCCTGATGCCATATTCATCATACCAACACCCATGAAACCATTTGCTGCTCCTGATGAGTTATTAGCGGCATCAACAACAGCATTTGCATAAGCTCCTGCAAGTGTTCCTTGTTGCATTGCTGTATTTGCTGATAATTCGTAATTGCTGATTTTCTTTTCAGAGTCTTCATCTAAAGTTACTGATTCAACTACAAATCCAACAATACTTATACCTCTTTTTCTAATTGGTTCATCAAATACTTTTTCATCCATTGTAGTTTTTATTTCATCAGTATTACTTGGTAATTCCAATACTGGAACTTTATGCTCAGAGTTTCCTAATTCATTTAATACATTTTGGAAAGTTCCTACTACCTCAGATCTCATTTGTCCACAAATTTGATCTTTTCTATATTCTTCTGCAGTACCTGCTACAGTTTGCATAAATACTGCTGGATCACATATTTTAAACGTATATTTACCAAAACATTTTACTTTAACACCCATTGGTGTTTCTTTTCCAGTCATTTGATTTGGTATAGCATGTGACCAGTCTTGGAATGGTATTGGTGCTGGTGTGCCAAATTTATTATCCATTATTTCTTTAGCATTTATATAAAATACTGCTTGTTCCTTACTTGGTGCTCCATTATAAACGAAACGATTCCACATTTCTTTAAATACTGCCCCAAATTGTCCTGCAAAGAATGTTGGAGAAGATGATTTATCAAATGTATAAATACCCTCTTCTGCGGTTGCATCTAAAATCTTTCCACTTTCAAATATTACAGCAATTTGTCCTGGTGAAACTTGAATTGCACTATCCTTTGAAATAATTCCATTAGGAGTAGATACTCTCTTCATTAAAATATCTTGTCCTAAATCATCACATTTTATATAATCCTTCCATTGATCATGTAAAGTACTTCCTACAGCTCCTACTGCTGCTTTAATTAATCCCATATTTTAAACCTCTTTCCTTATTATTATTTATTTTTTAAAAACCATGGCTTCCGCCACCATGACTACTGCCACTACTTCCACTATGGAATGATGAACCTCCAGAAGAAGAACTACCCCCTCCACTGTCATGTTCAATTTTATGTTTAACAGTATTAGAACTTATTAGAGTTGTTCCATCATTATTAATTTTAACACTATCTTTTACAAGATATTCTTCCGCTGTGGTTGCTTTTCTTACTAATTTATTTTTAGCAATTAGTATAGCTATTACTACTGTTGCTACTACAAATGATAATACTGTTATAAATAAATAGTTAACTCTTTTAATCATATGGACATTACCATCTTTATCAATTACCATATTTTTATTACTAGATGGAACTCCACTATCCATATCATTACCTATCTTATTTATAAATTTAGTGGTCCCTAAGTAGTATTCTTGATCAGTCATATGTTGATATACTAAATCAAGAGCTTCATCTACTCTTTTATCGTCATACATTTTAATAGCTTGACCAGTTGTAGTCATATGAATATTTCTAGTATCCATATCTATCAAAAATAATACTCCATCCCTACTACTATTTATTCCAAAATTATTGTAATCATAAAAATCATCGGCATATTCTTCTGCACTACTTTTTACGTTACTACTTATAGTTACTACTGCTAAATCCATTTTATATTTATCTATATATTTTGTAATTTCTTCATATAAACTTTGTTCTTCACTATCTGTAAATAAATCTGCAAAGTCATATACTTTTTCACTAGCATCGACTGCTGGTGTTTGTAAAATATTATATTTATTACTTTCAGTTACTGTAATTTTATCAGATATTAAATAATTATCTTCCGTTCTTTCTTTTGTATTAGTGCTAGCATTAACTGTGTTAAAACTTATGAATATAGTTAAGAATAGCACTATTAATAACTTAATATACTTTTTCATAATTTAGCCCCCGATAATACCGATATTAAAAGACTAATTCCAAATACAATAACTAATATAATTAAATACATTATAACAGCCTTTTTCTTATCAATAGGAATATTTCCAACAATTTCTCCTGTTTGACCATTCATAGCAAATGTATACTTTTTATTTTTATAATCTATATTAACCATCCAAACTGGTAACAAAATGTAATCTGTATTATTATTTTTTACAACTAGATTATTAGACTCAACTGTTCTTGAACCATGTCCCACAGTTGATTCTATTTCATTAATCGTTGTATTCATTGCTCTAAAGTTAGCTCTTAATGCTCCCTTATTTTGATCTACATCATATTTTTCTGCTAAAAAGCCGGATAAATAAGCATGATTATATTCTACTAAATCTTTAAAATCAAATGGTTCTAAGGAATCCATTAAATCGTCATCAAATCTAGATGAACCGTCTACTAATACACCTTTATAATCCATATAACCATCTTTTTTTACTAAATAAGTATCAGTTTTTACATACCTATAATCATAGTCACTCCATCTTTTAACATCTTTTGCAGTAAAACTAATTTTTCCTGATACATTTAAATCATACATCCAAAAAGGTATATATACCCCAGTTAATTTTTTAATATTTTTTTCAGCATTAAAAAGTTTTGGCATTAATGGTCTACCTTTATATAGTTCTTTGAATGATTTTATAGCATCTTCCTTTACTTTCTTAAAAGGAATTATTCTAGATGGAGCTATCCCATCTGTAATTCTATCTTTTAATATAGTTGTACTACCACAGTATAGACAAAATGTTGCAGTTGTTGTATCATCAGCCATTACCTCAGCACCGCAATTTTTACAGTGATAAACATCCATTTCTTCAAGTTTTTTACTAGAATTTAATTTTATATCTAAATTATTAGCTTCATCAGAACTTGAATTATCATACTTTTTCATTTCTTCCAAAGTATACTTACTACCACAATATTCACAATCCCATTTTTGATTTTTAGGATTAAATTTTATCTTTGCACCACATGCTGGACATTTATTGTCCAAAGCTTCCACTCTTACCACATCCCATCTAAAAAAAGTATATCATAGAAAAAAAAGAATTAGAACTAATTCTTTTTATATTTACGTCAATTTTATTTTTCTTTAATTAACTCCTTACAGTATCTATCTGTAGCATCTTGCCATGAAGGTAACATTTCAAAACCATTTTCTTTTAACTTATCTTTACTTAATTTAGAATTTCTTGGACGATATGCCTGTTTAATTTTTGTTATTTCTAAATATTCTTCTGTTGTAACAGGATTTACAACTGTTGTTTTACCATTACTTTCAAAAATATATTTAGCAAATTCTGCCCAAGAACAATAACCATCATTATTTACATGATAAGTTCCATATTTTTCTGAATGAGCCATATCAATCAAAATTTTTGATAAGTCAACTGTGTATGTTGGACTACCAATTTGATCATCAACAACATTTACTTTATCTAGTTTTTCACTTAGGTTTAACATTGTTTTAATAAAATTATTTCCATTAATTCCAAATACCCACGAAATTCTTGTAATGAAATGTTTTTTATTTCTTCTTACTTCTTCTTCACCTTCAAATTTTGTCATACCATAAACACTCTTAGGATTTACTTGATCAGTTTCAGTATAATATCCATCTTTTGTACCATCAAAAACATAATCAGTTGACATGTATATGATTTTAGAATCTACTTTAATTGATGCATCAGTAATATTTTTTGTACCTAAAACATTTACTTTTCTTACTACTTCTTCCATATCTTCTGCTTTATCTACAGCAGTCCAAGCAGCACAATGAATTATTACATCAGGATTTTCTTCTTCTATTACCTCCATTACTTTTTCTTTATCAGTAATATCCAAAGATACATACTTAATAGCTGTCTTTTCTAATAATTCAAGGGATGCTTTATTTTTTTCTTCTAAAGCTCCTAAATCAGATACTGTAATATCTAATTCACCTCTTTTAGCAAGTTCTCTTACTAAATCATATCCTAATTGTCCTTTATAACCAGTTATAAAATATTTCATTATTTATTTCTCCTAAACTTTGTTTTACATTTTGATAAAGGTTCACGATTAATATCCTTTTCTGAAAGTAATGGTTTATCTATTCCATACTCAGTAAATATTTCATCCCAATTAATTCCTATTTCAGGATCATTCCAAAGAATTCCACCTTCCATTTCTGGAGCATAATCATTATCTATTAAATAATGAAACACTGTATCATCTTCTAATGAAACAAATCCATGTGCAAAGCCTCTTGGAACAAATAATTGCCTATTATTATCTGGAGTTAATAAGACACTTGTCCATTTACCATATGTTTCAGAATCTTCTCGCATATCAACAACTACATCAATAGCGCTACCTTTAATTACTTCAACTATTTTAGCTTGGCATTTTGGATCTTTTTGGAAGTGTAGACCTCTAACTACTCCCTTACTACTTTTACTTCTATTACATTGAACAACCTTTTCAAAGCCTAGTTCGTCAAAATCTTTTTGAATAAAGTATGGAGAAAAATAACCTCTATCATCTCCAAATCTGTTTGGTTCTATAATATAACAATCTAATAAATTTGTTTCAATTTTTTTCATAATAACTCCTATCTATACTTTGTATTTTTTAATACCTTAGCTAAATACTTACCATAATCATTTTTCTTCATTTCTTCTGCGGCTTTTTCTAACTCTTCTTTGCCAATCCATCTATTATCATAAGCTATTTTTTCAGGACAGCATATAATTCTATTTCCTTGTTTTTGTATAGATCTAATCATTTTTGATGCATCATCCATACTATCATGAGTTCCTGTATCATACCAAGTATAACCTTCACCTAATAATTGAGCTTTTAATCTATTTTCCTTTAGGTAAATATCATTTAAGTCAGTTATTTCTAATTCACCCCTTGGACTTGGTTTTACTAATTTAGCTTTTTCGCTGATTCCTTTTGGATAGAAATAAAGTCCAGTAATTGCAAAATCGCTCTTTGGCTTTTCTGGTTTTTCCTCAACGCCAATTACATTCATTTCATTATCAAATTCCATAATCCCAAAACGCTCCGGATCCACAACTTGATATCCAAAAATAGTAGCAAACCCATCTTCTGCATTTTTTCTAGCTTCTTTTAGTTTTTCTTCTAATCCAGCCCCATAGAATATATTATCTCCTAATACCATAGCAGCTGTATCATCTCCGATAAATTCTTCACCCAACAAAAATGCCTGTGCAAGTCCATCTGGTGATGGTTGAATTTTATATTCTAAGTTAAGTCCAAACTCACTTCCATCTCCAAATAATCTTTTAAATCCTGGTTGATCTTCCTCTGTTGTTATTAATAAAATATCATTTATCCCTGCTGTCATTAATGTTGCCAAGGGATAATAAATCATTGGTTTATCATATATTGCCTGTAATTGTTTAGATGTTGCTTTTGTAATTGGATAAAGTCTTGTTCCAGACCCTCCTGCTAAAATTATTCCTTTCATTTTTTTAAACCTCCTCTAAAAAAACATCTTATATATAGAATTGCTAAAGATAATTTATTAGCAAAATCTAATCTTTTTAACTCTTTATCAGTTGCATGTAAATATTCTTTAACAAAATATCTTTGACTTTTTCTAAGTGCCTTATATTTGTTTATTTTATTTATATTTTTATCAATTGTAACTGAATGATTATGAATAATAACTACATTGTTATCAACTGCAATTTGTTTATCAATACTTTCTAGTTTTTTAGCAAGTATTTGCTCTTCATAATAAAGAAATGTAGCCTCATCAAAAAAGTCAATTTCTTTAAGAGCATTTGAATCTATACAGAAAAAGCACCCTGATACTACACCTACTATAGATAAATCTTCATTATAGTGTGATTCATCATATCTTATTTCTTTTAGATACTTTCTGCTAATTAAAGGTAAAGTAAACTTTATCTCATCTTGAACTGTAGGCATCATCCATCCTCTGTTAAGACTTCTATTTTCAACAATAGTTGGTCCTACTAATGCAATAGAATGTTTACCTATATCCTTACTTAATTTTTTCAAATCACTTTCTTTGTTTATAATAATATCTGAATTAGAAAATATTATATTGCATTCCCCAAGCTTTTCTATTAAATACTTTGCTCCAATATTTAATCCACTAGCATAACCACCATTTTTAGAAGATGAAACTATATTAATCTTCTTACTTTCATATTTTTTTAAATGCTCTACGGAGTTATCAGTAGAATTATTATCTACAACTGCAATTAAATCTAGACATTTATAATCCTTAATATTATCTAATAAAGTTGAAGTAGTTTTATAATCATTGTAATTTAAAATTACCATTCCAAGTTTCTTCATATTATACTTCTCCCTCATATAATTCATTATAGAACAAATTAAATATTAGTGCAACAAATATTGAAACTGAAGGTGATGTTATAACATGACCGGTTAAAAAGGCTAAAACTACTGATAAAACTAAGCTCAACATATATGCTTGGACTATTTTATTTCTATTATTTATTTTACTATTATTAAAATATTTTTTTATTAATTTTACCACCATGTAGATAAAACTACTCATATATATAATAAAACCTACTATTCCATGCCTATAAAATATATCAACATAGTCCATTTCTACCATTTTCATACTAACTTCATCTGTAGCATAATTATCAATGTAGCCTATTCCTACTACTTTAGATGCTAAATTAGAATTTTTATATATTCTATTTGTTTTACTCCAAAAACTTAATCTTTGACTAAATATAAAGTGATCTAATACTTTAGGACTTTTTACTATATCACCAACATTTTTTACACCTAAAAACTCTAAATGTACAACAATATTTTTATAGAAATTAGTTCTAGGAATTACTAATATACCAATAGAGGAAATTAGTAAAACGCCTACTGCAAGTAAGCCTACTTTCTTATATTTTTTCCTTTTTATACTAATATAGACATACTTCAAAATGTAGTACAAAACTATTATTAAAAAGCTTAATAATGGTCCTTTAGTTCCCATAGAAGTTAGTATGTATATAAGAACTATTCCAGAAATTATAATAAATGGATAATTCTTTTTATCTAAAACTATATAAATAAATATTGGCATTAATATAGAAAAAATTGAACTTATTTCATTAGCACTATAAAACCATCCAATACTACCAGATTTTGTTACTGCGTAGCTATCATATCCTAATCCTAAAATATTAGGAATAAATACTAGTAGTCCATAAAATATAAATAAATTTTTTAAAAATCTTGGTTTAATTATATTTTTTTTAATTCTAAATACTTCATATATACATACAAGCAATATTGGAAAATAGAATGTTTTAATAGTAGATTTCAACTCAAATATAAAAGCATTCATTCCTTTACTATATAAAATATTAACGCTAAATAACAATATATATATAAGTATTGTTATAATGTAAATAATTGATTTTTTCCTCTCTTTGTTTTTATCTACAAAGAATAAATAATAAACAACAAATCCTAAAAAGAGAATTCTTAAAACAACACCTATTGTAAATTCAGTTTTAAAACAATGAATCATTACTGCTGTTAATACATCAATTATTGGTTGCATAAATAAAAATATAATAAGAACTTTATTCATATTTTTATCTACCCAATTGTTTATTTTTTTCATATTATCACCATCCAAATTATACCATACAATTACTATCTATATTAGACCCTTTCATATATTTTATAGCCTTTTCCTTTATATATTATTCTATATCTCTTATCCTTTGAAACATTGAGAAGTATAGGATCATTTTTTGAGATAATCATATGAGTAAAATTATATTTATTTATAAACTTATCATAATCTAATAATCCATTTTGAATAAAATAATATTCCATCATTATATCTTCTTTGTGATTATTTGACTTTAAAAATACCTCTGCCCTTGTATCTATATATGGTTTTAATCCTCTATATTCGGCATATGAACCATTATTATAATTAGTATATAAAACTATACTTTTTAGATCATGTTTTTTTTCTAGATAATCTATTCCCGGTTTTAATTCATTTGTAAATGAAACTTTTTTTATAAATAGTGTTCCTATTAAGAAAGTAACAAATATTATTAATACTAAAATGTATTGTCTATTAAAGAAATCTTTTATACTATATTTAATTTCTTTTTGATTTGGAAATAAAAACTTTAAGTTATACCCCAAAAATGGAACTGCACCAATTACTAATAAAGGATAACTTCTAATTGATGTTGTTGCAAGTATTAGCACTCCTAAAAGTAATAGCATATTAGCTAAGTTAAGTTTTGCTTTTTTATTTACTATATATATTGATATAATACCTAAAACAGTTAAATAATGAAGAAAAGTATATATATTTAACGCTTTACTATCTAATAGTTTAATTGGCGGAAACATTTCTATAACAGAATTATTTATATACATATTTCCGTATGATGTAAATACATAAAACATATTCTTTGTTGTATAAGGGTTAATAAACCCAACTAAAAACATTAATACCATTATAATTAAAAGTTTAAATATTCTATTATCATTTTTATCCTTTAATTTATTAATAAATAAGCTAACTATATATGGCAACATGAATAAAAATATCATAAACCACATAGAAGCATGTAAGTTAATTTGTAAGAGTGAGATTAAAGGCAAGAAATAAATTAATTTTGTATCCTTAAATCTAATAAACTTTTCCATAATATATAAGGTGATAATAAGTAATAAATAAGTAAATATTTGTGGCCTTGGTATAATAAATGATGTTAATAGTAAAACATCTGTTATACACGTAAGTATAATAGAAAGTCTTTTTCTATTATCTGTTAGTAATATACATAATTTATATGTGAAATATAATATTAGTAAATTTATAATATTAACTACAAGTAATAGTCCATATTTACCAAGGACACTATAGGTTAGATAAAATATAACTGCACTAAGCCATTGTTGCATAACAAAACTAAATCCATGATGCATTGAAAATGGCTCTATGACAGGGAAACCATGTTCTATAACATATTTACCATGATTTAATAAAAACCAAATATCATTTTCTCTACTCATATCTACTATTGCACACAAATATATAGGAACAAAAAAATAAAGTAAACAGATTTTATATGATGGATTATATTTTTTTATTTTTTCCCAAATTTTTTTCATTTCTTCTTCTCCTCATGATAATCCTTATCTACATTAACATTCCAAATACCTTTTTTACTCTTTTTTTCTTTTATAATAGTATCTGCACATTTTATTGCAGTCATCATAGAATGATCCATATTATTGTATCTATGTTGACCATTTCTACCAATACAATATAAATTATCTATAGAATCTAAATATTTTATTACTTTATCTATTTCATTATAACTATCAAAATAAGCTGGATAAGCCTTTTTTATCTTTATTACACATCCATCAATAGAATCATTATCTATTACACCAATTTCTTTTAATTCTTTTTCTGCATATTTTATTATTTTCTCATCACTCATATTCCAAAATGAATCGCCTTCACTACAAAAATACTCTAGACCTAACCATATAGTATTGTTGATATCAGCTACCATATATGGTGACCAATTATTAAATATTTGTATTCTACCAAGTTTTACTTTATCATCTTGAATGTATAACCAACAATCTGGAATATTATTATTTATTGTACTAATTTTAGTCTCATTTATAAGATTCAATTTATTAACTAATAATCCTACCGTCACAAAATCTCTATATGGTAAATCATTACCTATTTTTCGAATTTCTTCATCTACTTCATTGAATGCATTAACTAAATCCTTAATAGGCATAGAAGAGATTAATATATCAGTATTTTTTGTATATTCCCTACTGTTTTTTATATAAACTATATTTTCTACTTTACCATTTTTTTGATTAATCTTTATGACTTTACTATTTTTTAAGATTTTTCCACCCATATTTTTAATTTGTTTTTCCATCTCTTCATACAGTTGACCAGGGCCATATTTAGGATAATAAAAACTCTCTATTAATGAAGCTTCTACCTTGTTAGTATTTAAGTTTAAAATTTTAGAAAGATAATTTCTTAAAACTTCTGATATTGATATTCCCTTAACTCTTTGATAACCCCACTCTTTTGAAATAAGTTTTGGACTTCTACCCCAGACTTTTTCAGTATATCCTTCAAAAAACATAGAATATAATTTTTTACCAAATCTATTTATATAAAAATCCTCAAGATTTTCTTCATTTTTGTTCCAAATTCTATATTTCAAATAACTAAATCCACATTCTAATGTTCTGAAAAAGCCTAAATTTCTTATTGTTTTGTAATTAACTGTTACTGGATAATCATAAAACTTATCTTCATAAAGTATTCTAGAGACTCTATTTCTAATTAAAAGTACATTATCATTTTTTTCAGGATCTAACCCATTTTTCGGTAATTTTTTTTCTCTGTTTAAAATTTTATCATCATACGATTTTTCTGATTGTAATTTTAAAATATCAGTCCATATTTTTTCTACTTTTTTTTCTTTTGTAAAAAATCTATGTCCACCTATATCAATTCTATTTCCTTTATAATTAACAGTTTTAGAAATACCACCTACTTGATTATCTTCTTCAATGATTGTAACTTTATATTTATCTTTATTACTTTTTAATAATTGATACGCTGCTGTAAGTCCTGCTGGTCCAGCACCTATTATTACTACGTTTTTCATGTGTATCACCTATATAAATTATAGCATAGCTTGTACTACCTATAAAGTTTTTTTTCTATTGGCATATAATCTGTTGAAAAATACATTTTTTTTTTGTATAATAGTTTATAGTAATAAAAAGGATATGGAGGAATTTTAATGCCAGATAATATAGAAATATTAGAGAAAGAAAAAAATAAGAAAAGGAAAAAATCAAGTATAGTGTCATTAGTATTTTTTATTATATCCATACTTTCTAGTGGATTTTTAATATATAATATATTTAAGCTTAGTGGTGTAGAAACATTAATTAGATATATTGTGATTGGCGTGTTAATTATTATTGATATAGTGTTATTGATAAAAATGAGAAACATTTGGAGAGACAAACAACCTAAAAAGAAAAATAAGAAAAGTTCAAAAAGAATTGGTTTTATTACATTTTTAATAATATATTCTATAATTTGCTCTACTTTAGGTTATATAATATTTTATCTATATGGAACCTTAAACAGTATAAATAAAAAATACGTTACATATTCATCTAGTTTAGTTGTTAAAAGTGATAATAAAGCTAAAAAAATTTCTGATATAAAAGATTATAAAATTGGAATCTTAAAAGACAAAAAGTCCCCTGAGGGTTATATAATACCTCAAGAAATTATAAAAAAGGAAAAACTTCAAGATAACAATGATGTTAAAAACTACGAAAGTTATACCGAAATGATTGCGGATTTATATACAGGAGATGTTGATGCAATATTCTTATCTACCGACTATCCTAGTATTTATAGTAGTATTGCTGGTTATGAAAATATCGGAAGTGAAACTAAAATAATTACTACAAAAGAAAAGAAAATGTTAAAATCAGATACTTCTAAATCAGAAACAGAGTCTACTGGTAAATCAATTAAGGAACCATTTACTATTTTATTAATGGGAATTGATTCAACTGATGATGTTTTAACAAAAAATGCAGTAGCAAATGGAGATTCACTTATCCTTATTACATTTAATCCAAAAACTTTAAATGCTACTATGTTATCTATCCCAAGAGATTCTTATGTACCTATCGCATGTTGGCCAAGTAAAGATGAAAATAAAATTACTCATGCTGCTGCATATGGTAATGATTGTATGATAAATACTATTGAAGATTATTTTGATATTAATATTGATTATTATGCAAAAATTAACTTCAAAGGTCTTGTTAATTTAGTAAATGCTCTTGGTGGTATTGATGTTGATGTTCCACAAGATTTATGTACTGATAACTCAAATCGTGAAAAAATTGTATGTATAAAAGAAGGTAGCCAACACCTTGATGGTGAAGGTGCATTAGTTCTATCAAGAAACAGAAAACAATTAGTAAATGGAGATTTTGGTAGGGGTCAAAATCAACAACTAGTAATTCAAGCAATGTTAGAAAAAATTAAAGATATTAAAAGTGTTAATAAATTTACAAGTGTATTTAATACCGTATCAAATAGCTTAGATACAAATCTTACTACAAAACAAATATTATCATTCTATAGTGTTGCTAAAGATATAGTAAAAACAGGTTTAAGTAGTGATAGTTCTAATATAGTTAATATTCAACAATTATACTTACAAGGACAAGGGGCTATGATATACGATTCTAGAATGCGTATGGAACTATATGATTATGTTCCTAACACTTATAGTAGAAATGATATAGTAAAAGCAATGAAAATGAATTTAGGATTATCAAAACATAAAACAATTAAGAAATTTAGTTTTTCAATAAATAAACCATATGAAAAGGAAATTATTGGATACGGACCATATAAATCTACATATAGTGCATCTAAATATAAATCATCTGACAAATCTAGTAAAAATAGTTGTGGTACTAATGAAGAATTAGGTGCCGATAAAGTTACATGCGTATGTAAATGGGGATATACCAAAAATAGTAGAGGTATTTGTTCTAAAGAAGAAGATTATACACCTACACCTACACCAAATACTGATAATGAAAAAATAATAACCAAAAAATGCGGTACTAATGAGGAATTAGGCGCTGATGGAGTCAGTTGTGTTTGTAAAAATGGATATGAAAAAGTGAATGGTGTTTGTCAAGTAAAACCTTCTGATGGAGTTAAGCCTGGAGAACCTGAGATTACTCCTGAACAACCTAGTGATGGTGAGTAGATTTTCTACTCCTTTTCTTTGCAAAAAAATAAAGAGTATTACCCTCTTTATTTTTTATATTTTTACTTTTGTATTCCGATATACTTAGAATCACCAAATCCAAGCATTAACAAGAATATTGGATTTAAGAAAAATAATCCGAAAGCAAATCCAGTTCCTTTTCCAAATGCCTTAGAAAGTCTAGATGCCTGCATTATTGAAAATACTATTGCAACTACAAAGTTTACAACTGGTATTAAATATAAAAGTAATAACCATGGATTTAATCCAATTATTTGGAACATTACTATTACATTATATATTGGTACTATAGATGCCCAACCAGGTTTGCCAGCCTTTGTAAATATCTTCCACATAGCAATTATTAATAACACATAAATAACTGTCATAAAGCCAAGATATTGTGTTATCACGCTTCCTAATGTACTCATATCAAGTGAACTTGATGTTACTGTTGTACTATACTCCATTCCACTCTTCCTCCTTTATTATAATACTACTATATTTTATAATAAAAGAAAAGAAGAAATTACTTCTTCTCATAAGTTTTATTTTTTTCTTCTTTATTACCTAATTCATTTCTTAATATATTTAATAATTTTAATCTTTTTATATCTTTATTTATTTTCTCTTCACTACTACTTGCTTCTATATTGCTAAGCTCTTTAATTTCAGAAATATTATCAATATAGTTTTGAAATATATCCACTCCAAAGATATTAGCAATTCTTAAAATACCTTTAATACCTGGTATTGTTGCATATGAATTTTTTAATATGTCTATGTTAAGTTCATTTTCTATAGGATTTTCTAAGTATTCAATTCGTTTTACTCTATACATAGCTTTAGTAAGGGAAAAATCATTAGGAGGAGTTTTAAATAGTTTTTCATAATTATTATAAATAATACTACAAGTTTCAAAATCTATGGATTTTGAATCCAATGTTTCATCACATTTTTGTACTTTATCCTTATCACCAATCTTTTTGTATGTATTCCTTATTTTCTTTACTAAATACTCTATTGATCCATCAATTATTGTTTGTGGAGCATCAATATCAACTAATTTAGTTAATTTTTCATATACATTTTTTATTAAATCTTCATTATTATTTAATCTATAATATCCATACCTTTTTTCATAGACTTTTGTGACAGTATCTAAAGGTATTAAAAACGTGGAATATTTTTCTAAATAATCACTATAGTTACCAGAATTAGTTGCTGTTGCATCAATTGAATAGAATCCATGGACATCATAGTAATCATCATTAATATAAATCATATTAGATACATGCCCACAATTTCCCTCTTTAGGGTACCAATATATTTTTTCACATTCTATACCAAGTGAATTACAAAGAGCTTCAACAATATTTGCATATCCTTCACATACTATATCATTATTGGATAAAACCTCATTTAGATTTCTTGAAGCCCCTATATTTTTTTCATTATTTTTATATGGTTTTTTCCTAACCTCATCATATATATAAATGACTTTTTCTAATGGAGTAAATGGATATCCATCAATTATTTCCTTTATATTATATATTTTTTCATACATATCTAATAGTTCTCTACTACTAAAATGACTATATTTTGTATATCTATCTATAAATTTTATATTATTAGGGTAATTAAATTCAGTAAGGAGAGATATTTTTTCTTGATCATCAATATTAGTAATATCTATTAAACAACTATCTGGATAATATTTTTTTAAGTTGGCTATTATCTCTTTCGTATAACTACATAGTTTAATTATTTGATTTTCTGTATTTTTAGATACTAATTTATTAACTAAATTTTCTAATACATCCAAATTCTTTTTTTCTATAGAATCATCGAAAAAATATCCTTTATACATTTTTATCTGTTTATTTACTTTTTTTCTAAATTCTTCTTTTACATTTGGATATATTTCTGAAATATCCTTTATATATATGTTAATTTCATCTGAAACACTTAAATTTATACTATCATCTTCATCAGAAATATTATTATCAATATTGATAATATATCTCATAAGTCACCCACTCCTCGATTTGAGTGTTATATTATCACTATTATAAAAATTAGTCAAACAAAAAAAGAATGATTATTCATTCTCTTCTGATTCAGTTTCAGAGCCATCATTTATTTCTACTAAAACAAGTTTTTTTCCATCATGAACGTATATAAATGTTGCTTCATTCTGATAGCCATCAGCTATTTTTGAATCTTTATAAGTCCAATGTGTTCTAACTTCATAAGCTTTATCATCTGATTTATCCCCATATGTATACTCTGTATTTTTTACACTATCTATACTAACAACATCAACTATAGGTAATTTCTGTGTTCTTTGTTTATATATATTACTCTCAACGTACTTATAAATAGTATCTTCAGCATTTAGCAAGAAATTGTCTAATACAGCACTATAAACAAAATCTGTTCCTCCTACATCAGTTTTAGCAGTATGGTCATTAAGAGAGTAAAAGTCTACAACAAACATTTTTGTGATAGTTTTTGCATACTTTTTTTCATCTACTTTTTTTGCAGTAAGAACATCTTTTAATTCTTGAAATAATTTTTTATAAGCTGAACTTTTATTACTCTTTAGTGTATAACCATAACCAGGTATTTTAGATACTACTTTATTTTCTTTTACCGATTTCTTATTAAAAATAGTAAAATAACATATTATTGAACCAATGATTATGATCAAGATTAGTATTAATACTATCAATAATTTTTTAGGTTTTCTTTTCATTTTCTTCTTTGCCATAAACTAACTCCCTTTTTTATTTTTTAATACATCATTTTCATCTTTTGTTTTTGCAACAAGATCATATACAATAACGTCATTTGATATATTAAGTAATTCTGTTGTATATTTATTATTTTTGGTAATTTCTTCTTCACTTATAGCGCTACCATCAAGTGATAGATATTCCTCTTTTTGGCTATCATAATAAACTTTATTAGTAACCCAGTTTCCGGTTGGAAATACTACAATATTATCTGATTTTATATCAAATATATCATGACCTAATTGATATTTATTATAAAAACCTAACATGTTTCCAAGAGTAGGCATTGCATCATACATTCCCATAACATCTTTTACTTCCATATTTAGATCTGTTCCTGCCATATCTTTAGTCCAGATTATAAATGGTACTTTTCTTCCTAATTCATATTGATATGAATCATACTCTTTGTAATTAGGGTCATCTTTATCAAGTTTTGAATCAGTTTCTTTATTGTAATTATACATATAATCATATTCTTTTCTTGGAAGTCTTGCATCATGATCACCATATATTACAACAACAGTATTATCTAACAAACCATTTTCATCTAATTCTTGGAATAACTCTCCTAAAGCCTCATCTGCATAATGTGCTGATTTAATATAATTACCTAGTTTTCTACCTTCAAGATATGGATGAACTACTTCTTCTGTTGTACCATCTTCTTTTGTTACAGTCTCTTTCATATTAACTTCATAATTACCATAATGTTCTACATCAGAGAATGGTGTATGATTAGACAACATTATCATCAAACCATACCATTTATCATATTTTTCATTTATTTTAGTTAATTTTGGCATTGATTGTTTAAAGAATTCTTTATCACTTAAACCTAGTCCAATTGTATTTTCAGTTGTAACTTTATAATCTGATTTACTATAGAATTTTTGATAACCTAGATGTTCATACATAGCACGTCTATTCCAGAAATCAGCATTATTAGCATGCATACTAAATGTAAAATAACCCATATCATTCATCAAGTTTGGAATTGAATTATAAGTTCTATCGAAATATGATACAAAAGCAGTTCCACTTTGAGTAGGCATTAGTGAAGTTGTAAATGTAAGTTCTGAATCACTACTAGTACCAACACTAACTTGTGGATAGTAATTTGAAAAATACATTCCTTCACTAGCAATTCTTTTTAAGTTTGGAACAACATCTTGACCATTGAAACTCATATCAAATAAGTTTCTTTGGATACTTTCTGCATGTATTACTAAAACATTTTTATCCTTAAATATTCCTGTATATTTATTATCGGCACTTTTTTCCTTATTCTTATAGTATTCAGTAACCTCTTTGTTAGCTTTATCATACCCAAATAAAGAATTTATTTTAGGTTGTACAGATGTAATAATATCATTAAATTGATATACATAGATACCAAATTTCATAACAACGTATTCCCTATTCCATTGTTTTGCAAATCTACTGATATCAAGTGGTGATAACATAACTAAAAATAACACTGTTATAACTGCTCCACCAATCAAAGTTCTAATTGTTTTTCTTCTTCTTTCTGATTTAACCTCAACCTTTTTATAGTACTTTGATTTTTTTAATTTTATATGAACTGCAATTAAAATAATTGGTGAAAAAACATATACAATATCCTTCAACTGCAAAACATTTTCAACGACGGCATCACCTACTGATGCTATATATTGTGTTAATGATAGCATTGAAACAGATGCAAATGATGTGTAAAAAGTATAATAAACTGAATTAATCATACAAAGCGCTGAAAATAAAATATCAAAAAACAAGTAATACCCAAATCTATTTTTAGGTTTTAATAAATAACCAAAAGCACCTACAAAGACTATTATTGCTGTATCTGCCAAGATTGGCTTGATTGATAAATAGTTTTCTAATAAATGCATAGAAAGAAATCTAAGTAATGTTGAACTTAGAACACATGTAAATACATATGTTAAAAACAAAATATTTTCTTTAATATATTTTTTTATTAAATGTTCTTTCTTTACTCTTTTTAAAAATTTTATTATTTTATCTTTTCTTCTTATTATTCTTTTTTTCATTTTCTAACCTCGCTTATTACATTATAACACTGTTAAATTCAATTTTCAATTACTGAATAAAAGAATAAAATTATTTTTTATTAGCAATAAAAAGTAATTACAAAAAATGACCTTATTTATTAATTAAGGTCATTTGCATAGTTTCAAAATCATCTCTTTCAGTATTGCTTGCATTAAATGCCATTCCTAATACAAAAATATACGATAATATATATACCCACATTAAAAGGAATAAAATATTTGAAATACTTCCATAGAATAAGTTATAGTTAGAAAAGCTACCAGCATATATAGCATAAATTTTAGTGGCTAATATCCAACCAATTGTTGTAAAGACTGAACCCGTATTTGTTGTTTTTGACTTTATATCTCTATCTGGAGCCATCATATATAAGAGTTTAATTCCATAAAAAACTAATACTATGGTTATTGGGTATTGTAATATTTTATATATACCATATATTTTATTTATTTTTTGTGGATCAAAACCTTGTGTAATAGTATTAAAAATTATATCCCCAAATACTGGTACTATTAATAAAAATAGTAATAATATCACTAATACAACTGTCATAACAATAGCTTTTAATCTTCTAATAAAAATATTATTATCTTGTACTTTGTATATTTCATTTGAAGTAATTATCATTGAATGAGCACCATTTGATGCTAAAAGAAAAGCTGACACAAAGAATACTGCTATATTAAAAGTGATTCCTTTTCCAGATACAAATGTTATAAAATTTTCTGTTATATCAAATGGTAAAACTGATGCTAAAACATCCGTTACTTCACTAGCAGAAACTGACATATAACCTGCTATTGTTCCAACAAGCGCTATTAATGGAATTAATGAAACAACAAAGAAAAAAGCAAGTTGTCCCGGTAAAACCCTCATTTCGGGTTTTGTTATATACATTATAACTTTTTTAAAAAACCTTCTAACTCGCTCCATCATTTACTATCATCCTTTATTATATTCTTCTTTATCCGTAACCATATCAAGTGTAGCTTCATTTATTGCATCATCTAATGTTTTAATCTCATCTAAAATCATACTAAATCCAACTCCTGCACCAAATTCATGTGGAAGTTTTTTTAATTCTTTAGATAACTTTTTAGAATAAGCTGAAATTTGTCTTTCACTATATCCAACTAAATAAATTAAGAATTCATTTCCATCAGTACGTATAATTTCACTATTTTCAAGTTGAGTATTAACTAAAATACCAGCTGCGTCTATTATTAATTTATCTCCCTCTTCATGTCCATAATTATCATTAACATATTTTACATTATTTAAATCTATTATTACTATAGCCTGAGGATAAACTTTTGATGATTCCCATTCTGGTCTTTTTGCATTTAAATAATTTCTATTTTTTAGTGATGTTAACATATCTATATATTTATGTTTATCTGTAATTATTACTTTTTTCTTTTCTTTCTTTTTCTTAATAATGAAATATATAATCATTAATGCTACTATAGGTACAAAAATAATAATTAGTATTGCAACATAAACTTGTTCAAATGTGCTTTCTTCTAGGAATGATTCACTTAAAGTATCTAGGCCACTATTCTTATAATTGTAATATGAATTAGTATTAATAATATAATTAACTAAATTATAGAATGCCTTATTTGAACTTTTTACCATAAATTTGTAATCATTCATCATTGTATCAATATATAAAACATTATAATCTTTAAATTTACTACTATGATATTCATCATAAACATTTCTATCAACAATTAATAAATCATCTTTTGAATTATTAACTAACTTATTTAGACTATTAAATGTTTTTATGTTAGCTTTTCCATTACTATTAACGTAATTATATAACAAATTACCATCTAACATTGCAACATTTTTATCTTTAATACTTTCAAATGAATTAATTATATAGTTACTACCTTTTTTACCTAATACAACATAATCTTCAACAAATGTTGAGATAGTACCCTTATAATTTTTATTATTTATTCCATAGTAATCAAAATAAATATCAACTTCTTTATTTTTTACCGCATTTTCCAATTCTTCTTTACTAGAATATCTTTTATATTTAAACTCTATATTTGATAATCTAGATATTCTATTAATATACTCCCCTGCTATTCCTGCAATTTTACCATTTTTCTTTGTTTCATATGGTTTATTATCAACATACCCATATGTGTATACTTTAGATACAAGAGAAGCCTTATCTTTTGAACTTAAATTATTTTCTTTTATATAATAATCAAAATACTCTTTATCATATTTCTTTACGAAACTAACCTTTTGCCATTTTTTATAATATTTTTTTACAATATTATTTAACTCTTTATTATCCTTTGAAAGTGTAAGAACAATTTTTTTGGTTACTTCTGTAAAATAGTAGTTGATTGAATACTTATCATTTGAAATATTCTTATCCATATACATTACATTTGGAACTATAATCATATTAACTTCATCTTTGTCTAGTGCACTATACAAATCATCTATATTTTTATAAGTTTTATATGATATATTGGTTGCTGATTTCAAATAATATTTTAATGTTTCAGCATCATTTTCAAATACACCAAAAGTAATATTTTTCATATCACTGATATGATTTAATCTCTCATATGTTTTTCCTATTGCTACATAGTAATCTTCAAATAATAATAAATCATTCTTTGAAATTTTATCCCCATCATTCAAAATTTGGAATTTAATACTATTTGTAGTAGTTGAACTTTCTTTAAGATATGGTATTTCATTAAATTCTAATCCTATATTTTTATTAAAATCATCAATAAAGTCATAAAAAACACCTTTTCCATTCATACCATATATAGGATAGTCATTTATAACCTCAACATCTATTGATTTTCTACTATTATCTTGAACCCATCTTTTTTCATTTATAGTTAGTAATGTTTCCTTATCTTCATGATTATAATATCTATAAACAAATACAAATGCTATTAAAGCTATAACTATTGGTATTATTAATAATTTTTTTTTCATTACTAACTCGCCGCCCTATCTTTAGTCCAAGCAAAATTTTCCTTATTATTTTGTTTGTATCCAATTATCGGAAAATCAGATGAATCATTACTTTTTTTGATAAATACTTGCACATCATAAAATTTCTTTTGATCATTATCTAAGCTTTCTAAAACTTTAGGTGCCAAGGACTTTGCAGTATCAGTTCCTACATCTTCATTAACAGTTATAATAATATTAATAATTTTACCTTTTAATAAATATTTTGCGCTAACTACTGCACTATCCCCTTCTAGTTTAGATATTATTTCTTTTTGTTCACTTGAGGTGATTTTTACCTCATCAATTCCTTTTAGCCTATCACCATAGAACACATTTCCATTATTTGAAAAGAAAATATTTTTAACTACAAATGATACCACAATAAGTACTAATAATAGTATTACTGCTACTACAACTATTTTATGTTGTTTTATATATTTTTTCATATTACTCACATCCTAGTATCTTTATTATACACTATGTATTTTATGTTTTCAATTATTTATTTAATTCCTGAATTAATATTTCGTTAACTAATTTAGGATTAGCACTACCCTTTGTTTCTTTCATTATTTGTCCCATTAAATATTTAATGGCTCTATCCTTACCAGCTTTATAATCACTTACACTAGAAGGATTAGCTTCTATTACTTTCAAAACTATATCTAAAAGCATATTAGAATCTGTTATATTAGAAATATTTTTTTCTTTAATAATTTCATCTATCGTTTTATCTGTTTCTAAAACTAGATTTAATATTTCTTTTAAATTCTTGCTTGTTAAAGTATTTGATACCATTTTATTAACTAAATCTATGAATTTTTCCTTAGTTAATTTAGTATTAGTTATTTCAATTTCTTCTTTATTTAAATATGCAGAAATATCACCTAGTAATAAGTTAACAGCTTCCTTAAAGTCTAAGTCGGTATCTAAGAAACAATTTAAATAATCACTTAAACTTCTATTAGCAACTATTTTATTTGCATTAACCTCTGATACTCCCCTATTTATATATAACTTTCTTCTCTCATCTGGTAACATTGGAATAGTTTCTATTGCTTTTTCAATCATTTCATCAGTTATTTCTATATATGGAATATCTGGTTCGGGGAAATATCTATAATCATTACCTGTTTCTTTAACACGCATTAGGACTGTATCATTTAATTTATCATCAAAACGTCTTGTTTGTTCAGAAAAAACTTCACCATTGTCTAATAATTTTTCTTGTCTTTCAATTTCTTTTTCTATTGCTAGTTTTACATTAGATATTGAACCAATATTTTTTATTTCACATTTTGTACCTAAAGGATCAGCTTCATTTTTTCTAAGCGAAACATTGGCATCTGCTCTCATAGAACCTTCTTCCATTTTACAGTCTGATATATCACTATAAAATAGTAATTCACGAAGTTTTTCTAAATAAAGTTTAGCTTCCATACTACTTTTAATACAAGCTTTTGTAACTATTTCTATTAAAGGTACTCCAGCTCTATTAAAATCAAGTAAAGTAACAGCTCCTCTATGAGCACTTTTACATGTATCTTCTTCTATATGGATTTCTTCTATTTCTATTTTTTTACTTTTACCATCTACCTCTATTTCTACATAACCATCATACCCAATTGGAGTACGTGCTTGAGTAATCTGATAATTTTTAGGATTATCTGGGTAAAAATAGTTTTTTCTATCAAAATGTTGTTTTCTTCTTATTTTACAATTTAGAACATGAGCAGCTTTTATAGCTGTTGTTATAACCTCTTCATTTATAGTTGGAAGTGTTCCTGGATATCCTAAATCAATTACATTTGTTAAGCTATTAGCCATTTGACCATAACCATTTTTACTATTTGAGAATATCTTTGTTTTTGTCTTTAACTCAACATGAACTTCTATACCCATAGTTGGAATATATTTACTCATTAATAACACCTCCTGGGTTTAAATCAAGATTTAACTTATTTTCTATGAAACTACCTAATTGATAAATTTTTGCCTCATCAAATGGTTTTCCAATTAACTGCATTCCGATTGGTAATTTATCAGATGAGAAACCTATAGGAAGATTCATTCCAGGAAGTCCTGCCATATTTACAGGAATAGTTAATACATCATCCATAAAAGCTTTTACTGCATCATCTAAATCTTGACCTAATGGATAAGCTTTCGTTGTAGCAGTAGGTCCTATAATTAAATCATAATTTTTAAATACTTCTAAAAATGAATCTCTCATTTCTTCTCTAATTGCTAAGGCTTTATTATAATAAGTTGTTGCGTTAGCTCCACTAAGTAAGTAACTACCTACCATAATACGTCTTTTTACTTCATTACCAAATCCAAATCTTCTTGTTTTTAAATACAAGTCATCTATATTTTCAGGATTTTCATAACTATATCCATATCTTATACCATCAAATCTAGCTAAATTTGAACTAGCTTCTCCCATTGCAATTATTTGATATAGTGGAACTGCTTTATCAATATACTTAATATCGACATAATCTATACTACATCCATTTTCTTTAAGTAATGAAACTACATCATTAAGTTTATCTTTTATTTCAGATGATATAGCATCACTTATATAAAACTTTGGTATAGCTATTTTCATACCATCTATTTTTTCCCCAATTAGACGAGTAAAATCTTCATTAGTTTCCACACTTGTTAAATCTTTATCACTTTTTCCACAGATTGTGTTTAAAACTACGGCATTTTCATAAACATTTCTGGTAATTGGACCTATTTGATCTAAGCTTGAAGCAAAGGCAATTAAACCATAACGAGATACTCTACCATATGTTGGTTTTAATCCTACTACTCCACAGAAACTAGATGGTTGTCTAATTGAACCACCCGTATCAGTTCCTAAAGCAAAAGGTGTTATTCTACTACTTACTATAGCAGCTGAACCACCTGATGATCCACCTGGTACTAAAGATTTATTCCAAGGATTTTTAACAGGACCATAAAAAGAGGTTTGGTTAGATGATCCCATTGCAAATTCATCCATATTAGCTTTACCAACAATAATCATATCACTATCATTAATCTTTTTAATAACATCTGCATCGTATATTGGCATAAAGTTATCTAACATTTTAGAAGCTGCTGTTGTACGTAATCCTTTAGTTACAATATTATCCTTTATGGCAATAGGAATACCATAAGTTATAGAACTAACTTCTTTTTTTTCTAATTCTTTTGCTCTTTTTAAAGCATTTTCCTTATCAAGAGTAATAAATGCATTTAAATCCTTATTAGCTTCTATTCTTTCAAAACATTCTTCTACTAAAGTAGTTGGAGTAATCTTCTTTTCTTTTAATAGTTTATTAATCTCTTTTAATTCTAAATCTAAATACTTACTCATTTGCAATCACCACTGGTACTTCTATATAATTTCCACTCTTACGTGGAGTATTTTTTAATACTTCTTTAGGGTCTAACATCTCTCCAACTAAATCAGCTCTAAACTTTGAATTATTCCCCCATGGGGCAATTAAATAATCCTTGTTATTATCATCTATTTCATTTACTACTTCTACTTGGTTTAATAATTCTTTTAATTTAACTTGGTACATTTCTAATTCTTCTTCACTAATTTCTATTCTAGCAAGATTTGCAACATGTAATACTTCTTCTTTTGTTAGCTTATCTTTCATATTAGTCCCTCCAATCCAGTTTATTATACCACGTATATCTATAAACTTAAAGTTTTATTGATAAACAAGAAAAGAGTTTTTATAACTATTCATTAATTATATTTAAAAACTCTTCTTCACTCCAAACATCTATTCCTAACTCTTTTGCTTTTTGATATTTACTACCAGGATCTTCTCCAACTATTACAACTGAGGTTTTTTTAGAAACTGATGATGAGGTTTTACCACCATTAGATTCAATTATTTCTTTAGCTTTGTCTCTTGTTAGAGTCTTTAAGCTTCCTGTCAAAACAAAAGTTTTATCTTTAAAGTTATCATTATAAATAACTTCTTGACCTAAATATGTTGTATTAATCCCTATTTTTTTAAGTCTTTCTATTTCTTCCATATTTTCACTATTATTAAAATACTTTTTGATAGATTCTGCAATAATATCACCAATATCATTGATACTTACTAAATCATCACTACTTGCATTAATAAGATTATCCAACGTTTTAAAATTACTAGCTAAAATTTTAGATGTTTTAGCACCCACATGTGGAATACCTAATCCAAATAGTAATTTTTCTAATGAGTTTTCCTTACTGTTATCTATTGCGTCTAAAAGTTTTTCAACAGATTTATTACCATATCCTTCTAAAGTTATTAAATCTTTTCTATGATTTTCCAATTTATAAATATCACTTATTTTACTTATAAAACCAAAATTAAAGAAATCTTCTACTATTCTTTCACCCAAACCATCTATATTCATAGCATCTCTTGATGAAAAATGAATTAGAGACTCTATTTTTCTAGCAGGACACTCATTATTTGTACAAAAGTAATCAACTTGACCTTCTTTTTTTGTGATTTTTTCACCACACATAGGACATTTATCTATCATTTTAAAATCTTTCTCAAGTCCAGTACGACGTTCTTTCTTTGCCTCAATTACCTCTGGAATAACATCACCAGCTTTTCTAATAGACACTATATCACCTATTTTTAAATCTTTTGCAATAACATTATCCTCATTATGAAGTGTTGCTCTTTTTACAGTAGAACCTGCAACTATTACTGGTTCTAAAACAGCATTAGGTGTAATTTGTCCAGTACGTCCAACAGTGAAAATAATATCAGTTAATTTTGTTAATACTTCTTCTGCAGGAAATTTATAAGCTGTTGCCCATTTTGGATATTTTGCAGTAAATCCTAATTTTTGTTGATCGTCTATATTATTTACTTTTATAACAATACCATCTATATCATAAGGAAGGGTTGATCTTTTGCTTCCTTTTTCTTCAATAAATAATAATACATCATTTATATTATCCACTAATCTGTTATTAGGATTGGTTTTAAATCCTAAATTTTTCATATATTCGATTGCTTCACTATGAGTATGGATACCATAATCAAGCGGATTAGGTAGATGATAAATAAAGTTGTCCAGCTTTCTTTTAGCAGCTATTTTTGAATCTAGTTGACGAACAGAACCAGCAGCTGCATTACGGCAATTTTGTAATGGAGCTTGGTTACTAGCAATCCTTTCTTTATTTATTTCTTCTAAAGTTTTTTTATTCATAAAAATTTCGCCACGAACTTCTATATCAACATCTTCTTTTAATTTTAGAGGAATTGCTTTTATTGTTTTTACATTATGAGTTATATCCTCACCTATTGTTCCATCTCCTCTTGTTGCTGCACGAATTAGGATTCCTTTTTCATATAAAAGAGAAACTGATAGTCCATCTATTTTTAACTCACACATATATTTTGGATTAATTCCTTCTTTTTTTATCCTTTCATCAAAGGCAATTAATTCACTTTCAGAAAACACATCAGAAAGACTCATCATTGGTATTTTATGTTCTACTTTTTCAAATCCTTCTATAATTTTTCCACCAGCATGTTGAGTTGGAGAATCACTTCTAATAAGTTCTGGGTGTTCACTTTCTAAGTCAAATAATTCTCTTAAATACTTATCATACTCTTGGTCTGTAATTGTAGGATTATCTAGAGTATGATAATTATAATCTGCTTCATTAATTATTTTTACTAACTCATCAATTCTTTTCTCTACCATTGTTATCACCTAGTATTATTATATCAAAAATAGAAAAAAAAAACGACCATTTTATATATAACGGTCTATTTTTAAAGTTTTTTAAAACTAATTCCAGTTTAGTGGATTCAATTTTTAATTTTTGACATATTGTTTAAATAATTTGCTACATCAGTAAGATTATTAAAAGTTAGACAACCATTACTATTAATAATGTCTTCCACTGATTTTATACTTTCTAACATATGTCCTTTAATTCGCATTCCGTTATGTTCATACAAAACACAAAAAACAAGTTTATCCGGAACTTTATTACTATAATCAACTGCAGAAGCTATAGCACTAAATCCTGTTTGCTTCGGAGTAATAACATATAACAGAATATCACTAGATTGCATTCGCTCTTTCTTTTCTTTTTTTGTAAGTTCTGTATATTTCCAATTTTTAACTACTGGATTAAAATACTTTACATTAGGATTTAAAAGTTCTATTAAAGACTCTCTCCAATCGTCATTATTACATGTACCACCCAAGTTAACCGTCAACATCTTATCACTCCTAAAATAAATATATGTCCATTATACACGATTTTTATTGCATTATACAAATTTATGATTATATATAACGATCTATTTTTAAATGTTTTATCTTAGATTTATTTACATCTACTAATCCTTTGTTAAGTTCTATATTAAAGTTATGCCTGTTACTATCAATATAACTTTTTGTATCACCTTTTTTAACAAACACACTTTTTTCTACTAAAGGCATTATCTTTTCTTCTATTATTATATTTGCCATTTTACTATCATTATAATGATTATATGTAGTCGCCAGATCCTTAGCTGTTAAGTTTGCATTTGTAGTAAGTAAATATTCTATCATTTGTAAATCCATTTTAGTTAAGTTTGTATCGGAGTTTTCTCTAATACTTTCTATCACATATTCTTTTTCAAGCTCCTTTAAAGTATTTTCTAACATATATCTTAAAAATAAAGTTGCATCATCACATTCCCTAGTTATAATTAAATTTTTTTCATATTCAGGTTGAGAAAAAGCAATTGCTCTATTAAATATAATATATGGATAACTTTTCTGATTTAATAAATACCACATAGCTAAGGTTCTACTTGTTCTACCATTAACATCTGGATATGGATGAATATGGACAAAATAGAAATGCATAATTTGAGATTTTATAAAACTATTAATTTCTGTATCAGATAAAAAGTTACTATTTATATATTCAAACAAATTGTTCATATAATCATCTATATTTTTAGGATTAATGCCTTCATAATAATCATTACCTAAATTATTACCCTTAATTATATAGACTGGTTTTGTTCTATAATACTCCCCTAAACTTTTTTGATCATAACTAGATAAAATATCATCACTTAATAGAGAATATAACTCTCTCAAACTTTCTTTATTAATATCAGAATGAGTTAATATATATTGATATCCATGATATAAATTAATGATTCTTTTTCTTTCAATTTCAGAAAGAGTTGCCTTGTTTTTTATCACTTCATCAATAAGTGATAAATCATCGGCAATACCTTCAATTGTATTATTTGCTTTTATTTCTTGTGACATCATTGCTCTTTTTGCAAAACGTAACGTCTTTAATTTATCCTCTCCATCTAAAAATCTTAAAACATCATCTTTATAAGGTTCTAAATAATCATAATTTACATGTAATCTTCTTTTTTCATCTAATTTCAAATATGAAAGATCAAAATCATTCATAATAACACATCCAATCAAAAAAGGGATTATTCCCTTTTTGGTTTGTATTATAACACGGTTCTAGTTATTTTAATACCTTTTTTAAAGATTTACATCTATTTTCTAGTCCTCTTTTATAAATTATATAATATTGCTTTTTCCTTGCAATATCAGTATCTATCTTTTCACCAGTTTCAAAAATAACATTTTTCTTTGGATATAATTCTATATATGAATCTACATATTCTCGGTTAAGTGATTCTGCAATAGATCTCATTCCAATATCCATAATTTTATGTAAGTTAGCATTTTTTTCTTCAAAACTTGAACTGTTTTTATAATCGTAGTAAGCATCAGTATAATCAATTGGATCTAGCACATTTACAACAACTTTATCATTTTCATTTAAATTATAACTATCTAAATCTGCCTCTGTTTGAGAAACATCTATTGAAATTGGTATAATATTTGGATTTATCCCATTTTCTTTAGCACTAAATAATATTCTAGCTGCCCCTGTTCTACCTTTATAAACATGTTCTTTATCATCAATATATGCACCTTCTGGAAAGATATTTAAGTTATAACCATTAGACAATAAATTTGCTGCACTATCTAGACATAAATTAGCATATTCTTTTCCACCATGTGCTTCAATGGGCATACTATATAAGTACTTATTAACTACCTCTTGTCTTTTTATGTCTCTTTTGTAAATTAATCTGGAACTTATTAAACTAATTATTTTATCTTCTTCAGATAAACTCATTGGTAAGTAAAAGATATCTTTTAAACAATTGTGATTTGTAATCACAATTGTTGGGGACTCCTTAATTATCTCAGGTTTACCATTCACTACCAAATCAATGCTATTTCTTAATTTTTTTAATTCTTCTATTTTACTACTACTCATTATTTATTAATTCCTTTTCTACCATATTCGCAAGTTTTTTATGACCATCAAAATTAAGATGAATACCATCATCAAAAAGATTCATATCATTAGATGTAATTACATCCTTTTTGTTTTTAGAAAAATAATCTATAATTTCTTGTCTTTTTTGTTCACTTTGTTCATCAAAAATAACACTAGCATTAACCTTGTAATCAAAATTAACTGGTAATATATAAATTATTCTTGGCATTTTCTCATTAACAAAATATTTTTTTCTATCCTCTAAATCTTCATAACTTTGTTCTAGCTGTTTTTCATACCAAAGTAAATCATTAATAATACTTTTTGATGATTTCTTATATTTCATTTGTAAATCATTTGTTCCTAAAGCAATAATAACAATATCTACCGGAGCATTGGTTCTAAATGTTGATATAAAATTATCCTTACCATTTTTATACGTTTTTTCTTTTTCTTCACATCCAGCTATACGTCCAGGTAATCCTTCTTGAAAAAATATATATTCCTTTTTCAATTTATTTTGTAATATTTTAACCCATTGTTTATCATCCGAAATTCTCTCTCCTGTAAGGAAATTATCTCCCCAGACATTAGAATCGCCATATACTAATACTTTTTTCATTTAAACATGCCCTCCTAAAATGATTATAACAAAAAAAGTACCTCACATGAAATACTTTTTAATGTTTTTATATTACTTTGGGTTTTTAATTTCCTCTACTTTTCCAAAATTAGAATATTCTAATGAAATATTTAAAATACTACTACTATTATTATCTTTATAATTAACATATGGAGTTAAATAAAATTCAAATTTAGTAGCTTCATTATCTTCATTTGTAGTAACTATAATTTTATTAGGGTTATCAGCTATATCTATATCTTCTCTATTAATTATTTTTACAAGAGTTGTGGTAGAAATATCATAAGTATATAATTTACTACCATTATTATATTCTGTTTTTGAATCATACGTTGCACTAGTTAGTATCTTCTCTAAATTAGTAAAATCCAAGTATTCACTATACAAATATGGATTATCTGTTTTAGACCAAACACCATTAATGTTTTTATAGTATTTTTCCTGATAATTATAATAATTTTCTTCTAAGTTATTGAATTTTTTTGTAAATAACTCCTTATCGTTATTTTTATCGCCTTCATATAATACCAAATTGTTATTATAATCAACTAAATATTTATAATGATAATTTGATTTTTTTATTTTTTCTATACTATAATCCAAGTCAGAAGTAGTATCTTTTTTCTCAGTATTATCTACTTTATGACCATTTCTAAGTCCTATTATAATAAATAAAAAGAAAAAGAAATAAAGTACAAGCATTATAATACTTCTACCTCTTGGATTTTTCCATATTTCTTTTAATTGATTAAAAACATTTATAATTGTTTCCTTTTTATCCTTCATAATCCATCCTTTACTTAAATACTTTTCCTATTAAGTTTTCTTTTTTTACTCCATTCAAATAATCTTTTGCTGACATTTTCTTTTTACCAGATGGTTTTAATTCTTTTATAATTACCTCACCATCACTACAACCTACTCCTATACCATCCTTATATATATTAATAATCTTACCACATTCACCTTTATAATTATTTGGAGATATTTCTATTTTATATATTTTAAATACTTCATCATCTAAAACTGTATAAGCACCAGGAAAGGGACATAATCCTCTTATTTGATTAAAAACTTCTCTTTTAGTCTTTGAAAAATTAATATGTTCTTCTTCTCTTTTTATGTTATAGGCATATGTAACACATGAAAGATCTTGCTTTACTCTATTATTAGTCTTATCAAATATAGATGGTAATGTTTCAAGTAATAATTCTCTTCCCATTATACTTAACCTATCATGAAGAGATTCTAAATTATCTTCATCAGTTATTATTGTTTCTTTTTGAGTTATTATATCACCACTATCCATAGCCTCATCCATATACATTATAGTAATACCTGTTTTATCATAACCTTCTATGATTGCTTTATGAATTGGGGCTCCACCTCTTAATTTTGGAAGTAGAGAGGCATGTACATTTATACAACCATATTCAGGACATTCCAATAACTCTTTTGGAATAATCTGACCATAAGCACAAGTAACAATAATATCTGGTTTTAAATCAATTATTGCTTGATAATCTTTTCTTATATTTTCAGGTTGAAGCACTAAAATATTATTTTCTAAGGCAACTTTTTTTACAGGAGTTTCTGTTAAAACTTGCTTTCTTCCAACCTTCTTATCTGGTTGACTAACAACTGCTATAACATCATAATTTTCAATTAATCCCTCTAATATATTGACTGCAAAATCTGGTGTTCCCATAAAAACTATTTTTTTCATATTATCACATTCCAATCTTTATAATAGTTAAAATTATTCCTATCATCAATAAAATGGTTCCTACTAAAATTATAATATTAATACTTCCATAGCTATTACTTGTGTCACTTTCACTATTTTCTATATCATTATTAACTTTTCTTCTATCAACTATTTCATTTATATTAGGTAGCGATATTTGAAAATCAAACATAGAATCTGTATCAATACTTATATTATTATATCTTGTCTCAAGTATTCTACGAATTCTATGATCTAGGTCTTTTTCATTATTCATTATACCATCAGATAAATCTATAGAATCTTTTCCAACAGTAGATCTTTTTATAAAGAAAACACTAATTTTTGATTTAGATAGATCAAGAGCAGTCCAATTTTCTTTCACAAAATCAATTATATAATCTTTCTCTTTTAATGGAATATCTTTTTTTATTAAAAACTCATTTAAATCCTTTATGCTTTTTTCTCTATTTTTTAAGAAATAATCATTACTATTAATATATTTACGATCATTTTTCTCTACTGTTTTAATAAGTAAGTTATATAAAAATTTTGGTCCATTATAAGCATAAAATGCCATCATAAATGGATAATCAGTTACAGTATTTTCTAAACTTTCCAAATCATCCACAGCTATTTTATATTTTTTTAGTATTTCTATAATTCTTTCCTTTTCTTCTTTAGATTTTTCATCTTCAAAACAAACACTATATAAATAACCATCTTTTATATATTTATCATATACATATTCTACTATCATCTTATTATTTTCATCAGTATTTTCACTTATTTCAAGTTTTAATTTTATATATTTTATTAATAATCTAATAACAGCAATATTCATATCATTACTTGTATTAACTTTTCTTATAATTAATTGCAACTGTTCAAAATATGAATCAAAATTATCTTCATCACCTATTAAAATAAAGTATTTAATAATAGCATCTATAACTATGTAGAATGAGTATTGTTCTTTCTCTACTTTTTCATCACAAATAGTAAGGGGAATATCCTTGTCATTATATCTTTTCAGAATAAATGTATCAGATAAAAAACTCTTTACATCTTCTCTATTAAAAATATCTAAAAACATAACAACACCACCCTTTAATTTAATTATCTACTTTGAAAAAAAGCAATAACATAGTATATAACTCCAATAAGACAAAAACCACCTAATACTGATAAAACTATTTTTGTTATAGGATTATTTCTATCTAAATAATCATCAGCTGATTTAGAAGGAGTAACCTTTATTTTATCACTATATTCACTTTCTTCTAAATCTTCATCATCATCAAAATCTGTATTAAAAAATTTTGCCATGTTAGCCTCCTATATTTACTTAATTATATAATAAATGATGTAATATGTAAATGATTAGAAATGATTAGGATTAAAATCTATATCTATAACTACTTTATTATTGCTTCTATAATGTTCTATTAATTTATTTAGTATTTGATATAGTTTATCATCCTTTTTATACTTTATTATTATTCCAAATCTATAAATATTATTTACTTTAAATACGTTTGCAGGAGAAGGTCCTAGAATAATTTCTTTATCTAGATTCCTCTCTAGGCTCTTTTTTATCTTATTTGCCTCCTTACTTGCTAAATCATAATCCTTACTACTTATTTTTAAGTAACATATATAGTAATATGGAGAATATTTCAGTGTATGTCTAATAGTCATTTCTTTTTTATAAAATCCCACGTAATCATGATTTTTAGCGTATAAGATAGCATAATGATCCTTATTAAATGTTTGAATTATAACCTGACCTGTTTTATCACTTCTACCACTTCTTCCAGATACTTGGGAAAGAAGCGAAAAAGTATTTTCACTACTTCTAAAATCAGGAATATTTAAAGATGTATCAGCATTTATAACACCAACCAAAGTAACATTTGAAAAATCTAGTCCCTTTGCCACAATCTGAGTTCCCAATAAAATATCATATTCATGATTTTTAAAAGCATTAATCATTTTAGAATGCATTCCTTTTTTGCTTGTTGTATCATAATCCATTCTAAGTACTTTAGCATTAGGAATCAATTCGTTAATTTCTTCTTCTATTTTCTCTGTACCAGTACCTAATGAAGTAATTGCTTCTTCACCACATTCACTACAAATTTTATCAATTTTTTTTGCATATCCACAGTAATGACATCTAAGCATATTAGAAGTTTTATGATAAGTTAATGTAATATCACAATGAGGACATTTTTCAGTATATCCACAGTTTTTACATGTAACAAAAGAGGCATATCCTCGTCTATTTAAAAGTAATATAATTTGATTATTATCATTAAGAGTCTCAATCATTTTTTCTAAAAGATAATTAGAAATATGTCCCCTATTGTGTTTAATTTCTTCGTTCATATCAACTATTTCAATTTTTGGTAGACTTTTACCATTTACTCTGTTGGGTAAAGATAATAATTTATATACTCCTTTTACTGCTCTTGCATATGATTCAAGTGATGGTGTAGCACTTCCCATTAAAACAGGACAATTATTAGTTTTACTTCTTAATATAGCAATTTGTCTAGCATCATATCTAGGGTTATTATCTTGTTTATATGAATCACTATGTTCCTCATCTATTATAATAATTCCAATATTATTAAGAGGGGCAAAAACAGCACTCCTCGCTCCGATTACTATTGAAACTTCCCCTCTATTAATTCTTCTCCATTCATCATACTTTTCACCTTCAGATAAAGCAGAATGAAGAGCTGCTATTTTATTACCAAATACCTCTGAAAATCTATTGACCATTTGTGGAGTTAATGATATTTCAGGGACTAATACAATTGCTGTTTTATTCTGTAAAAGGACTTTTTCTATTAGTTTAATATATACCTCTGTTTTTCCACTACCAGTTACTCCATGTAGTAAGTAGGTCTGACTTTCATTTAATTTAACACTATCAACTACCTTTTTCTGATCAAGTGTTAATTTTTTTATATCATCACTTTTATTATCATATTCTAATCTATAGTGTTCTTTTTTTTCCTCAATTAAAACATTATTTTTTACTAATGTTTTAAGACTCGAAGGAGATATTTCAACTATGTCCTTTCTTTTTACTAAATCAGTTTTTAAAAACAAATTTACTATTTTACTTTGAATACTATTTAATTTATAGTTATAGTTTTTATTTAATCTATAAAATGTATCATACTTTTTATTAATAAGAACTTTCTTCTTTGCTTTTAAAGCTTTAGGTAACATCACTTGATAGCAACTAATTAAAGTAGATAAAGTTATCTTCTGCATTGATTTACCAAGGTCTAGTAATTCTTTATTTAGTACAATATCTTTATCAATGATTTTATTTATATACTTTAAATTATCAAGATTACTATCTTCTTTTATCTCTAATATAAAACCTTCTAATGTCTGATTACCAAATGGTACTTCTACTCTTATGCCTAGTTTTATATCATCTATCAAGTCATTACTTACTTTGTAATCAAATATTCTATCTATGTTTTTATTAGATAATTCTACTAAAACACCTACTATCATAGTATCACCTCCTATAGATTATTATATAACTTATAATTAATTTTTCCTATAATTTATAAAAATAAAATACTAATACTAACTTATAGGCACAAAAAAACGCTTAAATTTTTTCTTAATAAATGTTTTATAATATTTAGTGTTGATGAATAAATCATCAACACTATTTTTAGTTAATAAAAAAAAATCATGCCAAAAACTCATGATACAAAGTAATTGATTAAAACAGATTAAGCATATTGCCTGTGGGTATAGAAATTTCAAACATTTAAAAGCTAAGATTATGTTAATTAAAAGGTTATTAAATCCTATTAAAGTATAAGAAAAGAGAACTTAATTTCTAGTTCTCTAATACAATTCACTTATCATTAGTTTTTGTTTCCACCAACACTATTTGACATTGAATCACACATCATTTTTTTCTGTTTCTATTACTCCTTTTAATAAATTATACTGTCTTTGATATTGTACTCCTAAATTTTCTAACTTTTTATCTGGCATTTCTGTTACTTCACTAAAAGTATGATTTTGCCATTTTTCTATTAAAGCATTTAGGTGGATTGTTATCTTCTTTATTATTTTTTACTTTTTCTTTGAATTTTATTGTGTAATCCTGAAAGCTGGGGCAACGCCGTATGTACTATAAGCACGAATGCTTTTCCAGGCACCATTGTCGCGCACATTCCAGAAGTCACCAGTATTATAGGAACTAGCCGAGCGCAACCACCAATTGGCATTTGATCCATTATATTGTTTGATTGCTTCACTATAATTTGATTTTGTTACTACTTTATTTTTATAATAATCTAACTGTCTTGTTTCTGCTTCTGCCGTATCATATTCTGTTCCACCATTCCATACCTCTTTTGTTGATAATAAATATAGTTTATCATTTGATGCAAAGTTTGGCGTTTCTGATATACCAGACGCTGATATTACTTTAGTTGTTGCAATCACGTTTTGTAAATCATTTGGTAGTGCATTATATACTGTTTCATTTACATAAGTTCTCATTTCACTTGCTGGCCATCCTCCTGAACTGCCACCGCTTGAATTCATGCTTTGCAATGAAATAATATCAGCAAACTCTACTACAAATCCACATGCTGTTTCACTTGTTTCTCCATTTGTGCATGAACTAGTATTTGAAACTCTTACTGTATGTGTTCCTAAATCTCCCATATCTATTTCTTTGGTATCTCCTACTTTATATTGTGTTGCTTTTCCGGCTTTAACATTTGCTGATATTGTTGTCCATGAATCATTTTTAAAAGATAATGGTTCTATAGTGCATATATAACCTTTGGGACAAGATTTTTCTGCCTCTTCTAATTTAGTTGTTGCCTTTTCATTCACTTCATCTATTGCATCTTTAACATTTGTACTTGATAGTTTAGAGTTTGTATTGTCATATGACACTTCTTTACTCGTTAATACAGTTGCTGCATAAACACTAGATGCTGATATTACAATACCAAATATCATTCCTAATATAAACTTGTAATTTTTTCTTAATTTATTTTTCATTTAAAACTCCTCCTAATTTGAAGTTATTCTAGCTAGAGCATCTATTGCACATTGTACATCCGTACATTTATTACCACTTTCATCTGTTAAGTTACTGTTAGTACCATCATAACTAACCTCTGTTGAATCTGGTGCTCTTGATGTAGCTATATATATGCTATCTTCACTTACTTCTTTATTAACTTTTGGATCGGCATATTTATTACCTGATTGATCATACCATCCTAATATTACATAACCCTCTTTTTCTATCGTTGGTGTCGTTATAGTACAAGTTTTATTATTATTTAAAATTGTACATGATGATTGTGTTGAACCTATTATATGATTATTTGAATTCCATGTAATTGTTACATCCTTTTTAGTTATAGCATAATATGTTTGACCTTTATTTTCATTATTAAGTATTAAAGCTGAAGCTGATGATAGTAATGAAGTATTGCTATTCTTATCTGTATTATAACCAATTATTTCAAAATCGCTTCTTGTTATTGTAGGAGTATTTATAACACATTCAGTATCTTGAACATCAAGGTTATATGCTTCTTTTAATTTACAAGTTGTTACATATAAATCATCATTATTTTCACATGTAGCATCATCTGATGCTGTACAAGCAAGAGTAGCTCCATTAGCATTAAAGTTTGCTGTTAATGCCACCTCATTTTTCTTAGTTACTGTATAAAATACTTGGTTATCAGTTGATAGTGTTACCATTTCTCCTACTTTTGTAGCATCTTCACATGTTTTAGTTTCACTATTTGTTGACCATCCACATACGCTATAGTTATTAGGATCTTCCATTACTATGCTAGGCAATTCTACTTGACAAGTTAAACTCTCACCTTCGGTAGTACAACTTCTTGTAGAACTTCCTATTGATAATATACCTTTTCCATTTTTAGTAAAGTTTGCTGTATAAGTAATTCCTTCTATCATTATATCATCACTTGATGTAGCTATATTTTTATTACCACTTGCATCAACAATTGCACCTTCATTAAGGGTAACAATAAAGTTGCCTACTTTTGTTCCTTGAACTGTAACTATATATTGATATCCATTATCTACTTTTGCTGGATCACTTACCGCAGTAACTTTTCCATTTGCTGTTGTTGAAAAACTTGAAACTGTTAAATTGGGATTTTCTATTCCACTGCCATCATCTATACAAGTTAATGTTAATTTACCAGTTTGACTTGTATGTAGACTTGGGCTACTACCGAAACTACATATTGGAGAGGTTTCATCTTTCCAGACTGCATATAATTTTACAATACTTCCTGCTGTTGTTGCTAAATTTGTTGTAATAGATTGGCCATTGATATATGTTACTACATCATTATTTTCAACAGACCAACCTTTAAATGTATATCCTGTTTTCTCTAACTTTAAACTACTTGACGATTCCAAATTGAAAGGTACTTCATCAACTTTATGACCACTAGATCCAACTAAATTTAAACCATCATAGTATTCTATCATATATGAATTAGCTGTTGCGTTGGCATAATACTTATCAACATCTTTAGATAGAGTTATTTCACTTGTCCCAGATGTATCTCCTTTTGTAATACTCCATCCTACTGATGTATAACCGTTTTTTAAATTTACTTCAGGTAATTTATCTTTTGTAATTGTACAACTATCAGCTTGTTTAATTCCATTATGTGTTTTCTCTATTTTACAACTAATTGGTTCTGTTGATGAAATACTATCAACTCCAACACCAGCTTCAAAAGAAGCTATTTTATATGTTATATCGCTATTAGTTGTTTGAGCATATAAATCAATATCATTTTCTAGAGATATTTCTTGATCTGTTTTATATATTATATTATCGTAGTCTGTTGCGTTACTACTCCATCCTAAAACTTTTGGCGTATTACTACTTGCCTTAATTCCTGGGGTTGTTATTTGGCATGATTTATCTTGTTCCACACCATTATAAGTTTTTAAAATCTTACATTTTTTTTCTTTATCAGTATAAATTTCTTCATCACCATTTATAAGAGCATCTGATCCATTTAAGTAGAATATTGCTTTATATACTTTTTCATTATTTGTTGTTATTGCCGAATACTTTTCTCCACCAGATATCATTATTTCAGTATTCTGTCCTACAGTACTTATAGTTGTATTCTTATTAGCCTCACTATCACCTATAGCATAACCTAATACAACTGGTGTATTATCACTTCCTACTATTGTAGGAGTTTTAATACTACACTTTTCTGATTGTTGATTATCATTATAAACTGCATCTATTGTACATGTTTTCTTTAATATATCATTTGTCTCATTATCTTGGCTTTTAGCACCATTTAGATAAAACAATGACTCAACAGTTACTGCATCTTTTCTTACAATTGAGTAATACGTAATATTACTACCAATTGATTCATTAGTACCTTGCTTTATTGTTTTCTCTTCATTTTCTGTAGTTTTATCAGTACTATATCCGATAGCTGTATATCCATCTTTAACTTCCATAGTTGGCATTTTTACTATACAAGTACTATCCTGTTTTTTACCATTGTAGGTTGCCTTTATTGTACAGCTTAATTTTTTATCTGCAATATCTACTATTCCTAAACCATTATTAACAAAGTTTGCTTCATAACTTTTTTCCACATTTGTTGTTATTGCATAAAAATCAATATCACTATTAACTAAATAATTATCATTACTATGATTTATTATATTATCTGTGTTTTCATAATCAGCTTTAGTTGAATACCCTAAAACGATTGGGGTATTATCAGTTCCTACTATTGTTGGAATATTTATACTACAACTTTCTTTTTGTTCTTCATTATTATAAACTTCACTTATTGTACACATTTTCTTCAATGTATCACTTGTATCTCCATCTTGACTTTTAGCACCATTTAGATGGAAAACTACATTTATATTTTTTTCATCTTTTTTAGTTATTGTATAATAAGTTTCATTACTAGAAAGCTCTATTTCTGTGGATGGTTTTATTCCGGTAGTAGCATTTTTATCTTTATTCCATCCTACAACTTTCCAATTATCTGAAGTATTTATTTCTGGTGCAGTTATATTACAAGTAGTATTTTTTCCAACTGTTATACAACTAAGACTTGTTGATGAAACTGAATCAACTCCTATTCCGTTTTTTGTAAAAATTGCAGTATATTTTCTACCATTTATTGTTATTTCATCACTAGTTATTTTAGAATTACCATTATTAGAATTATCTAAAATAGAATTTTTATTTAAAGATAAGGTGAATTTACCAGAATCATTTATAGTATCACCGCTCTTTAATCCTTTTACTCTAATCACATATTTATAACCATTTTCTATTTCTACTGGAGTTGATACATCAACTACTTCTCCGTAATCACTATCCGATACTGTAAAGTTATTTATATTCAATTCATTATTAGATATTTTACTTCCATTATCAGTACAATTCAATTCAATTTCAACATTATTTTGAACTGTGGTAGTTGGTGCTGTTCCAAAACTACAGACAGGAGCTATATCATCTACAAACACTGCATAAAGTTTAATTACATCATCTTCTTTTGCAGATATAGAAGCTGCTTGATTATTTTTATAAACTACTGTATTTGCATCACTTGAAGTATCCCAACCTTTAAAGCTATATCCTTGTTTTTCTACTTTCTTTAATTCAACACTATCAGAAACTTGATATATTTCTTTTTGATTTAAGACATTATCAACATAGTACTCAATTGTAAAAGAATTACCAATAGCATAAGAATACCAATCTTTATTATCATTATCTTTTGTTAATGTTATTGTACTGTTTCCGTTTGTTGATGTGGCACTATCTTTTGTCCATCCTGCATACTTATATCCTGATTTTGGAGTTACTATAGGTAGTTTATCAATTGTACAACTCATTTCTTGTTTTTCTCCATTATAAGTTGCATCTATTGTACAAGATTTTTTTGCGTTTTCATCATTAATTGATGCTACATTCTTTCCAGCATTATAGCTTTTAATATTATAAGTTACTTTTTCCTTAGTAGTTTGAGCATATAAATCTATACTATTTTCTAAAGATACTTCTTGATTTGCTTTATATATTATATTATCATGATCTGTTGCACTACCACTCCATCCCAAAACTTTTGGAGTATTACTACTTCCGACAATATTCGCAATAATAATATTACAACCAGGCTGTTTTTCTCCATTATAGGTTGCTTTTTTATTACAAGCTAATAATTTGAAATCCTCTGTTTTTTCTAAATCATCGATAGTATATAGTGCTGCACCATTTATTTTATAATTTATATATACAGCTTCACTATTTTTCTTAGTTATTGCATAGTATTCTTCATCATTACTTACTTCTATTTCAGAACTATTACTAGCAATAGTTGCTGTTTTATCTTTAGCATATCCTAAAACAATTGGAGTATTATCACTGGCTATTATAGTAGGAGCCTCTACTATACAACTAGTTTTTTGTTCTTCATTGTTATATACTTCATCTATTGTACAAGTTTTTACAACCTTTTCTGAATCTACACCATCTAATGTTTTTGCACCATTTTTATTAAAAGTAACCTTGTATGTAATTGCATTTTTTCTACTTACAGAATAATAAACAGTATCTTCTGTTAAAGATATATTACTTAGACCTATTTTACTATCTTTAGTACTATTCCAACCAATAGCAGTATATGATGTTTCAGTTTCAATACTTGGTGCAGTAATATTACAATATGATTTTTGCTCTTCACCATTAAATGTTTCAGCTATACTACATTCTTTTTCAATGTTTCCAGTTTGGTTATCTATAGATAATACACCATTACCATATCTTATAAATGTTGCTTTATATTTTTTTTCATTACTTTTAGTTATAGCATAATATACTTTATTACTACTAACTTCAATCTCTTCATTAACTGCTAGTTCTTTATCTTTGCTATTTTTATCAGAAGCAAATCCAACTACTATTGGAGTATTACTACTTCCAACTATATTTGGTGTTATTATTTTACAACTAGTTTTTTGTTCTTCATTATTATAAACTGCATCTATTGTACATGACTTTTCTATATATAAATCAGCATTACCATCTAGTTGTTGTGCGTTATTCTTATAAAATTTAATTGTGTATGTTTTTTCTTTTTTTCTTGTTATAGCATAATATGTTGTATCAGAGTTAATTTCAACTTTCATACCTACTTTGATATCAGCATCAGTAGCATTACTATCAGTTGACCAGCCAATTACTTCATAATCTTCTTTTACTGTAATATCTGGCATTTCTATTGAACATGAATCCCCAAGAGTATCACAAGTTAATTCCTCATTACCTATTGATTCTACACCTTTACCATTTTTATTAAAAGTTGCCTTATATTTAACCCTATTTTTGCCTACTATAGCAAAAAAATTGGTATCTTCTGATACGCTAACTTTAGTTCCTACTTTTTCACCAGTTATAGCATTTGCATCTTTATTCCACCCTATAACGGTATAGCCATCTCTAGCTTTGACTTCAGGTAGGACTATATCACAACTAGTTTGACCCTTTTTATCAAGAATACAACTATCAGTAGTTTTTTCAATTGACTCTATATTATCATTATCAACATAGGTTACATTAATTTTTTTAGTTACCTTTATAGTTACTATTTCTTCTTCTCCAGTTTCTTTATTTTTAATGATAATATCTGTTGTACCAGGACCTTTTGGAATAACATTTCCTTCTTTATCAACATCGGCAACATCAGGATCATTGCTTTTGAATGTAAAATCATTAGGATCCCTATCTCCCGTATCTATTTTTGTTGTTTTACCATCTTCTATATTTATATCATCACGTTTAGTAGGATTATCATTTTCTATTCCTTCTTGAGAAGCCTCAACTCTTATTTTTGTTAAAAATGTCATTCCCATTATACTATTATCAGCATTTGAATCTATCCATACTTTCAATTCATAGGTATTTTTTTCTCCAACTTTTAACTTACCACTATCTAAAATTCTATTTGGATTAGTCCCTGTTGTTGATAATAAAGCAGGAGAACTTTCTTTACCATTTTTAATTAATGTATATTTAACATATTGATCAGGTAATCTAACCTTTCCTTCTTCTAGTTCTAAATCATCCAAATAAACTGTATAGTTACTAACTATAGTTCCATTATTTTCTAATTCAAATTTATAACTCTTAGTTTTTAGTCCAGTCTCATCACTAAGTGGGACAGCATTATCAATATCAATACCTTCACTAGCTTTATCATCTAATTTTAATGATAATGTACCAACTGTAACTGTATTTTTCTTATCCCCAGTTAAAGTTATTTGTAACCAGGCATAGCTAATTCCTATTATAAATACCAATAATAAAAATAATACATAAATACTTCTTTTCTTTATATTACTCATATAAACACTTCCCACCTATTAAAAATACTAATTATTTACTGCTTATACTGCTGTTTTCAAAAAAAACGTCCATTACTTCTTCACTATTTATATTAAGTATATTAGAGTATAATTCTCCTTCTTTAATATAAATAATTGCAGGGTAATTAAAATCATTCTTATTAATAGACAATGATTGTAATAATTTTTCATAATTACTTTTACTATCTTTACTAACGTCATAATATGTATAATCTATTTTATTTTTATCTAAATATTTAGATACATTTTTACAATAAGAACAATTTTTACTACTACCAATATATAAAATCATATCTTCCTTATTGATAAGAGAAACATTAATTTTTTCAACTGGTGTTAATCTATCTCCTTTAAATACAAAAATAAATAGTAATAGCCCTATCACTAGTATTATAATCGCTAAAATCATACCAATAATTACATTTTTATTTCTCATTCCTTATTCCCTCACCTTACAAATACCTATTTTTACTTTATAAATATATGATACTATTTTATCAACTATTTGTAAACAAAATATTAAAAAAAAAGCTATTAAAATAGCTTTAAAATATCATTAAATGTTATATATACCATAAGAGCCATCAATAGGAATAATCCTATCGTATGAATCATATTTTCTGTTTTAGAAGAAACTGGTGAACCCTTTATTTTTTCTATTACTATAAATAAAATATGTCCTCCATCAAAAGCTGGTAAAGGAATTAAATTAATAAAACCTACATTTATACTTAAAAATGCCATTAAATATAATATACTTGAAAGTCCAGCCCTGCTTTGCTCACCTACTATAGAATATATTCCAACTGGTCCAGATAATTGATTTACTTTTACGCCTCCAGTAAATAAGCTTTCTACTGTAATCCACATTTGTTTAAATAATGAACCTGTTTTGACAACTGTATATTTAACTGAATTAACAAAACCATATTTCTTTGTTGATTTTAATCCTATACCATACTTATATGTAGTGGTACCTTTTTTAGTTTCTTTTTTTGGTTTTACCTTATATTCTTTATTTTCTCCTGACTTTGTTACAACCTCAATAGTAGTTTTATTCTTTGGATTAGCAAGAGTTAAATATAAAGATACATCATCAAGAGTAGATATTTTATGATTATTAATAGTTAAAATCTTATCGCCTTTTCTAAGTCCAGCCTCATATGCAGGATAGTTTTTAGTAGTTTCAGATATAATTGGTTTATAACTAGGACTTCCCCAAATTATTGCTACAAAAAATAATAATAAAATCGCAAAAATGAAATTAAATCCTGGTCCAAAAAACATTATTAAAAATCTTTGCCATGGTTTTTTAGCTTGTAATCTTCTATTTTTAGGAACTTTTATATCTTCTTCATCTATTTCTTCACCTGCCATAGAACAAAAACCACCTATTGGTATTAATCTAAGACAATAATCAGTTTCTTTCCCCTTTTTATGTAATAATCTAGGACCCATTCCAAGTGAAAACTCATAAACATATACACCCATTATTTTAGCAAATAGGAAATGTCCTAATTCATGAACAAATATTATTGCTCCTAAAACTAATATAAATATAATTAATGTCATGTAATCCTCCTTATAGTATACCTAAAAATAAAATAGATGCTAAGATAACAAAGATAATACTATCTAATCTATCAAGGATTCCACCATGTCCAGGAATTAAATTAGAAAAGTCCTTTTTACCATAGTATCTTTTAATTGATGAAAATACTAAATCACCAATTTGACCAACTACTGCTAAGACTAAAGTTACTATTCCTATTAATATAATAGAAGAACTTGAATTTATTGCTATATGATAGAAAGCTGTTGGAATTACAGTTCCCATAAATATTCCTCCTAAAAATCCCTCTATAGTTTTATTTGGAGAAATATCTTTGGCAAGCTTATGTCTACCTATTAGCATTCCTGTAAATAATGCAAATGTATCTGTAAGTATAGTTATTAATAATAGATATACAATATATAATATGTCATAATTACGAGTAATAATTATTAAATTAAAACTTAACCCAATAAATAATATTGAACTTATTAAAAATAATGCATCATTTAAATTATATTTTCTATTATTATTAATAAACACCATTGGCATTAAAAATGCAAATATAATGAAACTCATTACTCTATAGTCTAGTGTAGAGTGAAATGTAATTGAAGTAAAATCATTTAGTGAAAAAAACAAAACTAAAACGTATGCAAAAACTTTCATCATAAATGGAAATTCTTTTTTAGTTTCTCTCATTTTTATTAACTCATGTAACCCTAAAACAGCAAGAAGTGACATTACTATTGCAAAAGGTTTACCCCCTAGTACTAAAATTGGTATAAATATTGCCATTATTACTATGGCACTAATAATTCTTTTTTTCATATATCCTCCATTCTTTCTACAATTAGTATAATACGAAAAACTATTTTAAACAAGAAAAAGATAACAAACGTTATCTTTTAAAATTTATCAATATCTATTTTTACATATTTATTTTGTTTTAGAGCACTACTTGCTTGTACTAGTGTTCTAATTGCATTAGCAGTTTTTCCAGCTTTTCCAATTACTCTTCCCATATCTTCTTCAGCAACAATTACTTGAATAAGTATTACATTTTCCTCCTCAGTAGGAAACTCTTTTACACTTACTGCATCTTCATTATTAACTAAAGATTTTATTATCTTCTCTGTTAAACTTACTAAATCCATAATTAGTTAGCCTTCTTATCTTTTGCTTCAGCATATTTTTTCATAATACCAGCTTCACTTAATAAGTTTTTAACTGTATCTGTTGGAATAGCTCCATTATTTAACCACTTTAAAGCTATTTCTTCATTAATCTTTACTGTTTTTTCTCCAACTGGGCTATAAGTTCCAACTAATTCTAAATATTGTCCATCTCTAGGTCTTCTTGAGTCAGTTGCAACAATTCTATATGTAGGACGTTTTTTTGCACCCATTCTTGTTAATCTTAATTTTACTGCCATTTTAAGCACCTTCCTTTCATTGCTTTTTAATTATATATTATTTATTAATGTCTGTCAACCTTTTTTTGATAACAGTAGATTTTTATTAATAAAAAAGAAGGTTTTTAGACCTCCAACTAGCTATATAGTCTCTTCATTAATAAAATCTTCTTTGACTTCTTCTTCTATTTCTTCTTCTACCTTCTCTGGATTTTCTATAATCTCATCCCAAGGATCTTCTTCTTCATTTATTTCTATTTTTACTTTTACATCACCTACTAGTTCAATTCCTAATTCTTTTTCTATTGTATATACAATTTTATTATTATCTATATCAACTTTTGAACAGCTAGGTTGTTTTAGACTTCTAACAATTACTTCCTCACTATCAGTATCTGAATCTTCTCTTCTTCTGATATTTACCACTTCTCTATAAGTATTAGTATCTTTTAAAACTTCGGTTTTAGTATCATTATCATAAGAATACCATACATTAACATCATATGATCCAGTAATAATAATTGCATCATTTTTTCTTTCACCCTTAAAAGTATGGTTGATTACCCAGCATCCTAAAATAGTTGAAGGTTTTTTATCTACTAATTTTTCATTAGTAGTAGTAAATGTTTTTTTACCTTTACCGATAACAGCTTTAGTAACAATTTCTTTATAATTAGACATATTACTCCTCCTCAATTTAATTTATGCAATTAAAATAAAAAAAGCACTCATTTTAGTGCTTTTTAATTATTTATTTTTTTAGAAAAATAATCATTTAATTCATCATTTATTAAATCTATCATTTCATTAACTTCTTTTAAGTTGTTAATATACTCATTATAAATAGGAATAGAATTTAATTTTTCTTCAGCATCTTCTAAATCTATCTTTATCTTTTCACTATTTTCTCTAACAAATAACTTTTGTAATCTTTTTATTTTTTTGATTAGCTTATTTATATCTTCGTTTTTCTTCATTTGTTCTTTAATTAAAATACAATTTTTATACTGGGGTGTATTACTAATATATTCAATCAAATTATTAAGTTCTTTTTCTACATTTTCATCTAACATACAATTAATCTTTCTTTTTTTGTTTTATACTTGATAAAGACTTCATACTCACAGAGTTATCTTTATCATCATAAACTAATTGTTTTTTATTTTCAACAACTCCATCTTCCTTTGCTAAAAATGATTTAAAGTTGCCATTTTCCGTAATATAATCTAGAACATTAGAATCAATATATGAAAGTTCATCTCTCATACCTTCTACTCTTCCTTTAAATAAATGCATTAGCCTATTAGACATCTTAATATCCTCTTTATAAACTGAAACATTAAAAGCATTTATTACCTTATCATAAGTTATTTTATCATCATCATCTATAAAAATAGATTTATTATTTAAAATATATCTACCTAACTCACTTTCTTTACTTATTGTTACATCAACATCAACTATAGCTTCACCATTTTCAGAACAATATTGAAAAGTTGGTTTATAAAGTCTACTAAGCAATTTTTGAACATTTTTTTCTGCAGAATCAAATAGAGTTATTAAATCCATAAACCTTATAGTTATATATTCTTTATTTTCTCCATCACTAACATAATTAATCATACCTTACCTCCGGTTTAATTATAATATCTACAATAAATTTTTTCAATAGAAAAGAGATTAAAGTTTATAATCTCTTTATAATTTTAATTAATAGCTTTTTCAGAAACATATAACTTATAACCATTAAAATTAATATTACTATATGATGTATCATCATCTTCAAGACTGGTAACATAAGAATCTCCAGTTAAAGTTATCTTTGATGTCTTATCAAGTTTTAAAGTTATATTTTTAACACTTTTATCGTTATTAATGGATCCTTTATATGATGAGTTGTTTTTCAAATTCATTTTTAAAGTTGAAATATTATCAACAACAATATTTCCCTCTGCTTTTTGATTTTTCATATTAAATTCTACATTACCACCATTTGAACCCTCATTTCCCCAAGAGTCCTTTTTTATGCGTAATAAATTACCATTTTTATCATTATTAGTAATTTCATTGTTAGATAATGTTATTTTAGCAGATGTATTGGTAACATAGAAAGAATCACCTTTATTAGTTGTAATCTTACTATTAGATGCCTTGAAAGTAGCACGTCCACTACTAGCATCACCACTCATAGATTGATATATAAAGATATTTTTATAGGTAGTTGATTTTCCATTTAACTTATTATTTGTATCAGTCAAGGTAGTATTATCTATACTAACTGAGTTTTTTCCCTCTATCACAATTCCCTCTGATGCCTTTGATATTAATTTAGCGCTAGAAACACTTATTTTTGCAGTTGAATATATACTAGGAGAACCTTGATTTGTTGTTGTATAAGTTCCTTCTTTAACATTTACAGTTCCTCCACCTCTATCAGTACGAATAGCAGCAGAAGATATACCATTAGTTGTAATTGTTAAATTACGCGCTTCCATTATTCCTCCACCTGTTGTCATTATTCCTCCAGAATTATCTTTTTTAGTAGTTATTTTGGAATTACTAATAGTAACTGTTGTATTATCACTGGAAGTATTATTTGTAGAAGCATTTCCTCCATAACTGAAAACACCATTGCTGCCAGTAGAATTAGTTTCCACAGTTATATTTTTTAAAGTTAAATTTGCTCCACCTTTAGCTAAGATAGCAGAATTAGTTCCATAAAAGCTAGTATTATCTCCACCATCAGAATCCCCTGTTTTATTAACTGTTATATTTGAAAGATTAGCTTTTATATTACCAGTTACTAATAAAGCATTTTCAAAACTCTTTGAAGATGAATATTCTCCACTAGTAATATCTTTATCACTATCTATTTTATTAGAATTAGAATACCCTACATTACTACTAGTATTATTATTTTGATTGTTATTTACACTCATTTTATTATTACCAGAATTTATATATTTATTTGTAAAAAATGAAGTTAGGAAAGTCAAACTAAAAGTTAATACTAAACTAAGTAAAATATAAATAGTGGTTTTGTCTTTATTAATTAAAGTTTTTCTAAAATTCTTTTTATTAAATCCAGACATTATCAAATATGCTATTAATAATGCAATTATAAATGATTCAACCCCAAATAATAAGTAATAGATAGATAGATTAGCCTCACTACTATTTTGTTGCATAGAATTATTCATTTCTGGTGGTTGCATATTTGAATCACTAGGCCTATTAGAATCATCATTCGTTTTGCTATCACTAGAATTTATACTTTCATCAGAATTTTTACTATCATTTTGACTATTTTCATCTGGTTTTTCTGGTGGTTGTTCCATATTATTTGAATTAGAATTATTTGGCATAGCATCTGAAATATTACTGCCACCTGCCCCATTCATGTTTTTATCTCCACCTGAGTTACTTTTGGCATAATTAGCTGTAATTATTACTGCTCCACCAACTGCTAAAATTAATAAAATCATAATTAAATTTTTTAAATTTCTTGACATAATATCACCTCTTATATAGTTAATATAATTAATTTATGTGAAATCTATGTGGAAAAATAAAAATATTAAAAAAAGAGACTAAACAGTCCCTTCAACTAGTACGTCATTAATTATATATTCTAAATATTTAGATTTATTTAACATTATTTCTTTTTTTATTAATGACATATTACTTTTAACTTTTTCTATTAATTGTTGCATAGTTGGTAATAATTCATCCTTTTTATCTAGACTCTTTATTATCATTTGCAAATTGTTTACTTTAGAATATTTTCCATATTCATTACTCTTAATATATGTTTCATATATCTTTTTGAAAGATACAACATCTATCATATTAAATCTATCATCTTCCAATACCTTTAGAGTTGTATAAATATAGTTTTCATTTATAGATTTATCTAAAATTGTTTCATTTTTCTTATTTTTTATATTAGGACGGAAATTTTGATTTCTTCTTAGAGTTTTAATTATATCAATTACATGCACATAATTAATTGAAACTAAATAATGAGCAAATGTATTACCATCTATATTTTGATGGTTAATATCCCAATCTTTTCTCTTCATATACTTTAAAACTAATTCATATTCTTTTGCCTTTAGTAATCTAGTAATAATATCATTACCGGCTGAATCTGTAGTATTAATATCAAATTTCTTATTTGATAGGATTTTATCAATCGTTTTAGTTTGTCCTTCTCTAATTAATTTAAAAATCAGGGATGGTTCTTCTTCGCACGCTTTAACAGCTTTTTCTTCATTATAATACATCTTTAACACCTCTTATTTCATGCGACAGTTATATATTTTAGCAAAAATTATATACAATGTCAAATTTACTGTGTTACTACATACTTATATTATTAATAATAAATCTATAAATTATACACTATATTTCCAATTTCTGTCATTTAATTTTTACAAATCATTATTTATTTTCAAAAGAAAAAACAAGCATAGCTTGTCTTTTTAATTAAGTAGTTCAAAAAATCTTTTTCTTTTTTCTAAATCATTGTTAGAATCAATAAATTCTATATTAAAAGTTTCTTTATTAAATTTATTTTCTTCAATTACATCTTTTAATCTATTGCTTAATCCTTCACTACCATCATAAAATTTTATATTACCCAATACACTTGTTATCTCTTTCTTTATTAATGGATAATGGGTACATCCTAAAACTACAGAATCAACCTTACCTTTATACTTACTTAAAATGTCTTCTAAATAAGCTTGAATTTTTTCTGGGTCATTTTCTTCTATTAAATGAGCTAGACCATTACATTCTAATAAACAATATTTTTTACTATCTTTAAACCTACTATATAAATTAGAAAATTTAGCACTATTTAATGTTGCTTTGGTGGCCATTACTAATGTGGCACCTTTGACATTTTTATCATAGCTAACTTTAATTGCTGGTTCTATTGCTATAAAAATAATATCTTTATACTTATCTCTTAAATAGTTAACACAAACTCCACTTGCTGTATTACAAGCAATTATTATTATTTTACAGCCTCTATCAATTAATTTCGTGACAATATTATCTACAATTGAAATTAATTCAGATTCACTTTTTTCACCATATGGATTATTTTTAGAATCACTATAATAAATATAAGAAAAATTAGGGCATTTTTTTATACATTCCTTTAAAACTGTGATTCCACCTATTCCTGAATCAAATACACCTATTTTAGTATTCATTATTTCTTTGGAACTAATCTTTCTACTCCACCCATATATGGTTGTAATGCTTTAGGTACTTTAATACTTCCATCTTCTTGATAATTATTTTCAATAACTCCGATTAATCCTCTAGGTGTTGCTAAAACTGTATTATTAAGAGTAGACACTAAGTAATTGCCTTTTTCACCTTTAGCCCTAATTGATAATCTACGAGCTTGTGCATCTCCTAAGGTTGAACAAGAACCAACTTCAAAATATTTTTGTTGTCTAGGACTCCAAGCTTCTACATCACAAGATTTTACTTTAAGATCTGCTAAATCACCACTACAACATTCAAGAGTTCTAACAGGAACATCTAAGCTTCTAAAGAATTCAACAGTATAACTCCACATTTTATTATACCAATCCATTGCTTCTTCACTTTTACATAATACTACCATTTCTTGTTTTTCAAACTGATGTACTCTATATAGTCCTCTTTCTTCTATACCGTGAGCACCAACTTCTTTTCTAAAACATGGAGAATATGAAGTTAGCGTTATAGGAAGTTCTTTTTCATCAACTATTTGATTTTTAAATTTTCCTATCATTGAATGTTCTGACGTTCCTATAAGATACAAATCTTCACCTTCTATTTTATACATCATATCTTCCATTTCAGAGAAACTCATAACACCATCAACTACATCACTTCTTATCATAAATGGTGGAACACAATAAGTAAACCCTTTATCAATCATAAAATCTCTTGCATAAGATAACATTGCTGAATGAAGTCTTGCAATATCTCCCATTAAATAATAAAAACCATTACCACTAGTTCTTCCAGCAGCTTCTTTATCTAATCCATTAAATTTTTCAACTATATCGGCATGATATGGAACCTCATAATTAGGTACGACTGGATCTCCAAACTTTTCTATTTCTACGTTAAAACTATCATCTTTTCCTACAGGAACAGAAGGATCTATTATATTTGGAATAACCATCATTTTAGATTTTAGTTCTTTTCCAAGCTCTGCTTCATCTTTTTCAATTGATTCTAACTTTTTATTAATGTCTGTAACCTCTTGTTTTTTTAGATTGGCCTCATCTATCTTTTTTTCTCTCATTAAAGAACCAATCTCACTACTAATTGTATTTCTATTTTTACGAAGCTCATCGCCTTCTAATTTTAAACTTCTAACTTTTTCATCTAATTCTATTACCTCATCTACTAATGGTAATTTTTCATCTTGAAATTTTTTCTTTATATTTTCCTTTACTATTTCCTTATTTTCTCTTACAAATTTTATATCTAACATTTTACTTCTCCTTATCTATTAATATTTTTTCTGCATTTTTAAACATTATTTTTTCTATTTCTTGACTGTTATATGTGCTACTTAATAATTTTGTCAATTTATTTACTATGGTTTTATGTTTTAAGAGAGATTCATCTTCTTCTACACCAAACATATCTATTGCAAAATCCATATTATCTGTAGCAATCATAATATTATCAATTCCAAGAATTTTTTCTGCATGTTTTATATGATTTAGGTAATTTTGTTCTAAATTTTCTTCTTTTTCATTTATAAATGGTCCATACGAGACTAATCCCACCATACCATTTAATTCTTTAATTTGTCTTAACTGACAATCATCTAGGTTCCTAGAATTATTACATAGCGTATAGCAATTAGAATGACTTGCTATTACACCTACATTATAGTTTTTACTTAACTTTCTTAATAATATAATAGTATCATTAAAAGTAGTTTTATTCATGTGAGAAAGGTCAATACAAATACCTAGTTCTACTGCTTTTTTAATAAATTCTTCTCCTAATTTGGTTAGACCTTTATTAGTATCATTACCAGAGCCATATTTATTCTCATGATTCCACACAAGTAATATATTTCTAAGACCTAATTTATACAGATTTTCTAATTCCGTTGTATCTTTAATATAATCGCAGCCTTCTATACTAAAAATTACTTTTTTATCTTTAAAGTGTTCCTTAAATAAATTGGTACTTATTTTAAACATTTCGTAAACGTCTATATGATCTATTTCTAATTCTTCCTTCATTTCTTCAGGACTCATAAAATATAAATTGGCAATTAAACCCTTAACATCTTTTAAATCCTCTTTTATTTTTTCTATATATGAGTAATCATTTTTTAAATAACAACAATATAGAATTGTTAATAAATCATAATGTGTATCTATCAATATATCACCTCCAAAAACAAAAAAAGAATAGTACTAAAGGAGTGCATAAGCACGGTACCATCCTTTTATTAACTTAATTTGATAACGGACTCCCGGGATATTAATCCATCTATAGAGTAGATAAATAAGTATTAATAGTTATTTTCACCAAACATAACCTCTCTTGAATTAATTTTTCTTATTATTGTCTCTAATTACTGATTTGATTATATTATATGCAATTTTTTATTATTTATCAACCCTATTTTTAAATATAAAACATTTATTTTACTATATATCTTTCCACTACATATTTATCTTCTATTTTAAAGTAATAAATATTTTTTTATAATTATTCAATAAAAAAAGCCTACTTGGCTTCTATAATTAATTTAATGGCTGTTCTTTCCTCTCCATCTATTGCAATATCAGAAAACGCAGGAATACATACTAAATTTTTTCCAGATGGTGCTACAAACCCTCGTGCAATCGCTATTGCCTTTATTGCTTGATTAAGGGCGCCAGCACCAACTGCTTGTATTTCTACCTTTCCTTTTTCTCTAAAAACATTTGCAAGAGCTCCTGCAACACTATTTGGATTAGATTTACTACTTACTTTGAGTATTTCCATATATATTATTCATTCCTTTCTATGATTAATATATATGTATTATAGTAGTAGAAAATAACAAAAAGATGTGTCTAAATATCAATATTTTCTATTGCATTTTTTATGATATCTACAGATGATTGTAATTTATTTTTCTCATCATCAGTTAAATTTATATAAATTCTTGATTTAACACCATCCTTATTTAAAATAGATGGAATTCCTATATATATATCATTATCTTCATCATAACTTGAAACTGTAATTATTGCATTTTCATCGCCTAGAATTGCATTTGTAATTCTAACTAGACACATTCCTATACCATAGTAAGTAGCACCTTTTTTATTTATTATTTCATATGCAGCATTCTTTACCTCATCACATATTTCTTCTAATTCTTCTTCATTTAAGAAATTTTTAATATTTTGTAATCCAACATTAGCATTACTCCATGGTACAAATTCAGAGTCACCATGTTCTCCTACTACGTATGCATGAATATTTTTAGGACTAACACCTATCTTACTTCCAATTAGATATCTTAGTCTTGAAGTGTCTAGGCTTGTTCCACTTCCTAATACTTTATTTGATGGGAATTTTGAATACTTCCAAGTTAAATAGGTCATTACATCTAGGGGATTTGTTGCTACTAAAAAAATACCATCGAATCCACTTTCTGTAACACTCGTAACTATATTTTTAAAAATAGCACTATTCTTATTTATTAAATCCATTCTAGTTTCACCAGGATTTTGATTTGCTCCTGCTGCTATAACTACTAATTTTGCATCTTTGCAGTCTTTATAACTTCCTGCTTTTATATTAATTTGACTAGGAGCAAAGGCTAAACAATGATTTAAATCCATCACTTCACCTTCTACTCTTTCTTTATCTAGATCAATTAAGACTAATTCTCCTACATTAGTTCTTTGATTAAGTAATGCATAAGCATAACTCATTCCAACGTTACCACAACCAATTACTACAACTTTATTATTCATAATTACTTCCTCCTAACTTATAGTATACTCCGTTATTAAGTTTTTAACATAAAAAAAGGAAAAATAACTTTCCCTTTTACATTTAAATATTTTGTTGATTATCAACCGCAGGTATAACTTGTGGCATAACAACTTCTGGTTGTGCTACTGGAGCCGCCTCGGGTTGTGCTGCTGCAGTTTGAATATCGTTAGTGGAAATCATTTGAGTATTTTCTAACGGATCTGCCCCTCCATATATTTGATGACTTTCATTATTAACATTTACATTTACAGCTGGATTAGCACCACCATATATAGAAACTTCTGGTTGTACTGCTGGAGTATCAACTACTGGAGCTACCTCTGGTTGTACTGTTGGAGTATCCATTACTGGAGCTACCTCTGGTTGTACTGTTGGAGTATCCATTACTGGAGCTACCTCTGGTTGTACTGCTGGGGTATCCATTACTGGAGCTACCTCTGGCTGTACTGTTGGAGTATCCATTACTGGAGCTACCTCTGGTTGTACTGTTGGAGTATCCATTACTGGAGCTACTTCTGGTTGTACCGTTGGAGTATCCATTACTGGAGCTACTTCAGGTTGTACTGCTGGAGTATCCATTACTGGAGCTACCTCAGGTTGTACTGTTGGAGTATCCATTACTGGGGCTACTTCAGGTTGTATTGTCGGAGTATCCATCATTGAAGTTCCTTCAGGCTGTACTGTTGGTGCGGCCATTTGAGGTTCTTGATTTAAATTTGTTGTATCAGTTATATTAGGTGCAACATCTAGTGCTTGATTCATACTACTAGGATCTACTGTAGTAGGCATCTCCATACCTGAATTATCAGCCACTGAAATACTTGGCTGTTCAGGACTAGATGAAACCATATCAGCAGTTGGAGCTAATCCCCCTTCTGCTGTCTGATTAGGCATTTGAGGAATCTCTGTATTACTTAAATTACCCTCTTGAGGTTTTGGCGTTTCTTCTTTCTTATTCTTTTTACCAGATGTTAAGATAAATATTATTAACGCAATAATTAATAATAATACACCACCTGTTATTAACATTCCTGGTATTGTTATAAACCAACTTAAATCCATCTTATATCTACTCCCTTTATTATATTCTCACAATATAATATCATAATATCAAAAAAATGTATCAATTGCAAACAATTATTGCTTTTGACACATTTTTACAATGTAAACAATGTCCAATATCCACTACTTTCGGGTTTTGCTAAAAAATTCATTTCTACTTTTTTTACTGGATGAATGAAAGATAATTTATTTGCAAATAATGCTATTTGAGTTTTATCTTTTTTATTATATCGTTGATCACCACATAATGCATGTCCTCTAGAAGAAAATTGAACTCTTATCTGATGATGCCTACCTGTTTTTAAATTTATTTCAACAAGTGTTTTATTGAATTTTTTGTTTCTTTCTAACACTTTATATTCTAATTCAGCATACTTTCCGTCGTTATTTGTCGTGGTTATCACATTACCATTTGGAAGCCTTTTCAAATAATCTTTCATAATTCCTTTATCACTTTTTATAATTCCTTCAACAACAGCAATGTAAGTTTTTTTTAACTTGTGTAACTTTATATCCTCACTAAGTCTTTTAGCTGCTTTTGAAGTTTTTGCTAAAACCATTAATCCGCCAACTGGCCTATCTAGTCGATGAAGTAATCCTAAATATACATTACCTGGTTTATTATATTTTTCCTTTAAGTAGCTCTTAACAATTGTTGTCATGTCTATATCATTGGTATTATCTTTTTGACTTAAAATATTTACGGGTTTTCTAACAACTATAATGTGATTATCTTCATATATAACATCTAACTTATTCATTTGATTCCCATCTTCCATATATTCCACAAGGAAGTACTAAATTATCTTCTTTTATTGGAAGTCCTATTTCTCCACAAGTTATTTTACCACTATATTTTTTATCCACAATAAGTGTTAATAAATTATTTAATACAGTAGAAGATAAACCTGTAGTATAAGAATTAATTAAAAAGAATAAAGGGTTATCACTTAGTATTTCACTGCATAGCTCAACTAAATTACATAAATCTTTTTCTAGGCTCCAAACCTCTTTATTACTTCCCCTACCATAGCTTGGCGGATCCATAATAATAGCATCATATTTATTTCCCCTTCTTATTTCTCTTTTAACAAATTTTACTACATCATCTTCTAAATATCGTACCATAGTATCATCTAAATTAGTTGATTTTACATTTTCCTTACACCATTCTATCATACCACGTGATGAATCAACATGAGTAACATGGGCACCTGCTTTTAAAGCAGCTACTGTTGCACCACCTGTATATGCAAATAAATTTAATACTTTTATTTTCCTTTTACTCTGCTTTATTTTATTCATGATAAATTCCCAGTTGTATGCCTGTTCTGGAAATAATCCCGTATGTTTAAATCCCATTTGTTTTATATTAAAAGTTAGACTATCATAATTAATTTTCCAACTTGTAGGTGTCTTTTTTAAATTTTCCCAATGACCCCCACCTTTATTACTTCTATAATATACTGCATTTATTTTATTTTTATATTTTTCTAATAAATCACCATTATTCCATATAATTTGCGGATCTGGTCTTAATAAATAAATATTACCCCAACGTTCATATTTCATTCCACAAGATGCATCTATAATTTCATAATCTTTCCAATTTTTCGCTAAATCCATTTTATCACCTACTTATTATTACTCTCAAAAATCAAAGCTTCATATAATAAATCCACAATATAATTTGATTTTTCTAACTTATATTTGTCTATTAATTCATCAATAACATCATCAGAATAATCTAGATTTAAATACTTAAGTATTGATTCTTTCTTATTATCAATTTTTTCCAAATAATTTCTGGTATATAAATTATCAATTATCAATAAATCATAATCTTCAATCCATTTTTTAAAATCACTAATTATTTCATCTGTTGTATTTTTATACTGAAAACTGTCCTTATCATAACATACCATATTCTTAATATATTCATTATCTATCTTATCATCTGACAATCTATAATCAAATCTATCAACTAGAACTAATTCATTTAATTTTAATGCTGAAAGTTGAACTATATCTCCATTCTTTACAGCAGAAGGAATTATCTCTAATATTATATATTTTTTATTTTTCATATTACCACGTCCAAATCAAGATTATTATAACATATATTATAGTTAAAAAAAATAATAATACTTTCATAATGAAAGTATTATTTAGTTTACAAATCTTAAACAAATTAAGATTCTATTTTTTTAAACTTTTTGCTTTAAGACCAACTACTGTTGAATTCGCTGAAACATTATCTAATACAACTGCATTTGCACCAATCTTTGAATTATCACCTATTGTTATATTTCCAAGCACTTTAGCACCACAACCAATTACCACATTATCTCCGATTGTTGGATGTCTTTTTCCTTTATTGGTTGTTACTCCACCAAGTGTTACCCCATGATATATCATAACATTGTTACCAATTACTGTAGTTTCCCCAATTACAACACCAGTTCCATGATCAATAAAGAAATCAGTTCCTATTATTGCCCCTGGATGAATTTCAATTCCTGTTTTTCTTTTAGCTTTTTCGCTTAAATATCTGGCTATTAAGAAATGTTTCTTTGTATAAAAATAATGTGCTATTTTATAATATATTAAAGCCTTAAAACAAGGATAAAGTAAAACTTCAAATATAGATTTTATTGCTGGATCCTTTTCTTTTATTATTTTAAATAATGATTTAATATACTTCATATTAACATCCCCATTATAGTATATGAGCATGTCAAAATATAAAATAGGACAATTATTTATGTATTAAAACTTTTGTTCCTACACTAGTATTTTCATACAGTGTTTTTACTTTTTTATATGGAGTATTTACACAACCATGACTTCCATTATATTTGTATATATTACCTCCATAATTACTTCTCCAACTAGAATCATGAATATAATACGCATTATAAAACTTTAATACATAGTCAGAGTGTGAAGTATAACCTACTCCCCTCATTGTATAATCTCTGTTTTTTGAATATACACTAAATAAACCCTTTACTGTTGGTGTTTTATTTTTACCTGTTACTACGCTGGTAGATAAAAACTTCTTACCATTTTTATAATAAATCATTTTCTGACTTGAAATATCTATTTCAATATATGTATCTCCTAAATCTTTTAAATCTTTACTTTCTACAAAGCCTTTTTTACCTTTATATCTTATTAATGACCAACCATTTTTAGTTTTACCTAACTCTTTAGCCTTTTGTAATTTACCTATTTTTTTTATTGTTTTACTTGATGATGTATTACTACTTTTAATTTTTAAAGTTTTAAAAGCACATACATTATTACTATATTTTTGGAGATTAACTATTTTATTATTTTTTGTATATCCTTTTGATTCTTTAATTCCATTAAAATTACATCCAGATAACACAATTGATCCAGTTAAAATAAATGAAAGTAACTTTTTGTTACCTAATTTAAAGTGTTTCATTACTACTCTTCTTTCCCTAATTAATATTGTTGACATATCATACTATAAAAAAAATAAAAATGCAATAAAATATTTATTTTACTAATTTATTATATATATTATTTGCATTTGTAAAATCAGAAATCAACTTGAAATTATTAATATAGTTAGCCTTATCATTTTTATAGTTTTGATAATATGCATGCTCCCACAAATCTATATTAAATAATGGGATGTAACCAAATAATACTGGTAAATCTTGATTAGAAAAATTCTTTAATTCTAGTTTTCCATCGTTACGTAATACTAAAAAAGTATATCCTGAACCCTTTAACTTTAAACCTTCTTCTTTTAGTTTATCAAAGAATTTATCAACAGAACCAAACTCAGACTCTAAAGCCTGTCTAAATTTTCCCATTGGTGGTTGATATCTTTTTGGACTAATACTTTTAAAGTACAAATCATGATTCAAAACTCCTCCTAAGTTAAAGAGAATATCACCTTGTTGTTCTTTTGGAAACTCCATAATATGAAAAGGTAACTCCTCAATTGGATATCTAAAGTCATAGTTATTACTTTTTAGTATTTCATTTAATTTATTTAAATATCCTTGTTGATGTTTATGATAATGCAATCCCATTGTATTTGTATCAATAAATGGTTCAAAATCTTGAAATAAATATGGCAATTCTTGTAATTTGTACATAATTATACCTCCAATATATCTTATAACTAAATAATAAAAGATATGATTTTTTATTTGTTAAGTATTAGGAAACAAAAAAAAACGCATCATTGCGTTTGATCATAAATTATTTATTTTACCTTTCTTTTAATTTTTGATACTTTGTTACCATCTAATGGTAATGGGTGAGCGCGATAAATTATTGGACTATGTTCATAAGCTTCACTTGACAAGCTTTCCTAACATCTAGAGTTGTATTATCAAGTCCTTCTACAAAATAATTCTTGTTTATATCTTCTATAGATAACTGATACTTTTCCATACTATCCATCTTTATATAGCAAATTACTTATACGAATTAGCATATATTATATAAATATTATTATCATAAAGTATTATATTTTAAGATAAATTTGAATATATTTATAAAATGTTAAACCAAACTATGTTAAAATTATATTGAGGTGTTTTTTATGATGTATCCGTTTAAAGTATTAAATAAGAAAAAATATGCTTTATGTTTTATAAATGCATTTTTAGAGAATATATGTTTATATATAACACCAGTTATATTATCAATATTTTTAACTGTACCATTTAGTTTGGAAAAATTTAAATGGTTAATTATACTTACCATTGCAATTAAAATACTAGAAATATTTTTTAATGTATTATGGAATATAAAAGTAGAACCTTTTCTTGAAGTTAGTAAAAAAGATTTACAAATTGCTTATTTTAAAAGATTATGTAATATGAATATTTCTAGAATAAATAATACTCACACAGGTTATCTAAAAAAACAATTAGATATAATAAGTGAAGAAACTGTTTCTCTTTTAAATGAAATAATGATGACAATAAATGGTTTTTGTGTTGCTATTACTATATTTTTAATCCAAGTATGGAAACAAAGTTATATTATGTTTATAGTGTGTTTAATTTTTACATTAGTTATTGTTGTTTACAATATTATAATTACAAAAACAAATGTTAAAACTCAAGAAGAATATAATAATACAAATGCTAAATATAATGCAACTGCTGTTGATTTTTTGCAAAATGTTAAAATTGTTAAAAACTTTGATGCTCTAAATTATGCAACAAGAACAATGGACAAAAAATTTGATGTTGTTAAAAAGCCATTAAAAAAATCGCATATATTTAATTCAATGAGATCTGATGGTATTAATGGATTAGTTTATCTAATGTATGCAATTATATTAATTAGTTTATTTTTCAGAATGAAAAATGGTGATGATGTATTTAGTTATATAATTTTCTACTCTTCAATGTTTAGTGGACTAAATGTTGAGTTGAAAGGTGTAGCATCATTATTTATTCACTATAATAAATTTAAATCAGCAAATAATCAAATAGAAAAAATGATTATTGAAGAAGAGCCACAAAGTAAAATTAGAAATTGGAATAACATAACACTTAAAGATATCGAATTTAAATATAATGACGAAAGTAATACTACTATCAAAATACCAAATTTTTCATTAAATAAAAAGGATAAAATTAGTATTGTTGGAGAATCAGGCCAAGGTAAATCAACATTTTTATCTTTGTTTTGTAGATTTTATGATGTTTGTGATAAAAACTATTTAACAGATGGTACACCAACATCAAAAACTCCTGATATTGCTTATATCTCTCAAGAATCTGATTTATTTGATTTGACTATTAAAGAAAACCTATGTTTAGGTAAAAAGATTTCAAATGATGTCTTAAACGAATATTTAAAAGATGCAGGATTAGATGAATGGGTAAATGATTTAGAGAATGGATTAAATACACTCGTAGGAGAAAAAGGAATTAAATTATCTGCAGGTCAAAAACAACGACTAAATATAATAAGAGGAATTTTATTAGATAAAGAAATTTATATTTTAGATGAGCCCACATCAAATTTAGATAATTTATCAGAAATTAAAATTTATGATATGATTAATAAGTATTTAAAAAATAAAACTTGTCTTATAGTAACTCATAGACCAAAGCTTACTGAAATTTGTAATAAACATTACTCTTTTGATAAAAGAGTAATGTTAAAAAAATAGTTTACAAACTATTTTACACGCCAATTAATATAGCAATTGCGTTTGTTAATTTAATAACAAAATAAAACTACTTTCAATTTAATTTGAAAGTAGTTTTTATATTATCTCTAAAAGCTCAAGTTTAGTATCAATATGGTGCCATAATGGAAGAAATAAAACAACTTCTAGAATAAATAATAACTATTAACAGACTATATATAATATAAAAATTGTCATTAAATCAAAATACTATTTCATCTTTTCTTTACTAGTGTATATCTACTTTTATCAAACATTTGCCATGGCGCAAATTGATTACCTTCTGTATGACCTGAAATAGCAAAATTAGAAAACCCATAACTCATTAAAATATCTTCATTCTTTTCTAATTGCTTTAGAAGATTTTTAATTACACTTAACCATATGAAATCTGGTATTTCCTGATAATTTTCTGGGATATAAGAAGAAAACACATCTGGATTTAAACCGATAGATTTTAAAAAATTTATTCTCTCATTTCTAGTTACTTGATAGTCATCATTGCTAATTTGGAATGTTTTATACTTCTTTAAATTATCAACACTAATTTTTCTTAAATCATACCATGGTATAAAATATCTTTCATGAGTGCAAATGCTTTTTGATACTTCTCTTCCATCAAATCCTTTTGAAACAGCATCTATTATAACATCTTGACCTAAATCAACTCCAACCGATATTCCCGCCCATCTTTCGTATCTTTCAGAAGATTCACTCGTTACATTAAATAAAACTAATACCCCAAATGGATCCTTTTCTTTCACTTTTATTAACGTATCATAAAAGCAATTACTTTTTCCTGAATTTTCTATTCCTAAAATAGGAGTCCTACCCTTTAAAGTATCAACTCTGTTCTGGTTAAAACTATTTAAAAATTCCTGATTTCTTAGATAATCTGCTTCATTTTCTACAATAGTTAAATCTTTAATAGGACTTAGTTGTGGAAAAAAATATAATAGATTCAACATATCACTTGTTCTATAATATTTCATCATTTTTTGTTTATCATTTGCATTATTCATACTTAACATCTAATATCACCCATTGAAGTGCTATTATACACTATTTATTATTACTTTAAAATAGCAAAAGCATCTAATTTCACAATCATGTGATTTCAGATGCTACATCCATAAGGGATTGCATTTGATCAAACACAATCAAATGTATCTTTTTATTTTATGCAAGTTTCCTCGACATATTCATGTGTAACATAAAAGCGGCTTTTTGACAAGCCGCTTTTAAATTTTTACTCGAAAAGTTCGAGTTTAGTATCAATATGGTGCGAGTGGTTAAGTTATTTCAAACTTTTACTCACAAATTAGAAAATTCATAGTTTTATATCAATTTCTAATAAGATTTTACCAAATAATAGAAAAAGTAGCAATAATTTGTGCTACTTTATAAACTATTTTCTTTTGTTGTCTAATGTTATTTTTAATACTGGGCCTTTTTCTTCTATTGTATCTTCTAAAATAGTTTCTTCTTCATTAAATCCAAATGTTGAGATTCTTTCGATATTCTCTCTTAATGCCTTTAAATCACTTAACGAATAGTTATCAATATTATTAATATTAAATGGTTGCTTGTTTTTACTCTTCTGTAACTCAATTTGTTTAATGGCTTTTTTACTAACACCCAATTTTACATTTTCACTTTTTTCAATATTTTCATTTAATTCTTTTTTATGATCTAAAAAATAATTTAATTTTTTTATATCTCTTTTCTTTATTGCATTTATTATTGTTTTAGCAGGATAATAAATTGCACCTTCAGCAATAATAGCAAGAATCATACCATAAAACCATCCACCATTATTTACAAAATTCATAATAGCTATTGGTAACATCAATGGTTGGCTTATTGTTAATATTTCATCTAGCATTTGAAGTGGTTTTGGTTGTGCATATCTAGCTTGTTCTTCCATTCTAGATATTATTTTATTTTCATTTTCCTCTGAATATGGAACTGTGTATGATTCTCCACTTGCTAATTTTGCAACAATTTTTCCATTTTCTATTTTATAAGATAATATAAATTTTTTAGAATCATCATAATTTAATGAATAATCTTTCATTATATTTTCCCCCTCTCAAAAAGTTTACAATTATTATAGTGCTTTCTTAATAAAAGTCAAGACATACTTCTTTATTTTGCTCTTATTTCCTTTTATTCTATATATAATCTATGAAATCATAATTATTTTTTATCGTTCTAATTCATCATCTTTGCTATATTCATTTTTAATTGTATCTATATCATCATTATCTAAAATCTCTTCTTCATATAATTCATCAATTATATCATCATATTTATTGGTAGAGAAAAATTTATCTTGTAAGAACTTAATAAGTTTATCCCATAATTCTTTGAAATAATTTAACATTTCTTCTAGTGATGATACTTTATCTTCTAACATATCAATAGTATCATTTGCAAAATCTAATCTATTTTCTAAATCACTAATTCTATCTTCACGAGTAGTGATTTTTTTCTTTAATTCTTTAACTTCATTAGAATGATTTTTTAAATCTTGTTCATATTTATCTAGTATTACATTTATATTATTAGAATCTTTTAAATTAGAAGTAGTATCATTAGTTTGTTCTATATATTTTTTAATTTTATTTATATCATTGTTTAAAATTTTTATTCATTATTGTTGGTGTAGTATTACAAAACCCACATATAAATTCTATCTTCTTTTTTAATTCATCATCAAACTCTAATTCTTTCTTAACAATATTAATCATTTAAACCTGTCCTTTCTTTAATTAACAAAAAAATACCAACTTCTTTTAGAAATTGATATTTTCTATATTAAGTCCAAAACTTTAAAAAGTCTGGACAGATTTCCCAATGGTGCCTGTGATCGGACTTGAACCGATACGGTATTACTACCATTGGATTTTGAGTCCAACGCGTCTACCAATTCCACCACACAGGCATAATTAGATTATACCATAAAAATAAAAAGTATCAAGATGATACTTCAATATTTTCTTTATATTTAGATTTATATAAATCGGTTTCTTCACTTTCTAGATTAACCTCATCAATAAATTTTGACATATCTGGTAAGGCATCTATACTAGGTAGGCCAAAATAGTCTAAAAACTCACTTGTCGTTTCATATAAAATTGGTCGTCCAGGGAGATCACTTCTTCCTGTTTCTTTTATGAATCCTTTAGCAACTAATTTTCTTATCATTTGTGAACTAGAAACGCCTCTTAATTTATCAACTTGCATTCTAGTAATAGGCTCATTATATGCAATAATTGCTAAAGTTTCTAAAGCTGCCTGACTTAATGTATTAGTAATTGGATTTTCTATTAGTTTTTGGTAATATTCTTTATGCTCAAACTTAGTAGTTAGCTTAAATCTATTACCTAAAAAGTCTATTCTAAGTCCTCTGTCTTCAGCTTCGTATTTTCCTTTTAATTCTTTTACTAGTATTTTTGAATCATCTTCACTAATTTCCAATACATCAGATATCTGTTCTAAGGTAAGACCATCTTCACCTACTACAAATAGTAACCCCTCTAAAACTGCTAAATTTTTCATTATTTCACCTCACAGATTATATCATCAAATGTTTCATTTTGCGTAATAGTTAACTCACTGTTTTTTGCCATTTCTAATATTGCTAGAAATGTTGCAACAACATATTCTCTAGTAACAACTGGAAATAGCTCAAAAAAAGATACCTTTCTTTTCTTCTGTAGTAACTTAGAAATATCATGTCTTCTTGATGATACTGTTATTTCTTTTTGAGTAACTTTAGTTGCTAATGGTTTACTCTCTTTTTTTCTTTCTAAAAACTTTTGAAAAGCATCCATTAAATCATCTAGAGTTATATCACTTTTGATTTCTACCTCATTATTTGAATATATATTTATATTTTCTGGTGCTTTAGTATAAATTTCATGTCTAATGAGTTCTTTTTCTTTTAATGTTTTTGTAATTTCTTTATAAGCTTCATATTCTAATAACCTATTAATTAGTTCTTCTCTTGGATCTTCCTCTTCCTCACTATCAGATACCTTTTCACTTGGAAGTAACATTTTTGATTTTATTTCTAACAGTTCTGATGCTAAAACTAAATATTCACTAGCTATTTCTAAATTCATTGATTCCTGATGTTCGATATATTTTAAATATTGATCAGTTATTTCTTCTATTTTTATATCAAAGATATCCATTTTACTTTCTTTTATCATATGAAGAAGTAAATCTAATGGTCCTTCGAACTCATTAATTTTTAAGTCGAAATTCATTCTATCATTCCTTATCTATTAGTTATTATAACATGTATTATATAAATTAGTAAAATTATGATAAAAAAAAATGACTTGTAAAAGTCATTTATAAATATTCAAATTCATCTTCTTTTTTTGAATCATCATCTTCAATAACAGGAATTACTAAATTATCATTAGAAGGTTCTTCCTCATCAGATTCAGAATCTTCCTCTTCATCATCACTATCATCCATTAAAGCTGCTAAGTCATCACTATTAGAATATTCTTCTGCTACAGCTTTTAGTTCTTCTTTAAAGCTTTTTTCATCTTCATCTATATAACCTAAGTGGTATACCTTTTCTATTTGATCATGATCAAATAAACAAACTTGATCAAAATCTAAATATCCTTCTGGATATATACATCCAGTATAGTCATAAATCTTTGTTTTATCTTCTGATGCAACTGAACAAAATCCTGTAACCATTGCTTTTTTTGTTCCACCCTTTAATAAAACTACGGAACCTATAGGTAAGAATTTTTCATAATTATTATTCATATTTCCCTCCATATTCTTTTTATATTAGTTCAATTCATTAAGAGCTGCATCTTCAGAAAAATCACTTACTCCAGCTTCTTCTTCTAATGCTTCTGTATCTGTATATTCATTATCATCTGGAACTTCTGTATAACTACTTCCCTCTGGTCCTAGATAATCATCTGCCATATATGCACTGTCGCTTGGAACTTCATCTTCATATACATCATTATTTTCATCATCATAATTTTCATCATAATCTTCATTAAGTTTTTTATTTTTAACGTACCTTACTCCAGCAACTGCTGCTGCACCTGTTGCTGCAATACCTAATCCAATTGGCACAGCTGCTCCAAGACCTGAACTCTTCTTACTACTTGTTGATTTAGTACTTGAAATACTACTAATATCATCGATATCCTTATTTGATGATGCTGTACTAGAAGAAGTAGTATCTTTCTTTATATCAAAAGTAGATTTAGTTGTAGAATCTGTATGTAGAGTACTTTGGTCCACACCTGTATTACTAGAATTTACATTAGATTGTTTTGTTTCATCTACTGTACTATAATCTGTTGAAGATGAATTATTGTTATAGGAACTAGCATCATAATTAGAAGATGAAGAATAACCAGTATCACTAGATGAAGTATCAGTATCAATATCATCAACACTAGCTGATGTAGTTTGCTCTGGTGTAGAACTAGTTTCTGGTTGAGCAACATTTGCACTTGAATCGCTACTACTGTTATCAGTTACACTATCAGCAGCATCAATCTTAGCTTGTTCAGCAGATGTTATTTCCTCTTGTTTAGTATTTACGGCTTCATCTAATTTAGTAGAACTATCATTAGCTGCTTGTTCTGATGTTTCAACAGAACTATCATTTACAGTTGATTTATATTCCTTTGATTCTGTTTTTTTCTCAGTAGCTTCACTTGATACTTTTGTTGTAGTCGATTTTTTAGAACTTTTAGTCTTCTTAGCCTTTTCTATATCGTCATTAATTTCTTTCAATTCTTTATTTGATTTTTCCTCAACATCCTTTGTAGCATTATTTTTATCACTATTTACCTGAGCAATATCTTTATTTTTCTTTTCTTCTATTTCATTTACTTTATTCTCATATGCTGTATTAGTTTTTTCTATCTCTTCTTCTGCCTCTTTTTGAATATTTTCTATTTTTGTATTTGCTTCAGAATCATTTGCATCAATAGCCCCAATTTTATTTGCTGCATTCTCATTTATTTGTTTTATAGTGTTATTTTTCTCTATTTCAGCAAGTCTCTTTTGATCCTCTGCTTTTCCTTCTATAGCAACAATCTTATTGTTTGCCTCTGTTTTTATATTAGAAAGCTTAATAGTAGTATTGCTTTTCAATTGTTTTTTCATTGCTTTTAAAGTTGCTAAAGTTGGAACAGTAGTCAATACTCCTTGTTTAACCTTAGTCTTAGTTTTTTTAGAAGTTTTTTTGGTATCTTTAGTACTACTAGATTTTGCTGATTTTTTAACTTTAGTAGCCACTACAGTTGCACCAGTTGCAGCCATAGCTGTAGTTGTACTACTACTCTTAGATGAAGATTTTTTAGTTCTTTTAGTATCTTTTTCTTCTTTAGAATTTAAATTACCTGAGATTTTCTTTTCATTTTTGTATTTTTTATAAATAGACAAAACTTCTGCACTTGTAACTTTTGAATTAGTTTTTTTCAATATTTTACTCAAATACTTTTTGGCATTTTTTGCCCCAGCAGCTGATACCAATGCAGCATATTTTTTAGCTATTTCAGTTTTACTATATTTCTTTCCAGTCTTATTACCTTCGAATTTATTCTTAGCAGACTTTTCAAAAGCTTTATATGCATCATATATTTTTACTATATATTCAGTTTCTGTATCTATACTACTTATTACATCATTAATTCGTCTATTATATTCTTTAACTAATTTATTTATCAAGGAACACTTTTCTTTTCCTGTATTTAAGTATTTTATTAAATCTTTAACCTTCTTTTTATCTCTATCAAGAGGTTCCCATATACTACAGCCTCTGTCAGATATTCCCTTAATTGTATCTTCTAATGATTGGATATTATATCTAATTTTATTACCAAAATATCCATCTAAAGCAAATATCCCATTACCACGTGAGTAATATGTAAAGCAGTCCATTCTATTATCGTGTGCAAAACCTCCACCCTCGGACGTAACATCTTCAACTTCTTGCTCTTTTTGGTATGGGATAGCCTCAGAAGAATCCTTAATTACTTTAAAACCCTTACCCCATTGTAAATTCCATCTATAATCATAATCTCCTCTTGCCTCTCTAATATCTGGCGTTATAGTAAATTTATAAATATCTAGGCTCTTGCAATATTTTTTTGCTTCTTCAAATGTAGGAATTTTAATTGAAGCATAATCATAATCCATTTGTTCTTTTCCTACATTTATTTTTAATTGTTCTAAATTTTTTTTCAGATCAGTTATTTTTGTTATACAATTTTCGAGAGTTTTATAGTTTATATATGTTGATTTACTCATTATATCACTCCATTTATCTTTTTTCTTATGTTATCGAACTTATTCGCAATTTCCATATAGTCTTGTGATAAATTAACATTTGGAAGTTTAATTTCAGCTAAATTATCAGAGATTTTTGTTAGTTCCTCTTTAATTTTAGTATAATCTTTATCTATTCTACCTAATTCATTATTTACACTAGTTAAAAAGCTATCCAATTGGTTTGCTATAGCTTCTTTATATATTTCTGAACCATTATTTTCAAAATCAACATCATGAAGGTTTGTTAATTCTATATCTTTATAATTATCATAGCCAACATCTGTAATCAAGTTGGTTTGATTTTTTCGTGCTTCATCTTTATCATACCAATGATAAACATAAAAATTAATCCCTAAATCCCCTTTATTTTGATATTTAATAGATTTACATTTTTTTATAAATTCATCATATGAAAACTTTTTTTCTTTTATTTCTGATATATATTTGTCGATAGTTGAGTCTAAATTGTCTAAACTTTCATCTAATCCTTCCGTCTTTGTACTAGATCTACCCATTTACATTTCCTCCTTTTTACAATATATTTCAAGTGGAAAGAAGTTCTTTCCATTTGAAATATATTGCATACGCAATATATTTTATTTTTATTGTTGATAATTTTGTTGCATTTTAGATTCTGTAGATACAAATGTAGAACATGCATTTTCAATATTTTTAACATTTTGTAATAACATTTGATAATATTCTTCAAAATCTTTTTTCCAACTATTCCAGTCTTCAATTGCATAATCAGCAGATACACCTTGCCAATTACTTTGAACTTTTTTAACTTCACTGTCTGATCTATCTAATAAATCTTTCATTGTATTAGAACTAGTTTGAATATTTCTAGACAATGATTTTGCCTCTTCATAATTTAACTCTTGTTTCATTAATTACACCTCCCTATTATCTCATACTACTTGATACATCACTATCAGTTTGTTGTGCTAATGTTGCAGTATTTACAGTTGCGTCTGCAAATCCTCTTAACCAATTTTGAAGTTTAGTAATACTTTCTTTCTTTTCATTCCATTTTGTGAAATAAGATTCTGAACCATTACCTTTCCAAATTTGTTCAAGTTGATCATTATACTTAACTAATTTATTTAATTCATTTAAAAAATCATTTGCATTATTTTGTAATTGTTGTCCTTCTCTTTTTACATCGTCTGGATTCATTCCATATGTCTTATCTGCCATCATTTCACCTCCCTTATTCATTATTTATTAAGAATATACACCTATGCCTTTCTATTCTTATAATTTAATAATACTATTAAATATCTATTAGTTCAAGAATATTGGGTTAATTTTACATAAAATTTGTAAAGTTTTATTTTTGCACTTTCAATGATATAATCGAGTTGAGGTGTTTTTATGAAGACTTTTAATGAAATTGATGAAGCTTTTACTTGTGAAAAATGTGGATTTAAGGTAGATAGACTTGGTTATTCTTGCCGTGATCATTGCCCAAACTGTTTATATTCAAAACATGTTGATAAAAATCCAGGGGATAGGAAAAATAAGTGTAAGGGATTATTAAAACCAATCGGAATGGAAAAATTCAAAGATACTTATAAAATTATATATAAATGCGAAAGTTGTGGAAAAGAGCATAAAAATGTTATGGCCAAAGATGATAATATTAATGTTTTAATCAATTTATCTGTAATAAAATAAATAGAAACTAAAAAAATTAGTTTCTATTTTAGTTTTTTGGTTTAAATATTAGTGAAAAAATAAATGAAAATACTATGGCTGAGGTAATACCAGCGGCAGTTAAATCAAACATACCTGCTAAAATTCCTATTATTCCAAAACTATTTGCTTTTGCTAAAGCTCCATGAATTAAGGAATGACCAAAACTTGTGATTGGTACTAATGCTCCTCCACCTACATAGACTATTATTTTATCATATAAACTAAATGTATCTAAAAGTGCCCCTAAAACTACCAACATACTTGTTATATGACCAGGGGTTAGTTTTGTATTATCTAGTATTAATTGTGAGATTAAACATATTAATCCACAAAACAAAAACGAAGTTACAAATAACATTATATCGCCTCCAAACTAATTGCGTGTGCTATTGATAATATATTTTGACCTTGGAAAACAAAGGTTGGGGAAAATAGTGCTCCTGTAGCCACTAATAAAACCTTTTTTAATTCCTTGTTTTTCAACTTTTCCATAACATAACTATAATTTACTAAAGCACTACAAACTGGACCACTTCCACCAGCTTGAACCTCTTCTTGTTTTTCCAAATCGTATAACATTACTCCACAGTCATTGTAATTTTCTGTTAAATCTATTTTATATTCTTCCTTCATATATTCAATCAAAATATTTTTTCCATACCTACCAAGATCACCAGTTAAAATCAAATCATAATAGTCTGGTGTTCTTTTAGTATCTATTAAGTGTTTATTAATCGTATATGCAGCAGCACAAGCCATTACTGCTCCCATATTATTAACATCTGTTTGATCATAATCTGTTATTTTTCCTATTGTTCCTGATTCGACTTTTATCTTACTTTTATCTTTCGATAATAGTATTGAGGCAGCACCAGTTGCAGTAAAAGTTGCTGTACTTGGTTTAGGAGCCCCATATTCAGTAGGATTTCTAAATTGCTTTTCACTAGTCATATTATGTGATGAAGTTGTACATAAAGCATTTTCAATTCTTTTATCATCAATCAATGATGAAGCTATTATTATCTCTTCAACACTAGTTGCACAAGCATTATATACCCCTAAATATGATTTACCAACTCCAGAGGTTCCATAAGTTGTTGCCGTTATTTGATTTAATAAATCCCCACCTATTACTAGATCTATTTCATCTTTATTTAACTTTGTTTTTTTTAGTAAAATTTTAACACTATCTTCTACTAATTTTTCTTCAGCTTTTTCCCAAGAATTTGTTCCAAAATATAAATCTTTATAACTTTTATCAAAATATTTTTCTAAAGGACCATCTTTTTCATATGGACCTGTAACCGTTGATGTATCATTAACATATACATTATTATATTTAAATGTCATATCTTTCCTCCTAATAAATATCTGATCATTCCAAAAAACCAAGCTGAAACTACTCCATATAAAATCACTGATCCAGCTAATTTGAACATATTTGAACCAAATCCACTAATAGGTCCTTCTTTTCTATAATCTAGAGTTGCACTAGTCATAGAATGAGCAAAACCTGTTATTGGTATAAGTAGACCACATTTTAATTTACTAACTAACTTATCAAAGAAACCTAAAGCAGTACATAAAGATGCTATAAATACTAATATTACACTCATAAACATTGCTGAATCACTTCTAGAAAGTTCAAAAAAGTGACATAGTATTTCTATTATTCCTTCACCTAAAGCACCTACTAAACCTCCAGATAAAAAAGCAACTATTGCATTTTGAACTCTAGTTTCATCTGCTTTATTAGCTTCAACTATCTTTTCATATTTCTTATTTTTCATATAATCACCATTTATAGTATGAAATAAATATATTTTTTTATACAAAAATAAAGAATTCAAAACTTATATCTTGAATCCTTTTTATCTATTTATAAATTTTCTTTTAATTTTTGTAGAATTTTAGTTTCTTTTCTTGAAACTTTTGCCTGGGACATTCCCAGTTTCTGTGATGTTTCACTCTGTGTTAAGTTAACAAAGTATCTTGAATATATCAGTTTTTTATCTAGATCATCTAATAGTTCTAACTGTGTTTTTAAGTCTTGTATTTCTGGTTTAAATTGTTTTTCCTCAACCCTTACAGAATTGTATAAATTATTTTCATTTTCCAAAAATTCATAATCAAGACTTTTTGCTTCTGTTTGAAGACTATCTATTTCTATTATTTTATCCTCATCTATTTCTAGAACTAGTGATAATTCTAAAGTGGTTGGTTCTCTTAAAAGCTTTTGCCTCAAACTATCTTTTGCCCTAGAAAGAGACTGTTTTAACTTTACCGTATCTCTACTTACTTTTAACGAATTATTCTCCCTCATATATTTTGTAATTTCTCCTAAAACATATTTATATGCATAAGTCGAAAATTTACAATTATCGTTTGGTATATAGTTTTTCGAGGCTTTCATAAGTCCAATCATTCCAACTTGATATAAATCATCTCTATCTTGATAACCATTATACCTATTTATAATTCCATATACTATATTTTCATATTCTATTATTTTATCTAATTCTTCATCCATTGTTCCACCTCATAAATATAAATATTTAAAAGCATCTAGCTTTTCATTAACATAAAATAGTTTATCTTTTGTATATCCGATTTTGTCATGATTATTTATTCCACATACAACCACCCGTCCACAGTTTAAAAATATTTCAACTAATTTATTTTGAATATTTAAATATGTTTTTTCTGGTATAAAATTTATATCACTAAAATCTAATACAAAATACTGAAATCCTTGATTATATAATAAGTAATTTATTTCACTTCCTAGTTTTTTAAATGTATTTTGATTAAGAATACCACCAAGACTTAGAAATGGTATTCCTCTTTCTATTAAAGTATTTACTTCCAACATATAATCACCTCGCATACATAATATAGCTCATATCTATTTTATTTTGTACTGTTTCGACAAAACCTTACAAAAAATTCATTCGACAAAAAAAGAACAATTTTATGTTCTTAATTTTATTATATTAATTTGCAATCTATTTTTCTTATTTTTCAAATAATTTAACTACATTTTCTTTAGGTAACATCATATGTGTATCCCTATCTATTCTAAATACAAATTTATTACTTGATGATTTATATTCTTCCCCATCTATACACCATGATACCTTTGGACTTTGTAAAAATTCTATTTCTAAATTATCAGTTTGATAATATGTAATTCCAGGAACATCTTTCAAATCCATATTATTTACCAAAACAAATATTTTCATTAATTCAGCTTTATTTTTAACATGGCAAAAAGCTACCTCAAATTTATTATCATCAAGTTTCACATCATAATATACATCATCAAATCCCGCTACACGTGATGCATTTGTTATAAAGAAGAATGAGTATCTTCCTTCATATGTTTTGTTATCTATTTTATATTTTATATCATAAGAATTTATCTTATTTCTTAATTGTTTTAATCCATACATGACATAAGCTAGTTTACCATATTTCTTTTTTAAGTCTCTTGGTGTTGAATAGGCCATATCTATATAATCCCCTAGGCAAGCTACATAAACAAATGGAGTTTCATTAATAAAACATACATCTATCTTCTTTTTAACCCCTTCTAGAAGAAGTTCTAAGTTTTTCATGTAATTATTTTTAGTATATCCATACATATTTGCAACATCATTTGTAGTACCCATTGGCAGATTAGCTAAAGTAAGTCTTTTTTCTCTAGCTAAATTACCTGTAACGACCTCATTTAGTGTACCATCTCCACCAGCGCAAATAACAAGATCTACATAATCTAGGTTTTTAATTATTTCAGTAGCATCCTTTTTCTTTTTAGTATATTTTATTTCAGCTTCATAACCGTGCTTTCTTAATAAATCAAAAAATGTTTGTAATAACTCTTTTTTCTTTAACTTACCACTTTGTGGATTGTATATTATGACACATTTCTTCATATATTCACCTCTAATTACTATTATAAATAAAACAATAATTAACTACTCTTACATTATAACATTCTTCTATAAGTAATGCTAGATACATTATTATGACCATCGTTACCATTTTCAATCATTTCTACTATTTCAGTTGTTATTTTTTCATTATTATAATCCATTAATTTATATAAGGCTTCCTTTTGATCTTTTGAAATTTGATATCCAAATGCCACATTAGGAAATGTGAAATATGGTTTATTATCTCCAGTATGTGTATATCTAATAAATCCATATAAATTTATCAAAACCTCTAATGGTGTTTTACATATGGATAATACTTTTTCATTATGCATAATATTAGGTGCATATTTATCAAGATAGTATTCAGCCCATTTATAGTGTGTGCAATTATCAGCACTTTCATAGGTAGTTTTTACTTTATAATATTCACCACTTGGTCCTATAAAAAGTTCATAATTTTTGACATCTTTAGGATCATGATATTTATTAAAGTCAACAAAACGACTGTCCATTATAATACCTCCTAGTAAAATTTTTTAACTATTTTTAATATACCTTGTTTCCATGGCACTCTATGAGTTTTTCCAGTATTATTTTTAAATTTGTCTAAATTTTTAACATACCATTTATAATTTCTTACTAAAGCATCACCAGTTGAATATTTAGGATTAAAATTTAATTTTTTTATAGCTTTTTCTACTGAAGCGACTGAATCTTTTGGAGCTGTTTCATATACCCATTTATATAGTGGTGAGATATGAAATAGATCTAAAAATCTTAAACCATTTAAAGCAATAAATTTAGGAAATGGCTTTATTTTTTTACCATAGCCAGCGTAATCTAGAACTTTTTGATAATCTTCTCTCATAGTTGTATACAAAACACTACCTACATTAAAGGTGTCATTTACCCTTCTTTTGTCAAGTTCCATACAACTTATTATAACCTCTACTAAATCAAATACATCTAATAATTGAAATTTATTATTTCCACTACCTACCATTGGAAAACCATGTCCAGTATATGCCCAATCATAAAAAAGTGAAAATACACCTAAACGTTCTGGGCCTACAAATGTCATAGGTCTAAGAATAGAAATAGTCATATTCTTTTTTCTATATTTAAGGCATTCTTCTTCAGCTTTTATTTTAGCAATTCCATAAGGGCCAACTCCATTTAGGGGATCACTTTCTAATAATGGATAATGATCATATATTCCATATACAGCAGTAGATGAAATATCTACAAATCTTTTTACTTTATACTGATATGCGCACTTTAAAACATTTCTTGTACCATCTATATCCGTTGTATAAATTTCTTCTTTTGTATATGAAGGAAGTGCTGCAGCACAGTGAACTACATAATTACAACCATCCATTGATTTTTTTAATTTTCTAATATTTCTAATATCTCCAACTATTGATATTATTTTATCTTTTACATCATCATATTCAAACGGTACTAAATCATATGATACTACATCATACCCTCTTTTTAGCAATTCTCTAATTAGATTAATACCTAAAAATCCACTGCCACCTGTTACAAAAACTTTCTTTTTCATATATCCTCCTACAAAAATATTTCAATAACAATTGTTACAAATAAAACATAAAACACACTTAATAATACTAACACTTTATCTTTCAATAATATATTTACTGGATTACAGTCATTTGAATTTGATGCTAGTTTATCATATCTTATAAAAATAAATAACAAAATTAGAAGTGTTGGAATTAATAGTACAATTTTTTCTATTATTAACCACCAAACATATGATATAAACATACCAACTAGAGCTATTTTACTTAAGATTTTTAGTATATTTTCATTATAAAATGTAAATACATGTCTTGGTTTTTTTATTTTAACTTCTGTTATTCTTTTCATAATTACTATATATAGTGATCCAAAAATCACTGTCAAAGTAAGTACTAATGATACACTAACATTTAATATACTTGCTCCATAATATACTCTGATTAGGTAAAAACATGACATAATTAATAGTTCAACATATGGTATTTTTTTACCTATAAATGAATAAAAAATATTTAATAGTAAATATACTATAATATAAATATAACTTGATACACTATAAGTAAAATAATTAACTACAAGTGATAATATAAGTAAAATAAAAGCAAGTATTAAAGCATTCTTTTTTTTTATTTTACCAGAGGGGATGGGTTCATTCATTTTACTTTCTGTTTTTTTATCAATTTCATAATCAACAATATCATTTATTATATATATGGTTGATGAGATTAAACAAAAAGCAATAAAACCAATTGATACCCTAATAGTATTTGTTGTTAATAACTCTGCTCCAAATATTAAAGTTGTAAATATAAAAAGATTTTTTATGTAGTGTTTAACTCTAAATAATCTTAAATAATCTATCATAGCCAAACACCTTTTTTGTCATTATCACCTTCTATAATACTTTTTGCTGCTGAAAGTCCTGTAATCATAGCTTTATCCATATCTATATACTGATGTTGACCTGCTCTACCTACAAAATAAATATTTCTATATTTATCTAGGTAATTAATTATATCGCCTCTATTATTATAGCTTCCATAATATGCAGGATAAGCATTTTTTATTTTATCAATTTTAGATTCTAAAATTCCACCTCTAGGAAATAGTTTTAAAATCTTTAATTCTTTTTTTGCTTCCTTTAATAAATCATTATTTTTAAGTTTTGAAAAAGGATCTCTACTATCACAGCAATATTCTAAAGTCATAACAACCTTATCTTTACTATCTTCACCTAACATATAACTAGACCAAACATTTGCTAATTTAATTCTACCAAACCTTATATTAGGATCTTGAATAAATACCCAACTATTATCCTTTAGTAATTTATAATTTTCTAATTTCATTAATTCCTTTTTAGAAAAGACTAAATTAACTAGTATTAAATCTCTAAATGGTAAGTCTCTAATTAATTTTGTAATACTTTTATCTTCATCTTTATCTTTAATAGTTTTAATAAATTCCTTCATAGGAGCACTATTAACTAAATAATCAGGTTTTATTGTTTTTAAATTTTTATCCTTTGTATAACAAACCTCTTTTATTTCATTATTTTCTAACTCTACACTCTTTAGATTGGAATTTGTTATAATTTTTCCACCAAGTTTTTCTATTTCTTTACTTAAATTTTTATATACTTCTCCACATCCATATTTAGGATAATAATATTCTTCTATTAATGATGGTTCATTATCTATATTTTTCTTTTTGAATATCTTTTCCTTTAAAATATTTAATAGTGATGTTTCCCTTATTCTTTGCTTACCCCAATCAATATGAATATCTTTAGGATCAACACCGCAAACTTTTTTAGTATATTCTAGGAAGAACATTTCATAAAATTTTTTTCCGTATCTATTAATATAATAATTTTCAAGATTAGTTTCTTCTTTTTTATGAATTAACACCTTTAAGTAACTAAAACCTATTTTAAATAAATTAATAATTCCCATCTTTTTTATAGTATCTAAATTAATTTTTATTGGATAAGCGTAAAACTTATTATTAAAATATATATTAGAAGTTGCACTATTTATAAGCATTATGTTATCTGTATTAAATTGATTTTCTCCCTTAACAACATATTTAGAGATTAAATTATTATTAATACTATCATTATCTTCTATAGGAATTAAATTATAAACAATATCATTAAATTCCTTATATTCACTTATTCTATAAAAATGTACACCATAATCTAGTAATTTATTTTTGAAAGAAATAGTTTTGCATAACCCACCAATTTCTTTTTCTTTTTCAAGTATTGTTACATCATATTTATTACTATCTTTTAATAATTTATACGCTGCAACTAAACCAGCTGGCCCTGCACCTATTATTAACACTTTTTGTTTTTTCATTTTATCATTCCTACTCCATATTAATTATATCACGTATAATGTTAAGCATAAAGATTTCAAGTTAAAATTTTTGATTTCTTTATTTTTTTTGTTATTATAACAAACATCGATAAAGACGAATTATAACAAGCACTCCGAGTGCGTTTTTATGAATGTCTGCCATATAATTATTTATTAATTCGGTTGTAGATAATGGAAATTAATTTTATATTAGAGTTCGGATGATTAAGCGTATAGGAATATAAGTAATTCAATATGGTATTAACCGAAATATTAGTGAAAAGAGTTTATTATGAAACATATTTTAAGTTTTGATATTGCTAAAGGTAAAAGTATATATTGTTTTATTGACGAATTAAAAAATACAATTTTTGATGCTACTTTTATCGAACACAACAAAAGTGAATTTGATAAATTATATAATTTAATTAAAAATTATTCTAACTTAATTGTCATTATGGAATCTACTTCTATTTATCATTTACCTGTTGAAAATTATTTTAGATCTAAAGGTATTGATACTTTTGTTATTAATCCCAAACTAGTTAAGCAATTTAAAGATATTTTAAATAAATCTAAAAAAGAAAAAAGTTCGTAAAAAAACGGACTTTAGTCTAAAAATTTACGAATTTATTTATCAACAGTCTGAGATATACTTTTGTATATCTCAGTCTTATAATGATGTTATAAGAGACCAAATTACAATAGTAATCAATGTTATAGAAATAAATATTGATAATAAAGTATAAAAAATCCATGGCCCGTCAATAAATATCCTAGGGTTTTCTTTATTAATATATATATTATACTTTCTGCCTTTTTCTCTAGGATTGTTGATAAAAAAATTATTAGAAATTAATCTTTTTTCACCATTATATTCTATTTCATATATTATTTTATATCTTTCTCTGACTCCATCATCATTATTTTCAATTTTAATTCTTACATCAGAAACAGTAGCTTCTATTTTATGATTACATTTTTTTATTCTATTTATCAACTCTAAAAGATTACTAGTAAATATATATCCAAAGAATAAGATAACCATAATCATAATTGTAATCATAATCACAATTTTATTAACTTTTAAAAATGATAAAAAAATAGGAAAAAATATAGAAAAGGCAATAAGACTTATAAATAAAAATGTCGAATCGACCTTTTTTATTTTGAAATCATTCAAATCATTCGGATTAATATATAATTTTTTAACATCTCCAATAAAAATATCTTCTGAATCAGAATATTGGTTATTACATATGGTTTTAGTCATGTTATCATATTTAATTTCAAAAATAGGACAATCGTATTCTAAAGCTCCTTTAACATCAACACATTTTCCTTTTAAAACCATTTTATATTTATTTTTATCAATAAAACTAATTTTCAAACAAAATATAAAAATTATAAATGGTATTATCATAAAAACAACTTCTATCAATATATTTCACCTCTTTATTATTAACTTTATTATAACACGTATAATGTTAAGCATAAAGATTTCAAGTTAAAATTTTTGATTTCTTTATGTTTTTTGTTATTATAACAAACATCGGTAAAGACGAATTATAACAAGCACTCCGAGTACGTTTTTATGAATATCTGCCATATAATTATTTATTAATTCGGTTGTAGATAATGGAAACTAATTTTATATTAGAGTTCGGATGATTAAGCGTGTAGGAATATAGGTAATTCAATATGGTATTAACCGAAATACGATGACTTAGCTTTGAATTTTATACATGATTTTCCTCATTCTTCTTTTTTTGTTAATAGAAGAGTTGATTTTTTAATGAATTATTTAAAAGATGAAAATGGTACAACTCAGGCCTTTAGATTTAAAAACAAAGTTTTAAAAATGAAAGAACTTACTAATAATTCTTTATGTTTTGTTTCCTTTGATTCTTTACAAGTCCAAAATTTAGTTCAAACAATTGAAATGATTCAATATCATAAATCTAAAATTAATAAAATTGAAAAACAAATAATCAATGAAATGAAATATAAAAAGTTATTTAAAATAATTAATTCTATTCCAGGATTTGGTGAATTTTCGACTGCTTTATTTTTGATCGAAGTTGGTGATATAACTCGATTTGATGATAAATATCAATTGATATCTTTTATTGGAATTGATTCAATTACATCTCAATCTGGTGTCTCTGCGTATCATGGGCCAATTTCTAAAACAGGTTGTAAATTTGGTAGAACTATTTTATTTAATGTTGTAACTACTATTATTCAAATATCTGCTCACACAGATAAAACAAATCCTATTTATTTGTTTTTTAGAAAAAAACAATCCGAAGGTAAGCATCATTACAAGTGTATAATTGCATGCGAAACTAAATTATGCAAATTATATACAAGTTATGTTCTTCGAATTGTTTGTACGAAAACAAATAGACTAATTTATCCTAATTTTTTTAAAATTGAGGAAACTCAGTTTTTCTTGTCGTGATTATAATATCATAAATTTTATAATTTGACAAAACTTAGATAATCATACTATAAAAAAAGACCTACGTCTTTATTTCATTTTATCTGCTATTTGTCTAACATAGTATTCATCAAAGGTTATATCATTATCATGAATATACTTAGCTATTTTTTTACCTACATATCGATAATGCCATGATTCATATTGATATCCTGTAATATTTTCTTTTCCTTTTGGATATCTTAGGATAAATCCATATTTATAAGCATTATCCATCATCCAATTATAAGAATCTGATTTTTCAAAATTAGTATAATCTATAACTCCATCATATACATCAACACAAAGTCCAGTTTGATGTTCAGAGTATCCTGGTCTTGCTGAATAAGTATCCGCAGCATTAACTCCTTCATTTGCTACATATCTATTATATAAATTAACTTGATATTGATAACTTCTATAACTAGACATTGCAATTACTTTTTTATTATCCTTTAAAGCTTGCTCTGCCAAGGTTTCAAAAGCATCTTTTGCACTACTAACTAACCTCATTCCACTTCTAGAGTAATTAGTAGAAATATCCTCTAAATTATCTGGTACATAATCTTCACCCAAATATATATATTTATTAACAAGAATATAATCTTTATTAGGATATGGAGTTTTATATGTATTAGTATAATAACTATTATCTAGACCAATGTTTACTCTAGTTATAACATCTTCATTAGAAAGTTCTTTATTTTTCTTTTTATAATTGTCATATCGCTCTTTATATTCTTTTTTATAATAAGAAATACTTGCTAAATCATTCTTTTTAGTTTTAACCTCTTTTTTTGCACTTTCATCATCTTTACTAAAAATAAAAATTGCACCAACAACAATAATTAATATTACTATAATAGACATTATTATTTTTTTCATTTTAAATCACCTACTACAATAATACAACATTTAAAGATATTTATGTATATTTTTTATTAAATAATCATAGGAAATTATAGGAGGAATTTATGAAAAAAATTTGTTATATTTTGTTGTTTATTATGTTTTTAGTACCAATCTCTACTAATGCTTTAGAAAATAGTAATGAAAATAATAAAGATGATACTAAAGATAATAGCATTAATTTAATAGAAAATGCTACTTCAGGATTATTAATGGAGCAATCCACAGGAAAAATTATATTTGAAAAAAATAAGGATAAACAAGTTGCTGTTGCTTCTATGACTAAAATGGTTGCCCAAACTATAATTCTTGAAAATATTGAAAAAGGAAAAATAAAGTGGACTGATATTGTAGAGGTAAGTAAAAATGCTGCTGATATGGGAGGATCGCAAATATACTTAAATACTGGAGAAAAAATGAGTGTAAAGGACCTATTTAAGGGTATTTCAATGGCTAGTGCTAATGATGCTGTTGTTGCTATGGCCGAATATATTAGTGGTAGTGAAAAAGAATTTGTTAAACTTATGAATAACAAAGTAAAAGAATTAGGTCTTAAAAATACCAAATTCAAAAATAGTACTGGACTTGATGAGGATGGACATTACTCCTCAGCTTATGATATGGGAATTATTGCTAGAAATTTGTTAATGCACGAGGAAATCTTAAAATTTTCATCAGTATATGAAGACTATTTACGTGAAGATACTGAAAATAAATTTTGGCTTGTTAATACAAATAAATTAGTAAGATTTTATAAGGGTGCTGATGGATTAAAAACTGGGCATACAGATGCTGCAAAATACTGTTTAGCTGCTACTGCAAAGAAGGATAATATGCGCCTAATTGCTATAGTCCTTGGAGAAGAAAATGGAAAAGTTAGAAATAGTGAGACTATGGCATTACTTGATTATGGATTTAATACTAAAAAAGTTACAATACTGAAGAAAAAAAATCAAGTTGTTAAAAAAATAAAATTCGATAAAGGAAATAAAGAATCTATAAAAATAAAACCAAAATATGATGTTGGAATACTAGAAGATAAGCAGGCATCGGGAAATAAATATAATTATAATATTAAAATAAATAATTTAAAATTACCTATGAAAAAGGGAGATACTGTAGGTAGGATAACAGTTACCAAAAACAATAAAAAAATTACTAGTGTTGATTTGGTATCAGATACAAATGTTAAAAAGCTTAATTTCTTAGAATTGTACATAGAAACTATTAAAAATGCAATATTAGGTATTATGTAGTGAATATCACTACATTTTATTTTGCCTCAAAAGTAGTGTCATCAATAAATTTATAATTGGTTTTATATTTTAATTCTCTTATTAATCTAAATAAAGCTTCATCTTTCTTTTTTGCCTCTATCATAATATCTATATCGTAATCAAGGTGTTTTATATCTTCCACAAATTCTATAAATTTATTACTATCTATATAATCATTATGACTCCTTATTTCTTTTTTAGTTAAATTCTTAGGAGATGAAAAATGAACCTTTGGATTTATATTTTTCCAAGTATTAAATATATCTTCTATATAATCATACAAATTTATTCCATCGTTATTACAAAAATGATGATGATAATCTAAAACTATTGGTACATTAAGTTTTTCATTTAAATATAAACAATCTTTTATATTAAATACTTTATCATCATTTTCAACTACTATCGTATCTCTGATTGATTTAGGTAGGGTCATATAATTATTAATAAATCTAGTTAGAGAGTTAGATTTACCAAAAGCATTACTTCCAACATGAAGTACTAATACTTTATTTTTTACTTTCAATTTATTTAAAATATTATAATGATATTTCAAAATTTCTATACTGTTTTTTACTACATCTTTATTTGTACTATTTAATACACAAAATTGATCCGGATGTAAATCGACTCTCATTCTACTATCTTCTATTTTCCTTGACAAATATTCATAATACTTATCATATTTACTTAAATAGTTAAAAACAACTTCTTTTTTTGTTGCTAAAGGAATTAATTTAGAAGATAATCTATAAAAATGAATATTATTAGAAATATTATAATCAAGTATCTTCCCTAAATCAGTTAAATTAGATTTTATAATTCTATCTAACTTAGTTTTATTTTGTTCTTTTGTATAATTTGTATATGTATAGCTACTAGATGTAGTAATTCCAGTTAAAGTTTCAGTTATACAAGCATATCCTAATCTTATTATCATAAAAAAAGTTCACCCTTTATTAGGGTGAACCATATAACTATTTTTAATCAAATTTATTATCTAAAAACTTATAAAAATAGTAAAGAATAGTATATTCTATCCATAAAAAGAAAACTACATTACTAATTTGTACAAATGATAATATTGTTTCATTTTTATATAATTCATGTATAACTGACAAATCTATATTATTTTTAGTGGCAAGAGATATAATTGCCATAAAACAAAAATATAAAAAACTTAAAACAATAGAATTTATTATTTTTTTACTTCTAACCATTTTTTTAGATAGTATTGTAAAAATAAATGCTATAGTTGTAAAAAATATGATAAAAAAGTACACTATCATAGATGGAAAATATATATAACTAAGAACTAATTTTATTATGTTATCTATACTTTTCATAGCATATGATCTATAAGCTATCATAAGTCCAATTAAAAAACCAACACATAATATTATAGATACAATTTTAACTATTTTATTATTTTTCTTTATATTAAGAATAGTAAATAAAAATAAAAGAAGACTTAATAAATATAGTTCTATTCCCATAAAAGATGATGTAATGTATTTTACTATTAGTAATAACTTATCAATTACAGTCATTTCCATATTAAGTCCTCCTTTATACTTGTTCTAATATATATATTGTTTGTTCTGTTTCACTATCTTTAGTACAGGTTATTAATGTCATACATGATCTATCCATGTTTCTTGTTATTGTTGCTTGCCCTGTTTTTGGTATGTTATAAATATTTACTATTTGATATTTATATTTAATACCATTATAGGTAACATAGGCCATATCACCTACGTTTAATCTATATAAATAAGCAAAAAATGAAACATAAGCACTACCAGAATGGGCCATAAGAATTAAATTACCATTAACTACATCTGGCATTGTTGATCCACCAACTAAAGTAACATTTCTTTCTATATTATTATATCTTGAATCAAAACCATAAAATCCACGTTTTAATCCTATTTTTGGAATTTCTAAAACTCCCAAATATTTTGTATAATCTATTTTCTTTTCTTCTTGAGGCTCTGGTTGAGTCTCTTTTTTTTCTTCCACTTCTGGAATATCTTCAACTATTTCATCACTTATATTATTATCAATTTTTAACTGCATATCAGAAAATAACTGTTCTTTTAGTTCTTTAACATGATTAAACAATAAAATTGATATACCTATAATTACAAGTAAAGAGCCAAATAAACATATATGACTCTTTCTTATTTTTTTTCTATTCGTTTGTTTGTTTTTTTGGTTTAACATTTGCATATATTATTCCTGCTCCACATAGTAGAATAAGTACTCCAACAAAGTAAATTGAATTGGAAATTGAACTTGCTGTATCAGGAATTACATTTAATGAAATAGTACCTTCAATATTTTTAGTTTCAGGTCCTACCAACACTGATGGTTGATGATTTGTTGTTTTGTCTACATATTTATATGCAGCATTATATGTGATTGTGGTAGAAGCCTTTAGATTGAACTTTGGGCCCTTCTTAGCTTGTTCACTTGGAACAAATACATATACTTTAGTTCCAGCAGTAATTTCTTCAGATACCCAGCTAGGACAATTTTCACCAGCACAACCAACACCGTCTTTGGCATTTTCTACTTCATTTCCAGACTCTGTATAAACCTTAACATTTTCAGGCATATCATAAAGTGATAAATAATATGTACTATATGAAACTTCACTACTTGATGGAGCTACACTAATTAAACTTGATTTATATCCATCATCTGTTTTTGTCCAACCATCTCCACCTGTAACTGATAATGTTGAATCAGCAGGATCTTTAACTGCCTTTGCAGAACTAATTAAACCACTTACATATCCATTCCACAAAGTGCTTCCTGTTAAAGTTGAATTATTATATGACCATTTATCACAAGATTCTTTAACTAAACCTGTTGGATCATATTTTAAGGCATTACTTATTAATTTATCTGATGATAATACTCCTTGATATCCCCAAATTGCTGATTGAGTAATCCAGATATTTGCCATTTCATTTGCATTTGCACAATTTGTGCCTGTTGCGGTTGCACCACTTATTAGAGTCTTTGTTGGATATGAGTTCATCAAAATATAAGCTATACCATAATCCATTTTAGTATCTTTGGTTAATGTTGCATTACTTATATTATCGTTTGTAAAATCACTACAATATAATATATACTTTTCTTCTTCTCCAACTTTACCTACTGATCTTATAATCCTAGAAGTACTATCACCATTAGGATAATCGCTATCATGTTGAAATGTTGCACCAGTAACTCTATTTACTGTTTCTGGTAAAGTTGTATCAGTAGTTTGCAAAGCATTAACATCTACAACTATTCCAAATGTACATAAAGCAGCTAATAGCATCATAAAAAACTTACTTTTTTTCATTAATTTTTCATCTACCTTTCTTTATCTTATATACCATAAGTATAACACAATTTTAAGTATTTAAAAGTATTTTTTTAAATTTTACGTAAACTAAGCTATTACAAATATATTTTTTACTTTTTCCTCATCTATCTCTTTGTTTACGTATAAGGTACAAAGTAGATCACCTTTCTTTACCCTACTTCCTACTACTTTATTTAATTTTATACCAACAGTTGGATCTATTACATCATCTTTTTTCTCTCTTCCTGCACCCATACTAACAGATAATAAACCAATATCGTTTGCTGGTATTTCTTTTACTATTCCATCCTTATCTGCTTTTATTTCTATTATATTATTGCTTAATGCTAAACTATTTATATCACCATTTTGACATTTAACAAATTCTAGAAATTTCTTAAATGCCTTCTTACTTGTTATACTTTCTTCTACTAGTTGCCTTGCCAAATCTGTATTTATTTCTTTTCCCATGCTTACCATTTCTGTTGCTAAATCTATACAAAGTTCACTTAATTTACTATGCTCTTCATTTTGTAATATCTTAATTGCTTCAATGACCTCTATACTATTTCCAATACAATAGCCTAATGGTGCATCCATATTAGTAATCATGCATCTAACTTCTCTATTATAGAAACTACCTATTTTTTTCATAAGTTCTGCAAGCCTATCTGCATCAGTCTTATTTTTTATTAAAGCTCCACTACCAACCTTAATATCTATTAATATTTTATCAGCTCCACTTGCTATTTTTTTACTCATTATACTAGTTGCTATTAAAGGAATAGATTCAACTGTTGCTGTAACATCTCTTAGAGCATATATAAGTTTATCCATGGGAACTAAATTTGATGTTTGTCCAGTAACTACCATTCCAATATCATTAACTTGTTCTTCAATTTCTTGATCACTTAAATCTGTTCTGAAACCTGGGATTGATTCTAACTTATCAATAGTTCCTCCGGTAAAACCTAAGCCTCTACCACTCATTTTAATAACAGGTACTCCTAAACTTGCAACTATAGGTGCTATAACCATTGTTGTTTTATCACCTACTCCACCAGTTGAATGTTTATCAACTTTTATTCCTTTAATATTTGAAAAATCTAATACTTCTCCACTATCTATAAATATTTTTGTTAAATCAAATATTTCTCTATCTGTCATACCATTGATACAAATTGCCATTAATAATGCAGACATTTGATAATCAGTTACATCTTTCTTTAAGTATCCATTAAAAAAAGATTCTAACTCTTCTTTTGTTAATTCTTGGTTTAATCTCTTTTTATTAATTATTTCTACTATCATATTATTTCCTTTCTATAAACAGAAGTTTCTCTTTCTACAAATCCTTTCTTCTCGTATAAATATCTTGCTATCTTTCTAGTAGGATTAGAGGTTAATTCAATATATGAAATATTATTTTTCCTACAATACTTAAAGACTTCATCTAACATATTAGAACATATCCCTCTATTACGATATCTTTCTAATACACATACATAATTAATATTGGCATAATTAAGATTTTGAACACTATCAAACAATTTATTTATTGTTAAATAACCAACTACACGTTCATTATCAACTGCTACAAGTTCTATATTATCGTTAGCTATATTTTTACTTTTTTTCATTTTATAGACTTCATCAAGTAATTCATTTAAAAATTCCATATCTTTATCTTCATACTCTCTAATAATAATATTCATATATCCACCTACCTTAACCTAATTATAGCATTAATAACTAAAAAAAACTATTCTTAAGAATAGTTTATCTCATTTTCATATCTATTAGCTCTGCACATCTTTTTGGATCTTTTATAACTTTATTATAAAGACTGCTATACTTTCTTATCTCTTTTATGAATTCTAGTTCTTCTCTTGCAACAGTCATTGAATAACTATCATCACTATCAGCTACAACATTATAATCATTTCCTAAAAAATAATTTATATCTACTTTAAAAACTTTAGCAAGAGCAGTTAAAGTTTCTAAAGTTGGGACTCTTGTTTCTTTTTCATAGCAACATATACTAACTTTTGTTACATTTATTAAATCACCAAGTTCTTGTTGTGTTAATCCTTTTTCTCTTCTTAACTTTTTTATTCTCTTTCCTAGAAGCATAACATCACCTCTATAATATCTTCTTCAAAAATATTATAAATATTCAAAAAGATAAAATGGTTAAAGTTAACTAAAAAGAAACTTAAGTTTAAGCTTTTTCTTCTTTTTCATTTTTAGAAGTTAAAAACGTAACCTTTTCAGCTATTATTTCTAATAAATATTTTTTATTATTGTCTTTTTCTGTAATTCTTGATTGAACTCTACCTTTTATACCTAAAATATCTCCTTTATGGCAATACTCTGCTGTATTAGTTGCTGTATTATCCCATAATATACAATCAATAAAATCTGTATCATATATACCATCCATATTCTTAAAACTTCTAGGTATTGCTAAAGTTATTTTAGCTACTTTTTTTCCACCATCTGAATTATTAACTTGTACTTCTTTGGTCAATCTACCTACTAATATAATTTGATTAAGCATAAATTCCTCCTTTCGCGCCATATATTACTTTAATAATATTTTCATTTCAAACTAGCATTTATTAAAATTTATTTGATTCTAAACTAAAAAAAAATAAAATTCGATATACAAATTTTACTTTTTAGTTATCAATAAAACTCAAATTATTAAGTTTAGCATTTTATAAATTTCTTTTTATTAGTTGATTTAATTCAACCGCATACTCCATTGGTAATTCTTCTCTAAATCTATCAATAAATCCCAGTATGATAAGTTCTGTAGCTCTTTCTTCACTAATTCCTCTACTCATTAAATAAAATAGAGTATCATCATTTATCTTTGAAACTGTTGCTTCATGTTCAATAGTACTTTCAGTATTAGAACAAATATTAACAGGAATCGTATCACTTTTAGATTTATCATCTAATATTAGAGAATCACACTTAACCATAGCATCACTATTTATTGCTTCCTTTTTAATATCCACCTTACCTCTATATGTAGCATTACCACCATTTTGAGCGATACTTTTTGATATAATATTACTCTTTGTATTTTTTCCAATATGAATCATTCTTGCACCACTATCTTGTTGTTGATTCTTTTTAGCAATACTTATAGTTATACATGTACCATTAGAATTATCACCTTTTAATACACAACATGGATATTTCATAGTTATACCAGATCCTATATTACCATCAATCCATTCCATGGTACCATAATCATCCACTAGAGCTCTTTTTGTTACTAGATTATAAACATTAGTAGCCCAGTTCTGAATAGTAGAATATCTACATTTACTATTTTTACCTACATATATTTCTACAACAGCAGCATGTAGAGATGACTCGGTATAAGTTGGTGCAGTACATCCTTCTACATAATGAAGGGATGAATTATCATCAACTATAATTAAAGTTCTTTCAAACTGTCCCATATTTTTACTATTAATTCTAAAATAACTTTGTAATGGTCTATCTAATTTAGTATTTTTTGGTATATATATAAAACTACCCCCACTAAATACGGCACTATTTAATGCTGAAAATTTATTTTCTTCAGTTTTTACTATTTTTCCAAAATATTTTTTCACTAAATCTGGGTAGTTTTTTATAGCCATTTCAATTGAAGTAAATATAACATTTTTTTTCTCCAATTCTTCAATCATGTTATGGTATATTACTTCACTCTCATATTGAACACCCATACCATCCAGGTGTTTTTCACTTTCTAATACACCTAATTCATTTAGTTCATCTTTTACTGGTTTTAGAATATTGTTCCAATCATTTTCTAACTTTTTGTCTGCTTCATTAGACTTGTAATAAATAATATCATCATAATTTAAATTAATCTTTGGTCCAAAGGAAGGATTACTTTGGTTAATAAATGACTTATATCCATTTAATCTAAAGGCTCTCACCCATTCATCTTCTTTTTTTATTTTAGATATTTTTTTAACATTTTCTTCATTAAGTCCAACTATTTCCATCATATCACCATCAATTCTTTTTTGATTATATTCTCTGATTTACTCGACTATCAAATTATTTTTTACTTTTTATCATCATTTTCTATCATTTTCAAGATTTTTTCTACTGCATTACTTGGAAGTAGTGCGCACATTTTTCTGTTTGGTTGCATATAAATTTCATCATATACAATTAGTTCCCCTAAAACCTTTTCATCATATTCTTTTTCATTAATCATATTTTCATAATTTGTTAGTATATTTTTAGCATCACTTAATGTCTTACCAATAAGTGTCTTTATTAATAATGATGTTGCTGATGTACATATGGCACAGGCCTCACCATCAAATAATATGTCTTTAATTACACCATTTTCTACTTTCAATTGCATATCTATATTATCTATACATGAATCGCTATTAGTATTTTGATGTATATATGCATCATCATTAGTTAATCCTCTGTTCATAGGGTTTTGATAATTATCTAAAATTATTTCCCTTCTTATATTTTTATCCATCTATATCACCACTTTAAATATATCTTTACTATTTTTTAATACTTCAATTACTTTATCAATTTCTTCTTTTGTATTATATAAATAAATGCTTATTCTACATGTATTTTTTATATTTAAATCATCTTTTAAAATTTTTGCACAATGATTTCCAGCTCTTATTGCAATATTATAATGGTTTAAATATACTGATGTATCTTGACTAAATACTCCCTTTATATTAAAAGTTACAATTCCACTTTTACTATTTTTGTTATATAAAACTATATTTGGAATCTTCTCTAAATTATCTATTAAATATTTTTTTAGACTATATTCATGATCATGAATTTTTTCTACTCCAATATCAGTAATGAATTTTATAGCTTCGCCTAGACCAATAACCTCTGCGATAGGAGGTGTACCGGCCTCAAACTTTATTGGATAATCTTTTAATATATAAGAGTTATCTGATTCAAAACTTTGATTCATTCCTCCACCATATTTTAATGGTTGCATATCTTTAAGTAGTTCCTTTTTTCCATATAAAATGCCTACTCCAGTAGGTCCTGTCATTTTATGTGCTGAAAAAGCTAGGAAAGAAACATTAGCTTTTACTACATCAATAGGAATATGAGATACACTTTGAGCAGCATCCACTACAAAATAGATATTCTTTTCTTTACAAATTTTACCGATTTTTTCTATATCTCTTATATCACCTATTACATTTGAAATGTGTGCAATAGAGATTACTTTAGTTTTATCAGTAAGACTACTTTCTAAATTATCAAGTGTTAATTCATAGTTTTCATCTAATGGAATATATTTAACTTTTATCTTTTTTTCTTTTTCAAGAGCTAACCAAGGCAATACATTAGAAGCATGTTCTGCTTTACTAATTAATACCTCATCACCTTCAGATAGTTTATTTTTAAAAAAACCAAACACAGCTAAATTAAGGGATTCAGTTGTACCAGAGGTATATACTATTTCATTAGGATCTTCAGCATTTATAAAATCTTTTACTATATTTCTAACATTATCATATTCCTCATTGGTTTTAATGGCATTATTATAATCTCCTCTATGAATATTAGAGGTATATTTTTCATAATAGTCCACCATTTTATTTACAACTCTTTTTGGTTTTAAAGTAGTCGCACCATTATCTAAATAAATTAAATCTTGATTAAGAATAGGAAACTCATCTCTATTCATAATATCACCTCTTAAATATTTTCAATTTCTGTTTGAAATTTGATTACTTCTTCTTGTTCTAAATCACCACCACTTATTAACAAACCTTCAATTAATAAATGAGTTGCTTTTTCTTTACTAATTCCCCTGCTCATTAAATAAAATAATACTTCATCTCTAAATTTACCTATATATGCAGAATGAGATGAAGAAACATCATAATTATCTATTAATAAATTAGGTAGTATAGTACTTTGACCATTCACTATATTTATAATCTGATTTTCTTGATTACAAACACATCCATCTATGTTTTTTGGAATAATACCATTTATATAAAATGATAATTTATTTTCCAATACATTTACTCCATGATTATATACATTACTAATTGTTTTTTTACTATTATGATTTATATTCATTTTAAGAATATTATCGTTATAACTTATAGTACTATAGTGATATTCAACATTAGCATTTTCTCCATTTAAATTAATTTCTATATCAGAAGTGCTATCTATACTATAATGGTATACAGTTAATTTTGTATTTTTTCCAACATTAAATACTTTATTAATTGCACTTTTTGTCAAAACATATATTGTTTTATCTTCATTTATATTTAAAGTGGATGCTTTTTCTTCATTTATATCTATTTTATTCATTTTCTATACTCTCATTTACTTCATTTATACCATTATAACCTACTTTTTCTGTTTCAAACGCTAAATTCATATCACCTGTTTTCATTATTTTACCATCTTTCATTATATGTACATAATTTGGTTTTAAGTATTCTAAAATTCTAGGATAATGAGTAATAATCAAAACTGAAGTGTTCTTATTTTTTTCTAAATATTCATTTATATTGTCACATACTATCTTTAAACTATCCACATCTAATCCAGAATCTATTTCATCTAAAATAATAAATTTAGGTTTTAACATTTTTAATTGCAATATCTCATTTTTTTTCTTTTCTCCACCAGAAAATCCTTTATTTAATGATCTATGTATCATATCTTTATTAAATTTTAATTTTTCAACCGATTCATCAATTTCCTTAATAAAATCAAAATAATTAATTCTTTCTCCGGTAATTTCACCTATTGCTGTTTTTATAAATTCACTATTAGTTACTCCATCTACAACTGTTGGGTCTTGCATTGCCAAAAATATTTTTTTCTTTGCTCTTTCATCAACTGTTAATGAAGTTATTGACTCACCATCTAATAAAATATCACCACTAATAAGATTATATTTATTACTTCCCATGATTACCTTTGATAAAGTTGATTTTCCGGTTCCATTTGGACCCATAATAGCATGTATTTCACCATCATTTATATCAAGAGAAAAATCATTTAAAATTCTTGTATTATTATCCTTTGTTTCAACTATGATTTTTTTAATATTTAACAATATAATCACTCCTTTATAAAATTATATATTACATATAATAAAAATTTTGTTGCTTTTTAAAACAATCATATTTTACCATAAAAAAGTATTTTTTTAAAGCAAATAAAAAGAATACTTTTGTATTCTTTTAAGCAACTTTTGATTTTTGATAAACACTTTCCAATTCACTGGTACCACTATCATGTGAATCACCTAAATATCCAAGGTTATTTTCACTATAATTACCATTTAGATAATTATCAATATTCAAATTAGAAGATCTAGACGTTGTTTGATTTGTAGTTGTATTTCCATAGTATTTAGATTCATCTTCAACTGGTTGAACCAAGGCATTTGCTTCTACAATGGCATCACTTAATGCATGCATTCCTGCGACTTGATTTCTTAGTCCTGTATTTTGTTCTTCTAATCTTTTCATTATATCATTTTGTCTTTCAATAGCTCCTGTTAGTTTTGCATTTTCTCTTGTAAGATTAATTGATTGATTTCTATAACTATTCATTTCATCTCTTAATGATGTAATTTCTTGTTCTTGTGAAAAGTTTTCCTCTCTTAAAATATCAGCATTTGTTTTTAAAGCTTCTATCTCACCTATTTGCTTATCTATAATTCTTCTTTGTTTTCTATTTTCTTCTAATAAATTTCTAATTGTATTAGTAGCATCTTTAATTGTAGGTGTAGCAATATCCTCATCAGTTAAGCTATATGGTTTAGAACTTTCATTTTTTTCTTCTTCAATTTCGTTTTCATCTGATTCATTAGAATCTTTTTCATCAGGAGCTTCTGCCATTTCATTTTCAGAACTATCTTCTTCTTCTTCAGAATACGTATCTTCTGAATCTTCTGCATTTTCTAGATCATCATCAGAATCATCACTAGAAATTTCCACATCTTCTTCTGAGGTATCATCATCCAAAATGTTTTCTTCACTTTCTTCTTCGCTTTTAGTTTCGCCTTCGTCTTCTTCATCTATATCTGTATTGGTATTTTCCTCATCTTCAGTTACATTTTCATCACTATCTTCTATTTCAGAATCACTTGATGATTCATTTTCTTCTGATGAGGCATCGTCACTTACCTCAGTATCTTCTGAAGAATCTTTTTCTATATCTTCATCTTGGGATGTTTCAGTATCATTAGTTTCCTCGTTAGTATCCTCACTTGAATCCATAGGAATATTTAATTTCATTTCTTCATTACTATCATCTTCTCCACTAACTTCTGGTGGTTGTTCAGAAACACTCTCATTTTGAGTATCTTCTGGGATAGTAGCGCTGTCATCTTGTACTGGTGGAGCTGGTGTATCAACAGCAGCAGGAGTATTTTGTTCCTGTTCTGCCATACTCTGAATTGGTATATCTATATTAGGCACAAGATTATCAGGTGCTGCTTCTTCATTTTCTGCAGCAGAATTAACCTCTGGTGGTTGTTCAATAGTAGATTCATCTTGAGTTCCACCTTGAATATCTGAGGTATCATTCGTTTGTTCTACTGTATTAGTATTTGTTTCTGGTTGTTGTAATTGTTCTGGATTAAATTTCATTATAGTTGCTCCCAAAACATTGGTTGCTAAATAATAATCTCCATTATTTTCACCTATAAAACTAAAATAATTTCCAGCAACATTTACTCCATCCATCGTATAGATAGCCGCCTCGGAAAACTGATTATCAAATATAAAGTCTCCATTCATTCCCATTATATCTTTCAATTGTTGTTTTATCTTAGAAGCATTTTCCGCTAAGGTTTGTGCTGTAAATGGATCAGATTTGTTTTTTAGTGCCTCTACCACTGATTGTGTAGTTGGTACATTTTTTTCAACTAATAATAGATTATCTCCTATTTGTTTAATTGTCTTGTTCTCAAAAGGGATTAACAACTTACCATCATTTTGATCTATTACACCTAAAGAAGTATATGGTGCATGTCCTATAGCTTCTTTTAAGATATTTGTAGCAATTATATTTCCATTTTTCAATTGATAATCTTTTATAAAATAATAAATAGTATTGTCATCAATTTTTACATAATTACATTCTTCATCAGGGTATCCTGCATCTTTTACCATACCTTTTAAAATTTCCACATAATCACCACCGTAACTTATCATAGCCTATTATATACAACATATTAACATAATTTTAATAAATAAACAATATTTTTGAATAAAATATTAAAAATTAAACCATTATATAATTGAATACTTGCTGTGTTCATATCCAAGCAACTAAAATAGTTGCTTTTATTTTGCAGTTTAGATAAAATATTATTGGTGAAGATTATGAGTAAAAATAAATTAATTATTGAAATGGCTATATTTACAGCATTTTTATTTGTATCATTTTCATGTATTATAATTAATCAAAAAGGAAAAGAATATTTAACTCCAAAAGCACATGAAAAAACAGAAAAATATGTAAAAAATAAATATAGTGATATTATAGATGATGTAAGAATTGAAAAAACTATCTATAACCAAAGAAATGACACTTTTGATACAAAGATTGTAAATAAAAATAATAAAAATCTATACTTTACTGTTAGTTATAGAAAAAAGAAATATACATCTACATTTAATAAAGATTATTTAGATGGTCAAACTTTACTTAATTACTACAAAGCAACTTTTGAAAAAGAACTAAATTCAAAGAAAAATAAAACAATTAGTATTACCTTTAGAAAAAAACTAAATAATTATAATACCGCTGTTAAAAAAGCTCTTATAGCAAATGATAACGTCAAAAACCTAAATATATATAATATTTCTATTAATACTAATTCTAAAGATTTATCACAAAAAAATATTATGAGTAATATTACAAAATACTATAAGTATATAAATAAAAATGGATATAATCCTAAATATTATAATTTTGATATCATAAATAAAAAAGATATAAGTAAAGAATTAAAAATAAAGTATTTAGATGAAAATTTAATTAATAATAACCTAAATGAAATAATTGGTGCTATAATAGCAAGTGATAGTAGTATTGAAAGTAAATATAGTATTAAATACAAATTTATAGATTAGGAGGATTAATATGAACGATTGTATTTTTTGTAAAATTGTGAAAGGAGAAATTCCATCATCTAAAATATATGAAGATGAAGAAATAATGGTTTTTATGGATGTTAATCCAGCTACTAATGGGCATATGCTTGTGATTCCAAAAGAACATTATCAAGATTTATTTGATATAGATAGCAAAATAATTACTCACTCTCTTGATGTAATTAAGAATAAACTTTATCCACTAATAAAGGATAAACTTAATTGTGATGGTTTAACTATTTCACAAAATAATGGTTTTGGACAAGAAGTAAAACATTATCATATTCATGTAATACCTAGATATGAAAATGATAATGACACACATACATATAATAAGGATATAATGAGGCCGGTTGATTCTATATATTCTATTTTAAAAGAAAAGTAAAAACTACATCCATTATAAATGTTATAAATACTAAGTAAGTAATAATACTTGGTATTTTTTTTATTATTTTATCTATAAATGGTTTTATTACATATGTTACTACTAATGACATTACACCCCAAACAAGAGCCATTTCTAAAGAAATATAATGCCCCATACTAAATTTCATATCACTATAATCCCAAAAAACTTTTCCAAAGATTTTTTCAATTAGTATTCCCCCAATTAATTCTATTGTTGATAAAATAATTGCTGAGAATAAGAAAAGTAAAATTATTTTTAATGGTCTAGATACTTTTATTCTGTTAAATACAAATCTCATGATAATTATTATTAAGACACTTCCAATACCATAAACGGGTATCCAAGGTCCATATAATATTCCATTATTCATACCTTTTATAAAAAAAGTTTTTAGTGTAGTTTCTAATAAAAATCCAATTATTGAATAAATTAAAAATGAATTAATATAGTAAAGAATTTTTTCTTTCATAATATCACCTGTTATTAGTATGCACAAAAAAAAAGAGAAATATCTCTTTTTTAGCAAGCTATGCTGCTTCCTAATATAATAGCAAGTAATATATATAAAACTACTATTATTAAGAAACCTCTACCACCACATGATGATGATTTATTTTCTTGACAAGACATTTATGACACCTCCTTAAATATAAGCACCTAGAATAATAATTAAAAGAATAAATAATACTAATATGATAGCAGTTGATGAAACATAATTACCCATATTTTTTCCTCCTTTTTTATGGTATTCACATTATTCTATGGCAAAAGTATTAATTGTGTGATTATATCTATCTAAATTTGTCAAAATATTTTTATAAAGATTGCACAATAATATATTTTTTGTTATTATAATTAATTGATAGGAGGAATATAATGAACAAAGGAAAAGGCATATTATGTTTAAGTGCTGTATTAATTGCTTCTCTTACTTTAACAGGTTGTGGAAAAACAGCTGAACTTAAAGTTGGGAAGGAAACTGCTGTTGCCGTAAAAGGTGGTAAAATAACTGCAAATAATTTATATAATGAACTAAAAAAAGACTCAGTTGAAAAATTAGTTAATATGATAGATCATAAATTATTTGATAAAAAATATCCAACTGATGATAATGAAACTAAATCTATTGATAAACAAATAGAACAAATTAAATCATATTACAAAGATGATGAAGATAGTTACTTATCAGCTATAAAAACCTATTTTGGTGTAGAAAGTGAAGATGAGTTAAAAGAAACTTTATCACTAGAATATAAAAGAGGTTTAGCAGTTAATGATTATTTAGAAGATAACACTAGTGATGATGAGGTACAAAAATATTATGATAATAACATCTTTGGTGATGTAAAAGCTAGTCATATCTTAATTTCAGTAAATACTACTGATAAAATGAGTGATGATGAAAAAAATAAGGTTAAAGAAAAGGCATTAAATAAAGCTAAAAAGGTTATTAAAGAATTAGACAGTGGAAAAGATTTTAGTGAATTAGCTAAAAAATATTCTGATGATAGTGCTACTGCTTCAAAAGGTGGTAATTTAGGTTACTTTAATGATGGAGAAATGGATGCTAATTTCTGGAATGCAGCTAAAAACCTTGAAAAAGGAAAATATACAACTGAGCCTGTTGAAAGTTCTTATGGATATCACATTATCCTAAAAACTGGAGAGAAAAAGAAGAAAAGTTTGAAAAGTGCTAAAGCTGAAATCAAGAAAACATTAGCTAAAGAAAAATTAAATAATGATAAGAGTATGTATTATGAAACTTTAAAAGCTATTAGAGAAGATAAAAAAATAACATTTGGTGATAAAGAATTAGAAAAATTATATAATGATTATATGGATAAATTAATAAAAGATGCCAAGTCTAATTCTAATACAAATACTACAAACTAAAAAAGATATTTTAATATCTTTTTTTATTTATAACAAAAACCCTTTTGATACATTTTCTGTTTAATTTTAATCTCTAGTTCTTCTCCACTATATTTTCTGCTAAGTCTTTTACGTAATTTTTCATATTCTTTTTTTGCAATCTCATCTTCTGATGCAAATTTTAAATCATTTATAACCTGATCAATTAATTTTTTTGAAAAACCTTCTAACCCTAAATCATTATTAATTTTTATTTTTAGTGCTTTATTACTTTTATTTCTATTTGATTTTACAATTCTATTAGCTATTTTATTTATTTTTTCTAGTTGAATATCATCACTATATTCTTCTAAAACATCATCAATTATATCCTGTCGTATTCCCTTTTTTTGTAGTTCCAATCTAATTTTTCTAGGACCATTCGATGTAGTTATTAACTTATTATTAAGAAAGCTTTTTGCATAAAACAAATCGTTTATATAGCCTTGTTTTTCTAATTTCTTTAAAATATCATCTATACAATCGGTAGGATATTCTTTTTTTATTAAAAATTCTTTAAGTTCCATTTTACTTTTTAATCTTGTTTTAATATTTTTTAAAGCAGTATAATAAATCTCACATTTTTTATCGAACTTTATAAGATCTTTATTGTTAATATCAATGGACTTTGTTAAAAGTAAATTATATTTTAAGATAGTATCCTCATATAACTGTATACCTTCACCATTTTCCATAATTAGTTCATATTTACCGTTTCTTAATTTTTTGTATTTGTCAATTTTCATTTTTTCACCTACCTATACTAAACTTAATTTGTTTTTATTAACTATTACTTCTATATCTAAAGAATATTACACAAACTAATGTTTGTCAATGAAAAAATAAAAAAAGGAAAACTAATTGTTTTCCTTAATTTTTAGAAGACCTGCTTCTATTTCTTCTAACGCCCTACCTATATTCTTTTTACACTTGTATTCGTTTTCAGGCATTTGTAAGTATCCAGTTTCAGCTATCTCCTTACTACGTCTGGCCGCAATATGAACTAATTCATATTTTGATTCAACTATATTAAGTAATTTATCAATAGATGGGTAAATCATTGTATCACACTCCCTATCTTAAGGATAAAGTACCTCTGTAAATAAATCAATAGATATGACATAATTAGACATATTTTTTTACATTTCATTTGATATTAAGTTTACTATACTATTTACAAATCACTTTTGTAAACAATCTGTATCATAATTCCATAAACCCAATTTACCTTTAACACAGATTGGATTATCATATTTTATTATATTTTCTAATTTCCAAGCATAATTTTCTGAATGATTACTAAGTGCATATACGACACTATCAATTTTTCTTAATTCATTTATGAATTCTTCATCAACTTTTATACAGTCAACTAAATCTGCCTCCCCTATAATTGCTCCCTTACTACAAGTTAGGTTATAGTTTTTAAATCTTTTAAGGGTATCACTTTCTAAACTCATACCGGCATGAATTAATATCTTACCTCTATAATTTGTCTTCCAACTTCTAAATTCATATTTTTTATAACCATCAACTATTAGTGTTGCCCATGGTTCCTTTATAGTTAAAGCTTTCATATTATCACCATCTAGATTATATCAAAAAGAAAAAGCTATTTCTAGCTTTATCTAAAATTACAACAAGAGCCACATTGTACATTAGTTACAGTATTTTCTTCACTACATGAATATTGTGGTCTGTATGTATGTTTATATACATGATGATTAATTATTTTAGTTTGAATTGGACATACGTGTGGAACTTCATGAACTATAGTTCTATGAACACATCTTACTTGTGGAGTTTCTGATATTGTATTACAACACCCTCCCATTTGTGTATTATCCATTTGACCATTTTGCATCATATTGACATCAACATTCATTTCATTTTCTACGTTATTATTATTTCCTATAACTGTAGAATTAAAATCTGTTTGGTTAAACATATATGCTTTCCTCCTATCTGTTTTATTCTATTCATAAAATAGATAAGTTGACTATTTATTCGCCCAATTAATATTTCTTTATAACCATTCTCCATATTTCTTGATATATACCTTTTTAATAATAGATACAATTACAAAATACAATATAATTAATCCAACTAAATATATATAATATTGTAATGGTAAAATAACAAAGTGAAAAGTACTAATCTTACATAGAACAATTGGCGTAATTATAGTTAAAATAAACGATAATAACATCAATAAATTTAACTTTAAACTGGCATTTGATTCTATAAATGGTTTTTTAGCTGTTCTAACATTATAAATAATCATTAACTCAGTTGTAAGACAGGTAACAAACCAAGCAGTTTGAAAATATGTTTGTTTATCAACACTATTATATTTTAGTAAGAACCAGAAAATAATAAATGAAATAACATCAATAACAGAGCTTGTAATTCCCATAACTTTCATAAATCGTGATATACCTTTTGTATCCCATTTTTTAGGTTTTAATAAAAACTCACTATCTACATTATCATAAGGAATTCCTATTTGAGAAAAATCATAAATAAAGTCTTGTAATAGCATTTGAATTGGTAATAATGGTAAAAACGGAATAAATATACTAGCTATCATAATACTAAATACATCCCCAAAATCAGCACTTAGAGCCATTTTCATATACTTAATAATATTACCGTACACCCTTCTTCCTTCTATAACTCCATCATAAACTACCTTTAGACTTTGCTTTAATATAATAATATCACTAGCTTCTTTAGCAATAGACGTTGCTGTATTAACTGATATACCAACATCGGCACTACTAAGTGATGGAGCATCATTAACACCATCCCCCATATAACCTACAACATGATTATTTTTACGATATAACTTTACAATTCTTTCTTTTTGAATTGGATTCATTCTTGCAAAAACTGAAACTTCTTCTATTTTTTTAGATAATTCTAAATCATCCATTTTATCTATATCACTACCTAGTAAAATATCATTGCCTAAACCAACCATATTACAAATATTCTTTGTTGCATAAGGATTATCCCCTGTTAAAATTTTTGTTTTAACACCCATTTTAGCTAAATTAGATATTGTATTTCCAACATCTTTTTTTACAGGATCTAAAAATCCCACAAATCCTATGAATGTCATATCAACCTCAGATAATGAAGAAAAATCATCTTTACCAGGATATTCTCTTTTCTCTGCTAGAGCAATAACTTGCATTCCACTATTTGCTAATTCAATAGCTTTCTCTTTTATAATGGTAATTATTTCTTTTTTTAGGGGAACCAATTTTCCATTTATTTTAGCATTTTTACAGCCCTTGATTACTTCTTCAAGTGCACCTTTAGTAATCATTCTATATGAGGTTTTATTCTTAACAACTACACTTTGCTTTTTTCTTGTATAATCAAAAGGTATTTCATCTACTTTTTCATATTTTTCTATTTTTTCTTTAATAGAATGTTTATCACCATAAGTAAGTATCGCTCTATCAATTAGATTCTTTATTCCAGTACTGTATAAACTATTTAGAAAAGCATACTCTAATATGTCCTCATTTTCTACTCCTGATGCATCAATATACTTTTGTAATGTTATCTTATTTTCTGTTAGTGTTCCTGTTTTATCAGTACATAAAATATCTATAGCACCTAAATTTTCTATTGCCTCTATTTTTTTTACAAGAGTCTTCTTCTTAGCAAGTGCCCTACTTCCTTTTGTTAAATTAACATTTAAAATCATTGGTAACATACTTGGTGTTATTCCTACTGCAACCGAAAGAGCAAATAGTAACGCCTCACTTATATTCTTTTTTATAATGCCATCAATTACTATTACTACCAAACAAACAACAATCATATACTTTATTAGTAAATTAGAAATACTTTTAATTCCTTTATCAAAGCTAGTAATTTCTCCCCTAACTTTAACCTCATTCCCTACTTGTCCAAGGTATGTATTTACTCCAGTAGATATAACAATTCCTGTAGCTTTACCACTTTCTATAGTTGATCCCATTAAACAAATATTATCAATATCAAATATTTGATTACAATTAGATTTAGCATTAATAGTTTTTTCAACTAAAATACTTTCTCCTGTAAATACGGACTGATTTACAAATAAATCTTTTGCTTCCACAATTTTTAAATCTGCAGGAACAATAGTGCCAGCATTTAATTTAACAATATCCCCAATAACTACATTTTCAACATTTATTTCTAATTCCTCGTTATCTCTTAAAACTGTAACGGTTGATGTTATTTTACTTTTTAATTTTCTATTAAATTTATAGACTGAGTAGTCTTGAACAAATCTAATAAATGCACTTATAAATGCTATAACTAAGATAATAATAGAACCAAGTTTATCACCTAAAAATAAATTTATTATCGCCAAAAAAATTAATATAATAATAAATTCATCTTTAAAAGACATTAATAAAAAGTAAAGTGGGCTTTTTTTATCATCCTTAATTACAATATTTTTCCCATCTCTATCAAGGCGAGTTTTTGCCTCATTCTTTGTTAAACCAGATGGTTTAGAATCTAGTCTTGAAAAATCATCATCACTATTTATTTTAGATTCATTAATATATTTTTTTAGCATTTCATTATTATTAATTTTTAAATTTTTTTTAGATTTTTTTATATCAAATATTTGAATCATTTTATTACCTTCTATCCATAAAAATTATACCACTAAAAATAAAAAATAGTTAATGCTACTTAACTATTTCCTCAATTTTTTTATTTATTTCGGTTATATAAAACTTTCTCATATCATCTAAAATTGTATTTGCAATTTCAATTGATATCTCCCTTTCTGTTTTATTGGTTGTATCAAACATGTAAAAATTAATAGATTCCTCTTTAGCGATTTCTTTCATATTTAGTAATGACTTATTATATTCATTAACATTAACTTCATTTAAAAAGTTTCTTTTCTCAAGCGATAAATTTGCCCTATAATCCCTTTTTATTGAAGTAAGACTATCAGTATATGTCGAAATAATAATATTTATTTTCTTTTTTATCTTTGGAATATACAATTTTTTATAATCATTATATTCTTCTTTATTCATGCCATTTTTTAAATATAATCTATCTACCCAAATCAATCTATCAAACAAACATCTATCTACAATTATAATATCCCTACATTTTTTTAATTCATTTTCTAAATCCTTTAAAACGTATTTAGGTATTTCCATATTAACAACTTTCTTATACTCACTTTTTAACTTTGGATAAATTGTTTTCTTATATCTTTCTGATGTCGTAAACTCTTCTAAAATATTTATATCGAAATTTCCCTTTTTAAAAAAATCTTTTAAGTTATTTATTAAAGTTGTTTTGCCTGTGCGAGGTGTTCCAGTAAACTCTATAACATATGGTCTTATCTCAAATACATTATTTAATTTATTTACTTCTAATTTTTTATAATGAAGCTTTGCTACCTCATTATACTCTTCGTCATTATTATAAATAACACTTTTTACATAATCATCTTTACTATTTTCAAAAATGTGATCTATTAAATCTTTTAATCTATCGAACATAGGATGATTTCCATCAAATACCAATGATTTATGAACTTCTGTATAATACCATTTTTGACTCTCATATCCTCTTTTAAATGCTGAAAAATCATAATTATCATTTTTTTCGAAAAAAATCATAAGATCTTCTAAATTACTTATTTTATCTGCACAAACTACAGCCTTATGTCTTAAATCAAGTTTTTTAATAGTATCAATTGTATGTTGCTTTCTTTTCTCCCAAGAAAGACTTTTATCAGGTTCACTAGCCGTCATAACTAGTGATGATATATCGTCTCCAAATTTTTTTAAAATATCATTTTGTTCGTATTTAGTATCTTCAACTACATCATGTAAATATCCTGCAGCTATAACATTTTCATCAAAACCATATTCTTTCAAAATATGACCAACATTTATAGGATGAATTATCATTGGTTTGTCTTTTTCACTCTTTCTTGCTTGAAGGTAATGTGCTTTAATAGCAAAATTCAATGCCTTTTCTTCTATATTCATAATCCCATCTCCTAAAAATATTTTATCATAATTATTACTGCAAAAAAAGACTCTAAGAGTCTTTCCATTTTTAAAATGGCATCTTAAAATTACCATTACTCATTTGCTTCATCATTTTTTTCATTTGATCAAATTGTTGTAATAATCTATTTACTTCTTGAACTGAAGTACCACTACCTTTAGCAATTCTAGTTTTACGACTAGCTTTTATTATATCTGGATTTCTTCTTTCTTTAGGTGTCATTGACAATACTATAGCTTCGATGTGAGCCATTTGTTTAGGATCTATTTTAACGTTATTAAGTCCCATTTTTTTTGCGCCAGGGATAAGTTTTAATAAGTTCTCTAAAGGTCCTAGTTTTTTCATTTGTTTCATTGTTGATAAGAAATCCTCTAAATCAAATTTTCCTTGCTGCATCCTTTTCGCAGTTTTTTCTGCTTCTTTTTCATCAATTGCTTCTTGAGCTTTTTCTACTAAAGAAACAATATCTCCCATTCCGAGAATTCTTCCTGCCATTCTTTCTGGATCAAAAGAGTCAAGTCCATCCATCTTTTCACTAACACCAATAAATTTTATTGGAACATTAGTTAAATGTCTAACTGATAAGGCAACTCCACCTCTAGTATCTCCATCTAATTTAGTAAGTACTACTCCTGTTAAGGGTAACATTTCATTAAATCCAGTTATAACATTTATTGCATCTTGCCCCATCATTGAATCAATTACTAATAATATTTCATCAGGATTAATCTCTTCTTTTATATTATCTAATTCCTTCATTAAATCATCATCTATATGAAGACGTCCTGCTGTATCGATAATAACATAATCATAATTATTTTCTTTAGCATAATTAATAGCATTTTTTGAAATTTCTACAGGATCATTTTTCCCTTCATCATAAACTTCTATATTAAGTTGCTTACCTATTTGTTTTAACTGTTCGATAGCTGCTGGTCTATAAACATCACATGCTACTAAAAGTGGTTTTTTAGAATGTTTTTTTCTTAAATAATTTGCTAATTTACCTGAAGTTGTTGTTTTACCACTACCTTGAAGTCCAACCATCATAAGAGTAGCCGGATTACCTTTAATATTTAAGGGAGCACTTTCTCCACCTAATAATTCTGTTAACTCATCCTGAACTATTTTAACAAATAAATCACCAGGTTTTATACTTTTTTGAACTTCTTCACCCAATGCTTTTTCTTTTACAATACTAGTAAATTCTTTTACTACCTTATAATTAACATCAGCCTCTAATAATGCCAATCTTATTTCTCTCATCATTTCAGAAATATTATCTTCTGTTATTTTTCCATATCCCTTTACTTTATGAATTACATTTTGTAATCTATCACCTAAATTTTCAAACATTTATAATCACCTGATATTATTATACAATAAAAAAACTAGATAAACTAGCTTTTTATTCATCATCAATACTATTTGTATCTGGTGCATTTATTATTTCATCTATATTAAGAGATGAAGTACTACTACTTCCACTATCCATATTTATAGGTGTAGTTATAAGTGGTTCTATTCCATCACTCTTACCTCCATCAGCTTGAATTGGAACTGTTATTAACGGTTCCTCACTTGGAGCATCTGGCATTATATTAGAAGTAACGGTATTAAATTTTGGAATTACCACTTGTTGTTGAGCCATACTAGTTACTGGTTGTACAGGAGAAATTGCAGGAGTTTGTTGTATATTTTGTTCTTTGTTTTTTATATTATCACTGCTAACAGGTTCCATAACAGGTGCACTACTTTGTTCTTGTTGCTGCATATTAACCTTGTTACCTGACCATATTTGTACAACATTACAGTTTCCACTCTTAGGTTCTGGATCTGGCATTTTTAATTTTACTATTAAAGGAATTGTAAAGGCCATACCAAAGCCTAAACTAGTACCAGGTTGTAGTGTTTTTTGTTTTTCTATTATTTCATCACTAATATTAGGAACCATCTTTCTAATATAATCAACATCATTAGGATGGTTCATTTTAAATATTAAGAAATTAGAACATTGTGAAATAACTGTATCAGACATTTCAACTGGACGTTGAGTAATAAGGCCTAAAATTACTCCATATTTACGACCTTCTTTGGCAATTCTTTCAAAGATATTATAACCTATCAAATACCTATCAGTATCATTTTGAATATATCTATGTGCTTCTTCAACAAGTAAGTGAAATGGAATACTTGCTCTATCTTTTAATCCCTTAGAAAACTCAAATATAAGTCTTGAGTAAATCTTAACTAAAACCTTAGCAAAAGAGTCATCTACATCATCAAAATTAATATTAACTATTTGATATTTTTTACCATTATTAATTAATAATGATGATAAATATTTTTCAACTGTTACATATTCAGGATATTCAAAATATTTGGCATTATTACCAACTATTAGAGAGTGTAATCTTACTCTAATAGTTACAGCGTCACCATAAGTATTTTCATTTCTTAGCCATCCTTCACTTATTAGGGTAAAGTTTAATGCTTTTTCTAGCATATCTAAATCATAATAAACTCCACCCTTTGGCTCATATGAATCATACTCTTCTTTAATAAAACTAGAAACATATTCAGTTAATAAAACACTTTCAGAAAATTGTCCTTGGTTATCTATTAGAAAACATTCTCTAAACTTTCTAGTATAACCAATTCCTTGAACAGGAGCTTCTAAATTAAATTCTGGTGTTGAACAACTTGCTAAAATTGAAAATATCTCATTCCTTTTATTTGGTGAGGTTTCATTAGTATATAATATTGTCATTATTGCTTTAGCTATCAAATGATTTTTATATGCTGTTGACTCTTCTCCAGTTTCTGAGAAAATCATTGCAAGCTTTAGCATTCTCTCAATTATAGGTATTTGAGAATGATTAGTAATTTGTAACAATAAACATAAATCATCAACATTTAATAAGAATATAGGAATACGTAATTTTTCTCCAATACCATCAGCTTCATTTGTTGAAATAAATCTATAGTTAAAGTTTGGATCTATCTTATTTAAATCTACAAATGCATTATAATATTCTGCTGATGAATCAAACATAAATATATTTGACTTATATGGATATAGAGTTCTATCTTGGAACATATTTTGAATAATTCTAGATACACCACAACTCTTACCACTACCAGAATTACCAAAAATAGCAAAATGATTACTAAAGAAGTTATTAACATTCAAATAAACTGGATAATCATTATAAAATGGACTTACACCAAGTGGCATAAAACCTGGTTTCTTATCACCTAGTATTAATGGAACTTCTTCTTTTGTTATAGTTCTAATTTTAGAATCAAGTGATGGTTTTCTAATAACACCACCCATAAGTCTACCATTTGATATTTCTCCTAGAAATCTCACTTTTACTATTTCTTTATCTATATCATCTACTTCTCCAAGGATTTTTTTATCACTATCTTCAAATATCAAATGCATATTCATTAGGTTTATAGCAACTTCTTGGCCTTCCTTTATTTTAACATGTGCATCTTTATCACTAATGTATACAATTTTGTCAAACATTATATCCCCTCAATTCTTCTATCCCTTATAAAATCAATTATACTAATTTTTTTTATTTTTTACAATAAAAAAAGTACATTAAAGTACCTTAGTTAAATCTTCTATAATCTTTTTATCATTGATACTATTAATAACATTTTCTAGAATTGTCTTTTTTTCAAATAGTTGTAACTTTTCTTCATATTCTTTTAGTTTATTTATAGTAATTTGAATTTGTTTATAAACTGCATTTCTACTTACGTTATAGTTTTCTGCTATTTCACCTAAAGATAGGTTACTAAAATAGTAATCTTCAAAATATTTTTTTTGTTTATCCGTCAAAAGTTTATAATAACAGTCGTATAAATTATTGTAATAAACATATTCCTCCATATAATCACCTACATAAAATCTTTAAATAATCCATAAATGTATTTTTCAATATCAAATACTTGTAAATCTTCTTTTCTCTCACCTAGTCCTATATATTTAACTGGAAGTTTTACTTCTTCTTTTATTGCTAAAACTATACCACCTTTAGCAGTACCATCTAATTTAGTTAAAACTATACCTGTTATATTAGTTATTTCTTTGAAACTTTTAGCTTGAGAAATACCATTTTGACCAGTTGTTGCATCTATCGCAAGTAGTGTTTCATGAGTTCCACCTTCAATTAATGAAGAAATAACTTTATTCATTTTTTCTAATTCTTTCATTAAATTAACTTTGTTTTGTAATCGTCCAGCAGTATCTATCAAAACCACATCATAATTTTCTTCTTTAGCTTTTGTAACTCCATCATATACAACACTAGAAGGATCACTTCCTTCTTCTTTAGAATAAAAGTCTACCTCTACTTTTTCTCCCCATTCTTTTAATTGTTCTATTGCCCCAGCTCTAAAAGTATCAGCTCCAACTAATAGAACTTTCTTACCTTCATTTTTTAAATTATATGCTAATTTTCCAATGGTAGTTGTTTTACCTACTCCATTTACTCCAACAAATAGTATAATAGTTGGACCACTTTCAGCATAATTTATTTTATCTACTAAAACATCATCATTAACATATATAATAAACAATTCATCAACTATAATCTCTTTTAGCAATTCTGGATTCTCTATTTTTTCCTTGTTAACTCTATCTTTTAGTCTATCAATAAAATTCATAACGGTATTAACACCAATATCAGCCATAATTAATATTTCTTCTAGTTCTTCAAAATATTCTTCATTAATTTTACTATATTTATTAGTTAAATTAGCAAGTTTTGATACAAATCCTTGTCTTGTTTTTGTTAAACCCTTCTCATATATTTTTACATTTTCTTTTTCTTTATTTTTTCCACTTTTTAGTTCTTTATTTGCTTTTTCAGAACTTTTTTCAACATTATCAGGAAAAGAATTTGTAGTTTTTTCTTCTTTTTCCACAATTTCTGTGGATTCTTTTTCTAGATTTTTATCCTTAAACATGTTTTTAATTTTATTAAATATTCCCATATATATCACCGTTTTAATTATATCATGTATAAAAATATAAGTAAATCTAAATACAGTATACCATTTACAAATACTATCTTTTATAGTATAATCTTCATGGTTAGTTCTTTTATAAGAAAGGGAGGAATTATGGAAAAAACCAATGAAACAAAAGTAATTGTTTTAGGTGGTTTAGGAGAAGTTGGAAAAAATATGTATTGTATAATGCATAAAGACGATATTATTATTATTGATGCGGGAATTAGTTTCCCTGAAAGTGATTTACTTGGGGTTGACTACGTTTTACCTGATTTTACTTTCTTAAAAGAAAATGAAGATAAAATAAGAGCTTTATTTATAACTCATGGTCACGAAGATCATATTGGAGCAATTCCATTTTTATTGAGTCAAATTAATATACCAGCTATTTATGCACCAAATCAAGCTAAAGAATTAATAGCTGTTAAACTTGAAGATCGAAACATTAGATATGATAATTTATTTGTTTATACTGAAGATGATGTTATTAAATTTAACGAAATGGAAATAGAGTTTTTTAGGACTACTCACTCCATTCCTGACTCTCACGGTATTAGTATAAAAACACCTAATGGTAGAATTGTAACTACTGGTGACTTCAAGTTAGACTTAACACCAATTGGACCAATGGCAAACTTATATAAAATGGCATGCCTAGGTCATGATGGAGTTGATTTATTAATAAGTGACTCTACAAATGCCCTAAATGAGGGATATTCAGCTAGTGAATCTAAAGTTGATAATGCTTTAGGTGAAATGTTTGAACGTTGCAAAACAAATAGAATTATAATAGCAACGTTTGCATCTAATATATATCGTTTGAAACATATTTTTGAAACTTGTTATAAACACAATAGAAAAATTTGTATTTTTGGAAGAAGTATGGAGAACAATATTAATATATCTATAAATGGAGGATATATTAACCATAAAGAACTATTAGTATCTCCTGAAGAGGCTAATAATTTAAAACCAAATGAAGTTACTATTTTATGTACAGGTAGTCAAGGAGAGCCTTTAGCTGCATTATCTAGAATTTCAAATGGTACTCATCGTCAAATAAAATTAAGACCTGATGATGTTGTAATATTCTCTTCAAGTGCTATTCCAGGAAATGCACTAAGTATTTCTAAAACAATTAATAAATTATATTTAAAAGGAGTTAAAGTTTATACTAATAAAGCACTTGCTGATTTACATACATCTGGACACGCTAATGAAGATGAATTAAAACTTATGATAAGACTATTAAATCCTAAGTATTTAATGCCATTTCATGGTGACTATAGAATGTTAAAAAGACATGCCAATATAGGTATTGAATGTGGAATTCCTAAAGAAAATACATTTGTATTAAAAAATGGAGATTCCTTATCTTTAGTAAATCATAAAATAGAAAAAGCTAAATCTATGCCAGGTGATGATATTTATGTTGATGGTAATAGAATTGGAGAAATTGGTAGTGCAGTATTAAAAGATAGAAAAATGATGGCTAGAGATGGAATTTTAGTTGTAATTATAAATGTTGATATGAAAAAACATGAATTACTAATTAAACCAAATATAACAACTAGAGGATTTGTGTTAATAAATGAAAATGAACAGTTAATAAGAAAAATAGAAGAAAAATCAGAAGCTATTTTAAAAAGAGAGCTATCCAATAATAAATCAACTTTTGCAACTATTAAAAGCAATCTAACATCTGAACTTTACTCTTATATTAATGAACTTACAGGAAGAAGTCCTATAGTTCTACCAATAATTACTGATATAAAAAAAGAAGAAGTTAAAAACTAATTTAACTTCTTTTATTTTGCTTCTTCTTGAGCTCTTGTTTCTCTTACTACTGTTATTTTAACAGTTCCAGGATATTTCATATTTTCTTCTATTTTTTCTTTTATATCTCTGGCAATTCTATGGGCTTGTAAGTCATCAACTTCTTCTGGCTTTACAATAACTCGTAATTCCCTACCAGCTTGAACTGCATAGGCTTTTTCTACCCCTTGAACCTCATTTCCAACTTCCTCTAATTGAGTTAATCTTTTAATATAATTTTCTAGGGAATCATTTCTAGCTCCTGGTCTTGATGCACTTAATGCATCAGCAATTGCTACGATAACAGCTATAACACTGTCTGCCTTTGTATCTCCATGATGAGATGCTATAGAATTTATTACTACTTCATCCTCTTTAAATTTCTTGGCAATATTTACACCGATTTCTACATGACTTCCTTCTATTTCATGATCTATTGCTTTTCCTATATCATGTAGGAGTCCAGCTCTCTTTGCAAGAGTAATATTTTCACCTAACTCAGCTGCTATTAGGCCTGATAGTTGAGCAACCTCAATAGAATGTTGTAAGGCATTTTGACCATAACTTGTTCTAAAATGTAGTTTACCAATGATTTCAATTAAATCTGGATCAAATTTAGTTAATCCTAATTCAAATGTAGCTTCATTACCATATTCAATTATTTTTTGTTTCATATCTTTACATACTTTATCATATAACTCTTCTATTCTCGTTGGATGAATTCTACCATCCTTAATTAAAGTTTGAAGAGTAACATATGCAATCTCACGACGTAGAGGGTCAAAACTTGATAATACTACAGCTTCAGGAGTGTCATCAATAATTAAATCAACACCTGTGATTGCCTCTATAGTACGAATATTTCTTCCTTCTCTACCAATTATTCTACCTTTCATTTCTTCATTAGGTAACTCTACTACCGTAACAGTTTGATCACTTGCAATATCTGCGGCATATTTTTGCATTGATGAAACAATCATTTCTCTTGCTCTTTTATCTGCAACTAATTTTGCTTCATTTTCTTGTTCTCTGATGTATTCAGATATTTCTTTTGACATATTTTCTTTTACTTGCTTCATAACTAAATCTTTAGCTTTTTCTTTACTAAAGCCTGATATTTTTTGTAATAAATCTAGTTGTTCTTTTCTTATTTCTTCCACTTTACCTTTTTCTTCTTGGATTTCATTTAATTGTTCTGTTAATTTTTCTTCTCTCTGATCAAGTGTAGACTCACGTTTTTGATATAATTCATCACGTTTATCCATACTACTTTCACGTTGCAATAATCTGTTTTCTTGTTCTTTTAGCTCTGACTTTTTTTCTTTTATTTCTTTGTCAGTATCCATTTTTAATTTATGTAATTCTTCCTTTTGTTCTAAAATAGTATCTCTCTTAATCTTTTCTGCTTCTTTTTTTGCTTGATTTATTAAGCTTTCTACTTTTTTACTAGCAATAGCACCTCTTAATAAATTTATAACAAATGCTACTCCTACTCCTAGTATTAATCCAATTATTATAAGTAAAATGGAGAATATCATATTATTCATATATTACCTCCATTAGAATACATTTAAAATTAATTTAAATCATAATCTATACTTCTATATTAAGTTACTTTTTTTTGTGTGTCAAGTTTTTATTAAAAAGAAAAACTAGGATAATTTACCTAGTTAAATTTTTTTGGACTATATCCAAATTAGTATATATTTTTTGCTTCAATTTAGTTTTTACAGGAAATAAAATCTTTGAGTTACTCAACATACAAAGCTTTTTTAACGACTTATTAATTTGTCTCATTAAAGCCTCATCTTTTCTGGATTCTTCTATTAACCTTCCTTGATATTCTACTAAAGATTCTATAACATTATTCTTTCCAAGTAGATTCATAATTTGCATAGCACAATACTGTGACATTTTATAACCACAATTTTGACTTCCAGTATCATCTATACCTGATTCTTTTAAAACTTGAGAAGCAATTAACTCCATATAGCCCTCATTAATATATATATTTCTACTATTATTATCATTTATCTCCATTAGGGAAATACCATTTCTTTGATATATTTTTCCATCTTCTTCTACTATTAGTTTCTCTTTTCCACAAACAGCATGACCAAATAATTCATGGGCCAAGATATGATAATCATTTCTTTTAGTAGTGTTTTTTGTTATTACAATCTGTTCATTACCATCCATAGTTCTATTAACAATTAAACATGCTCCTACTTTCTTTGCTTTTAGTATGTTAGAAAAATTTAGATTTAATTTACCACCTTTCAAATTTTCACTTGCTTCAAAAATTTTAGGTAAGATATCATTAACAGTTTCTTCTTTTTCATATTCGCAAAAAATAGCTTCTCTAACTGTTTGTAAAACTAATTGTTCATACTTAGGACCATAGAATTTTATGGCACCATCCAATAAACGATTAACTTTTTCCTTTGTGGCACTACCTTCACCTAATAATATATTAATCTTTTCCATAGTCCCTCCTCAATTTTTATATTCTATCACCAAACAAGTTTATATTCAACAAAAAAAGAGCTTATTTGCTCTTTCCTTCATCTAACGAAATATCATAAAATTCTCTAACTTTTTTCTCTATTTCATCTTTTAATTCTTTATTATCCTTTAATAACAACTTAACATTTTCTTTACCTTGACCTAGTTTTTCTCCATTGTAAGAATACCATGCTCCCGTTTTTTCAACTACACCAGCTTCTACTCCTAAATCAATTATTTCACCTTCACGAGATACTCCTTCACCATACATTATATCAACTACAGCAGTTTTAAATGGTGGGGCAACTTTATTTTTAACAACCTTTATAGTAGTCTTATTTCCAATTACTTTATCAGCAATTTTTAATTGTTCATTACGTCTAATATCTAATCTTATTGTAGAATAAAATTTTAATGCTCTACCACCAGGAGTTGTTTCAGGATTACCAAACATAATTCCTACTTTTTCTCTCAATTGATTGATAAATATAGCTGTTGTTTTAGTTTTATTAATCGTTCCTGATAATTTTCTTAAAGCTTGTGACATAAGTCTAGCTTGTAATCCTACATGGGAATCTCCCATCTCTCCATCTATTTCTGCTTGTGGTACTAATGCTGCTACAGAATCTATTACAATAATACTAACAGCTTCACTTCTAACCAAAGCTTCACATATTTCTAGTGCTTGCTCACCTGTATCAGGTTGTGATAGTAATAATTCATTAATATTAACTCCTAATTTTTGAGCGTAAACAGGATCAAGTGCATGTTCTGCATCTATAAAAGCTGCTCTCCCACCTTTTTTTTGTTGCTCTGCAATTGCTTGTAGAGCAAAAGTTGTTTTACCACTTGACTCAGGTCCATATATTTCTATTATTCTTCCTCTTGGATATCCACCAACTCCAAGTGCAACATCTAATGATAAACATCCACTAGAACACACATCAACTTTAGTATGTGTATTTTCACCTAGTTTCATTATTGCACCCTTTCCGAATTGTTTTTCTATATCATTTAATACTTGTTCTAAGGCTTTATCTTTATTAACCTCTTTACTAACAGTTTTACTCATAATTTCCTCCTTGCAAATAACTTACACTTTAATTGTATAATAAGTTTTCAAAAAAAGCAAGATTTTTTTCGAACAATTGTTTTATTGTAAAAAACAAAATAATTGAAAATAAAAAATTCCCTTACAAAAGAGAATTTTTGAGTGTATTTATATCATTAATTTATTATTTCTTCCTTAGGAAATATAATATTTTTATTTAATACAAAATATTCTACTGCTGATACTATTGACATTATTGTTGCAAAATAAAGTAAGAAATCAGCAACGTTTATATTAATAAGTTCAAATGGTAAATTATAGAAAAATGTTAAAACTGTTCCAGTCATTAAAGCTGCTGTTTTAATTTTTCCACTTTTTATTGCAGCTACAACCTTACCTTTTCCAGCTGCTTCCATTTTAATTGCATTAACTATAATATCTCTAAGAACTATAACAACAGGTATAATAACTGATATAAATCCTTGAGCTGCTAATATTATCAAAACCGAATTTACTAAAATTTTATCAGCTATTGCATCTAACATTTTTCCAGTATCTGTAACTTGATTATTTTTTCTTGCTAAATAACCATCTATAAAATCGGTTATACTTGCTATTATAAATATAACTCCTGATACTACATATTTTAAATTAACAATTACTCCCATAATATTATATCTAGGCCAGGTAATTCCAACTGTATAAAAAGGAAAAGTTAATATAGCTATTACTATAAAACTTAAAAATATTCTTAAAACTGTCAATTTAGTAGGCAAATTCATAATTAACCTCCTCATAATTTTTACTTAAAACATCTACATGTGGCTTTTCTCTATTAACTAATTTAAATATAAAATAAACAACAAGTGTTATTGTTAAGAAAATTAATATTGTATATACAATTGGTCTATAATTAATTTTTCTTTTATATTCCTTAGTATATGGAGATTTTATTCTTTTTTCTTCTTTTTCTTTATCTAATTTCTTTTGAGCCTCTAGAATATCATCAAGTGAAATTTTAGATGTATGTTCAAATAAGAAATCATTAAATTCATCAGCCACTTCAGTAGGGTCAAGACCTAAATATTTAGAATAGCTTTTAATATATTCTTTTAGTTTATATACATCTTTAAAAGCTCTTACATTTCCATTTTCTATATTTTCTAATTGAGATGTGGATAGGTTGTTATCTTCCGCTGCTTCTTCTATACTTACTCCATTACTAATTCTAGTATGTTTTAAGTATTCCCCTAATTCCTTCACTGTTATAACCACCTCTTTTATACAAATAAAAATAATAATACTTTATAAGCCATGTTCTGTACCTATTTCTAGGTGACAAACATTTATCTACTGATTTCTCAGTCCTTGATTCGGTTGTTATTCCCTTATCAAAGCTCCCCTACCATAATTTGGGTTTCTCTCTCGCGGGGTTTACCACGTTTCACTTTCTAATTTCTTAGAATATCGTCACTGCGGCACTTTTCAGAAGAAGACCATATCATAAGACTTAGGTCTTTACTTCGCCGTTAGATTACTCTACCTTAAGTTATTTTTTCCTTAAGCACGAACACTACAATCATTTCAGATTGTGAGAGCATGGACTTTCCTCTATATCTATTTTGATATAGCGTTTGTCAAAGTATTATTCATCCTTACCATAAACCATCTTTTCTAATTTAGACAATCTACGTAATAAATCTAAATTGGTAACTTCTGGAACATCAGATGCACTATTTTTTGCTATTTCAGCATTCATTTTAGCATTCCTTAATTCCTGTTTAAGACGCATAATCTCTCCTAATAAATCTGCCTTTTCTTTTTCTAGATCATTAACCATTTTATAGAATTGTTCATAATCATTAATTATAATATCTAAAAATTGATCAACTTCTTTTAATCTATAACCACGAGTATCTATTTTAAAATCTTTTTCTAAAATATCCTGTGGAGAAAGTTCAATTTTATTTTGATACATCTTAATCACCAATCCCTTACGATTATATTATTACATTAATGCCTTCTTTTGTCAATTATATCATAGCTTTTTCTAGCACAATAATTTTAGTTCTTCTTGTTATATATTTAGTATCGTCTATCATTTTATTTATTAATTTTATAACCTCTAAACTATTCATATTAATTCCTCCTAAATGGATTTTATTATAATTTTTTTAATTAGTCTTTCATTTCGACAAAACTGGATATTTTTTTTAATAAATAGTATCTAAAATATATAGCAAATTTAAACATTCTATAGTATAATATAGAATAGGTGATAATATGAATTATCCTAGTGGAATTAAGAAAAAAGGTTTTTGTCATAATATTTCCCACAAAAACAGGGGTATGAATTTAGAGAGTGATTTAAATATAACAAACGAATACTATAGGGATATAGATAAAGCGTACATATATAAAAAACCTACTCCAATTCAAATTGTGAAAGTTAATTATGAGTCTAGGAGTTTAGCAACAATAAAAGAAGCTTATTTTAAAGAACCTTCTACTACTGATTATAATGGTCTATATAATGGTAAGTACATAGACTTTGAAGCAAAGGAATCTAACATAAGTACTTCATTCAGTCTTAATAATATTCATAAACACCAAATAAAACATTTAAAAAATATTTCTAAACATGGAGGAATTGCATTTTTAATAGTTAGATTTGTAAAGATAGATGAAACATTTCTATTGTTTGCCGATGACTTATTTAGTTTTTTAGATAATAATAGTAGAAAATCAATTCCACTAGACTATTTTAGAAAAAAGGGATATATTATAAAAAACAAATTAAACCCTAGAGTTGATTATTTAGAAATTATTGATCGAATATATGGAGGTATACAATGAATAAAAATGAAACTAATAGAAGAAATTCAACATCTTCTAAAAAAAGAACAAAAAAAATTAAAGGTAGGATAATAGCTGATCCTGCAAAGTTACCAAAGAATACAAAAATAGTCTTGATAGCTTTAATGGCCATATTATTAGTATTATGTTTTATAAACATGGGACTAGTATTTACAATAATAACTGCTATCGGTATGGCAATTATTATTGGAATTGCTAAGTTACTTGACAAAGTAAGTCATAATAGAAAAAAAAGAAAAATAGTAAATATAATATTAATTATTTTACTGGGGTTAGGAATATTAATGTTAATCTTATTTTCAATATTCTTAATATATGTAACTATTAAGGCACCGGAGTTTGATGTTAAAGAACTTGATAAGAAAGAATCAACTATTCTATATGATAAAGATGGCAACGAAATAATAAAACTTGGAACTGAAATGAGAGATAAAGTTACTTATGAGGAACTTCCACAAGTACTAGTAGATGCTATCATTGCTACTGAAGATTCTAGATTTTATCAACATAATGGTTTCGATGCACCAAGATTTTTAAAAGCTACTTTAGGTCAAGTTGCTGGTCATTCAGATGCTGGTGGAGCATCAACCTTATCAATGCAAGTTATAAAAAATACATTTACTTCATCTGTATCTGGTGGTATTCAAGGTATAATTCGTAAGTTTACTGATATTTATTTAGCAGTATTTAAACTAGAAAAAACATATTCTAAAGAAGAAATAATTGAATTTTATGTTAATAACCATTTCTTAGGTGGAAATATATATGGAGTTCAAGAAGCATCTCGTGAATATTTTGGTAAAGATGTTGCCGATTTAAACTTGAGTGAAGCATCAATATTAGCTGGTATGTTTAAATCCCCTAACTATTACCGTCCAAATGTTAATCCTAAAAATGCTACTGCAAGACGTAATACTGTTTTATATTTAATGGAAAAACACGGTTATATAACTGCTGAAGAAAGAAAATTAGCTGCTAGTGTTCCAGTTGATTCTCTTACAGCAGAGGTATCAACTGCATCTACATCTGAATATCAATCATATATTGATACAGTAGTTGATGAGGTAGAAGAAAAATATGGGGTTAATGCTTATACTACTCCCCTTCTAATTTATACAAACATGGATAAATCAAAACAAAATGCTGTTAACGATGTATTAAATGGTAAAACTTATAGTTGGATTAATGATAAAGTTCAAACTGGTGTATCAGTCCTTGATTCTTCAACAGGTAAAATCTTAGCTATAGGTGGTGGACGTAATAAGAGTGGTGCTAATACATTTAATTACGCAACTCAAATAAATAGACAACCCGGATCTACTGCAAAACCACTATTTGATTATGGACCTGGTATTGAATATAACAACTGGTCAACTTATGGTTATCAAGATGGTGATGATAATTATAAAGTATTTGAAGATACTCCATATCAATATTCAAACGGTAAAGCTATTAACAACTGGGATAGAGGATATTATGGAGCTGTTACTCTTAGAAGAGCCCTTGCTACTTCTCGTAATATACCTGCTTTAAAAGCTTTCCAAAAGGTAGATAATTCTAAAATTATTGATTTCGTTACTGGATTAGGTATCCAACCAGAAATATCTAATGGTAAAATTCATGAAGCTCATTCAATAGGAGCATTTACTGGTGTTTCGCCTCTACAAATGAGTGCTGCATATGCTGCATTCTCTAATGGAGGATATTATAATGAACCTTATACAATTGAAAAAATAGTATTTAGAGATACTGGAAAAGAAAAAACACATAAAGCTAAACAAAAACAAGTTATGAGTGATGCGACAGCATATATGATTTCTAGTGTATTACAAGATGTATCAATTACTGGTGGTAAACCTGCTAATGTCGCAGCAAAAACTGGTACTACCAACTATGATGAAGCAACAATGAACAAATACAACCTACCAAGTGATGCTATTAGAGATTCTTGGGTAATTGGTTATACATCAAAAACTGTTATTGGTATGTGGTATGGATATGACTTTATAGATAGAGAATATTGTCTAAGAAATATTCCTGCTACAGTTCAAAAGGATAAATTATTCTTAGCTTTAGCAAATAGTGTATTTGAAAAAAATAAATCAGAATTCAAAATGCCTGATAGTGTTGTTAAAGCACAAATCGGCAATAGTTATGAATACTTTAAAAAAGGACATGAACCTAAAAATGCAACTGAAGAAAAAACAAAACTTGATACACCTACTGGTTTAAAAGTATCAAACAATGGAAACAGAGTCACAATTAGTTGGAACAAAGTAAATAGATTAGAAAATGATGGTGATTATGGTACTTTTGGTTATAATGTATATCAAGGTAATACTTTATTAGCATTTACAGAAGATAATTCTTATACATTTACATCAAGTATTAGTCCATATCAAACATATAAAGTTGTAGCAACATATAAGAGTTTTAGTGGAGCACAAAGTGATGCAGCAACATTCCAATTAAAAGAAACTGCCGTCCAAGCAGCAATAAAATGTGAAGATCTTACTAGTTATAAGGTCGGAGATTCGTTACCTACTGGTAGCAAATGCTATGCAACTATAAATGGTGAGAGAATATCAACAAGTATATCGGTTAAAGAAACTGATTGTGGATCTGGAGTATTCAAAGATACAAAATCTTGTAAATTTATTTATCAGTTTACATATAACGGAACTACATATTCAAATGCCAGTGATCCATCAATTTACACATTGTCGCCGGCTTCTGGAGATATCGTAACACCATAATTAAACTACACTGAAAAGTAAGCACAAAAAAAGAAGTGCTTACTTTTTTTATTAATTAAAACTTCTTCTTTTCTATACAAATATCTTTTAACTTGCATTCACTACAAGATGGTTTTATAGCTTTACAATAATATCTACCAAATAGTACCAACTGTAAATGCCTTTTAGCCCACTCCTCTTTTTTTAACTTTTTCATTAATTTTTGTTCAATAATTTTTACGTTATCATTTTTTCTAGCTAATCTTAATCTCTTACTTACTCTATCTACATGGGTATCAACAGCAATTGCTGGTATATTATAGAATTCACTTAAAAATACATTAGTTGTTTTTCTACCAACTCCAGGGAATGTTTCTAATATATCTCTATCCTTTGGAACTACTCCATTATATTTTTCCACAAGTATCTTAGCAATTTCTTTTATATAGACACTTTTTTTATTGAAGGAGCCAATCGTTCTAATAATATTTTTAATATCATTAATTGAAGCGTTTGCAATCTTTTCTAGAGTATCATATTTATCAAAAAGAACCTTTGTACACACATTTACTCTTTTATCTGTTGATTGTGCACTTAAGACAATGGCCATTAATAATTCATAATCCTTGGTATAATTTAGTTCACATTTTGGGTCTGGAAACAACTCATCCAAATATTCACAAATTAACTCAATCTTCATCGTCAAACCAATCCCAATCCATAATTTCTAAATCTACATTCTTATCCTCGGGTATTTCCTTAGAAGCGTTTCTTTTCTTTTTATTATTTTTTACATCATCACTAGTGACAAATCCTTTTTTACCCCATTCATATAAAATTTTATCTATATATCTTAAATTAGATACACCATTAAATGTTGCTTCCTTTAATGCTTCTTTAATAAGATCTTCACTTATATTATTATCTAACCAAGCTTTAATTATTTCATATTCTATTGGACTTAATGTTCTTCCAAATTCTTTTTCTATAGTTTCAAATATATTAGATTTACTTGTATCATTATTATTACTATCATCTACAACTAATAATGCCATTTTACTATAAAAATCATCTAATTTTACTACTTCTTCCATTAATCCCTTTTCATTTTTAACTACTTCTACCTTAATAAAGTTTTTATCTGATAGATTAGAAACATTATTCATTACTTCTTCTAAACCTATATTTAATTCCTCTCCAAAAGTTGCAGGATCAAATATAGTTTTATTTCCCTTATTATATAAATACATTAAGAAGATGAATTCATTTAGTTCAAGTTTTAATTTTTTATAGTTCTTTAATATATAGATAGGTATTACTATATTACCATCTTTAAAAATATCAACTATTTTAGAACTTTTCATACAACCATCTCCTATAAAGTGTATATTACCATAAATATATAGAAATTAAAAGTATTAGAAATTCTAATACTTACTTACAATATACTTACTAATTATTTCTTTATTATTATCTAATTCAGATAATAAAATTTTCTCCTCTAAATCGCTATATATATCAGTTAAATATTTACCCGGTTCTCTATTTAATAACTTCATTATTTCTTCACTAGTTATTTCTATATCTTTCTTAGAATGAATCTTCAAGTTATTATATGTTTCAGTTATAAGTTTTTTATCAATATTTTTCATAGCACCCGCTACAGAATTAACATATAACCCATATTTATATAGTACAAGTGGATCTAAATTATTAAGATGCATTACCTTATTTATTTCTTCTATAAGCTCTTTTTCAGTATTATTGAATGGATATATATCAACAACATTTAATAAGCTCCAAACACTAATTAATGAATCTGTATTTTTTATATCTTTAAGTCTTTCAAGTTCCAACTCTTTATCAAGATTAAATTTAAGTAACAAATCAATACCTTTTTTGACATTAGCATTAGAAAATATTTTATCCAATTCCTCTTTTTTTCTATTATAAGATAAATTCTTTAATAAATGTTTTGTTTCAATTATAGCTGATGATATATCACTGCTTAACTGAAAATTCAAATTTGTGGAAAATCTTATAGCTCGTAATATTCGTAGGCTATCTTCTTCAAATCTTTCCTTAGCAATACCTACAGTTTTGATTATTTTATTATTTAAATCCTCTTGACCATTTAAAAGATCAATTATTTTTCCATCCTTATCCATACATATTGTATTGATAGTAAAATCCCTTCTTTTTAAATCTTCACATAAATCATCTATATATACTATTTTCATTGGCTTACGGTTATTTACATAACCAATTTCTTTCCTAAACGTAGTTATTTCAACACGTGTTTTATTTATCATTAAGGTTACTGCCCCATAGTCTTCACTTGATAAATCCACATCATTAAATATTTCTTGTAATTCCTTTGGTGTTGCATTAGTAGTTATATCAATATCTTTAGATTCTATTCCTAATAGATAATCTCTTACAAAGCCACCAACAATGTAAGCTTTATACCCATGGGAATTAATTTTTTCTAATACTTGCTTTGCTAAATCTAGCATTAAATCACCCCATTTTGACTATAAATTATTTATGTGAAAATAACATGAAATAAAATTATTTTTCACACTTAAATTATACCATTTTTTATCTATTTTGTCTTTACCCTATATTTCTAACTTTACATAAATTGGTTTATGATCGCTTATATGATTATCATTATTAAAAACATCAACATCACTTATTTTACACCTATTAGGTACAAATATATGATCAATTGGAGCATTTCTACATTTATGGGTTGGTTTACATATATCTACTCTCTTATAACCTAACTTATCTAAATTATTTATAAATTCTTGAAAGTAGTAATCCTCTATAGTACTATTAAAATCCCCCATCAAAATAATGTTATCAAACTTACTTTGTTTCTTTTTTAGTAATTTAAATATATAGTTCAATTGTCTTATTTTTACCTTTTTATTTTTTACTTCTAAATGGGTATTAAGGATACATAAACGCTTACTATCAATCATAATTGTAGCCTCAGTAATAATCCTAGGTATACTAGGAAAAAATGGAAGCTGATGCGTTTTATGACTTATAACCTTATGCTTAGTTATTATACTATTTGATTCGTTATATTTCTCTATTATAGGAATTATATTTGTTAGTGCTCTAAATCTTAGTTTACCAAATATTTTATAATTATCTCCAAGTATAGAAATTAATCTGTCCTTATATCTTTTTGTAAGCTCCTGAACCCCTATAATATCTATATTTTTATTAACTATGAAATTATATAACTCTTTAGTATGATCACCATATTTATCAATCCCATTGTATTTATTAAGCCTATATTTATTTTGAATATTAAAGGTTGCTATATTTAATATCATTAAACATCCTCCTAAACAAGAAAAAACGCCAAATGGCGTTTCTGGTTATTAATTTACAGCGTCTTTTAAAGCTGATCCTGCTTTGAATGTAACTGCATTTCTTGCAGCGATTTGAACTGTAGCACCTGTTCTTGGGTTACGTCCTTCACGTGCAGCTCTCTTTGAAACACCAAATGTTCCAAATCCAACTAATGCTATTTTATCTCCATCTGCTAAAGCCTTTGTAATTGTAGCAAATGTTGCATCAATTGCTCTAGTAGCGTCTGCTTTAGTTAATCCAGCTTCTTCAGCTACTGCTTCTACTAATTCTACTTTTTTCATAGTTAAAAATACCTCCCAAATTTTTTTAAGCATGTCATAGTATGCTTACATATTGAATTTATCATGAATCGCTATAAAATGCAATAAAAATGGGGAAAATTTAATAAAAAATAAGGATTTTTTACTGGAAAAACTTATTTAGAAACAAAAAAATTATGTTGTTTAAACATAATTTTTCTACTTACTATTTTTTAAAACCACAATCTAATTCTGTTTCTATTTTATAATCTGTTTTTCCATATGGTGTTTTAGGATATATAATTACTTTTGTTTTAGTTTTATTACAATTTTTTCCTGTTTTATTATTCTTAAATTCTTTAATTTCTTTACTAAATTCACCATCATTGTATCTTCCTAGATTTTCTAAATCAACTTTTATTCCGATAGTAGTGAATTTTGAAAGAAGAGCATTTCTTTCATCTGATGATGAACCAATTTGTTCATAATAAAAGTTTTCATAAAAGTTTTTCCCCATCTCTTTTAGAGAAGTGTTCAACTCTTCTTCATTACTTCTTTTTAGGAATATCATAGTAACTGTAACTACTAAAATAACAATTATTATTAATGATACTAAAATTTTAATTTTCTTATTTTCTTGTTTTTCTTTCTTACCAACTTCCATATTATTCTCCTTCTATTATTATATATTTATTATAGCACTTTTAATATAAATTTAAAAGTATAGATTAAACTAATTTAATTATTTGAATTTATAAACTTTGTAATTATATTATCTACACTTGAAATGGGTATTGCAAAACCTATTCCTTCAACTGCTTCTGATGTTTCTGATAGTTTAGTTGAATATTTAGCAGAGACTATTCCTATAACTTCACCATTATTATTTAGTAGTGCTCCTCCACTATTTCCAACATTAATTGTTGCATCTATTTGTATCATTTCCATATTATAGTTATCTACCATAGTTTTTCTATTTAATGCACTAATTACACCTGTAGTAGTTGATAAGCCATACCCTAGAGAATTTCCAATTGCTATTACTCCATTTCCGACTTTTAACTTTTTACTATTTCCTATGGTTGCTACTTTAATGGATGTTACTGTACTCATATCTAAATCAGAGAGATTTATTGAAAGGAGTGCAATATCATTTTCTTTTTTTAGTCCTTTTATATTTGCAATATAATCTTTCCCATTTATGAACTGAACTCTTATTTCTTCTACATTTTCAATAACATGATAATTAGTTAATATAAATACTTCACTACTAGATTTACCAACTATTATTCCACTTCCAGAACTTTCAGTATAACTACTATTTTTAAAATAATCTGGTCCGTACTCCTCATTTGAAGAAATACTTTTACAACTAATAGCTACCAAAGATGGCATAGCTTTTTCTACTACCTTCGATACATCTATCATATATACATCATTATTAGTTGATAGATTCTTTGAATAATTTAGACTAATTTTATCACTTGAAAATATATTGTAATTTATTATTAGAAATAATGATATCAAAATTATTAATAAAATAACTATAACTAATATTAAAATTTTTGTTTTTTTCTTTTTCTTCTTTTTTCGTTTTTTCTTTTTAGTTATTTGTTTGATAGGTTTAGAATTAGTTGAAAAATTTTTAATTTCAACATTATCTAAAATATTTTTATTAGAAATATCTTTCATAAGGATTCACCTAAAAACTATCTAGTTTCCTTATCACTTTTGATAATTCTCTGAATTTTATCTACATCTTTTTTTTCTATTGCATCTATTAACTCTTGTTTTATTAATTCATCATAACTTTTATTATTTAACTTTTCAGTATTTTTTTCTTTTTCTAAAATTTGGTTTACTCTTTTTGTATCTTTATTTCTTAATGCCCTTACAAGTTCATCTTTTGTATTTAGTGAATCTTCTTTCTCATTTGCTCTTCTTACTTCTTCTTTAAGTTTATTTGCTTCTTCTTGAGTTAGTAGCATTTTTAACTTTTTGGAATCTCTTTCATTTATTGCCCCTATTAACTCATCTTTAGTAATAACATCATCATACAAGTCATCAACTGGTTCTTCTTCATCTTCTTTTTTATCTTTTTTCTTGAATATTATAATAATTATTAGTAGTAAGATAGCTAATAGTAGTAGAGAACCAATTATATACTTTATATTAATTCCAAAGATAGTTACTTCACTTTTTGATGTATTTACTTTTAATTTGTAATAATTACTATATCCATTTTTATCAGTTACTTTAATTAAGACAACACTATTATTTTTATCTAGGTTCTTATTATCTATAATTTCTACTTTACTACTTTTATCTTTCGCTACAGCATCTATAGTTAGTTTTTTAGACTTTTTCTTTAATTTAATTGTATATTCGTTAATATCAGAATCAAACTTTGGATATAAATTACTTTCTTTGACCTTTAAGCTAGATAATTTATTACTACTCTCATCATCTGATATTGTAACATTTAATGTATAAACTTTTTTACTACCATCTTCTGCTGTTACTATTATTTTTACAGTATTAGTTGTTCTTGATTTTAAACTATTGTTGCCTTCTATTACTACGTTAGCACTTTTACTAGAAGTTTTATAATGTAGATCTAATTTTTTAGTACCGTTTGGAACTGTAACGTTGTAATTTGTAACTGATGAGGAAAATTCAGGAGATATTTTAGCATTATTAATAGTCATGCTTTCCAAGTTATTATCTTTAGATTTAGATGATGATGTTGAAGATGTTTTTGAACTTGTACTTGTATTTTTATTAGTAGTATTATTCTTTTTATTAGAATTTGTTTTATTACTATTATTACCACTATTATTATCTTGCTTAGGATTATCTGCTACTATTTCTATTTCTTTACTATTTCCTTTAGCATCATGAACTATTGCTTTTGTATCACCAACTACTATATTGTTAATACCTATAGTTGTCTTACCTAACTGTTTTGCTTTAAATGTAAGAGTTATAATATCTCCTGCATTTTGTATGTATTCACCACTCATTCCTAAAGCAACAAATCTTTTTGTTGTTGTTCCATAACTAGCACTTAAAGGAGAAGAATCAGCTTTTTTATATCTTTGATATTCTAAATATCCACCATCATATGATATATCACCTTGAATAGTTGCTAAACCATCAGTGAATCCTATTATATCAGATGCATTTACAGTTAAAGAAATTGTATCATTTAATTTAACTGTTGAGTTACCATTTATATTAACATTAACTGTACCTGCATTAACATCTATTGCACTTATAAAAGTTATAAGTGCATATAGTAATACTATTGTTATATTTATCCTTTTTTTCATAATCACTTCTCCTTTAATCTAATCTTTCATTTCCTATAATATGGTTAACAATTTTTAAAGCATCTATTGCATTAATAATATTATCTTTGTTTGTATCAGCTGCTACTAGATATGGTCCAGATAATCTTTCTGTTTCGATGATATTATTGACAACTTTTAAGGCATCTATTGCATTAATTAAACCATTACCATCCGTATCACCAACAACAACAATTATTTTTTGATCAACAACTACATCATTAATTATTAATTTTACAATCATTCCCGTTGCTAAATCATCACCAGCTCCACACTCTGTTACTCCATCACTCTTATATATCTTTAACTTAGAGTTATCATTATCTAATTGATCTTTTAATTCATTTGAAGTTGTATTTATTTTTACTGTTTTTATCATACCATCAGAAATATCATGTCCATATATATCAGATGTTATCTTTTCAGTAGATTGATTTAATATTGTTACAGTATATATATTAGTATCATTACTACCTTGAACTTTAATTTTTATTTTATTTTCTTTTTCTAAATCACTTACTGTTAGACTACTAATATCTTGATATGATCCATCATTTAATGAAATTGACATTTTTGCAAGTGAATTACTTAATGTTGGTGTAATTACCACATTTGATGCATCATCACTTATATAAGCTATATAATCTAGTACATTTTCACTAAATTCTGGAGTTAGTTTTGCACTTGTTACAGTTAGATTAGAAAGCGTTGCTTCAATATCTTTTTCTCTTTCAATATTTATTGTATAGTTTTTTACACTACCATCTTCTGCAGTAACAGAAATTTTAATGGTATTATTTCCATAACTTAATGAATGAATTCCAGCACCTACTACTGAACTACCATCATACCCAAGTGCTGTAATATTTATACTGTCAACCGTAGATGAAACTGTTGCTTTATATGTTGTTGTATTTTCATTAAATGCTGGAGTTAAAGTCCCTCCACTAATTGATAATTCTTTTAAATTAGCATTACTTGATTTGATTTTATTAAATGTTATTGAATAAGTTCTTGCTACTCCTCCAGCAGAGGTTACTACAACCTTATGGACATATGGGTATCCATTAATTGTAATTTTTTCAAAACCTGTAACTGTAGCACTTGATGCTTCCTTAGTTCCGCTAATTATTAATACATTATCCTCCCCTGATATATCAACATTATAATTTAATACATTCTTATTAAATTCTGGGGTTAGGGAATATTTTTTACCATCTTCAGTTTCTATATTTAAATTTGATAAAAAGTTATTAGCTTGTGGAAGTCTTGTTACTTTTATTTCATATTTTTTTACCGAATTATCTTCTGCAGTTACTGCAATATATACAGTATTATTACTTCCTATTTGGAAATCAACGTTTCCTTCTATTTCGACTGTTGCTGTTGCATCTTCTGCTATTGCATTTATGTTTAGACTTGTAATTTCATAAGGAACATCCATAGTGTATTTAGTGTTTTCTTTACTAAATTCTGGAGATAAAGTTCCCTCTTTAGCTGATAATAATGCTAAATTGTTATTAGATGATTTATCTCTTGTTACTTGAATTGTATAAATCCTAGAATCTCCACTCTGACTTGTTACAGTAATTGTTATTATATTAACTCCTGTATTTAAATACCATTTTTTATTTCCTACTACATTAGCTGCTTCATCTTCTACTATTCCAAAAACATCAATATCAACTATATCATTAGTAACTTGTAACTCATAATCTACTTTTGTTTTAGAAAAATCATTTATTGTTTGATTATTTATTTTTAAATCTTTTAAATAATTATTTGTTGAAGGTTCTCTATATACATCAATTGTGTATACTCTAAATGAGTTATCTTCTGCAGTTACTGTTATCAAAATTGAATTATTTCCCACAGATAAGTTATATGTATCATTACCTGTTACAGTGGCATTAGCATCCTCTGCTACTCCTGAAATACTAATTGTATCTACCTCATTTGGCACTGTTACTTGATAGTTTATTGTTTCTCTATCAAAACTTGGTGTTAATTCTTCACTTGATAATAATGATGCCAAATAATTATTACTAGAAGCTGCTTTATTTACTACTACTACATAAGTTTTTGTTGAATCATCTTCTGCTTTTGTAACTATATTAAAAGTATTTACTCCTGTTTTTAACTGCTTTTTACCAGTTCCAGTTATACTAGTTGTTTTTTCTTCTTCTGCTGTTGCATTAATTATAATTTCATCTATATCAGCAGATACACTTAATTGATAAGATACCTCGTTTGGATTAAAATCAGGAACAAGAGTTTGGCCATCTACTGATAGACTTTTTAAATTAGTATTACTATTTTTATTTCTAACTACTTTAATTACATAAGTTCTTATTGTACCATTAGCACTCTTTGATATAACTTTAAATTCGTTATCTCCTACTTCTAGATTTACTTTTCCTACTCCAGTTATAGTAGTGTCACTATCTTCTGCTACTGCTGAAATATCAAGAGTAGAAATCTCGTTTCCTACTTCTATGTTATAAATTAAATTAGTTTTACTAAATACATCTATATAGTTTTTACCATTTGTATCAACAACTTTTAAATCAGATAAGAAATTATTTGATGAAGGTTGTCTAGTAATATCAACATAGTAAGTATTAATCGTTCCATCTTCTGCAGTTACTGTTATACTTGCCTTATTTGTTCCTACTTTTAAGTTATCATTTCCAACAATTGAAATAGATGCTTCACTATTTTCGCATGTTGCTACTAAACTCGCATTAACTACTTCATTTGGTACTGTAAGTGTATAATTATTTTGTGTTTTTTCAAACGTTGGAGTAATAATACCATCAGTTGATGATAAATTACTTAAATAAGCATTATTAGAAAGAGCTCTAAATATTTTAATCTTATAAACCTTCTTTATAGAAGTATCTTCAGCTAAAACAACAATTTCAATATCATTATAACCTGTTTTAAGATTAACAGTTCCCGTACCAGACACTGTTGCTAACTCATCCTCTTTAGTTGCAGATATTAAAATTTTAGACATACTATTTGGTACAGTAGCTGTATATTCTAATGTATCTTTAGAGAAGGTTTCGTTTAAACTATAACCATTAGATAGAGAAATACTTGTTAAATTAGCATTTAGACTTTTTGCTCTATTTACAATAATTGTATAAGTTGTTGTTGTATTATCTTCTGCGGTTACTACTATATTAATTGTATTATCACCTGTTTTTAATTTAATATTACCTGTTCCTGTAATGCTTTTTACTTTATCATCATTTGCTGTTGCTATAACATTAATTTCATCTACCTTATTATCTACGCTAGCTGTATATGAAGTTTTCTCTTTGCTAAAGGCCTCGTTTAATAAAGCTTCTTTTATTGATAATGATTTTAGTGAACTATCACTTGATGCTTTTTTAGTAATAACTACTACATATGTTTTTACATCTTTATTTTCTGCAGTTACATTTATGTTAAATGTATTTGTTCCTGTTTGTAATGTTTTTAAACCAGCTCCTTCTACTGTTGCTGTTTCTTCTTCAGGAGTTGCTTTAATCATTATTTCTTCTACATCACTATCTACAGTAGCTGTATAACTTGTAGTATTTTTATTAAAACTTGGGGTTAATTCATGATCAACAACTTCTAAGCTAGATAATTTATTATTACCATTTAATGATCTTGTTATAGTAATTGTATATTTTTTACTATCACCTGATGCAGCGGTTACTATAATATCAAATACATTTTGTCCTGTTACTAATTTTTTTATTCCATCTCCTGTTACTGTTTGATTAATATTATCATCAAGAGTTACTACAATTGAAACCTCATCAATAGAATTATCAACTACTATGTTATAATCTGGATTTGCTTTAGTAAATCCTTGTAAATAATTAGTCCCCTTGTTAAGCACCTTTATATCAGCCAAATTAGTATTAGTTGATTTTTTTCTTGTTACTTTAAGAGTATATATATTTGTTTTTTCACCATTTGCTGCTGTTACCGCAAATGTATAATTATTTTCTCCAACTGATAATTCCTCTGGACCACCCTTCACAAGAGTTGCTCCACTATATTCACAAATAGCATTTATATTTAAAGATGTTACCTCATATGGTACTTCAATACTATAATCATTTTTAGTTTTATTAAATTCAAGATCATAACCTTCAACTTCTAGACTCTTTAAATAAGCATTATCAGAAAGTTTTCTATAAACCTTTATTGTATATGTTGTCTTAGTGGTACCATCTTGTGCTGTTACAACAATATTAATAGTATTATCACCTGGATTTAAGTTAACTACTCCATCTCCTGTTACTGTTGAATCAGCATCACTTTTTGTATAGCCGATTGTTATTGTCTCTTTAGAAAAATCAACATCATCTAAGGTATATACTTGTTTATTGGAAGCAAAATCTTTAACTGTTGTTCCATCAACTGTTAAATCAGTTAGGGTTGAAATAGTCTTTTTACTTCTGGTTACTGTAATAGTATAATCCTTTGTACTGCCGTTTTCAGCTTTTACTCTAACTTGAATTGTATTGCTTCCATAATTTAAGCTATGTTTTCCTACTCCACTAACAAGTGTAGCATTAGTATCATTCACCACTGCATTTATATTGATCTCATCAACTGTTCCTGGAACTGTTGCTGTATACAGTGTATTATTAGGAGAAAAACTTTCATTAAAACTATAGTCATCAATAGAAAAAGACTTTAGAGTATTATCACTAGATTTATTTCTAGAAAATTTAATTTTATAAGTATTTATAGTACCATCTTCTGCAGTTACTACTACATTTGCCTCGGTATCTCCAGACGAATATTTTCCAAGACCACTAGTTATAGTAGCATTTTTATCTTCCGTAGTAGCAGAAATATTTATTTCAGTTACTGTTGAATCATACGTATATGTATAATAGTCATTAATTGTTGAATTAAAGTTTGGAGATAGGGTTCCTTGTGGATCTGATGTAACATTTAATGCAGATAAATTAGCATTATTTGAAAGTCTTCTTACTTTTATTTTATATTCTTTTACTTGTCCACTCTCAGACTCTACTTTAAGTGTAATAGTATTATCACCAACATTTAAATTGTAATCTCCATTACCAACTAAAGTTGCTTTTTCATCTTCTAAGATACCTTCTACATTAATAGTAGTTTTACTATTAGCAACATTAGCTAAAGTATATTCAAGATTATTAGAAACAAATTCAGAAAGACTTGTTCCATCTATTTTAATATCTGATAAGTTATTATTAGTTGATGCTGCTGTCCTAGTAATATTTAAAGTATAATCTTGACTACTACAACTATTATCTAAAACTGCTTGATATTCGTCTTTACAGTCCTCTGCTTCTACAGTTACTTTCCTGCTATTTATAGTATCTCCTGTATTAACTAATTCCCATAAACCAGTACCACTTTTTACATTCGCTTCACTATTATTTGCCACTGCAGTTACTGTAGTTTTACTTGTTGAATATAAAACAGTAGCGTTATAAGTATAAATGCCACTAGTTAAGTTATTATCCAGTGTTATACCTGATAATGATAATGTTTTTAAACTAGTATCATTTGATAATCTTTTAACATTAACAACATAAATTTCAGTTGAAGCACTAGGCGACTGAGGTTGAACAACTATATTAAATGAATTATCACCAACATTTAAGCTTTTATTACCAAGACCCCCAGCTAAAACTGTCGCTGTAGAATCTTTTGGTGTTGCAGCTATAGTAATACTAGAAACATTATAAGGAACTATAACTGAAAATGTTCTAATGCTTGTACCAGATTGAAATAATGGAGAAGTTATATAATTAAGTCCATTGTTACCAGTTAATAATAATGTATCTAGACTAGCATCAGAACTCATTGCTCCGTTTACTAAAAATGATAAATTAGATGTTTCTATAGTTTCCTTTGCACCATCAATTCTATCAACTGACATTCCAGAAGCTGTATTATCAAATTCTAGATTAAGAACACTTCCACTTGAAACATCATCTTTTACTTTTATCCAGAATGTTGCGACTATTCCTTCTTTTACAAAAGGATTACTTGAGTCTTGTTTTGAATCACTAGCAATCATAATTATTTGACTTCCAGTATCATTTGATACTAATGACCAGTTTGTTTTTTTCTTATTTATTGCAGAAGTTCCTGCTGCAGGCCATACTCCACCACCGTATAGAGAGGTACTATCAGTATGACCATCAACATAAAGTTCTCCATCTAGATAAACGGGTTCAAATAATTTACTATCATAGTTAATAGCATAATTAAAACCTAGGTTTCCTACACTACCAGGAGAATAGTAAACATCTATTTGAATAACTTGTCCAGGTTCAAGATAACTACCATTTTTTATCTCATCACCTGTACCATCACCTTCCCAATCATTAGCTGTTATATCAAAATCAGATGCAACTAAACTAAACTCTTCATTTTTTGCAAAAACCTGTTTTGGTACAAAAAAACATAATGATACAAATAAAAATAATAAAATTTTCATGCTTTTTTTCATACTTACTTCTCTACCTTCCTATTATTATAATTTTACCATAATAGTACATAATAATCTATATTATATTTAGTATTTTATAATCTAGATTATTATATATTATTACAATATTATAACTATCAGATAGAGTCTTTTACATAAGACTCTATCTAAAGTTATATTACTGATTAAGACTTCCTATTTTTCCTAGAATTTTATTTTGAATTTTATTGGAGTCTTTTACATTAATTATTCCTGATGCTTCATCATCAACATTAGCAACAGAGAACCAATAATGTTCTAAGATTTCTTTCTTCAAGATATGTTTTACTGCTGTATTGTAATCTTTTACATTAATCTCTCCATCACCATTAATTTCTCCTCTTACTGCTATATATAGTTGATCATAGACCTTTCCTTGATATTCTAATTTGACAATTTCACCAGTTTTAACCTTTTCATCTAAAAGATTAGTAAATTCAATACCATCAATTGAATAGAAATGAATCATACTTGGATTATTGTCTAAATTACTAATAAATTCATCTAGCATTATTCCTTGTTCTGCTCCTATAATATAAGGAAATTCTTGATCATCTCTTCTTATTTCATAAGTTTTAGAAGTTAATTTTAAGTTAATGACATTTACGGTAATTACTTTCTTTATACTACTATTTTTAACACTAGATACTACTATTTCAGTTGTACCTATTTTATTAGCTGTTATTTTACCATTTTCTACTGTTGCAACACTTGAATCTTTAGATTCCCATGATGTTTCTTTATTTGTAGCATCATCAGGAAGTAATTCAGTAGTAATTGTTTCTGTATCACCAACAGCCATAATCAATTGTTCTTTTGAAACCTTTATTTCTGTTATATTCTTTTCTCTAATAACATTAATATTAACTACTCTCATACTACCATCTTCTGCTTCTACTGTAATTGTAATATTATTAGATCCATAATTTAAGTAATTATTAGTATTACCAGTTACAGTTGCATATTGACTTTCTAATATAACATCAAAGTCAATCATATTTACATCTTCTTCTACTGTAACTAAATAATTATCAATACTATTTGAATAGTTAGGTTCTAATACTCCAGCTGATGGAATTATATTTTCTATATTATTATTAGAAGATGCTAACTTTTCTACTGTAATAGTATAAATATTGGTACTTCCATCCTCCGCAGTTACTACTATTTCATAAGTATTTAATCCATTTTCTACACTGAAATTTCCTACTCCTGTTACTACTGCTTTTTCATCTTCTGCTATAGCACTTATTTCAATTTCATTTGTTCCTTCTAATGCTGTAATATGATAATCATTTTTAGTTTTATCAAAACTAGGAGTTAATGTAGCAATATTAGTAGTTAATGATTTAAGGTAATTATTTGTTGATTTCTTTTTAATAACATTAACTGTATAAATACGTTCTACACCAGTTTTTGATGTAACTTTTAAGTATATATAATTGTCTCCTACTGTTAAAGTTCTCTCCCCATTTCCATCTATCGTTGCACTACTATCTTCCAAAATACCAGTAACGGTTATTTTATCGACATTAGAATCAACTGTAACCTCATAATATTGAGTCTTTTTATTAAATTTTGGAGATAAGTTTCCTTCACTAACAGTAATATCACTCAAGTAATTACTACTTGCAGTTTGTCTTATTACGTTAAGTTTATATGTAGTTTTATTATTATTTTTATCCGTTACTACTATATTTACTTGATTTGCTCCTACCTTAAAGTTTTCATTACCTTCTATTTCATAAGTTGCCGTATCATCTTCTTTAACTACACTTAAATTTAGACTTGTAACTTCATTTGGTACTGTAATCATATATTCCAAAGTATTTTTATCAAACTCTGGTGAAAGTACTCCTTCCCTAGCTTTAATATCAAGTAGTTTAGAGCTAACATCACGTTTTTTACTAACATTTATTGTGTATGTTTTTAAAGTACCATCCTCTGCAGTTACTACTATATTTATTGTTGTTTCTTCTGATGTAATAGTATAATTACCATTTCCTGATACAGTTGCATTTTTATTATTAGCAATACCCAAAACTGTTATTTCATCAACTATACTGTCTAGTTCTAAATCATAACTCAAAATATCTTTTGAAAATTCTGGAGTTAGAGTTCCATCACTTACAGCTAATAGAGATAGGCTATTATCACTACTAAGAGCTTTATTTACTATAACTGTATAAGTTCTAACACTTCCAGTTTCACTAGTTACAGATATATTTATAGTATTTTTTCCTCTATTAATTTGATGTAGTCCAAGACCTGTTATTGTTGATTTTTCATCCTCTGCTTTACCATATAAAGTTATGGAGTTTATAGTATCATCTACATTTATAATATAAGGTCCTGTATTCGTCTTATCAAACTCTGGTTCTAATTTTGAAATATTACTAGATAGGGATGATAAGTAATTATTTGTTGACTGTTCTTTAGTAACTACTATCTCATATTTCTTTTTAGTTTTTCCGTCTCCTGCTGTTGCTTCAATTACAACTGTAGTAGTACCATTTTGAATGTTTTCGCATCCTGTTATTTCATATGTAGTTCCTTCAACTAACGGCTCAACAGTCTCTGTTAGTGAGGTTACGCTACTATCAACTGCCATTGTATAGGTATCAATATCTTTATCAAATAATGGAGATAGAACACCTTCTTTAAATGTAACTGATTTTAATCTTGCATCACTTGATTCTACTTTATATACAATTACTGAATAAGTTCTAGTTTTATTATCTTTACTAGTTACTACAATTGGAAATTCATTTCTACCAGATTTCAAGTTATGAGTTCCTAAACCAGTTACTTTTGCATTTACACTTTCTAAAACTCCACTTATTGTTATTGTATTTACTGTACTTGGTACTGTTACCGTGTATGATAATGTATCTTTTGAAAAATCAGGTGAAAGACTACCTTTACTTACTGTTAATTCTTTTAATCTATTACTATATTCTTCTTCTTTTTGAACAATAACTGTTAAAGTATATATTCGCTCATTTCCTTGTTCTGATATTACTTTAATTTCTACTGTATTTTCACCTAGTTTTAAGTTTTTATTACCAGATACTACAGATGTTGCATATATATCATCTAATTCTTTATCAATTGTTAATTCTTCTACATCATATGGAACCTCTATTTTATATGATGTAGTTTTCTTATCAAAGGTTGGAGATAATTCTCCTTCATGAATATATAGGCTCTTTAAGTAATTGTTATCAGATTTATTTCTAGTTATATGAAGTGTATAAGTTTTTGATGTGCCATCCTTCTGAGATACTTTAATTTGGAAAATGTTTTCACCTAGTAAAAGTTCATGATACCCATCACCTTCTACTGTAGCTGTTTTGGAAGACGCTACAGCAGCTATAGTAATATCTTTTACATTTCTTTCTACATCTAAATAATAATCCAATGTATCAGGTGAAAACTCTGGAGTTAGATCTCCTCTATTGGTTGTAATCATGAAAAGATCATTATCATATTCTCTATTTACAGTTATAGTATAAGTTCTAATACTAGCATCTTCTGCCTCTACCTCTACTACTATTTTATTTTTTCCATAATCTAGGGAATATTTACCAGTCCCAATTACTTTAGAAAGCGTATCCTCTGCAATTGCAGATACATCTATTTGATCTGTATCTTTTGAGACATTCACCTCAAATTCAGTAAAGGTACGTTTTTCTTCAGACATTAATTCTTCATTATTAACTTTTAAACTTTTTAAATAATTATTACTACTTGCTTTTCTTATAACATCTATTTGGTATGTTGTTGTAACGGTTTTATCTTTATTTGTTAAGACAATTAAAACCTTATTTTTTCCTGTAACAAAATTTTGATTTCCATAGATTTTATAATTTACATCACTATCTTCTGGAACAACTTTTAAATCTAGATTTGATACATCACTACTAACATTCATTGTATATGATGTTTTTTCTTTATCAAATGTCTCATTAAATGCTCCCTCTTTTGCAGATAGTTCTTTCAAATATAATTTTGTTGATTTTTCTTTAGTAATTACAATATTATAAGTTGAACTTACTCCTTCTTTTGATGTTGTTACTATAGTGAAAGTGTTAATACCTGTTTTTAATGTTTTTTCTCCTGTACCTGTAACTGTTGTTGTAGCAACCTCTGGTACAGCATCAATTGTTATTTTATTAATTGATGAAGGTACTTTAGCAGTATAATCATATATTGTCTTTTTAAATGTTGGAGTAGTTTGATAAATTACTCCTGAAGATATTGTTAAAGATTGTAAGAATGTATTAGCATCATCAGACTTATAAACATGAATAATATATTCTCTTTCATCACCATTCTCTGCAGTTACTGTTATTATTACATCATTGTTACCTGTATTAAGATAAGTAGAACCACTAACTTTTACATAAGCTGATTTTACCTCTGGAGTTGCATTTACTACTACTTTATCTAAATCGTTAGGAATTGTTATAAAGTATTCTTGTTTATCTTTTTCAAACTCTAAATCAACCTCTGTATTAGTTATCTCAAGAGACTTCAAATAATTATTACTTGACTGTTTTCTTTCAATAGTTAGTAAATAGTTAGTTTTGTCACCAACTCCATTAGAAACTTCTATTCTGATTTTATTTGTACCTACTTTTAATGAATAATCTTTATTAGATATTTCTTCATCAGTTAAATCATCATAATATTTTACTACCTGATATTGATTTTTCTTCGAAACATTAATATCAATTTTTTCTATTTCATTTTCTAAAATTGCTGAATAATCTAAAACATCTTCACTAAAGTTAGGACTTAAATCACAGTTATTAGATGAACACAAATCATTTGATATAGAAATGTTTTCTAATAAACGTTCTGTAGTTATGCTTTTTACAACTTTAATTGTATAAATCTTTATAGTTCCATCCTCTGCTTCTACTGTAACATTAATAGTTGTTTCATCATCATCTAAAGCATGCACTCCTACTCCAGATAAAATAGTAGCTTTTTCATCATTTGTCTCCGCATTTATAGTTATACTATCTGTTTTATCTGTTACATTTACTGTATATTCATATTTTTCTGAATCAAACTCGCTTTCAAATGTTCCAACATCTGTAGTTAAGCTTTTTAATGTAGCATCATTAGATTGTTCAAATAAAACATTAACTATATATTCTTTAGTAACTGTTTTATCAGCACTAGTAACCTGTATCTTATATACATTTACTTTATTTGTTAACTCTAATTTTTCCATTTTTGTTACTGTTGCTTCTTCATCTGTTGCTATAGCCTCTACATTATCTTTTGTTATTTCACTTATGGTATTTGGTACTGTTAGAGTATATTCATCAAGTGATGTATTAAATCCAGGTGTTAAAACACCTACATTAAATTTTAGACTCTGCAATAAAGCTTCACTACTTTTTTCTCTATCTATATTTATATAATAATTTTGTTTAGTAAATCCATCTTTAGCGGTTACTACTACTGTATAAATATTAGTAGATGTAGATGATAGTTTAATTGAACTTGTTTTCTCAACAGTTGCATTGCTATCTATTGGAATAGCTTCTACTTCACTTGAAAGAATTGTCCTTTTAGAATTAGGAACTGTTAAAGTATAAGTAAATGTATCTTTTGAGAATGTTTCATTAAATTTATAACCAGAAATACTCAAACTAGATAATCTTGCCTCATCTGCTCTATCTTTAATAACTGTAATAGTATAAATTCTTGTTGTTTTATCCTCTGCAGTTACTACTATTTTTCTTGTTGATTCTCCATCTGGGACAATCATTCTATCTATTCCTTCGACTGTTGCAAACTGACTACTTGTACCAACTTCAAATGAAAGTAGAGCCGCTGATGAATCTAGTCTTAAAGTATAATCAGTTTCATAGTATGAGAATGATGGTTCTAATGTTCCAACACTTGGTATTAAATCTGTTAAATAATTATCACTAGATGCTTCTCTATTTATTATTATTGTATATGTTTTTACATTACCACTTTCACTAGTTACTACAATGTTAAATTTATTTTCACCTTGAATAATTGTTTTAGTACCTAATCCTGTTATAGTGGCATCTTTAGAATATGTTCCCATTATGGTTGCACTTGTTGTACCAACTGGAACATCTACTGTATATGACAAGGTATCTTTTGAAAATTCTGGATTTAAGTTTTGAGAAACATTATTTACTTTTACTTGTAATGATTCTAAATAATTATCATCTTTTAATGCTCTTATTACATTAACGTAATATACTCTTGTAATTCCACTATTTGAGGTTACTGTAATAGGGATTTTATTACTACCAGGATTTAATTTATGAACTCCTGTACCATCTACTTTATTAGATTCTATCTCAGCTTCTGCTAAAATCTCAGTTTCTTCTACATCACTTGCAACCTCTACTGTATAAGAAAGATTAGCCTTATCAAATGTTGGTGTTAATGTTCCCCTTGATACATCAATATAGCTTAGGTAAGTATTAGAATAATTTTGCCTATTTACAGTTAAAGTGTAGCTTGTTTTAGTTAGGCCTTCACTATCAGTTACCACTATCGTAACTGTGTTAGTACCTACTGCAAAATTATTATTTCCTTCCACTACATAAGTAGCATTTTTATCCACTGTTTCAATATCCAAATCAAGAGAGGTTACCTCATAATCTATATTAGTTTGATAATCATAAACATCTTGATTAAATTCTTGATTTAATAAGTAGTTTTTTACCTCTAGTTTTTTCAATTTAGAACTTACTATATCTTTTCTTGTTACCGTTATAACATAAGTATTAGTTGTACCTGCTTCACTAGTTACTGTAATATTTATTTTATTTTCTCCAACTTCCAATTTATATTTATCAAGGCCTGATACTATTGATGTAGAGTCTTCTGTCAAACCATCAATTAATATTTCTTCTACATCATAAGGAACCTCTACATTATAATTATTAACTGTCTTATCAAATTCCGGTGATAAGTTTCCACTACTAACAGTTAAATCTTTTAAATAAATATTATCATTTGGAGTTCTTGTAATAATTATTGTATAAACTTTAGTTTTTCCAGATTCACTAGTAACAGTTATTTCTTTATAATTCTTTCCTACCTCTAATTCTTCATTACCAATACCATCTACTGTTGCATTAATATCTTCTGCTAAAGCATTTATTTGAATATTGTTAACATCTCTAGGAACAGTTGCATAATAAACTGTGGTTGTTTTAGAAAACTCTGGAGTAATATCCAAATCATCAATAGAAAGTGATTTTAAGTTATTATTGTCAGATGCTTTTCTGTCTACATGTATAACATAGTCTTTAGTTGTTATTTTATTTTTTGCAGTAACTCTTATAATAACATCTGATTTACCTATTTCTAAATTGGAGTTATTAATTATTTCATATGTTGCATCTTTATCAATCGGTGTTGCATCTATCACTAAATTCGAATTAGTACTTGTTATAGAATATTCATAGGTATCTTTATTAAAGATTGGACTTAATGTAGAACCTGATACTTGTAAGTTAGATAATCTTGCTTCATCATTTTCTTCTCTTGTTACTACTACTTGGTAGGTTCTAACAACTCCTTCTGTAGATGTTACTGAAACTGCTAAAACATTTTTACCAACTTGTAGATTTCTACTTCCTAGTCCTGTAACAGTAGCATTTTTATCATCAAGTTCCCCTTCCAGAGTTGCTTTAGTAATACTATATGGAACTGTTGCTTCATAATATAGAACATCAGGCGAAAACTCTGGTTCAAAATCTTTTTCCTTCATAGATAAAGATTCCAATTTATTACTTGTTGTTCCGGCTTTTTGTCTTAAAACATTTAATGTATATTCCTTAGTAGTAGAATCTTCTGCTGTTATTATTACTTTTACTATATTATTTCCTATTTCAAAATTCTCATTACCAACTATTTCATATGTTGCATTAACATCATCAGGAATAACTATTAAGTTAAGAGAAGTGACATTTTCTAACACTCTTAATTCGTATGAGGTTATATTTTTGTCGAATGTTGGATCCAAAACACTTTCTTTTGCAATTATCATTTGGGCATTACAATTAGATGACTTATGTCTGTTTATATTAATGGTATAAACTTTTACACTACCATCTTCTGCAGTTGTTTCTAGAATAATTTGATTTTCTCCAACATTTAGTTTATAAGTACCATTACCTTTAACAGTTGTTGTTGCTACCTCAGGTAATCCTGCAACTGTTAGTTCATTTATTTCATTATCAAACTCTATTTGATAATTAACATTGTCTTTATCAAATTCTGGATTTAAGACTACATCTTTATCTGTTGTAATAGAAAGTAAATTAGCATTACTATTTTTTTGTCTTAATACATTTAAAGTATATACTCTACTATCTCCACTTTCAGCTGTTACTACAATATTTATTTCATTGTTACCTGTTTTCAAACTATATTTTCCAGCACCAACTACCTTTGATAATTTATCTTCTGCTATAGCTGATACATTAATAGATGTAACACTATTATCTACTGTTATGTCATAGGTTTCTTTTTCTTTTTCAAAAATTGTTTCCATATCATATTTATCTGTTGTTAAAAGATTTAAATACGTATTTTCACTAGCTTTTCTAATAACCTTAATTGTATATGTTTTTTTATTACCATTTTCTGCGGTTACAACGATATTTACTGTATTTTCACCAACTTTAAAGCCACTATTACCAACCACTTTATAGACTGCTTTATCACTTGTTGTTTCTATATTCATTTGTAATGAAGTAATACCTGGGGCTACCTCTACTTGATAACTAGTTGTATCCTTATCAAATTTTGGTGATATAACACCTTCTAAAACATCAAGTGTTTTTAGAGTTGCATCATTTGACTTTTCTCTAGTAATTACAACTGTATAAACCTCAGTTGAGCCATCTTCTGCAGTAGTTGTAATATTAAATTTATTAATTCCTGTTTTTAATTCTTTTTCTCCAGTACCAGCAATAGTTGTTAAGTTATGCTCAGCAGTTGCTTCTATATCTACTTTATCAACATCATTTGGAACTGTTAGAGTATAAGAATTAATAATTTTATTAAATGTTGGATTTAGTTCATATAATGTATCGGCATTTTTCACTGTTAAATCACTTAAAAATACATTTCCACTTTGTTCCCTATATACATTTAAAATATAATCTTTTATTTCCTTGTTTTGGGCAGTAACTCTTATAATAACTGAATTTAGTCCAACATCAAAGTTTTCATTACCAATTATTTCATATGTTGCATTAACATCTTCAAGTGTTACCTTTAATTCTATACTTGTATTTTCATTTGGTATAGAAAAATAATATTCACTTATATCTGGATCAAAATTAATGTCTACTTTTGGATCTACTACTTCTAAATTTTCAATATTGGCATTACCAGTCATATCTCTATTTATGTTATAAGTATAGGCTTTTTTATTAGTTCCATCCTCAGAAGTTATTTCAATAGTTATCATATTCATACCACTACCTAAGGATACAACTCCATCACCAGTCACTGTTTGATAGTAATGTCCTTTAGTGACTGTAAATTGTAATTGTTTAATACGACTTGGTACAGTCATATTATAAGTATTAGTATCAGGATCAAACTCTGTATCAAGCTTACAATAGCTTTCATTTAATAAACATAGACTAGGTATCAATCCTGAAATTGTAATATCTGTAGGTGTTGCATTTGATGATTTTTCTCTTGTAACATTTACTGTATAAGTTCTTATCTCACCATTTTCAGCTGTAACTGTAATAGGAAAAGCAGTTGTTCCAGCTTTAACTTTATGTGTTCCTATTCCACTTACTGTTGCAGTATCATCTTCTAATTTTGCACCGATAGTTATTTCATCATCTTCACTATCTAATTGAACATTATATTCATAAGTTTGCATATCAAATGTAGGTGATAGTGTTCCTTTATCTGTTGTTATTTCTCTTAAGAAATTGTTTGCTGAGCGATCTTTTCCAGCAGTTATTATTACATATCCGTTATCATTATTACCAGTTATATATCCGCTTTTTGGACTTGGCATTGATTCAGTTCCATCTAACATTGTTATATTTTCAAAAGTGTATGAGGAGTAATGAGCACTTTGTCCTGATGATATAATATCAGAACTAGTAGATCCTTCTGATATTCCTACACAATCTTCACATCCTGAAACATAAGAGGAACCTCCTCCTCCTCCATTAGAGCATCCAGATCCAGAATAAGCTCCGAAGTAACCGCCTCCAGCTCCTCCTGAACCATCTGTACATTTTCCACCTGGCATACCATATCCAAAGGCGTATCCTGTTGTTTGAGTTGGAATACTTTTTTTACCATATCCAGTAGTTCCTACTAAAGTACCTCCAGCTCCTCCTGAACCAGAATAATTACCACCACCGCCTCCGGCAGCAACCATAATTCTCGATTTTAAGCTATCAAATTCATTCCAAACTGTTTTTGAAGACGTATTTTTAAGTCTTATATCAGTAGCTCCACCACCACCGCCTCCGGCATCTGGTTGTGAATCTTTATTGGAATCATCTCCACCTTTGGCTCCACCGTTCCAGCCTCCGGCACCTCCTAAATATCTACTAGGAGTTCCACCGTTTGCTCCAGCACAACCAACATATATATATAATTTTTGATCTTTCTTTAGATAAATTTCTCCTTCTGTATAAGCACCATATCCGCCTCTGTATTTTAGTGACCAGTTAGTTCTACCATATCCACCTCTAGCACCCCAGCTTTGAATTTTATAATATGTAGTTCCTGGTGCAGTAAATTCTTGGTATTCCCCACTACATTCATACTTGGATTCTTGGTTCTCTACAGAACCCTCTCTTTTTACTAAAACTTGATATGTAGTTGGCGCAACATTTTCCTGTTCAACTAAAATTTTAATTACACTTGTTTTATTAGGTGGAATATAACCATTACCAGTAATCGTTACTTTAGCACTTTTATCATATGGTATGGCATCAACATCAACATACAATGAACCCGTTGAAATTGCCACTGTATAATCTAAAGTGTTTGGAGCAAAAGTTGGATCTAATTTATAATCCTCTATTTTTAAACTTTTTAGTTTTGAAGAATTTGACTTTTTAAAGTTAATTGTATATGTTGTCATTTCTTCTCCATCTTCACTCACAACAACAATTTCCTTTTTAGTTGTTCCAAAATTTATTTCAGTATCACCATCTCCAGTTATTTCTTGAGAAGGTCTTCCTGGAATAGCTTCAATATTAATATTTTCAACTGTATCTTCAAGTGCTACAGTATAAGTTAAAGTTGTAGGATCAAAATCTTCTATTGAAGTACCATCTATTTTTAAATCTGCTAAATACTTGTAATTTGATTTAGATCTATGAATATTTAATGAATAAATAGTTACATTTCCAAGATCATTAACTAAGCCAATATGCACTTTGTTTTCTCCAGCTTTTAATGTTACATCACCAAGACCTCTAAAGATAACATCATCTTCATTTAAGCCTTCACCATCTATTTTTACTACAGTATTTTCACTGTCAACATAAACATCATAAGTATATGTATCCTTGTCAAAACTTTGTTTAAAAGTGCCTCCCGTAACTGATAGGCTTTTTAGTTGTGGATATCCATTATCTAATTCCAAGATTGTAACTCTAGCATATCCATTGTTATTATTTCCTGTCATTGTTGCATTAGTTAAACTTAAGCCATTTGGCATAGCAGTATTACCATTTACTTTAGTTGGATTTTTAAAAGTTAGACCAGTGTAATGGATAGAATCTTCTTTTAATGTAATATTATCACTAGTAGAATCAGCTGTTATAGCTAAATCATCTGAACTACCTGATACGTATGAAGTTCCTCCATATCCTTCACAGGTATCACATTGATTAGATATACCACCGAAGTAGCCTCCACCTCCGCCACCGGAACCTCCAGTAGCAGCAAATCCAGCTTGTCCTAGACCAAATTTATAACCATTTGTTTGGTTTAATCTTAGTGCCCCAGCTTCTCCATATCCTCCGTACGTTCCTCCGGAACCAGCACCAGCTACTAAAACACGATCTTTTAATGAGTCAAATTCATTCCAAATTGTAGGTGATGATGTTGCAGTTAATCTGAAGTCTGTTGCTCCTCCACCGCCACCTCCTTCATCGGGATTGCTATCGTGATTTGAATCATCTCCACCTTTTCCTCCGCCGTTCCAGCCGCCGTAACCACCAATATATCTTCCATTGGCACGACCGTTGTATCCAGCTTGTCCTACATAAACGTAGAATTTAGCTCCTTTATCTAAATGGATTGTACCTGCTGCATATGCTCCATATCCCCCATGATATGTTAGGGAACTATCACGCATACCAAAACCACCTTTTGCTCCCCAAGCCTCTAATTTATAAGTACCAGCTGCTGGAGCAGTAAAGGTTTGATAACTTCCTGTATATGCATATTTGAACGTATAGCCTTCTTTTACTGAATAATTTGGATAATCTGATGTTTTTAAATCATCAAGGTATTCAATGATAGCATAACCATTCCCAGTTTTACCTGTTCCTTGAGCTAATTTAGTACCATCAGTTCCAGGCATTAAGTATTGAACATATGATGATCCATCTTTTACGGTTCCATTACCTCTTATCATAATACTGTAATCAAACTTCATTCCTGAATAATGAATGCTTTGTCCTGTATGAACAATACTTGAACTAGTTGAACTCTCATCAATAGCATCTGCACCATCATATCCAGATATAAACGAAGAACCTCCAGATCCATTTGTAACAGCACCAGATTTTTGAGTAGCAAGACCTCCATAGTAGCCTCCGCCACCACCTCCGGTAGTCATGTTTGAATATTTATATACACCATTTTGTCCAACTCCAAATTGATATCCAGTTGTTTGAGTTGCCCCTTTACTTGTTGCTGTATCAGGACTTGTTAAGTCTCCAGCATGACCAATTACTGAGGTCCATGAAGTACCTCCACCACCGGCCGCAACCATAATTCTTGATTTTAATGAAGCAAAATCATTCCATACTCCTGAGGTTAGACGTATATCTGTAGCACCTCCACCAGCACCAGCTCCTTCATCATCAGAATGATCATAGTCTCCTCGGCCACCACCATTATATCCACCTTTGGCATAACCAGATTTTACTCCATCTTGTCCTTTACCACCAACGTAGATATAAATAGTTTGTCCTTTTTTTAACTCAATCATACCTGCTGTGTATGCTCCATATCCACCAACACGAATTGTTGATATTTTATTATCTTCACGTGATGCTCCACCCTGAGCTCCCCATAACTGTATTTTATATGTTCCATCTGCTGGAGCGGTAAAGGTTTGATAATCTCCTGTATAATTAAATTCAAACTTTTTATTTTCTGCAGAAACATTAGTAAATGAAGCAAGTATTATAACGACAAAAAGAACCAACATTTCTGTAAGTTTCTTTTTTTTATAAAATATTAAGTTGTAGATATTTTTCCTATCTATCATAACTTCTATACTCCATTATATTCTAGTTACATTATACTACAATATTGGAGTTCTGTCATCAAATATATAGATAGTTTCTTCTATTTTTTACTTAAATTATTATTAATAGCTTTTAGTAAAGATATAATAGTTCCCATACCATAAAATAAAACACAAATAAGGAAAGAAGCAAACCATATTGTTAGAGTTAGTGAAAAGTTAAATTCTGTAGTTGAACAAGATGAATATAGTCCAGAAGTAGAACCACAAGCAGGAAAAACATTTCCAAATATTACTCCAATACAAATTCCAGCTCCCATTATAACTAAAGCAATAATTTGATAATTATTTAAATTGTTTTTAGAAACTTCATTTGTAACTGTTTTTAAAGTAGGTAAATCTTTTTTTAGCTTATCTATTTCATCAAACATATTCATATTATACTTCCCCCTTCTTTTTCTTTGTGCTTTTCTTTTTTGCTGACTTTTCCATCATCTTTTTATTTATATGTTCTTTATATAAGTATATATACCTAGACAAAATCATTATATAAATAGTTCCTAATATTGATAAAAATGCCCCATCAAAGGTTGACGCTTGAATCAAATTAACTGTTAAAGATACTACTGATAAAATAATAACAGTATAAAAATAATTAATATTTTTAATTTCATTAAATGGAGAATTTTCAAGTTTAAACTCTTTCCATATTCTAGTATTATATAATAGTGAATGAACCATATAAGTAAGTAGCATAATATTAATACACAAATTAACAATAGAAATCAATCCAAATGATTGTATTACTGTAAGTATTGAGGTTATGGTAAATATTCCATATATTAGTACAAAAAACAAGTTGAAAAAATCAAAATACTTTTTCCCAGATTTAGTTTTTAATGGTACAAAATATAATAACCCTACTAAATAAATACTATTATGATTTAGTAAGCTCCTTAAAATTTCATTAGAACTCATATTATTCTTTACCGCAAAAGATTGAGATAAAACTATTACTAATATCAAAGTAATAATTCCTATTGTTGTAATAAGATTAGGGTTATCATACCATTCAATATTATTTTTTTCTTTTAATTCTATTTCATTTTTCTCTTTTAATTCCATTTGATTTTCTTTATCCATAAAATCACCATCCTACTGTAACAAGTATAACATAGACTATGTGTAATTTGTATGAAATTTTAAATATTTATAGTGTTAAAAATTATAGTTTTTACTATTTAAGTCAATAATTTGTCAACAAAATGTTTTTATGCTATAATACATTCGAGTTTGGAGGGGATAGTATGGCTACACCTGTCGTTGCAATTGTAGGGAGACCCAATGTTGGTAAAAGTACCCTTTTTAATAAGATTGTTGGAAAAAAAATTGCTATAATAGAAGACATTCCTGGTGTAACAAGAGATAGAATTTATCAGGAAGCTACATATAATAATAAGAAGTTTCACTTAATTGATACCGGTGGAATAGACCTAGAAAAAGCAACTTTTAATACTGAAATAAAAATGCAAGCAGAAATCGCTATTAATGAAGCTGATATTTTAATATTCATGGTAGATGGCAAAGAAGGATTAACCTCTAACGACCTAATCGTTAGAGACTTACTTAGAAAAACTAAAAAGAAAGTAATTGTTGCTATTAATAAAATGGATTTTAAAGATGCTAAAAATAATGTATATGATTTTTATGAATTAGGTTTTGATACTTATATTCCAATTAGTAGTATTCATAATACTGGATTTGTTGAACTAATGGATACTATTACAATGAACTTTAATAGTACTCAAGAAGAAAAAGAAGATAATAGATTAAAGTTTTCTATAATCGGAAGACCTAATGTTGGTAAAAGTTCATTAACTAATGCCTTACTTAATGAAGAACGTGTGGTAGTATCAAATATAGCTGGTACTACAAGAGATTCTATTGATTCAGTTTTGAAATATCATGGAAAAGAATATGTATTAATCGATACTGCTGGTATGAGAAAAAAAGGGAAAGTATTTGAATCAGTTGAAAAATACAGTCTTCTTCGTTCAATGAGATCAATAGATAGAAGTGATTTATGTCTTGTTGTTATTAATGCAGAAGAAGGTATAACAGAACATGATAAACATATTGCTGGATATGCAATAGAAAAAGGAAAAGGATTAATTTTAGTAGTGAATAAATGGGATACTGTTAAAGATACTACTATAAACGATTATAAAAAACTAGTTAGAGCAGAATTTCAATTTGCAACGTATGCACCTGTTGTATTCCTATCTGCCCTTACTAAAAAAAGAATTCATACATTAATGCCTGAGATATTAAAAGTAGAAGAAAATATTAATAGAGAAATTAAGACAAGTATTCTAAATGATGTTATAATGGATGCTTATCAATTAAATATACCACCTTCATATAAAGGAAAAAGACTTAAAATATATTTTTCATCACAAACAGGAACTAAACCTCCAAAATTTACTTTAAGAGTTAATAATAAAGGCCTAGTTCATTTCTCATATGAAAGATATTTAGAAAACAAGTTAAGAGAAAACTTTGATTTACAGGGAACTCCTATTGTGATACAATTTAAGAATAGGAGTGGTGATGAATAATGTTTTTCCAACGTAAAGATCCAAAGACTGAATTAGAAGGTTTAGATAGAGCTTTAGAAATACTGCAGGATAGATATGATAAAAAAGCTATAACTATTGAAGTATTTTCAAAACAATGTCAAGAAATTGCTAAAAAAAGAGCTAAGTATAAAAAACAATTAGAAAAGTTAGAAAGAAGGATGTACTAAATCTTTCTTTTTTTAACATTATTTTTTATTTAACATATAATCTAGTAGGAGGTTATTATGTTTGGAGATAACTTTTTTAAAAAAGTAGAAAAGAAAACTAATGTTAATAAAGATACCATATTATCTTTAGCAAAAAAACTTCAAAATTCTAATATGAAAGATGAAAAAGTACTTAGAAATATGGTACAAGAAATTTCAGAATTAACTGGTAGACCAGTTGAAAAAGAAAGAGAAGATAAAATAGTTAACGCAATTATTAAGGACAATGTACCAAAGGATATAGATAAAATGTTTTAGAACTTTTAATAGTTCTTTTTTTCTTGCATATATATTTATTAATTAACATAAAGTTAAAGTGAATAAAGGAGAATGTAGAATGGAAAAACAAGAAATTATTAAGAATATAGCAGCTCGTAGTGGTGGAGATATCTATTTAGGAGTAGTTGGTGCCGTTAGAACTGGAAAAAGTACATTTATAAAAAAAATGATTGAAACACTAGTTGTTCCAAATATAGAAGATGAATATGAAAGAAAAAGAGCACTTGATGAAATACCTCAAAGTGCTGCTGGTAAAACTATTATGACAACAGAACCAAAATTTGTTCCTAACAATGCTGCTAAAATTCAAATTGATGACTTTAGTTGTAATATAAGATTAATAGATTGTGTTGGATATGTCATTGATAAAGCTGTTGGAGCCTCAGATGAAAATGGACCTAGAATGGTAAAAACACCTTGGTACAATGAAGAAATTCCTTTTGTAGAAGCAGCTGAGGTTGGTACAGAAAAAGTTATAAAAGAACATTCAACTATTGGTATTGTTGTCACTACTGATGGTTCAATTGGTGAATTTAATCGTAATGATTATTTAGAAGCAGAAAATAGAGTTATAAGTGAATTAAAAAGTATTGGAAAACCATTTATAGTAATTTTAAACACAACTCACCCTACTTTACCTGAAACTGAACGTTTAGCAGATTCATTAAAAGAAGAATATGATGTACCTGTATTACCAATTAGTGTTGAAGCAATGAATGAAAAAGACATGTATAATATCCTAAAAGAAGCTTTATATGAATTTCCTGTTCTTGAAGTAAAAGTAAATATGCCAGAGTGGATAGCAATATTAAATCATGATCATCCTGTTAAACAAGAATACATAAAGTGTATTAAGGAAAGTGTTGTTGAGGTTGATAAATTAAAAGATATTGAAAATATAACCAGTCACTTTATGAATAGTGATATGATTGAAAAAAGTTACTTATCCGAGGTTGATCCATCAACCGGAATAGTTACTGTTAATCTAACAGCTCCATCATCACTATATAATAAAACTTTAACCCAAATTATTAATGTTGATGTCAAAAATAAAGCTGATTTATTATCACTATTCCAAGACTTTAATATTGCAAAACGTGAATATGATCAAATAAAATATGCCTTAAAAATGGTTAAACAAACTGGATATGGAGTTGCTACACCTTCTATAGAAGATATGAAGTTAGATAAACCAGAAATAATAAAACAAGGTCCTAGATATGGTGTAAAACTTAAGGCAGTAGCTCCATCTATACATATGATTAGAGTCGATGTAGAATCAACGTTTGAACCTATTATAGGTAGTGAATTACAAAGTAAAGAATTAATTGATTATTTAATGAAAGATAATAAAACTGAACCTACAAATATTTGGAAAAGTGAAATTTTTGGTAGAAGTTTAGATGCTATTGTTCAAGAAGGTATTCAATCTAAAATAAACTTAATGCCAGATAATATTAGATACAAATTACAACAAACATTATCAAAGGTTGTTAACAAAGGTTCTAATAACATGATTGCTATAGTAATATAAAGAGGAAATACCTCTTTTTATTTTAGTTTTTTTCCGTAGTATTCTATTTCTTTTGCCCTATCGCCATATATAATTTGTCCATAATCCATGTATTTATCTATATTATTTATATCATTTATATTAATATAAAAGTTATTATTGTAATATATTTTTTCATCTATATTTTTTATATCACATACATCCATTTCTAAATAAAAATTACTATCTTGATATATAACAATTCTAAAATCAGCTCTATCATTAAAATCATTATCATCTATTTTTATAATATCTAAATAAACACCTAACTTTTTATTTGGGAATACTTTTATTTTATAAAAACCATTTAAATTAAGTCTATATCTAGAATCTATTTTAGATATTATGTCTTTTATACATGCTATTATATCTGATTTCTTTTCAAGATCTATTTCGTCAAAGTAACATTTATTCAAAAATACTGTTAGGTATTCACTATTTATTATCTCTACTTTCACATTATCACCTAGAATATAATATGAAAAAAAGAATTAAATGGTTTCTATTTCACTTAATTCTTCTAATTTTGTTAAGACTTCTTTTACACCTAATTTAGTAACACTTGAGAATACAATCAAATCATCTCCTACCACTAAATCTAGTGTATCCATAATTACTTTTAAATTTTTATCTTTTTTACTTCCACCAACCTTATCAGCTTTTGTAGCTATTATGGTTACTGGAACTTTATAATACTTTAAAAAGTTATACATTAGCAAATCATCTTCACTAGGTTTATGTCTAAAATCAACTAACATAAAAACTCTTTTTAATTGTTCCCTTTTTTCAAGATATTCCTCAATCATCATACCAAATTTGGCCTGTGTTTTTTTATCAACTTGAGCATAACCATATCCAGGAACATCAATTAAATATAACCTATCATTTACTGAATAAAAGTTAAGAGTTTGAGTTTTTCCAGGACGTGATGAGGTATAAGCAAGATTTTTTCTAGAAAGAATCGTATTTATAAAACTACTTTTACCTACATTACTTCTACCAACTAGTAAAAATTCTGGTCTATGCTTATCAGGATATTGACTACGTCTTGTTGCCATTACCTCTAATTCTGACTTTTTAACATCCATACTATGCCTCCTCTTTGGAATTTTTATATTCCTCTACTCTTTTATCAAGAGCATTCATTAATTCCATTGCATCATCAAATGACTTTAATTTAACACCACTAGCAAGGGGATGTCCTCCACCACCAAAATCCTCAGCAATATCATTAATAATAGGTCCTCTTGATCTAATTGACACTCTAATAATTTCATTTTTTATATCTTCAGTCATAGTAGCCCATACAAATACTTCTTCTATAAAATTAAAATTATTAACCATATTTCCAGCTGCAGCTGAATCAACTTTATATTTGTTTATAATTTTATCTGTTATTTTTATATACCCTAAACCATTTTCAGTAACTTCCATATTAGATGATATATATCCTTCTAATCTAACCTCACATAGTGGTCTGGAATTCATTTTCTGATATATTTCACTTAATTTGAATTTATAAGTTTCTAAATAGTATGAAACTAGAGAAAATGTCCTAGGTTTACAACTATCATATAAAAATCTACCAGAGTCTGCTACAAGTCCAATAAATAATGTTCTTGCAATCTTTTCATTACAAACTAATTTAGTATTTTTAATCATATCCATTATTATTTCACATGCAGACGATGCCGTATCATCAATTAATTCAATATCACAAAATTTTTCTATAAAGGGATGGTGATCAATCTTAATTATTTCTTTAAATCCATCAAATGTAGATATATCAACCCTAGACTTATTAGGTGTATCAGTAACTATTAATAAGGCATCACTAATATCTTCCATCTTATCTAGGTTACCAATATATTTAAATTTTGCACTGCCTGTTCCTACAGCCATTACCTTTTTATCTGGAAAAGTTTCTCTAATAGCATCTCTAAGGGCTATTTGACTTGCCATGGCATCAGGATCAACTCCAACATGACGTGCAATAACTATTGTTTTAAACTTTTTTATTTCTTTATATATAAGTTTATACATATCATTACCTATTTTGTACTAATTTTAATGTATCTTTAGCAATCATTAACTCTTCATCAGTTGGAATAACATATACCAAAGTAGATGAATCATCAGCACTTATCTTTCTAATCTCCCCTGAAGTATTATTTGCTTCTTCGTCAATTTTAATTCCAAGAGCAGATAATTTATCTATTACTTGTTTTCTTAATGTTACACTATTTTCGCCCATTCCAGCAGTAAATACTATAACATCAGCTTTATTTAATAACACATAATATTCTGCAATATATGCAACAACTCTTTTGATATACTTTTCTTCGGCTAAAAGGCATTTTTCATCACCTTCACTAACACCTTTTTGAATATCTCTCCAATCAGGGCTAGCTTCACTAATGCCTAATAAACCTGATTTTTTATTTAAATCATCAACTATTTCTCCAGCATTTTTACCTTCTTTTTCCATTACATATGGAATAATAGATGGATCAATATCTCCTGATCTAGTTCCCATCATAATACCTGCTAAAGGAGTAAATCCCATAGTAGTATCAATTGATTTACCATTTTCTATAGCAGTTATAGAACCACCGCTACCCAAATGACAACTAATAATTTTTAAATCATCTCTTCCAAGTATTTCTTGGGTTTTTAAAGCAATATATCTATGGCTAGTACCATGGAATCCATATTTTCTAACTTTATAATCACTATACCAAGAGTATGGTACAGGATATACATAACTAGACTCAGGCATTGTTTGATGGAATGCTGTATCAAATACTGCAACCATTGGTACATTAGGTAAAGCTTCCTTAACTGCATTAATTCCTAATAATCCTGCTGGATTATGTAATGGTGCTAAGTCTTTAAATGATTCAATATCATTAATTACTTCATCAGTAATAATAACTGATTCCTTATACTTATCTCCACCTTGAACAACACGATGACCTATACCTTCAATTTCATCTAATGATGAAATTATATTAAGAGCTACTAATTTATCTAATAGTACTTTTATCGCATCAGTGTGATTAGTAAGTTCTATTTCCTCTGTTATTTTTTCTCCATTATATTTTATAGTATAAAAACTACCTTCAATTCCAATTCGTTCGAATAATCCACTAGCTATTACTGTTTCATTATCCATATTAAATAATTGAAATTTTAATGAACTGCTTCCCGCATTAATTGATATAATTTTCATTTTATCTCTCCTCCTTATATATTATACTATAAATTTACTTTTTTTCATATATCAAAAAAATAACTTCAATAATTAATAGCTATTTTTTAAATATTTATTCTTGTTTATTTTTTGCAAACAAAAGATAGGCCAAAATGGTCTATCTTTTAAGCTATATTTTATTTATTAGTTATTTTGAGAATAGCTTCCACTTACTTGGTTAAGTCCGTTTTGAACTAAACGTCTTGTTATTTCACCACCAACTGATCCGTTAGCACGAGAAGTTGCATCAGCTCCTAAATTAACACCGAATTCATTAGCGATTTCATATTTCATCTTATCGATAGCTTGTTTAGCACCTGGAACTCTCATTTTCATATTTCCTTTGTTTGTCATTGTTTTTCACCTCCTACATTTATAGATTGCGAAAAATATGACAAATAATACATAATTTTTTTTGGTAAATTATACCTATAACAAATCTTTATACGTTGATTCTATATCATCTTCTATTTTCATTGTTATAATACTATTAACTGCTTCATCAATTAATGTCTCATAATCAAATAATTCTTCCATTTTTAAACATTCACCCAAATTTGGATTAATTACTGGATGCTTTGGAACAAAAACTGTACAGCAATCTTCAAAAGGTAATATACTGGTTTCATATGTATCAATCTTTTTTGCTATGTCTATTATTTCCAATTTATCTAAACATGCGACTGGTCTGATAACTGGCATATTAGTAACATTATTAATTACTGACATACTTGTTAGAGTTTGCGAAGCTACTTGTCCTATTGATTCACCATTTATTATTATTAGACCTTTATTTTTTTTAGCAAGTTTTTCCATTATTCTATACATCATTCTGCGCATAATAGTAATACAGTATGTTGGATTACAAGTTTTATATATTTCTTCTTGAATTTTAGTAAAATTTACTATGTGCAAGTTAATTTTATCAGTATACTTGGTTAGTTTCTTTGTAAGTTCAATTACTTTATTACGAGCTTCTAAACTGGTATGGGGAATAGCTTCAAAATAAACTGCATCTAACTTTATTCCTCGCTTCATTGCTAAATAACCTGCAACTGGTGAATCTATTCCACCACTTAACATTAGCATACCTTTAGCTTGTGTTCCATTTGGATAACCACCGCTTCCTTTATATCCATTTATATAAATATAAGAGTGATATGGTCGTACTTCCACTTTTACTAAAACATCTGGATTATGAACATCAACCTTTATATCACTTATATTTTTTAGAACATAACTACCAAGGATAGGATTAATTTGTTGTGAATTATATTCGAAGCTTTTATCACTTCTTTTTGTCTCAATTTTAAAAGTTTTAAAGTTTTGTTCTTTTAAAACTTTTAATAATTTTTCTTTTATTTCATCAATATTAGTATCTACAATATAAGCAATATGATACATATGTATACCAAATATATTATCAACAACTTTTTTTATTTCTTCTAATTCTTCTTCTCTAAACTCAATATACATTCTTGAAATATCCTTAGATATTTTAACATCAAATTTTTTTAATTTATTTTTTATATTGTTATATAATGTATTAACAAAGAAATTTCTATTTCCTTTTTTTGTAGTTAACTCACCATATTTTATTAATATAACTCTATCCATCTTTTCAACTCCAAACGTCTATATTTTAGCATATAAAAAAGAAATTGTTAATTAAATTTCTTTTATTTTTGTCAATTTTCTATAAAAAACTTGATTAATTATATTATAGTTTTGAGGAATATTTGAGATAGACTGATATGATGTATTATTATGCTTGTTAAATAAGTATAAAAACATATAATCTTCATAATAGTCATCAAAAACTAGTTTTCCATTTTTTATATAATTATATCCTATTTTTACATTAGAATTGCTATTATTTTTTTCGTTCCAATCATCAACTTTATAAATTATATTTTTATTCGACTCGTTTTTAGTAATTAAGTAGTCTCCACACTTTAAGGTACTTATTACTTCATTATCATTTCTTTCAATTCTTGATTCGTATAAATCACAAGTTGTTGATCTATTAAATGGATCCTTAATTTGACTAATTATTTTTTCATCAACTAACTCTTTTAAAGAAATTATATTAGTATCACTTTCAATATTATACAATGTACTACTATTTATAAATATATCTAAATCATTTTTTAATGTTCTAAATTGTTCTTCTTTTACTCTTTTTAAAATTAAACATAATAAGATAACACTTAATATCAAACACAAAACCAATACTATTAATAATTCATTAATAGCACTACCCTTTTTATTTATCATAAATAGCTAGCATTTTCCTATATATATTTTCATCAACTAAAGAACAAGTTTTTAAAACTTTATCTAATGATTTTTTATATAATCCCTTATAAAAGTAATCTAGTGCTATATCTAGGCCATCATTTACCTCATCATAAAACGGTCTATATCTATTTCCATATACAATTGATTTTTCTGCTAACATTGCTGTTTTTACCATTTCATTGGTTGTATTATATAGTTTTAAAACTAAATCCCTAGCTGTATCTACTCTTGTATTTAGTGTTTTTATAACTATTGGTTTTCTTTCTAATTCTTTAATTACTTCTGCTATTGCTTCATTTGCTTCTTTAAGTTCAACAAAGTAATCATCAGTAATAACAGGTAATTTAAATTCTCTCATTTTATCTTTTGATTGTTTTAAAAATCTTTCTATTTCCTTTAATTGCTCTCGTGCTCTTACCTCATCATCGTGCATATTTCCAAGTGATTTTAGAGCTATATCTAAATCTTCTTCCATTGTTTTTAACCTGTAAGTTAAATCTTCTATTTCCTTATGTAGTACTGAATATGGAGAAGATGATGCTCCAACTTTTCCCTTTAAGTTCTTATAATCATCATTTATAACTACTAAAGTTTTCTTTACTTGATGAATTATTTCTATATCTTTTTCATTCAAATCATACATTTTCTTTATATCTTCAAGCTGATTGTATACATCTTCTACTACTTTATTAGTTTTTTCTATTTTTTTACTAAAATCACTTTCAATTTCTTCATAAACTTTTCTGCTTAATCTTTCTTTTTCAAAATCAACAAACAATGAATCAAAATAGTCTAAAATAGTTTTTAATTCAAACATACAATCTTCTAGATTAAGAAGTTTTACTTTATCAAAAATTTTATTAATATTTTTCTTTGATTCTTCAATATTATAATCTAAATTTAAATAATCAAGTGGATAACCATCTTTTGTCATTGAATCAGCAATACCTTTAATTTCTTTTATTCTTTTTGGTAATAACTGTTTTATCATTAATAACAAATCCGGAGTTTCTTCCACAACTATACTCATATGATCTATCATAGCATCCAGTGCTTTTACAATATGAACAACCTCATTGTAATCATTTTTTTCCATTACCTTTTCAAAATCTAAGAAATTTTTTTCTATATTTTCTAGTTGTAATTCTATTTCATTTTGCATTTCTTCATATAGATTTTTATGATTTTGGTACTCTTTATTTATTTTTCTATACTTTGTTTTTAATTTAATTACAATACTCCTGTACTTTTCTTCGCTTAGAGTAACCTCTTTTATTTCTTCTAATAAATGGTCAGCTGAAGTCCTCGCTTTATATATTTCCATTTCTGCTTTTGCTATTTTATAAGTACAATTTTTAAAATCCCTTTTGTCTATATATATATCCAAATCTATTAACAAATCATCAATAACTGATATTTTATTTTCTTTTATAGATACAAATTTCTCTTGCCATATATTATATTTTTCTTCCATTAATTCATTTTTTAATAATGGTTCTATTTTTGATAATTCTAATAAAACAGGTGTACTTGTTACTAAGTTTTTATTGTATTCTAAATCTTTAGCAATATCAACAAACTTTTTCTTTTCCTTTTTTCTGATAAAAAGGAAACAAAGAACTACTATAATTACACATATTAATATTACTGTACCAATTATTAATACTTGTCCTTCCATTATATACACCTCTTATCATATTACATTTTATCATAAGTAATTTTCTTTTTCTACAAAATTCAACAAATTGTTAAAAATTGTAAAAAGTAGCTATAAAATTTTTTATATAACATATATCTAATATCTTTAGCTAATTAAATAAAACTTGACTATTTGGGATATTTTATATATAATTAGTAGTGCATATTGACTTAGATGGCTTATTTCAGAGTTCTTTAATGTGTTTTTCAAAGTTTAGTAGCTGAAGCCATTAGGTGAAGAAAAACTCCCTAAAGTCCGGCTGGAATTATTTAAGTATTATGTAATATACTTTAGAAAGGAGATAATTATGTCAAGATATACTGGTTCAGAATATAAAAGAGCTCGTCGTGTTGGCTTTTCAATTTCAGAAACTGGAAAAGAATTAGCTCGTCGTCCATATGGTCCAGGACAACATGGTAATGCCCGTAAAGGAAAATTATCAGATTATGGTGTTCAATTAAAAGAAAAACAAAAAGTTAAATTTATGTATGGATTATCTGAAAAGCAATTCAGAAAAACTTTCGATGAAGCTGCAAAGATTAAAGGTATTCATGGTACAAACTTCTTAAGGTTACTTGAATCAAGATTAGATAACTTAACTTATCGTATTGGATTTGCTTCAACTAGACGTGGAGCTAGACAATTAGTTAACCATGGTCATGTTACTGTAAATGGTAAAAAAGTTGATATCCCATCATATAGAGTTAAACCTGGTGATGTTATTTCATTAAAGGATAAGGATAAAGAACTTAAAGTTGTTACTGAATCTTTAGCAAAAGTTACTAAAAGAGTTGAATTCATTTCATATGATGAAAATAAACTTGAAGGTACTTATGTAAGATTACCAGAAAGAAATGAATTAAATGCTGATATTAATGAAGCATTAATCGTTGAATTCTACAATAAATAAAAATAAAACTCGGAATACCGAGTTTTTTATTTTGTATTAATTTTTTCTATATAGCAATTGTCTATTTTAAAATTAGTTAAATTACCATTTAAATCAGTTTTATTTAATAAATGATGCAATCCTCTAATTACTGCTCCATGGGATACAACTAATATTTTCTTATCTTTATGATATGTTTCTATATAATCAAGAAAATTTTGACATCTTTTTAACAAGTCTTTTACTGCCTCAACACCCTTATCACCACAATTTAAGTTATAATCCCAATAATTATCTGAAGAATAATCTTTTGCATCTTTGCCTTCATAATCTCCTAGATTTCTTTCTATTAATCTATTGTCTCTAATTATTTCTACCCTATCACCCACCAAAATCATGGCAGTTTCTAAAGCTCTTATAAGTGGTGAAGAAAAGCAAATATCATATTTTTCATTTTTTATTTTTTCTTTTAATTTATGTGCTTGTCTTCTACCTGTATCATTAAGCATCACATTGGTTATTCCTTGTAATCTATTTTGATAATTATATTCAGTTTGACCATGTCTTACTAATGTTATCTCCATTATTGCGCTCCTATTAACTTTCCTGCTCTACTATATATAATAAATTTAGATAGATAATTATTATCCTCATATTCTGAATAACCACTAATAATATAATTATTATTATACTTTTTTACATCAGTAAAATAATCATCTACATCTAGAGCATATTCTTCATTTTTTAATTCTTTCAAGTTAGTACTATATTTTGCAAAAATACCATTGTAATTATATACATCTATATTTTTTGATTTTTTCTTGTTATATATACCAGTTTGACCTATAATAACTAATCTATTATCATCTAGTATTATTCTATTAAATCTTTCTAATCCCTTACCTTTATATGTAACTTCACTCAAGTAATCACAATCTGAGTCATATTTAATCAAAAGGGCATCTGTATCATATGTATCAGTATCCGATACTTTTTTAGAACCTACAACATAAATCTTATTATTATAACTAGTAATGCCAGTTAAACCTATGCTGTCAGTATAATTGTAGTTTGTTGTTTTTATCATATTTCCATCTAAATCATATTTAGAAACAATACCAGTATTTGATGAATCTTTTCCAACAGTATATATATAATCATTCATAAGTATTAAATCGTTATATATGCCTGATTTTGAACCTCCATAATCTTTTCTCCAAACCTCTTTTAGATTTTTGTCATACTTAACTATAATAGCTCCACCATTATCAGACATACCTAAAGTCATATTTTCATATATACTTTGACCTATTACAATATAACCATCATCTAAAACCAATAAGTTTGTAAATTTAGAGTTTCCTAATATTTGTAAATTATTTTCATATAAGATATTTCCAGCAGCATCATATTTAACAATTAGGGCAGATCTAACTTTGTTTTTCTTTTCTTCTTTTGAAGATTCATAGTTTCCTACTGCTATATAATCCTCTCCATCTTGTTTTATTCCAAAAAAGCTACTATTATAACCTTTGTTATATATTTTTTCCCATAACTTTTCACTTTTTCCACTATATTTGGTTATTTTAGCTTTTTCATATTGCTTTTCATTATTATTATTACTACCTACTGCTACAAAATTTTCATCAACCACTTCAAATGAGTTAATACTATCAAAGTAAGTTTTTTTATTTTTATTTTTTTCATTAGTATAAAGGATTATTATTAAATCTATAATTAAGACAATTACACAAAATATTATTATGTATTTAATAATTCTTTTATACTTTTCCATATCACTAATCACCATCCATATTATCACCTCTTATTTAAATGCTATTATATAATATTTCTTTTTACCACGTCTTATTACTACATATTTATGTCCTATGGCAACACTTTTTGTAATATTAAATTCTAAATCTGTCATTTTTTCTCCATTTAAAGCTATAGAACCATTTCCTATAAACTCTCTAGCTTCTCTTTTGCTTTTGCAAATTTCACTATCAACTAGTAATTCTACTATATTAATATCACTATTTATTTCATATGGGGTTAAATCACTAAAGGCCATTTCTATTTCTTCTACTGTCAAATCTTTAATATTTCCACTAAATAGAGCATTAGTAATTCTTATGGCAGATTCTAGACCTTCTTTTCCATGAATAAATGTTATAATTTCTTCAGCAAGTTTTTTTTGGGCAATTCTAAGATGAGGAGCTTCATTTTGTTCAATCATTATTTTTTCTATTTCATCTTTTGATAAAAAGGTATATCTTTTTAAGTAATCCTCAACCATAGAATCTTCAAAGTTTAAGATATATTGATACATTTCATAACTAGATGTTTTATTGCTATCAAGCCATAATGCATTACCATATGATTTTCCTAATTTTTTACCAGTTGAATCTACTGTCAATGGCATTGAAAATGCATATACTTCCTCGTTATTTAATTTTCTAATAAGTTCTATCCCTGTTGTTATATTTCCCCATTGATCAGATCCACCAATTTGTAGAGTAGCTCCAAAATTATCATGAATATATTTAAAATCATATCCTTGGATTAGCATATATGAAAACTCTGCATAAGAAATTCCTATTTCTAGTTGACGTTTTACTAATTCTTTATTAATCATATAAGTAACATTTACACATTTACCTATATCTCTTAAAAAGTCTATATAGTTAATATCTTTAAACCATTCATAATTATTTAATATTTCAATATCATCGCCAAATAACCTTTTCATTTGGGCTTTAATCTTAGTAAAGTTATGTTCTAAAACCTTAATATCAGCTTTTTCTCTCTCTCCAGTTCCTCTTGGATCACCAACTCTTCCAGTTGCACCACCAACTACAATAATAGGTTTATGTCCCATTCTTTTTAATCTTTCTATCATCAAAAAGGTTGGTAATTGTCCAATATGTAGACTTTCAGCAGTTGGATCAGCACCAATATAAAAGGTTAAACCTCCTTCATTTAATTTTTTTTCTAATTCAGGACTTGATATATCTTTTATCATTCCTCTCCACTTTAATTCTTCAAAAAATGTCATTTTAATTCCTCCTTTAAACAAAAAAACTACTCATCCAATAAGGACGAATAGTTCGTGGTACCACCTTAATTCATAGCTTACGCTACCTCTAAATCTTAACGCGATTAACGCTTTTTCTCATAATTTGTATTTCATAATTAATAAATATCTTAGTTTTCACCAACCACTAAGTCTCTAAAAAGTATTTAATATTACTACTTCGAATTAATCATAGAAAATTACACTTATAATATAACATATTCTTTTTTAAAAAAAAAGTTTTTTATTACTTTTTTAAATTTTTAATAAATTCTGCTACTCCATTATCGTTATTAGATAGCGTTATATTTTTAGCAATTTTCTTAACTTCTAAAAGAGCATTTTCCATAGCAACTCCACATCCTACAGAACTTATAGTTTCGATATCATTAGGTCCATCACCAAAATATATCATATTATCTAATCCAATATTTAAATATTCACCTAATCTTTTTAGTGAAGTTCTTTTACTAGTTTCTGATGGATTTACAACTAACCATTTTAAAACATCATTTGAGTCTTGCATTACAAAAGTATTAAGACAATCATATTCATCATCAATTAATTTTTTATACTTTTCAATATCACTATACTCGTCAAAAAATATATTCATTCTCATAACTTTTTCTTTAATTTCATCTGTATTGTTAATATTATCTATAAAATCTTTAGAATCAAATTTACTTTCTTTTTTCTTCTTGTAATACTTATTTAAACAACAATAATCTATTTCACCTGCAATAGTTTTAAATTTTTCACTTATTTTTTCTACTATTTTAAAGTCCAAATAATTTTCATATATTACTTTATCACTACAAACATCATATATACATGCCCCATTATTAAGTATTAAGTAATGAAATATATTAATATCACATACACTTTTTACACTACCGAGATTTCTTGCTGTTGCACCAACTATAATATATTTATCTTCTATATTTTTTAAAGTATTTTTAGTTTCAATAGTTATTTTTTTGTCATCAGTTAGTAAAGTTCCATCAAAGTCAGTAGCAATTAATTTGTATTTCATAAGCTATACCCTCCACTAAAATTATATCAAAAAAAGAGGCAAATTCCTCTTTTATTATTAAATTTCAATTGATTCTAGTTTTTTAACTACATCTTTAGTTACATCTACAGCTTTATCTCTTAAATCTTCTGCTGTCTTTTTTAAAACAGGTGTTCCTTTTTCTATAGCTAAATCTACTAGTTCATCAGCTTTTTTCTTAATATCTGAACCTTTTTTCTTTGCGATTTTTAAAACTTTTTCTTTATCTAAATCTGCTAATTCTTTTTTGATTTCATTTATTTTTTTATCAAATTCTTTTTTTACTTCATCTTTATCCAAAGATTTAACTTGATTTATCATTTCTTCAAATTTATTTTTTAGATCTTTTCTTAATTCTTTTCCTTTTTTAGGAGCAAATAAAAGTCCTAAACCAGCTCCTATTGCAGCACCTGCTACAAATTTTCCAACGCCTTTAGTTTTCCCCATTATAATCATCCTCTTTCTTTCTCTTAAATATTTTTTCTATTGTTCCAACAACACTGCCTACTACTTTACTACTAATTAAGTCTATGCTAGTAGTAACTTTATTAATAACATTAAATATACCATTTAATGTATTAACCTTTTCTTCAACATTATCTATTACTTTTTCTGCTCTATCAAGTATTTGAATCATTCTAATTCCTAATATTATTAGTACTATAAACGTTGCTATACCAAACAAGTAAAACAACATTGGTAAAACCTCTTCCATAATTTAACCTACTTTCTATTCTTTATCATACATTGAATCTATTAAATCAAATAAATTATCATCATCTGAATCATCTGTAACATTTGTATCATTTGCCTTTTTATCTTCTTTTATTTCTTCTTTTGGCATACTTTTTTCTACATTTTCTTCCTTAACTTCAGTAGTTTGATCATTTTCTTCTTCTTCATATGTTTTCTTGGTTCTTCTACCACTAGCTTTTTCTTTTGATATATCTTTATAATCTACATTATATTCTAACCCTAAATCTTCAAAATATTCTTCAGCATCACCCATTGTAACCTTTTTTACTTCTGGAGTATCAGATGAAGCACTCAAATCCAATAATTGATTTTCTTCTTCTTCCTCTTCTATTTCCATAGCTGCAGGTTCACTGAATTCTTTTTCAAAATCATCATTTAAGTTTCCATATGCTTTATTTCTAACTTCATCTAGATCTAGGTTTTCATGAGCATAACTACTTGTAAGCCTAATTTCTTTTTTATCTCTAATTTCTTCTTTTTTATAATTTTTATCCAAAATTCCATATATTGGAGAAATAATTGGTGAAGGTTGGAAATAAGTTCTATTATCCTTTTTTTCATATAGTCCATGCTCTGGTTCTGGTAGTTCAAAATCATCTAGGCCATATGGTTTACTTCTCTTTTCTTTATTAAATAATTTTTTTTCTGTTTTTTTAGGTTCTGTAACATCTTGTTTCTTAACTTCTTTTTTTACTTTAGGCTCTTCTACTTTTAAATCTCTTTCCATTTCAAAATCTGTATCATCCATCATTGGAAACTTAAAATCATTTTTTTCTTCTTTTATAATTTTCTCTGGTTGTTCTTCTAATTCATCTTTTTCCACCTTTACAGGTTCTTTTGGAACTATTTTTTTAGCAATAGGTTTTTCTACCTTTGGTACTTCCTCTTTTTTCAATTTCTCTTTTCTTATATCCTTTTTTTTAGGTTTTTCTTCCACTTCTACATATTCTTCTTCAAAAAGAGCATTTTTTAATTTATCTAATAATTTCATAAGGACACCTCTATTCTCCCTCTTCTATTTCTAGATTATCTTCATCTACTGTTTTTTCATCTGTTTTATCATATTCTTTTTCATAATCTAAAAAGTTTGTATTTTTTTTCTTTGTATCAAAAATATTATAACTTTTTTCCTTATAATTTAAAATATTCTCTCCTACAGTTGTATCTAGAATTTTTTCATTATATTTTACTGATGAAAGTATTGTTGATATATCAGCTAAAGAAGTATTTAAATGATTCTCATCTACATATGACTCTATCTTCATATAATTATACATAGCTTCTATAAAATACTTATCACCTGTTTTATTTATTTCTAAATAACCAAACTTATTACCCTTCTTTATTGCTTTAGAATAAAAAGCTTTTTTATTTACATTATATTTTTTCTTTATATTGTGGTGTTTACTAACAACATCAATATACAAGTAACAGTAGTTACCATACTGATCTTTTAGTACGGCATTATAGTCATTTTTATCTAAAAAGGTTAAACCATTAGGTATATAGTAACTATACCCTTCAAAATTAACATTTTTTAGTTTTGTATTTTTCTTTAGCACAGTATCTATTATACTATCTATACTTTCCATATCAACCTTATTAATACTACATCCTGTTATTAATATAGATAAAACAAAGAGCAAAATAATTAATTTCTTCATATTCCACCTACTCTTATATTACATTATAACAAATATTTTAAAAAATAAAAATATTTTCCCTAATTATTTACTATTTTGGACATCATTTGATGTTGCAATAAGTGATAAAATAGGAATATTTTTACCTACAAATTTATCTTCATATTCAGTAGTTATTAATTCTTTTTCTAAATTATTATGTAAATCTAGGTTTACATCTTCTAAAAGATATCCTTTTTGTGATAGAGAAACAAGTGAATACGAAAACAAATCTTTATTATCTGTTCTCATATATATTTCTTTATTATTTTTGAAAATACTATCATACTTGTCCAAGAATATTTTACTAGTTAATCTTCTAGAATTATGTCTAACTTTAGGCCATGGATCAGAAAAATTTAAGTATATTCGTGATATTTCCTTTGAGAAAATTTCATCTATTTCTAAGGCATTTATTCTGATAAAGAATAAATTATCCAAATCATCTTCTAATTTTTGGGTTGCTCGTGCCAAAATGCTATCAAATTTTTCTATTCCAATAAAATTTATATTAGGATACTTTTTAGCATTTTCTATTATAAATTTTCCTTTTCCCATTCCTATTTCTATATATATAGGATTATTATTTTTAAATATAGAGTGCCATTTTCCAATATAATCTTTAGGATTTTTAACTACTTTGTCACAGTTATTTAATATTTCCTCTTTGTTTTTTACATTACGAATTCTCATATTAATTCCTTCTTCCATAGACATTTTATCACATATACGTACCTATTGCATATAATAAAACGAATAAAGGAGTAATTTATGAATAACATGCCATATCCATTTATGCCAGATATTAATATGATAAATCCTGCTTTTCCGTATCCACCTAATTCTAATAATAAAATAATGGAATTAGAGGAACAAGTCAATAGACTTAACCGTGAAGTTAAAAGATTAGAACATAGGGTAAATAAATTAGAAAAAAAGCACCAATTATACGTTTCAAAAGAAGAAGACGCAGATGATACTGGTATATATATGATGTAAAAAAAGTTAATGATAACTCATTAACTTTTTATTTGTTTATATAGTATTCAATAGAATATGCATTTGATAAATCATCTTCCGTATCTACAACTAATTGATAGCTTTCATCTTTCTCAAGAGTATTACCAATATATCCATTCACTGTTGTTATTTCTTTTCCTGTACCATCTAAGTATTTAACATCTATACTATTTAGAGAATAAATATCATTTGATTTATTTACTACTTCTACTGTTAGCTTATTTTTATCCATAGTAGCATTACTAAATTCTAAATTATCTACTACTTGATTTTTCAATAATGTGGTTGTATTGGTAGATGACATAGCAGATTTCATTTCTATGAATACTTTTGAACTAAATAATATTACAAAAACTAATATAATACTACCAATAAAAATCTTTTTATTATTCTTTAGTCTCTTCAGTGTTAGTCTCAAGTTCTTCTTTTGTTGAAGTTCCGGTGTTACTTTCGGATGGTGTTTTTTCATTATCGTCATCTCCTTTACTTTCTTCTATTTTATTTTCTTCTACAGTCTTATTTTCTTCTTCTACTAATATATTTTTAGTTATTTTTATTGTAATACCTGCCTTAGTTGATGAAATACATATTATATTATGACTACCAACACTAAGATCTTTTGTATTAGATACTTCTTTATCATTATCATAACATTTTACTTCTCCACCAGATATATTATTAAAGCTATAGCTACTTGGAATTGAATATTCACTTCCAACTATTATTTTACTAGGTATTTCATTTAAAGACATATCTCCAGATTCAGTATCTATTTTTGTTATTTTATAACTACTAGATGCTACTACTTTATCATCTTTAACACTTCTAGCATAAATTGTTACATTTTCACTTAATGTAATAGTTCCTGTATATTTTTTCCATGTTTTAGCATCATAACTGTACTCATTTGTATATCCACTTGAATATGAGATATTAACATCCTTTGATATTGTATAAATTCCACTATTACTTACTTCAATACTTGGTGGCGTTACATACTCTTTCTTTTTGTTAGTTGTTATGGCTTTATTTTCATTTGCTTTGGACTGAGTTTTAGATATAACAGGAGTTATTTCATATAATTGATTATTAACTGAATTAGTAGATGAAAATACTAAGTACTTTGTATTTTCTGGTATAGTTATTGTATCTGTTGACTTACTACCCTTTGTACACTCTTTAACTAGAAGTTGTTTACTATTTTCATCATAAGCATATACTCTTGTATAATATGAATTTGAATTTAATGTATATGATACTATATTTAACTTTTGATTATACATATCTTCATCTACATACAACTTATAGTTATATGCACTACTACTTTGTGGTAATTTTGTTGTTACATCTCCATCATATACTACTTTTGGTAGAGCATCCGTTGGTAAAACCGATGTATATACTGCCTCATTTGATTTTACATTATTTTTATCAATGCTTCTAGCTGTTAGTTTTTCTCCAAGCTCTAATTTGACTTTTCCTGTATAATCTTGCCAGTCACCAGTACCTATTTTATATTGTTTTCTTACAGCAGTTTTAAAATAATTAATTTCTACATTATTATACCCATTTTTTACACCTTGGGCTGTTAAGGTTGGATATATTTTCTCAACATTTAAAGTTGGTGATGTTTCTATACTAATTTCATATAAATGATTGTTAACAGCATTGTTAGATGAAAATACTAAATATTTTGTATTTTCCGGTATAGTTATTGTATCTGTTACTACATTTACACTACTATTTTTACTACATTCCTTAACTAAAAGTTGAGTATTGTCTTTATCATATGCATACACTCTTGTATAATATGAATTTGAATTTAATGTATGTGATAATATATTTAACTTTTGATTATACATATCTTCATCTACGTACAACTTATAGTTATATGCACTACTACTTTGTGATAATGATGTGTTCACATCTCCATCATATACTACTTTTGGTAGAGCATCCGTTGGTAAAACCGATGTATATACTGCCTCATTTGATTTTACATTATTTTTATCAATACTTCTCGATGTTAGTTTTTCTCCAATAGCCAATTTGATTTTTCCTGTATAATCCTGCCAGTCACCATCATCTATTTTGTATTGCTTTTTTTCGGCAGTTTTAAAATAATTAATTTCTACATTATTATATCCATTTTCTACTCCATAAGTTGTCAAACTTGGATATATACTTTCAATGTTTAAGATTGGTGATGTTTCTATACTAATTTCATATAAATGATTATTAACCGAACTATCAGATGAAAATAATAAATATTCTGTATTTTCCGGAATTGTTATCGTATCAGTTGTTTTATTACCTCTTGTACACTCCTTAACCAAAAGTTGATTACCATTCTTATCATATGCATACACTCTTGTATAATAATTCATATAATCTAGTGTAGAAGAAATTATATTCAACTTTTGATTATACATACCTTCAGCTACATATAATTTATAATTATACGCACCATAGTTTTGTGGTAATGATGTGTTCACATCTCCATCATAGACTTCCTTTGGTAAGGCATCTGTTGGTAAAGATATATTTTTAGAAGATGATACTTCTAAAAGTGATTCTTTTTTCACACTTTTTGCTTTTATTGTTCCCTTTTGTAGATCAATTGGGCCTGTATATTTTTCCCATGTTTTACCATCATCAATACTATAATAATTATCTATATCATCTCTATTATCATAAACAATATATATTGCACTATCATTTTCTACTCCATATTCTGTTAATAATGGATATGCGTTTGATACATTTATTATAGGTTTTGTTGGAATATCCAAATCCAAGACATATACTTTTTTGCTTACCTCTACTATTTGTCCTGATTTATCCTTTCCCCTAGCAAATATTGTTATAGTATTATCATCATTGGCTAAAGTGTACACATCTTCAGATTTTATCGTAAATTTTCCTTTATATTCTTGATAATCACCTACTGCTCCTATTCTATATTCTTTAGTATTATTATCATGATAATCTATCTCAATTTCTGCTTTTGTACCGTATTTACTTGTAAGTACATTTATATCTATATCTGGAGCATTTTTATCAATATTTTCTACTTTTATTACCTTTGAAGTAACATTACCTACTTTATCTCGAGCATATATTGTGTAATAACCATTTTCATCAATATCAAATGTGCTGTAATTATTTAATTCAACCCCATCATCAATTGCTTCCTTTGATGTTTTCCTTCCCTTTATGTATCCAACATAATCTATACCTAAATTATCTTTTCCGCATAATTGAATTGTTAACTTCCTAGTTGGAGTTTCTAGGTCAGACTTAAAATCTATTTCTGGTGGTTCATTATCTATATTTACTACCTTCATAGTAGATTGTTTTCCCACTTCATCAAAGGCTGTTTTACCACGAGCATATATAATTGTTTCATTATCTTCAATACTAAAACTACCTGTATATTCCTTCCATGCTGTTTCCTTGCCATCTTTTGTTACTAACTTGTATTCTCTTTTATAGCTATATTTATCATATGTTATACTGACCATTACTTTTTTTGTTGGTGTTGTTTTATCTAATTTAATACTAGGAGCATCCGGTACTTTATAATCCCATCTCATATATATATTTTCTATTAATTCACTTAATGGTCTATCAATAATATAATAATTATCTTCAAAAGTTAAAGTTTTTCCACTTTCATCTTTTACTTCTACTTTTGACTTATCTCCTAATAAACTATCTTTGGCCTTTTCTTTTATTAGAAGAATACCTTGATTATCATATTTTTTCCATTCACCATTTTCTTGCCATTTGTATTCCTTATCATCTACACCTAAAGGATAATTTAGTTTTAATATAAAATAATCATCTTTATCTATTACTGAATATCTTGGTTGTGAAGATATATTTGAAACTTGATAAACTGACTCAGATTCATTTCCTAAAATATCTTTACTATAGGCATATACTATTTCATTCTCTGTTAGTTCAAATGTTCCAGTATAGTCTTGTAGATCACCATCACCTATTCTATATTTTTTTATTTTGGCATTTTTATCATATGATATAGAGGCCTTTACACTAGGAGCTAACGAATATGTATTCAAACTAATAATTGGATCAGAAATTCCAGTAGTTAAATTAGATATTGATTTTTTATCATACCCATTTGCTTCATCATTTAAAGCATAGGCATATATTGTAGTATTTTTATTAACTGTAAATTTACCTGCATATTCATGCCATTCATCACTAGAACCTATTTTATAATACTTTTTATCTGCTTTTTTATCATAGTTTATTTCAACTTCTGCACTATTAGTAACAATCTCAGAATTATCAGGAACAACTGTTATACCAATATCTAGTTTTCCTTTTGCAGGAGCTTTCTCACCTATATTCGTTATATTAACATATTCTATAGTTTCTCCTAAATTATTAGTTGCTTTAGCATAAATTCTACAGTTTTTACTTACTTTAAATGGTTTTGAATATGTATTATATACTATTCCATCATAACTATATTCAACATTATTAGCATCACTATTTATTGTTACTTCGACTTCCTTTGCTAGATCTCTAGGAGTGTATGTTATATCAACATATGGTTTGTTTAATTTCTTTATACCATTAACGTATTTAGAACTTATTTTTGAAGTCATTCCATCTTCAGATATATATTTCGCATATACATGACAATTTTTAGTTACAACAAATTTTGACTTATATTCAATCCATTTACCATCATTTATCTTATAATAAATCTTTTTTGCTTTTGTGGCAGTCTCTAGAGTAACTTCCTTTTCAGTAAACATATTATCAGGGCTCACCTTAATAGTTGGTCCATCTATAATATAATCAGATATCTCTTCATAATTTTGACCATATTCCTTACTTTCACTAGGTAATACTACCTCAGATGAATCTGATGGTGAATCAGTAGAATTTTCCTGTTTAATTCTAATATAGACACTATCATAGTTTATTTGTCTTTCTCCATCAGTTTCTTTTATCACTCTTGCTTCTATTTTAGTATCAGCGTCTACAGAAAAACTTCCAGTATACTTTGTCCAATTTCCTTTGTTTATACGATACTCTTTCTTTTCTGCACCCTCGCTATATACTATCTTAACATTTGTTTTGGAATTATTTTCAACTACATAACTATCTGGTTCTATATCAACTAATAATCGTCCAGAAGGAGCAATTATTTGTTCAGTACCATCTTCTAATTTATATCTTAAATAAATATTCTCAACATCTTTTAAGCGAACAGTAATTGGTCCAACATAATCTTGCCAACCATCTTGTTTTGTTCCAGTTCTTATAGAATCCTCTTTTCCTATTCTCCATTGCCATGATGTTGAACCAGCTGGATAATATAAATTCATTCTTATCCAACCATCCCACTCCTCTTCGCTTTCTTCATTTATTTCTACTTCTATAGTTTTTGATACTTTAACTTCTATTCCTGTATTACTTTTTGCAGTACAGTTAATAGTATTTTTTCCTATTGGTAAGGTTGTTGTATCTTTATACTCTTTATTATTAACCCTACAACTTACTACTCCTCCAGATTTTCCAAATTTATAACTGCTTGGTAATTTGTAATTATCTCCATACTTTATCTTTAATGGAACTTCTTCTAATGATATTTCTGGGATTTCTTTCACTTCATCTGGTTTTGTTTCTGGTTTTTTATCATTATCACTTGATGTTTTTTTATTATCACTATTTTTATCATTTGATGTTACATCATTATCGCTCTTTTTATCATTTGATGATATTTTATTATTGTCTTTTTTAGTGTTTTTTTGATTATTTTCGTTTTTATTTTCATTCTTTGTTGTAGAATCAGTTGTTTTATTAGCTTCACTACTTTTAGTTTTAACTTTAAAACTAATTACTTTTTCATTTCCTGCTTTATCAACCACTTTAACAGTTACTGTATATTCTGTATTTTCCTTTAAATCTTTAAATGTATAGGTATTTTTACTACTTTCTTCATATTCTTTATCATCGATTTTATAATAATATTTATCTATTCCACTTTCTAAATCTTTAGCATCAACTTCTACTTTAACAGAAGTTTCTTTTTCAGTTTTCTTTATATTAATTATTTCAGGGGCTTTTCCATCAATTTTTACTATTATAGGATCAGAAACTTTTCCTTCCTTTCCATTTTCATTAACAGCCTTTATGAATACATAATTAGTACCATTTTCTGTTACTTCTATATTCTTACTTGAAGCTCTATTCCATTTACAACTCTTAGAGTTATTTTCTTTATTTATACAATATAGGTAATATTTCACTCCTGATCTTGTTTTAGAATCTTTTTCAATTGTAACCATACTTGTATTTGTCCATTCATCTTTAACATTTTTATTTGTAACTTTTGGACTAGTAGGAATATCAAAAATAAGGTCTCCTACATTAATAACAAAAATCAAAAATAGTAGAAGTAATAATAAAAGTAAAAGTATTATTTTTTTCTTTCTATCATCTTCATTATCCTTTTTTTTATTTACAATTATCTTCTTTTTGACTGTATTTTTTTTAGTTGTCCTTTTATCAGTTTTTTTAGTACCCATTTAATCACCCTATTCTATACCTTACTATTTAAGAGTATACTATTTTTAAATATTCTTTTCAAGATTTTACAGTAATTTATTTTATTAAAATCTATTGCGTGTAGTTTTTCCCATTTTGTGGTATAATACTTCTATAATGTGAGGTGTTTTAATTGTGTCAAAGTTAGTAGAATTAAAAAAGGATGAATATGAAAACTTTGTAAAAAATAATAAATTTAAGTCTCATTTTTTACAATCACATCTTTGGGGTGAGTTTTCTAAAGCAAAGAAAAACTTGTACCCATATTATCTAGGATTAAAAGATGATGATAAGATAGTTGGAACAGCTTTACTACTTAAGAAAAAACTACCATTAGGACTTTGTTACTTTTACTGCCCTAGAGGTTTTGTTATAGATTTTACAAATCACACCCTAGTTAAAGATATGTCAGAAAAAATTAAAGAGTTTTGTAAAAAGCATAAAGCAATATTTTTTAAAATAGATCCAGATTTAATTAAGGAAAGACATAATTATCTTAATGAGAAATTAGATGAAGAGTATGATTGGAAAGATATTTTTAATAATTTAAAATCTTTAGGTTATAAACATTTAGGTTTTACAAAAAATTTTGAAACTATGCAACCAAGATACTCATTTAGGATAGATTTAGATCAAAACTTAGATACGATTATTGATCATTTTTCAAAAACAACAAAACAACGTATTAATAAAGCCAATAAATTAAATGTTAAAGTAGAAATAGGAGATAAAGAAGATATTAAAACATTCCATCATTTAATGACTTTAACAGAAGATAGAAAAGATTTTGTATCTTTTCCTAGAGATTATTATGAAAAACAATATGAGCTATTTAGTAAAAATAACAATGCTGTTTTATTTCTAGGTAAGATTAATACTAAAGAAATTATTAAAAACTATCAAAAAGAATTAGAAGATATTGAAAAACAGTTAGATCTTATAGATAGAAATAACTTAAGTAAAAATGCTAAAAATAAACTAAGAGAATTAACTAATAAAAAAGAGAAATTAAAAAAAGAAATTGAAAAGTTTAAAAAAGCTAAAAAAGAATATGGAGAAACAATAACTCTAAATGCTCATATGATTATAGTTTATGGTGATAAAGCATGGGTTTTATATGCAGGAAATCATAATATCTTAACTGAAACTTATGCTAACTATGCCACTTACTTTGAACATATAAAATATTGTAAGGAGCATGGTATTAAAATTTATGATCAATTTGGAACTATTGGTGACTTTAGTAAGGATAATCCTAGACTTGGGCTTCATGAATTTAAAAAGAAATTTGGTGGAGATTATGTAGAATTTATTGGTGAATTTGACTATATATTAAAACCATTTATGTATTTTGTATTTAATAAATTAGTTCCATTTTATAGAAATATAGTTAAAAATAAATCTAAAAAGGAGTTAAAAAATGAAGTTAAGGGAAATAAATAAAAAAGAATTTTATGATTTTTGCAAAAATAATTTAACTGATAATTTTTATCAAACCAAAGAGTATGCTGAACTATCTAGAAAAAAAGGCTGGTATACATATTTTGTTGGGGTTGATCAAAACGGAAAAATAAAAGCGGCTACTATGTTGATGGCTAGAGATATAAAATTTACAAAATATAGAATATTTTATTCACCTAGAGGATTTATTGCCAATATTAAAGATTTAGAACTGATAAGATTTTTTACTAAAGAACTAGAAAATTATATAACAGATAAAAATGGTGCTTTTTTAAGAATAGATCCATACTATCCATTGAGGGAATTAGATAACAAAGGTATTCCTATACAGGGTGGTTTTAATAATGAAAAAGCAATTGAGGTTTTAAAGAGTTTAGGATATCTAAAAAATGAAAACTTATTAACTAGACCAAATATATTTTACAAACTAGAATTAAAGGGTAAAAATAATGATGAACTACTAAATAATATTGATATTAAATATCAAGAAATTATAAACGAAAACTATAATAAGGGCTACAGAGTTAGGGATGTAGGACTTGATGCTATATCAAACATAAATGAGTTAATAAAAGATAAAAACTTTACCATTTCTTATCTTGATGACATTTCTTCTATAAATGATTTATTTACTATCTTTGGTAATAGCAATATGATAAAAACTAAAGCTGTTGAAATAGATATAGATATCTATATAGAAAATTTAATGAAATGTCTAGAAAATGAAAAAGAAAACCCTACTAGTCAAAATACGTATGATGCTATTAATAGGGAATTAAATCTTGCAAAACAATTGCAATTTAAATATGGTCATAAGGTAATTATGGGATATAACATATCAGTTTACTATGATAAAGAAGTAACAACTATATGTACTGTAATTAATAATAATTTTACTAATTATGATCCTATTTATTCATTAATCTGGGAAACAATTAAGGATGCTAAAAAGAGTGGTTACATTACTTATAATCTTTGTCAATTAAATAGTAATTTTATGAATGATGATAAAATTTTTAAATATTATAAATTCTTTAATGCTGATGTTATTGAATTAATAGGAGAATTTGATTTAGTAATAAATGAATTTATATATAAACACTATATTAAAAGATTAAATAAAAAGAAAAACAAAATAACAGTATTTAAATCAAAAAAAAGCAACTAATTAGTTGCCTTTTTTTTAAATCTTTTTAAGAATTTTTCGCCGAAAATTGTTTTTAATGATCCTGTCTTTATCATGTATATAAAATATACACATCCCCCTACCAAAGTATATAGAATAATTATTGGAATATTTAAAAGTCTTGTTGTTGATGAAATAGGAACTACTAATTTTAATAAAGCTAAGACTAAAACCATTAATACTGTTCCACATAAAATATTTATAAATTGTTTTGCAGTTTCTTCATATTTAACGCCACATTTTCTATTTAATGTAATCAAACATATTACAAGTGATACTCCATAACCAATAATTGATGCTAGAATTGAACCATAGTAAGCTGGTAGACCAATACTATATAGTTGATTAATTAAACTAATATTTAGTAATGATTTTAATAATAGTCCAGATGCTAAACTTATAAATACTGTTTTATAATACTTCAATACCTGAGTTATTGTTATCGCTGTTGTAAATAAGCAAGTAACCAACGCTACAAAAATATAAAATGTTAAAACAGATGGTCCATACTTACTAGCTCCATAGAATATTGTATAAACAGGTTTAGATAAGAAACTAAGTCCTACAGTCATAGGTACAGTTAAAAATAATAACATTTGAAAACTTTGATTTATTTTTTTATGAATATCTTTTTTATTTCCAAGAACAGCTGCGGATGCTAAATTTGGAGTTAGACTAACTATCATTCCCGTTGCAATAGAAATAATAATCATATTAAATTTTGCACCCCAAGTTGATAGAATACTCATTATACTTTCTGCTGTACTAGTATCGTAAATATGTCCTAGAGTTTTTACAACTGTAACAGAATCAACCATACTATATAGTGATTTAAAGATATCTATCATTATTAATGGAAAAGCATATACTACTATTTTTTTGAATATTTCTTTATTAGTAATTTTAGGTTCATCTACTTTTAATTCCTTCTCTTCAAATTTTTTCTTATTTTTCCATTTCTTTTCAACTAAATAGAGATAAGATGCTAGTGAACCAACAGTAGCACCAAATACTGCTACTCCTACTGCTGTTGTTAAAGATAAGTGGAATACTTTTAAAGTCATATAACTTCCGATAACAATTACTAAAACCCTCATTACTTGTTCTAATACTTGTGAAATTGCTGTTGGAGTTATAAATTTATGGCCTTCAAAATAACCTCTATATACACTAAGAACTGGAACTACTATAATAGCTGTTGATATTAATCTAATTACATAAGTAACATCTTCTATCGTATTTCCGCCTTTTAAATCTCCTAATATAGCTGTTGATATTTGTGGGGCAAAGATAAACAAAATAATAAAACAAATAATTCCTAAAGTCATTGCAATTTGTCTTCCCATTTTGAAAGCTCTTTGTTTTGCATCATAATAACCTAGGGTTTGGTATTCACTTATAAGTTTTGATATAGCAAGGGGGATACCTGCAGATGATATAGCCATGAATACTAAATAAATATTATAGGCATATCCATATAAAGCTCCTCCTTTTTCACCAATAATACTATAAAAAGGAATTACATATAAAATACCTAATACTTTAGTTATTACTATTCCTAAAGTTGCAACAAAAGCGCCTTGAATAAAGGTACTTTTCTTCATAACTTTATCATTTTTTTCACTTCTTTTAGTTTTCATTTATTCACTTCCAGACATAATTCATTATTTATTATAAAGATAATAATATCACAAATTACATCTTTTATCAATTTGCATTTTCTTCTAATAATAAATTATCATAGCAGAAAAACAAAATATTTGTTCTTCACCAAATATTGAACAACTAACTTGATACTTTATATCTATTACTTCTTTATCTAAATCTTCTAAAAAATTATTTACACTTTCTTCTAAATCTTTTTCACTTTCTTCATCAAACATTTTTATTTTCATTTTATCACCAAATAAAATATAAACTTTTTTATCCACAAAAATTGTTGAAAAAAAAGAAAATGTGATAATTATTTCCACATTTTCTGTTGAAAACTATTTTACTACTATATTTACTATTTTTCCCTTAATAACAATTATCTTAACTATTTCATGGCCTTCGGTATGTTTTTTAACATTTTCTGCATTCAATGCTTTTTCTTTTACTTCATCTTCACTATCACTAATGTTTATCTTTATAGTAGCACGTAATTTTCCATTGACTTGTACTGCAATTTCCTTTTCTTCCTCTATTAAAACTTTTTCATCAAATTCAGGATAACTTTGATTATGGATTGAATATTCATTTCCAATACTTTGCCATAACTCTTCTGTTAAATGAGGAGCGAATGGAGCAAGTAGTAATAAAAGCTGTTCAATATAGTATCTTGGTATTCCTGATTGTTCATATTTTACTAAGATATTAGTATATTCCATTATTTTTGACATAGAGGTATTAAATTGAAATTTTTCAATATCGTTTCTAATTACTTTAATAGAATTATGTAAAACTTTATCAATATCATTATATCTTAAATCATCTTCTTTAATTGCCTCACATAAACGTTCAACTTTACGATAAAATTTATTAATTGCTATTATTCCATCATCAGTCCAAGGGCCACCTTCGACATAATTAAATCCAAACATTAAATAACCACGTAATACATCACTACCGTATTCTTCTACTAAAGGATCAGGTGCTACTGTATTACCTTTTGATTTAGACATTTTCTCTCCATCTGGTCCTAAAATAAGTCCTTGGTGTACTAATGATTTAAATGGTTCATCAAAATTTAAATAACCCATATCACGTAATGCTTTTGTAAAGAACCTAGCATATAGTAAGTGCATACATGCATGTTCTACACCACCAACATATTTATCAACTGGTAATAGTTTATTTACAATATCTTTATTAAATGGTTCCTTATCATTATGAGCATCAGGATATCTTAAATAATACCAACTAGAGCATACAAAAGTATCTAAGGTATCAGCTTCCCTATGAGCATCCCTTCCACAGTTTGGACATTTACATTTCATAAATGAGTCACATTTTTTTAATGGACTTTCCCCATCTGGAGTAAATTCCACATCCATAGGAAGTTTTACTGGTAAATCTTCTTCTTTAACTGGAACTATTCCACAATCATCACAATATATAATTGGAATAGGAGCTCCCCAATATCTTTGACGAGATACTAGCCAGTCTCTTAATTTATAATTAGTAGTTTTTTCTCCTAGATTATTTTCTTTTAACCAAGTACTCATTTTTTCTATTGCTTCTTCTTTATTTAAACCATTTAAGAAATCAGAATTAATATGAACTCCATCACCTATATAAGCTTCTTTTGAAACATCCCCGCCTTCTAAAACAGGAATAATTTCTAGATCAAATTTCTTTGCAAATGAGTAATCTCTCTCATCATGGGCAGGTACTGCCATAATTGCTCCTGTACCATATGTTGATAGTACATAATCACTAATCCAAATAGGTATTTTTTTACCATTTACAGGATTAATTGCATAACTTCCAGTAAATACTCCAGTTTTTTCCTTTGTTGTACTTGTTCTTTCAATTTCACTTTGCTTACTTGCTTGTTCTTTATAATTGTCTACAGCTTCTTTTTGTTCAGATGTTGTTATCTTATCCACCAACTCGTGTTCTGGTGCTAAAACGCAGTATGTAGCTCCAAATAAAGTATCACATCTGGTAGTAAATACTCTAAAACCTAAATCAGTTTCAGAAACTTTAAAATCAACATAGGCTCCAACTGATTTTCCAATCCAATTTCTTTGTAATGATTTAGTTCTTTCAGGCCAATCTAGATTATCTAATCCCGTTAATAACTCCTCTGCATAATCAGTAATTTTAAAGAACCACTGACTCATATCTTTTCTAATTACACTAGATGAACATCTCTCACATTCACCAGAGATAACTTGTTCATTAGCTAAAACAGTTTTACATTTTGGACACCAATTAACTGGAGCTTCTTTTTTATAAGCTAAACCATGTTTATATAGTTGCAAAAACATCCATTGAGTCCATTTATAATAGTCTTCCTTACATGTTTTTATTTCATAATCCCAATCCCAAGAACCACCAATTCTTTCTAGTTGTCCTTCCATTGTTTCAATATTTTTATCAGTACTAATTGCAGGATGAACCCCTGTTTTTATTGCATAGTTTTCTGCAGGTAGACCAAATGCATCAAATCCCATAGGATGAAATAAATTATATCCATCCATCTTTTTAAATCTAGCCCAAGTATCAGTAACTCCATAATTATACCAATGACCTAAGTGTAATTTTGCACCACTTGGATAACTAAACATTTCTAAACAATAAAGTTTCTTCCTATCACTAGATGGATCATATTTATATAACTTATCCTTCTTCCATTTATCTTCCCATTTTTTTTCTATTTCATTAAAATTAATCATTTTTTATCATTCCCTTCTTTTTATAATAATTTCCTACTAAATGATAACTAAGTATAACAATTGGTATGGTTATCAATAGTGATACTATAAGTTTAACAAAGTAGCTATTAAATACTAAAACTAGTGTTACTATAATAGAAATGTCAAGTGAACTCACCAAAGAAATTAAAAGCAATAACTTCTTATAATTTATTTTATCAATATCAATTTTATAAACACTTATTAAATAATTGACCTCTACAGGCTTTTTCTTGCTATTTTTTCTTTTTGATTTACTAATTATAAATAATTGATAAATCAAAAATACAAATACATAAGTCATTAGAAATAGTAAAATTTCCTTCATTATATTCCTCCTAAAATAAAAAAACGCCCCTATAAATAAGGACGAATTATTCGCGGTACCACCTTAATTCACAGATATTTCTGTGCACTTAATAGATTTAACGATCTTACCCGATATACTTATAGGTAATCAAGTTCATAATTATTTTATATTTACTCTCACCAAACGTAAACTCTCTTAGATAAATATAATTATTACTACTACTACCAATATTTAAAAATATTTTCTCTATTATACTAAAATTCACTAATATATTCAAGAAGTTTTAAGAATAAATTCATATATTCTCTAGATAATCCTCTTCTTTTTAACTTTCTAATAGCAATACGTTTCTTACCTATAGTTTGATTTCCAAACATAATACTATCAATTTCTTCTTTTAAATAAGTATTAATTTGTAAATCAACTAAAATACTTCTTACATCATCATTAATTACACGTACTGCATCTATTTCAATATCATTTCCTTTACAACTAATAGTAAGTTGTCCTATAGTTGGGGCTTGTTTTACCTCTACTATAAAATCATTACCATCTACTGATGATCTACAAGGAATTCTTTCATTATTAAAGTATGCATTAACATCATCAGCTTTCTTAACATTTCTAAATACTACTTTATAGTTTCTTTTAGGTGGAACAATTCCACTTTTTCCTTCAATAGATCTAAATATAACTGTATAGTTATTCTTTAAATAATTATAATCTATTGATGTTTTTAGAAAGTATCCATCTTTGTACAAAGAGGTAACGCCATCATCATCATATAAATTATACGTATTAGATACACCTGGAAAAATATGAATTTCCATATCCGTTGGAATACCAGTATTATTATAATCACTTCTATTAGATAATGGAATAATACTACCTGCATGAGCAAAAACTGGGTAATCTTCTTCTTTATAAAAAGATACATATTTTTTATTTCCTAGGAATTTTTTACCTGTTTTAAAATCATACCAAATTCCATCAGGGATAAAAAATCTATGAATAGTTCTATCCATTACTTCATCCTTTTTAGTAAGAATAGGACAAACTAATAACTGAGAACCAAAATAATACTGGTTTTTATATAAATCATCATCAAAAGTCCACAAATAGTTATAATAAAACGGTTGAATAATTGGAATTCCAGATTTAGTATAATTATATGCTTCTGTATATAAATATGGTATTAATCTATGTCTTAATCTTAAATAATCAGTGGCAATTGATTCTGTTTTAGGATCCCATACCCATGGTTCCTTTTTATAATATTTACCACGTGCTGAATGAAATCTAAGTATAGGTGAAAATACACTTAATTCCAAATATCTAATATACAATTCACTTTCCTCTACACCACCATGATTTCCTCCAACATCATGACTCCACCATGATACTCCAATATTAGCAGCATTTAAGTATCTCATAGGAAGTTTTTTTAATTCTTCCCAACTTATTTCACTGCTTCCACCATATAAGACTGGATATCTATGAGGTGCATATATGGCATTACGTGCTAAAATCATAGGTCTTTTTGCAGGATTTCTTCCAGAATCTAGATACATGTAATTATTATTAAACCATAAATTAGTTAAATTTAAATTTCCTTTATAATCACTCCAAAAGAAATCTATTCCCATATTTTCTAAAGGATGTAGAAAAACTTTAAAATAAACATCCATTATTTTTGGGTTTAATGGATCAAATGTAATTATTTTATTACCATTTATTCCTAGATACTCACATGCCTGTTGGTAATAGAGTTCGTGTGGATATATTCCCTCTGTTGGATCAACTACTAGACCTATTCTTATATTTCTAGAATGAATTTTTTTAATCATTTCTTCTGGAGTTGGAAACAGACTCTTATTAAAAGTAAAACCACTTTTGAGACCTATCTTATTACCTATATTCCTATAATGCCAATCATTATCTAAAAGTAATACAGATAGTGGTATCATTTTCTTCTCAAACTTTTTAATTAGTTCTTCTATATCTTCTTCACTATAATCATTATTTTTACTCCACCAATTTCCTAAAGCATATCTTGGAATTAACTCTGGAAATCCTGTCATTTTATAGTAATCTAATAATGCCTGTCTAAAATCTTTATCATACATAAATACATAAATATCAACACTGCCAGCTTCTCTTTCAATAAAGGTTCCATCTGGATTTAAGATTTTATTTGGAGTATCATTTATACTAGCAAATCCCTCTAATGAATATAAGCCTCTATTTAAAACTTTACTACCTGGGACATCAATTGCTACCATATTACCATTCATATTTCTAGCCTCAGGATGATCATAGTACCAATCTCTTTGTCTATCCTTCTCTCTAGACATTAATGTTATTCTTAAATTCTTCATAGGATCCATCTTTGTACCAGAAAATGGCTGTCTTTTAGCATACAGTAACTTAAAATATTTTGTTGTTATTTCTATAAAATTTGTATCTTGATTAACTTTGAATTCGGGATATCCCAAATTCCTTTTTCTTATAAGTTGCGTTGGAGCATCCACAAAATTTCCTGATGGACTAAATTCTAATCTAACAACTCTTTCACTAATTATAGTAATTCTATAATTAGTTCCTTTATATATAGCTTTGCTTTCCGCTACAGCATCTTTATAATTAACTTCAAACTGTTTTCCTAGTGGATACATAGCCAACACCTTCCTATTATTCTAGTATTATAATAACACAAATTTATTTTTATTCCAAGTGAAATAATATCTATCCTTACTTTTCAATCGACATATTTTAACAAAAGAAAAAAGATTCTTAAGAATCTTTAATTATTATCTAAAAACATAGCATAATATTCTTCTAAGCTAATGTCATGGTCATATATATATTTTGCAACCTTCTTACCAACATATCTATAATGCCAAGCTTCATGTTTAATTCCAGTTGTATCTTCATAATCCGGTTTAAATCTATAAATAAAACCATATTTATAGCAATTTTCAACTACCCATTTGTACTCCTTGCTTTGAGCAAAGATTTTTTCACTTTTACTACCTATATCAAATCCAAGACCAGTTTGATGTTCAGAAAATCCAGCCATAAGAACATATTTTGTTACATAATCATCTCCATATAAAGCTTTATATGTATTAACAATTTCATCTTGATCTTCGTAACTTCTAAAAGCAGAATTAACCACTAGACCATAACCTTCTTTTTCTGCTTGTTTGATCATATCTTCCAAATGTTTTACAGCAGTTCTATTACCCTTTAAACCCTTTTCACTAGCATAATCTTTACTAATTGATATTAAATCATTACTATTAAAGTTTTTAGTTAATTTTCTATGCTTATTTACTAACATTGTATAAGAGAAATCTTTTACTGTTACATAGTCTTTATAATCTTCTTTATCTAGATTCAAATTCACATATAAAACACTTGTTTCTTCATCTTCTCTAGATTCATTCATATATGAAACATATCGATCATAATTTTTTAATTTTGCATATTTAACAGTATAAAACTCCTCTAAATATCTTACCTTTTTTCTTTTTACGAACTCTGATACATCTTTATCTGATCCATGTTCCAAGATCATGTTTATTTGATCGTTGTTATAGCCAATTTTAATCATTTTATTTATATTTTTTATTAAATTTTTATGATTATGATATTTTATTTTTGAATAAGTATTAAAATTTTTATCTTCATAATAATTACTTTCAAATGCTTTATTCAAGGTCTTATTTTTACCTATTTGAACAATATCTTTCTTCTTAAACTTTAGTAAGATATTTTTAGATGACCCCTTACTATATCCAAGTTTTGTTAAATCATGAATATTTTTTTCATAGAAAAGAAAAATTATCAAAATTATCCCTATAATAATACCTATAATTTTTAATATTTTTAAAGCTTTAGGCTTTAATTTAAACTTCCTTTTAGTTTGCATAATTATCACCTACTATTATACTTACATTTTACTAAAGCATTTGTTTTTAGTCAATTGAATAAAAGTAATATTTCTTTTAATTTATGCAAATGTGTTTATACAAAAAAATAACCATTCCTAACTTTATACTAGAAAAGATTATTTTTTTATTATTGATTACTGAATAAAATCTATTATATTATTCACCATATTAATATTACCTACTTTCATATATTTTTAAGATTATTTTATCTAATAAATATAGAAAGTATTTTAAAAGTCATCCTTATATAAATATAATTTTTTATAGTTAAATGTAATATTTTTTCTTACTAATAATTCTTAGTTTATCTTCGGAGTTAGTAGAGGAAAAATTCACATTTAAATTACCCTGTTTAAAAAAAGTAGCGTCATTACAATTAATATTAAAATTATTTTATTTTTCTTCATATAATGATCTTTCTTCGATTAGTATATCATATAGATATTAAATAAAGTCTACTATTGATAGAAATTTGTAAATTAAAAAAAATAGGAGTATAATATCGGCAGGTGGTATTTATGAAAGCAGTAGTTTTATCTGGTGGAGGAAGTAAAGGTTCTTACCAAATAGGAGCTTGGAAAGCTTTAAGAGAATTAAAAATAAATTATGATATTATAACAGGAACATCTGTTGGTTCAATTAATGGTGCCTTAATGATACAAAATAGCTACAAAGAAGCAGTAAAATTATGGAAGAAAATTAATATGCAAATGCTTTTTGGAGATGAAGTAAAAAATCCTAAAAATTTGAAAGAATTAGCTAAAATTTACGGAAGTAATTTTTTAAAGAATGGCGGTATGGATGTTCAAAAGTTGCAAAACTTGCTAAATGAAACCATTGATGAAGAAAAATTCTTTGCCTCTTTTATAGATTATGGATTAGTAACGGTCAACTTAAGTGGAAGAAAAATAGTACAAATGAAAAAAAGTAAAATTCCTAGAGGTAAATTATGTGATTATATAATGGCCAGTGCATCATGCTACCCTGCATTTAAACTTAAAGATATTGATGGAAATAAATATATTGATGGTGGTATGTTTGATAATCTTCCTATTAATTTAGCTATAGATTTAGGTGCAACTGAAATCATTGCTATAGATTTATCAGCTCCTGGTCTAACAAAAAAACCTAAAAAGAATATAAAAATTACAAAAGTTAAACCAAATAATAAATTAACTAACTTTCTAGATTTTAATGAAAATGGAAGTAAAAGAAACATGAAGCTTGGATATAATGACACAATGAAGGTATTTAAAAAGCTTAATGGTAAAAAATATAGTTTTAAAGTTAAAAATTTCGATAAAAAAATAGATGAATATAAAAACATTTTCTTATACAATTTAACTACAATAATCAGGCATAATGATTTAATAAAACTAATAAATTTAGACAAATTAAACCTAGAATCGTTTTTATTAAAAACTTGTGAGCAAATAGGACTAGATTTCAAGTTAGATGAGACTTGTATCTATAGTTTTAAAGGTTTTAATAAGTTATTATTAAAAAAAGCTAATAAATTAAGAAAACAAGATCCTAATTTTAATAAAACTATACTATTATATAGTAAATTAATAGAAGGAGATTACAATTATATTAAGACAAAAGGATTATTAAGTCCAAAGCACTTACTACAAGCTCTATATTTATATACATTGTGTGAGGTTTAATATGAATAATATTTTTAAATATAGCAACACAAATAAAAGATATCATACTCTTGATTACTTTTATAAGAATAAATTTCACTCTAAAGTATGTAAAGTAAGTTTAAATGCTGGTTTTTCCTGTCCAAATTTAGATGGAACTGTAGGTTATGGTGGATGTATTTATTGTTCAAAACTTGGTAGTGGTGAATTTGCTGGTAAAGTTAGTGATAATCTTAATAAACAGTTTCAGGAAGTAAAACAAATATATGATAAGAAATGGCCAAATGCAAAATATATAGGATATTTTCAAGCTAGAACTAATACCTATGCACCTGTTAGTAAATTAAAAGAGATTTATGAATCTATTCTAAATAAGAATAACGTTATTGGTTTAAATATTGCTACTAGACCTGATTCTATTACAGATGAATGTCTTGATTATTTAAGTGAATTAAATAAAAAAACTTACTTAACTATTGAATTAGGATTACAATCGATACATGACAAAACTGCAAAACTTATTAATAGGTGTTGTGATATAGATTGTTTTGAAAAAATGGTTACTAAATTAAGAAAAAGAAATATTGATGTGGTTGTTCATATTATAAATGGTCTTCCATATGAGGATAAAACTGATATGTTAGAAACTGTTAAATATTTAAATAATTTAGATATACAAGGAATTAAAATACATATGTTAAGTATATTAAAAGATACTCCTCTAGAGAAACTTTATTACAATAAACCATTTCATATATTAACTAAAGAAGAATACGTTGATATTGTAATATCACAACTTGAATTATTACGTAGTGAAATTGTAATTCATCGAATTACTGGAGACCCTAAAAAAGAAGATTTAATTGAACCAAGTTGGCTTCTTAAAAAATTTTGTGTTATGAATGATATAGATAAAGAAATGGTAAAACGTGATACTTATCAAGGAATAAGAGTTAAAAAAAACACTTTCTAAATTGAAAAGTGTTTTATTTTTTTATTTAGTACTTTTTTTAGTATCTTTTACTGCTTCTTTAATAGCTGTTGCTGCTGTTACTAAGTTTTGTAAGTCACTAGGAACTATTATTTTAGTGGCTTGACCATTTGCTACATCAACCATAGCTTCATAACTTTTTAATTTCAATACAGAGTCATCCATTTTAGCATCTTTTAATAATTTTAAACCTTGGGCTGTAGCTTCTTGAATTTTTACTATCGCTGCTGCTTCTCCTTCTGCTTCTTTTATCTGACTTTCCTTTTTTGCCTCTGCTCTTAAAATCGCACTTTCTTTTTCTCCTTCAGCAATTAATATTGCAGCTTTCTTTTCTCCTTCAGCTTTAAGAATAGCTTCACGTCTTTCACGTTCTGCACGCATTTGTTTTTCCATTGCATCTTGAATATCTCTAGGTGGTAAAATATTTTTTACCTCAACACGGTTAACTTTAATTCCCCATGGGTCTGTTGCTTCATCTAAAATAGCTCTCATTTTAGAGTTTATTATATCACGTGATGTTAGTGTTTCATCTAATTCTAATTCACCAATGATATTTCTTAGCGTTGTTGCAGTTAAATTTTCTATTGCACTAATTGGATTATCAACACCATAAGTATATAATTTAGAATCTGTTATTTGATAATATACAACTGTATCTATTTGCATTGTAACATTATCCTTTGTTATAACAGGTTGTGGTGCAAAATCTTTAACTGTTTCTTTTAGACTTACCACATTAGCAATTCTATCAATTATTGGTACTCTATAATGAAGACCTGTTTCCATTGTTCTATCATAAGCACCAAGTCTTTCAACAACATATGCCTTTGATTGAGGTATTATTTTTATACCTGCCGCTATTATTACTATAATAACAATTACTATAATAAATCCCATTCAATCACTCTCCTTTATTTCTTCCACTAAAAGTTTTACTCCTTCAATTTTTAAAACTTTTACTTGGGATTTTTCTCTTATTTCCTTGTTTGCTTTTGCAGTCCATATACTTCCTTCAACTTTTACTTCTCCATATGAATCTTTAGTTATTTTTTTAGTTACAGTTCCTATTTTTCCTATTACTCTATCAAGATTTGTAGGTGTGATTTTTCTTGTCCTTATTTTTTTCACTATAGGTTTAGTAACAATTAAGGATACTACACTTAAAACAATGAATACAATAATTTGGATAACTACCATATCTGTTATAGATGCCGTTATTAAAGCACCAAGTGAGCCTATCGCAAACCATATCGTTACTAAATTAACTGTTATCAATTCTATAAACAGTAATATAAGGAAGGTAATAAACCAAAATTGAGTCATTTCATCACCTCACCTTAAGTATATGTTAATTAAACTATTATTTCAATAATTTTGTTGAATTAAGTTATATTTTGTTATATAATCATGTTAGAAGGTAGGATTTAGATGATGAATAATTTAAATAAACTGATTTCTGGTACTTTGGCATCCCTAGGAATGATATGTATAGTTAGTGGTATGGCTATGCCTAATCTAGTTAAATTTGAAAATAATAATGTTGGAAAACTTGAAGTTAATCAAAAACAAGTAACTAATGCTAAAACTAATGAAATTAAACTAAAGGATATTAATATTGAAGTTGGAAGTACATTAAGTACTAATACTGCTGACTATTTATTAAATCCTGGAGATATAGATGAAAGTATTATAAATAGATTAAATTTAGATATTAGTAATGTCAATAATAATAGTGTTGGAAGTTATACATACACTATTACATATAACAAAAAAATATATAATGGTTCAGTTATAGTTAATGAAAAACCATTACCTAATGTTGATAGCATTACACTTAATTCGCTATCAATTGAGGTTAATAAAGAATTACCAAAAGATATAAATGTATATATTAAAGAAAGTTTGCCAATTGAGGTGACATCAGCTATAAGACTAGATATTAGCAATGTTAAAACTGATATTCCAGGTAATTATTTATACTCTATTAGTTATAATGGTAAGCTATACACAAATACAATAACAATTTATGAACCACAAATTATTAAAGATACACAAACAACAAAAAAAGAAAATTAAATTTTCTTTTTTTTTAGAATAAACCTATAATATTATTATTCTCATCCAAATCTATTTTTTCATAGTTTGGATTTTTTGGTAATCCTGGCATTGTTAAGATATTCCCCAACATAATTGTTATAAATCTAGCACCATTGCATAATTTAATATCTTTTACATGTAATATATTGTCTTTTGGATAACCAAGCATATTTTTATCATCAGATAACGAATATTGTGTTTTTGATACACAAATAGGAATGTTATCTATATTTTTTTGTTCTAATTCCTGTATTTTCTCTAATGCAACATCTGAATATTCAACACTTTTAGAATGATATATCTTAGTTGCTAAAATTTTAATTTTTTCTTTTATAGGAATATTTAAGTCATACAAATATTTAAAATTATTATCTGATTGCAATTTATTTAATACTTCTCTAGCTAAAGATGAAGCTCCAGCGCTACCGTCTTTATATGATGTATTAACAGCAAAAGATATTCCTCTTTTTTCAGTAATTTCTCTAACATAATTTATATCTTCTATCGTATCATCTTCAAATTTATTTAAGCAAACAACTATATTAGAATTATTTACACTTAAGTTATCTAGGTGAGCTTCTAGATTGCAAATACCATCTTCTATATTACCTGAGCCATTATATTTTAATGATCTTATTGTAGTAACAAGCACTATACAGTCAGGTTTTATATTACCAGTTCTACATGTTATATCGAAAAACTTTTCTGCACCAAGATCAGATCCAAAACCTGCCTCTGTAATAACATAATCAGATAATGACATAGCAAGTTTTGTTGCTTTTAAGCTGTTACATCCATGCGCTATATTAGCAAAAGGACCACCATGAACGAATACTGGATTATGTTCCAATGTTTGAACTAAATTTGGTTTAAAAGCATCTTTTAATAATACAACAAGTGATCCCTCAATCTGAAGATTTCTTGCAAAAATAAATTCATTTTTGCTATTTTTTCCTATTATTATATCTCCCAATCTAGTTCTTAAATCATCTAAATCATTAGCTAGACAAAATAATGTCATAATTTCACTTGCAGCTGTTATATTAAATTTTTCATCTCTATTTTCTATTTTTACTGATCTTAAAGCTCTATCATTTACATCCAGGCAACGATTAAATAATACCTTTTTAATATCAAGCGCATTACCCTGCTTTATATGATTATCGATTGCTGCTGATAACAAATTATTGGCTGCTGTTATAGCATGCATATCACCAGTAAAATGAAGGTTTATATCTTCCATTGGGATAACTTGAGAATATCCTCCACCTGTTGCTCCACCCTTAACTCCAAAAACAGGGCCCATTGATGGTTCACGTAAAGTTATAATTGCATTCTTACCTAAACTGTTTAGTGCATCACCTAATCCTATACTAACAGTTGTTTTTCCCTCACCATATGGTGTTGGATTAGTAGCAGTAACTAAAATTAATTTACCATTTTCTTTTCCTTTTGCATCATTGATCTTTGCTTTTTTATCTCCATATAGTATTAAATCATCTTCACTTAAATTGATTTTTTTTGCTATATCTTTAATATTTATACATTCCGTATTTCTGGCAATTTCTATATCAGTCATCTTATCACCTCAGTAAACTCATTATAAGTTTATTAATTTTTTTTGTCAAATATATCAAATTTAATTATTTAGTACAAATATTTAAGTAAAATTTATTTTTGTATTAATGTTTTTTTAAATTTCGCTGCACTTATAGTTTTAATTGAAGAAAATAGACTTTTGTTATATTTATAATTATTTGTTATAGTCTTAACCATTAAGAAAAAGGAGGAATTTAATGAAAAAAATAATAGTTTTCTTAATGGCAGTTTTAGGGGTCAATTGTTTTTCCATTTTTAATGCTAAAGCAAGTAATTATTCATTTTATAGAGGTGTATCAATTGATGGGATTTATATGACTAAAGTTAATAATGGTATTAGATACTTTGAGAAGGCAAGGGTTTTAATGATGAGTGGGTCAAATAAATTTGCATATTGTGTTGAACCATTTGCTACACTAAATGAAGATAGTATCTATACTGAAAGTACTGTTGCTGATAATCTAACTCAAACTCAAATGAAACGTATTTCTTTGATTGCACACTTTGGATATCAATATAACAATCACACAGATTTAAAATGGTATGCTATAACACAATTTATGATTTGGAAAGAAGCAGCACCTAATAACGATATGTATTTCACTGATAAATTGGATGGTAATAGAATAAATGTCTATAATGATGAAATGAATGAGATTAATAATTTAATAAATGATTATTTGAAAATTCCAAGTATTGCTGGCAAAGAAATAGATCTTATAGAAGATAATTCTATTACTTTAACAGACACTAACGGTGTTTTACAAAATTACGTTAGTGATAATCCAAATGCTAGTATTGAAGGGAATAATATTAAAATAAATAATTTACAAGAAGGAGAATATGTAATTAACCTAACCCGAGGAAATAATTATAATAATGATATTCCCGTATTTTATAATTCACCAAATAGTCAAAACTTAACTATATATAATAATATAGATAATATCAAAACATCACTAAAAGTAAAAGTTCACAAATCATCTCTAAATATAACAAAGGTAGATAAAGATACAATGAGTATAACACCAAGCGGTAGTGCATCCTTAAGTGGTGCCATATATCAATTATATGATGAAAATATGCATGAACTAGCCAAACTTACAATTGGTGATGATATGAAAGCAAGGTTAAATAATCTTAATTATGGAAAATACTATCTTAAAGAAATTAAAGCAGGAGATGGTTATAAACTTGATGAAAACATATACGAATTTAGTATTGATAATAATAATTTGAATGTTGATTTAATTCTAGCAAATCAAGTTATTAAGAAAAAAATAGAAATTGATAAGAGTTATGGTAATGGTATTAATTCTGATAAAGAAGGAAATATTATATTTGATATATATGATAGTAATAACAATTTATATGCATCCATAACTACAGATGCTAATGGTTATGCTTATATTATCGTTCCTTATGGAAAATATACAATCAAACAAAGAAATTCTACAGATGGTTATGCAAAAATTGATGATATTAATATTGATGTATTAGATGAAGAACCCATTAAATATAACTTATATGATTATAAAATAAAAGTTCCCAATACAAGAAAGGATAGCAATTATCATTATTATTTTATTATACTGATCATGGGAGTTATTTATGCTAAAAAAAGAATTTATAATTAGTGTAATTTTGCTAGTTTTTTATGTGATTATTTGTTATTTTCTTACATATAACAATATGAAATTAACTACCATTTCTACAGATAATATTCCATTAAGTGGTAAAAAACCAAATGAAATTCCAATTGCAAGATTAATAATAAAAGATTATAATATTAATCAATATATATATGATATAGATAGTAGGGAAAACAACGTCGAAAGAAATGTTACACTATTACAAGGATCTATATTACCTGAAAAAGATAATAGTATTGTCTTTTTAGCGGCACATTCTGGAACTAGTAGAGTTTCTTACTTTACCAAACTTAATAAAATGAAAAAAAGTATAAATATCTATTTTTACTATAATAATAAAATATATACATATAAAGTTATAGATATTGAAGAACAACAAAAAGATGGTTATATAGAAATAAACAAAGATAATAAAAAACAACTAATATTAACTACTTGTAGCACTAAAAATAAACAAAAACAGTTAGTAATTAAAAGTACCCTTATAAATGAAAAAAAATATCATATTTGATATTTTTTTATTTTACTATTTCAATAGCCTTTTGTAGTTGGGTATCATTATCAATACTGGGATCGTTGAAATAATCCTCACTTTGATCAATTACTTCAGTTGGTTCAACACCTTTTTTATCTATAGACTCACCCTTAGGTGTATACCATTTTTTTACTGTATATTTTATACTAGAACCATTTGCTAATTTGTATTGTTTTTGGACTGAACCTTTTCCATAAGAATTAACTCCTACAACGCTACTATTATAAGAATCTTTTAAAGCTGCCGCTAAGATCTCAGATGCTGATGCACTATTTTTATTTATTAGTACAGCTATTTTATATTTCCTTTTTGAATTTGTTGCAGCATAAACTTTTTTCTTTTTTTTGTTATTTTTTATTTGATACATCACATCATTTTTATTTAAAAATAAATCAATTATGTCACTAACCTGATCTAAGTGCCCACCAGGGTTATTTCTTACATCTATAACAAGTGCTTTCATATTATTTTTTTCTAATTTTTCTAAGGCTTTATTAAATTCCTTATATGTGTTTGATGAAAATATTGATATAGAGATATACCCAATCTTATTATCTTTATCTATCATTTTTGAAGTAACAGATGGAATATCAACAGTACCTTTTTTTATTGTATACTCTTTTTCTTCATTATCTCTTATTACCTTAATTTTAACTTTTTTACTATTTTTTATAAGTTTTGTTATTTGTTCTGTATTTTTATTTGCTACATTTTCATCATTTATTGCTGCAATTTTATCTCCTGCTTTAAGTCCAACCTTTTTTGCAGGAGAATTATCAAAGACAGAGACTATTTTAACCTCATCGTTATCAGATATAATTGTTATTCCTATTCCATCATACTCACCATTAACTGTCTCATTAAATTCAGTAGAATCTGTTTTATTCATATATTCGGAATATGGATCATCTAAAGAACTTAACATTCCTTCAATTGCTGCATCTACCAATTTATCTTTAGAAATTTTTTTATAATAACTATTGTTGATAGTATTATAGGTACTTACAAATTCATCTAATTCTTCAGGAACACTATTAAATACAATATTTTCCTTGTCATAAGTAATTATGTTACCTACAATAGCTCCTAAAAATAATGATACTATTATGATACTAATTAATTCTATAAAATTAAAAGTATATTTTTTATTTTTCAACTTTTTAATCATACTACCACCATCTTATAATTAATTATATCACTAAATTAGATAATTATCTTCTTTTAATAGTTCTTTCATCCTTTTTATTATCAAATTCATTTAATTTTGCATTTAACTCTAACTCTAATTCTTCAAGTTCCATTATCAGTTCTACAACATACAAGTAAGGATAATTTTTTAATAATTCTTGTTTCAAAAAACTTATTTGTCTTAAATTATCAATCATTGTTTTTTCTAATTGAATTTTAACATTTTTAGGTTTTACCCTTCTAATCAATAATTTTGGATTTATTACTTTAACCATTTTATTATTTTTTCTTCTGGCTTTTCGCAAATTATTATTAACATTTAACTGAATCATCAAGTTATTAATATTAGATTGTGCTGGTGTTGATGATAAAATTCTAGCTCTAGATATAAAACTTTTAACTTTATTGATAGTTTCATTAGATATTTTCTTTTCTACATTCTCCAAATTTATTTTTTCATTCCTAATTTTACCTTCAGAAGATTTAACAATAATTTCCTTGTCTTCTCTTTTGGAAGACTTTTCTTCTTCTTTTAGAGTTTTAGATAAAGTTTTATCTAATGATGAATTTAATTTTGTATCTTTGTAATCTTTAATAATAACATTAGGTATTATTTCAATATGAATATCTTTTACTTCTGTTTCTATATTAAAGTCTTCTGGTTTATGAACTTCTTCTTTTGGTTCATTATCAAGTTCTACTTTTTCAGATGATATTTTTTTATCTATCTTTGTATTAGCTTTTTCTATTTTTTCATCAAGTACTAGAGAAATATATCTATCTATATCTAATATATTTTCATCATCAACTAGATGTTGTTTTTTATCACTAATTTCTTCTTTAACTTGATTAATTTCTAAATCTTTTTCTTGATACATTTCTTCTTTAGTTTTATTTTTTTCTGAATGCTTTTCTTTAGAATTTTGTTTTTGTTCTATTTCTATATCATTTTTTTCAAATTCTGTACTACTTTCATTTTCTAAATTAGTATCAACTACCTCTTTTTGTTGACTTACCAATTCTAATTTTTCGAGTTTAGTATCAATACTATCTAGCTTATCATTGCACTTTTCTATCATCTTTTTAATATCTAATGTCTCACTAGTTTTACTATATTGACACTCTTTATCAATATATAAAACATCTGATTTTAAACTATTAACTGTTTTTTTTATTTTATATAAATCATTAGTAGTTATTATGTAATCTATTTCAAACTCTATTTTTTCTATTTTCATTAACGTAATATCTAACTTTTTATAATAAGTTTCTACATTAATATTTTTACTACCAAATAGAATATCTTCTTCTATATTTGCTTTATTATTATATATTTTTTTTTCTTCTTTTGATTTTTTCTCATCTTTCTGTTTAATATTATCTTTTTTTTCTGTATTTTGATTTATTAAACCTCCAAATAATAAAGATATAATTATAGAAATTATTTTTATTATTTTTTCTAGTATTTTCCTTAACATAATATCACCAACAGGTTTATTATATATTATTTAAAAGAAAAAAACTACTATTGTAGTTTTAATTTTTAAATGGCGCCTCAACTAGGACTTGAACCTAGGACCCCTTGATTAACAGTCAAGTGCTCTAACCAACTGAGCTATTGAGGCATAAAGAATCATCCATAGGATGATTAATTATTTAAATAATTTGATATTTCTTCTTCACCAATCAAGTAATCACTAATTTTATTATTAGAAAATTTGATTAGGGTTGCATCATTTATTTTTAATTCGTTGGCATTAGTTGCTTTTTTATTTGAATCGGTACTAATGCAATTCTTATTCATTTTATTATTTAAGTCAACATAATAAATTGGTAGTCTTTCATCCTTTGCTTCATAATCACTCATTAGAGTTGTATATGTATTATCATTATCATTTGCATAGTAAAATAAAACTAAATATTCATCATCTTTTTTATCAAATACAGTTCCTAATAATATTTCAGAATATTGAATTGACGTTTTTTCTTCTTTAATATATGAAGTATCTGTAGAGTTTTTTAATATTAGCTTTGTTACAAAATACATTGCTATTAATATCAAAATAACTATTACTAAACATTTAATTACTCTACCAAATTCACTTTGATAACTAGAACTTATACTATCTATTTTCTTATTCTGGCTATTTTTGATTTTTTTATTCGTAGTTTTCTTTTTTGTTGCCATAATATCACCAATTAAATTATATCACAATTATTTCATAGTAGGCAATACATTTATTGATTGAGCAATATTTAAAAGTTCACTTTGATTTAAGACATCACTTACCAAATAGTATTCAATACCACCTGTTGTCCAAGTAAGAGAATTATCAGTCATTGCTCCAACGGTATCCATAAGCATATACGGTTCACCATAAGTTGGAATAATTGTCATTTCTTCTTCAGCTGTTGCAGTTTCTTCTACTAATAGAAATGGTTTTTCTCCATCAAATGTCATTATAATTCTATTGCCATTTGTTTTATCTATTTTTTCTTCACTGACTAATTTTGTCCCTGTTGGTAATGCAAGAGGATAAATTGTATCCTCAATTACTCCAGCTTTTTTTGTTGTTTCCTTTGTTGTTGAACTTTTTAATGCTTCATTAACTTGAAAACTACTTTTCTTAAATGTTGGAGAGTAATCTATATTTTTAACTTTCATTGTCATTACAGCAACTCCTTCTTCATTATATACTTTTACTTTTTCTAATTTTAATTTTTTTGAGAAATATATATCTTGCTTTACTAATTTCTTATTATTTGGATAATTAACCTTTGCAGTAAATACATATTTATTATTCTTTTCTTTAAAGCTTACATTTTTATCACTTTTTATATCATCTATTATTGACTGTAATAAGTATATTTGTGAGTTATTATTAGGCCAATCACTTTGAAATTTAAAACTCTTATTCAAGGAAGGTGTTAAAACATAGACACCATTTTTGTTCTTTAAAATAATTTGTTCATAATTGTTTGATGTATTAGTTAAACTAACCTTATACAAATCATCTTTTTTAAATGAAACTTCTGCATCATAATTATATACTTCCTCATTATTAAGAATTTCTAGTGTAGCTGTCAATTTGTATGCAGATAATTTATCTATCTTCTTTTCTATGTCCTTTATAATATCATCCTTTGTATATTTACCACAACCAGTTGTAATTAACATCAATAACATAATTCCAAAAAGAAATATTTTTTTCATTTATTCACCTCATAATTTTCTATTTCATTTAATTATATGGGGTAATTACAATTTTATTACAATGAAAAAAGAAATAAAATTATTTATTTCTTAAAACCATTTTCGTTATTTATCATTTTGTTATTATTCATATTAGTTCTTTGTACCCATTTATTTAATGACATAGTATAATTTGGTGATGAGGCAACTTTATCTATTACATATTGAGAATATGGATTTCCTAAATTTCCTCTCAATTCTTCTAAATTTAAATCTGAATTATCTTGTCTTGTAGCAGCACTCATTATATCATCATAAATTTCTTTATTGTTGGAGCTAAAGCTATCCCCTTCTGTAACATTTACCCAAGTTTTTGAAAACATAACTCTATCAACCCATATTGGATCTGTTATGTTTATTCCAATTCGTTTATCTTTTACGTAATAAGAAGCATTTTCCCCTTGATATAAATCATAACCATCATAAGTATTTTTTAAACCATTAAAAGAAAAATCATACTGTGGATATAAATTAACATTTAAACTGGCAGCATTACTAAAATTTTGAGGTTCCGTAGGATGATTATTTTTACTGTTAGATTCTAATTCTTTTAAAACGGTATTATCAAAACAAATATTTTCAGGATCAAATCCACTATTAATTAAACCGCTTTTTATATTAGAACGTATAGTATCCCTAAAATTTGGTTCTATTTTATTAATTTGTTCTAATAGATTTCCTAATCTTTTTATATATTCACTATATCTTTTTTTTCTTTCACTATATTTTATATCTTTACCGCTATATACTTCTTTATCTAAATATTCTCTTATTGGAATTTTATCATTTCCAACAGTAAGGTTTCTGTGTTTTTCTATCCAAGAATTAACGCTATCATTGATTCCATCAGTTACAATTTTAGACATTATTTTTGTATAACTACCTTTAACTTTTTTGCTTTCTGTTGAGAATCCTACAAAATCATCTATAGATGCTGTGAAAAGATGTGGTGCTTTGCATTTAGAGATTAATTCTTTATCATTCATCTCCAACTTTTTTATAACTTGAAGCGTATTTTCAAGTTGATCCTTAGAAGAGTAAATTACTATATTATCCTTTACTCCTTTACTCCTAAATGCTGATTTAAAATAGAATGGACAATCCATTTCTTTATAATAGGAATATATTTTTTCAACCATTTCAGGTATTACTTCTGAATTTGCATTTATATAAAATCTATAATTTATATCATCTTTATTATATGCTTTATCATTTGTTAAATGCCATGATTGATATGTACTCCAGCCTAGTTGAGTTGATGTTATTGGATTCATTTTAATACCATTTTGAATACTTGGTACTAAAGTATTATCATTTATTGCCGAAGACACTATTTTCCTATTTAACTGTTCTCTTTTTAATGAAACATCCGGCCCATTATTTTCAGGATCTAATTTTAAATATGTATAAAGTGCATTTTCTAAACTAAAGTTATCCATATTAAATGGAATATACTTTTCACAATCTTTAGACATTTTTACATATTCTTCTACAATTTTTTTTACATAACTATCAGATAATTCTACTTTTAAATTCTTATATATATTATTTGCATCTAATTGCATACTAAACTCCTTAATCTAATTTAGATAATAGCATACTAATTCTATCAGGGTAAAGACTAACTCCCCCTAATAAATAGCCATCTATTAATTCTGATTTTAAATTAACAATGCTATCCTCATTTACACTACCACCATATAGAACCTTATTATTAGGAAATTTCTCTTTTATTAATTTAATTATTTTTTCTAATTCGTTAATATTTGGTTGAATACCTGTTCCTATTGCCCACAATGGCTCATAAGCAATAATTATCTTTTCATTATTACGTATTTCTTCTAATATCTTTAATTCTTCATCTAACTCGTTATTATCACTGTTTTTTTCTAGTTCACCTACACAATAAATTGGAATAATTTCATTTTCTAATAATTGTTCTATTTTATTTTTCATAATTTCATTATTTTCTTTAAAATATACTCTTCTTTCACTATGACCTATTAAACAATATTTCACATTTAATGATTTTAATTGTCTTGCAGAAACTTCTCCTGTATATGCGCCATCATTAAATGGACTAACATTTTGTGATCCCAAAAATACATTTTCTAATTCAAAGTTAGATAAATAAACACTACTAGGGCATAATACAATATCATTTTTAAAGTTAAGGTTTTTTAATTTATTTTGATAATCTAAATATTCATCTAAATTAAAATTACATTTATTATTAAGTACTACTAGCATCATTCTTCTCCTTTTAACTTTTTCGTAATTTTAGAAAAAATTCCAAATTTATATTTTTTTCTATTTTCTATTGCCTTGTTATAGACTACCAAAACATTGTCAGCGAATTGTGTTGATGAAAAATGTTCTGCTTGAATTCTAGCTTGTCCACTAATTTTAGCTCTTTCTTGCTTATTTTTTTCTAGTTTTAATATTATTTCCACATATTCATCTATATTATCAAATATAAAACCATTTAAATTATCAGTAATAGCAGTTAAAAATGCTTCATCATGTATACAAACAGGTGTAATCCCTGCAGCCATAGCTTCTATTACAGTTAAACCCTGAGTTTCTGTTTTTGATGCTGTTGCAAAAAAATTAGCTAGTTGATAGTATACTGGCATATCATCCCAAGCAACTTTGCCTGTAAAAATCACATTTTTTTCAATTCCTAATTTCCTACTAAACATTTCTAATTTTTCTTTATCAGGGCCATCTCCAACTATTAAAAGTTTTATATTAGAATGATTATTTATTATCTTTTTTTCTGCATTTAATAAAAATTCAATGTTTTTTTCTTGAGCAAGTCTTCCTACAAAAATTATTACAGTATCCCTTTTTGATAAATTAAGATTTTTTCTTAATCTATCTACTTCTTTTTTATTAACATTTTCTTTAAAAAATCTGTCCACTTCAATTCCAGTTGGAATTATATGAATATTTTTTTCAAACTTATAGTTTTCTTTAAACAAACGATATGTTTTATTAGTTGGAACTATTAACTCTGTAGCTGTTGTATCACAATAAAATTTAGTTAAATATTCAACAATTTTCTTACTAGATTTATCAAAATGACCATGAGTTACATAGTGGGTATAATCTTTATACATTGTATGATAAGTATGAATTAATGGAATATTAAATTGTTTAGCAACTAGTCGTGCACAAATTCCAATTCCTAGTTCTGTATGAGAATGAATTACATCTAAATTCCAACTTTTAATTAAGTTAATCATTTTTATAGAATAGATTCTACTTAAACGATAATCATATAATCCAATTGGAATACTTGGTATTTTTAAAATACGATTTTCTTCATCATAATCATATTTAATACTACTATCATTTACGGTAACTAAATAAACTTCATGATTTTTCTTTTCTAATGCGTTTTTTAACATTTCTACGCTTGTGGAAACACCGTTGATGAACGGTGGATAGGTATCAGTAAATAAACCAATTCTCATATTCTAATACCTCCATCTTTCTTTGAAACAGTTTTATTTCTTACATAAGTATATAATCCTTCACATTCTCCTAAAGCTTCATAACCAAGATCACTATATAATCCAACTTCACTTTTACTAAATATTGCAACTGTTTCCGCATCTAATTCTTCTAAAACATGATTAGTAACTTCTGATATAAATTTTTTATTTCTTTCAATGCTACTATCACTTAAATTTGAAACCATTAGTTTGAAAAAGCTAATATCTCTTACTCCATCTATGAAGCATACATTACTTATTTTATTATTAACTTTGTTATATGCTATTTCAACGATTCTATTATTATCACTATTCAAATTTTGGCCACTTATATTTGATAATATATCCTTATCATTTTGAACTAAGTAGTCATTAATATCATTAAGTTCATTTTTATTTTGTAAATCAACAGTTATAACTTTCATAACGACCCCTCGCTTACTTTATTGCTTCGATACCAGGTAATTTTTTTCCTTCCAAATACTCAAGAGTGGCACCACCACCGGTTGATGCATGATATACTTTATCTTTTAGTTTAAATAAAGAGGCTGCAGCTACTATATCTCCACCACCTAGAATTGTTTTTACTTTATTGTCTATTAAATATTTCATTATATTTTCAGTTGACTTTTTATATTTTGAAAATTCATATACCCCAAGTGGTCCATTCCATAATACGGTTTTTGCATTTTTTAAATATTTTTCATATATTTCAACAGTTTTAGGACCGATATCCAATCCCATGTCATCATCTTCAAAACTTGCTATATCCTTGATCATATTTTTTGATGTATTGCTATACTCTGTCGTAACATTAAAATCAACAGGTAATAAAATTTTCCTTGGATATTTCTCTAGTATATTGGAACAAAAATCTAGACTATCATAATCAACTATTGATGATCCTATATTAAATCCTTCGCTTTGAAGAAAAGTAAATGCCATTCCTCCACCTATTAAAATGTAATCAGCTTTTTTAATTAGTTTTTCTATTACTCCTATTTTATCATTAACTTTTGAACCACCTAATACTACAATAAATGGTTTTTCTGCTTTCTTTAATGATGACAATACATTAAGTTCCTTTTCTACTAAAAATCCAACGCCACTTTCTAGATTTGATGCAATACCAACATTAGATGCATGAGCTCTATGAATAGTGCCAAAAGCATCATTTATGAATACATCACCTAAAGATGCCCAATATTTACCTAGCTCTTTATCATTTTTACTTTCTTTTTTACCATCTAGATCTTCATATCTAGTATTTTCAACTAATAAAACATCCCCTGGTGTTAATTTATTTATAGCATCTTCTAACTTTTTACCTCTTGTTTCATTAATAAATATTACTTTTTTACCTAATAGCTTTGATAATCTTTTTGATACTGGCAATAAAGTTTTATCTTTTAAATCTTCCTCTGTTTTTATTCTACCTAAATGAGAAAATAAAATTATTTTAGCATTTTTTTCAATACAATAGTTAATAGTTTTTAAACTTTCTTTTATCCTAGTATCATCTACTATTTTTCCATCTTTAATTGGGACATTAAAGTCACATCTTATTAATACTTTCTTATTTGAAATATCTAAATCTACTATACTTTTCATTATAACACCATCCTAAACACTATTAATACTACTACTATTTTTACTAAATATTAATGAATTTATAAGTTCATCATGTGCCTTTGAACATAATGATGAACCATCACTATAAATTTTATAGGTAACTTCATATATTCTATTATTATATATACATGCGTAGTAGAATGTAACCTTATCATGAGAAGTTACCTCTACATAACTCCAGATATTTTGATTTATTTCTTTTGATTTAATTTCACTTACTGTTTCATTCATATTTGTAGTAATTGAATCTTTTAAATATTCCTCTGCAGTTTTTTCTGAATAAATTTCATAGTTTGAAATATCAACAGTACATGAATCTTTGTTTCCATAATAACTAAAATTTTCATATGAATCATTAGCATGATTTTTTTTCTTAAAAATATCTGGTAATTTATAAGCTAACTCTGATTCATTATTATAAGTTTTTCTGTTTTTATACTCATTATCTTCTAATGCTTTTGTAAATGTATCAGCAATAAATACTGACATAACAACAATTAAAGTAGAAATTATTAAAATTATTACTGTTACTACTGCACCAACACTTACTCCACCTTTTTTCTTACATATTGAAAGTAATTCGTCATTAGATTTATCAGAATTATTTTTCCTTATTTTCATAATTTCTTTATCAACTTTTTTTGAATATAAATTTGTAAAAAGCGCTGACAATAAAATTATATAAATCATTGGTAATAAAGATAAATAACTAATTTTATACACATATACACCGATAGTAGATAGTACTGTAATTATTAACCACAATAATGAATATAACCACATTTTTCTATATAGTAAGTAATAAATACCTAGAAATAGGGTTGGTAGAGAAAATCTTCCTTTCTTTAATTTCTCATAATTATTACCAATATATGCTTTTTTTAAATCATCATCTGTTACATTTGTATGGCTATAATCATACTCAAATTGTTCTTTATGCTTATCATCAAGATTTTCACCACAGTTTTTACAAAATTTATCTGATTCATCTAACTTTGATCCGCATTTAGGGCAATACATAATACTCCTCCATTCTATATATATTTTATCATATTTTAATTAAAATATATACAAAATTACAATATTTATTATATCTATTATAGGTTCATATTATATTCAAATTTAATTTAAACTAATATATTATACTGAAAGGAGAATTGATACTATGTATGTTTATCCTACATACCCTGCTTATTCTACCTGTTACTCTTCAAATAATAATAGTGATGGTTTTGGTTCTGGTTGGATTTGGGCTATAATAATCGTTGTAATAATAATTTTTTTCTTATTCCCAACAGGTTACAGAGGAAATGCTAATTTCAACTAAAAAAAGCACTGCTTAAAGTGCTTTTTACTTTTGCATTAAGTATTTTGCTGTCCTAATCATTTGTGATGTGTATCCATTTTCATTGTCATACCAAGCTACTACTTGAACATGATAAGTATTATCATCTATTTTAGATACTAAAGTTTGAGTGGCATCGAAAATTGATCCATACCTAGTTCCTACTATATCAGTTGAAACAATAGGTTCTTCTGTATATCCAAAAGATTCACTTGCTGCATTTTTCATTACTTCATTAATCTTTTCTACTGTTATATCAGAACCTTTAACTACAGCTACTAAAATAGTAGTTGATCCAGTAATTACTGGAACTCTTTGAGCTGAACCAATAAGTTTACCATTTAATTCAGGAATTACTAATCCTATAGCTTTGGCTGCTCCTGTTGAATTAGGAACAATATTAGAAGCTCCTGCACGTGCTCTTCTAAGATCTCCCTTACGATGAGGTCCATCTAAAATCATTTGATCACCAGTATAAGCATGAACTGTAGTCATTATACCACTTTCAATTGTTGCATATTTATTTAATGCGTTTGCCATTGGTGCTAGGCAATTTGTTGTACAAGATGCAGCACTAATAATTTTATCTTCACTTGTTAAAATATTTTCATTAACTCCATAAACTATAGTTTTTAAATCATTTCCTGCTGGAGCTGAAATAATTACCTTTTTTGCTCCTGCTTCAATATGAGCAGAAGCTTTTTCCTTTGATGTAAAGAATCCTGTACTTTCTATTACTACATCAACATCTAATTCACCCCATGGTAAATTTTTTGGATCTGCCTCTTTATAAATTTTAATTTTTTTGCCATCAACACTTATAAAGTCTTCCCCAGCTTCTACTGTATGTCCTTCATATCTTTTTTGAGCAGTATCATATTTTAATAGATGAGCAAGCATATCTGGACTTGTTAGGTCATTAATTGCTACTACCTCATAACCATCAAGTTCAAACATCTGACGAAATGCTAATCTACCAATTCTTCCGAAACCATTAATTGCTACTTTAACCATTATATCTCTCCTTTTACATATAGTCTTAATTATTATAGCTTATTTTATTCTTATTAAGCTTACATTTTTAGTATATCATGTATTTAAATATTTTTAAATTATTAATATTAAATATCCATACAAAAATATCCGCAATTTTTGTGGATATTTTTATGCGTGGAAACAACTACCACCAATAAATTCCCTTAATATTGAATCCTGTGGAACAGCATCACTAGGTATTGGCAAGAATAATCTTAAAAAATCAATTAATCTTTTAGCTTCCTCATAATATTCTGAATCACTATCAACAGAATATAATAATGGTTCTACATAAGTTTTTAATACTCCTATTTCATATATCAAGGCTGTATTGAATGTAGCATCGGAATCATCCTGATATGGGAATACATATTTTTCCTCTCCACCTCTTACATTTGACCAAGATTCTAAAGTTTTTTCAACACCATAACCTCTTGTTCTATTATCTCTAATTATTCTTCTTAATAGTCTATTATCACTAGTAGAAACACGGTTATGATTATCCATATTAATCTCTGTTAGTGGAGATAAATAAATCTTAAATTTATTTTCTCTAGGAATATTAGTTAAAATATTTGTATCCAAACCATGTATACCCTCTATTACCAATATTTCATTTCTATCTAATTTTGCAGTTTCTTTGAATTCTTTAATTCCTAATATAAAGTTATATGTTGGTAATTTAACTTCTTCTCCTCTAAGTAGTTTTTCTATATGATCATCAAAAAGTTTTAAATCCACTGCCTCTAAACATTCATAGTCCGGCTTACCATCTTCACCTATTGGTGTTTCGTCCTTATCCAAGAAATAATCATCCATTGAGATAGTTCTAATCTTTAATCCAAAACTTCTTAAATACATAGATAGTTTTTTAGATGTTGTTGTTTTACCTGATGATGAAGGTCCAGCCATTAGTACTAATCTAACATTTTTATCTTCATTTATTGTTTTAGCTATATTTAATAGTTTATTACTTTGTAAGGTTTCATCTATTCTAATTAAATCATTTATAGTACCACTTGATACAACTGTATTTAAATCAACAGAGTTTTCTATTTTCATAATTTTTGCCCATTCTCTATATTCTTTAAATACATCAAACATATGAGGATGATGTTGGTATTCTTTTATATGATCTGAAATATAAGTAGTAGGAAATCTTAAAATAAATCCATTATCTTTTATATAAGTTAGGTCAAAATCTTTTAACTTTCCGGTAGAAGTTGGCATTACATTATAAAAATAATTATATAAATTTCCTAATCTATATAAAGTTATATAGTTATTAGTATTATATTTCATTACTCCAGCTTTTGGTAAATCATTAATAGTTTTAAAGTATTTTTGAGCTTCTAATCTATCAATTGTTAATTTTGTTATATCTAAATCACTTGAAATAATTTTTTTCATTTCCTCTTTGATTTGTTCAACTTTCTCCTCATTTAAATCAAAATTAGTTTCTATATAAATTCCTTTATCTAGAGAATGTTGAATAATTATATCAGCATTTCTACCATATAAAGATTTTACTGCATAAACAGCGATAAAAGTTAAACCACTAATGTGTGTTCTATTTCCTTCTCTAGAAGTTAAATCTAAAAATTTTATTTCACAGTTTTTAGTTAATTGGTAATTAAGTTCTCTTATACTATTATTTACCTTTGCTAAAATAATTGGATATTTGCAAGTATTTTGAAATGTTTTTGCAACTTCTTCTAATGATATTCCCTTAAAAAAAACGTAATCCTTATCATTAATCACAACTTTAATTGTTTCATCCATATTATCACCCTTTTTATCTTATAAAACATTATAGCATATTTTGACGAATTAGAAAATGTATAATTGCTTATTTTGTAAATAAAATATTAACAGGTGATATTTATGAGTTTAGTTCCAGTTATTGTGGAAAAAGAAATTAATGGTGAACGAAGTTATGATATATTTTCAAAATTACTAAAAGAGAGAATAATTTTACTTTCTGGAGAAATTGATGATAATTTAGCAAATACTATTGTTGCTGAATTATTATATTTAGACTCACTAAATAATGAAGATATTTCTATATATATAAATTCTCCTGGAGGATCTATAACTGCCGGAATGGCTATATATGATACAATGAATTTTGTAAAAAGTGATGTATCAACAATTTGTATAGGTATGGCTGCTTCTATGGGGGCTTTTCTACTATCTTGTGGTGCAAAGGGTAAAAGATATTCTCTTCCTAATTCCGAAATAATGATTCATCAACCTCTTGGTGGAGCACAAGGTCAAGCTACTGAAATAAAGATTGCAGCTGAAAGGATTTTGAAATCACGTGATAAATTAAATAAAATTCTTTCAAAAAACACTGGTCAGGATATAGAAATAATTTCAAGAGATACTGAAAGAGATAACTTTATGGAAAGTGATGAAGCCTTGAAATATGGATTAATTGATAAAATTATAGAAAATAAAAATTAATAAATAAAAAATGTAATCTATTATTTATGATTACATTTTTTTAGACTTTTATTTTTCTTTTAATCTATTTGCTAACTCGTTTATCTTCCTAAATCTGTGATTAAGTCCCGATTTTGTTATTTTATTGCCTGTTTCAATAGAAATAATTTCACTTAATTCCTTCAGTGATGTTTCTGGATATTTTTTCCTATACTCTAATGCTTCTCTTGTTTTATCATCCAATAATTCTATAGCCAAATTTTTCTCTAAGATTTCAATATTATTTAACTGCATTGCTGCCGCACCTATAATTTTATCAGTATTAGCCTGTTCGCAGTTGTTAAGGCGATTGGTATGATTTTTTGCTTCGTGATAGATCCTTATGTTTTCAAAATATAAAACTGCATTGTTAGCTCCTATAATTTTAATAAAATCACTTATTTTTTCAGCTTCTTTTATATAAATCATATATCCTTTATCCCTATTTAATATTTTTGCATTTAAATCAAATATATTAATTAGTTTTTGAATAAATACAGCTTCCCCTGGTTTTGTAATTAACAGTTCCATATGATATCTTGAAGTCTTCGGATCATTAATACTTCCTTGAGATAGAAATACTCCTCTTAAATAAGCTCTAATTTCTTCGTTGGCACCTGTTATATATTCGGGTGGAGTTTCTAAATAGTTATTATCAGAATCAATGAAACCTATATCTTTTAATATAAAATCCACATTTTTATTTAGTTTAATTAAAAATAAATCTTTTTTACTAAAATTTAGGTTATTTTTTACCTCAACTAAAGCATCAACTTCATAAAGCCTTTTAAAGCTATTTATTATTTTATTTTTTGTATTATCATTTTCTGTAGTTAAAAATAAAGCTCCATCTTCCAAGTATCCATTGTTTCTTATAAACGCAGATAATAAAGCGATAAGTTCAGATTTTGATTCTTCAATTGTAACAATTTCATTTTTAATTTTTGTTGTATATGACATATTAATCCCTCATTAGGTAAGAAAATATTAAAGAACTTAATTTCATACTGTTGTGCCTTAACATATTATCCTCTATTGTAATTAAATCATCTTCTATTAATTCAACACCTATTTTATTTAATTTTCCATAGTCTATTTTTACTGGATCTTTTTGCTCTTCTGTTTCATATTTTTTAGCAATCTTTTTATCTATTCTTGTATTACTTGCAATAACTACGTCTATCTTTTTAAAGTCTAAATACTTATTCAATAGTTCTATATGATCTCCAACCGTATAATTATCAGTTTCCCCTGGTTGTGTTACTACATTACACAAATACATAATTGGTGCTTTAGTTTTATTTAGTGCTTCTTTTACCTCACTACAAATAATATTAGGTAAAATACTTGTATATAAACTTCCCATACTAAAAATTATTAAATCAGCTTCTGTAATAGCATCTAAAACCTCGTCCAATACCTTTGGTTCATCTTTATAATATATTTTTTCAAATTTGCGATGTGCTTCTGTAATTTGGGCTTCTCCTTCAATAATATTGCCTTTAGTGTCTTTTCCCATCAAAACTAAATTTGAGTCTTCTGAAATCGGTAATACATTTTGCTTTACATCCAGTAGTTTAGAAAGACATTTAATTGATTCCTTTAGTGAACCAGTTATTTCTAACATAGATGTTAAAATTAGATTCCCAACTGCATGACCATTCAAATCACTTGATGTGTTAAATCTATATTCCATCATTTTCTTTATCGGATCATCAATCCCAGATAAATTAGTAATTACTTTTCTTATATCCCCAACTGCAGGAGTATTAAATTCCTTTCTTAATTTTCCTGTTGATCTTCCGTTATCTGATACTGTTATAACTGCTGTTATATCTAATGGAAATTCTTTTAATCCCTTAAGCAAATAAGACATTCCCGTTCCTCCACCAAGAACTACTACTTTTTTATGCATTTTTATCACCCACTATAATTATACATTAAAAGTTTAAAAAAAACGACAAAAATAGTTTAGGATATTTTTTACAAAATAAAAAGGATAAAAATCCTTTTGTAATCATAGCCTATTTTTTATTGTTTTATAAATAATGGTTGTTTTTCCTTTTCTATTTTCTTATCATCTTTATATAAATGTTCAAATCTTGATTCTTTTTTTATTAATTTATAGTAGATAAATAAAAATATTCCTAATATAAATAACAATACGGACATAGTTTGAGCAATTTTAAATGAACCAAGCATCAAGCTATCACTTCTCATACTTTCTATAATAAATCTGCCTACAGAATACCACATAAAATATAATCCTGTCGTTTGTCCTACTTTAGTATACTCTCTTCTTCTAAAAATTAATAAAACAATAAATCCTATTAAATTCCAAACTGACTCATATAAAAATGTTGGTTGTCTATATTTTCCTGATATATACATGCCATTAATTATAAATGATGGTATATGCATATTCTGTAATGCCTTTAGGGTAGTTATTCCTCCATACGCTTCACTATTAAAGAAGTTACCCCATCTACCAATAGCCTGAGCTAATATTACTCCTACTACTATAATATCTAATGTTTTTAACAATTCTAAATGATGCTTTTTTATATATATAATAGTAAATATTCCTCCAAATAAAATTCCTCCATGAATTGCTAAACCACCATTCCATATTTTTAATATTTCTAGTGGATTAGATAAATAATAATCTAAATTAAATAAACAATAATATATTCTAGCACCTATTATTCCAAAAACTACTACATAAAAAGTTAAATTGGTTATAAATTCTTTATCTATTCCTTTTTTCTTTGCTTCTTTTGAAATAATAAAATATGCGGCTAAAATTGCTATAAATATAAATATTGAATACCAGTATATCTTTATAACTCCAAAACTAAATGCTATTTTTTCCATATTTTCTTAACCCCTTTTATTATTGGTTTTATTAATATTTCTCCTATGATAAAGTTAATAATAGAAAGTAGAATTGCAACTAATAAAGCTATCCAAATATTATTTAGTCGAAAATGACTACCTAACATCCAATCTACTATTTTTAATATAAATAAATTTATAAAAGGATAAAATAATCCTAAAGTTAAACCAGTTATTGGTATTGTTAAAGTAATAAGTATTGGTTTAATTGTCTTATTTAAAATTGAGACTATAAATACTATTAAAAATGAATATATATAGTTATGATTAGTATCTATATAAATACTGTGAAAGAAACTAGTTAATACTATAAAAACTACAGTATACCCTAATACATATAGTATCCACTCAATAAAACCACTTATGATACTTCTGCCGTCCTTAACTAGTTGCATTCTATCACCTCTATAAAAATTTCTTCAAAAATTGTCCTGTATATGAATTTTTATTTTTACTTATATCTTCTGGAGTACCTAAAGCTACAATTTCTCCACCATTATCTCCACCTTCAGGACCTAAATCTATAATATAATCAGCTACTTTAATTACATCTAAATTATGCTCTATTACTAGTACTGTATCACCATTATCTACTATTTTTTGTAAAATTGCAAGTAAGCGCTTAATATCATCTGTGTGTAATCCAGTAGTTGGTTCATCAAGTACAAATAATGTTTTTCCTGTTGCTTTCTTTTGTAATTCTTTAGCAAGTTTTACTCTTTCAGCTTCTCCTCCTGATAAAGTTGGAGCACTTTGTCCTAATTTTATATAACCAAGTCCAACATCTTCCAATACTTTTAATTTTTTCTTTATTTTTGGAACGTTTTCAAAGAATTCTAATGCTTCTGAGACTCTCATGTCTAATACATCAGCAATATTTTTTCCCTTATATTTTATTTTTAATGTTTCCCTATTATAACGAGTTCCATGGCAGACTTCACAATCAACGTATACATCTGGTAAGAAATGCATCTCTATTTTTTTCACACCATCTCCACGACAAGCCTCACATCTTCCACCTTTTACATTAAAAGAAAATCTATTTTTTTCATATCCATAAATTTTTGCTTCTTTAGTTGTTGTAAAAAGCGTTCTTATATCATCAAATACACCTGTATAAGTAGCCGGATTACTTCGAGGGGTTCTTCCAATTGGTGATTGTGAAATATCAACAATTTTATCTATATTATCTAATCCATTTATTTTTTTATGTTTACCTGGTATTACTTTTGATTTATATAGTTTTTGACTAATTTTTTTACATAATATCTCATTAATTAAAGTTGATTTGCCACTTCCTGATACACCTGTTATGCAAGTAAATGTTCCAAGTGGAATTTTTACATCTATATTTTTTAAATTATTTTCTTCTGCCCCTAATATTGTAATATATTTTTTATTACCTTTTCTTCTTGTTTTAGGAACATCTATTTTTAACTTCCCACTTAAATACTTTCCAGTAATACTTTTATCACTTTTCATTACTTCCTCTGGACTCCCTTGAGCCATTACAAGACCACCTTGATCCCCAGCTCCCGGGCCTATATCAACCAACATATCAGCTGCTAACATAGTATCAGTATCATGTTCTACAACAATTAAGGTATTTCCTAAGTCCCTCATTTCTAAAAGAGAATTAATTAATCTTTCATTATCTCTTTGATGTAGGCCAATACTTGGTTCATCTAAAACATATAAAACACCCGTTAATTTTGAACCTATTTGAGTAGCAAGTCTAATTCTTTGGGCTTCTCCTCCTGAAAGTGTAGCAGCACTTCTTGCTAGGGTTAAATATTCTAATCCAACGTTTTTTAAAAATTCTAGCCTTGACCTTATTTCCTTTATTACTAAAGCAGCTATTTTCATTTTTTCTTCTGAAAGTTTTAAATCTTTAAAGAATTCTACTAATTCTTTTATACTCATACAAGTAACTTCATAAATACTTTTGTTATTTATTTTAACAGCTAAAACAGAATCTTGTAGTCTGGCTCCATGGCAACAATCACAAGTATGTTCTATCATATAGTTTTCTAACCATTCTCTTATCCAAGTACTACTAGTTTCCATGTACCTTCTTTCTAGATTATTTATAATTCCTTCATAGAAATCCCTATTATTTATTATGTTACCACTTTTAGTTTTATAATTAAACTTAATAATATCAGGCGAACCATATAATATTATATCCCGCTGTTTTTGGGTTAATTTTTTAAATGGTTTGTCCATATCTATTTTATAGTGTTTACAAACACATTCTAGCTTTTTATAATAAATTCCTTCTTGATCATCACTAAGTGTTCTTATACATCCATCATTTATACTTAAGCCCTTATCTGGAATAACTAAGTTTTCATCTATACTTAACTTTATGCCTAAGCCTTTACATTCAGGGCAGGCACCAAATGGTGCATTAAAACTAAATAGTCTTGGTTCTATTTCTGGTAGTGAAAATTCACAATATGGGCAAGCAAAATTCTCAGAAAAAACTATTTCTTTTTTGTTATCCCCCAATATTTCTACAACTACTTTTCCATTTGATAATTTAGTAGCTGATTCTACTGCTTCACTAAGTCTTGTTCTAGAGTCCTCCTTTAATACAATTCTATCTATTACCACATCAATATCATCGGCCTTATTCTTCTCTAGTACAATTTCTTCAGATAAATCATAGTTTTCTCCGTTTACTCTAACTCTAATATATCCATCTTTCCTTAGGTTTTCAAATAGTTCCTTATGTGTTCCTTTTTCATGATGGACTACAGGTGAATATATAATTAATCTTGTATTTATTGGATACTCTAAAATTTTATTAGTTATTTCCTCTACGCTTTGAGATGTAATTGGAATATTATGTGTTGGACAATAGGCAGTTCCTGCACGTGAAAATAAAAGTCTTAAATAATCATAAATTTCCGTTACTGTTCCAACTGTTGATCTAGGATTTTTACTTGTAGTTTTTTGATCAATACTAATTGCCGGAGATAATCCTTCAATAGAATCAACATCTGGCTTTTCACTACCACCTAAAAATTGTCTGGCATAACTAGATAGGCTTTCAACATATCTTCTTTGACCCTCGGCATAAATTGTATCAAATGCTAGGGAACTTTTTCCACTTCCAGATAGTCCCGTCATAACAATAAGTTTATTTTTAGGAAGTTCAATATTTATATTTTTTAAGTTATTTTCTCTTGCACCTTTTACAATAATTTTATTTTCCATGAATCATCACCTGCCACATATTATACCACAAAAAAAGAAAAACATGTGAGTTTTCCTATATCATTTTTAATAAAATACTTTTTGTTAATTCTGGATCTTCTATAATTGTTATTTCATCATTTTCTTCTACTGTACAAATATCTACTTTAACTGGTTTTGAAGTAGTCATTAATATGTAATAGCTTTCTCCATTTAATTCTTTTTTTTCTAAAACAGCATATTCAATACTATTATCTAAAGTTATTATTTCTCCAACCCTAATCATTTTTATTTACCTTTTCCTTCTTTTTGATGTTCTAATTTTCCTGCAATCATTGTGGATTCTCCATCATCTTTCATCCATCCGTAGTTATATTTAGTATTTGTAGCACCCCTACTCTTTTTAGAACTAATTAATATCATTCTTCTATAATTGCTTTTTTCTTTTCCGTGTAAAAATGTATCCTTTAATGATTCATTTTTATCAAAATTAGTGGCAACAATATCATTAGTATCTTTATTAATGATAGCTTCACCTGTTACTACATATTTAGCATCAGCTGGTGCATATTCATTTCCTATATATCCAGTCGGTTTTGATCTTTGAGAATCATAATAAAATTTTGTACCTTTATCTATTTTTACTAAATCACCTAAATTTGGACTTTTTTTCTTTTCATTTTCCATAATTTTGTTTACTTCTTTTGATATTTGATTTTTTATATCATTCTCTAATAAAATTGTATCATCAATTTTTTCAACATTATTCTTATTTTTGTTTGAATCTGCTTTGTCAGTCCTATTTTTTAAACCTTTTAGGCCAAACAAAGTTGAAATTCCAATGGTTGCCCATGTAGCTACTATTAAAAACTTTCTCATTAATTTATGACGTAGATTTTCTTTATGACTAACTACTTTATGTTTCTTACCTTTTCCAAACGCCAATTTTGGAATAGGTGTCACATTTTCTTTGTAGTATTTACCAAGAGATTTTTCATAATCCTTATCTTTTTCTTCTACTTCTCTATTTTTAGGTTTATTAATTTCTCTACCATCTATTTTTTCATTCTTACTACTATTAAATACCTTTGTATAGTAATCTTGTAAGAATTGCTCATAGTGTTCGTCTGTTTCATTTATTTCCCTATCTCTTGGCTTAAAATAATTTGTATTAGGAATTTTCTCATCCTTATAATCAATATTATCAAGTTGATAAAAATCTTCCAAATAATCTTCATATTCTTCATCTGTTTCATTTATTTTTCTATTTCTTGGTTTTGGAACAGAATTGTCATAATTAATAAGTACTTTATTTAGTTTTTCATCAATCGCTTTTTTTATTTCTTCTACAGTTACTTCTTCTCCACTAGGTAAGGTAGTTTTTTCCTGATCTAATTCCTTTATTTTTTTAGCAATGGATGAGGCACTTTCATTTAATTTTGCTATATCATTTTCATTTGTTAATTCAAGGCTTTTTTCACCATAAGCCTTTACTAAATCTTCATAATTAGCATCTTTTTCTAATCCTAATCTTTCATAATCATCGTTCATACTGGATTCCTCCTATATCAATCTTATCACACAATCCACAATAAATTGTTGATAATCCTTCTTCGCTGCTATATTTTACATCATTTTTGACATTTTTTCAACAGTTATTGTGGATAAAGAAAAAGAGAAAAATATTTTCCACAAATTTCTCATTGCTTTTTAGCCTTTAGTTCAAATAAAACATCTCTTAATTGCATTGCTCTTTCAAAGTCAAGATTTTTAGCAGCTTCTCTCATTTCTTGTTCTATTTCCTCTATATTTTTTTCTAATTCTTTTTTAGTAAGTTTCTTTTTACTGCTAGAATTTTTAACATCAATATTACTAACAACTTCTCTAATTTCTTTTTCTATAGTTTTTGGAATAATGCCATGTTTTTTGTTATATTCTTCCTGTATAGCTCTTCTACGAGTAGTCTCTTCTATTGCTTCTTTCATAGAATCGGTAATTTTATCTCCGTACATAATAACATGACCATGTTCATTTCTGGCACATCTACCAATTGTTTGAATTAAACTTCTATTACTTCTTAAAAATCCTTCTTTATCGGCATCTAATATAGCAATTAGAGAAACTTCTGGAATATCAATACCTTCTCTTAATAGGTTTATTCCAACAACAACATCATATTTTCCAACTCTTAAATCATGAATTATTTGTAATCTTTCAAGAGTTTTTATTTCTGAATGTAAGTATGCTACCTTTATATCTAAATCTTTTAAGTAATTGGTTAATTCTTCGCTCATTCTAATAGTAAGTGTTGTTACCAAAACTCTTTCATTTTTTTCTATTCTATCTTTTATTTCACCTATTAAATCATCTATTTGTCCTTCTGTTTTTCTAACTTCAACCGTTGGATCTAATAACCCAGTTGGTCTAATTATTTGTTCAATATATTTTCCATTTGTATGTTCTAATTCTAAGTCTCCTGGCGTTGCAGAAACATAAATAGCTTGATTTATTTTATTTTCAAATTCATCATATTTTAATGGTCTATTATCTAGAGCGCTTGGAAGTCTAAAACCGTACTCTACCAAGTTCATTTTTCTAGCTCTATCCCCATTATACATTCCTCTTACTTGAGGTAATGTTACATGAGATTCATCTACTACTAATAAGTAATCATCTGGGAAGAAATCCATTAATGTTGTAGGGGTTTCTCCAGGAGATCTTCCAGCCATTGGAGCTGAATAATTTTCTATTCCTGAACAAAATCCAGTTTCTTCTAACATTTCTATATCATAATTAGTTCTTTGTTCTAATCTTTCTCTTGCAAGTAATTTATTCTCAGACTTAAGTTCATCTAATCTTTCTTTCAACTCTAATTTTATTCTTTTTATAGCTGCCTTAAGTTTTTCATCACTAACTACAAAGTGACTCGCTGGAAACAAACTAATCGTTTTTTTGTTATTTAAAATTACTCCAGTTAAAGAATCTATTTCACTTATTCTATCTATTTCATCACCAAAAAATTCTATTCTATATCCTTTGCTATTTTCATAAGCAGGAATAATTTCTAAAGAGTCCCCTCTTACTCTGAATGTTCCCCTTTTAAAGTCAAGATCATTTCTCTCATATAACATTTCTACCAATTTTGTTAAAACTTTATCCCTTTCAATAGTATCCCCAACTGATAAAGTAAGCATTTTATTTTTATATTCTTCTACTTCACCAATACCATATATACATGATACTGATGCAACTACTATTACATCACGGTAAGATAACAAACTACTAGTGGCTTCATGTCTCAACTCATCTATCTCATCATTTATAGAAGAATCTTTTTCTATATAAGTATCAGTAGATGGTACATATGCTTCTGGTTGATAATAGTCATAATATGATACGAAATAACAAACATGATTATCTGGAAATAATTCCTTGAATTCTGAATAAAGTTGTCCTGCAAGAGTTTTATTATGTGCAAGTACCAAAGTAGGTTTATTAACCTCTTTAATAACATTAGCAATTGTAAAAGTTTTACCCGTTCCTGTTGCACCTAATAATACCTGCTCTTTTTTATTTTCTTTTAGGCCTTCTACTAATTTTTCTATAGCTTGTGGTTGATCTCCACTTGGTTTATATTTTGATACTAACTTAAACATAATAACCTCCCTTTTAATTATTTGTATTTTATCATTTTATATACAATAAAACAAGGTAATCACCAATACACCTTGTTCCTTTTATTATCAATTTTTTTATTAAATTATTTATTCTTTCTTAATAACTTTATTTGATTTAAATCGCTATCTCCTTGATAATTATGTTCTTTATATAATTCCAATTGATGATTATATCCATCATCACTCACTAAGTATTCCTTTATTTCTTTTATAAAATTATCATCACTTAGTCTACTATGTAAACATTGTATATTTTTATCATTAAATAATGATAATAAATATAATCCTGTTTTGCTTTCAAAGTAACCATTTTTTGGGTTTTTACAGTATCTATTGTTAAATACACACATATTGCCTTTTATGGCAATCATTATTATATCGTGATAGTATTTCTTTAACATCTCACTTTCACTTGTTTCATATTCATAAATAAAAGATTCTAGTGCAATTACTCCATTTCTTAATATAGTCCAATCTACTAATGGATTAGCAATAACACTTAAATTATAAATTAACAATTCCTCCTTTTTAGGAAGTATAGTAAACAAAGGTTCAGATGAAGTACCAATACGAATATTTGGATCTTTAATCAAATTTTCTCTTACCATATCAATATATATTTTATATAAAGTATCTGAATCTATTCTAATAATATATTTTAATAATGATCCATCGTAAATATGTTCTTGACTCCATAATTTTAGAATTTTATCTTCTATTTCTTCAAATGAATCAATATTATATGTTTTAGCAAATATTATTAGATTCTTTAAATACTTTATAATTTTATGGTTCAAATTATTATCATCAATTGAATTATGTAAGTATTTTAAAATTTCTTCTATATCTATATTTTTAAAATTATCATTTATTAATATTTTTTCAATTATAAATTGAATGTTTTCATTATCTTCTAATACTCCATTAGATAAAATTAATAAATAATTCATTTTACAAATCAAGCTATAGTATTCTTCAACAATAGTCGTTAATTTCATATTCCACCACCACAAATTAATAATATTATACTCCTTAAAATTTTTTATTCAATTAATTTCAATATAATATTAGGTTAATTGTGCTGTTATTATTAGTGAACGAATAAAAGTCACGAATTTTATTTTAACTTTCAATATTAATATCATAATATGAAACAAAGTAACAAGCATGATTATCTAAAAATAATTCCTTAAACTCTGAATAGACCTCCAAGAGTTTTATTATGTGCAAGTACCAAAGTAGACTTATTCACCTCTTTAATAACATTAGCAATTAAAATATTTTACCATTCCTGTTGTACCTAATAATACCTGCTCTTTTTTTGCCTTCTACTAATTTTTCTATAGCTTATGGTTGATCTCTACTTGGTTTATATTTTGATACTAATTTAAACATAATGACTTTTCTGTAACAATTTGGAGATTCATATCCGAAACTTAAGATTTATTGAATAGTTCTAAAAAAGTATAATTAACTGATTTCTACAAATTTATTTTAGCACCATTTAAAAGAAAAACAAGAAAGTTATATTAACTACCTTGTTTATATTATGTGCTATTTTGTTTTATTTTTTCATCAGAAATTTCAATCTTTTTCATGCTTCGCTATTTAGTGTTAGTGTAGACTTAATTAATTTCTTACCACCGTTTTTACTTTTTTGCAAATTGTAATCACCTGTTTTAGAATATATTTTATATCCGTGAGATTGTCTCCATACTTTTCTTTCTTCCGCAGGCATATTTAATATTTCTTCTGCAATGTCTATGTGTAAAATACCATCTAGATGATCTATTTCATGTGATAATACGGTTGACTCAAAACCTTCAAAAATTTCTGAATGTTTGTCTCCATTAATATCAAAGTATTCTAATTCTATTTTGTAAGGTCTTAATACTCTACCACAATTATTTAGACAACTTGCACATGCCTCCCAGTATTCTGTTAAACCTTCTCTATTAATGATAGTAGGATTTATTAAAACTCTTGATTCATTATAATCCTTTTCTTCTTGACTAACGGTATTATTTTGCATTTTATTTATTATATCTAAATTTGTATTTTTTAAATATACTATTCTCTTTGGTATACCTAATTGTACAGCTGCCATTGCCATCACACCATTGTTTTTACAGAATTTATCTAATACTTTTATATTTTCATTTAAATCTTGATCATTTTTTATATCAACCATTGCAGATTTTTGTCTTAAAAATTCCTCATTATCTGCAATAGTTATCGATTTAATCTCATTATTATCCATAAAATCTTCCTCCCAATATAAATATACCATATCTGATTAGATTTATGATTACAAATGTTAGGTCAAATTCCACATTTATTAATCTTGCTGCATTACAATTACCAATTTTTACATAAACTAAAAAAACATTTTAATTCATAGTTCAGTTTTTAACATCTAAATTTAATATTTCAATAAATCTATTTAATTTTGGCAAATCTTGAATATAAAATCTTCTAAATTCATACTTCATTCGCCTCATATATTCTAATTTCTTTTTAATCGTATTATTACCATGATTACTTCTTTTATAATCTCTAATATATGACTTTATAGCTGAAGTTCTTTTTATTATAATCGGATGATCTTTCATCATATTAATATCAGATTTGCAAAATAAATCGCTACCTTCATAAATAAAAAGTCTATCTTTATTTTCTTTTGCATAATCTACTACCATTTTATCGAATTTTCTTCTATAACCATTTTTTTCCTCTATTGTTAAATTTTTCTTTCGCCATTCATTGTTTTTAAAATAATTTATTGTCTCAGGGTACAATTTTTTAAATAAATTTACAAAGAAAGTACACTCTGGACTATTATTATGATCACTCCATGCCAAAAAGTCTTGAGTAATAACAGTTGCACTGTATTTCTTTCCTAATTCTTTAGCTAATGTAGATTTTCCTGAACCTACTAATCCTGTAATGAATAAAATATTATCCTCTTTTTTGTATTTTTCAATATTATATTTAATATCTTCCTTCGATTTTAACCACTTAACAAATAAATTTTTCATCAGTACATAACTCCTCAATCACTTTTATATAATTGCCATCTAATATAATTATGTTTTTCATAATTATTCTCCTTTATTAACGCACTTTATTATTTAAGTATATCACAATTGTTAATATTTTCGTATATTTTTATTCCATTAAGATATAAGGCTATTCAAATAACTTAATTATTAAAAATTACATAATATATATAAGAAAGGAGAATACATATGAATAACTGCGACTTTAATGATAATTGTAATAAAAATAGGAGAAACTTAGAAGAATGTAATAATAATTTCAAATATATTTTTGTTCAAGGTGCGACTGGTCCAACTGGCCCATCCGGAGTTCAGGGATTAATAGGTGAACAAGGTCCTACAGGTCCTCAAGGTGTTGCAGGCCCTCAGGGACCAAAAGGAGATAGTGGTCCTGCAACAATTGAGGTCGGTATAACTGAAACAGGTGAACCAGATACTGAATCATTAGTCACAAATGTTGGAACTAATCAGGAAGTTGTACTAAATTTTAAAATTCCTAGAGGCAGTCCCGGATCAGAGGGAAAAATTGGTCCAACTGGGCCTCAGGGGCCAAGGGGACTACCTGGTGAAATTGGTATTAGTGAAGTTATTACAATAGATGGTACTGAGACCCTAGATCCTGAAGAAGATGCTGAAGTACAAGATGATTTTGACAGAAATATTCATCATCTTACATTTTATATTCCGAAAGGAGAAAAAGGTGATATTGGACCCCAAGGTGTTAAAGGAGATCAAGGGGATACTGGTCCTCAGGGAATACCTGGAGAAAAGGGTGAGCAAGGGCCTCAAGGGCCTAAAGGGGATAAGGGTGATCCTGGCATAAGTGAAGGAGCTTTATATAATTCTCTAGTTTTCGTTGATATTCCAGAAACAACTGTTTCAGGCATTGCTATAACTGGTGATTCAAAGAAAGTTCCAAATACAAATGAATATTTTACAATCAATAATAATAGAAATATTAGTATTTTAAATGCAGGAGTATATGAAATAACTGTATCTGGTAAAATAACTGGTGTTACATCAACTGTTGGAGCATCATTTTATTTATATGATGTAACAAATGATAAAAAAGTAAGTAATCTTACTTTTGAACTAAAAAAGGGAAATATAGCAGAGATGAACTTTTCAAAAATAAAACTATTAGAAATAAATAGTCCAGTAGAATTACAATTAAAAACTGAAATAGAAAACAATGCATCATCTGATGTTACCTTTTCAGATATAAGTATATTGATTAAAAAATACAACATACAATAGTTATCAGAAATTTAAAACTAGTCAATATAATGACTAGTTTATTATTTTATTTAGTCCTATAGATAGAATAAAAAATCACTTTTTTGTGATTTTTAAATTCTCCAATGTGGGGTACCACACCAATTATTAGTATAAGAGCAGTCTAATTTAACTCCTATTACTGTAACTACATTACTTTTAATTTCTTCTCCACCCTCACAAGATAGTGATGAACAACTTTTTAAAACAAAGCCATCACTAGTTTTTCTTTTTAACAAGAAATGTAAGTGTAGAGATTGATGAGGGTGTTACGTCATCCAAATCAACTGATAGAGTATGAGTATCATTATCATATCTATATTGAGATGTACTGGCCTCAATTCCATCAATTATGACACTACCATTAATAAATTCAACTAAATCTGTATCTATAACATCAGTAATAACTGGTTTTTCATAGGTTTTGTCTGTTTGATTATTAACTGTAATAGTATACTTTAAATTTCCTCCACTCCAATTAGTTTTATCAGCCTCTTTAATTAAAGTAAGACCTTCTATAATATTTACTACAGAAGTATTAGATGTTAATGCGGTTGAAATATTATTGTAATTACCAACTGAAGTTGCAGTATTGTTTAACTCGTTCATAGTCACCTCCTACAATAAGTTTATGAAAATGTTTTATTATTATTTATTATTTTTATTTTACACAACAGTTTTTGTATTACTTATTATGCATAAAAAAGGAACTAATGACTTTAGTTCATTTTTACAAATATTTTTTTAACTTATCTATTGACTTTTGTTGAAATTTTAAAAATCTTTCAGCTAAATCTTTATATTCTTTTTCTATATCCTTTTCATAAGCTTTTAGTTTCTTTTCAGTCTCTATTGATCCCATAGAAACCCCTTGAATAACCATATCAGCAATACTAGAATCACTATTATCTGTTTTTACCTCTTTAAGTATTCCCATAGTAGAACCCATTTTTGCAAAAAAATTGGGATCATTTACTTCTTCACCATTACCCTTTAATAATTCTTCTACTTCTTCTTTAAATTCCTGATATTTTTGTAATATATCTTCTACGTCACCTTTTATTTTATTATCTTTATTTTTTATTTCATCTAGTAATTTTTGTAAACTATAACTTGCCATATAAGCATCTTTATAAATATGCTCTAATAATTCATTTTTTTCTTCCATATTAATCCTCCTATAATTATAGTTCCAAGATTCTTTATTTATATACAAAAAAAGATAATTTTTTTAAATTACCTTTTATCTATTGTTCCAACTTCCAGGGAATGAAATTAAGTTACCTGGTTCAATTATGGTCTTTTTATAATTCTTATACTTACAATATCCTCCTCCAGCAATCATGTAATTACATGTAGCCATCTCTAGATGCAAGTGAATCTTAGTTCCACCTTCATCATGGCCAGAGGTACAACCAGTATTTCCCATTTTACCAATTGGTGTATATGCAGATATAACATTATTGCTTTCTGATACAAAAACTTTATCCAAATGAACATAAGATGCATAGTATGTCCTACCATTTATATTATGTTCCATTACTATAATATTTGCATTACCATTACATTTAAATCGACAAAAACTTGAACAATTATCCCTATATACTTTACGTACTATTCCACTAGCAATCGGATAGATAGTTTCATCCTTTTTATTAGGACTTCCTATGTCATGCCCCGTATGACCTGCATAGTATCCTAGTCCTCCTAAATTAGTTCCTACCATAGTTGGCCTTAGAGCACTACCTGTACTTGGAATTGAGCCTCCACCAGATGCTTTCCTTGTTCTGATATAGCAGGCATTAATATCTTCGCTACTTCCACAACCTAGTTTCTTGTAATATGCAAGGTTGGCTTTTTCAGCTTTAATTTGTTCTTCAATACTTGGCATTGAATCTCTTATAGCAGCTGTATCAGCATTAATTCTTTCTTTTTCAGATTGTAAAGATTCTTTTAATGCCTTTATTTCTTCATTTTTCTTTTGTAATTCTTCTTTTTTAGATTTATTTTCTGTTATTAACTGATTAAGTTCTTTAACTACTTGTTGATTATAATCAGTCAATTGTTCTACTACAGATATTCTATATATCATATCAGTAACACTATTAGCTTCAAAAATATATTCTAAATATGTATTTCCACTATTTATGACTTGAAAATATTTCATTATTTTTTTACTTTGTTCTTTTTTGTCAGCTATTTTTTTGTTACTTTCTTCTATTTCTTTTTCTAGCCTATCCATTTCATCCTCAGCAGCAGTTATTTGAGCTTCTATATCAGCTATTTTCTTTTTTATTTCTGCTACCTCTGCATCATTTTTAGCTATTTTACTTTGTTTTTCTTGTAATTGTGCTACATATTTATTAACTTCATTTTCTAAGTCTTTAACTGTTTTAGCAAAAACATTACATGGTAGTGCAATTAAAGTAATTGCTAAAGACAGCCATATAAATTTATTTTTATTTTTCATTATACTTTTAAATACTTTCTTACGGCACTAGCACTACCTATCATACCTACTAATATACCTATTATTATAATAATACCTGATGTAGAATATATAAATGGTTCTGGTTTAATTAATTCAATTAATTTTGTAAATAAATACCCATCAAAATGTTTATAAAAAGCTAAATAACCAAATGTAGTTAGTAATACAGGCAATATAGACCCAATCAATCCTAAAAACATTCCTTCAATTATAAATGGCGTTTTTATTGAAAAATTACTTGCTCCAACTAAACGCATAATACTAATTTCCCTTTTTCTAGAGAAAATTGTTAATTTTATAGTATTAATTATTAAGAATACAGTAACTACTATAAGAGCAATTACTACTCCATATGCTACTTTTTGTATTGATGTAAATGCTTTTACAAGTTTATCTACCATTCCCTCACCATATCTAACAAGAGAAACTTTTTCTATATTCTTTATAGTTTTTGCTGTTTTTGATATTTTTGTAGCATCTTTTACTTTTATTTGAAATGTATCTTTAAGTGGATTATCTTCCTTACTCCATTCAGACATAACCGAAGAAAATACCTCAGACTCCTTTGACATTTCATCTTTTACATCTTCTTTTCCTTTAAATGTAAAAGTTTCTATATTTTTTATACTGTTTAACTCTTTTTTTATATCTGCAACATCATCGGATGTAGCATCTTTATCTAGAAAAGCTACTATAGTTAAATCACTTTCAATTTCTTTAGTAAAGTTTTGAACATTAAATGAAGCTATTACTGATACTGCAACTATTACTAATGTTATTGTAATACATGAAATTGATGCTAGAGACAAACTAAAATTTCTTAATACACTTTTAAAAGCATCCCTGACGCTTCTACCTAACATTCTAAATATCTTCATCATTATATGTTCCTTTCTCTTGATTATTAACTAGTCTTCCATCTTTTAATGTCACAACTTGTTTCTTCATTTTATTAACTATATCTTTATCATGAGTAACCATTAAAATAGTTGTACCTCTTTTTTTATTGATATCTTCCAAAACTTTCATTATTTCCATACTCATATCTGGATCTAAGTTTCCTGTTGGTTCATCACATAATAATAATTTTGGATTATTTACAATAGCACGAGCTATCGCTACACGTTGTTGTTCTCCACCTGATAATTGATCAGGATAATTGTGTACTTTATTCTTTAATCCTACCATTTCAATAGCTTTCAAAGTTTTAGTTCTTGTTTCATTTTTAGGTGCACCTAGAACCTCCATAGCAAAAGCTACATTTTCAAAAACAGTAAGTTTAGGAAGCAATCTATAGTCTTGGAATACAATTCCTAACTTTCTACGTAATTTATATACCTTTTTGTTTCTTAATTTTGCAACATTTACTCCACCAACTACAATTTGACCACTAGTTGGTTTTTCTTCACGATAAAGCATTTTAATTAATGTTGACTTACCACTTCCTGAACCTCCTATTACAAATACAAAAGATCCCTTTTTTATAGATAAAGATAAATCATATATTGCTGTAACACCATTTTTATATTTTTTATTAACATTTTTGAGTCTAATTAAATCCATCTTTTAGCAACCTCCTTAGTATATACAGTATAACACAAATTTCGACACAAAAAAAGGAGTATTGCAATATAATTAACTCCAATTTTTAGTAAATCACTTTTTGATACTTTTGAAACTTTTTTCAAAATCACTTGCTTCATCCAGATCCTGGATAAAAGTATTTTTGTCTATAGATTTTTTTAAAAAACCAATTCTAGTTTTTTTATTTTCATTAAAGTACCATAAAGGAAAAATATATATATCATTCATATTATAACCATTTTTATCTTTTTTTACTTCAATTCTATCATTCAACATATTTCTATATTTCTCTTCTAAAAAATACATTTCTTTAGTTAACTTCTCATCTTCATTCATAAATACCTCCTATTTTATACTGATTTTTTCAAAAAATTAACACTATTAGAGTCGTAGTAATTTAGGATGCTATAATAGCCTCAAATACAAGTTGATTTAAATTTATATTATCATATATTTTATCGTAAATTCTAGTTAATATTTCTCTTGTAGTTTCTCATTTTTGAATATTTCAGTTTTTCTGGATAATTGAACCCAATATCACATCATAAAGCTTATTTTTAGAATCAAAAAATTGAATATTATCCGGCGATAGACCTTTCATACTTCCTTTTTCAACTATTTTTGAAGCTTGATTTAAATCTTTACTTATTTCACTATTAAAATTATGTTCAGCGGTTGTATATTCTTGATTAATTCTATAACTTTGCATTGGTTGAACATTTTGAAAATTGGCATTAAAGTTGTTAATTCTGGCTATCTCTGAAGTTTGATCGTCTAATCGAATTGTTACCTCATAGTCATCTCCACCGGTATATTTTCTGGTACTATAAGTACCATCTTTATTTACCTTATGGGCTGCTCCATCTACATCTATTACACGTACACCATCTAAATCTAAATTATCTGCATTTGGAGTATGCCCAACTATCATAGTTACATCAGATTCTGGCAATGTAGCAGGATCATATTTGCCACGGCCTTTTCTAAACCAAAGAATATTTCCAGACTCTGAGCTAGGATTAGCACCAGAATTTATATAATCATTTAATGAATAATTTGGATTTTGATCATAAATTTTTTGATTGAAGAAAGCATGTGCCATTGCATATTTTTTTCCTCCCTTTTCTATTCTCCTTTGTAAGGGCTGATTTCCCAACCAATTTAACATTTCTTCAAACTTTTGTGGATGAGCTATTCTATATGCTTCCGCTTGTTCATAAGTCTTTGATAGTTTATTTGCCTGAATTAATCCAAGACTTTGTCTTTGTATTGTTTCATTACCTCTATAAAATCCATATAAAAATGAATCGTGATTTCCTGGAATATACACAACTCTATCAGGATATTTTTTAGATAGTTCCATATAATCTAGTAATAAATCAAATGGTTTTTCTCCTCGGTCTACAATATCACCTAAGTTATAAATAGTTTCATATTGGTTTAAATACTTATTCACTACTTTATCCATAACCCAACTTGCACCATGCATATCACTTAATGCTACAAACGAATCTTTTTCTGGACCATCTGTTTTGTATAGAGGTTGTTGCTTTACATTAGATCTATTTGATTGATCATACAATGCCTGATTAATATCTTTAGCATCTACCCTTTTCATATTATTCCCTATTGTTTGCAATTCCTTATTTACTTTTCTTTGCATCTTCTTATAATTGATTGTATCAGCCAATTCTGAGGCTAATTTATAATCACAGTTTTTAAAAGCTTGATCAGCTCTATATTTTATTATACGATTTACATCTTTTATAATATTTTTATTACCAAGTAGTGCTGCTGCTGCAATTGCAGTTTCTGGTGATATGCTATATGCATTTTCGTAAACAGAAACAATAGCATTTAAATCTGTATCTCTAACTAATGAAGAAATAGTTTTTGCTGTTCCAATATCCCTTTGATCTATAGCTTCATAAAACTGACTCTTCGCTCTAGAAAGGATATTTTTATAAAAATTATTTTTGACATTATCATTTGATAATGTATCAAAATACATCATTGCATTTTTAATATCACCATTTTGAAGTGCAGTATATCCTGAAATCAAATTATGTGTCATTGGATCTCCTTCAAGGAATCGATTGGCCAATTTTTTAGCCTCATCATATTTTTTAGAATTGAATGATTCTAACAAATTACCTACTTTTACATATAACTGATCAAAAACTTTATTGTACTGATTAATATCTTCAGACATTTCTGCATATTTTATAGCATTCTCATAATCACCGATTTTAAGTTTTTCATCACTAATTTCCAATGATTTTTTAGATATTTTTTTAAGTGTAAATTCATCTTTATACTGACTTGCAACGGCATAGGCCTCATCTATTCTATTTGACTTTAACATATTGTCTATTGTGTCGTTTAATGTAAGTGAGGTTTTATTACTATTCATTTTAACATTTATAATATTTAATGCCTCAGCCATAGTATCATTTACAAATCGTGGTAACATATTTAACATGTTTGTATTATTTTGAGCATAAAGTACTGAATAATTCGCAATCAATTCTTCACAAATGTTACTAGTTTTTGAATAATACTTTGAACCATGACCAACGCTGATATCTTCATAAACTCTTCCTAAATAAAGCGCATCAAATATGTCTAATGTTGCACGTAGCCCTTCTCTTTCTATTACTTCCAATCTTAATTTCGTACGATCTTCATTTAATTTATTTATTTCTATATCAGATAATTTTGAAAAATCGATATTATCATAATTAAGTTGCTTTTTAGCTATAATATCAGCCCTATTTACTATATCGTTTTTTAACTTAGATAAAATATAATATCCCTTAGTTTCATATTCATTATTAATAGATACACTATTTTGACTAATTACATTAATAATTTTATCTTCAATTACTTTATATGCCTCAAATTGAGTGATTGCACTTTTTAAATGACCAAATTCATGAATAGCAGTTTGCCTACTAGCTTTTGGATCTAGAGTGACCCCAATATAATTATCTCTAGAAAACTGTCTTGAAAAATCCGGAACATTATTTTTAACATTTGAACTAAGTAATGCATCAGTTACTAATATAGGCTTATTTGTTGAACCGCTTACATCAGTTATTTGATCTCCTGCCTTTTTTATAAGATTATCTAAACCTTCCTGAGTTGATGAAATAACAAGAACATTCCCTAAAACTGTTTTATATTGAGAATTTAATAATTCTTCCAATTTATGGTATGGTTTATATTCTTCACTAATTTGATAAGTTTTTAAATCTGAACTCATATTATCAGCATTTGAACTTGAAAAATTGGTTAATGGGGCAGTATATACACTTTCCATCTCATCTAAAGCTTTTTCTTGTGGGTTATTGGTAAGTTCCTCTAGCGTTACTTTGTTTTGCCTTTTTTGTTGGTTTTCTAATTCTTTACTTTCCTTTTTCTCCTGTTTTTCTTGTTTGTTTATTATTTTTATATCCTCTGAAGCTATTCGTATTTTCTCTTCTATACTTGATAACTCCTTTGATGATTTTTCTTTTTCTGATTCTATGCTTATTTTTTCTTTTTTGTTATCAGTATCTGTTTTTTCTTTTCTTCCTTTTATCTCTATGTTTTCTATCTCTTCTGGATTTATTGTTTCTTTTAAATTTCCTTTTTTATTCAATTCTTTTTCTAATATTTCTAATGCCTTTTTATTTCCTGTCTCTGCATCTATTGTTCCTTCATTTACCTTTGATATTTCTTCCTGTATCTTATTCCTGGCCTTTTCACTTATTTTTACTGTTTCACCTTTATATTTTAGTTTTATATTTGTCTTTTTTAAGGACCCAATATTTAACAATGCTGATACAGAAGCACCCATTGTAAACGATTCTTTTGCCTGAAAAATAACATCATCTATATTTATATCTTCACCTAATATTACTGAATTAAGTACTGCTGATACAAACTCTTGACTACCTTCTTCTATTCCCTCTGAAATCATTTTTTTAAAATATCCGCCTTCTAATTTACTCAATCCTGGTACTGATCCTAAAAATCTTTCCATTGTTGCTTCTGATAAACCGCTGCATATTCCATATGCCCACGCTTCGGTTGTTCCAGCACCATTTATTAATGCCTGATGTTTTGAATTTCCTGCTGCACTAATTGTCATTGCTAAAGATCCAGCTAACTCTCCCGTTGTTTGAAAAGCGAAACTTAAAGCTTCTGGAGCAGCTGCTCCACCTGTTGCCGCTGTTACTGCTGCTGTAGTCAACATAGATGGTGCTAAATTTCCTACTACATTTCCATATTGATATGCTTTATCACACCATCCTTTTGAATATTCCGTATTATTGCTTAATACCTCTAATATTGCTTGTTCTTTCCATTCTAAAGCACTTAATTCATAGTCTTCTACAAAAAAGTTTTTTACCCCTTCTCCAAATGTACCTACTCCATCTATGACTCCTTCCTTCAAGCATTTATTAAATTTATCTGCATCTTTCATGGTTTCGACGAATTTATTCATTTTTTCTGGATCTGATTCTAATTCAGATAAAAACTCATTTGCTTCTTCTATTCCTTGGCCCTTTGCTATTTGTCCTCTTAATGCCTCTATATATTCATCTGCTTTTTCTTCACCCTGTTTATTATAAATATAATCTAATATTTTATTTTGCTCACTATTTAAATATTTTTTCTTGTCCTCATAACCCTTTGTTCCCTTTTCAGTATAATTCTTATAATCCTCCGTATATACTACTTTTTCATACTGATAAATTTCTTTTTGCATTTCTGCTTCTTTTTTTAAATATTTTAATTGCTTTACACTAGTTTCTCTATCCACTATACTGTTGCTCATTCCCTCTAATGATTTTTCATCTATTTCCTCATTCCAACCTTTTACATCATCTACTGAGAATGTTAATTGTGCATACTTTTTATTGTTATATCTTCCTATAAACTCTATTTTATCTTTTTCTGATAAATCCTCAAAATTTTCTTTTAAATATAACCCTAGACCACCTACATTTCCTTCTATATCTATTTCTTGATTATTTTCATATACTTGCTCTCTTTCTTTTTTATAGGCTTCTTTTATTTCTTCCTTTGTTAACTCCTTTACAAATTTAATTTTCTCTTCTTCAGTTAAACTTTTATATGACTTTTGTTGAAAAATAGCATTATTTTTATATTTTTTCTTTGCTTCTTCATATTTTTCTTCCCATATTTCCAAAGTTACCTTTTCACCATCTTTACCTGTTAGTGGTAAATATCTTATTTTCTTCTTTGGATCATCAGAATTTATTATATCTAGCAATTCCTTGGCATTTGTATACTCTCCTGTTTTACTGTCCTTTTGACCATACAATTTTGCTAGTCTCTTATCATTATCCTTTGTAAACTGTATATGTTGTTCCTCTGATTTAATGGTTTTCTCTAGTACTTTTATATATTTATCATATTCTCCATCTTGGATACCCATATTTTGCATCGAACTATCCACTTCATCTTTTCTTGTATTTTCTTCTACGTCATATTCATATTGTGTTCTTTTACTTAAGTCTTCTTTTATTTTTTTCCCTGAAGTGTTTGTGTTCATCTTTGTTATTTCTTTATTCTGTTCACCACTTTCATCTTCTTTTGATGTGGTCATATTTTTTATACTTGTTATCTTATCCGTTGTTAATTCTTTTTCTGTGGTTGTTGATGATTTACTATTTTGATTACTAACTGCATTACCAGAAAATGATGTACTGCTATCTGAATTCCCCTCTTCTGTTATTTTGATTACTTGAGATGTGTTTTGCGTTTTTCTATCTAATGTATTAACATCATCTGCTTTTATTGTTGATATTTGTGGTGAGTTATTACTATCTGTTGTTTCATTGATTGTAACTCCTCTTGAAATTTGTTGATCATTACCAATATTACCTGTTTGTTGTTGTTCATATGATTGTGTATAATTGTTTGTTTGATTATAAGTAGTACCTATATTACTTCCAGTAATACTATTGGTATTATCTATATTTTCTGGAGATGTTGGTGTTTTTACGTTTTCTATTTCATTAGATAAGTTCAATGTTTCTGTTTGTAAAGTACTGCTTTTACTGGATGGTATCATTTTTGAATCATCATCTGTTACTAAACCGGTTATGTAATCTATTTGATTCATTTTGTCCCCAAATAATGAGGATAGATTTAACTTATTTAATTCCATAGCACACCTCCCTATTTTATATTAAAATTATATCACATCAATCCAATTTTTAAAAAGAAAAATACTACAATTGTAGTATTTCTATATATCTAATTGCTCTATACTTTGTTTTTCTATTTCTGAGGAAATCTTTATTTTAGAATATCTTACTTTTTTATAAATTTTTTTGACATCTTCACTAATCAGAATGTATATTTGTTTAATTTCATCTAACTTTTTAATTGATTCATATAAGGCCGATTTTTCTTTAGTATCTGTAGTATTCATTGTTATTTCCTTATATTCATCTAATATTTTTTGAATTAAATCAATACACTTATTTATTTTATTTATAATTTTTTCTTCAGTATTAATATTTATTCTAATCTTTTTTCCATATTCTTTATATTCATTATATAAAAATTTATACATATTAATTTTCTTTGATAATAATTCAAGATATTTTGAGATTTTAATATTTTGATTATTTAGTTTTTCAATATAGAAATTGTAGTCATCGCCTTTCCAATAATTCTCTGTCATTTTTATTGTATTTATTAATTCAATATTGTTTTGATTATAATCTTTAATTTCAGAATTTAATAATAAAATATTTTTTTTAATTTCTTCTATATCAACTTCAAACATCATATAACCTTTCTTAATATACAATAAAAAGGCCTAAGCCTTTTTATTAATTTTTAAACTCCACCATCAATATTGAATGATTTACTAACATTTTGAGCAATACTACCGTATTTTTCAACATAATCATTAATTACTGTTTTTAGGCTTTTTCCATCTCCATTATCTGAGAAAAATGAGAATAGATCAGAAAGAGCTTCATTAACTTGTTTAAAACAAGTTTGAACATCTTGAGCTTGATTTTTTCCTAAAAATAAAGTTTCTACTCCCTCTAATTTAGAAGAAAGTTTTCCAAGTTCTGATTTTATATCATTTTTTACTTGGGATAAGCTTTGTTCTACTGAATTAGCCTTTTCATCATCAATACCAACTACACCATTATTATCTTTTTTTATAACATCATAGTTAAGTTTTATTTCTATTGGATTATCAAATCTTGCTACACTAACTTTATCTGCTTTACCTGTATTTTTTTGCCAATGTTCTACACTTACACGTACATGTTCTGCAAATTCCTCATACGCTTTTCTTATTTTTGTTTCACATTTTTTTACCGCAGGTTGAAATCCTTTTCCATCTGATCCTTTCCAATATTTTATAGCTTCTGGAGCCCACCAAGCATCTCCCATAGGATTAAGTATTTTATTTTGTATTATTTCTCCAATTTTTTCTCCAACCGCTGTTCTTGATTTACCAATAGATTTGTAAACATTTTGAATTGCGGTATCATTAAAACCAATTACTGCCATTTTTTTCTCCTCTCTTTTCTTATGCTTTTTTCATAGGAATACCCTATCTAACTCAATTTAATCATTATTTTTTTTTTAAGTAAATACTTTGTCCTTATTTTTACATTTAATTTACACATTTTAGGGTTTATACTCAATTGAATCTTTTATTGTTATTAAATTATCTTTTATTTTTAGTATTTCATCATTTTTATATTTTAAACCATCTATTTCTATATTATTTTCTAGAGCCTCACCCAAACTATTATTTAACTCAACAAGTTCCTTTAACATAATATTAATTTTATTTATTTTTTCTTGCTTTTGTTGTTCATTCACTTCAAACATTCCCTTTATTAAATATTTTTTTTACTTTCATTTCCGTTTCCTGATATGCTTTTAATTTTTCTTTCATTTCCTTTATTGTAATGCTTCTTTCCTCTAATAATTTTTGCAACTGATGTTTCAGATTGATATCATCAAGTTCAATATTATCTGAATTTGAGGATTTATAGCATTCTTCTAATGATTTTAAATTATTATTGATATTTTTTATATTTGTTTTTGTAGCTTCATTATACATAATAATTTTTTTTATTTTATTTTCTATCTCTATTACATCAATTGATAAGTTACTCATATAATCAACCACCCTTATTATTAGATATTAACACCAATTCCGTAACATTTCTTATCTCGGTATTAATAATTATTTCGTTATTAGTATAAATTTTACCCGTTGACATATTTATTAGTGTATATTTTCTATTTATATCCAAATTTATACCAGATAAATCAGCCACTGATTTTACTAATAATTTTTTGATTTTCCAGACAATTTCATTAACTGGTATAAACACATCAAAACTATTATCCAATTCAGGAACTATTAATCTTACCAAAACCTTATTCTTCATTCTTCAAATCACCTTTTTCATCAAAATCAAGTAATTTTATTAATTCTGCCTCTTGATCCTTAATACACCAACCAAAATTATTTCCATATTTTTTGGACATTTCTTTAGTAATGGCTGAAATACTAAATACTGATTGATCATCCATTCCCTTACCAATCCATATACCATCAGAATTAGTGGTTATAGAACTATACCAGGTTTCATAATCTAATGCCTTTAGTTTTCTAGCTGCATCTACTAATATTAAATTAGCATTTTCAGACTTTTTGATTTTATCACTTATTTCTTCCAATATATCTTGATTACTTAATTTACTAGCAGTTTTTTCAACGCCATATATAATCAATAATGTCCTTCCATTTTTATTTTCACTCTCTAAATCTTTGTTTATTTTTTCTATATTATCATCAAAATCTTCATTGATATACTGTGTAAAAATGGACTTAAATTTTGAAAAAACCATTTGGGGATCAATCAAAGTAATTTTCAAATTATTTATTTTTGATAAAACATTCAATAAGTTGCCAATAAATAATTCCATATTTTCTAATTTATTTGATGATATATTTGTTGATGGATAAGCGGTAAAATCATACTTTTCAATTTCTAATCCATTCTTTTTTATTCCAATAGGGACGTTCTCTAATGAGTTAATACTTTGTTTTACAAAATCATAAGTAACATAGTCTGGTAAAGATGGTATTTTTGGTACAGGTGTCGGATTTAGTTCTCTTAATTTTATACCTATTTCTTTTAGTTTTTTTACCTCATCCGTTGTATCCTTTAGCAAAGAAGCAGTTTGAAATTCATGAACTTCACCATTATTGACTAATCCTCTACCAAATATTTTTCTTGGTTCTATTTTCTTTGTAGTAGAAAAAATATCCCTATACTCTGATGTATCACTAAGCTTAAATGTATATCTATTAGGAAAACTTTCATCCAATCTTCTATACAATGTATCACTATTTATTGTTAAAATAAATATTATACCGTATCTTGCACAGTCTCTCACTATAGGAATTAAGTCATCAGTAAAATCAGGATACACCTCTAAGATTCCATCAAAATTATTTAAAATAATAGATATTATAGGCAACTTATTCTTATCTTGTGAATTTTTTAAATAATTAGTATATTCACCGCCAAAGTCTGCAAATAGTCGCTTTCGTTTTGATAATTCTTTATTAACCATTTTTATTAAATTATTAAATTTTTCATCTTCATCCAAAAATATTATATCTCCTACCTGAGGAAGTGGTTCATATTTTCTTAATGTTTCTGAACCATAATCAACTATATAATAATTAATATCTTCGGTTGTATAAATAGTAGATGTAGAATATATAATACTTCCCAATAGCATTTCTCTTTCTCTTGCATCATTACCAAAAATAACAGTATTTCCATCATTTAAAAATGAATATTTTAAAATTCCTTGTTCCTGTTTTTCTGGTGCATCATATTCTCCAAGGATAGCTTCTACATTTTCTGTAAGTTGAATATTATATTTATCAACCAAATTATCCACCAAAATAATTGGATCAATATTTGGCAACCATAAACGTTTTGATTTTTTATTAACTTGCTTTGATACAGCTACTATATTGTTCAATATATTTGATATTTGATCACCTTGTTCTTTTATCTTTATATTATTTCCACTTTCAATACTTTTTACAACTCTACCTATGTTATCAATAAATTTCAAACTTTTGTCTACCGGTTTAACTATTTTATCAGAAGGATAGTATTTTGCTCCGCACCAAGCCGATTGACCTAAGGCAAAATATTCATCATATCCTACTTGTAAATAAAATCTACCTGCTTGTTTTAGCCAAGCCGCATCATCTCTTTTTATCATTTCATTACTATCAGAAGTATCTTGTACTTTTAAACATACCTTAAACTTAGAATTTGACCATATTTGATCATCCACTACACCACTAGGTTTTTGAGTTGCTAAAATTAAATGTACACCTAAACTACGACCTATACGGGCAATAGAAATTAAATTCTGCATAAAATCTGGTTGTTGTGATTTTAATTCAGCAAATTCATCACAAATAATAAGTAAATGTGGTATAGGTTCACTTAATTTTCCTTCTCTATAAAACTTTTGATATTTATAAATATCTATAGTACTTTCACCTAATTGCTCACGTGCAGCATTAAATTTAAGTTGTCTTCTTTTAACTTCACTATCTATACTAACTAAGGTCCTATCCATTTCAGCTTTATCCAAATTTGTTATAGTTCCCGCTAAATGGGGTAAATATACTCCTGTTGTTTTATTTTCAAAAGCTAAGGCTAAGCCTCCTCCTTTATAGTCGATTAAAATAAAGGAAACTTCATCTGGACTATAATTTATAGATAAAGATAATATATAAGTTATTATAAATTCTGATTTACCACTTCCTGTAGTACCGGCTATTAATCCATGGGGACCATGAAATTTTTCATGAAGATCCAAATACATATAATCTCCATTTTCATTAACACCAATTTCAGCTTTTAAACTCTCAGTTGGGTCATTAGTATTCCATCTATTTAATATATTTAACTGTTCTACTTTACCTATCTTTTCCATTTCAAGAAAACTGATAGATTCTGGAAGTTGTTTTGCACTATTTTCAAATTCTATAGGTACATTAGCTAGACTTTTACTAATTTCTAGCATATTTATATTATAATTAATTTCATCTTTAAAATTGCAAATTTCCTGTTTTTCATAGGAATTTTGTAAAACACCTGATTCTTTCTCTCCAAGTTGAATAAAGTTAACACACTTACTAGGTAGTTTGCTTAAACTTTTTTCTATTATTATTAAACTAAAACCTAGTGAAGCATCAATTTCAGTTAAAGTTTTCATAAAATTAGTTTTTTTAACTTCACTATAATCATCTACAATTAATAAATAATGTGGTTTAATTGTTGTACTTAAATTATTCTTATCACTGGCAGACTGAATTCTTTTAGATAATTCAATCTCTAAATATTGTGAAATTTCTTTTATTTCTTCTGATGTACTACAAAAAAATCTACAACTTTTACTATTATCAAAGTTATGATTCAAATACTTTAGATACTTCCATCTATCTTTATTATTTTCATTTGTAAATAGAACTATTTTCAAATCATCATAACTATAAAACGTCAGTAATTGTAATAATATATTATCTACAAAATATACAGATTTTATCCTACTACCCATTATGGCAGTAATTTTATTTTTAGAAAAAGAATACGATACAGGTACATTTTCTATATACTTAAAACCTTCAATTACTTCATCTGCTTTTCTTTTCAACTCTGTTTCATCAATAGTAAATCCCTTTTCTGGCCAATCAATTTGTATATCAAGCTTTGCTTTACCTACTCCAATCCTGGTAACTAGGAAATCATTTTGTTCTATTCTTTTATCCCAAAAAAACATATTCCTATTTTTTATCATATTTATACATTCTGGTAACGTTATTAAGTTTTCTAAGAGAATTCCTTTTTGAAGTCTTTGTTCATTCATTAATTCTATTTTTTTAGTTTCTAAATAAGATGTATATTTTTCTAATATTTCTTTTTCTTTTTTCTTTCTTGCTCGTTTATTATACCACTCTGTCACCAATGGCCACAATAACATTGATGTTAACATTAATAATTCTGTAACTAACGATAGCCATTGATCTTCAAGTTTAGCTTTACCACTAGTAATTGAAGATATTGTATTTACTAACATCATCATAGAAACAGCACCCATAGTAATCATAGGTCCCAATGTCAAGATTAATGGTAAATCTTGATGTTCATTATTAGGTGGTTCATCAATTTTTATATGCTTTGTTTCAATTATTCTTCTAAGTCGAGGTGATTTAGAAAAGTATGATGTTGCATTATATAAATCAACATCTTTTATCTGTTTTTCCTCACATTGATTATCTTCACTAATGATTTTTTTTGTAATTCCAGCACCCATTTCATTAATTATAACTCTATTTGCTGGATTATTTATAATTATCATATTTGGTAAAAATAAAATCTTCATACCATAGATATTTATAGAATCACCCGATTTTATATAGTATAAAGAACCATTAAAACCTATTTTATTTATATATACCATTGAATTGTTATTTTTTTGTAAAACGATATTATTATTTTGAAACTTAATACTTAATTTTAAATTACTTATATAAGGAAGACTATATCTTATATTGCAATCAACATTATTTCCTATAAGCAAATTTAGATTGTTATTAAATGTATATATAGTCAAATTGTCTTCAAATGTTGGTGATGCATATATAACATAGTTTTTACCGTTCCTTCTTAATATGTAAAATTGATAATTTTGTAACTTTATTTCAGATTCAAACTTGTTATTATTTATAATTGTAACATCATTTGTTGAATATAAGACCCAAACATTTTCTCTCATTTCTATATTTATAAGCTTACTTTCTTCATTTGGATCTTCATCAAAACTAAAACTACCTGAGATTTGAGCTGGTAATATAAATTCCCTTATTTTATCCATCAAAAACAATGTTATTTTCACCTGGCTCACCTCTCTATCTTTAGGTTAGTATATCATAAAAAGTCAAAAAAAAAAACATTATAAATCTATAATGTCTAAATGCACTACTATTTCCCACCTTCCACTTGGTAAGCATCGCATGCCAAGAAAAATGCATTTGGATCTATTTCTTTTATTCCCTCAGTCATTACAAAATATTCTTTTGAAGGAATTACAGTTAATAATACATTCCTTTTTTTTCTTAAGAAACCTCCTCTAACATTAAAGATGGTAACACTATGTCCTAAATAATCAATAATATATTTTTCAACATTTCCTAAATCTTCAGTTATTATATAAAATGCTTTATTTTTACTTGTACCTAGGATAACTTTATCTATCATAAAACTATTTATGTATAATATTATTAATGCATACATAATCATAGTAAAATCAAAGAATATTCCTCCTATAAGTACAATTATACCATTAATTAAAATAGAGGTTTTACTAATAGGAATTTTATACTTTTTATATAAAATTTGACTAATAATTGGTAGGCCTCCATTACTAAATCCTGATTTATACATTAAACCATTAGCAAAGCCACCTATTGCTCCTACAAATATTGAAATTACTATTAAATCATTTGTTCCTACTCTTATATAACTTGTTATATTGGAAGTCAATTCTACAAATAACGGATATAGAAATGTTGCTATTAAAGTCCCAGAAGTTCTTTCAATTCCTAGAAATATATAACTCAAAATAAGTAAGATAACAGATATTGAAAAAATTATGATAGATGGTTGAATATTATAAAAATGTTTTACTATAAGTGCAATACCATTTACTCCTCCAGCTACAATATTTGTTGGTACTAAAAATAAATTGAATACTAGAGAAGATAAAAGTAACGCTATAATTAACATAAAATATCTAGATACTAATTTCTTTTTCCTAATTTTTTCTAAAATATCCAATTCTAATATTTTAGGAGATAATATTTTCTTTATATCTTCCATCTATTCACCTCCAAATACTTCATAAGCATCTGTTACAACAAAAAAGGCATCAGGGTCTATTTCATGAATTCCCTCTTTTAATTTATAATAATCCTTAGTAGGTAATACGCACAATAAAACTGTTTGCTTTTCTTTTTTATAGCCACCTTTTGCATTAAATACTGTAACACCATGATTTAGATATTTAATTACATATTCTTTTATTTTCTTTTCTTCATCAGTTACAATATAGAATGCTTTACTATCAGATATACCTAATATTACTCTGTCTGACATATAGCTAATTAAATATAAGATAATTACTGAATACATTAACTTAGTTGGACCAAAAACTATACCAGATAATAAGACAATAGTCCCATCACATATTAGCATACTTTTTCCCATACTAACTTTTGCATACTTAGAAATAATTTGATTTAAAATATCAGTACCACCTGTTGTAAAACCCGCCTTAAAAATTATTCCAGCACCAAATCCATGTAAAATACCACCAAAAACTGCTGATAAAAGTAATTGAGAGGTATCTATTTGTATAATCTCACTAATATTTGAAGTGATTTCTACAAATAATGGAAATAGAAGAGATCCTAATATTGATCCTCTAGTTTTATTTTTTCCTAGAAATATATAACTTAAAATTAATAAAAGTAGTGATAATCCTAAAATAATAATCGATTTATTAATACCAAGTAAATGATTTATAATCACAGAAAAACCACTCACTCCGCCTGGAACTAAATCATTAGGAGCTAAAAATAAATTAAATGAAATAGCTACTAATAAACATCCTAAGCAAAATTGAGCATATCTTTTAAATTTTGATTTATTATCAATTTTATCTCTAACTTGTTCTATATTACTTGGTTTTAAAAAATTCATATTATTTTTCCCCTTTTAAACTCGCCTCAATAAACATATCTATATCTCCATCTAACACCTTTGAAACATTGCTAGTTTCTACATTAGTACGATGATCTTTTACCATTGAATATGGATGCATTACATAACTTCTAATTTGTGAACCAAACTCTATATTCTGTTGACCACCTTTTATAGAATTTAATTCCCTAGCTTGTTTTTCTTCTTCTAATAATAATAATTTAGATTTTAAAACTTGAAGAGCATGTTCCTTATTTTGAATTTGACTTCTTTCATTTTGACAGGTAACAACTATTTTACTAGGTAAATGTGTTATTCTTACTGCTGAATCTGTAGTATTTACCCCTTGGCCACCCGCTCCAGTTGAACGATAAACATCTATTTTTAAATCTTTTTCATCTATTGTAATATCAATATCTTTTTTAATATCAGGCGTAACCTCTACTGATGCAAATGATGTATGCCTTCTATTATTTGAATCAAATGGTGATAGTCTTACTAATCTATGAATACCTTTCTCATTCTTTAGATACCCATAGGCATTAGAACCTTTAACTAACATTGAAACACTTTTAATTCCAGCCTCATCTCCAGCTTGATAATCAAGTACTTCTAATTTATAGTGTTTCCCTTCACACCATCTTGTATACATTCTATATAACATTAAAGCCCAATCACATGATTCAGTTCCACCTGCTCCTGGATGAATTTCTAAAATACAATTTTCATTATCATACTTACCATTTAATAATAAAATTAGTCGTACATCTTCTAAACTTTCTTCTATCTTTTTAGTATCTTCATTAACTGATTTAAATAATTCCTTATCATCTTCTATTTCCAACAATTCAAGTATCTCTATATCATCATCAATTCTTTTTTTTAATTCCTCTAGAGGAGATACAATTTTTTTTAAGTTATTAATTTGTTCTATTATTTCTTCTGCATGTTCCCTATTATTCCAAAAATCAGAATCATTAGTTTCTTGTTCTAACTTTGTTATATTTTCACTTTTTTCACTACAGTCAAAGTGACCTCCATAAATCTTTTATTTCATTTTTTAATTTTAATAATTTATTTTTAGTTTCAGTATTCATTAACGTTCTCCTTTTATACTTACTAATATTATACACAAATATTTTAACTTAACAAATATTTTAGAAAATTATGTATAATTTTTTATTCAAAGCATAATATATTAGTGGGGAAGGTTTACGTATTAGTAAAGATCCCCTGTATATAGATCAGTGCCCAGATAGTATTACTGGGTACTTTTTTTATTTTTATATAAAAAACACTTTTTATCATGAGAATATATAACTCCTATTGCTTGGAGATATGAATATATAATGGTAGAACCAACAAATTTCATGCCTCTTTTAATTAGATCTTTTGATATAGTATCCGAAAGTTTTGATTTTGTAAGATTGGTTTCATATAGTATTTTTCCTTTTGTAAATTGTTCTAAATAATTATAAAATGAACCATATTCTTTTTTTATATCTCTAAAAATTCTTGCGTTATTTATACTTGCTTTTATTTTCAATCTATTTCTTATAATGCCTTTATTTTCTAATAGTTCTTTATATTTTTCATCACCATACGAGCAAATTTTATCTAAATCATACTCATCATAAGCATTGTAAAAATTTTCTCTTTTATTTAAAATACATTCAAAAGATAGGCCAGCTTGAAACATTTCTAATATAAGCATTTCAAGTAAATATTTATCTAAAAAGTTAGGTACTCCCCATTCCTTATCATGGTATTCTATATATCTTGGATTTTTTAAATTACACCAGCTACATCTATTCATATTAAATCTCCCTTATTTTTTAGGAATAGTAAATTTACTAATATCATTTCCTTCAACCTCTAATAATTTTATTTTATTATCTATTCCACCACCATAGCCTGTTAGATTTCCATTTGAACCTATAACTCTATGACACGGTATAATAATACAGATAGGATTCCAACCTACAGCACCACCTACTGCCTGAGATGACATTTTCTCTATTCCCATATCATTAGCAATTTCTTTAGCTATATCATTATAAGTAATAGTCTTCCCAAACGGAATTTTATTCATAATATCTATTACTCTTTTTCTAAATGACGTTAGATTAGCTATTTTATATTTTGGTATAAAATCAGGTTCTTTTCCACTAAAATATATATCTAACCACTCCTCTGTTTTTTTAAATATAGGTAAATCTTTATATTCAGCTTTACCACGATGTTTTTGTTCATCATTTGAGTCTTTAAAGTACAAACCTGTTAAATAATAGCCATCACTTTTCATATAAATTGTTCCTATTTTTGAATCATACTTTTTTATATATTCCATAAATACCCCACTATCATTTAAGTTCAAAATTTAGTGAAACATAATTATTCATATCATATGACAAATTCTCTTTAATAATTTTATCTGCTTTAGAACTAGCTTTTGATATCCTTTTTCCATTTATTAATGGATCTATATATCTTATTTTAGCTCCATGATGCACGTAATAAACATTTTCTGGTCTATCTTTTGAAGAATTAACTTTTGTAGCTTTCCTCCATTTATTGAAAATATCTTTGTATTTAGATTCAGATATGATATTTATTATCTCACTTTCCTTTAGAGTATATAAATCCTCCTTAGTAACTTTTTTTTCTATACTTAACTTTTTTAAAATATCAGCAATTAACTGCATAGAATACCTAGTTCTATCTTCCCTATATATTATTGATAATTTACTAGTTATTTTCACAAAATCTAAAGCAATTTGTTCTGTTTTAAAACCTAATTCATCTATACCATCTTCATCTTTTTGAATTGTAATATCATTATACATTTTTCTTATTTGATTAATATCACATAATTCATATGTAAATAAAGCATTTGACAAAGAATATTCTAATCTATCTGAAGATAATTTTGGTGTGTCATTATCTGCAATAGGATATATATGATAATCACATACATCTTTTATTTCTATATTATCTCTTTTTAATAATTCTGTTATTTCTTTTGAATTTTTTAGAATTTCTGTTGTTAGATCCTCAGTTGATTCCTGCGTCATATAATCTCCATTCAAAAAATCAACACAATGTTTAAATACTGGTGTTGCTATATCATGAAATAGGCCTGACAAAGTTTGCTTTTTATCTTTTGTAAAATGCCAAATAATAAGGGCAACCGCTACTGCGTGATCTAAGCTTGAAAAAAAGAAATTACTTTCAAATAAATCAGAATAAATTGTTCCACAAGTTACACTTATATATTGTTGATGCAATAATTCTTTAGTATTTATATATTCATTTAACCATTCAGGAAAATCTGGTTCTAAAATATTAAAATATTCTCTTATTTCTTTATTAACACTATCCATATAATTCATAATATCTACCTCACTTTAATTTATATTAAATCATTTTTTAAAATACTATTTTAATTTTATCATTTGATAGTAAAGTTCATTTTCTTCAATAACAGCAAAATTAAACCTTTTATATAAATTAACAGCTACATTTCGCTTTAAAACTCTAACTAATATATCCTCATTTTTATGCAATTCAATTATATCATTTAACACTTCTGTTCCTATACCTTTTCTTTGATATTTAGAATCTAAGCAAATATTTTCTATTTCATATTTCATGCCATCTAATTGCACACCATTATAGAAACCAATATCTTTCCCATTTAATTGTATTATCCATAAATCATTATTCACTCTATTTATATAATCTTCAAATTTATTTCTTAGTTCCTCCTCATCCCAACAATCAATGTACTTTTTATATAAAACCTTAATTAGTTGATAAATAAATTCTTTATAATTATGATATTTATTATCAATATATGGTCTCATATTGTATTTAGTAGCATTGGTATTATCATTACTTTTTTTAGGATACTTTTCCATTCTATACATACCCTCTTTATCAACTATGTTGCCAAGTTTTTTGAAGCCATACCCAAAATGTTTATAAAATTCAACTGCTGTTATACTAGCTGGTATTTCTACTCTGTTAGCTCTTTTGTAATACTCATCTTTTTCTAACGTTTCAATTATTTTTCTTCCTAGACCATATCCTTTATATTCTGGATCAATAAATATTGTAAAAAAGGAGCTTTCTGTCAAACTTCCCCAATATGGTCCAATCATTCCAACACCAACTATTTTCTTATTATCGATTAAAACATATACATGAAATTGCTTTGCTCTTTTTATTATTAAATCTTCATTATTGCTTTTTATTAAATTATCAATATATTCTTTAGAATAATCTTTTATATTTTCTGTAAGTAAATCTTTTTTAATCAGATTACATATTTCTGACTCATCACCAACAATATATCTACGAACCTTAATATTATTCATATTATCACGCTCCAAAATTTATTTTTAGTATATCATTTATAGTATTTTTTAACAATTGACTTTCTATATAAAAATAAGCATTAACATATTCATGCTAACACTTATTTTTTTAAATTTTGATTCATACTTTTTCTTTTACTTCATCAAGTTTTTTGGAAGCATAATTTCTTGCCTTAGAGGCACCATTTTTTAATATTTTTTCATTGGTATTCCTTTCTATTACATTGAGAGTAACTCCTTACTAACTTTATTATATCACTTTTATATAAAGAGAGAGTATATCTATATGATACACTCTATTTATAATTTTACATAATTAATTATTTTACTATCCATAAATACATTCCTGTAATTACATCTGGTTTATATTTAAATCCTGCTTTTTGATAAAACCTTTCATTACCAGCAGTTGGAATTAATTCAATTTGCATTTTTTCGCCTTTACTTACACCATCTTCAATCATTCTTTTTAATCTATTAACAATCTTTAGACCTATTCCTTTTTTCTGATACTCTGGTTTTACACATATATCTGATAAACAACAAACTACACTGAAATCTCCAACAACCCTACCTATACCAACAACCTCATTATTTATTACTGCCTTTACCATATACATAGTATTTTTTAATGCTCTTTCCACTTGTTCTTTGGAATATGTCTTAAATCCAACTGATTCTATAACATCTAAAAATTCTTCTACATTAATATCTTCTTTTAAAATAATATTTTCCATAACTTAAAGCTCCTTATATTATATTTTATTGATTTACTATACATTAATAATAATTTAAGTCATTTATTTTTTAACCTCATATATAAAATTGGATATGGATTTTCTTGTTCATCTAGTTCTGTTTTTTTGTATATTTTAAATCCCATGTGCTTATAAAAACCTATTGCATTAGGATTTTGTTCTATTTTTAACTTCATAAATTTTCATATGTTAACTCCCTGGATCATTCCTTATTCTTTAGTTACATAATCTATATATTATTTTCTTAACCAATCTTTAAAAACAATATTTGTATTTGCTTTACTACATTATATAATAACTTATAATAATAGTAAAATATAGCACGTTCTTTACAATTCATTGCACTATAATTATAAAATTTTCAATGAAAAACAATTTTTTCTTTCATATTTGATTACACTTATTTATAACATCCATTATATCAAATTAAAAGAAACTTAAATTACTAAGTTTCTATAAAACATTAATAAGTTATTAATTTATTTTATGTCCTCCCCATTCAACAACAGTGAATCCATTTCTCACAACTTTTTCTAATTTTTGTTCACTAACATTAATCTTTTCATCAAGTGGCTTATAATCCATAATAATTCTTATTAGAGTATCAGGGTTTTCACTGAATTCTAAAGGCATATATTTATTTATTTCCTCTGTATTTCTAAATTTTATATAATTATATTTATTATTTTCAAGTTTATCTATCCAATAAACAATAAATTCATTGATTTCTCTTTCATTAAGACCAAGATATTCTAATTTTTCTTCTAAAAATCTAATTGTATCTTTACCTTCAACAACAAATCCTTCATTCATATTAATTTTTCTGTTATCAATTGCTTCCCAATACAAAGCATAATAATTTCTATTTGTTTTATAGTCATAAATGTTGCCATCAGTATCTACATGAATATTCCAACTATTATTATATTTTGGATAAGTATGTGTAAGTACTTTATCGTTTGTAAATTTAATAGTTAAATCCATTTCTTTATCTGGATAAATATATATAATAGGTTTATCTACTGTATTAGAATCACATTTTTTTCTACTTACAACTCTATAATATGCTTTTATTTCATTAATATTTTCATTGCTACTAACAGGTATTTCAAATGTTTTATCTTGTGGAGCACACCCTCCACAGGAATATTTAAAGTCAAAATATATATTTAAGTTATTATTACTGTCTAGTTTCTTTTTAATATATTTTATATTTTCACTACATTCATCTACATTTGATATAGTAAATAAAATATATTTCACACCATTTTTTTTAACTTTATATTCAGCCTTATATTGAATTTTGCTTGATTCAAAAGTATTATATTTAATTTTAGAAATATTTACTTTTCTATTTTTAAACACACAATATAATAATATTGAAATAATTAGTACAAGTACAATTACCAATATAAATATTTTCTTATTTTTCATAGCTCACACCTACCTATATTAATAATAACATAAATTCATATAAATAAGCAATAATTTCATCACTACCAGGTTTCTAACTGTTTCTAAAAATATTAATTCTCTTTCTTTAAGTTTATTTTGCTTTTTATTGCTGAGTTAATCTCTTAAGTTTTTTAGCACTTTTGGAAAATTTTTTAGTGTATATTTAAGTCTTTTTTCATTGGATAAAATCTCAGTCCATTGACATTTTGCTCTTTATCTGTATCTATAAATCATAAATGTTTATAAATTTCGTGAGCATATGGAGAAGAATTTACAGTAAAAAAATTATTATTATTTAACGATTCCACTTTAGAATATAGTTTTTTTCCTATTCCTCGTTTATGATATTTTCCATCTACAAAAAATAATGCTATATGGGTAATATCTTTTGTTGCTATAACACCTAATATTTTATTACTTTCATCATAAGCACCATAAAAATCTCTGGCTGCAATCCAAGAAACGTCATCAATTGTTTTTTTAAATTCTTTTATACCTTCCTCTGTATAGTCAGGTGCTTCATATTCCAGAAATACTTCCCAAACTAATTCTAATGCTTGTTTCATTTCTTCTTTTAATATTTTTCTAATTTTCACCATTATCATCTCCCTTACTAATTACTATTGTCTCTCATCTAGGATTGTATCATAATTTAATTATTATCACTATCATCTAATTGATTATTCTAAAGAGTAACTTATTATCTTATTTAAATAATTTCCTTTCATTATATTTCTACTTTTCTAAGCTAATCTAACTAGATTTTAGAAATTATTATCTATTTTTGCATTAAAAAAGTGAATCTGTGAATATACACATTTTCACCTTTATTTTTTCTTTAAATTATACTTAATTTCAAATATTTCAATTATTTTATATTTTGTTCACCAATTATTTCATACTTAGTTCTAATTTTATAAAACGAATATCCAATTGGATCAATAAAATGATTACTATTAATACAATAATCTTTAGCTTTATTATATTTATCATTAAATTTAAATTGTTTGTTTTTAGGAATATTGTAATACTCTTTTATTGCATCAGCATCATAATTGTTATTATCCTTAGGATTAGATGAATTAATATATTCCTTATATTCAATAACTCTTATTCCATCATAATGACATGGGACAAGATCAAAGTCAATTTTATCATAATTTAAGTTTGCTTCACTTGCAATTTTATTATTTCTAATATTAATAAATTTGTTGGAACTATAATATACCCTAAAAAAATAGATATATGCATATATATTCATAATAGACAACAGTAAAAATAATATTCTTACTATTATTTTTTTAGAAATAATCATATTCGATAATACATATATAACTAAAACTAGCCCAAAAAAGGATATTATTAATAATGCCCTACTTGAATAATATGGAACAAAATAAAAAATAAATAATGAAACAAAAGATAAGATATACATTATAATAATATTTTTGAATTTATAATTTATTTTTTTTCTATTTATTTTTAAGTAGCAAAAATAAATTACAATACTAAGTAATATTATAAAAAGAAAAATTTTATTTTCAGCAATAAAACTTTCTAAAACATATGAAATTTTTTTAATACCTGATTGAATAATATGTGTTCCATTTAAAAATTTAGTTTTTCGGTATTCGGTCGAAGAAAGTAAAAATAAGTATACAGCACCACAAATATATGAAATAAATGCACCTATTTGCCAGATAGAGATTTTTTTATTTTTAAAGGATATAAATAATGTATATAAAATAAAAATAAATCCAAAAGCAAAAATATTTTCTAAGGATGCTCCAATTATAAAAGCTGATATTATATACAAAATAATTACTTTTTTCTTTTTGTTTTCAAAAAAGTTTTTATTATATAATGTTTTATAATATGGAATTAAAAATAGTAGTGTAGCAACTGTAGACCATAAATGATTACAGGCACCAGGCATCCAAAAAAACACATCAAAAGTAGCTGGAAATAAATATAAAATATAAGCTAATACAATAAGCAATGTTAAAATTATATTCTTATATTTATTATTATTTTCTTCCTCAGAAAAACAATAATAATAAACTAAATATATAAACAAAATAATTATAAATGAATTAATAATCCAAAATACATATCTAGGAAAAAAACCTATTATAAAACCTATTATTTGTGACGAGCGACCATTCCAATATAAAATACATTCCTTTATTTTATTAAATAAATATATTAATCCTCTACCATGCGAACTATTAAGAGTAAAATAATCATAGCCAACTATAGGTGAATTAATTTGCAAAAGAAATAAGGATAAGAAAAGTAAAATTCCTATTATTATAATTTTCCTTGTTTTAAATTTCATAACTAACACACATCCTATTATTCATAAAGATATTATATAATATTTTCTCTTCATAGTGTACTTCTAATTTTACTATTTTGTAAAAATTAGCTATAATTACATCTTTGCATTCTATTATACCGGTAGCTAAATTTAGTTTTGTTATACCTTTTGTATTTCCATAAGTATACCATGTATAACAATCTGTTATTGCTATTTTTCATTATATCACTCAATTTTCTAATTAAAGGTATACCTAAAATTGTTTAAACAATCAAATATTTATTATTTTGATATATAAAAGACCTCTGTTCTATGTTCAAAAAATGGGATTAATATTAGAAGTTACTCTTTTTATGATATAATTTTTTTAACTGTTTGAAATTTTTCTAAAGTTTCGTATTACTTTTTATTTTAGATTATTAATATTTAGAACGATCAATTTTACCATTTGATAATTTTATAATACTATTTGTTTCAATAATTTTTTTTGGTATTTTATAATCGATTAATTCACTTTGTAGTTTTTCCTTAAGTTTTTCTATTTGATATTCCTTTTTCTTTACAACATATAATGTCAGAACATTTTGATAGCAACAAATACATTCTAATATACCATCATATTTTAATGCCGCATTTTCTATTTCTACAGGAGAAATCTTGTATCCATTTACATTAAAAAAATTTTTTTCTCTATCAATTATATATAAATCATCACCTTTGAAATAACCGACGTCTCCAGTATAAAAATAAAAACTTTTTTCTTTACCATAATAATTAGCAAGACTATTTCCACTAATTCTTATACTCCCACATTTAGATAAATTATTATCAATTATCTCAATCTTTGTATTTTTATATGGTGCACCAACACAACCAAATTCATAATTTTTATCTACCTCTTTATAACAAATAGGTACATATTCTGTAGATCCATAATGATTAATCAATTTTGTTCTTCCATTACAAATCGAAACTAAAAGTTCTGCATCATTAATTGATAAAGGTGCGGTTGCAATTTCTATTAATTTTATTTTAGAAATATTTTCTTCTAATTCTTTCCTAAAAATTGAGGCAGTATAATGTAAAAAAGTTGGATTAGTACATAACATAATATTGTTCATATCATCCTCAACTATATAATTTATAAATTCTACAAAATTTGCGCCATTATGAATTGTAATAGTATATCCATAATACACAGCCATATAAACCTTAATTAATGAATAAGCATGGCTTATAGGTCCAGTAACAATTACATTAATTTTATTACCTAACTTGTATGCATCGTGAAAATTAGTAATACTATTATATATATTATCATTAGTATAAGTAATGAGTTTTTCCTCTCCTGTACTTCCAGAAGACAATAAAATATTAATTATTTTATTTTTAGAATATATATTATTTAAATTTAATGAAGTATTGTTATTTACATTTTTCTTTTCAAGCGAAGAAACTATATCTACAGCTCCTATTTTTTTCTTTAACAATCTCTTCTTATTTTCTTTTTCTCCTTTATCAATTGGTAATGAAATAACACCTTTTAAATTTAGAGCAAGTATCATATAAATATAATTATCATCATTTGTATTTTCAACTATTACTATATCATCTTCTTTATACTTATTGTTTATTTGATAATAATAATTCAAAATATTGTTCCATAACTCTAAATATGTTATTTTTTTATTTTTATATATTACAGCTATACTAGATGGATTACTCTCAACATGTTCTTTTAATTTTTTTATCAACATCTAAAACAAATCCTTTCTGATTTTTTTTAAAGAATAAAATATCTTTATCTATGCATAAATCTGAAAAACAACATAAAATAAAATTATTATTTTTATAAAAAAAGTTATTACCTTTAGAATTATCAATTATTACATTAGACATCTTTTTTGTGATCCCGGTTCCAAGATATTTCAAATATGCTTCCTTTTGTACCCAGACTTCTAAATAATTATTATTTAAATACTTTTCTTTATCATTAATCAATTCTTTTATTAAGATTGTTGGAAAAGGTCTTATCTTTTCTATATCGATTCCAATTTCATCGTATGATATCGCTAAAGCCAGATAATCTTTTGAATCGCTCCAATTAATATATAAATTACAATCAATATATGGCTTTCCATATTTATTATAAAAAATATTATAGTCATTAATATTATAATATTTTTTTAATATAAATTTGATAAAATCCGTCTTATCATTGTAATCAATTGATTTTACAACATATATTTTAGTGCTTTTCTTTAACATTTTCTATTACGTACCTCTTAAGTTGGCCCCAATTTTCAATTTTATTTAAATCTTTAAATGATATTTTTAAACCATATATATTTGATATTTCATAAAGCAAATTCATATGCGATAAGCTGTCCCATTCTATGATATCACCAGGTGCTAAATTATCATCTATATTATAATTTTTATCCAAATACAAAATTTTTCTAAACAATTCATCTAATTCTTTTTCCATATTATTCACCTACCCTATATCTTTCTATTTACTTAATTTAAAATTCTTTTGAAATCATCAGTTCTAAATGTTTCTATCATATATATAACTAAATCTGGTTTATTATTTTTTATATATTTTCTTACACTAGTATCAAAGTTACCATTTTCTTTTCTTATATCAATTACTGTTGTATCTTTAAATAGTAATGATACAAATAGTCCCATTGGGAAAAATTGACTATCAGAAATAACAAAAATGCTTTTATCAGATTTAGAATTTAAATTTTCTATATGTTTAATTTTATGTATACCATCCATTTGAGAGTCATATAGGGTTGCTGCTATTAGTTCATCATCCTCCCCTTTTAGTTCGATAGGGTTTCTATACATTACTTCATTAAATGTTCCTATTTTAATTTTTTCATCATAAGTTGCTTTAAAATTAGAATCTTCATTATAATAATAAAAACTTATATCATCATAAAACCTATTACCAAAACCAAATCCTCTAGTATAATAGCCTGCATATGATTTATCGTGTTTTATAATTGAAAAATTTTTATCATTCAATATATCGATGTCTAAATCATATTTATAATTTTTATTTAGATAATTGGCAAAATATTGAGAAAAGTTTTTTGCAGTTTCACTAGTCCAATGGTAGTCTCCCTTATAATACTTACTTTCATATTTATTATCAAAATTATTAACTACTTTATTTGTATCAATATAATCAACACCATTTTTCTCAAAACGTTTATACATTTTATTAAAAGTTTGAATATCATAGTTAAAATTATATTTTTCTAATTCCTTTTTTTCTCCAGAACTTTTATATGGATTTTCAAGATATAGAAAATCTATATTTTGATCGCTAAGGAACTTTGAAAAATCAATAACAGAATCTGAAATTGACTTATAATTCAATTTTGAATAATAATTTGAAATTATTGTATTATCATCTTTCATATAATATCCTTTATCATTATTATCATTAAGAAAAAACAAATTCCTCTTATTATAATTATTAAGTTCTTTTCTTAAATTAAAAATCTCTTTTTTTCCTAAAATATAATCTTTATTATCATTTTTATTTTTAATCTTCACTTGTAAGTTATCAATTTCTTTATTTTTAATACCATCATATATATCAGAAGATAAAGTAATTAAAAAATAGACAAAAAAGAAAAATATTATTCCAATAATTATATAATTCACCTTTTTCATGTTATCACCTCAAAAATTAAAATATAAAAATGTAGTTTTATCATTTACTATAATAAAATAAACGGATATACAAAATAATAATAATAAACTAATTGAGGATATAATCGAATATAAAGTTTTTGATTTTTGTTTAATTCCTTTTTTTATTTTGTCTAATACAGGAAAGCAAAATATTATTGCGATGAAAATGTATAGATAGTAGTTTTTAATAATTAAAAAGAATCTTCCATCTATTAGTTTGTCATTAATAAACATCGACTTTAAAAATACAAATTTTTTATCGTAAAATGAAAAAAATAACACAGTTCCTATAATAACTACAAATAAAGTATATATGTTTGAAAGTAGATTTTCCTTTTTAGTATATCTAAAATTTTTTTCCAATACTAAAAATGCAAAATAATATAAACCTAAATATAAGTAATTAAGACCTATACCATGCCATAATCCAACAAAAAGCCAGCATATGAGCAACGCTATTAAATTACAAAGCTTTAAGGCGGATTTTTTGTTGATTTTAGTTGATAAAAAATCTATTCCTCGAATATAAAATTTACTATTACAAATGGGATAAAGTAAATAGTCATTGATCCATTTTCCTAGAGAAATATTCCATCTTTTCCAATATTCATTTACAGAAAAAGATGCATATGGATAATCAAAGTTTTTATTAAATTTAAATCCAAAGACCCTTCCCAGTCCAATAGCCATGTTAGAATATCCACTAAAGTCATAATATAATTGTAATGCAATTACAATTGCACCTAACCAAACTGTACAATAGCTAATTCCATACTCGTGAAAAATATTTATAGTTACTTTGCCCAAAGTATCAGCAATAACACTTTTTTTAAATAATCCAATAATAAAATTATAAATACCAATATCTATATCACCTTTAGTTGTTTTTCTATCACTTAATGATTCATAAATGTCACTATACCTAATAATAGGACCAGCAATTAATTGTGGAAAAAAAGATACATATAAAGAATAATTTACAAGATTTTTTTGTACAGGTATTACATCTCTATATATATCCACTAAATATGATATTTGCTGAAATGTGAAAAAAGAAATTCCAAGTGGTCCGATAATTGGTAATAAATTATAATTATCAAAGGGAACAATAGAGGCATTTACCTTGAAATAAAAAAGTAAAATTACATTAACTAATATTCCAAATGTTAAAATAACTTTTCCATTTTTTGATTTTGATAAAAATATCCCAATTAAATAATTAAATATAATTGATAATAATAAAACCCATAAATATTTAAAAGATCCAAAAGAATAAAAAATAAGACTAAAAATCAGTAAAACTATATTTTTATATTTTATATTTTTAATTAATGGATTAAAATATAATAATATACATAATGGTAAAAATAAAAATAAAAACTCACAAGATGAAAATATCATACAATCACTACTTTCATATTATTGATTCCATTTTACCATAAAGTATAACATTTTAAAAGTTATTTATTATGCAAAGATTTTTATAATTAAAAACATAAAACATTCAATATATTACATTTAAGTAGTTGAAATGATATAGTATGAAAAATCACTATTTCTTTATACACTTTTCTCATGATACTCAGAATGAACTTGATTTAATTCATCTTTATCAATAGATACAATATATTCTTCAAGTTCCGTTAATAAATCTCTAACATCTTCTAGATATTTATCCTCATATTCTACTATTTGCATAAACAACCACTTCTACTTATTATTAAAAATAAATACATCTTCTATCCTATCATTTTTTATTATATAGTTACCATTTGTATATTCTGATATAATATTTTTCCAAAATGAATATGCACCAGGATTATTTTCCATGGGTTGAATTTCCCAATTGCCTTTAAATTTTTCAAATATTTTATAGGCAACATTTTTGCCAATATGTTTTTTTCTAAATCTCGGCATTATTAAAAATTCAGCTATGCATTTACCGTCTTTATTAAATTTTAGATTTTCATTTACCATAACCATTCCTACATATCTATTTTCATTTTTAATAAAATATGCATTTCGGTCCTTATCAGTAAAATAATTATTAAACCATTTATACTCAAATATACAATCATCATTTATATCATTGTCAATATATTGTGAACCATCATATAATGCATATTGTAATAATTTATATAGCTTTTCTTTTTCTTCTTTTATTACATCAATTATTTCATAATCCATTTTAATCACCAACTTTCGTACATAATTATAACATACAACCTATCACATTTTATTTAAATCAATCCCAACCAATTTCAGATAATCAATAACATATAGCATATAAAAAATATTTTTGTAAGAATAAAGCTCAAAATACCTTTATAAAAAAAATGAACAAATAGTCTATTTACAGGATTATATGAAAGTCACTACGAATTTACTACATTTTTGCCCCTAATTCGTAATGGCTTAAATAGTATCACAACTAACTTTAATAATTTTTCGTTTGTGCTATCACTATTTTTCTTTATAATAATTGTAAAAAGAAGCAAATTTTATAATTTTTTGCTTCTTTATTAATTATCTTCAAGTATTATTTGACCATCTATAACTGGTATATTAGGGAAACTTGCATCCATTAATGTGAAATTTCTAACTGGTGCGGTTGGATTTGTTATTTGCACTGTTTCTGTTGATTCAGTCATAACAATTGATTTAACAGTATCATCAAATGTATGACCTCCATCACTTGATATTTGCTTATAATATATTGCTGTACTTCCAGATTCAGCAAAAGGAACATTATTAAATACCGCATCCCCATCTTCATTTGTTGTTATTTCATTTCCTACTATCGTTCCTGTGCTATCAGTTCTTATAAACTTAGCACCAATAATTTGTACCCCCGTATCAGGATCTCCTGTATCTGTAACATGAAGTGTTAAAGTTCCTTTTGCACTTATAGTAAAAGCATATGTAGGAGTTCCATCTATAATGGTAACACTTTTTGGTTCTAGTGTTGATGCATCATATCCACCAGCAACAGCTTGGGCGTTGTATGTACCTGTAACAAGTTCAATACTTCCTTTACCATTTGTTATTGGAATTGTATGTCTTGCCATAATATCATCTTACCTCCTTCTATTTTTATATTTGGATAATATTTATCCTTTAGTAAAACTGTAACAAGATGTTCTTTTCTTTTATTATTACTGATATTTATACAATAAATTTTATCTTTTCTTGCAATTAAAGGTATTTTTACAATCGATAAATTAGAATATATGACTAATTTATATACCTCATTGCTACATACTGGTATTTTTACTTTTCCAAAATTATCTGTTATTCCATCAAAAACAATCTCATTACATTTATCTTTTAGTTTTATTTTTAAATTACCTAGACACATACTTTCATTACTACAAAGTTTAATATAAATATAATCGTTTGTCATAATTCACCTCATTACAATATATTTTATGAACCAAACCTTCTTTTGTAAAGGCATTATGCCTCAACACTCCAAACTATTAGTGTTGAATAATCTTCATTTTCAAGCAAATCTTTACTAGGTTTTAGCAATAATCCTTTATCGACCGAAAATGTAACATTACTAACAGTTACATCTCCACCATTATCATTTGATTCATATATTAATTTTTTATTTGTTTTTAAAGAAATCTCTTCATTATTGAATTTTTTGAAAAATAGTGAATCTATTAATACTTTGCCAGTTGCTTCTATCATTGGATTTGTATAATTTAAATACAGTTTCCAGTTAGTACTATTTACCCTACTATCAACTACAGTTACCACTGTTTCATTTTTTTTAGGTAATATAATTGGATTAGTCGAAGATGGTATCACACTAAATGGAATATTTTCTGTTACTTTTAAAAGAGTTAACTCACCCATAAAAGGGGTAATTACCTTTCTTTCGCTAAAGCAACTATTTAAACAAGATGTTACTTTAACTCTTATATTATCTAAAATAGCAGAATCAATACTTACTTCAAACAAACCATTTTCATCTGCGACTGTTGTTAAACTTTTATTATCATATTCTATTTTAACATTTGTATATGGTATGGTATGTCCTGAAATTTTAGCTGTAGAATTTGTAATTGGATGGACATTTATCTTAACCATTCCAATAGTTAATATTTTTTTATCTTGAAAGGAAAAACTATTTATATCCGATATTGAACTTAACTCAGTATCTGTAAAATTATGCGATGTAACTGTAGTACTATCTTTATTTAATACACCCGTTATTTTAGCTGGTGTATTTTCTTTATACCAATAAAATGCTGGTATATCATCGAGTGTGCAGGCAGAAGTATAGTCAAGTGCATATATCCACATGTTAAGTCTACTAAAGCTAAAGGAAAAATCAACAGGATTATTGGTATAGACTACATTCGCATTCTTGGTATAAATATTTACATATTTTGGATTATCTAGTATAAACTTCTGATTAGTTCCTTTAAAATAAATATTATAGTTATCTGATGGTGTTGTCATGTATGTGTTTATTACAGATATGCTTGCCCCTTCTGAAACTTTAAAATCTCCAAATACATTCCACATTGGAACTCTTTGATGACTTTTTTCAATAAATGTAAAATTAGCCATTTCTTCTATTAAAACATTTCTAGCACCATGTGTTGTTGTTATTGCAAAACCATTCCCTGTTGTTAAAAGAAATTCTGCACCATGCCCTACTATTAAATCTAACCTATTAGTTCCATTCATAAATTCTCTATTAGTCGTAATACTTACTCTACTATTTGGCATAATTTTAACTAATGATGGTATAACATCATTAAAAAAGAAAATTGTATTTGTATTTGAATCGCTCGTAATTGTTGTATTTCCATCTATTATGATTCTATTGGAATTACAGGCTCTTTGTGCAGAAACATTGTTAGTATCTTTCACATCTAAAACAGAATTTATAATTTTAGTAGTTCCATAATAATTTTGCGAAAGTTCGATTCCACTAAAATTTATATTATTATATTCTACAACCACATTGGAATAGTTTGGATGAGATGGAACATAAATAACTCCATAACCATGTGAAGATACTATATTCATATTTTTTAATGTGACTTTTTTATTTGTCGTACTTACCTTTATAACCGTTTCTTCTGAACTTAAAATATTTGTATAAGTATATTTAACATTGTTATAAGTACCATCAATTGTTACTTTAATTTTATTACTATTTATAATGAAACCACTAGTAGCAGTAATATCACTACCTAAATAGACATATTCATAATCATTATCTTCGCTCAAAACTTGTTTTAATTCATCACTAGTTGTAATAACAACTGTCCTATTATCTATTATTTGAATAATTATCACCTTCCTTTATAATAATTTATGTTAAAATAAAAAAACTAATTAATTAAAAAGAATAGAATTTTCTTAATGAATTTTAGTAACACTTAACATTGCATTAGTACTTCCATTAAACTTCATATTAACGGCTTTAGATGGTTTAACATTTAATGTTATAAGGTCATTTTTTTGTAATGATACAATAGTTGTCCCACTTATACTATTAATCATTTGAGCACTAAATTCACTTGTTGCACTTGTAGCTGGTTGTAATATATCGTTTGCTCTAACAGACATTGTTATAGAACATTCCTCGTTTGTTGCCCCACATAGTAAATACGATATAAGATATACACCACTTTCTTTTATTTTAATTGAATTACCATCTGGATATTCTGTTAAAAATGCTGTTCCTTTTTCAGGTAGTGGAATTATAGTATCAGTTCCTTGTGGTAAATTAAGCTGCGTATCAGTCATTGAATATCTAATTCCATAAGAGGATACAAATTCTGTTCCTGGAGGACCTGCTGGTCCTTGTGGACCTCTTTCCCCAATTTCTCCTCTATCACCTTTTGGAATTAAAAAAGCTAAATGATGGACCCAATTTTCAAAGGTATCCATCACTTGTGCTGGTTCTCCAGGTTCTAAAGTTTCAGTTTCATCTATAGCAATATGTTCTGTTCTTCCTATTTCTCCTGGTAACCCTCTTGGTCCAATATCCCCTTTTTCTCCTTTTTCTCCCTTTGGTATTTTAAAATCTAAAACTACATCCACTGGTGTTCCGACATTTATAACTTCAGCTTCTTCAGTAGACTCTATTGTTTCTATATTTCCAATTTGAATAGTAGATGGGCCTTGGTCGCCTCTTTCCCCTTTTATTCCTTGTGAACCAACATCCCCTTTTTCTCCCTTTGGTCCTGGAATTCCTTGTGGTCCAATTTTTCCATCTATTCCTTGCTTACCTCTTGGTATTTTAAAATTCAAAATAACATCTTCTGTTGTTCCAACATTTTCTACTTTGGCCTCTTCAAAAGATTCCACTGTTTCTGTAACTCCAACATCGATACTAGCTGGTCCTGGAATTCCTCTTTCTCCTTTTTCGCCTTTTATTCCTTGTGGTCCAGCATCACCTTTTTCACCTTTCGGTCCAGTTGGTCCTTGCATATAACAATATTGATATTTTTTTCTTTCTTCTTCAATTCTTTTTTTTATTCGTTCATAATCATTGCAATTATTCATTATACACCCTCCTTTAATTTTTTTAGAATTAATTCTCATATTTAAATTCTTATATTTTAATTTATGAAAATATTTTTAAAATGTATAATGAATATATAACAAAATACATAGATATAAAAAAAATTACTGAAGTTGTAATATAAAAGTGGACATAAAAAAAGATGTTCCACTTTTTGTTTGGGATAATTAATTAAAGGAGATGATAAAATGGCAAGTAAAGGTCAAAAACATAAACAATGGACTGCAGAAGAAAAATATAAAATTATAAAATCAGCGTTGGATTTTGAAAAAAGTACAAGTCAAATTACAAAAAGGTCTAAGCAACGGAATGATAAATAATTGGATTAAAGCTTACCGAGAAAACAGTATGAATGGATTGACACCAAAAAGAAAATATAATAATCCATTATCAAAATATTATAATAAGAAAAAACTTACAAAAGAAGAACAACTTGAATATGAAAATCTGAAATTAAGAATCGAGAACGAAATGTTAAAAAAAGGATTCCTAATGAAAGAAGATGGTACGTATGTAAAATTCATAACGTAACACAAGCCAAATATGAAATAATAGGATTATTAAGCAAGGAGTACAGCATAAAGTCTTTGTGTGAAATAATGAAGATTTCTAGATCAGGGTACTATAAATGGTTAAAAAATAAAGATATATTAAACAATTATGAAATAAACAGAAAAAATTTAGGTGAACTAATTATAGCTGTTCATAAAAGAAAACCAAGTTATGGTTATCATAGGATAAATAAGATAATAGGGGACGAAACTGGATGGTATGTATCATCAAATCTTGTTCATAAAGTATGTAAGGTACTAAATATTAAATCAAAAGCTAAACATTATAAATACAAACGACCAGGAGAAGAATCAATTAAATATTCAAATATAATTAATGGTAATTGGAAAACTTCTAGACCATTTGAAAAAGTAGTGTCGGATACAACAACATTCTACTTTAAAAAAAGGAAATATGATTGGACATTTTATTTAGATGTATTTAATAACGAAATAGTTGGATATGATGTTAGAGAATCAATGTGTGGTAATGGTGTTTTAAATCATCGTGAGGCACTAAATAATATGTTAAATAACAAAATAAAAAGAGGATACGAAAACCTTGAAACCATTGTCCACACCGATCAAGGCGTCGTTTATTCCTCAGTGTCATTTAACAATATATTTAATTCTTATAAAGTAACCAGATCTATGTCTAGAGCTGGAACACCGACAGATAATCCAGTTATTGAGTCTAAAAATGGCTGGATTAAGAAAGAAATGTATATTGATTTTGACATAAATAATTATAACACAGTTCAAGAATTTATTGACGATATAGTTTGGGATAATAACAATTATCGTCCAAGCTATGCATTACAATATAAAAACCCAGTTGAGTATAGAACTCAACTAGGCTTCAAATAATTCTTTTTTAGTGTCTACTTTTTGTTGACAACTTCAAGCATTAGATACTAACTCCCATAAGTCATCTTTGTCATCTTTTTTATTTTTGGATGACAAATGGATGACAGATGACAAATCTCAAGATTTTTCTGTCCTCCCAAATCTCTGGAAAGCCTTATTTTATAAGCTATTTACCACAACATTGTTTGTACTTTTTCCCACTTCCACATGGACATGGATCATTTCTACCTATTTTATTAACTCTTTTAGGTTTTTTCTTTGTCTCTTTTCCACCTTCATTAGTAAGTTTTGTTTTACTAACTTCTTTTCTTTCTATATTTTGTCGTATTTCTGCTCTTAATAAGAATACTGACACATCTTTGTCTATCTTTTGAATCATTTCATCAAATAGATCAAATCCTTCCATTGTGTAAGCACGTAATGGATCTTCTTGAGCATAACCTCTTAAATGAATTCCTTCTCTTAAATGAGACATTGTATTGATATGTTCCATCCAATAATTATCTATGACTTGTAATGTAATTGCTTTTTCAAATTCATCACTTACCTCTTTTGGAATTTCAGATAATTTTTCTTCATATTCTTTTATTACTTTTTTTGATAATTTATCAATCATATCATCTACATCTAAATCTTTTAAATATGTTGTTTTTATATCCTTCTTTAAAAGATTTTGATTTGTAAATTCTACTATATCTTTTAGATCTTCACTTGTTATATAATCCTCTGGAGCTAGATGAGACTTTATTAAATCTTCTATATGATGTCTAAATGTTGATATTACTGTTTCATGAATTGAATCAGAATCTAGAATTTCATTTCTTCTTTCATACATAATTTCTCTTTGACTATTCATAACATCATCATATTGTAGTAAGTTTTTACGAATATCAAAGTTATTTCCTTCAACTCTTTTTTGAGCTGTTGTTATAGATTTTGTAAAAGTTTTAGATTTTATTGCTTGATCTCCTAGTCCCATACTTTCCATCATAGTACCAATTCTATCAGAACCAAATCTTACCATTAAATCATCTTTCATTGATACAAAGAATTGAGTATATCCAGGATCTCCTTGACGTCCAGAACGTCCTCTTAACTGATTATCAATACGACGTGATTCGTGACGTTCAGTACCTACTACACATAATCCTCCAATTGCCTTAATATCATCTGATAATTTAATATCCGTACCACGACCAGCCATATTAGTTGCAATTGTAACTGATTTGTGTTGGCCAATTCTAGAAATTATTTCGGCTTCACGTGCATGATTCTTTGCATTTAATACCTCATGTGGAATGTGTGCTTGTTTTAATAATTTACTAATTAATTCACTTGTTTCAATGGCTATTGTACCAATTAAAACTGGTTGACCTTTTTCATAACGATCTTTTACAAATTCAATTATAGCCTTATATTTAGCTTCTTTAGTTGCATAAACTAAATCGGGTTCGTCATCTCTTATAACAGGTTTATTTGTAGGTATTTCTATAACATACATATTATATATATTTCTAAACTCTTCTTCTTCTGTTTTTGCAGTACCTGTCATACCAGATAATTTTTTATACATTCTAAATAAATTTTGGAATGTAATAGTTGCTAAAGTTTTTGTTTCTTGGTTGATATTTACTCCTTCTTTAGCCTCTATTGCTTGATGAAGTCCGTCAGAATAAGCTCTACCTTTCATCAAACGTCCTGTAAATTGATCTACTATTACAATTTCACCATCTTGAACAACGTAATCAACATCATTCTTCATAGCATAATTAGCTCTTAAAGCTTGATTAATATAATGAACTAATGTTGCATTTTCTACATCATATAAATTACTAACTTTGAATATTTTTTCACCCTTTTGGGTACCTTCATCAGTTAAATTAACACTCTTTGTTTTTTCATCGTATGTATAATCTTTTTCTGCTGTTAAACTTTTAGCAAATCTATCTGCATCTATATACAAATTAGCGCTCTTCATTTCTCCACCAGAAATAATTAAAGGAGTTCTTGCTTCATCAATTAATACAGAATCAACCTCATCAATTATTGCAAAATTAAGTGGTCTTTGTACTCTTTCTTCTTTTCTAACAACCATATTATCACGAAGATAATCAAAACCTATTTCATTATTTGTAGAATAAGTTATATCACAGTTATATGCTTCTTGCTTTTCCTTTGATGATAAATCTCTAGTATTAACACCAACTGTTAATCCTAAAAATCTATGGATTCCACCCATCCATTCAGCATCACGTCCAGCAAGATATTCATTTACTGTTATAATATGAACACCCTTGCCATCTAGAGCATTTAAATATGCTGGTAATACTGATGTTAGAGTCTTTCCTTCACCAGTTTTCATTTCAGCAATATTTCCATAATGAATTGCTAAAGCTCCTAATATTTGTACATAGAAATGCTTTTCTCCTATTACACGAAATGATGCTTCTCTTGCAACAGCAAAAGCTTCTACTAATATATCCTCTAAAGTTTCTCCCTTTTTTAGTCTCTCTCTAAATTCAGCAGTTTTATTTTGTAATTCTGTATCAGTTAATTCTGACATTTTTTTATCTAATGCCATTATTTCTTCTGCTTGTTTTTCAAACTTTTTTAATTCTTTATATTCATGATCAAACATTCTTCTTAAAATATTCATCAGCTCATCTCCTCATCTATTTATTGTAACAAAAAAAAAGAAAGAAGAAAAGCTATATAGCATTATTTCTTTCCTTTTAATTATATAATATATAACTATTCAGATTCTATTATTCCATATCCGCCATCTTTTCTTTTATAAACTACTACAGTTTGATTTGTTTCACTGTCTTTATACATATAAAATTGATGGTTTAAAAGTTCCATTTGAATAATAGCTTCTTCTTCATCCATTGGTTTAACTTCTATTTTTTTGCGTTTAATTATTTTTTCTTCTTCCTCATCTGCTTCTTCAATTTCGGAGAATGAAAAATCATATGTTTTTGCTTGCTTAGACATAAGTCTAGTTTTATTCTTTCTTATTTGCCTTTCCAATTTGTCTACAGCCTTATCTACTGCTGCATAAATATCTTCTTGAGATTCTTCTGATCTCAATATAAATGATTTTAATGGTATAGTTATTTCAATTATCTGATTATGATTTTTTACTTTTACCAAAACATTAGCTCGAATATTACTACTATCTTCTATATATTTATCTAACTTTCCAACTTTTTCTTCTATGTAGTTTTTCATAGCTTCTGTTACTTTGATTTTGTCTCCTCTAATAACTAATTCCATACTATCACCTCCTATTATTATTATAACATTTTATTATTAAAAAAACCACCTATTTTGTCATAGCTGGTTCTTTAACTGTTCTAACATTTTGAGCTTGATAACCTTTACCTGTTTCAACTAATTTAAATTCAACTAGCTGACCCTCAGATAAAGTTTTATACCCATCTATTTCAATAGCACTATAATGAACAAAAATATCTTCCTTTTCTTTATATTCAATAAAACCATATCCTTTTTCATTATTGAACCATTTAACTTTTCCTATCACCATTAACATCTCCTTCCAATCCTTAACAGCCTTGCCAAATTTTAGCAAGTGATTCAATTTTAACAATCAAATATAAATTCTTTTGTATTTTCCTTTAAATGTAATTTTGTTTCCTTTTTCTGTTATTTTTTCTGTAAAATTCGACATTTTTTTTACTTCAATTATTGCTTCTGCATTTAACAAAAATCTCAGTTATTACCCGTTTATAGGTGATACTATTTTCTCGTAAATAGGAGGGGTAAAATTTGAAAACATTATTTTTAGATAGTACCTTATCATTTATTACTAAATATAAAAATTATACCGATGAGGAAGTATCTGAATTAAGGTATGGATTAGAGGGAATTTACTTAACTATCACAAAGTTAGTAATAGTAGTTGCTTTAGCTATTATATTAAATATATTTAAGCAAGTAGTTTCCCTATTAATTCTTTTTAATATTATAAGATATTTTGGTTTTGGTGTTCATGCAGGAAAAAGTAGTGAGTGTCTCATAACATCTTTAATTTTATTTATATTAATTCCGTTTATTTTTTTAAATTTAACAATAAATAAAAACATATTAATAATACTTTCAATTGTATCAATTATATCATTTTTACCTTTTGCACCTGCAGATACAATAAAAAGGCCTATGAAAAATAAGAAAAAAAGACTTGTTAGAAAAATACTAACAATCATTACTGGAATTATATTTTTGGTTTGCGGGATTTTAATTAATATATATAATATATATACATTATTTTTTCTTGCCATTATAATTCAGGCAATTGTGGTTAATCCTTTAACATATAAAATAATGGGTCAACCTTACAATAATTATAAAAACATGTGAAAAAATATCAAATGATATTTTTCAAATAGAATAGAAGGGAGAAAATATTATGAAAAAGAAAATTGCTGCATTTGTAAGTGCTATTGCATTACTTGCTACAGGAGCTGCTAGTATGGGCTGCATGTTTTTCTTCACTGATGAACCTAAAGCACTTGATTCATTCAATGACTAATATTACATTAATCTAAAATAAAAGAAGCATTTTATGCTTCCTTTATTTTTATGATTAACTTTTGAATATAAAAATCTTTATTAATGCTCTGATAATCAAAAATCCAATCGCATTTATTTATCATTTTACTTGCAAAATACAAACCATTACCTCTACCTTTGCCCTTTGTAGAATAACCTTTTTCATTTCGTCTTTCAATATTTTCTGTACTACTAAAAGAATTGGCAACAACTATATTTAATTCCTTTTTTAACTCATATATTTCTACTGATATTATTTTTCTTTTGGATTCTATTGCCGCCTCTATAGCATTATCCATATAAATGCCTACCAATCTACATATTATTTTCATTTTTTCTTCTGCTATATTTTTAATTATTTTAGGATTTTTTATACTAATGTCTACCTCTACATTTAATTTATTATTTTGAGCTATAACAATTTTGTAATATAGCAACCCTTTTAATCCACCGTTTGGAATCGGCTTTAATTGATTTACAGTACTACTATTTATATTAATATTATCGTTAATTATGCTATCTATTTTATCTTTTACTTTCTTTTCTTTAGTAACACATCTTAATGAAGCTAGTTGATTTTTATATTCATGTCTATTTAATTGTTCTCTTTCAATCCATTCTTCAAATGTTTGTATACATTTAAACAAACTATCATACTCATCATTTAATTTGTTAAATTCATTATTTTCATTGATAAATATATAACAAAATATAATTATTGTAATTACTATAAAAAGATTAGTTAGATAATTTGCCGTTAATTCATAATCTTTGGTCATCACATAAGTAACCGATATTATTGCTAATAAAAATATCATTAAAATAGCTATCAACGATATTCTTTTTCCATGGAATTTTTGAACAAAATAAATACATTTTTCTTTTATTTTTGGAATTAATAAAATTACAGTATATATTATACATACTACAATGTTATTAATAATTCTTACATACCAACATTCTCTTATTTTATTAAAACTAACAAAATTTACCATAATTAATGAATTGACAAAATCTGAAAACATTAATATAAGAAAGGCAATGATTGAAGATAATATTGTTTTTGACATATTCTCTTTAAATATTAATTTACTGAATAGTGTTATTGCTAAAAAATTTGTTATTATATAAATTATATTGTATTCTACGTTATATGAGATCGTTTGTATAATTGATAGTATAAATATTAATATAATGGTTTTAAGGTTTAATAATTTATCGTTATAACCAATTATTTCTTTTATACCATTATATATTGTTATATCTAAAATTAAACTGCATATTATACTAGTCACAATCGCTGACATATTTTATCAACTCCTTTTTCTTATCTCTAGCAATCAAGTGTGTATGTTCACCATTCTTAAAAGTTAATTTATTCTTTTTGATTTCATATTTTGCTATTTCATTTGTATTAACGATCATACTTTTGTGTACTTTTAAAAATCTATCATCTAACTTTTTAGAAACATCTGTTAATGTTCCAGGAATTATTTGTTCACCTGTTTTAGTTTTGATTATACATCTTTTACTATCTGGTTCTTTTTCAATATACAAAATTTGTCTATATTCTATTTTATAATAAGTATGATTATATTCATAACTTAGCATTTTATATTTTCTATCATAGTGTTTCATAGCAATTATTAAATCTTCTTTAATCTTTTTGTTACAGTTATCTAATTTATTTATAAAATCTAACAAGTATAATCTGCTACTTAAAACTTCATATTTGTACTCCGAAAAAGAAGTCATCACAATTATTACAGATACCCAATCATCATATTGTTCTCTAATCATTCTAGCCGCATCAATACCTGAACCAGCATTTGTTTTAATATCTAAAAAATAAATTTTAAAACCACTATCTGTCCTTGCGATTTTATTGAATTTAGCATTATAACCATCAAATTCGTATATTTTATAATCAATATCATAATTCATCATAAATTTAATTATTTGATTTTTTGTATTTACTCTTATTTCTTTTTCATCCTCACAAACTATAAAATTAATCATATTATCACCATCGCTTATATTTTACCATATTTTTCCAATTTATAGGAAAGATTAACAAAAAAGCAACTTCATATGGAAGTTACTTCTTTTTTTTCTTCTTTGATTTGTTTGATAATTTAATTTTATCTTTCAGTTTTTTTGTTAATTTTGGACTTTTATCAGAGATTATACTTGTATGAAATACAAACCATAATACTATTATAAAAATTATTATATATAGTATCTGTCCTAAAACAGGATCCTTTATTGTATATAATATCGAAGCCATTGCAAATAATATATTCATACCATATATTATAAGTACTGTTGTTCTTTGTGAGAAATTCATACCTAAAAGTTGATGATGTAGATGTTGTTTATCAGCTGAAAAGATAGGTTGCCTTTTTAACATTCTTCTTACTATTGCAAAAGCTGTATCTAATATTGGAATACCTAATATTAATAATGGAACAAAGAATGATGTTAAGGCAGGTCCTTTAAATTCTAATAGGGTAATTATTGAAATTATAAATCCCATAAAAGTTGCACAATCTCCAGCAAAAATTTTCGCTGGATAAAAGTTATGTAGAAGAAATCCAAGAGTTGACCCTAACATTATAAATGTAAGAATCATTACTAAACTTCCACTTCTAGCTTGATAAAAACCTATAATTCCTATAGTTAAATAGAAAATACTACATACTCCTCCACTTAATCCATCAAGGCCATCTATTAAATTAATAATATTACAACAAGCCACTATAAATAGCATAGTTATTGGATATGCAAATACTCCAAAATCTATTGAAAATCCAAAAGCTGTAATATTATTTAGAAGAATCCCTCCGTAAAAAACAATTACTGCTGAAGCTGCTAGTTGTCCTAACATTTTTTGATAAGCTCTAATTTCTTTTATATCATCAACTAACCCAGTTAATACTACTACAAAACTACCAATCAAAATTGAATTCATCTGAATGCTTTGCTGCCCAAACAACATATATCCAAATAAAAAACCTAAATATATTCCTAATGCACCAAGCTTTGGTACTACTCTTTTATGAATATGTCTATTTCCTTCATCTTTTCTTGGAACATCTACTGCTCCTATATGAATTGCAATCTTCTTCATTATAGGCATTATTGCAGCCGTAAATACAAAAGTTACTAATACTATTTTTAAGGTATCTAATATATCACTTCTCATAATATTTCCTCTTTTCTATTTAATTATAGCAAACTTTATTAAAATAGAAAATAAAAAAAGACTTATTAGTCTTCTTCTAATTGACTTTTATTTTCTAAAAGCACTCCTGTTCCTTCTACTACACAAGTTAATGGTGTATCTGCTATTAAAACAGGTACTTCTAACTCTTTTGTTAATAAATCGGTTAAGCCCCTAAGCATAGCTCCTCCTCCTGTTAGAACTATACCCCTGCTAACTATGTCTGCAGAAAGTTCTGGAGGAGTTTGTTCTAATACATTAGTAGTAGCTTTTACAATTCTATAAATACTCTCATGTAGAGCTTCTTCTGTTTCTTCTTCGTTAATAGTTATTGTATGTGGAAGTCCTGTTACTAAATTTCTTCCTTTTACTTCTATAGTATGTTTTTTATCAGGTTTAAATATACTAGCAAAGTTTATCTTTATATCTTCAGCTGTCCTTTCTCCTATTAATAACTTATATTTATCTCTTATATACTTTATAATATCTTGATCAAAAACATTTCCAGCTACTCTAATAGAAGCACTTGTTACAATATCATTTAATGAAAGGATTGCTATATCTGTTGTTCCACCACCAATGTCTATTACCATATTAGCTGTAGGTTTAGAAATATCCATACCAGCACCAATAGCTGCTACTTTAGGTTCTTCTTCTATATAAACCCTTCTAGCTCCAGTACGTTCAGCTGCTTCTTTTATAGCATTCTTTTCAACTGGCGTAATATTAGATGGACAACAAATTAAAATTTTAGGTCTTGTTAAAAATGACTTACCTTTTATTTTCTTTATAAAAGTATTAAGCATAATTTCAGTAATTTCAAAATCAGCTATTACTCCATCCTTCATTGGTCTAATAGCCTTTACTTTTCCAGGAGTTCTTCCTAGCATTTCATTAGCTTCTTTTCCTACGGCTATTACCCTTTTACTTTCAGTATCTATTGCAACTATACTTGGTTCATTTAAAACTATGCCTTGTCCTTTTATATAAATTAATACATTTGCAGTTCCTAAATCTATTCCAATATCCTTTGATAACATTAATATCACGTCCTTTTCTTAAGTCATTATATATTTTACCATATTTTTACGATTTTATATTACTTTTTTGTATTTTTTTTGTGTAGATAGTCCTCCTAAGTAATGTCTTGTCCTAATATGGTCTAAAAAAACACTTTGAACCTTATCATATAACTCTTTATTTATACATTTTAATCTATTTTGCATATCATTATGAATAGTACTTTTACTTACACCTATTATCTTTGATAAATCCCTTATTGTTATTTTTGTATTTATAATAATATTAGCTTCCTCTATTATTCTTTTTTCTATATACTCTTTCATTTAATCATTCCTCTTAATAAATTATAATTAAATGATTTAAAAATATGAGAAAAAAATCTATAAACCAAAAAAACATTGTATTAGTGATGCATTTTAATTATAGTGAACATCACATTACTACAATGTTTTTATTTATTCCTTTGTTTTTATTTCTTTATCAATATAAAGATTAGGATCTGCAGTTTGTCCATTAGCATATAATTCGAAATGTAAATGATTTCCCATGTCTTTATCTATTTTATTAGTTCCACTTTTACCAATGATCTGACCTTTTGTTACTGTATCATCTTTTTTTACTGATACTTCACTAAGACTTTGATATGAAGTTACATAACCATTATTATGTTTTATTTCAACAACTTTTCCTAATAACTCATCTTCTCTTACATCAGTTACTGTGCCATCCATTACTGAAACAACATCAAATACTTCTTCTGCAGTATAGTCAATTCCTGAATTTTGAATATAACTTCCATCATAATATGTTATAGAATTTTCCTGTTGTTTACTTTCTGCCTTATAATCATAGTAACTTTTACCTACTGTTACTTTTTCGTCTGTATAAGGTTTTAACATTTTGTTTGATTCATTAATAACAGCTATATCAGGGGTTGTAATAACACTGGATACGTAAGTATATTCATTGTTACCTTCATCAACCTTATTGTTTTTCATAGTCTTGCTTATCATGAATCCACCAATAGCTATAGTAGCAACTAATATCACATATAAACTTGGAATTACATATGCCTTTAACTTTCTTCTTCTTCTCATTTTTTTCACCTCATTTAGAGTTTGAACAAAAAATGAGGTTTTATACTTCTTTTAAAAAATTTTTCCAACTGTAAATAAATCCCATAAAAAATTAGTTACCAAATAAATTAAAGATATTCCTAGAAAAAAGTAAAATAATCTAGCCTCCATAATTTTATTTTTTTTAAAAATTTTATTTATGTTTACTGAATCCATTGACCAAATTACTAATATAGTAACAATTATATATAATAAAAATTTACCTATCATTATCTATTTTCCTCATAATTTTTAATTTTATTAATTCTATTTATATGTCTTTCTTCATTTGAAAAACTCGTTTCTAAAAATGTATTAATTAATTCAATTGCATCATTTTTATTTGTTTTAGCAGAAAGTGCTATTATATTTGCATCATTATCTAATCTTGTCATTTTTGCATCTAAAACTGTATTTACTTTTGCACATCTTATCCCATTTACTTTATTGCAAGCAATACTAATACCTATTCCACTTCCACATATAGCTATTCCATAGTCTACTTCCTTTTTTACTACTTTATCTCCTAATAAGAAAGCATAATCTGGATAATCAACACTTTCTGTACTATACGTTCCGTAATCTATTAACTCATAATTAGTTAATTCTTTTACTAATTCCTTTTTTAATTCATAACCTCTATGGTCACTAACTATTCCTATTTTCATATTTTCACCTCTATATTATTTTAACATAACAAAATAAAAACTGCTATTAAGCAGCTTCATTTTCTGGTTTTTCCATATTATATCTTTTATAAAACTTATCTACATTACCTGCACGTGATGCTCCTCTTTGTTTACCTGTATAAAAAGGATGACATTTAGAACAAACTTCTACATTGATAGCTTCTTTATTTGATCTAGTAGTAAAAGTTTCTCCACAAGCACAAGTTACTGTACAATCCATATAGTTTGGATGGATTCCTTTTTTCATACTCTTCTCTCCTTCCGCCATGACTAACTAAACCAAGTCATAGTAATTAAATGCGTTATTAGTATATCAGCTATTTTTATTTTTTTCAAGCCTTTTCATAAATTTGTGGAATTATAAAGTTATTTTTTCTATTATTTTATTATAAATTTGTTTATATCCACTAGTATTGGGGAAATTACTATCTGGATTTTCTAAATATCCACTGTTTTTGTTGAAAAGATTATCTATTTCTATAAAATTTATATTTTTTTCTGTGGATAACTCCTTTATTGCTAAATTTAATTCATTTAGCATTTTTCTTTCCACAGTATTTTGTGGATAAAAGTTATTGTAACCAATTATATAAATATCATACCTATAATATTTTCTAATTTCTGTTAATAATTTTTTATAATCCTGTTTTATATCACTAATTATCTTTTCTTGCTGATAATTGGATAACTTATTATTAATGGAAGTCCTATATATTAAATCATTTAAACCTATCGATATTGTTAAAAGATTAGAATCTCTTAGTGCTTTTTTTAAATTTTCACCATCACTATTTTCCTCATTTATTAAAATATCTTTATACAAATCATTAATTCTAATTTCTTTGTATGAAAAATTATTATAATACTTATGTAATTTGTTATTTTTTTCTAAATAATCTTTTAGATAATCATTATACCCATAATCTTTTACTCCATACGAATTAATTCCCATCGCATATTCATCACCTAATGATAAATAGGTAATATTATTTATATTATTTTTGTTATATATCAAATATATCAATAAGCATGTAAAAATTAATACTAGTATTTTAATATGTTTCTTTAAAAATTTCATTTTACCTCCAAAAAAAAGAATAAAGTCTATATATTATATTTCTTTATTCTCAATTTTAGCACCTACACTTATTAATTTTTCTACTATTTGTTCATAACCTCTTAAAATGTGTTCAATATTAGTTATTGTTGTTGTACCTTTTGCTAGCAATCCTGCTACTACCATAGCTGCTCCAGCACGTAAATCTGTTGCAACAACTTTGGTTCCAACTAAACTAGTTGGTCCAAATACTGTAGCTGTTTGATTTTTAACTGTTATATCCGCTCCTAGATCATTTAAATATGCAATATGCATAAATCTATTTTCATAAATGGTTTCTTCTACTTTACTTTTTCCATCGCATTGAGTTAATAATACTGTAAATGGTTGTTGTAAATCTGTTGGAAATCCTGGATATGGCATTGTTTTTATATTAACAGGAAGATACTCTTTTGGTTTTGATACTGTTACATAGTCAGCACCTATTTCAACCTCTACTCCTGCTTCTTGAAGTTTTGATGTTAAAGCTTCTACATGGGTTGGAATTATATTATCAATCTTAAGCTTATTACCGCACAATGCTCCAATAATCATATATGTTCCTGCTTCAATTCTATCAGGAATAACTTCGTGGAAGCATCCATGTAGGTAATCAACACCTTCTATTTTTATAGTTGATGTTCCTGCTCCTGATATTTTTGCTCCCATACTATTTAAAAATGTGGCTATATTTACAATTTCAGGTTCTTTTGCAGCATTATCTATTATTGTAGTTCCTTTTGCACGTGTTGCTGCTAACATAATATTAATTGTAGCACCAACAGATGCAAAATCAAGATAAATATTTGCACCACTTAATTCATCTGCCTCTACAATATATTTATTGCCTTTATTTGTGACAGTTGCACCTAAAGCTTCAAAACCTTTTAAGTGTAAATTAATAGGTCTTTTTCCTATAGAACAACCTCCTGGAAAGCACATTTCCGCTTTTTTATATTTTCCTAGTAATGCTCCCATAAAATAATATGAAGCTCTTAATTTCTTGCAACATAATTCATTTATTTCTATATTTTTTATATTAGTTGGATCTATTACAATACTTTCACTTGCTCTTTTAACATCTGCATTTAACAAATCTAATATTTCGCATAAAGCATCTGTATCAGTTATTTCTGGAACATTACAGATAGTTGTTTCTTCATCTGATAGAATTGCAGCTGGTATTAATGCAACACTAGCATTTTTTGCACCACTTATTCTTATAGTCCCAGATAATTCTTGATTTCCATTTATTTCTAAAACTTTCATTTTCATACCTCAAATCTATTTAATCTATATTATTTTATTATTATCTTAAAAAGTAGTTACACTTTGACTTCTAATCATACTATTAATTATAGATAATTTAAGGTATTTAGTCAATAAATATACAAATTATAATGTGACTTTTTGCTTTTTAAAAATTATATATTAAATAAATATTTAATTGTAAATATTATTAATATAATAATCCCAATTAATTTGGAAATTGAACCAGTTTTATCATTTAATAATTTTCCTAATAGTAACCCTAAGAAAGTAAAGGTTGCACTTACAATTGAAAATATAAGTCCTCCTAAAAGGAGATTTTGATTATCTAATGATAAAGCTATTCCAACAGTAAAGCTATCTATTGATACTGCAATAGCAAAGAAAAACATTTCTAGATAGTTATCTATTGATTTTGCTTCTTCCTGTTCTTTAAAGGATAAAATCATTTGGATTGCTAATACTAGGAAAACTAATGCTGTTATAATATTACCATAGACTATAAAACCATTTAAAAATTGTTTACCTAATATATTCCCAACATTTGGCATTATAAAATGAAGTATTCCTACAAATAAACTTAATATAATTGCTTTTTTCTTTTCTATTCCATTAGTTCCATAAACTATCGCTAAAGAAAAAGCATCCATACTCAAACCTATTGCCATAAAAAAATATAATAAAATTAAAGACATTATATCACCTTTTATATTTTATTATATTAACCAATCAAAAATACTTATCTATTACCTCTTTTATAAATGAAGAGTATTGAACATCATTGCTAGTTGTTTCTTCACCTTCTAATAAACAAAGTGGAGGAAATAAAACGCACCAAAAGTTAGCACCATTTCCTTCTCCTAAAGTTACTACTAGCGATTCATATTCACCGGCTTCATATTTAACTCCCCTATAGGTTTTTTCAGGAAAATAATTATTACCATAATTAATGGTATAATCCTCTTTTATATTGTTATTTAATAAAGTTTTATCTATATTGCTTCTAAAATGATTTGTATTATTTTTTAGTGTCTTTCTAGCATCTTCCAAATTATTAGTATCTTTTAATACTGACATTACATCTTTTTCAAGATTACTAGCTACTATTTTTTTATTTTGTTGATCAATACTACTATCACTATTAGCAATAACTCTAAACCTAATTGATTCTTTTGGAATTATCACTTTTTTATCTTTATTGTTATTGTTACTTATTACAAACATTACAGTTAATATTAGCAAAACTAAATAGATTTTTTTCATATAAAAACCACCTTTCATATAGATAGTGGTTTATTTAAATATTTTTTATTCAATATTTTTCAAAATAAATATCATTCTATCTTTATTAGATAGGTCTTTTTTTGATTCAATTTTGATATTTGTAAGATTTTTTCTAGCAAGTGCTATAATATCTTCTTTTTGAGAACAACCTATTTCAAATGCTATTAAGGCCTTCTCATTCAAATAACTATTAACATTTTCTAATATTTTTGTATAAACATCCAAACCTTTTTCTCCAGCATACAAAGCTATATGTGGTTCATTATTTTTGACAATTTCTTCTATATCTTCATTTGTTTTTATATATGGTGGATTACTTACTATTACATCATATTTATTTTCCACATTTTCAAATACATCACTTTTAATAAAATTAACACTTAAATTTAAATTATCTGCATTTTGCTTTGCTACTTTTAAAGCATCTTCACTAATATCTAATAAATCTACAGTAGCCTCTTTTAATTTTTCTTTTAGGGTTAAACCTATAACACCACTACCGCAACCAATATCTAATATTCTAACTGGTTTTTCAAAGTGTTTTTTTATATATTTAATGGTATTTTCTACTAACTCTTCAGTTTCAAATCTTGGAATTAGCACATTTTCATTAACTATAAATTTATTTCCATAAAAGTTAACACTACCAATTACATATTGTAGAGGTTTGCCTTCTTTCAATGAAATAATCTCTTTTTTAAATAATTCTACTGAGCCTTCATCTACATACTCATCTAAATGATTTAATAACTCTAATGGATTTAGATTTAGTAGGTCTGCAAGTAGTAATTTTACATGATCAGAATGACAATAACTTTTTCCAAATATTAATAAATCCTCTACTCTCATTATTTTCTCCTGATAGATTTTTTAATTAATTGGTAAGCCTTTTCTTCTTGTTTTGATTTTTCCATAGTTGTTTCAAGTAAAGCTTTAGATAATTGTTTATCTCTTATACATATTTGAATTGTTTTTTTATCACAACAAGAACAAAGTTCTCTTTTTTCCTTATATAATGGAGTTTGTTTATCGCTACTTTCAAATTTGATATTAGTATTATAACACTCACTACAGACAAACTGAGTTAAAATAGAATCATAAGGAATTTCAGTTACTTGTTTTTTATTCTTTTTCTTATATCTTCTTGAACTTTTTTTTGTATTATTCATTTCCTTCCAACTTTCTTTTTTGATCTTCAGAGATTAGTGCATTTATAATATCATCTAAATCTCCATCCATTACTCTATCTAGCTGTTTTGTAGTAAATCCTATTCTATGATCAGTAACTCTATTTTGTGGATAGTTATATGTTCTTATTTTTTCTGCTCTATCTCCAGTTCCTATTTTACTTCTACGTTCTGCGCCTTGCTCTTCTTCTTGTTTTTGTAATTGTTGCTCATAAAGACGAATTTTAAGCACCTTCATTGCCTGTTCCTTATTTTGAATTTGACTTCTTTCATTTTGACATGTAACAACAGTATTTGTTGGTAAGTGTGTTATTCTTACTGCTGAATCTGTAGTATTTACTCCTTGTCCCCCACATCCACTAGATCTATAAATATCTATTCTTAAATCTCCTGGATTTATTTCTATATTAACATCATCATCAACTTCTGGCATTACTAATACAGTAGCAGTAGAAGTTTGAAGTCTACCATTTGATTCAGTAACAGGAACTCTTTGTACTCTATGAGATCCACTTTCATATTTTAATTTTGAATAAGCACCTTCACCTTTAACAATAAATTCTATTTGACTAAAACCTCCGGCAGTACCTTCAACTGAGTTATATACCTTATAACTAAAGCCATTCTTCTCTGCATATCTAGTATACATTCTAAATAAATCTCCAGCAAAAATGTTAGCCTCATCTCCACCTGCTGCTCCTCTTATTTCTATTACTACGTTCTTAGAATCATTTGGATCTTTAGGTATTAATAAGATTTCTAATTCTTTATCAAGACTATCCTTTTCTTGTTGCAAGTTTTTAACTTCTTCCTTTGCTATTTCTCCTAATTCTGGATCTTTTAACATTTCTGTTGCTTCTTCTATATTATTTAGAACTTTTTTATACTTTTTATAACAATTTACTAAATCTTCTATCTCACTCAACTCTTTTGATAGTTCTCTAGTTTTATTAACATTACTTAATACTTCAGGATTCATTAATTCCTGCTCTATTGTATTATATCTTTTTAAAGTGGTTTCCAATCTATCAATCATATTATCACCCTTTCAGTTAATCATTGATATTATAACATATAATTAATATAAAAACTAGAATTAATCCTCTAATTCTAGTTCATCTTCATCTATTACTACTAAATCCTTTAAATCTTCTTCTGTATCATCATATTCATCATCGTCAGTATCATCATAGTTATCTTCTTCTATTTCTTCTTCTACAATCTCTTCTTTTGGAATTTCTTCATCCTCTTCATCTTCATTTTCTTCTATTTTTACTACCTTATCAGAAGTATGACGACTTCTTAAATCCCAGGTTCCATCTTCTAACATAATGAATCTTTTATCTGTTGCTAAAGCTGTATAATAATCACCTATTTTAGTTTCAAAATCTGATTTTGGTAACTCTAATAATTTTATTATTTCCTTAAATAAATCAGCAGTATTTATTGAATTTTTACTTCCTTCTAGTAAGTAAAACGTTATATCCTTATTTGATAATAATTCAAGTTCTTCTTTTGACATTTTTCTAACATCCATAATAATCCTCCTTGATTAAATCATTATATGCATAAATATTTTTTTTGCCAGTAACTAAAATACAAATAAACTTATAACATATATTAGTTTTAATTACAATACCTTTTTACATTTTTTCTGGTACTTTTAACCCTAAGGTATCTAGTAATAATAAATTTGTTTTATATACTATATTAGTTAATACTAACCAAGATTCCTGTAGATCTTTATTTTCTTCTACTAATATTTTGTTTTCCATATAAAACTTATTATATTTATTAGTTAAAGTATAAAGATATTCTGCTATTTCATTAAGAGACTTTATTTCAAATGATTTAGTTAAAATGGTTGGTAATTTTAATAAAGTTAAAATTATATCTCTAGAACTTGTATCATTTAATAGCTTAAATTCTTCTTGTTTTAATTCTTTTGCCTTGTTAAGTAAAGATTTCATTCTTATTGTTGAATATAGTAGGTAAGGACCTGTTTTTCCCTCTACATCTGCAAATTTTTCAGGATTAAAAATATAATCTGTACCTCTAAAGGGAATAAGATCAGCATATTTTAATGCAGATATAGCAATCTTTTCTACAGTATCTTCTACCATATCTTGTGTAACTATATCATAATTTATACGTTTTCTTGTTGCTTCTTTTATCATCTCTATTAAAGATTTCAAAGACATTACACCACCATCTCTTGTTTTAAATGGTTTGCCATCTTCTCCATTCATGGTTCCAAAACCTATATATTCAAGATTAACATTACTATCAACTAGTCCTGCCATATAGGAAGCACGAAATACTTGTTCAAAATGTAATTGTTGTCTTTGATCGGCACAATACCATATCTCATCTGGCTTAAATTTCTTTTCTCTTTCTAATATTGTTGCCATATCAGTTGTTTCATATGAGTATGTTTTATTTGATTTTACTAATAATAAAGGAGGCATAGGAGAGGTTTCATCTTCTTTTTTTACATCTATTATATTTGCTCCATTACTCATCTTAACAATTCCTTTTTTCTGGCAGATTTCTAAAAGTTCAGGAATATATTGTGCAGCATCACTTTCTCCTTCCCATAAGTCATAGTATACATTTAAAGAATCATATACCTCTTTAATATCTTTTTTTGATATATCAACAACTTTTTGCCATAAATCATAATAACCACGTTCTCCATTTTGAATTCGTGTAGTCATTATTCTAGCTTCTTCTAGATATTCTTCATCTTCTTTTGCTTTTAGACTGGCTTTAGGATAAATTTTCTCTAAATCACTATTTGTTATAGGTAAATCTATTTCACTATAATCACCTTTGTAAGTTGAATCAAAATAAGATAGATCTGGATACATTTTTTGAATTTCTAAAAGAACTAGACCTAATGGTCTTCCATAATCACCTAAATGAGCATCACTTAATACCTCGCAACCTAAAACTTTTGCTAAACGTTTTAACGCTTCACCTATATTGGCACTTCTTAAATGTCCAACATGTAAGGCCTTTGAAACATTTGCACCACCATAATCAAGTATTATTTTTTTAGGTCCAACTTTATCAATATTATTTTCTATATTTTCTACAATTTTATTTAACGAGTCTATTAAAAACTCATTAGAAAAAGAAATATTTATAAATCCCGGTCCTGCTATATTAATATTGGTAAATCTCTTATCAGACTCTAACTTTTTTACTACTTCAAGCGCAATTTCTCTAGGATTTTTATGATATTTTTTAGCTAAATTCATACAATCATTAATTTGATAATCTCCTAAATCAGGTCTAGATGTAGGCTGTAATATAAAATTATCAACCCCATAACCAGCTTCTTTTATCAAGTTATTAATGTCTTTTTCTATATTTTTTATGATACTCATATTATCACTCCATTTCTATACTATATTTATATAAATCATCTGAAATAGTATATTCAATCAATATTTTGTTTTCATTTTTTTCTATTTTACTTGTTTTTATGACTACGTCAATATATTTATTTAAATCTTTTATATAAATTTTGCCTATCGTTTCTTTATCATTAATAAATAAATACTCCATAGATAAGTTATCATCTTCTCTTTTTAAGACGTTATTACTACTATCAAATTCTACTAATGTATTATTAACTGTATCTTCTCTATATCTATAAGTATTATCATTTAGTAAAACTTTTACTTTATATGATGTTTTACTATCATTATTTTTAATTGTTATTAATGCTTTCTTTTCCATAGCGATACTCCTTGCAAATACAACACACATTATAACATAATTCATTTAATTTTCATACATATTTTAGTTTTATTATTTTCATACTAACTTTAGAGGAGGAGATTTCATGAAATTTTTAAAAAAACTTGGTAAAATATTTCTAATCATTGTTGTAATTTGCTTAATATATAAAGGTATTTTAATTATTTATTTGAAATCAACTCCTACTTTAGAAATAGGTAATGCTAATAATATATTATTATACGATAAAGATAGTAAACTATACTTTCAAGGAAATAAATCTAAAGAATGGATATCTTTAAAAAATATTTCTAAATATGCTAAAGAAGCTACAATATATACAGAAGATAAACACTTTTATAAACATAATGGATTTGATTATTTAAGAATTGCTAAAGCTAGTATGGTAAATATAACTAATGGAAAAACCTCCCAAGGTGCTTCTACTATTACTCAACAATATGCTAAAAACTTATTTTTAGATTTTGAAAAAACCTGGAAAAGAAAATGGGATGAAATGTGGTATACAGTAAGAATTGAAAATGATTATTCAAAAGATGAAATATTAGAAGGTTACCTAAATACTATAAATTATGGACATGGCATGTATGGGATTGAAAATGCATCTAAATTTTATTTTAATAAAAGTGCCAAAGATCTAGATTTAGCTGAAGCTAGTATGTTAGTTGGGGTACCTAAATCTCCATCTAATTATTCTCCAATAATTGACTTTGGAACTGCAAAAAAACGCCAAGAATTAGTTTTAAATTCATTAGTTGAGAATAATGTTATAACTGAAGATGAAAAAGATAAAGCATATAATGAAGAACTTAATATTGTTGGTGAAAAAGAAGATAGTAATTTATCAACGGTAATGTATTATCATGATGCTGTTATTGAAGAATTAGAAAGTATTAAATCTATTCCTAGATCCCTAAATGATACCAAAGGATTAAAGGTATACACAACATTAGACTTAAATGCTCAAACAATCCTTGAAGATTCTATTAAAAATTCAATTCCGGATAGTTCTAAAGCACAAGTTGCAGCTGTAATGATGAATCCTAATAATGGAGCTATTCTTGCTCTTTCTGGTGGTAAAAATTATAATGATTCATCATTTAATAGGGCAACAGATGCTAAAAGACAAGTTGGGTCAACTATGAAACCTTACTTATATTATACAGCCCTTGAAAATGGATTCACATCATCAACTAGCTTTACTAGTCAAAAAACTACTTTTAACTTTGAAAATAGTCCTAGCTACACTCCTAAAAATAATAATGATACCTATGGTAATAAACCTATTTCAATGGCAACTGCTATTGCATATTCTGAAAATATTTACGCAGTTAAAACCCATTTATTTCTAGGAGAAGATGCCCTCATTAAAACTGCAAGAAAAGTTGGAATAACATCAGAACTTGAAAAGATACCCTCACTTCCTTTAGGAACAAATGAAATAGGATTAATTGAAATGGCCGGAGGATATTCTGCTTTTGCAAATCTAGGGCATAAAGTTAAACCTCATTTAATTGAAAAAGTAGAAGATAAGGAAGGAAATATATTATATGAATACAAAGAGAGGAAAAATGCAATTTTAGATAAAAGCTTATGTTTTATATTAAATAATATGCTTACAGCTACTTATGATAAGGACTACATTGATTATAACTATCCTACTGCTATAGGAATCGCTCCAAAAATGACTCATAAATATTCCCTAAAAAGTGGAACTACCGATACTGATAATTGGAATATAGGATATAATCCAGATTTACTTACTGCTGTATGGGTTGGTTATGATGATAATACCACTTTAAAAACTAGTGAATATAAATATTCTCAAAATATTTGGCTCAATTCTATGGAGGGCTATTTAAAGGATAAAAAAGATAGTTGGTACGAAACTCCTAGTAACGTTTCAACAGTTTTAGTTGAACCAATTTCTGGAAAACCTGCAACAGAAAGTGATACCAAAAAGAAAATGATGTATTTTATAAAAGGTACAGAACCAACTGATTCTGACTTAGTTTTTGATGAAAAAATAAAAGAAAAAACAGCAACTTAGATATATTAGATATATATTATATTAATTAAGAAGAAGAAAGTGTTTTATTATACACTTTCTTTTACATTATCATGTTTTAATTATATTGTAGGAATTAATTATATTTGTTATAATTAAAAGGTAAAATGGAGATGGTAATATGTTTTATACTATAGTAGGAATTATAACCGGTATAGCTTTTATTTTATTAATAATTGCTATATTTTATAACAAGTTTCAGTTTTCTATAATTAAAATCGATGAAGCAGAAGAAAATATTGAAGTATTTTTAAGCAAAAAATTTGATCTAATAAAAAGGTGTTGTCCTCTTATAAGGAAGTCATTAAAGAAAAAAGAACTTCTTTCTGATATTGATACATTAAATGTAGAAGATTTTAATCACTTTGAATTTAATGATGCTATGGATAAGGCCTATATAGATTTATTTAAAGTAATTGATGAAAATGAGAAACTACTAAAGAGTAAACCATTAACAGCTATTTTGGATGAACTTAATGATAATGAAGATGATTTAGTTGCTTCTATCAAGTTCTATAACGACACTGTTGTTGAATTCAACAAATTAATCATGTCTTTTCCATCTAATATTATTAGACTTATATTTAGATATAAAAGAAAAGAGTTTTACTCACATGAAAAACGCGAAATTTTTGAAATATTAAAGGAAAATTAAAAAGAGGTATTATTATGAATTTTATAGATACAATAAAGAAAAGAGCTAGACAAAATAAAAAGACTATTGTCCTTCCAGAGTCTATGGATAAAAGAACTTTTGAAGCTGCAGAAAAAGTTTTACAAGAAGATATTGCCAATATAATTATTATTGGTACTGATGAAGAAATAAATAAAAACTTAAATGGTAGAGATATTAGTTCTGCAACTATAATTAATCCTCAGACTTCAGAGCTAACTGAAGAATTAATTAATGAATTTGTTGAATTAAGAAAAAATAAAGGAATGACTTATGATAAAGCTAAAGAATTACTATTAACTGATTATATGTATTATGCATGCATGTTAGTAAAACTAAAAAAAGCTGATGGTGTTGTTAGTGGAGCTTGTCATTCAACAGCAAATACATTAAGACCATCATTACAAATTATTAAAACTAAACCTGATAGTTTATTAGTTTCTGCTTTTTTCTTAATGGATGTTCCTAACTGCGAATATGGTGAAGATGGTATATTTGTTTTTGCTGACTCAGGTCTAGAACAAAATCCAAATCCTGAAAGATTAGCTGCTATTGCTGCTAGTTCGGCTGAATCATTTAAACTACTTGTTGAAAAGGAACCTCTTGTTGCAATGCTATCTCACTCTACAGTTGGTTCAGCATCACATCCTGATGTTGATAAGGTGGTTGAAGCTGTTAAAATTGCTAAAGAAAAATATGATAATTATAAAATTGATGGAGAATTTCAATTAGATGCTGCTATAGTTCCTAGTATTGCTAAAAGTAAAGCACCTAATAGTGATGTAGCAGGTCATGCTAACGTATTAGTATTTCCTGACCTAGATGCTGGTAATATTGGTTATAAACTTGTACAAAGACTTGCTAAAGCAGAAGCCTATGGACCTATTACTCAAGGTATTGCTGCACCTATTAATGATTTATCTAGAGGATGTTCTGCAGATGATATAGTTGGAGTAGTAGCAATTACTGCTGTTCAAGCACAAAATTAAAACACCCTTCGGTGTTTTTTTTATTCAACATTCCAATTAACTTTTTTAATACCTTTTGATTCTAGAAACTTATTTGTTTTTGAGAATGGCTTACTTCCAAAGAAACCATTATATGCTGAAAATGGTGATGGATGTGCAGATTCTATAATATAATGTATATTATTTGTTATATATTTCTTTTTACTCCTAGCAAAGTTACCCCATAATATAAATACTATTGGAGTTTCTTTTTTATTTAATATTTTAATTACCTCATCTGTAAAAATTTCCCAGCCTTGTTCTTTATGAGAAGCTGGGCGTTTTTCTTCTACTGTCAAAACTGTATTTAATAAAAGGACACCTTCCTTAGCCCATGGTATTAAAGAATTATTCTTAGGAAAAGGAATATTTAAATCGCTTTCTAACTCTTTGAATATATTTTGAAGGGATGGTGGTTTTCTAACGCAGTTTTTAACTGAAAAAGATAAACCTTCTGCTTGATTTTCACCGTGATATGGATCCTGTCCTAAAATAACAACTTTAGTATCTTTATAACTAGTAAATCTAAAGGCACTAAATATTTCACTTTTTTTTGGATAAATTGTTTTTGTTTTATATTCATTATCAATAAAGTTAATTAACTTTTGAAAATAATCCTTTTTATACTCATCCTGTAATAATAAATCCCAATCATTACCTATCATAGAACCACTCCCTACTTATGATAACTTTCATTGTTAATAATTTTGAATGCTCTATATATTTGTTCTAATAATATTACTCTGAACAATTGATGTGGAAAAGTCATTTTTGAAAAAGATAATTTATATTTGGAAATATTTTTAATAGCATCATCCAAACCATAACTTCCTCCTATTATAAAGGTAATATTACTATTTATAATTAAGGTATCATCTATTTTCTTTGCAAATTGTTCAGATGTTATAGAACATCCATCAATTTCTAAAGTAATAATATAATCTTTTGGATTAATATGTTTACTAATCTTTTCCGCTTCTAATTTCTTAGCTTGTTCTTTATCTACTAATCCTTCATCTTGTAATTCGATTATTTGTAATTTTGTATATTTACTTAATCTTTTTGTATATTCTTCTATAGCATCCCTTAAATAGGATTCTTTTATCTTACCTACACATATTATTTTAATCATTCTATACCTCTACTAATTCTGTTTCTTCGTCTTGTTTTGCAATTAATAGCTTAATATTTTTATCTTGTATTGCCTTATTAACCTCATTATAAGCTAATTCTTCCGTATTATTTTTCTCACTTAAATGGGCTAAAATTACACAACTAGTATTATTAGAAGTTATTCTTTTTAAATATCCTGCGACTGTTTTATTAGATAAATGCCCTCTATCACTAATTACTCTTTCTTTTAAAAATCTTGGATATGGACCATCCATTAGCATAGCTTCATCATGATTACTCTCTATAACATAGACATTTTTATCTTCCATTTTCTTTAAATATTTTCTATTAATATATCCAGTATCAGTAACATGCACTAAGCTTTTATTTTTATATTCAATGATATATCCTACTGAAAAATCTGTATCATGTGATGTATGAATTAATTCAATATTAACATCTCCAATACTAAAATTATCACCAATAAAGACACATCTATCAATAGGAACTATTGATTCTAGTTCATGATACATTTCTTTTGGAATATATACTTTAATATTAGTTTTCTTTATAAATGTTTCTAATCCCTTAATATGATCACTATGACTGTGGCTTATTAACAATCCAGATATATCACTAAAAGATAGAAGATTATCTTCTAAATGTTTTTGAACTTTTAGGCAAGATAATCCAATATCAATTAATAATTTTATATTATCACATAATATTAATGAACAATTTCCTTTTGAACCACTCGATAAAACTTTTACTTTCATCTCTAATAAGCTCCCATAGCATTTATAACTCGTCCACCGTGATATGGATAACCTATAAACATTGAGAAATGTACATGAACACCTGTTGCTGCTCCTGTTTTTCCCATTCCACCAATTACTTGGCCTTTTACAACATTATCTCCAACTTTTACTTTACGACATCCAGTACACATATGGGCATATAAAGTATAATAGCCATTATGGTGATCAATTACTATATATTCACCTTCCTGTCCATATCCTCCAGGATAGCTTCCTGTTTTCTTTTGTGATTCAACAACTGTTCCTGATTGTGCTGCAAAAATATTTGATCCAAAACCACAACCAGCTATATCTGTTCCATTGTGTAGTGTTCCCCAACGATAACCAAATGGTGATGAAATTGATGTACATGTTGCAGGCCATCCCCATTCTCCTTTAGTAGGAACTACACTACCATAACCACTTCCACTATAGTTATCACTTTCTTTTCCACCTTTAACTACAATTTCTTTTACAGGTTCTGAAAGTTGCTCTGTTTGTACTGTAACAACACTAGTAGTTTCTCCATTAACTTTTTGTATTTTTTGCGTTACTCTGTTTTTTCCTTTTACTCCTGCTTGTTCAACTTGACTGTATCCAACACTTTTAGAATTATCATATTTAGTTTCTGTTTCATAATTAACCTCAACATCACTAACAGTATGATCTTCTTCTACTAAATCAAATTGTGGATGTAAAATACCTATTGTAACTTCTTGACCTGAGTATAATAGGCTATTTTTATCTTTTATATTTGTATTAGCTACTAAAAATTCCTCTGTTGAAATTTTATTATTAAATGCAACATCTTCTATGGTATCTCCATCTTTTACAGTATATTTTTTTTGTTCTTCTGTTGTTCCAAATAATAAATATTTAGTCATTTCATCTTTATCTAAGTATATCTTTTCATTAACTGGGATTCTTTTTTTCTTAATACTAATTTTATTTTTGATATACAAGTTTTCTATAATACTACCAGTATCTTTTATTTCTTTTTGATCATCATCCTTATATTCATCATACTTTTCTTTAGTAATAAATGATTGAACAGTATGATTAACAGCATCCTTAAAGACATTATCATCTAACATATAAATATTTTTATTTTTCTCTTTAACATCTTTACCATCATCATTTCTTTTTGTTAAACCTTTTATTGTTACCTCATACCCATCGATTGTGAATGGTTCAATATCTTTTATTTTTTCATATATGCTTTTTACTGATGATATTTTTTCATTGAATGTTACCTCTTTTATAATATCCAACTCTTCTGGAACATATACTTTTGAAACTTTGTATTTTTTCTTTACAGATTCTTGCTTTTTATCAATGTATTTTTCTAGTTCTTTTTTTGATTCTACAAAACCTAAGGATTTACCCTTTAAATAAATTCTATATACTTCATAAGGTTCTTTTGATTTAGTTGTAAAATCACATTTAACTAGTAAAAAACTAATTATTAATGCAATTACAATAAATATATAATCTCTAATTTTCAATTTGATCAGCACCCCTATCTTCTTTCTTTAAACTTAAGAAAGTTGATGTATTCTTTTTAAATAATAATTCTATTGTAGCAGTTGGTCCATTACGATGTTTTCCTATTATTAATTCACTTATACTTATATCATCCTCACGTCTTGCTTCTTTATTATAATAATCATCTCTATATAAGAATGAAACTATATCTGCATCTTGTTCTATTGATCCTGATTCACGTAAATCACTCATAATAGGTCTTTTATCTTCTCTTGCTTCTACACCACGAGAAAGTTGAGCTAAAGCAATAACTGGTACATGTAATTCCATTGCTAAAGTTTTTAAACTCCTAGAAATATCAGACACTTCTTGTTGTCTATTAGTACCATAATTTTTTCCTCCAGAGATTAACTGTAAGTAGTCAATGATAACTATTCCTAAACCTTTTTCACTACTAGCTAATCTTCTACATTTTGCTCTTATTTCACCTATTGTAATACCTGGTGTATCATCTATAAATAAATTAGTATCTGCTAATTGACTTGTAGCTTCATTAATTCTTTTCCAATCGTTATTTAATAAATTTCCTGTTCTTAATTTATATCCTTCTATTTGACCTAATGATGATAAAATTCTCATAGCTAATTGTTCAGCTCCCATTTCAAGGTTGAATAAAGCTACTGACTTATCATTATTCATAGCAATATGAGTTGCTAAATTTAAGGCAAAGGCTGTTTTTCCCATAGCTGGACGAGCTGCTATTATTATAAATTCATTCTCATGAAGTCCAGCAGTTAATTTATCAAAGTCATACCATCCTGTAGCAAGACCAGTTATTTCTCCTTTTGTTTGAGCAAGTTTTTCTAAATCATTTTCTGTTTTAATTAATACTTCTCTGATGGATCTAAACTCGCTAGATTTTCTATTTTTTACAATTCCAAGAATTTTTTTCTCAGCATCATCTAAAACCTCATTTACATCCTCATTTGTATCGTATCCATCACTAGCAATTTGAGTAGCTGTTTCAATTAAGTTTCTTAAAATTGCATTATCTTGAACTGTTTTAATATAGTAATCAATATTAGTAGCAGTTGGTACAAAGTTTAATACTTCTGTAAGATACTCTACACCACCTATTTCACTTAACACTTTTTTATTTTTCAAATCAGTTGTTACAGTTGTCAAATCAATCGGAATTTTTTGTTCCATTAATGAGGATAACGTTGCAAAAATTTTTGCATTTTTATCACTATAAAAAGACTCCTCAGTCAAATTTTCACAAGCTTTTTGTAAGGCATATTTAGATAAAAAACATGCTCCTAGAACTGATTCTTCTGCTTCTAAATTATTAGGTAATGTCTTTAATGCCATTTTACCACCTCTACTTTATAACATGAACTTTTACTTTTGCAAAAATATCAGAATATAAGTTGATTTTTACATCATGATATCCCAAAGTAGATATGTTATTTTCTATATCTATTTGTTTTTTGTCTATTTTATACCCCTTTTTCAATAATTCTTCTTTTATTTGTTTTGGACTTATACTACCAAATACTTTATCATCTACACCTGTTTTTACTTTAAATTCTAATGTTAGTTCTTCTAAAGTTATTTTTAGTTTTTTTGCTTCTTCTCTATTTTCTTGATCTTTTTTTTCTTCACGTGCTTGTTCATGCTTTAAGTCATTCAAATTTTTATCATTTACAGGAATAGCATAACCATTTTTTATTAAAAAGTTTTGAGCGTAACCATCTTTTACGTTCTTTATATCACCTTTTTTTCCTTGTTTTCTTAAATCTTTGATAAATATAACTTTCATAAATTATTCACCTTCTTGATTTTTTATTTCTTTTTTTAGTAATTCTTCCACTTTACTTATTGTTTTCTTTTCAAACTTAACGGCTCCATTATAATCATCTCCACCGCCACCTAGCTTGTCTAGAATTTTACTAATATCATAATTACCCAAACTTCTAGCACTTATTCCAACAGTTGTTTTTCCTATCTTACCAATTACAAATGATGCTTCTATATCATTAAAGAATAGTAATGTATCTGCTACCTTTGCTAAATCTTCTCTACGATAAATAGTTGATGCAGATGCTTTTGATATAGCTATTTTTTTATCTATTATTTCTATTTTTGTTAATAGCTTTTCACGCTCAGTATATTCTAATAAATCTTGCTTTAATAGATATTGAACTTTTTTTGCAGAAGCTCCTAATGAGGCTAAATAATATGCTGCATAATAAGTATCTGCGGTTGTCTTTAATGTAAAGTTATTAGTATCTAAAACTATACCAGATAATAATATAGTTGCATAATATGGATCTATTTCAATATCATAAGCTTCAATTAAGTTAGTTATCATCTCACATGTACTAGATACCTTATCATCTTGAATTAAAAAGGCATCTTTAATTGTAGTTTTACCTTTTCCATGATGGTCGAATATCATTTTATTTGTAAATAATTTTAAAATATCACTACTTTGAACTAAATCTTTTTTTGCAGTATCAAGAATAAGTAATAGATTTTTACTTTCAATTGGATGCATATTCTTTGAAACATCTTTACTCTTTATGATATTAACACAACCATCTAGTTCCTTTAATACTTTTTCTACTCCTAATTCATGAGTCTTATCATCTATTACTAAAAAACAATTTTTTCTTTTATGCTTTAGTATTACATACATTCCAATAGAGCTACCTAAAGCATCTAAGTCTAAGTCTTTATGTGCCATTATAAAAACTGTTTTGGCTTTTCTTATTTTTTTATTTATTTTCTTTTTATTCTCTACTATTAACATTTATTTGCAACTCCTTCTAATGTTTTGGGTTCCTCTTTAATTATATAATAATTTAGGTTTTTTGTCGATAGTATGAGGTAATTAGAACACAAAAAAAGATTGATAAATCCTCAATCTTATCTTGTATATGGTAATAGCCCAATTGCACGAGCTCTTTTAATTTCTCTTGCAATATGTCTTTGATGTCTAGCACAGTTTCCTGTAACACGTCTAGGTACTATTTTTCCCTTTTCATTTATATATCTTTTTAATGTTTCAGGTTCTTTATAATCAACTGTTTTACCAGTACACATCATACATACTTTTCTCTTTTTACGATAAAATTCTGCCATTTTAATCCTCCTTCTTAGAATGGTAATTCATCATCACTAATTTCAATGCTTGATCCAAAATCAGCGAAAGGATTACTATCTACATCAGTTCCTTTAGATTCTGTTTGATTACCAAAATCATATGGAGTTGGTTCTGCAGGTGAAGTATTAGTTGCAACATTTCCATTTGAATTCTTAGATCCTAAAAATTCAACATTATCAGCAACTACTTCTGTTACATATCTTTTCTTTCCTTCATTATCATCGTAAGAACGTGTTTGAATACGACCATCGATTGCTACTTGGCTACCTTGTGTTAAGTAATTTTTTACATTCTCTGCTTGTTTTCTCCAAACTACAATGTTAATGAAGTCTGCTTCTCTCTCACCAGCTTGATTTGTAAAGTTTCTATTTACTGCTAGTGAAAAACTTGCTACTGCAGTATTACTGCCAGTATATCTTAATTCTGGATCTCTTGTTAATCTTCCTATTAAAAATACTTTGTTCATGATAAATACCTCTCTTTAATTAATCTTCTACTCTTACAACTAAGTGACGAAGTAGATTTTCATTTATACCAACTACACGGTTAAATTCTTCTATAGCTAAAGAATCAGCTTCTACAACTAATAGGAAATAATAACCAGTCTTATACTTATTCATTTCATAAGCAATTTCTTTTTGACCCATAGCTTTTTCTTCTAAAACTTTTGCCTTATTATCTGTTAAAACCTTTTTCATAGAATCTGCAATCTTCTTGATTTCAGCTTCTTCTAAATCTGGTTTAACAATAAACATAATTTCATACTTGTTCATTATTACACCTCCTTTTGGACATATGACTCATATAAGTTTATGAGTAAGGAGTATTTAAAATACTCGAGGTTATTATATCAAAGATTTACTTGATTGTCTACATTTTATTTATTATTTTGACCTACACTATTTTCTGTTTCTTTTTTATAGTTTTCAATTAAGGAATAAGCTTCACCGTAATCTATATTACTGTATGTTTGTGCCTTTTTCATAGGACCATCCAAACCATTATATGGCTTATTAATATAATCTCGAAAAGTACGATTTGCACAGAAATAAATATCATCAAATAAATTAGCTTCCTTTTCTCCTAATTCTTCTCTTATTATTTCTTTTTTATTTCTACGCTCTTTTTCAAATAGGATTTTAGAACACACATCTCGTCCAAATACCTCTTCTATTTTTCTTACTAATTTTACTTCTTTTGGATAACCACAACCGCTAGTTAGTAATCCATATTTTTTAGCCAATTCTCTAGTTCTTAACTCTGTCAAACCTTCTGAAATAGGATCTGAACCAGAACTACCGCAAAAATGCATAGATTCATGTAACAAGTTTTCTTCAAAATACTTTCTTGGTGATATTCCAGCTTTTATTGCATGTTCAATGTAGTCTTCAAAAGTATTATCATTATCTATTAAATCCTTGCCATTTGAAGGCAAATGATTTGGTTCTATTCCATACAATTCATTCTTTTTAAATTCATCTATCACACTATATGCAAGTTCAGGTAAATGTATTTTTTTATCACTATCATAATAGTAAAGAGTTATTGTTCCAGTATTCTCTATTTTTATTTCATCTTCATAATTATCTATTCTATTTAATTCAATTTTTCTAGTAATGGGAATATATGAACCATATTCCTGATTTATTATATTAACGTATTTTTTCAAATAATTACTTAAATAAGATATATCTTCACTTTTAGTCTTATTATCTACCATAATATATACCTCTAAACATTAAATCTAAAGTGACAAATATCTCCATCTTGCATTAAATAATCTTTTCCTTCTAATCTAGCTTTTCCTGCTTCTTTTACTTTTAGTTCTGAACCACATTCTATTAAATCTTCATAAGACATAACCTCTGCTCTAATAAAGCCTTTTTCAAAATCAGTATGAATTATACCTGCACATTGCTTTGCATTCATTCCTTTTCTAAAAGTCCATGCTCTTACTTCATCTTTTCCTACAGTAAAATATGTTGCTAAACCTAGAATATCATATGTTGCAGTTATTAGTTTATCTAATCCTGATTTATCTAATCCCAATGCTTCTAACATTTCCTGTTTATCTGCCTCATCTAATTCACTTAAATCTTCTTCTGTTTTAGCACATAAACTAACTACTTGAGCATTTTCTAATTTAGCATATTCTTTAACTTGCTTAACATAATTATTATCTTCCATGCCAAGTTCTTCTTCATCTATATTTGCCAAATATATAATTGGTTTTATAGTTAAAAAACTATATGATTTTAGTAATTTTTCTTCTTCTTCACTAAAATCTACTTGTCTTAAAGGTTTATTTTCTTCTAAGGCCTTTTTTGCTTTTTCTAATGCTTCTACTTCAATTAAAGTATCTTTGTCCTTTGTAGTTCTAGCTTTTTTTGAGACTTTATCCAATCTATTATTAATAATATCCAAATCAGATATTGCTAATTCTAAATTAATTGTTTCTATATCTCTAACCGGATCCACATTACCGTCTACGTGAATTATTTTTCCATTATCAAAACAACGTACTACCTCAACTATAGCATCTACTTCTCTAATATGAGATAAAAATTTATTTCCTAAACCTTCTCCTTTTGAAGCTCCTTTTACAAGTCCTGCAATATCTGTAAATTCATATGCTGTTGGGATAAATCTATCAGGATTATACATTTTTTTTAATTCGTCCATTCTCTCATCTGGTACTGTAACTACTCCTACATTAGGTTCAATTGTTGCAAATGGATAATTTTCTGCTAGAATTTTTTGATTTGTTATGGCATTAAATAAAGTTGACTTTCCTACATTAGGAAGTCCTACTATTCCTGCTGTTAAACTCATATACATACCTCTTTTCTATGAATATTATAGCTGATTAAAGTAATTCCTTCAAGAAAAAACACCTAAAAGGTGTTTTAAATCTATTTTAAATAGTTGGATAAACTCCTGGACCTATTGGTAACCCTATTATATACCATCCTACTACTAACAGTAACCAAGTAGCACATATTATAGCACAATATGGAGTTACTAACTTTATTGATCTTGTTATAGTCATTGGTTTATTTTTATTAAAGTTGTATATATTTAGATAACCAACATATATAACAAAGCATCCTAATAATGGAGTAATACCATTTGTCATTGAATCAGCTGCTCTCATTACTACTTGAGCAAATTGTGCTGATATATTTGATTGCATAAACATTGGTACAACAACAGGGGCAAAAATAGTCCATTTTGCACTTGGTGTAGTTAAGAATAAGTTTGATATAGCAATTAATATTAATACTAATATAATTAATGGGATACCACTAAAATCTAAATATTCTATTAAGTTTGCCAACCAAGCTGTTATAATTGTTGCAATATTTGTTTTCTTAAATATAGCAACAAATTGTGATACTACAAATATTAATATTATAATATTACCTATTTTAGAAAAATAGTCTCCTGCTTTTTCTAACATATCTCTATCATTTTTTACAGATTTAGCACCTATTCCGTAAGCTATTCCCATAAATAAGAATAATAATGACATCATGTAAGTAAATCCATCCTGGAAATATGAATTAGGTCCAAAAACCTGATTTAGATAAGTAGTTTCTTTCATATCAAGTAATAATCCTGAATTAGGCAATCCTGGTATAACCATGTAGATAAATATTACTACTACTACTAAAAATGTAATTAAAGCATAACGTAGACCTTTTTTTTCTTTTCTTTCTCTTTCAATTTTATGTTGTTGTTCTTCTTCTAAATCTATTATTCTTAATTCTTCTGTTTTTGACAAATCTTCTTTTTCTTTATATTTTCCAAGTCTAGGACTGATAATCTTTTCTATTATAATAGTACCAACAATAGTAAGAACAATAGATGCTGCTATTATAAATATTAAATTACTAGTTAGGCTAATGTGATTGTTAGCATCTATTAATGCTGCAGCAGCAGATGTTGTTTCCATTAATGAAACCTCAATTGAACCTACAAATATAGAGACTCCATATCCAAAAGCTACTCCGCAAAAGGCTGTTACGATACCAGTTAATGGATTTCTACCAATTGATGCATACATCATTGCTACTAAAGGAATCAATATTGCATAACCTATTTCGTTAATTAAAGATGAAATAGTTGCTATAAAGATTATTATTAATGTTAATTGAGTATGGTTAAGTTTTCTTAAATATTTTTTAGAAAATGCCTCTATAAATCCTGTTGCTTCAGCAATTCCTAATCCTATTAAAGAAATAAGTAACATTCCTAATGGTGCAAAACTTATAAAGTTAGTCGCAGCATTACTAATAATAAATTTCATTCCATCAAAACTTAATAAGTTTTCTACTGCTACTATTTTTGATTCTAATTCATTTGTATTCGTATTTATCACATTGTATGTAGCTTGCATTTCAAACTTCGATAGAATTGCACTACATAATACTATTATTAAACTCAAAACTATAAACATCGTTATAGGATGAAAATAAAATTTCTTGAGTTTAAGTTTTCTTTTTTCTTTCATACTATTTATCTTCCTCATCCAAAACTATTTTTTTAATTTTCTTATTAAATTCTACTCTAGGCATAAATAAACTTCTATTACAGTTTAAACATTTTATTTTTATATCAGCGCCTAATCTAATAATTTCCCATAAATTTGCTCCGCAGGGATGTTGTTTTTTCATAATAACTTTTGTACCTAATTTATAATCAATTTTATTCTGTTCCATGATGCACCTCTACCTGTTTATATGGTATTTTTATATTAGCTTCAGTTAAAGATTCTTTTAATAACTTTCTTAATATACACTCACTTGATAATTCTTCTGCTGGAGGAACTTCTATACCAACTTTATATATTATACCTGATTCTTCAAGTTCCTTTATCCCAAGAATTTTTATATCACTTTTAGCCTTTGGTATATTATTTTTGATTGTTTTTGACAAATTATTGATAACTTCTTCAACATGATTTAAATCCTCATCATATCCAACAGAAACTTCTGCTACAGCCAAGTTGTTATATAAATTATAATTTGTAACTTCATTTATCATATGATTTGCAATAATTTTAGTAGCACCTTTGTAATTTTTTACTCTTGTTGTTCTTAGACCAAAAGCAACTACCTCTCCTCTAAAACCATTAATTTCTATAGTATCTCCTATTTCAAATTGGTCTTCTAATACAATTGATATCCCTGCTAGAAAATCTTTTGCTATATCTTGAAAGGCTAATCCAATAATAGCAGCAGTTATTCCAACACCAGCTAAGATTGATTTTACATTAACACCAAAATTGGCTAATACAGCAATAATTACAAATATTATTATTATATATTTAACTATATTTAAAATTAAATTATTGATTGTATTTATTCTTTTCTTATGATGTTGCTTTTTTAATTTTGTACTTTTTTCTGTATTTTTGATTATTTTCTTTATAATCTCATAAATAACAAAACCTATTGCAATACTTATTATTGGTTTTATAATCATTTCTACATCAATTGTGAACTTATCAAACAATACCACTGGTTTCACCCTCTTTATTTATCTAAATTCATTATTTCAAGTAATCTATTTAGATCATTAGTATTTGTAAAAGTTATTTCTAATTTATTTTTCTTTATTTTTACTTTTGTTCCTAATTTTTCTTTTAAAGTTTCTTCTAAATCTACATATTCATTATTTTTTTCCTGATGTCTAACAATTTTATTTTTTCTTTCATAATTTTTCTCACTTGATGTTAATTCCTCTATTTGTCTAACACTTAATCCTTCACTTATTATTCTATCTGTTAACTCTTTTATTTGATGTTTATCTTCTAATTTACTTAAGACTCTGGCATGACCCATAGATATCTTTTTCTCTGAAATTAAATTTTGAACTTCTTCTGGCAAAGTTAGTAATCCTATCATATTAGTTATATGACTTCTACTTTTACCTAGACGCTCTGCTAGTTTTTCTTGAGTTAAATTTAGATTAGTTAATAAATTTTTATATGCTAGCGCTTCTTCAATTGAATTTAAATTTTCTCTTTGTAAATTTTCTAATAAAGCTATTTCCATCATTTCACTGTCAGTGAAATTTCTAACAATAGCTGGAATTTCTTTTAATCCTGCTATTTTTGATGCTTTTACTCTTCTCTCACCAGCAATTATTTCATATCCTTTAATACTTTTCTTAATTATAATAGGTTGAAAAACTCCATGTTCTTTTATTGATGCTGCTAACTCTTGTAAAGCCTCCTCATCAAAATTTTGTCTTGGTTGATAGGGATTACTTCTTAATTCATCTAAGTTTACTTTTACTATTTCTTCTTTAGGAGTTTCTGTAATTATTTTTTCTTCTATTTTATTATATTCCATTGGTTCATTATAAAATAACTCTTCCAAACCTTTTCCTAAAGCTCTTCTTTTTATTCCATTATTAGTTTCCATTTCTTTCAATCACTTCCTTAGCTAAATTTATATATGCTTCAGATCCTCTACTCTTTGGATCATAGGCAATTATTGGTTCTCCATGAGATGGTGCTTCTGTTAATCTTATTAATCTAGGGATAATTGTATTGTATACTCTCTCTTTGAAAAATTTTCTTATATCATCAACTACTTCAAATCCCAAATTTGTTCTTGAATCAAGCATTGTTAGTAAAACTCCTTCTATATCTAAATTAGGATTTAATGATTTTTGAGCCAACATGATTGTATTTAATAATTGCATAATTCCCTCTAATGCAAAGAATTCACATTGTACAGGAATTATTACTGAGTTAGAAGCTGTTAATGCATTGGTAGTAATTAATCCTAATGAAGGGGGGCAATCAATTATAACAAAATCAAAATTATCTTTTACTAATTCTAAATGATTTTTTAATTGATTTCCTTTAGAAAAACCAGGTTCATTTTGACTTTTTTCTAATAATTCTATATCTAATCCAGCTAGATTTATTGTGGCTGGAATTACATATAAATTTTTATATTTAGTTTTTATCATTGCATCATTGATATTACATTTATCAATTAATACATCATAAATACTTCTTTCAATATCTCCTTTATTAATACCAACACCTGTTGTTGTATTTCCTTGTGGATCTAAATCAATTAATAAAACTTTTTTACCTAAAGCAGCTAGTGATGCCGAAAGATTAATACTTGTTGTTGTCTTTCCTACTCCACCTTTTTGATTTACTAAAGAAATTACCTTTCCCATTTTTATCACTACTCCTTTTTTACTTAATATATTGTATCAAATATCTGAAGCTTTTTAAATATTTTTGTTAAAAAAAGTAGATTTTATCTACTTTCAATTTATATTTTATTTTTCTATTTTTATAATTATTTGATATGATTTTTCCATATTCATCTCATCAGAGTCTACTTTTAATCCATTAGCTTCAATCTTTTTTATTGCATCCCTTAATAAATTAACAGCATCTTGAACAACATCTTCCCTATTTCCAAAATTAATTGTTGGAGTTGATTTATTTTCATTTGCCATATCATAATTAGCCTGACCCAAATTAACACTATTTGTAGATATAGGAGTAGCCTCTCCTGGCATATCAACATTTATTAATTCTGGAGCTTTAAAATAATCCCCTGATGACTTAGAATCATCCAAATCACTATCATTAACAGCTTCTTGAGCAGATGAGAAAAATTTAAAGTCTGAATTACTATCACTAGTATTAGTTGTAGTTGGATTAATTTGTAATAGACTATCTAAATCAGCACTACCAGTATTGTCATTATTTAATGATATATCACTAGAATTTTTTTCTATATCTTCTATATTAATATGAGAATTATCAGATTTTTCAAATGGTAATGAATCATTTTCATTGAAAGAATCATTTAATTCTTCTCTTGGAGAATCTTTATCAATCTCTCCAAAATTGATAAATTTATTATTATCAGTATCATCTTGTGTATCAATATTTAGTAAGGGTTCATTCTTTTGAGATGAAGTAAGGTCCTCACCTGATTGATTTATTAAAAGCGGTTCATTTTTAGATTCTTCTTGATCTCCAGTGATAAAACTAGGCATTAGTGGACTATTAGAAAGATAATTATCTTGTCCAGCTATATTTTGATTATTTTCTGGTTTTAATTCTTCTACACTTTGTTGTCCACTTAAAGAAATATCTTGTATTGTATTAACCATAGGAGCTTGCTCTCCTTTTATTTTTTCCTCTAACTGTCTGACAGTCATTTTGTTTTCAATAACCTCATTTAGTAATTTTTGTTGCTCTTTAGGATCTTTTACATTTAATAATGTCCTTGCATGTCTTTCTGAAATTTTTTCATCCAATAGAGCTTTTTGAATTTCCTCAGGTAATGACAACAATCTAATTTTATTTGCAACAGCTGACTGACTTTTGCCCATAGTTTTGGCAAGTTCTTCTTGGGTCATTTCATCTATTTCTAATATTTTTTGATAAGTTCTTGCTTCTTCGATTGGATTTAAATTTCTTCTTTGTAAATTTTCCAATAAAGCTACCTTTGATGATTCTTTGTCATCTAAATTTCTAATTATTGCAGGTATTTTGGTAAGACCAGCTAAAGCAGAAGCCTTATACCTTCGTTCACCAGCAATTATTTCATATTTATCATTTACTTTTCTAACTATAATTGGTTGTATTACTCCATGTTCTTTAATAGAAATTGCTAATTCTTTTAAAGGTCTTTCTTCAAATATTTCTCTTGGTTGAAATCTATTAGGAATAATATCATCCAAGTATAGATATACTACTTCTTCTTCACGCTGCATACTCCATACCTCTTTCTATCTTTTTATTCTATTTTATTATATCATTTTTTCATTTTTTTTCAATACCATCTTCTTTTTTAAATAACAAATATGTAAAAGATGTACAAATAAAAAAATAGGTAAACATAATGTTTACCATATCAATAAATTAGAATGATTACATAAAGTATTAAGTAAATTACTTTTCTATAACTACTAATGTTCTTGTGCTATCTTCTATAGGTAATAAGAACTCCTCTTTTTTAGTTATTTTACATTTATATTTATTTAATACTTTTGTACTTTTTTCTATTTCATCTTTCAAATTGGCTTTCATAGCAACTAATTTACCATTTTTTCCTATTAAGTGAGAGCACCATGGAATTAATTTATCAAGAGATGCTACAGCACGTGTCGTAACTATATCAAACTTTCCACGATAATCTTCACTTCTACTATGAATCGCTTCTATATTATTTAAGTTTAATTTTTTAATTGTTGCATTTAAATAATTTACTCTTTTTAACAAAGAATCTATCAATATTATTTTTAACTTTGGATATACAATTTTTAAAACTATTCCTGGAAAACCAGCACCAGTTCCTACATCACATAATGTTTCTACTTCATTTAAATCTATTACTTTTCTTAAAGTTAGGCTATCATAAAAATGTTTTAAATAAACAGCCTTTTTCTCCACTATTCTAGTTAAATTTATTTTTTTATTTTCTTCTATTAATATAGTGTAAAATTCTTCTAATTGTCTTTTTTGAATATCACTTAATTCTATACCAAAATCTTTTTTTATTGCTATATAAAATTCTTCATTAGTCATATTTACCATTCTTTCTTAAATAAACCATTAGTATTGAAATATCAGCTGGATTTACTCCACTTATACGTGAAGCTTGTCCTATTGAAGTTGGCTGTATTTCTGATAATTTTTGTTTAGCTTCACTAGCAATATTAGGAATATTGTTATAATCAATATTTTTAGGGATTAATTTATTTTCCAAATTCAACATCTTTTCAGCATCTTTTAGGGCCTTTTTTATATATCCCTCATATCTAGTGTTAATTTCTACTTGTTCTAAAACGTCAGCATCATAATCTAAAGTTATAAAATGTTTTATGTTTTCGATAGATATTTCTGGTCGCTTTAACAAATCATATAAACTAATACCATCCTTTAATGGACTACTCCCAACACTTTCTAGGTACTCGTTTACATCTCCTTTTGGGGTTATTCTTTCTTCTTTCAATATAGTATAAACATTTTCTATATTTTCTTTTTTTAATAAAAATTTTTGATATACATTATCATCAATCAATCCAACCTGATGACCATAATCTCTAAGTCTTATATCAGCATTATCATGACGTAGTAATAATCTATACTCAGCACGTGATGTTAATAATCTATATGGATCCTTAACACCTTTTGTTACCAAGTCATCAATTAAAACACCAATATATGATTCATTTCTTTTTAGAATTAAAGGATCCTTACCCTCTAGTTTTAAGGCCGCATTTATACCTGCAATTAAACCTTGCCCAGCTGCTTCTTCATATCCACTTGTACCATTTATTTGACCTGCTGTATAAAGTCCATCTACTATTTTTGTCTCCAAACTCTGTTTTAATTGTTTAGAGTCTATTGCATCATATTCAATAGCATAAGCATATTTTATAATTTTTGCATGTTCTAACCCCTGTAGACTATGAACCATTTCTTCTTGAATATTTTCAGGCATACTTGTAGAAAAACCTTGAATATAAATGGTATTTCCATATGTTTCATCATCTTCTATATTACTTTCCGGTTCTAAGAATAACTGATGACGTTCCTTATCACTGAATCTTACTACCTTATCTTCTATTGATGGACAATATCTTGGACCAATCCCTTCTACATATCCACCATACATACTTGATTCTTTTAAATGATCTTTAATAATTTGATGAGTTTTATCATTAGTATAGATTAGGTGACATGGAGTTTGATCCTTATAATCATAATAAGCTTTATTTTCATATGAAAATGTTAAAACTCTATCGTTCCCTGCTTCTTTTGATGTTTTTTCGTAATCAATTGTTGCTTTATCAACTCTTGGTGGTGTTCCTGTCTTAAGTCTTAAAATATTAAATCCCAATTCTTTTAGCTTTGTTGATAAAAATTTTGAATCTCTTTCACCATGTGGTCCACCTGGTGTTTTATCTGCTCCTACTAAAATCATTCCACGTAAATATGTACCTGTTGTTAATACCACAACATCAGCATCTATTTTAGTACCATCTTCTAAGATAACGCCTTTAATTTTATTATCTTCTACCATTAAATCTTCAACTAATGATTCTTTTATATCCAAATTTTTTTCTTGTTTTATGGTTTTTAACATTTCTTTTGGATAAATATTTTTATCTTCTTGAGCACGCAATGCTTGAACTGCTGGCCCTTTTTTTGTATTTAACATTTTCACTTGGATAGCTGCTTTATCGGCATTTTTACCCATTTCTCCACCTAAAGCGTCTATTTCACGAACGACAATTCCCTTAGCTGGTCCACCAATTGCTGGATTACATGGCATATCTGCAATATTTTCAATACTACCTGTTATTAATAAAGTTTTATGATTTTTTCTTGCTATTGCTAAAGATGCTTCACATCCTGCATGTCCTCCACCAACTACTATTGCTTCATATTTCATTTTTATCACTACTTTCCTACACAAAATCTTTCAAAAAGATTATCTATTATTTCATCACTATATGTTTTACCAGTTATTTCACCAAGAAGATTAAAACAATCTCTTAAATCTATCTCAATCATATCTACAGGTAAATTATCTTTTAATCCTGTTTCAACATCAATTAATTTTTGATAAGCATTTTTAGCAAGTGATATTTGTCTAACATTAGTTAAATAATTATAATCTTTTGTAGATATTTGTTCTAAGTTAAACATTTCTTTGATTTTATTCTTTAATACATCTATTCCTTCTAAATCATTAGTATTTGTACTAACCAAATTATAATCTTTTAATTTATCTAGTTCAATATTTCTATCTAAATCGTTTTTATTAAGAACAACAATAGTATTTTTATCTTTTGTTTTTTCTAATATTTTTATATCTTCTAAAGTTAATTTCTCATTACTATTTAAAACGACTATGACTAAATCAGCTCTATCAATAAGTGAAAGACTTTTCTCTACACCTATTTTTTCTACTTTATCTTCTGTTTGTCTAATACCAGCTGTATCAATAATATTTAAAACAATATTATCAAGCATTACCTGCCCTTCTACAATATCCCTTGTTGTTCCAGCTATATCTGTAACTATTGCTTTTTCTTCATCTAAAAATTTATTTAAGATACTACTTTTTCCAACGTTAGGTCTTCCTATTATTAAAGTATCAATTCCATTTTTTATTATTTTACTGTTTTCACTTTCCTTAATTATAGTTTCTAACTCTTGTTTCATACTTGCAGTTTCTTCTTTAATCTTTTCTAAGGTTACAACTTCAATATCATAATATTCTGGATAATCTATATTTACTTCAATTGAAGATATTAATTGTTTGATTTTATCTCTAAAATTATCTACTAAAAGAGCTGTTTTTCCTTGTAATGAATTGATTGCTAATTTTCTGGCACTTTCTGTTTTACTTTCTAATAAATCCATGACTGCTTCTGATTTTGTTAAATCTATTCTTCCATTTAAAAATGCGCGTTTAGTAAATTCTCCAGGTTCAGCTAGTCTTGCTCCATGTTTTAAAAGTGTTTCTAAAACCTTATTAGTTGTAGTTATTCCTCCATGACAGTTGATTTCTACAATATCTTCTGTTGTATAAGTATGAGGAGCCTTCATTACTGAAACTAATACTTCATCAATTATTTCATCATTATCTTTAATAAATCCATAATTTATAGTATGAGTTGCAACTTTTTCTAAATCTTTACCTGAGAATATTGAATTTGCAATAGAAATAGAGTCTTTGCCACTCATTCTAACAATAGATATAGCCCCTACTCCTAAAGCTGTTGAAATTGCTGCTATTGTATCATTCATGTAAACTCCTCCTTTTTTTCTCACCTATTATATCATAAAGAATAATTTATTAAAAGAAAAACAAGGTTAAATACCCTGTTTACTTATCCTCTTTTGGTTTTATTAATAAATGTCTATTAGGTTCTTCTCCTACACTTTCCGTATATACATATTTATTGTTAGCTAAAACATTGTGAATAATTCTTCTTTCATAAGAATTTAATGAATCTAGTTTTGCCTCTACTTTTGTTTCTTTAACCTCTCTTGCAATTTTTTTTGCTTGATGTTCTAAAGATTTTTCATGTTTCTTCTTATAATCATTAACATCTATTAAAAATTTATAAGATTCTCCTATCTCCTTTAGTATTGCTTGAGAAACAATTTTAGAAAGTGCTTGTAGGTTTTTTCCATTTTTACCTATTAGTAAAGAATCATTATCTGAGTAAATTATATAAGTTGGTACTTCACCATTTTTCATCTCTATATTAGCATTATAGCCAAGATCTTTTACTAGATTTGAAATATAATCTTTTATAAAATGAGCAACTTCTCTTTTTTCTATTACTTCTATTGTTACCTTTTTAGAAAATAAACCACTTTTTACTTCCTTTTCTTTAATTATTAAATTATCTCTAACCTCGTGTAAATCTATTTCTGCAGACTTTATTGCTTCTTCTTTTGTTTTTCCAGTATAATTATGCTTTTCCATGTTTATCCTTACTCCTTTTAACTAATAAATTTTGGAATACTGTAAATAAATTAGTAGTTACCCAATAAATTCCTAATGCTGATGGCATAAATAAAGCTGTTATTATTATCATACCACTCATCATAACAGGCATCATCTTCATATTATCATCTAATGTATTTCCTGTCATATTTAGTTTAAAAGAATAAAAAGTCGTTCCTGCTATTAAAAGCATTAATATTATATAAGCTATTATTCCACTTGTTCCAAAACCAACTACTGGTGTTGTTCCTAATTGTAATCCTAAAAACTTATCTTCAAATATAGCTGGAGTTCTTTGAACTGCTTCAAAGAAAGCTATAAATAATGGCAATTGTATCATTGAAAATAAACAACCAGACATAGGGCTTATACTATATTTTTTATAAACAGCCATCATTTCTTGACTTTGTCTCATCATTGATTCTTGATCTTGTTTATCTTTATATTTATTTTGAATTTTTGTTAACTCTGGCTGTGCTTTTTTCATAAGTTCTGACTGCATTGCCGTTTTTTTAGTAAAAGGAAATGCTATTAATCTTATTGCCAAACTTACAATTATTAATGATAAGGCATAATTTCCAATATTCTTACCTAACAATATTAAAATAAATGCTAATGGTTTAACGAATATAGATGTCCATAAACCTTCATACTTTCCACTATTTATCTTAATTTTTTCACAATCTGGTAATTTTTCTATTTTCTTTTTATTTTTTTCGTATGCCTTTATAGTAGTCTTATTAGTTGGCTTACAAATAATATTTTCTGTTAAATTTTGTCCAGTTACCTCATTTTTGACTGGTTTATTATTCTTATCAGTCAAAGTTTTTGTACAACCTGTTGTTAATAAAACTAGAGTTAACAACACTACTATTGCTATTTTTTTAGTATTTTTCATCTATATCTCCTTTAATTTTTGTACTAATTGATTAAAATCATTCTCTAAATATTTAAATTCAATAGAAACTGCATTCTTTCTTAAAAGAATTATATAATCATTATTTTTATTATACAAGCTATTGTTATTATTAACTAACATCCTAATTCTTCTTTTATACTTATTTCTAAAAACTGCATTTCCTAATTTAGTTCCTACAGATATACCATATCGACTATGATCAATGTTATTAACCTTATAATATATAACAAAGCTATTATTACTAACCTTTTTTCCTGTTTTTATAATTTTAGAGAAATCTCTTTGATTTTTAACAATATCCTTCTTTTTCATTAATTATAGCCCCTATCTATAGACTTAAAAATCCACAGTATAAAACATGTGGATTACTTACAAAGTCTTTTACGTCCCTTTTTACGACGAGAATTTAATATTTTTGTTAATTTACGTGCGAAAAAACCATGTTTCTTTGCTTTTTTACGATTATTTGGTTGATATGTTCTTTTCATTTTCTTCCACCTCCAGACATAAATCTACATTATTATAATAATAAATACCTTATTTTGTCAATTAAATATGCATTTTTTATGAATTATTTATTTTCAACAGTTTCCACAGCATTGTTGAAAGCTAAAATAACAAGTGTTTAAAAAAATCTGTGGAAAATGTGGAAAATTCTATTTTCTTATGTATAGTATGTATTTTATCTGTTGATAATTCTGTTAATAAGTTGTTGAAAAAAGAAATTAATATTTTTCTATTTATTTTTTCAACAATTTAATGTACACTATTTGTAATTACAAATCTTTGTGGGGAGATGGTTGTATGAATGTAGATGTTTTGTGGAATAATTTTTTATCACAAATAAAATCAGAACTAACAAGTTTAGCATTTGATACATGGTTTAATGATACAAAACTCCACAAATTAGAAAACGGTAAAGCAATTATTATAGTTCCAATGCAAATACATAAAAAGCATTTAGCTGATAAGTATTCAGACATAATTAAGGAAAAATTAAACGAAACTACAGGTACTAATTTTGAACTAGAATTTATACTTGAATCAGAAATTGAAGAAGAAAAAGAAAAGGATGTTATTAATAATATAGTTAATGATACTATTGAAAACAATGGAGTACCACCAAATCCATTTCAATCAAATTTGAAATCAAAGTATTCTTTTGAAAATTTCATAGTAGGGAATAGTAATAAATTTGCACATGCCGCCGCTTTATCCGTAGCAGAAAATCCTGGTAATATGTATAATCCATTATTTATATATGGAAATAGTGGCCTTGGAAAAACACATTTAATGCATGCTATTGGTAACTATATTATTGAAAATAGTAATAGACGGGTACTATACGTAACAAGTGATCAATTTATTCAGGACTTTATAGGTATTAATAAACGAGATGATAAGGGGCAAAACTTTAATTATGTTGATTTCTTTAAAAATAAGTATAGGAACGTTGATGTTTTAATTATTGATGATATTCAATTTTTAGGTGGTGCCACTCAAACACAACAAGAATTTTTCCACACATTCAACACCCTATATAATGATAGTAAACAAATAATTATATCTTCTGATAGATCTCCTGATGATTTAAAATTATTAGAAGATCGTTTAAGAACAAGATTTTGTTGGGGTTTAACTGTAAATATATTCCCACCTGACTTTGCTCTTAGAACAGAAATAATAAAGAAAAAAATTATTGCTGGAAATTTTGAAAAAGAAATTCCAGAAGATGTAATAGAATATATTGCATCAAATATAGGTACAGATGTTAGACAATTGGAAGGATCCATTACAAGACTTATTGCTTATTCAACAATCATGGGAGGCGTTGAAATAACGCTAGATTTAGCAATAGAAGCATTAAAAGACTTTATTAGTAAAGGTATTTCTGAAAAGAATGATGTCCATAGAATTCAAAAGATTGTTTCAGAATATTTTCAAATAACAGTTGAAGATATTAGAAGTAAAAAAAGAAGTTCAAACATTTCTTTTCCTAGACAAATAGCAATGTATCTTTGCAGAAATATGACTAGTGAGTCATTTCCTAAAATAGGTACAGAGTTTGGTGGAAAAGATCATTCCACAGTAATGCACTCTGTAGAAAAAATAGAACAAGAAATCAAAATAAATCCAGATTTAGCAAAAATAATAGATAAGTTAAAAAAGGACATTGGAGAGGGTGTTGTTAATAATAAATGAAAAGTTTAACAATTATCCACAGGAAAAAATATTATTTTTTTAATTAATATAAGGAAAAAATTAGCTTATTAACTTTTTCCACAGTAATAATAATAAAAAACAAATAAAAGAAAGAAGGAATATAAATGAAATTAACAATTAAAAAAGACATTTTACTTGATGCTTTAAATAAAGTATCAAAAGCAATTTCTACTAAAAATCTTATCCCAGTTTTAGCAGGAATCAAATTTGACTTAAAAAAGAATAAATTAACACTAACAGCAAGTGATAACGATATTACTATTCAAACATATATTAACTTTGATAATAGTGAAGATTTTAAAGTGGAAAAAGAGGGAAGCATAATAGTACAAGGAAAATATATCTTAGATATTGTTAGAAAGCTTCCTGATAAATATATTAATATAGAGGTATTTGATGAATTAAAGATATTAATATATACAGAAAATAGTGAATTTAATCTAAATGGTATTAGTGAAGATGAATATCCAAATATTAATTTAGATGAAAGTAAGAAAAAAGTAGTTATTAATAATAAGGTATTTAAAGATATTGTTAATCAAACAGCTTTTGCATCATCAAATGAAGAAACAAAACCAGTTTTAACAGGAATTAATTTTAATATAGCAGGTAATATATTAGAATGTAATTCAACAGATTCTTATAGATTAGCAAGAAAGGTTATTACTTTAGATGATATTAGTGAAGAAAGTTATAATATAGTAATTCCTAGTCATAATATAGTTGAATTTTCAAGAATATTAGATGATGATGAAGAATCAAATGTAGAATTACATATTTCTAATAATAAAGTTCTATTTATTTACAAAAATCTTAAATTTCAATCTAGATTAATAAATGGTACTTATCCTAATACATCCAATTTAATACCAAAAGAGGATTTCTTAGTAGTAAAGGCTAATATTAATGAACTATATAGTGTAATAGATAGAGCTAGTATATTAACTAGTGATAAGGAAAAGAATATTGTTACATTAGAAACACAAGATAATTTGTTAATACTTAAATCATCATCACAAGAAATTGGTAGAGTAGAAGAAAAAATGGCAATTGAAAAGAATAATAATGAAAATATTAAGATTTCTTTCAGTGCTAAATATATGATGGAAGCATTAAAATCTTTTTCAACAGATTCTGTGGAAATTCATTTTGTGGGTGAAATAAAGCCAATACTTGTTAAATCTAGTGAAGATGAAACACTAACTCAACTAGTATTACCAATAAGAACATATTAATAAATAGGCTAAGGTTTAGAGAACTCTAAACTTTTTTTTTGGAACTTTCAAATTTCGACGGTTTTCGACAGGAGGAGATGCTATAGTATCACCTTGAAAACGAAGAAAAGTTTTCAAAATAGGGGGAAATATAATGAATTATGAAATTAATGAAGGTACTTTAGCTGTAATGCCAGATACTAATGATAGTAGAAAAAGTAAAATCCTAGAGGATAGAAAGGAGTATATAATTGATAGTAAACCTTATGAGGTAATGGATTATAGTTGTAAATATTTTGGATCTTCATATGAAGGAAGAAAAGAAGGTACTAAAGCAGTATTAGATATTAATTATAAAGTACCAATAATTGTGGAAAATAGTATGAATTTAATATTTTTTCCAACAAATTCGCCAGATAGTGCAGATTGTATTTGGATTTCATTAAAAAATATTAAAACTATAAAGGAAGATAATTTTAATAGTACAAGAATTATATTTAACAATGATATAGAAATAACTATTCCTATATCCAAAAGAACTATAGAAAATCAAATATTTAGGGCGTCTAGATTAGATTTAATTATGAGAAATAGAAAAAGTAACAAAAAATAGCATTATAGCTATTTTTTTAGTGTATAAAAGCTTAAATTATGATATAATAGTGATGTATGTATAGGAATACCAAAATAGGGTGTAGGTGATTATATGAGGATATTTGATATCAAAAATGGTTATTAGTAATTTAAAATTAACTAATTTTAGAAATTATTCTCGTCTTGATTTAGAACTAGGTCCTAAAATGAACGTTATTATAGGTAAAAATGCTGAAGGAAAAACTAATATATTAGAAAGTATCTGTGTTTTAGCTTTAACAAAAACCTATAAAACTGGAATTGAACCCAATTTAATATCTTTTGATAAAAAAAGTTGTAGATTAAGGGCCAAGGTAAAACTAAATAAAGTAGTAAAAAATTTAGAAATAACCATTACACCTGGTAAAAAGACATTAAAACTAAATAAAGATGAAGTAAAAAAAATTAGTGATTATATTTCAAATTTAAATATTATAGTATTTACACCAGAAGATTTAGAAATTATAAAAGGATCACCAAGTATAAGACGTAATTTACTGAATATAGAATTAAGTCAGATATCAACTAAGTATTTAAATACATACAATGAATACAACAAAATATTAAAAATGAGAAATGAATATTTAAAATTGTTATTAACATCATCTATAGCTGATAAGTCTTATTTAGATATAATAACCGATAAGTTAATTGAAAAAGCAGTATATATATATGAAGAAAGAAGAAAATATTTAGATTATATCAATGAAAATATTGATTCAATCTATGAAAAAATAACTTCTGATACTGGTTTAAGGGTTATATATGAGCCAAATATAGAAGTGGATTTATATAATCATGATGAAATAAGAGAAAAAATGAGAGAAATATTTAAGAAAAACTATAAAAAAGAATTAAATTATGGAATGACTTTATATGGGCCTCATCGAGATGAATTTTCTTTTTATTTAAATGGTAATAATTTAAAATTTTTTGGTTCGCAAGGACAACAAAAGGTTGCAGTTTTATCTTTTAAATTAGCTGAGATAGAAATATTTAAAAATAAGAGTAATACTAATCCTGTTCTATTATTAGATGATATATTTAGTGAGTTAGATATAACAAAAAGAAATAGGTTATTAGATTATGTTAATAAAGATATTCAAAGTATAATCACAACTACTGATGTAAAAAGTATAAGAAAAAAGTATCTTATTGATGCTTGTGTATATGAAATAAAAAATGGATTAATAGAAAGAAGGAAGTAATATGGCAGAAATGGTAGAAAAAGAATATGATTCTTCGTCAATACAAGTATTGGAAGGGTTAGAAGCAGTAAGAAAACGTCCTGGAATGTATATAGGTACAACCAGTTCTAGAGGACTACATCACCTAGTTTGGGAGATAGTTGATAATGCAATAGATGAAGCTTTAGCAGGATATTGTTCTCATATAGAGGTTTCTATAGGCCAAGAAAATACAATAACAGTAAAAGATGATGGTAGAGGTATTCCTGTAGAAATTCATCCTAAAACAGGAAAAAGCACTGTTGAAACAGTATATACTGTACTTCATGCAGGTGGTAAATTCGGTGGAGGCGGATATAAGGTATCTGGTGGTCTTCATGGTGTTGGTGCTAGTGTTGTTAACGCTTTAAGTAGCTGGGTAGAAGTTAAGGTATATAAAAATGGAAAGGTTTATTATCAAAGATATGAAAATGGAGGTCATCCAGTAGATGATTTAAAGGTTATTGATACTTGTTCAGAAGAAAGAACTGGAACTACAGTAACATTTAAACCAGATCCTGAAATCTTTACTGAAACAACAGTTTATGATTATGAAATACTTAGAACAAGACTTAGAGAACTTGCTTTTCTTAATAAAGGATTGAAAATTTCTATTTATGATGAAAGAGAAGATGATAAAAAAGATTCATTCTGTTATGAAGGTGGATTAGTAGAATATGTAGAAATGCTTAATAAAAGTAAAAATCCAATACATTCTACTATTATAGATTGTAGTGGAACTGTTGATGATATATCAATAGAGGTTGCGTTACAATATAATGAGACATATAATGCTAGTATTTATTCATTTGTTAATAATATAAATACTCCAGAAGGTGGAACTCATGAAGATGGTGTTAGAAGGGCCTTAACTAGGGTTTTAAATAAATATGCTACTAGTAATGGTATATTAAAAAATAATGATAATCCTTTAACAGGTGATGATGTAAAAGAGGGTATAACAATGATTATATCTGCAAAACATCCAAATCCACAATTTGAAGGTCAAACAAAGACAAAATTAGGTAATAGTGAAGTTAGAAGTATTGCTGATAAGATTTTTTCACAATCTTTAGAAAGATTTTTAATGGAAAATCCAGATCAAGCTAAGATAATAATAGAAAAAAGTATGACTGCCTCACGTGCTAGAGTAGCAGCAAAACGTGCAAGAGAACTTACAAGACGTAAGGGAGACTTAGATGTTACTAATTTTTATGGAAAATTGTCAGATTGTAAGAGTAAAGATTCATCTGAATGTGAGATATTCTTAGTCGAAGGTGATTCAGCAGGAGGATCTGCTATAAAAGGTAGAGATAGTATGACTCAAGCGATTCTTCCATTGCGTGGTAAGATTCTTAATGTAGAAAAGGCACGTTTAGATAGAGCTTTATCTAATGAGGAAATAAAAACCATAATAACTGCTTTTGGTACAGGAATTGGTGAAGATTTTGATTTGAGCAAATTAAGATATGATAAAATTATAATCATGACAGATGCTGATGTAGATGGTTCTCATATTAGAGTTTTATTACTTACATTATTTTATCGTTTCTTTAAACCTATAGTTGAAGCAGGACATGTATATGCTGCTCAACCACCATTATTTTCTATTAAACACGGAAAAACAATTAAGTATGTATTGAATGAAGAAGAAAGAGATGAATATTTGAAAACTTTATCTCCTAACACTAAGTATGATATTGCTAGAATGAAAGGTTTAGGAGAAATGGATGCAGAAGAACTTAATGAAACTACAATGGATATAAATAAGAGAGTATTAAGACAAATAACAGTAGAAGATACAATAGCTGCAGATGATGTATTTTCTAAACTAATGGGTGAAGAAGTTGAACCTAGAAGAACATTTATAGAAGAAAATGCAGTATATGTAGAGAATTTGGATGTATAGGAGGTAAAGTTGATATGGATAGATTAGAAAAAAATAATATTGTAAATGAAGTAAAAGATTCTTTCTTGGAATATTCAATGAGTGTTATAGTATCACGTGCATTACCCGACTTAAGAGATGGTTTAAAGCCTGTTCATAGAAGAATACTATATTCTATGTATGAATCAGGTTATACGCCTGATAAACCCCATAAAAAGAGTGCTAGAATAGTCGGAGATGTTATGGGTAAATATCATCCCCATGGAGATTCAAGTATCTATGAAGCAATGGTTAGAATGGCCCAAGATTTTTCATATAGAAATATGTTAGTTGATGGCCATGGTAACTTTGGTAACATAGAAGGATATGGTGCCGCAGCAATGCGTTATACTGAATCAAGATTATCAAAAATTGCTTTGGAATTATTAAGAAATATTAATAAGGATACTGTTGATTTTACTCCAAACTTTGATGAGACAGAAAAAGAACCAACAATTTTACCATCAAGGTTTCCTAATATATTAGTAAATGGAACTATGGGAATCGCTGTAGGTATGGCTACTAATATACCTCCACATAATTTGGGAGAGGTTATTGATGGATGCATTGCATATATTGATAATCCTGATATTGATACAGATGGATTAATGCAGTATATAAAAGGTCCAGATTTTCCAACTGGAGCTACGATATTAGGTAATAGTGGAATTAAAAAGGCATATGAGACTGGTAGAGGATCAATTACAATAAGAAGTAAGGCTAGAATTGAGGAAGAAAAAGGAAAGCATTACATAATAATAGATGAGGTTCCATATGGTGTTAATACATTAGATTTAAAAAATAAGGTAGCTGAATTAGTTCATAATAAAGTAATAGATGGAATTTCTGATTATCATACTGATTTAAAGGATGGAGTAAAGATAACTATTACTTTGAAAAAGGATGCTAATCCACAAGTTGTACTAAATAACTTATATAAGCATACTGCATTCCAAACAAATTATGGAATTATATTCTTAATGCTAGATCAAGGTACTCCTAAAACATTAGGCTTAAAGGACATTATATCTAAATATGTTGATTATCAAAAGGAAATAATTATTCGTAGAACTAAATTTGATTTAGATAAAGATGAAAAAAGAGCTCATATATTAGAAGGTTTAAAAATAGCTTTAGATTATATTGATGAAATAATTAAATTGATTAAATCATCAAAAAGTGATGATGAGGCTTTAAATGGATTAATGAGTAGATATAATCTTTCAGAACCTCAAGCTCAAGCTATTCTTGAAATGAAATTAAGAAGATTAACAGGTTTGGAAAGAGATAAAATAGAAAATGAATTGGCTAATTTATTGAAAGAAATAGCTGAATTAAAGGCAATTTTAGCAAGTGAAGAAAGAGTATTACAAATTATAAAGGATGAGATGACTGAAATTAAAAATAAATACGGCGATGAAAGAAGAACTAATATTGATATGACTGCTATTGAGTATATAGAGGATGAATCATTAATTCCAGTCGAAGATATTATTGTTACATTAACTAATAAAGGTTATATAAAGAGACTAAAATCAGATACATACAGAAGTCAAAATAGAGGTGGAGTAGGAATAAAAGGTATGGCAACTAACGAAGAAGACTTTGTTGAACATTTATTATCTACTAAAACACATGATTATATTTTATTCTTCTCAAATAAAGGTAGGGTATATAGATTAAAAGGATACGAAATACCAGAATTTAGTAGACAATCTAAGGGATTACCTATAATTAATTTGTTACAGCTAGATAAAGACGAAAACATACGTTCTATATTACCTGTTTATGCCGAAGAAGAACAAGCTCAATATTTACTATTTGCAACTAAACGTGGATTGGTAAAAAGAACTCCTATAAGTGAATTTGATAATATTAGAAAAGGCGGAAAAATAGCCATAGTTCTAAAAGATAATGATGAACTTATTGGTGTTCAAAAAACAACAGGAGAGGATCAAATAGTTATAGGTGCAAGTAATGGTAGAATGGTAAGATTTGTAGAAAATGAAATTAGATCAATGGGTAGAAATACTTCTGGAGTAAAAGGAATAGAATTATCAGAAGAAGATTATGTAGTAGGTGCTGAAGTTGTAACTGATAATGATTTAGTTCTTATTGTTACCGAAAAAGGTTATGGAAAACAAACACCTATTGAGGAATATAGATTAACTCATAGAGGTAGTAAGGGTGTTAAAGCTTTAAATATTACAGATAAAAATGGAATGATGGTTTCATTAAAATGCATTGATGAAATAGATTCAAATGATATAATGATAATTACAGATAGTGGTGTAATTATGAGAATGCCATTAGCTCAAGTTTCTGTATTAAAAAGAGCAACTCAAGGAGTTAGATTAATTCATTTAAAAGATGAACAAAAAGTATCTACTATTGCTATAGTAGAGAAAGAAGAAGAAAATCAAACTACTGAAGAATTAGTTGAAGAAAGCTAATTCTTTTTTTATAAAATTATTTCCCGGGAAATAATTTTATGGTATTAAATATTCAAAACAGAAATGTTTCACGTGAAACATAACACAATAGATTAATGAATAAATCATATCAGTTTATAATGTTCCACGTGAAACATGTAGATATAATTAATATAAATTATTAAAAAATATAAAAAGAACAACAAATATGATTGTTAAAAAAAATAAAATATAGTAATATATTAGTAGGTGCAATGAGTGCATTGGAAACAAGTCAGGATCGGAAGATAGCAGCTTTAACAATCAACCTCATGTGCACCTTATTTTTTGGAGTGAAATATATGCAAAATAAATATATGAATATAGCAATAAAAGAATCAATTAAAGCTTATAAAAAAGGAGAAGTTCCTGTTGGATGTGTAATAGTAAAAAATGATAAAGTAATAGCAAAATCACATAATTTAAAAGAAAAACATAATAAAGTTACTTCACACGCGGAATTACTTGCTATAAATAAAGCCTCAAAAAAACTTAAAAATTGGAGATTGAACGATTGTGATATATATATCACTTTACAACCTTGTCCAATGTGTTCTAGTGCTATAAAACAATCAAGAATAAGAAATATTTATTATATATTGGATAATAAAAATAATGAAATAAGTAATGAAATATTACAAAAAACAGATATAAATAAAAGAGTAATGAAAATAGAAAAGATAAATAATGATAGTTATAAAAAAACAATAGAAACTTTCTTTAAAAAGCAAAGAAATAAATAGAAATGTGTTATAATATAGGCATGGATGGAGGATTTAGACTATGTATCAAGCATTATATAGAAAATATAGACCTAAAAACTTTAATGATGTAGTAGGCCAAAAATATGTTATAGAAACATTAAAAAATTCAATTCAAAATAAAAAAATAAGTCATGCTTATATGTTTTTTGGACCTAGAGGTATTGGTAAAACAACGATAGCAAAAATTTTATCTAGAGCAGTTAACTGTGAAAATCCTATTGAAGGAAATCCATGTGAAAAGTGTGATAGTTGCTTAAAATCAAAAGATTTTGAAACTGTTGATATAATAGAAATAGATGCAGCATCAAACAATGGTGTTGATGAAATAAGAGAAATTAGAAATAAGGTTAATATAGTACCTAGTGAATTAAAATATAAAGTTTATATAATAGATGAGGTTCATATGTTGACTCCAGGAGCATTTAATGCATTATTAAAAACTCTGGAAGAACCTCCTAAACATGTTATATTCATTTTGGCAACAACAGATCCACAAAAGGTTTCTGATACAATAATATCTAGATGCCAGTGTTATTCATTCAAGAGAATAAGTAATGATAATATAGTAGAACAATTGAAAAAAATCTGTAATTTAGAATCTATTTCTATAGATAGTGATGTATTAACTCAAATAGCAATAAGTTCAAATGGTGGTTTGAGAGATGCTCTTGGTTCTCTAGATAAGATTTCATCTTATAAACAAGATTTAATAGCAATAGAAGATTATTTAGAAATTAATGATATGATTTCTAAACAGGAACTAGAAGAATTAATAAATATAATTTTATCTGCAAACTTTAAGGAATTTATACTAAAAATTAATGAGTATAACGATAATGGTAAAAATCTAATAGAAATAGCAAATCAACTTGTTTATATTTTAAGAGATTACATAGTTGATTATTATCTAAATAATAAAAAAATATCTTTTGATTTAGAAATATATCAAGGACTAATAAATTCATTAATAGAAAATATGTTCGATATAAAGAAATCTAATAATCCTAAAATATATATAGAATTACTTATATTAAAATATATGAATAAACTAAAATCAAATATAAAAGAAGATAGAAAAGATTCAGAAATAGAAAATAAGTCAGAAAAAGCCGAAGAAATTATTTCCCGGGAAATAATTTCTGATAAAACCGATACTAAAAATATTTCCCAAGAAAATGAAATCCCTGTACAAGTCAATAAAATAAATGAAAATATTAATGAAAATAAAGTTGAAAAAACAGAAGAAAAATCAAATATTGATGAAATAATGAAAATAAGATTAAACAATGCTATGGCTGAAGCAGATAAAACTGAAAAAATAAACGATGAAAAATTAATTCAAAATTTAAATGATTATGTTTTTGATCAAAAATATGGATATATAGTATCTGAACTATTAAACTCTAAAATAAGAGTATCAAGTAAAAATATTATTATAATCAGTTATGAATATGATTCTGTTGTTGATCAAAATGTAAAAGAAGTAGAAAAATTTGAAAAAGTATTGAAAAAACTTGGAAATATAGATAAAAAAATAGGAATCATAACTACAAAAAAATGGGAAGAAGAAAAACAAAACTATATAAATATGACAAAAAAACATCAAAAATATGATATTATAGAAGAACCAGAATTAATAATTGAATCTGGATTAGAATTACAAGAAGAATCTCCACTTGCTGATTTTGGAGATATATTAGAAATAAAATAGAAAGAGGATGATAATATGAATATGCAAGCTATAATGAAACAAGCACAAAAAATGCAAAAGGACATGATGAATATTAAGGAAGAAATTGATAATACTGAATTTGTTGGAGAAAGTTCTTTAGTTAAAGTTACTGTAAAAGGAACAAAAGAAGTTGTTAAAGTTCAAATAAATGCAGATAGTCTTGAAAAAGAAGATATTGAAATGTTAGAGGATATGGTCCTTTTAGCAATTAACGATGCTAATAAAAAAGTAGATGAAATGACTGAATCTAAAATGGGAAAATTTGGTAATTCAATGCCAGGGTTGTTTTAAAAAATGTATCCAGAAAGCATAAAAAATCTAATAGAATCATTTAAACTATTGCCTGGTATAGGAGAAAAAACGGCAGAGAGATTAGCTTTTTCTGTTTTAGAAATGGATAGTGAAAATGTAGAGTTTTTTTCCGATAACTTGAAAAACATTCAACATAAAATAAATAAATGTAATGTTTGTAATAACCTTACTGAAAGCGAGATATGTTCTATTTGTACTGATGATTATAGAGATAAAAAAACATTATGTGTTGTAGATGATGTAAAAAGTCTCTATTTATTTGAAAAAATGGGAATGTATAAGGGCCTTTATCATATACTGGAGGGATTAATTTCTCCACTAGATGGTATAAATCCAGAGGATATAGGTTTGGATAAGTTATTAAAAAGAGTAAAAGAGGAAAAGTACGAAGAAATAATATTTGCATTCAAACCAAGTGTAGAAGGAGAAACAACAGCTCTTTATATAAAAAAAATATTAGAAAATACAAATATTAAAATAACAAGACTTGCCAGTGGTGTGCCTATGGGAGCTGATATAGAATATATTGATAGTCTAACTTTAGAGAGAGCTTTAAATGATAGAAAAGAAGTGGCATAAATTTTTAATATTTTCATACTTTTAATTAAGGAGATGGACAAGTATGAAAAAATTAGGTTTTGTTTTAAAAAAAATTATTATAAGCTATTTTGTTTTGTATGGATATAATCTTATTGCAACAAATTTCAATATGATAATACCAATTAATGCTATAACTGTAGGTTCAGTAGCATTTCTAGGTGTTCCATCACTTATAGCTTTACTTTTATTAAAAATAGTTGCACTTTAATAATTAAGTAGGTGATATTTTGAAAAATATATTAGAAGAAGAACCAAAATTATTTGAATTTATAAATAATAGTATTGTAAAAAACAAGAAAATATCACATGCTTATTTAATAGAAGTATTTGATGATAGTTGTTACAAACAAAAAATAAAGGAATTTGTAAAAATATTATTAACAGTTGATTATGATAATGATGATATAGCAGTATCAAAAATAAAAAAACAAGTAGAAGATGATTGTTATCCTGATTTAAAGGTAATAACTCCTGATGGTAGTTGGATAAAGAAAGAACAGCTTCTTAATTTAGAAACAGAGTTTTCTAAGAAATCAATGCTAGATAATAAATTAATATATGTTATTGATAAGGCAGAAAATCTAAATGATTCATCAGCGAATACAATGTTAAAATTTCTTGAGGAACCTAATGAAGGTATAATAGCAATATTGCTAACCAATAATAGATATAAGGTTTTAGATACTATATTATCAAGATGTCAAATTTTAAGCTTTTCTCAAAAAAAGCTAGAGTTGAGTACGATAGATTCTTCCATTTTGAATTTCGCAGAAGATATTAATATAAATACAAATTTAATTATAAATTATGAAAAATATATATCAGAGTTATTTGTAGATAAGGAATCATCAAAGAAAATTTTAACAACTTTAGAATATATTTTTGATTATTCATTAGAATCAAAATTAATTATGAATAACGAAAAAGATTTCTTATCAAAAAAAGAGTCAACATCTCTTATTAAATATATAGAAATTATTAATGAATTTAGAGATAGATTACAATATAATGTAAACTTAAAACTATGGTTAACTGATATGTTAATAAAAATAATGGAGGTGAGATAAATGTTTGATATAGTTGCAATTTCATTTCCTAATTCAACTAATAAATATTATTTTTCTTCAAATAATTTACCAATTAAAAAAAATGATAAAGTTATTGTTGAAATAGAAAATAAATTAGAAATGGGGACCTGTAAAACTAACGTATTTAAAGAAAAAAAAGAAAACATAGTATTTCCTCTAAAATATGTAAAACGCTTAGCAACATCGAAAGATATAAAGCAATATAATGATAATCAAAATGATTCTGCAAAAGTATTAATATATGCAAAATCTTTAGCTAAAAAACTAAATTTGAAAATGAATTTTATAAATGCTAATTATACTTTTGATAGAACTCAATTATTTTTGAATTATTTATCAGATGAGAGAGTAGATTTTAGAGAATTAGCAAAAAAATTAGCTCAAAAATATAAAACAAGAATAGAATTAAGACAGATAGGAGTAAGGGATAAGGCTAAATTAATTGGTGGTATAGGCCCTTGTGGACTATTTTTATGTTGTAATAGTTTTTTAACTGATTTTAATAGTGTATCAATCAATATGGCTAAAAATCAATTTTTAGCTTTAAATCCAACAAAAATAAATGGTGTATGTGGTAGATTATTATGTTGTTTAAATTATGAAGATGAGGTATATAGTGAATTAAAATCAAAATTTCCAAAAATAGGTTCAAAAGTAAAGACATCGAGTGGTGAAGGTAAGGTTATATCTATAAATATTTTTAATAATACTTATAAGGTTCAAATTGATAAAAACAATATAGTAGAGGAAAAAGTCTTAAATTAATATGGAAAAACTTAATGATTTATTAGGATATAATATAAAAATCTTTCAGGATGATGATTTTTTTAAGTATAATTTAGACAGTATTCTTCTTGCGGAATTTGTTGAATTAAAATCTAATAAAAAAAATATATTAGATATAGGTGCAGGAACAGGTGCTATCTCATTAGTATTATCTACAAAAACAAATCAAAATATAGATGCTATTGAGATCCAAAAAGAACTATCTGATCTATTTACAAAAACAATAAAATATAATAAATTAGAAGATCAAATTAGTCTATATAATGAAGACATAAAAGAATCTGTACTGTTAAATAGAAATAATTATTATGATATTATAGTGTGCAATCCACCATATTTTAAAAATGGTAAATTTAGTCCAAAACTTGCTAAATCGATTGCTCGCCATGAGGAATTTTTAAATATTAATGATATAGCAAAAGTGAGTAAAAAACTATTAAATAATAATGGTTCATTATATATAGTATATAATTCAGAAAGATTAATAGAGGCACTAGAAATATTAAAAAGTTTTAATTTAATTCCAAAAAGATTAAAGTTTATTCACACTAATTTGAATAAAAGTGCAACAATTTTCTTATTAGAATGTGTAAAAAATGGTAATGATGGTTTAAAGATAGAACCTCCATTTATTTTATATAATAAGGATGGAGAAAAAACAGATGAATATACTACTTTAATAGAAACAAAGGAGGAAGAAAAATGAGTCAAAAAAGCTATGATGGACAAGCCTGTCTTTATTTAATTCCCACTCCAATTGGTAATTTAGAGGATATAACAATAAGATCTTTAAATTTGTTAAAACAAGTCGATTTTATTTTATGCGAAGATACTAGAGTAACTGGAAATTTATTAAGAAAGTATGAAATAAAGAAAAAGCTAATAAGTTGTCATGAACATAATGAGGATCATATTAAAGGTAAAGTTATAGAAGCACTAGAAAATGGTAAAAATATAGGTTTAGTAACTGATCAAGGGTCTCCAATTATTAGTGATCCTGGATATGTAGTAGCTTTGGAAGCCATAAAACATGGTTATAACGTAGTTGGATTACCTGGTGCCACAGCCTTTGTACCAGCATTAATATCATCAGGAATTACTCCATCTCCATTTTTATTCTATGGTTTTTTGAATTCAAAAAATAGTAAGCAACTCCAAGAATTAGAATCATTAAAAAATCTGAAATATACTATTATTTTTTATGAAGCTCCCCATAGAATAAAAAATACATTAAATAATATTAAGAATGTTTTTGGAAATAGAAGAATTTCCTTATCAAGAGAAATTTCTAAATTATATGAGGAAATATTTAGAGGTACTATATCTGATATAATAGAACAAATTACTGACTTAAAAGGAGAACTCGTTTTGGTTGTAGAAGGAAATAATGAGGTAATAGATTTTAGTTCAGTTAGTATAGAAGAACATATAAAATTATATTTAGATGACGGTCTTAATGAGAAAGAAGCTATGAAAAAAGTTGCCAAAGAAAGAAATGTATCAAAGTCGATAATTTATAAAGAATACAAGACTGGAAGTGAAAAAGAATGAAGTTAATAGTAGGATTAGGAAATCCTGGTAAAGAGTATGAAAATACTAGGCATAATGTTGGTTTTTCTGTAATTGATAACTATATCACCACTAAAAATTTAGGTTCATTTAAACTTAAATTCAATGGACTATTTATAAAGGCAAAACTATTTAATGAAGATGTTATATTTTTAAAACCACAGTCTTATATGAATCTTTCTGGAGAGGTTGTTCGAAAATATGTAGATTTTTATAAGATTAATGTAGATGATATATTAGTTATAAGTGATGATTTAGATTTAGATATTGGTAATTTTAGATTAAGACCATCTGGAAGTAGTGGAGGTCATAATGGTTTAAAAAATATTGAATTTCATTTAAATACTAATAAATATAAAAGATTAAAAGTTGGAATATCAAATAGAAAAGATATAGATACTAAAGATTATGTTTTAGGAAAAATTAATAGTGATGATAAAAAAATATTAGATAATTTGAATAAAACTTTTGTAAACATTCTAAATGATTTCTTTACTAAAGATTTTGCTACTTTAATGAGTATGTATAATCGGAAAAATAGGTGATTATATGAATGTATTTGATAAGATACTAAACATAGATTATGAAAAAGGCATGGGTATCTCTGGTGTTACCGATGAGTTTTTTTGTGTTTATTTATCAAAATTAAGTAAAAAGAAAAATATCTTATTAGTAGTAAGTTCATTGTATGAGGCAAATAAACTATATTCATCTATCCAAAATTATACAAATAATGTGTTCCTATTTCCAATGGATGACTTTTTGACTAGTGAAGCTATTGCAATATCACCTGATTTAATGGTTAATAGGTTAGAAACATTAAATGAAATAATTAAAAATAAAAATATGATAATTATTACTAACCTAATGGGGTATTTACGTTTTTTACCAGAAAAAGATTTATATAAAAAATCATTTATTGATTTAAAAGTAGGTATGGAAATAGAACCAGAAAAATTAGTAGAAAAGTTAATTAATGTTGGATATAAAGTTGAAACTATAGTAACAAAAACAGGAGAAGTAGGAATTCGTGGTTTTATAATTGATGTATTTCCAATAGGTGAAGAAAACCCAGTTAGAATAGAATTCTTTGGTGATGAAATAGATTCTATTAGATATTTTTCTCCAGCTAGCCAAAAATCAATTGAAAAAGTAAAAGAAATCACAATAAAAACATTCAGTGAATTTATTACTAGTAAAAGATTAGGTAATGCAAGTGAAAACAAACAAAAACTATTACCAGAATATGAACATTGTGTAAATATTTCTAATTATATAGACGATAACATTGTTATATATAAAGACTACTCTCAATTAGAGGTCAATTATCATCAAATTTTTGAAGAATGTAATACCTATCATGAAACAAAAGATGAGCAATTTAATGGAAAGTATATGTTTTCTTTAGATGAACTATCAGAAAAAGAATTTATGTATTATCTTAGTATAAATAATGCTTCATCAAAAATACAAAAGTCATTAATAAAAAAATTTAATGTTCATACCATTAGTAATTTTAAAGAAAATATATCTCTAATAAATGATTATTTAACAAAAGAAATAAATAACAATAAAACTATTATAATATGTCTACCTAAAGATAAGATTAGGAGAGTAATAAAATTATTAAACTGTAAAATAATTGAAACTGATGAAGAGCATATAGGAGAAAACAAAATTAATATTATTGAACAAAATCTATCTGAAGGTTTTGAGATAGATAATTATATATTTTTATCAGCTCATGAACTATTTAAAGAAAAAACAGAAAATAAAAAATATAAAACTAGATTTAAATATGCTTCAAAAATAAAAGATATTAATAGTATTGAGGTAGGAGATTATGTAGTTCATAATGCTCATGGAATAGGAATGTATAATGGAATAAAAGTACTTACCTCAAATGGTATTGCAAAAGATTATATAGAAGTATTATATAAGGGCACAGATAAATTATATATTCCAGTAGAAAAAATAGATTTATTGAGTAAATACGTTGGAAAAGAAGGCGTAGTTCCTAAAATAAATAAAATGGATAGCATTGAGTGGAAAAAAACAAAAGCTAGAGTAACACAAAAAGTTAAGGATATGGCAGATAAACTCTTAAATTTATATGCAGAAAGAGAAAGTAAAAAAGGTTTTGCTTTTAGTAAAGATGGTTTATTAATGGAAGAATTTGAAAAAGATTGTCCTTTTAAATTGACTACTGATCAGCAAATAGCTGTTAACCAAATAAAAGGTGATATGGAAGATGATAAACCAATGGATAGACTTTTATGTGGTGATGTTGGTTTTGGAAAAACAGAAGTAGCTTTTAGAGCCATCTTTAAAGCAATAGTTGATTCTAAACAAGTTTTACTATTATGTCCAACTACTATATTATCGGATCAACATTATAAAAATGCACTAAAAAGATTCGAAAACTTTCCAGTTAACATAGAATTATTAAATAGATTTACAACAGAAAAAGAAACAAAAAGAATAAAAGCAGGATTACTTGATGGAACTATTGATTTAGTAATAGGAACCCATAGATTACTTAGTAGGGACATAGAAGTTAAAAATTTAGGATTATTGGTAATAGATGAAGAACAACGATTTGGAGTATTACACAAAGAAAGAATTAAAGAATATAAAACAAATATAGATGTTTTAACATTAACAGCAACCCCAATACCTAGAACTCTACAGATGTCAATGGTAGGTATTAGAAGTTTATCATTAATAGAAACTCCTCCAGTCGATAGATATCCTATTCAAACCTATGTTGTTGAGGAAAATGATCAATTAATAAGGGATGCTATATATAAAGAACTATCCAGAAATGGTCAAATTTTTATTCTATTTAATAGTGTAGAAAAAATTCAATTAAAAGTAGAAAAAATCAAAAAACTGGCCCCAGATGCAAAAGTAGATTTTGCACATGGTCAAATGAATAAAACCACTTTAGAAAATAAAATGATTAACTTTGTTAATAAAGAATTTGATATTTTAGTTTGTACAACAATAATAGAGACTGGAATAGATATTCCAAATGTTAATACTTTAATTATATTAGATGCTGATAGATTTGGACTTAGTCAATTGTATCAGATAAGAGGTAGAGTAGGCAGAAGTAATAAGTTTGCTTATGCTTATTTGATGTATAATCCACAAAAGGTTTTAACAGAAACAGCTGTAAAGAGATTGAATGTAATAAAAGAATTTACAGAATTAGGAAGCGGTTTTTCTATTGCAACTAGGGATTTATCTATTAGAGGTGCTGGTGATATATTAGGAAGTGAGCAAGCGGGATTTATTGATACCGTTGGTATAGAATTGTATTTGAAAATGTTAGATAATGAAGTAGAAAGAAGAAAGGGAAAATTAATATTAGAAGAAGATGAGATTGAAGATTCTAATAAACAGGTAATAAATATATCTACACATATCAAAGATGAATATGTTTTAGATGAAAAATTAAAAATAGAAATCCATAAAAAAATTAATGAAATAGATAGCAAGAAAAAATTGATTAAAGTAAAAGAAGAAATAGAGGATCGTTTTGGAAAAATAGACGATGATATGTATATATATATGTATAGTGAATGGTTTGAAAATCAAATCAAACAAATAAATGTAAAAAAAGTAAATCAAACAAAAAATTATATAGAATTAATTTTTTCAAAGGATTTAGCTAAATATTTGGATATGGAAGAATTATTTATAGAAGCTTTTAGAATATCTACTATGTTTAGATTTAAGAGTAAGGAAAGTACTATTTCAATAATTTTGGATACTATAAAATTAGATAAACATCCAATTTATTATTTAACCGATTTACTTGATTATATTTTAACTAATTTCAATAAAGGTATTGACTAAAAAAATAAGGATTGTTATTCTTGTATATAGTTGGGTACAGGAGGTTTTAGTATGACAGATAGTGAGATGCTAGAAGAATTTAAAAGGCAGCATTTACAAACTTATAAAAAGGCAGTAGAGGAAATAATTAAAAATAATACTAAAGCCTTAATAGATGAGGATATATGTTCACTCATAAAACAGCCACCATTAGATTCAATGGATGCAGTAAAAAATAAATTGATATCTTTAGCTAAAAAGGAAAAGTTAATTTTAAATACTGAAAAATTAAATAGTCTAGTAAAAAAGTTTAGAAATGATTTGAAGGATGATTTAAATCATTTAAAAGAGGTAAGACAATCTAGATTGATAGATAAGGTTCAATCATTTGAGCCTGAAAGAGAAACAGAAATAATTACAATTCAAAATAAAGATTTAACACCAATTAATAGAGAATTAAAAAAACAATTTAAAGGAATGTTAAAAGAAAATATTTCATCTAGGTTAGAACCAGATGTGGAAACTATATATAGTGAAAGTGCAGATGAAGCTGCCAAGCAAAAAGTAACAACAGGATTTTTAAAATATATGAGTGGACCATATCAAAAACAACTCCTAAGCGAAATAGAGATGAAAACGATGATAAAGGACAGAACTCTCATTAGTATGGTTAATGAACATGGTGAAAGATATTTATTTACAAAGACTAATTCACACATATTCGATTCGGAAAAAAGTACTAGAAAATAGTACTTTTTTTATTTGTTAACTATTTGGAAATATTTACCAAAAGAAATTTAATGAATAAATATTATAATAATAATATAAATAATTAATTGAATTAGGTATAAACTTGTAAAAATCAGAAATAATATTTGTAGATGAAAGTGAGGAATACAGATGAGAACAACTGGTGTAGTAAGAAGAATAGATGATTTAGGAAGAATTGTTATTCCTAAAGAAATGAGAAGAACTTTGAGAATACATGATGGTGAATCTCTTGAAATATTTGTAGAAGATGAAATGATAGCTTTAAAAAAATATTCATCTATGTCTGATTTAAATGATATTTCTAATGATTTATCAAATACAATTAATAAAGTTTTATTAAAAGAAGTTTTAATTACTGATAGAGATAAGGTTATATCTAGTTCTGGAAATTTAAAAGGTAAATATCAAGAAAAAAATATATCAAAATATTTGGAAGAGAAATTAGCAAATAGAGAAACAGTTATAGAAAAGAGTGTTAAAGAAGTAGAATTTGTGGATGGTCAAATAGAAAAATGTTCATATACCATTTCTCCTATAATAATGAATGGTGATGCTATAGGAACTGTAGTAATATTTACAGTTTCAGATAGTATTACCGATATAGAAGTAAAAATGGCCAATATGGCATCAAAATTTTTAGGAAAACATATTGAAGAATAAAAAAAACTGTGTTACAATACTTCCATATTTAGAGGTTGTGAGAAAGAGTTTTATAATTAATTTATTTAAGAGAATCTGTGGATGGTGCAAACAGATATAAATGATTATAAAATATGACTTTTGAACTATTATATCGATATGTAGGTATAATCGTAATTAGGCGTTAACTATTTAAGTGTATAATGGAATATTATAAAGTAAGGTGGTACCGCGAATATTAATTCGTCCTTACATTTATAATATTTTTTTAATTTTAGGAGGATAATTATGGAAAAAGAAAAATACTATATAAGTACAGCTATAGCATATACATCAGGAAAACCTCATATTGGGAATACATATGAAGTTGTATTAGCAGATGCTATTGCAAGATATAAAAGACTAAAAGGATATGATGTTTATTTTCAAACAGGAACAGATGAACATGGTGAAAAAATAGAGATAAAGGCAAAAGAAGCAGGAATAACTCCTCAAGAATATGTTGATAATATTTCAAGTGAAATAAAAAGAATATGGGATTTAATGAATACTAGTTATGATAATTTTGTTAGAACAACAGATAAGAAACATGAAGAAGTAGTAAAACACATATTTGATAAAATGTATGAAAATGGAGATATTTATAAAGGTGAATATAAGGGATTATATTGTACTCCTTGTGAATCTTTTTGGACCGAATCACAACTAGTTGATGGAAAATGTCCAGATTGTGGGAGAGATGTAAAAGAAGCAGAGGAAGAAGCATATTTCTTTAAACTATCTAAATATCAAAAGAAATTAGAAAAATATATAGAAGATAATCCTGATTTTATTCAACCTGAATCTAGAAAAAATGAAATGATAAATAACTTTATAAAACCAGGTATTCAAGATTTATGTGTTACTAGAACTTCATTTAATTGGGGTATCCCTGTATCTTTTGATCCTAAACACGTAGTATATGTTTGGTTAGATGCCTTAACAAATTATATTACAAATATAGGATATGATGTTGATAATCAATCTGAAACATTTAAAAAGTATTGGCCTGCAGATTTACATTTGATAGGTAAAGATATTATGCGTTTTCATTCTATCTACTGGCCATGTTTTTTATGGTCATTGGATTTACCATTACCTAAAAAGATTTTCGGACATCCTTGGTTATTAATGAATAATGATAAAATGAGTAAAAGTAAGGGAAATGTTATTTATGCAGATGAACTAGTAGAAAAATTTGGCGTAGATGCAGTAAGATATTATTTATTACATGAAATACCATATTCAAGTGATGGAAATATTACTTATGACTTATTGATAGAAAGAATTAATGGTGATTTGGCAAATGTATTAGGAAATTTAGTTCAAAGAACTATTTCAATGGGAAATAAATATTTTGATGGAATCATAACTAATAAGAATGTCAATAATGACTTAGATGATAGTCTAATAGAAAAAATTAATAGCTTGGATCACAAAGTAGAAGAAAAAATGGACAATATAGAAATAAATGCTGCAATTACAGAAATTTTCAATTTATTAAGAGCTAGTAACAAATATATAGATGAAACTACACCTTGGGTTTTAGCAAAAGATTCAAATGAAAAAGATAGATTAGAAACTGTAATATATAATTTATTAGAGTCAATAAGAGTTAGTGCAGTTTTCTTAAGTCCATATTTACCAGAAACATCAGAAAATATTGTGAAGCAAATTAATAATAATGAAAATTGTTTTAGTTATGTTGATAATAATAAATATGAATTAATCCAACCAACTCCATTATTTAAGAGAGTAGACCCATCTGAAATATAAAATTATTGTAAAAATGTGTAAAAATAGGAAAAGTTAGTGAACCAATCCTATTTTTTTGTGTTATATTTTTATGGTAGTTTATAGTATGTAGTATTTGTAAAAGAATATGAAAGGAGATACTAACATCTATGCAGAAAAAGATGCAGGAGAGGATATTGAAATGCTTAAATTTAGATAATTTTTATATAATATTTTTAATTATTTCATTAATAGTAATTATATCCGCTAGAAATTATTTAGATGTATCGTATTTTTTACTAATTACACTTAACTATATTAGATTAAAAATACATAAAAGCCGTATTGCAAAATATCATTGACAGTGATATTTTTTTATTTTAATCTAAAAGAAGGAGGTGCATTATGTATATAGATACACATTGCCATATATCAAAAAATTATTATGATGATATAAATGAGGTTATAACTGATAGTAAAAATAATGGTTTAGAAAAAATAATTATATCTTGCTGTGCAGTTGAAGATATAGAGGAAAGTTTAAATATAATTAATAATTATGATAATGTATACGCAACATTTGGATATCATCCAGATCAAATAGATAAAGTTTGTGATGAAGATTTAAAAAGGTTAGAAACTTTAATAAAAACAAATCAAAAAATTGTAGGTATAGGTGAGATAGGTCTAGATTATCATTATGGTACAGATAAAGAAAAGCAAAAAAAGTTATTCAAAGAGCAATTAAAAATAGCGCAAAGACTAAATTTACCAGTTGTTATTCATAGTCGTGATGCTACAAAGGATACTATTGATATATTAAAAATGTACAACGTTAGTGGTGTTATTCATTGCTTTTCTGGAAGCTTGGAAACAGCTAATATATACATATCAATGGGATATAAACTTGGTATAGGAGGGGTATTAACTTTCAAAAATAGTAAACTTTATAAGGTTATAGAAAATATTAATTTAGAAAATATAGTATTAGAAACAGATAGCCCTTATTTAACTCCTGAACCATATAGAGGTAAAACAAATAGTTCTAAATATATTCCTATAATAGCTAAAAAACTTGCTGAGGTTAAAAAAGTTTCAATTGAAGAAGTGGCAAAAATAACAACTAATAATGCTTATCTTATATTTGACTTAAAATAATAAATATGTTAATGTTTAATTGATATAATATGGGAAGATGAAGGAAGGAATACTATATGAAGAGTGAGGAAAATGAAAATAAGGAATATTCAAAAAAAATAATTATTTCTCTTATACTAGTAATAATTCTTGTGTTGTTGGTAATTTGCCTATCTTTTTCTGCATATATAAAAATGGAGCAAAATAAGCAGTCTAAGGATGATGTAAAAGCAAATGTTTCAATGACATATACAGAAAGTACCAATGGTATTTCAATAGAAAATGCTGCTCCAACATCTGATGAAGTAGGAAAAAAATTAAATGGTAAAAATGAATATTTTGATTTTACAGTATCAACAAAAAATCCTAAAAAAACAAAAGTTGTTTATGAAATAGCAGCTGTTAAGGATAAAAATTCAACTATAAGTGATAATGATATACGCATATACTTAGAAAAACAAGTTAGTGGAACGTATGAAGAAATAGTAAATCCTACCCCTTTTAAAGCTATAATTAAAGATAGTGAAATAGGTTCTCCAAAAGGATCTATGATATTGAAAAAAGTAAAAACAAAAGTAAGTTCTAACGATAATTATCGATTAAGAATGTGGTTAAGTGATAAAGCTAATATCCAAGATGTTAAAACATATGCAGTTAAAATTAATGTGTATGGAAAATTGGGCAAAGGGAGATAAAAATGAAAAAAAATAAAGACTCAAATAAAAAAGTATTATTAACAGTTTTACTTTTGGTTTTGTTAATTTCTACTATAATCGGGATATCATATGCTGTATTTGTTTGGAGTAGAGAGGGAAAAGTAAATAATGTTATAAGTACAAGGTCAATAAAATGTAATTTTAGTGATGGGCCAGCCATTTCTATTAAATCAGCATTTCCTATCTCAGATGAAGTAGGTAAAACTTTAACTAGTGATTCTTATAATGGTTATGATCAAGGATACTATGATTCAACATTAACATGCAAATGTAAGGGAACATGTAGGGGTACTTATGAAATTTATGCAATTAATAATTCAACTGAACCAAAACTTAATGCACAATATGTGAAAACTTATGTAACAGATGGAGAAGCACCAGAAAAGGAATTAAATGGAGTAAAAAGATTTAGTGATTTAGAAACAGCTCAAAGTGATCCTTCTGGTGTAGTAATATACAAAGGTACATTTTCAGGGAGCTTTTCTCAAAAAATAAGATTGAGAATGTGGCTTGCTGATGATTATGATATAAGTGATGATAGTAAAACCTTTAAGGCAAGGCTTAATGCAAATGTTAGTGAAAATTAATGATAGTACAAGTATGATTAAGTATTAGGTAATGTTATAGAAATAATTTAAGAATAAAAAAGAAGATATTGATATAAAAGTAGAGAAGGGAAAATTTTTACCTTCTTTTATTATTGTTGTTTTTGTCTTTTTGTGATATTCTAATACTAGAATAATAGGAGAATAATGGGTGGTGATGAAATGAGTGATGTAGCAGATGAAAAACAAGAAAAAAATAGTACTTTAAAATTAGTTTATAAAATATATCATTTCGTAGCTAAAATCTTTTTATATTCTATATTGATAATTTTAATTTTAGTTGCACTTATGTTTATCCTATATTTTGTTGATTTGCAAAATAATATAAAAAAGGGAGTTACAAAACAACCACTATTTGGAGCTTATATTATTATCAGTCCCAGTATGGTTCCAACTATAAAAGTAGAGGATGCTGTTGTAATACAAAGGAAAGAACAAAATGAACTTAAAAAAGGAGATATAATAACATTTACTTCAAATGATCCAAGGTATTCTGGATTAACAATTACCCATAGAATTGTAGGTGTAGAAAAATCAAAAGATAATAAGGTTTATTATAGAACCAAAGGAGATAATAATAATACTGAAGATTCATCTTTAGTACCATACGATAATATTAATGGAAAAGTAATACTAAGAATACCTAAAATTGGGTATATACAGTATGCACTAACTAGTTCTTATGGAATTGTATTTTTAGTGGTAATACCATGTTTAGGTATTGTTATATATGATATTATTAAATTGTTTAAATCAATAATTGGAAATACCAAAGGAAAAATAAAAGAAAAAAAATCAGAAGAAAAAGAAGAATATATAGAAGTCATTGAACCATATAAGGATAAAGAAAATAATAAAAAAGATGATAGTGATGATGATATAGATCTAATATAAAAGAGGGATAATATGAAAAAATTAATGATAGAATATGCAAATATAATTGCGTATACGATAACTGGGTTAGTATTTGGTTTTAGTTTTTTTCTTCTTTTTTTGAACTTTTATCATTATAGAGAAGTAAATGAGGTTTATATAAAACAAGCAAATGATGACAAAGTATATGATGAGGTTACTAGTAAATTAACGAAAATAAAAGAAAATACGGCAGTATTTAACTATAATGATTACAAAGGAAGCGAAGATTCAGATAGTTTAGCTAGTATTAAATCAAGATTAGAGGTTTGTACCAATGCTATTGATACTAAAGAATTCAATTCAATAATGACAAAGAAAAAAGTTAATATAAAAGATGTTTATGATATGCAACAGTTTTATCAAAAACAGATATCAAATGAATGTTTAGTTAAACAACTTTATGAATTGTCATTAGATCCTAGTGAAAATAATCTTAAAATAACAAATCTAGAAACAATATCTCCATTTATGGAAGATAATATTAATCAATTGATAAAATCAACAGATTATGTTCAAAAAACAATAAAAGGAAATAGCAGTTATTATTTTAGTAGTGAATCTTCAAAAATAGAAATATACAATCAAACAAAAGATAGTTACTACTCTATATTAAATAATTACGTCTCTGCAATAGATTTTATTTATGATGTATCGGAGTGGTATAAAAATGTAGTGGGAGGAATTTAGAATGAAGGAAATACTTAATGGTATACTTAAGTTTTTTAAATGGATACTCTTTATAATTAGTTTTGCAACTACATTTTATATTATTCTTTCTATGTATGATAGACTTAATAAGAACATTATAGAAGCTATTGATATATTTATACCATTTATTATATTATTGATTTTGTTCTTTATTAATTTAGTGGCAAAACAAAATAGTGTATCTAAAAATTTATTTTATAATCTAACCTCAGTAATTGTATTCTTAACTATATTAATAGTAGATATTAGAACTATATTTGATAAAAATATGGTATTGAATGAAATAATGGGTTATGGTATAAACTTTTCCTATTTTAGTGATTTTCTTTCATTTATGAAAGTGTTATTATATGGATTATCAATTGCTAATATATTTTTCATGTTTCAAGTTAAAAAAGAGAAAAAAATTAATACTAATCAAATAGCTAGAAAAATAACAACATCTCCCATAAATGATTCATCTGTAGAGGTGTTATAGACATCTCTTTTTTTTTGTTATATAATTATCTCGTTGTGGTGATACGAATGGAAGATTTTAATTTTAAAAAGAAATATGGTCAAAACTTTCTATCTGATGAAAATCTGGTAAATAAAATAGCTAGATGTGCTCTTATAAAGCCTAATTCATTAACTATAGAAGTAGGACCTGGTAAAGGAATACTAACTAATGAACTTATTAAATATTCAACTAATGTTATTTCTTATGAAATAGATTTAGATTTAGAACAATACCTAAAAAAAAGATTTGAAAATGTAGACAATTTAGAAATAATTTATGGTGATTTTTTAAAAAGAAATATATCAGATGATATTAATAAATATAAATATGACAATATTTATTTTGTTAGTAATGTTCCCTATTATATAACTAGTCCAATTTTATTAAAATTAATAGATACTAAAATTCCATTTGAAAAGATTGTTATGATGGTTCAGGAAGAATTAGGTGAAAGATTATCAGCATCCCCTAAAACTAAAAGTTATGGATCAATTACAGTTTTGTTAAATTATTTTTATGATATAAAAAGAGAATTTAAAGTAAATAGAAATATGTTTAAACCAGTTCCAAATGTAGATAGTGAAGTCATTTCCTTAACTAGAAAGCAAAATATTAAAAAGGCAAAAAATGAGGACTTATTATTTAGATTAATAAGGGATAGCTTTAAATATAAAAGAAAAACTATAAAAAATAATTTATCTAATTATGATTTAGTAACAGTAGAAAAGGTTTTAAAACGTTATGATTATGGATTGAGTGTTAGAGCAGAGCAATTACCTATAGAAATATTTGTAGAGATAAGTGATGAATTATCCTAGGAATATTTCTTTTTTTATTTCATAAAATTAGGTGGAGATGATTTTATGAATTTTAAAGTAGGAGATATTGTAAGTAGAAAATCATATAATAATGATATTTATTTTAAAATAATAGATATATCCAATAATATTGCAATATTAAAGGGAGTAGAATTACGGTTGTATGCAGATAGTGAATTAGATGACTTAGTAAAATCTAGTACTAAACTTAATACAGTAAAATCTGATAGAGAAATAATAAATGAAAATATTAAAAGCCTAGATTTAGATAGATCAGAATATTTTTATCTTCCTGGTAAAATATTACATATTGACGGAGATGAAGACTATTTAGAAAGGTGTATTAAATTTTATAGAAATTTAAATGTAAAAGCATATGGATTAAAATTAAAGGAAGAAGAAATGGCGGATTATATAGATCAGTATTTGAAAGAATATACCCCCGATATTCTTGTTATAACAGGACATGATGCTTATTATAAAAAGAAAAATGATATTTCAAATATAGATAACTATCAAAATTCTGGTAATTTTATTAATGCAGTAAAAAAGGCGAGAAAATATGAAAAGGATCAAAATAAATTAATAATAATTTCTGGTGCTTGTCAATCAAATTATGAGGAATTAATTAAGGCTGGAGCTAATTTTGCGTCAAGTCCCAAACGTATTAATATTCATGCCCTAGACCCAGCAATAATAGCATCATCAATAGCTCTTTCTGCTAGAAATAAAAGTATAGATTTAATTTCTTTAATAGGTAAAACTAAATATGGTTCAGATGGTATAGGGGGAATTATTACCGAAGGGACTATGTACGTGGGGTATCCAAGATGAATATAAATAAAATAAGAGCTTTTATAAGCCAAAATAAGGGTAAAATTTATCTATTTAAATTCAAGGGTGCTAGAAATCAAACAGATGAATTTGTTGGTAAAATAATTGAAGTATATAGATCTATATTTATAATTAAAGTGGAAGATAGTACAAAGCGAGTAAAATCGTTTAGTTATAATGATGTCTTGACAAATAGTTTAGAAATAAAGGAAATTGCATTAAAAAAATAGTTATTGCAATTTTTTTAATAGTATTATAAAATGAATATATAAAGTTGAATGCTTTAAGAAGGAGGACTATACATGAAAATAACATCAGTTAATGTACGTAAGATTGAAAAAGAAGGATCACGTATGAAGGGAATAGCATCTGTATTACTAGATGATAGTTTTGCAGTTCATGATATTCGTGTTATAGAAGGAGATAATGGTTTGTTTATAGCAATGCCTAGTCGTAAGACTGCTACAGGAGGATATAGAGATATCGCTCATCCAATTAATCCTGAGGTAAGAGCAATGTTTGAAGAAGCTATAATTGAAGCATATAATAATGCAGAAGATGTAGTAGAAGATGAAGCTTAATTCATCTTTTTTTTGTAATATTATTTGAGCTTGTACATATTATTCTATAGGAGGAATAATATATGGAAAAACAAGATTCAATAGGAAATTATAGTCATGGAATAAATTTAGTAGAAAGAAAAAATTTAATAATAACTGGGGTTAAAAAAATAGAAAACTTTGATACAGAACAATTTCTTTTAGAAACAAGTATGGGGTTTGTAATAGTAAAAGGTGAAGATTTAGAACTTATAAAATTAGATACATTACAAGGAAATGTTTCAATAAGAGGGTTGATTAAAGGAATCGATTATTTAGAAGAGAATAATAAAAAACAAAAAGATAATAGTATATTTAATAGGTTGTTTAAATAATGGAATTAAAAACACAAATAATATCGTTAACTTTTTCATTTGTTTTTGGAATAGTTTTTTCCATTTTTACTAATTTAAATTATCGATTTTTATTTTGTAAAAACAAAGTATTTAAAATTATTATTACTATAGTGTATGTAATAGACGCAGCTCTACTTTATTTCTTGATATTAAAAAAATTAAACAATGGTGTTATTCATAGTTATTTTTTGTTATTAATTGCCGTAGGATTTTTAATAGGATCTATTAATTTTGGTAAATATGTTGATATGTTTAAGCAAAAGATAAAAAATGTGTTTAAAAAATGTCAAAAAAAATAAAGTTTAGGAAAATCTCTTGTTTTCATAATTATCAGTGATATACTATATTTATGAAGGTAGGTGATAATTATGGCAAGAAAAAAAAGAAAAGCAAAAAAGTCAGTAAAACGTTTACTATTTCTTGGTTTGGCATCTATTGCTATAATTATTGGAACTACTTATACTATAGGTAAATATTGGGTTGAAATATATGGTAAGTATCAAGAAAAGAAAAAATTAAAAAATAAACTTGTTGCATTAAAGGAAAAAGAAGATGAGTTACAAGTTGATGCTGATAAATTACAGGATCCTGATTATATAGCAAGATATGCTAGAGAAAAGTATTCATACTCAAAAGATGGGGAAATTATCTTACGAATACCGTAAGATAGTTTTTAATTGCAAAAATTGTGTATTTATTTTAGAATGGATGTGGTGATAATATGATTAATATTGAAGAAAACTTTAAATTTGAGCAAAATGATAAAATCGTAATCGGTTGTTCAACAGGCCCAGATTCAATGGCACTAATGGATATGTTACTAAAAATTAGAGATAAATATAGTCTACAATTAATTTGTGCACATGTTAATCATAATATTAGAGCACAAAGTAAGGAAGAAGAAGAATTTATTAAGAAATATTGTGAAAAAAACAATATAATGCTTGAAAAAATGAAGATAGAAAAGTATGGTGATGATAATTTTCATAATGAGGCTCGTAATATTAGATACCACTTCTTTGAAAATGTTATAAGTAAATATCAGGCTAAATATTTAATGACAGCGCATCATGGAGATGATTTAATAGAAACTGTACTTATGAGAATAGTTAGAGGATCAAACCTTCAAGGATATAGCGGATTTCATAAAATTGTTGATATGAATAACTATAAATTAGTAAGGCCTTTAATTTATTACACAAAAAAAGAGTTAGAGGACTATGATAAGGAAAATAATGTTCCATATTTTATAGATGAATCAAATCTAAAAATGAAATATACTAGAAATAGATATCGTAAAAACGTTTTACCTTTTTTAAAAGAAGAAGATGAAAATGTTCATAAAAAATTTCTAAAATTTAGTGAAAATATTGCTGAAGCTAGTAAATATATTAATAAAGAAAGAAATAAGGCAATAAAACATGTTATAAAAAATAGTATTTTAAGTATAGAAAAGTTTAAGGAACTTGATAGATATATTCAAAAAGAAATACTATATTATATGTTAGAAGAATATTATCAAGATGATTTGATTTTAGTAAATGATAGGCATATAGATCTTTTGATGTATGTTATTAATAGTCGAAAGTCAAATATGGAGGTTAATTTACCAAATGAAATATTAGCAGTTAAAAGCTATGATAATTTTTACTTAAAAAGGAATACAGAAGAAATAATGGCCTATGAAATAGAATTTAATAAATATGCAGAATTACCTAATGGTCATCGTATAGAAAAATGTGGATTTACTGATGATAACTCTAACAATATATGTAGATTATCAAGTGATGAGATATGTTTACCAATAATAATTAGAACAAGAAGAATTGGCGATAAAATATATGTTAAAGGACTAAATGGAAAAAAGAAGGTTAAAGATATATTTATAGATAAAAAGATAAATTTAGCTAGAAGGGATACTTGGCCTATTGTTACTGATTCAGAAGGAAAAATACTTTGGATTCCAGGATTAAAAAAATCTAAATTTGATAAACAAAAAAAGGAAAAGTATGATATAATAATGAAATATTGCTAGAGGAGGAAAAAAATGAATAAAAGAGTTGTGAATAATAAGAATGTAAAAAAGGGTTTAGTTCCATATTTATTTATGATTTTAATAATGTTAGGAGTATTTTATGTATTTAATTTTATGAATACAGACATAAAAAAACTAACATACAATGAATTTATGAGTGAACTATCTGATGGGAACATCAAGGATGTTACTATAACAGCAAGAAGTAGTGCTAAAACTTATGAGGTAGAAGGTTCACTAAAAGATGCGAAAAAAGATCAAACATTTTTTGCAAGACTTCCAATGAGTGAAGAAGTAATGAAAAAAATAGTAGATGCATCAGAAACTCAAAATTTTAAAATGGAAGCAAAAGCAGATCCAGAATCATCATCATTACTAATAATTTTGGTTAATATACTACCTTTCGTAGTAGTTATAGGTTTTGCCTTCTTCTTCTTTAATCGCCAAATGGCTGGAAATAAGAGTTCAATGGATTTTGGAAAAAGTAAAGCAAAATTAAGTACAGATAATAATAAAGTTACATTTAAAGATGTTGCTGGTTTAAAAGAGGAAAAAGAAGAAGTAGCAGAATTAATAGATTTTTTAAAAAATCCTAAAAAATTCCAAAAGTTAGGTGCAAGAATTCCTAAAGGAGTATTATTATTTGGTCCTCCAGGAACAGGAAAAACTTTATTAGCTAGAGCAGTTGCAGGAGAGGCTAATGTTCCATTTTATTTTATTAGTGGTTCTGATTTTGTAGAGTTATTCGTAGGAGTTGGTGCTAGTCGTGTTAGAGATATGTTCCAACAAGCTAAAAGAAATGCTCCATGTTTAATTTTTATAGATGAAATAGATGCTGTAGGACGTCAAAGAGGTACTGGTTTAGGTGGAGGTCATGATGAACGTGAACAAACATTAAACCAATTACTTACTGAGATGGATGGATTTGGTGCTAATGAAGGTATCATAATAATCGCAGCTACTAATAGACCTGATGTATTAGATCCAGCTTTGCTTAGACCTGGTAGATTTGATAGACAAGTTACAGTTAATTTACCAGATGTAAAGGGAAGAGAAGAAATTTTAGGTGTTCATGCTAGAAATAAAAAACTAGCAGAAGGTATTACATTAAAAAATCTAGCTAAAAGAACTCCTGGATTTAGTGGTGCTGATTTAGAGAATTTACTTAATGAAGCAGCACTTCTTGCAGTTAGAAGAGGAAAAGATGTAATTACAATGAGTGAAGTAGATGAAGCTACTGATAGAGTTCTAATGGGACCTGCCAAAACATCTCATAAGTATAGTGAATCTGATAAAAGACTTGTTGCTTATCATGAAGCTGGTCATGCTGTAATAGGTATTAAACTTACTCATGCAAATGATGTTCAAAAAGTAACTATAATTCCTCGTGGTTCAGCTGGAGGATATAATATGATGGTTCCTAGTGAGGAAAAATTATGTTCTACAAAGACTGACTTATTAGAAGAAATTACAGGATTACTTGGTGGGCGTACTGCAGAAGAAATTACTTTTGGAGAAATAACAACAGGAGCTCATAATGATTTTGAAAAGGCAACAAAGATTGCTCGTGCAATGGTTACAGAATATGGTATGAGTGATTTAGGTCCATTACAATTTGAACAACAAGAAGGTAGTGTTTTCTTAGGTAGAGATTATAATAAAACTCAACATTTCTCAAATGAAGTAGCAAATGAAATTGATATGGAAATGAGAAAAATAATAAATAATTGTCATAGAAAAGCAAAAGATATAATAAGCAAGAATCAGGATTTATTAAAACTTATTGCTGAGGCTTTATTAGAATATGAAACATTAACAAAAGAACAAATTGATTATTTAGTTGAACATAAAAAAATGCCAGATGAAGAAAGTGAAACTAGTTTGGAGAAAATGTCGGTTACTAAATTAAAAGAACTTGCTAAAGAAAAAGGTATAAAAAATTATTCAAAAATGAATAAAGCTGAACTTATTAAAGAGTTAGATGATTAGTCTAATTCTTTTTATTTGAAAAAAAAGGCAATTTATAGTATACTATCTATGCTTTATTAAGGGGAGATTTTATGAAGTGGTACATAAAAGATGTAGAAATAAAAAATCAGGTTGTTTTAGCACCTATGGCTGGTATATCTAATTCAGCTTTTAGAAGAATTGCTAAAGAAATGGGTTGTGGCTTAATTTATGCAGAAATGGTTAGTGATAAAGCTATAATGTATGAAAATAAAAAAACAATTGATATGCTTTATATGACTGAAGAAGAACGCCCAATTGCCCAGCAAATTTTTGGAACTGATATTGATAGTTTTGTTATTGCAGCTAAGTATATTTATGAAAATATGAAACCTGATATTATAGATATAAATATGGGATGCCCAGTTCCTAAGGTAGCAGTACGTGCTCAAGCTGGTTCAGCATTATTAAAATCTCCAGATAAAATATATGATATAGTAAAGGCAGTGGTAGAAGCTATCCCCATACCAGTTACAGTTAAAATAAGAAGTGGTTGGGATGATAATCATATAAATGCAGTTGAGGTAGCAAAGGTTATAGAAAAAGCAGGAGCAAGTGCAATTTGTATTCATCCTAGAACAAGAAGTCAAGGATATAGTGGTAAGGCAGATTGGAATATAATAAAACAAGTAAAATTAGCGGTTCACATTCCCGTAATAGGAAATGGTGATATAAAAACAGCAGAAGATGCTAAAAGAATGCTAGAAGAAACTGATTGTGATGCAGTTATGATAGGTAGAGGGGCTTTAGGGAATCCATGGTTACTTAAACAAATAGAACAATTACTAGATGAAAATAAGATTATAGAACCTCCAACTAAGCTTGATAAAATTGAAATGTGTATTAAACATCTACGACTTTTAGAAGAGACTAAAAATGAAAAAGTAGCTAGACTTGAAATAAGAAATCATATAGGATGGTATTTTAGAGGATTACCTGGTGCTAATGAAATTAAAAATAAAGTATATCAATGTTTGACTATTCATGATATAATGCAAGTATTGATTGATTATAAGGAGGAAGTTAAAAATGCCTAGAAAAAAGAAAGAAGAAATAAAAGAAGCTGAAATAAAAGAGGATTTAGAAACTACTAAAAGTAATCCTAAAGAAAAATCAAAGAAAAAAGAGTATGCAAATTTTTGGCAACGTTTAGTGGCCTTTATTATAGATGCATTTATAATCAGTATGGTAACATCATTAATTTCACAACCATTTATTAAAACCGATAATATTCAAAAATTATCAGATGAAACATATAAAACTATAGAGGAATATCAAAACAAAAAAATAGATATAAAAACATATGTTAATAGAACCTCTGATATTAGTTATGATATGGCCAAAGAAAGTGGTTTAACATCAATTATTACTATTGCTATAGCAGTTATTTATTATGTAATATATCAATTGAAATCTAATGGTCAAACCCTTGGTAAAAAAATAATGAAAATAAAAGTGATTAAACAAGATGATGGTGAATTAACTATGAATGATATGTTGTTTAGAGCATTTTTATCTAATGCAATTATATTTGATATAGTAATATTATGCTTTACTTTATTCACAAGTAAAAATGTTTATTTTTATGGTGTTGGATTGTTTCAAGGTATAGAATATCTTACAATATTTATTAGTTGTATAATGATTTTATCAAGTAGTACAAAACAAGCTATTCATGATAAATTAGTAAAAACAGAAGTTATAAAGGTAGAGGAGTAGGAAAATGAGAGAATTTAGTGAACAAGAATTAGTAAGACGAGAAAAAGTAGAAAAAATAAAAGAAGTATGTAACCCATATCCAGAAAGATATGAAACTAATTATGAAATTAAAGATGTTTGTAATTTAGAAGATGGTACAACAGGTGTAAGTGTCGCAGGTAGAATAGTATTTATGAGAAAAATGGGTAAGATGAGTTTTGTTACTATCCGTGATATAGAAGGAAAGATTCAGTTATCTATAAAAATAGATATGGTTGGAGAAGAAAAATATAAATTTTTCAAGGATAATATTGATATTGGAGACTTTATTGGAGCAACAGGAGAAGTGTTTACAACACATACCGGAGAAAAAACAATAAGAGTAGATAGTTTTGAGTTTTTAGGAAAAGCATTAAAACCACTACCAGAAAAATTCCATGGTTTAACTGATCAAGAAGCTTGTTATAGACAAAGATATGTTGATTTAATTATGAATCAAGATACAAGGGATAGATTCTTAGTTAGAATTAAATTTATTAGAGAATTAAGACATTACTTAGATAACTTAAACTATATGGAAATAGAAACACCAATTTTAAATAATAAAGCTAGTGGAGCAACTGCTAGACCATTTAAATCACATCATAATGCTTTAGATATGGATGTTTATTTACGTATTGCTCCAGAAACTTACATGAAAAGAGCGGTAGTTGCAGGGATTCCTAAAGTATACGAAATAGCAAGATGCTTTAGAAATGAGGGTGTAGATCAAACTCACTTACAAGATTTTACTATGATAGAAGCATATCAGGCATATTATAATTACAAGGATAATATGAAATTAATCCAAAACATGTTACAAACTATAATTAAAAATATCTTTGGTACTTTAACAATTACTTTTGGTGATAAGGAAATAGATATGAGCGGAGATTGGGGATCAGTTTCATTTAGAGATTTGTTAATTAAGTATGCTAATATTGATATTAAAGAATATAATACCAAAGAAAAACTACTTGATAAAATAAAAGAAGATAAAATAGAACTTGATAGTGAAACTCCTATAGAAAATCTAGGTTTTGGTAATTTAGTAGATGTATTATATAAAAAGGTTGCAAGACCACATTTAACAGGACCAGTATATTTAACAGAACATCCGATAGACTTATCACCACTTGCTAGAACTAATGATGAAAATCCTGAAATAACAGATAGATTCCAATTAGTTATTAATGGAGCAGAAATCGTTAATGGTTATTCAGAATTAGTTAATCCTGTTGAACAAGAAAAAAGATTATTAAATCAAGCTAAATTAAAAGATGCTGGTGATGAAGAAGCTATGGAGATGGATTATGATTATATCTCAGCAATGGAATACGGTATGCCACCAATATCTGGTTGGGGTATGGGAATTGATAGAATGGTTCAATTATTAACTAATAGTGATAATATTAAAGATGTAGTAATGTTCCCATTAATGAAACCACAAGATTAAAATAATATATAGAAATAGATTTGTTCTATTTCTTTTTTTTCATCAAAATTTCACAAAAAAAGCTTGTAAATACTTGTATTATTCCCAAAAATTATTATATAATTATTATGGGAGGAAAATATATGAAAAAACATAACACAGTAAAAGTCGTTCTTATTACATTGTTAGTAATTATGCTACTTACTTGGTTATTACCAGCTGCATATTATCAAACTAGTTATGTAGATCAAGGACGCGTTCAAATGGGATTATTTGATTTATTCTCATATCCAACAACTGCATTATCATATTTTGGTTATATTGCATTATTTATACTTGTTGTTGGTGGATTCTATGGAGTATTAAATAAAATCCCAGCATATCGTACTTTATTAGATGATATGGCAAAAACATTTAAGAAGAAAGGAAAACTAGTAGTATCAATAATTATGGTATTATTAGCTGTTATTACTTCTATTTGTGGTTTACAATTAGGATTAATCATGTTTTTCCCATTCTTAATAGCACTTATCTTACTAATGGGATACGATAAACTAGTAGCTGCTCTAACAGTTGTTGGTTCAACTATGATAGGTATTGCTGGTACTACTTTTGCATATGCAAATACAAGTACATTAATATCAACTTTATCTATTAAAGTATCTTCAAATATGTTAGTAAAGGTAATAATTCTAGTAATTGGTTTAGGATTATTAATCTTCAATACAATTAAACATATTAATAAAGTTGAAAGTGAATCAAAAGCTAAAAAGAAAAAGTCTACTAAAACAACAAAAAGTGATAGTTCAGTAGAAAGTGTATTCGAAGCTAAAGTAGAAGATTTTGTACCTGCAAAAGTTTCTAAATCAAAGGCTAAAACATGGCCACTTATAACAGTATTATCAATTATATTTGTTATAATGATACTTGCATTTATTTCATGGACAGGTGCTTTCTCAAATACAGCATTTGATACAGCTACAAAGGCAGTAAAAGAATTCAAAATATTTGGATTTGCTTTATTTGGAAAGTTATTAGGAAATGTTAATGCATTTGGTAGTTGGACATTAGCTGAATTAATGGCAACTATGATTATATTTGCTGGTTTATTAATGATAATTTACAAAGTTAAATTTGAAGATGGATTCCAAGCATTTATAACAGGAGCAAAAAGAGCATTAGAACCTGCAGTATTAGTTATATTAATATATACTTGTTTAGTAGTAGTTACATACCATCCATTCCAATTAGTTATTTATAAAGCTATATTAGGAATTACAAAAGGATTTAATGTGTTTACTGCAGCAATAACAGCAATTTTAGCAAGTGTATTTAATGCAGATCCATTATATGCATTCCAAAGTGTTGTACCATATTTAACTAGTATCGTAAAAGATAATAGTGTATATTCAACTATTGCTGTTGTATATCAAGCTATGTATGGAGTTACTATGTTAGTAGCACCAACAAGTGTAGTACTTATGGCTGCTTTATCATATTTAGGTATTTCATACAAAGAATGGTTTAAAAACGTTTGGAAACTATTAGTAGAATTATTAGTAGTAATGTTAATTATATTTACAATATTAATACTAGTATAATAAGAAGAACCGAAAGGTTCTTTTTTTTTGTAATTTTTGTCACTTTTTTGGGAGCATATTTTCTTGCAAAAGAATACATAATAAACATAAAATATCTTTAGGAGGAGATAAAAAATGTTTTCAAAATTTAGTGAAGAAGCGCAAAAAATATTACTTAATGCAAAAAAGGAAATGACTAATTTAAAACACCCTTATGTAGGTAGTGAGCATTTGCTTTTAGCAATTTTATATAATAAAGATTTGGATGTTACTATAAAGCTTAATGATTATAATATTACATATAAAACCTTTAAGGATGAAATAATTAAAGTTGTAGGAAGAGGAACTTTAACAAATAATTGGTTTTTATATACACCTCTTTTGAAAAGAATAATAGAAGGTGCAACAATTGATTGTAAGGAATCAAAAGAAAAAGAGGTCACTCCGCTTCATTTATTTTTATCAATGATGGAAGAAGGGGATGGTGTTGCTATTAGAATTCTTATGGGCATGAATGTAGATATAGATGCACTATATGATGAATTTTCAAATAATTTAATAGCAAAAAAGAACAAGAGTAAAAGAAAACTAATGATAGAAGAATATGCAGTTGATTTAAATAAGAAAAGTATTAATAATGAAATAGATCCAGTAGTTGGTAGAGAAAGTGAGATAAATAATATAATAGAAATATTATCAAGAAGAACTAAGAATAACCCTTTATTAATAGGAGAAGCTGGGGTAGGAAAAACTGCCATAGTAGAAGAATTAGCTAATAGAATAGTATCTGATTTGGTTCCAGAAGGTTTAAAGAATAAAAGAATATTATCCGTTGCTATGGCATCATTAGTAGCGGGGACTAAATATAGAGGTGAGTTTGAAGAAAGAATAAATAAATTATTAAAAGAAGTAGAGGATAATGATGACATTATTTTATTTGTTGATGAAATTCATACTTTAGTTGGTGCTGGTGGAGCAGAGGGAGCAATAGACGCATCAAATATACTTAAACCATCTCTTGCAAGAGGAAAATTAAAAATAATAGGAGCAACCACAACGGAGGAATATACAAAATATATTGAAAAGGACAAAGCATTGGATAGAAGGTTTCAAAAGGTTAGAGTAAGTGAACCCAATAAGGAAAAAACTAAAGATATTTTGCTAAAATTGAAACCATTATATGAATCTTTTCATAATACAAAAATAAGCGAAGAAATTATAGATTATATTATTGAGGTATCTGAAAGATATATTTATAATAGAAAATTTCCTGATAAAGCTATAGATATTTTAGATGAAGTTTGTGCTAGAACTGTTCTTTTAAAAAGTACAACTGAATCTAAGGTTGAAAAATTAAAGCAAGAGCTTAAACTCATTAATAAAAGTAAAAAAGAAGCAATAGTTAAAGAAGATTTTGATATGGCAACGGAATTTAAATTGAAACAAAATAAAATTGAAACTAAAATAAATAAAATTTATCTAAAAAATAATAACAATAGTATACCTAAAGAAATTACAAAGCAAATGGTTATGGATGTTATAACCTCTAAAACGTCAATCCCTGTTTTTGAAAATAAGAAAGCAAATAAGAAAATATTAAATTTGGAATCTAATCTTAATAAAAAAGTTAAAGGCCAAAAAGAAGCAATAAAATTAATTTCTGATTATACTAAGAAGAAGCAATTAGGATTCGATAATAATAAAATTCATTCTTTTCTATTTATAGGAAAAACTGGAGTTGGTAAAACTTTATTAGTTAAAGAATATGCTAAAGAAGTTTATGATGATACTAGTTTGATAAGAGTAGATATGAGTGAATATAAAGAATCTCATTCAGTAAGTAAAATTATTGGATCTCCACCAGGTTATGTTGGATATGAAGATCAGAACTATTTATTAGAAAAAGTTAGAAATAATCCATATAGTGTTATTTTATTGGATGAAATAGAAAAAGCTAGTAATGATGTTATAAAATTATTTTTACAAATTTTGGATGAAGGAAAAATAAAAGATTCAAAAGGAGTAGAGGTAAACTTTTCAAATACAATAATTTTTATGACTTCAAACTTAGGTTGTAATAGTAATAGTATGGGATTTAATGATGCTAAAGAAAGTATGATTAACAATATTTTAAATGAGTATTTTGGGGTTGAATTCGTTAATAGAATAGATGATATAGTATTATTTAATAATTTAGATTTTGAAACGGTAGAAATTATTGTTAAAGATAAATTAACTAAATTAAAAAATTATTATAATAGTAGAGATATTAAGTTGTCATTTGGTCCAAAGTTGGTTGAGAAAATATCAAATGAGGTTAATTATGATACGTATGGAGCTAGAAGAATCGATAAAGTTATTGATAAAAACATAAATAATTATGTAATAAATGAAATTATAAAAGGAAACTCAACGATAGCTTTAAAAGAGGCAATATAGTCTCTTTTTCTTTTTAGTTTAATATGATATACTAAAGCCAGGTGATATTATGAAATTTTATAATACTTTAACAAAAAAAATAGATGAATTTATTCCAAATGAAGAAGGAAAAATAAGCATGTATACTTGTGGACCTACTGTGTATCATTATGCTCACATAGGAAATATTAGGACATATATATCTGAAGATTTATTTGAAAAAACTTTTAATTATTTAGGATATGATGTAAAAAGAGTAATGAATATTACTGATGTTGGGCACTTAAAAAGTGATGGTGATACTGGTGAAGATAAAATGTCTATTGCGGCAAAAAGAGAGCACAAATCATCTCATGAAATAGCCTCATATTATACAAATGCTTTTTTTGAAGACTGCGATTTAGTAAATATCAAAAAGCCAGATATAGTTAGTAAAGCTACAGATAATATTGCTCTTTATATAAAAATGATAGAGAAACTTTTAAGTGAGGACAAAGCTTATATTAGTAATGGCAATATCTATTTTGATACTTCAAAAGATCAAACATATTATGAACTTTCAGGAAGAAATGCTGATGATTTATTAGTAGCTGTTAGAAGTGATATTGAGGAGGATCAACACAAAAAAAATCCTTTTGATTTTGGCTTGTGGTTTACTAATTCTAAATTCAGTAATCAGGAATTACAATGGGATTCACCATGGGGGAGGGGTTATCCAGGATGGCATATAGAGTGCTCTGCTATAGCGATAAAATATCTAGGAGAACATTTAGATATCCATATGGGGGCAGAAGATGCTATTTTCCCACATCACACAAATGAGATAGCTCAAAGCGAAGCTTACTTAAATCATAAATGGTGTAATTATTGGGTTCATTTATCATTCTTAAATATTAATAATGAGAAAATGAGTAAATCAAATGGAGATATATTAAGGGTAAAGGATTTAAAAGAAAAGGGATTTAATCCGCTTAGTTATAGACTTTTTGTTATTAATAGTTATTATCACAAACAAGTTAACTTTAGTTTTGAAACATTGAAACAAGTTGAAAATACTTATAATAAACTTAAAAATAGGATAAGTTTAATTAAAGATGAAGGAAGTTATGATGATGGTATTTTTAATGACTGGGATAATAAATTTAAAGAATATATTTCAAATGATTTAAATACAGCAAATGCTATGACTTTGTTATATGATTTATTAAAGAGTGATGTTTGTGGTAAAATAAAGTTGAAATTAATAGAATCTTGGGACAAAGTATTTAGTCTAGACTTATTGAAAAAGGATAGAACAATAGTTGACGATAAAGAAATATTAGATTTAATAGAAAAAAGAGATGAACTAAAAAAACAGAAAAAGTATGAAGAAGCTGACAAGATTAGAGATGATCTTTTAGATAGAGGCATTAAATTAATAGATGGTAGAGAAAAAACTACATATGAACTTATTAAATAAAGACGTATTGTCTTTTTTAATATAGATAATGGAGGATGCATGTATGGACATAAGAGGAGTAAATGTTTTGGTACTAGCCTATTTAGGAGATACAATATATGAAGATTACATCAGAAAATTTTTGATATCTAAAGGTATAAATAATGTTAACGAATTACAAAAACAGGCAGTTAATTATGTTAGTGCAAAAAGTCAATGTAGTTTTTTACACAGGCTTATAGATAATAGTTTTTTAACTGATGAAGAAGTAGATGTTGTTAAAAGAGCACGTAACTATAAAGTTAATTCTCATCCTAAAAATTGTGATATAGTAACATATAAATATGCAACTGGTTTAGAAGCTTTAATAGGGTACTTAGAGTTATTGAATGATAAAAGTAGAATAGATGAAATAATGGATAATATATTGGAGGGCTAGTATGATAGTATATGGAAAGAATGTTGCAATTGAATTACTAAATAGAAATTACAATATTAGAAAAATAGTTTTACAAGATAATTTTTCAGATGAAAAAATAATTTCACTAATAGAAAATAAAAAAATCCCTACACAAATAAAGTCAAAAAGACAAATGGATGATTTGGCAGGTGGACTTCACCAAGGTATAATACTTGACATTGAGGACTACCAATATAAAAAACTTGATTTTATTTTTGAGAATGATTTAAGTTTTGTAGTAATATTAGATCACATAGAAGATCCTCATAATTTGGGAGCAATTGTTAGAACTTGTGAAGCTGCCGGAGTTGATGCTATTATAATTCCTAAAGATAGGCAAGTTGGTATTAATGCAACTGTTATGAAAACAAGTGCAGGAGCAATTTTTAATACTAATATAATAAGAGTTTCTAATTTAGCTAATACTATAAAGCAATTGAAAAAGAATAATTTTTGGATAATAGGTACTGATATGCAAGGGACAAATTATACTGAATTAGACTATACTACGAAAACCGCAATAGTTATTGGTAATGAGGGAAAAGGAATGAGTGAATTAACTAAAAAATCTTGTGATTTTATAGCTACTATTCCAATGATAGGAGAAATAAACAGCTTAAATGCTTCAGTTTCTGCTGGCATTATGATATATGAGGTAGTTCGAAATAGAAAGTAGGTAATATTTTGAACTATAGAGAAATTAATGATTATGAGCAGTTATATTTAATAAAAGAAAATGATGATGATTCTTTTAACTTGGTCTTTCAAAAATACAGGCCAATTATAATATCTTTAGCAAAAAGATACTATAAAAAAGTTAATTATCACTATTGTGAATTAGATGATCTTATTCAAGAGGGTTATATAGGGTTAAATAATGCTATAAAATCATTTAAAGAATATGATAACAATTTGTTTTATACATTTTGTATTGTATGCATAAAAAGACAGATGCAAAATTATTGTAGAGGATGCTTTGCTTATAAGAACTTAGCATTTATGGATTCTGTATCATTAGATGATTCTTTTGATGATGGGGCAGTATTAATGGATTGTGTCAAGGATGATTCAAAACTTTATAATCCTATAGCGTATTTAGATAGCAATACTATATATAAAGAATTAATTAAATTTAAAAATAGTTTATCAATGAATCAAAGTTTAGTATTTGAATTAAGGTATAATGGATTTAAGTACAAAGAAATATCAACCTTATTAGGTATTACAATTAGTTCTGTAGATAATTGTATTCATTATATAAAAACAAAATTTGTCCAATATTTTACAGATTTTTAATTATATAAATTGTTTTTTTCTACTACATGTTATACAATGAAAATAGGTGAATAGGATATGAAAGTGGATTTAAAAAGTTATTTGGATTCAGCTCCAGATGTAAGTAGTAAACAAAAATTATTTTATAATATGTCTAAAACCATGGAATATATTCACAGCAAAGATTATTCAATTGCTAATTTTAATCCCAAGGAAATAGAAATACTTGATGTGGAGAAATTAGGACCTATTCAGTATAATATGGTTTCAAGAATTCCTAAAGAAATAAAGCAGGATGTAGTAGCAAATAACATTTATAACCTTTCATTTGTTCAAATAAGTACATATTCAAATATTAACTTAAATGATTTAAAGCCTACATTTTTAAAAGAAAATTTCAGTAGTTTTGAACAGTTCCTACCAGAGGATGATGTTCCTTATCTAAGAGGTGTAATAGAAAGAGGTTCAACAATTTACTATTATCAATATATAGATGAAAAAAATAAAAGACAAATAGAAATGCTAAATAATCAAGTGGGTCAAAATAATGAAATGACTAACGGTAGTGGTTATGGAATTCAAAAAACAAAAGCTACTGCTATTGGAAAAGCAATGGTTGATAAAGAAACAAGGAAATTATATGATAATTTAGTAAGCAATAGGGAATCAGCATTTGTAAGTTTTTTACTTTTCCCATTATCATTGATTATTTTAACAGGGATTTTATTATTAATATTAGTAGTAATATCTTAAAAATATTGACATTCTTATGTGTTTGTGCTATTTTAATTGTGAACACGAAAGAGTGTTTTTATTTTGGTAAAAAAATAAGAAATAGGTGATTATAAAAATGGCAGAAATAGTAAAAGCTAAAGAAAGAAAAGAATTAGTAAAAATTGAAGAAAAAAAACCAAATAGTGATAAAAAATCTTCTAAAAAAAATCAATCAAAGAAGAATAAAGTTGAAGAAAAAAAGGGTTTATGGGGAAGCTTTATGACATTTTGTCATGGTGTAAAAAGTGAATTTATTAAGGTAAGATGGACATCTAAGAAGGATATGGTTAAATACTCTATTGCAACTATAGTGTTTATAGTATTCTGTTCACTATTCTTTTATGGAATAGATACAATATTTGCTTTAATACAATCATTATTTAATTAGAATATAGAAGGAGATGTAGAAATGGATAAACAATGGTATGTAGTTAATACTTATTCTGGACATGAGAATAAGGTTAAAGAAAAGTTAGAGATGAGAGCTGAATCTATGGATATGGAAGATTATATTTATAGAGTTATAGTTCCAGAAGAAAAAGTAGTAGAAGTAAAAGATGGTGTAACTAAAGAAAAGACTAAAAAAATGTTTCCTGGTTATATTTTAGTTGAAATGGTTATGACAGATGAAGCTTGGTATGTAGTTCGTAATACACCTGGTGTTACAGGATTTATCGGTTCAAGTGGAAAAGGAGCTAAACCAACACCTCTACAACCTTATGAGGTAGATAAAATACTTAATAATATGGGTATAAGTAGAATTGATGTTGATAGTGAATTAGAGGTAGGAACAAGTGTTAAGATTATATCTGGTCCATTTAATGGTATGTTTGGTAAGATAGAATCAGTTGATCTTCCTAATCAAAAGGTTAATTTAACAGTTGATTTATTTGGTCAAGAAACTTCTGTAGAAGTAGAAATAAATCAAATTGAAAAAGCTTAGTATTGCAAAAATAACTAAGTTATGGTATTATTTAAGGGCTATATTTAATAAATATAGATTAAGTGGGAGGCAAAAGCCTATTAAAGCGGTAATAAAGCTATTTGGACCACTCGCGAAAACAAAATAAAAGGAGGCGTTTTTCGTGGCAAAGGAAGCTGTAAAGAAAATAAAATTACAAATCCCTGCAGGGAAAGCTACACCAGCTCCACCAGTAGGAACTGTTTTAGGACCAGCAGGAATTAATTTACAAGAATTTTGTACTAAATATAATGATGCTACTAGAGATAAGATGGGAGATATCTTACCTGTAGAAATTTCAATATATGATGATAGAAGTTTTGATTTTATTATTAAAACTCCACCTACAAGTTTCTTGTTGAAGAAATATGCAAAAATTAATAAAGGTTCTACTAAGGGTGCAAATGAGACTGTTGCAACTTTATCTAAAGAGCAATTAAAAGAAATTGCTGAAATAAAATTACCAGATTTAAATGCATATACTGTAGATGAAGCAATGAAGGTTGTTGCAGGTACAGCAAGAAACATGGGAATAGCAGTTGAAGGTTTAGAAGAAACTGCAGAATAATTAATATAGGTTATACCTATGTGGAAGGAATGTCCGCTTGCATGAATTCCGAAATATACCACATAAGGAGGAAAAATTAATGAAAAATAGAAGTAAGAAATATAATGAAGCTGCATCAAAAATAGAAAAGAATAAATTATATACAAAAGAAGAAGCAGTTAAGTTAGTTAAAGAAACTTCAATCAGTAAATTTGATGGTTCTATAGAAGTAGCTATGAGACTTAATGTTGATCCAAAGAAAGCTGATCAACAATTACGTGGAGCTATTGCATTACCAAAAGGAACTGGTAAAGAAGTTAGAGTTTTAGTAATAGCTAAAGGTGATAATGCTAAAAAAGCTCAAGAAGCAGGAGCAGATTATGTTGGTGATGTAGACATGATCGAAAAAATCGAGAAAGAAAATTGGTTTGAATTTGATACAATGATTGCTACACCTGATATGATGCCACTTCTTGGTAAAATAGGTCGTGTTTTAGGACCTAGAGGTTTAATGCCAAATCCTAAAACAGGAACAGTTACTATGGATGTTGAAAAGGCAATTGCAGAAGTAAAAGCTGGACGTGTTGAATATAGAACAGATTCATATGGTAATATTCATGGTGTTATTGGTAAAGCTTCTTTTTCAGAAGAAGACTTATTAGAAAACTTAAACGCTTTTGTTGCTAATATTTTAAAAGTAAAACCAGCAACAGTAAAAGGTGAATATGTTAAGAATATTTCTATATCTTCTACTATGGGTCCTGGAATCAAAATTGAAAATAGTTTTGACAAGTAGAAGAATATAGTATATAATAAAGACAATTTATTGGTGCCATAGACAGTAGGTATAAAATAAATCCTACCGAGGACTTAATACTTAAGGGTTCTTGGGCTGTCTAGCTTTAGAACTCTTTTTTATGGCATCCCTAAATAATTGAGGAGGTGTTTTATGGCAAACGCAAAGATTTTAGAAGCTAAGCAAAAAGTAATCGATGAAATCAAAGAACGTGTAGAGAATGCAAAGTCTGTAGTTTTATTTGATTATCGTGGTATTACAGATGCTGAAGCTAAAGAGTTACGTGTTAAATTAAGAGAAGCAAACTCTGATTATAAAGTATATAAGAATACTTTAATGTCACGTGCTTTTGATGACTTAAAAATTGATATAAAAGAAAGTCTAGTTGGGCCAAGTGCCTTTGCTTATGGTGAAGATCAAGTTGGAACAGTTAAAATCTTAACTAATTTTGCAAAAGAACATCCATCATTAGTTTTAAAAGTAGGGATTGTAGATGGAGAAATAGCAGATCAAGCTAAATTAGCAGAGTATGCTACTATACCATCAAGAGAAGGATTACTTACAATGCTTGCTGGTGGAATGATGGGTATTCCAAGAGACTTATCAATTTGTTTGGACTTATATAGTGCCCAAAAAGAAGAAAACTAAAATATATTATTAAAATGAGGAGGAAAAAATAATGGCTAAATTAACAAAAGAAGATTTTATTAGTAGTTTAAAAGAAATGAATTTATTAGAAATTAAAGAATTAGTAGATGCAATGAAGGAAGAATTTGGAGTAGATCCATCAGCTGTAGCTGTAGCTGCACCTGCTGCTGGAGGAGATGCTGCTGATGCTGCACCAAGTGCTGTAACAGTTAGTATTGCTGATGCTGGAGCTGGAAAAGTTGCAGTTATCAAGGTTGTTAAAGAAATCACTGGATTAGGATTGAAAGAATCTAAAGATATCGTTGACAACAATGGAGCTGTTAAAGAAAACATTTCTGTAGATGAAGCTAATGAAATTAAAGCTAAGCTTGAAGAAGCAGGAGCTACTGTAGAAGTTAAGTAATTAACTTCTTTTTTTTTATTTAAATTTATAAAAATCCTTTAAAAAATGCATAAGTGATGTTATAATCAGATAGAATAGAGAGGTGTTTTAAATGTTAATATATATATTACATAGTGACAGAATTTATACATTTAGACTACCTAAAGAGGCAACGGGAAACTATATTCTTACAGATAATGATTCTGATGGACATATAAGAAACTTAACAAATATATCTGCTATTGATGGCAAATGGTATATTAATTCTAATGATGATATAAAAGTCAATTATAATGGTAAACAATATGATCAAATTCAAATAGTAGAATATAATTTCTATAGCATTAATTTATATAAAAAAGAAAATATCATATTATATATTTGCCCTGGAAACGAAAATAATATAATTGTAAAAGAGGCAAGACAGGATACTAACATTATTATTGGTAAGGAATCATCTTGCGATATTACTTATTTAAGTAATAATGTATTTCCAAAACAGATTGAATTAGAATACACAAATAAAAGATGGAGTTATAAAAATCTTAACTCTACTATTCCTGTGTATGTAAATAAGAAAAATGTTAAACAGGCTATTTTGAATGATTTTGATACTATATTTATGATGGGATTAAAAATTTTATTGATAGCAAACAAGATTTTTATTATATCACCACCAGGTTCATTACAAGTTATTTCACAAAAATTAAATGATCCGGAATTAAATTATAATGTAGCAAATTTTGAAACAGAAGAAAATATTAAGGATTTTTATAGTTCTACTGATTATTTTTCTAAATCACCTGTTTTTACAAAAAAATATGATGAATATAGAATTACTATAACCAGTCCGGAAGAAAAACACAAAAATGATTCAGCATCATTTTTATTTCAAATAATTCCATCTGCACTGATGAGCATAACTTCACTAGTTTCGGCATATTTTTCTATTCAAAGTTATAAATCTGGTGAAAGTGATAAAGAAGCATATATAACTAGTGTGATGATGTGTGTTATTATGTTGATAGTAGGTATTATTTGGCCAGTAATAGAGGCCCTTGCCTCTAAAATTAGAACAATAATATTTAATAGACTTCGAACATATAATTATAAGAAATATTTAAAAAGAAAACATGATGAATTAGCAAAAGTACTAGCTACAGAAAAAGCTACTTTAGAATTTAATAATTTATCATTATCTGCTTGCCAAGAAGCTATAGAAAAAAGATACGCCTATCTTTTTTCTAAAAATATAGATTCTTCTAGTTTCTTAACATTGAGATTTGGTATAGGTAGGATTTTATCAGCTATCAAATTTGAGTATACTAAACCTGATTTAATAGTAGAGAATGACAAATTATTGAATAAGGTAGATGAATTAATGAATGAATTTAAATATATTGATAATGCTCCTTTTACAATATCATTAAAAGATATTACAAGTTTGGCTTTAATCAATTCTAATTCTGATTATGGGAGATATTTAAAGGCTTTAATTCTTCAACTAATAACCCTTCATGATTATAAATCTTTGAAACTTGTTATTTTTACAAATGAATTATCTAGCTTGATGAAGATTAGAAATTTAAATCATTGTTGGAATGATGATAGAAGTTTTAGATATTTTGCTTCTAATCTAACTGATGCTGAAAATGTTTCTAGTGAATTGGTTAGAATATTTAATAACTATTCAGAAACAAAAAATGATACAAATTCACAAGAGCAAAATATTAAAACACATTATCTAATAATAACTGATTCAATAGAATACTATAGAAATTTAAAAATAATTGATGATGTTATTCATTCTAAAGGTGCTAAAGGCTTTAGTATCATTATGTTTAGTTCAAAAATTGTAAATATTCCAACAGGGTGTAGAGCTTTTATTGATTATAATGATAAAGAGGCTTCGTATTTTCAATCAGAAATGGATGAAAAAAGCATAATTAAATTTACACCAGAGATGTTAGGTGATGATATTGATTTTTCTAACTGTATAGATTTAATATCCAATATACCAATAAAAATAGAAAATGATGTTAAGGGTTCTTTACCAGATAAGTTAGGATTCTTAGAAATGTACAATGTAGGAAAACTAGAACAATTAAATATAATTAATAGATGGAAAACTTCTCAAGTTGTCAATAGCTTATCAGCTCCAATTGGTGTGGATTCTAATGGAAACATCCTTTCTTTAGATCTTCATGAAAGTAAACATGGACCTCATGGACTTATTGCTGGTATGACAGGTTCTGGTAAATCAGAATTTATCGTTACATATATATTGTCATTAGCAATAAATTATAGTCCGGATGAAGTTCAATTTGTTTTGATAGATTATAAGGGTGGAGGTTTAGCCGGAGCGTTTGAAAATAGAAAAACAGGTGTAAAGTTACCACATTTAGTTGGAACTATAACAAATTTAGATAAATCTGAAATGAATAGAACTTTAGTATCAATAAAAAGTGAACTTCAGAGACGCCAAAAGAAATTTAATGAGGCAAAAGAGTTATTAAATACAGGTAGTATAGATATTTATAAATATCAAAGTTTGGTTAGGGAAGGAACCTTAAAAGAACCTATGTCACATTTATTTATTGTATGTGATGAGTTTGCTGAATTGAAGGCTCAACAACCTGATTTTATGGATGAGTTAGTATCCGCAGCACGTATTGGACGTTCATTAGGAATTCATTTGATTTTGGCAACACAAAAACCAAGTGGTGTAGTAGATGATCAGATATGGTCAAATTCTAAATTTAAAGTATGTTGTAAAGTTCAAACGGCAGATGACAGTAGTGAAATGATAAGGAAACCAGATGCAGCATATATAAAAGAATCAGGAAGATTTTACTTGCAAGTTGGTTATGATGAGTACTTTGTTATGGGTCAATCTGCATATTCTGGAGTTCAATATATTCCAAGTGAAAAGGTTATATCTAAACTTGATGATACAGTAATGTTTATTAATGATATTGGTGATAGTTATAAAGCAGCGATAAATAAAGAAGATGTAACTCAAAGGCAAACATCGAAAAAATATGGAGAAGAATTGAATAATGTTCTTAAATATATAGTGGATATAGCTAATGCTAATAATTATAAATATCATCAACTATGGTTAGATAATGTTCCTAAAATGCTACTTTATGGAAATCTTGTGAAAAAATATAGTGATTATAAAGTTAAACCATTTAATATAGAGCCATTAATAGGGGAATATGATAATCCAAAAAATCAATCACAAGGTTATGTTAGTTTACCTTTAACAACTGGCGGTAATACTATGATTATTGGTTCAACTGGTATGGGAAAAACTACATTACTTTCAACAATGATATATTCATCTATAATTAATCATACAGAAAAAGAACTTAACTTTTATATAGTTGATTTAGGATCTGAAAAATTAAGAAAATATTATAGAGCACCTCAAGTTGGAGATGTACTAGGAATAAACGATACTCAAAAAATTAATTATCTTTTTCATATGATTGATGCTGAAATCTCAAAGAGGCAAAAGTATTATTCAAAAAATGGAGGAGATTTCGCTGCTGATGTTAGAAAGGGAAGTAGTGTTTTTCCAAATATTATAGTTATTATTCATGGAATAGAAGTATTTAGAGAAACATTTAGTGTTTTGTATGATGAAACCTTGGGTTCAATAACCAGAAGTTGTTTTAAGTATGGTATAGATTTTGTTGTTACTTCTACTACAACATCTGGATTAAGTTATGCTCTAGAAAATAATTTTCCACAAACGATAATGTTAAATGTAAATGATCCATCTGAATATGAGGGATATTTTTCAGAAAAAATGGTTCCATCCAAAAATCCTGGAAGAGGATTATTAAACATTGAATCTGGCTGTGTTGAATTTCAAACTGCATTATCTTTTGAAGAAGAAAAAGAACAAGATGCTATTAATTTTGTAATAGATAAACTGTTGCAATTATTTCCAAATAAGGCACCAGAAGTTCCTATAGTACCTAAACATTTACATTTTAGTAGTATTAAGCAATTAATTACTGATTTGTATAATGTACCTATAGGTGTAAATACTGTAACTGCACAATATGAGTATTTTGATTATTCAAGACCTATTAGTTTGTTATCGGCATCAAACAGTGAAAATTTGGAAAGATTTATTTCAAATTATATTAATACATTGTCATTATGCGATAACAATAAGGTAATTGTTTTAAACGGATTGGGAGCAGATTCTTTAGAAATAAAAACAGATGATAGAATAAAAATATATGATGCTAATTTTAAAAAGGTTTTCCCAATTTTAAAAACCAACATAGAAAAATTAAATAACAGCGTTTCTGATAAAACTTTTACTATTGTTGTCCTTGGCTATCATGGGTTAAATAATCATATGCTGGAATTGAAAAAGGAAGATGATGATATTATCACTTTAGATGAACTGATTTTAAGTGTTAATAATGCTAATTTTAAATTTATACTTTATGAAAATACTCAATACTTTAAAAATATTATTAATGGTAATTTGGCAGAATTAGTTGATAATCAATCTGGTATATGGATAGGTGCAGATTATGAAGATCAAGAAAGTTTTGATATGGAAAGGGTTTATTCTGAATCACAACTTCCGAATGATTGTCTTGTAATAATAGATGATTCAACTCCAAAGTTTGTAAAATATCCAACTGTAAAATAGAGGTGTGTTATGAATAAAATACTAGTTACAATTTATGTAGTTTCTACTGAAGAGGAATATGATTTATTATTGCCAATAGGTAAAAAATTAAAAGATATTATAGATGCAATTCAAGATTCTATTGTTGATTTGTCTAATGGTAATTTTATAAAGAAGGATAAAGTAGTATTGTATACCAAAGATGGTTTGATAGTTAATCAGAATAATGTAGTAAAGTATTCTGGCTTAAGAAATGGATGTAAATTATGTTTAATTTGATATTAATAAGAGTTTATGGTTGATTTACGTAAAATGCCTAATAATTTTAATGTTTGGTTGTCATTTTGATTATAATACTGTATAATTAATATTATGAAGATAGGAAAGGAAGATGGTAAAAATGGGAAGTACAATAAAGAAAGTTTCTAAGGCAGAAACACAAGTAAAAAATTTAAAAAGTAAAATGAATAATTATTCTACAAAACTTTTAGAAGTTAAAGAACAACTTAGTAGAATGATGAAAGGTACAAATGGAAATGCATATTGGCAAGGTGATAATGCAGCAGATTGGTATCTATCTGCAATAAAGCAACTTAATAAAATGATGGGTAATTATAATAATAGTTATGGTGAATTTGAAGATTTTGCTATATTACTTGATAAAGGAAAAACAAAGTCTAAATTTAAGAATAAAGGTGGAGCTGCACTAAAGGCCCTTGTAGCTTCACGCAGAGGAACAACATATACATCAGGTATAAAATATAAGAACATGGATCGTGAAAGAATGAGTTTAACTTTACCCCCAACTGTATCAAGAGATGCAACAAATGATGATCAAAATAAGGAATCATATCGCGCCTACAATAATGTAAAGACTGCATTAAGAGATTTAAGTAAAATATGTGATTCAATAAGTAAAAATTGGGAAGATGTAGCAGTAAATACTAAGGGAACTATGCATACTGACGCTAAAAAAAGAGCAAAATATATTATTGAGAGAAGAAGAGAAATAGATAATACAATTAATAATTTGGAATCATCTTACATTGGTGATATTATTTTCAGTAGATAGTGGTGGTTTATTATGTTTAAGGAAGATGAAATAGAAGAATTGAGAAAACATTTGGATAATAATGGTAAACTTATCATTTCCTCTGATTTAACAGAAAAACAGAAAGAAAGATATCAATTTATTAATGATTTAAATATTGATTTAATATCAGTATTAAAGAGAGACAAACAAGTGATAGATTTAGGTGAAGAAGAACCAACTTCTATTGCTTCCTCTGATTATGATGAAGAAGATGATAATGACGATACAGAAGTATTAGATGATGATACTTCTTCATATACTACAATAAAAGAAGATGATAATGCATCTATAGATAATTTAGATAACTTTTTCTAAAAACAAAATATAATGATTTATTAGCAAGTGTTTTACACACTTGCTTTTTGTTATTAAATTGTAATACTATTTTTAGATTGCTAATAGTTGTTTACTTTTTTATGGAGATATTGTATAATTAATACTATGATAGATGATAGGAGGAAAAGCATATGGGAGAATACGTAGTATTAGACGGATCAAATTCAAATAGATCAAAGATATTAGGCTCAGTATCAAATAGACCAAAGGAAGGGAAGACTGAATTTGTAACAATAGGCGGCGGAGGAAGTACTGGTGGAAGTACAATAAAGAAAATTTCCAAAGCAGAAACTCAAGCAAAAAATTTAAAAAGTAAATTGAATAATTATTCTACAAAGATTTTAGAAGTTAAAGAACAACTTAGTAGAATGATGAAAGGTACAAATGGGAATGCATATTGGCAAGGTGATAATGCGGCAGATTGGTATCTATCTGCAATAAAGCAACTTAATAAAATGATGGGTAATTATAATAATAGCTATGGCGAATTTGAAGATTTCGCTATCTTACTTGATAAAGGAAAAACAAAATCTAAATATAAAGGTAAAGGTGGAGCTGCACTAAAGGCCCTTGTAGCTTCACGCAGAGGAACAACATATACAGCAGGTATAAAATATAAGAATATGGATCGTGAACGAATGAGTTTAACTTTACCTCCAACTGTATCAAGAGATGCAACAAATGATGATCAAAATAGAGAATCATATCGTGCCTACAATAATGTAAAGACTGCATTAAGAAGTTTAAGTAAAATATGTGATTCAATAAGTAAAAATTGGGAAGATGTAGCAACAAATACTAAGGGAAGTATGCATACTGACGCTAAAAAAAGAGCAAAATATATTATTGAGAGAAGAAGAGAAATAGATAATACAATTAATAATTTGGAATCATCTTACATTGGTGATATTATTTTCAGTAGATAATTAAAATTTAAAACTAAAATGAAAAGTGCATAAAGCACTTTTTTTGTTAAAATAGTAAACAGAAATACCTGTTATTAAGTTTTCTAAATAAGTTATTGACATGCCGCTATTAGTATGATATCATGTATATATAAATAATAATTGGTACGGTAGTTTATTGGAAATTTTATTTTTAGTATTCTCCGTATTAATTATTGTTTAATAATACCATTTATTTGTACTTATATGATCTAATATATATTGTACGTAATAAATAGGTCAGTAGATATTTTCGGTGTTTCGTATAATGCGTATTTTTAAAGAATGTAAATCGTTTTTAATGGTGATAATCTTTAACCAGTCAAGTGCACTTGCTGTATCGTATTTTATATGATATGAGAAATTAAATCCGAAATATTGAATCCGAGAGATGGACTCGTTTAAGATTTTGCTTAAAGAGAAACTTCGAAAGATATAGGGTCTAGCTAGCCATATAGTCTTTGAGAAAAAATTGTTAAGATTTATTCTTATTTTGAATTTTTTTATAGAAGAGTGATTACCTTCTATTTTTTTATTGACAAATAAATAGAAATGGTGTATCATATGTTTACGAAAGGAGACAACTATACTTTTTGATAATAGTTGTCTCTTTCTTTTTGCATTTGGAGAAGGTAATATGGGGCAATATTTTACAAATGAAAAATTACCTAGTAAAGTTAGAAAAACAAGTTGTATAGTCCGTGGACAAAAATTTGTTTTTTTGACTGATAATGGTGTATTTTCTAAAGATGGTTTAGACTTTGGCAGTAGACTTGTACTTGAATCCATCCCGCTTGTAGAAGTTGGAGCAAAGGTCTTAGATATGGGTTGTGGTTATGGAGTTTTTGGTATAGTTTTAAATAAACTTACTAAAGCTCAAATAGATATGGTGGATGTTAATCTTAGAGCACTCCATTTGACTGAAAGAAATATTAAGGAGAATGGTTGTACTAATATTAATGTTTTTGAAAGTGATTGCTATAGTAATATTAATAAAAAATATAATACAATTATTACTAATCCGCCGATACGTGCAGGTAAGAAAATTGTTTATAAAATTCTTATGGATGCAAAAAAATATTTAGAACCTAATGGCAACCTTTTTTTGGTAATCAGAAAGGAGCAAGGTGCTAAATCGCTAATATCCGACTTAAGTAAAGAGTATAATGTTGAGGTATTAGAAAAGAAAAAAGGATTTTTTGTATTAAAATGTACTTTTTAGTTGACTAGTTTACCATTTTATGTTATTAATATAAATTGGCAACGTGTTATTTTTAATGCGATTTTGTTCTTTAAAAATATATTGTTTGGGGTGAAAAAATGTCATATAAAATAGTTAAATGTGGTGATTACAGAGAAAGAAGAAATTTCTCAAAAATAAGAAATACTTATGAATTAAAAGATTTACTTGAAATTCAAAAGAAATCATATGATTGGTTTAAAAATACTGGAATTAAAGAAGTGTTTGAAGATTTATTTCCCGTAGAAAATTTTTCAGGAACTTTAAAATTGGAGTTTGGAGACTATCACTTTGATGAACCTAGATATTCTATTAAGGAAAGCAAAGATAGAGAATCTACATATTCTGCTCCTTTAAGGGTAGAGGTTCGTCTTTTTAATCATGAAACTGGTGAAGTAAAAGAACAAGAAATATTTATGGGTGATATGCCTATAATGACTAATAGTGGAACTTTTATAATTAATGGTGCAGAACGTGTTATAGTTTCACAATTAGTTAGATCTCCTAGTGTTTATTTTAATCATGAGTTTGATAAAAATGGACGTGAATTAATTACTTCACAAATTATACCGACTCGTGGAACTTGGCTAGAATTTGAAACAGATGCTAGAGATGTTTTATATGTAAGAATTGATAGAACAAGAAAAGTTACTCTTACAACATTACTAAGAGCTTTCGGATTGTCTAGTGATGATGATATTCTAAAAATGTTTGGTGAAGATGATTATTTAAAAAATACTATAGCTAAAGATTCTACTAAAAATACAGATGAAGCTTTAATAGAAATTTATGAAAAGTTAAGACCAGGGGAACCTGCTACTATCGATTCATCAAAAAATCAAATTATTACAAGATTCTTTGATGAGTTTAGATATGATTTAGCTCGCGTTGGTCGTTATAAATTTAATCGTAAACTTAATGTTACTGATAGACTTTTAGGTCAAACTTTAGCAGAAGATATGGTAGTAGATGGAAAAGTTGTATGTGAAAAAGGTACAGTATTTACTAAGGCTAAACTTGAAGAGTTAAAAGAAGTATTTGAAAATGGATATGGTGTATCAGAAGCAGAAGTAAACGAAGAATTAGATACATATAATAAAATACAACAAATTAAAATTGTTGATCCAAGCGATAAGAAGAAAAAACTTATAGTTATTGGTAATGATCAAACAATTAATGAAAAAAGATTAACTATTTCAGATGTTTATGCATCAGTATCATATTATTTAAATTTATTACATGGTGTTGGTAATTTTGATGAAATAGACCACTTAGGTAATAGACGTATTCGTCAAGTTGGTGAGTTATTACAAAATCAATTTAGAATTGGTGTTTCACGTATGGAACGTGTTATTCGTGAAAGAATGACCACTCAAGAGATGGAAGAAGTAACTCCTAAAACATTAATTAATATTAGACCTGTTACAGCAGCAATGAAAGAATTCTTTGGTTCTTCACAATTATCACAATTTATGGATCAAACCAATCCGATTGCTGAACTTACAAATAAACGTCGTTTATCTGCCCTAGGTCCAGGAGGATTATCAAGAGATCGTGCTGGAGTTGAAGTTCGTGACGTTAATGCATCACATTATGGTAGAATTTGTCCAATTGAATCTCCAGAAGGACCTAACATTGGATTAATTACATCATTAGCAAGTTATGCAAAAGTAGATGATTATGGATTTATAATGACTCCATATCGTAAAGTAGAAAATTGTAAAATTATAGATACTGTTGAATATTTAACAGCAGATGAAGAAGCTGATTATATTATTTCTCAATCAACTGTAGGTACTAATGAAGATAATGTTATTATCGATGAACAAGTTAATGCAAGACTTCGTGGTGAAAATATTTTAGCTAAACCTGAGCAAGTTGATTATATAGATGTTTCACCTCAACAAGTTGTATCTGTAACAACATCTTGTATTCCATTCCTAGAGCATGATGATGCAACTCGTGCACTTATGGGTGCCAACATGCAACGTCAAGCAATGCCTTTAATTAAAACAGAAGCTCCTTTTGTTGGAACTGGAGTTGAACATATAGCTGCAAAGGATTCAGGAGTATGTATTATTGCAGATCATGATGGTATTGTTGAATATGCTGATTCAAGAAAAATTGTTATAAAGACAAAAGAAGGAAAAGATGAATATAAATTAGCAAACTTTGAACTTGCCAATGCTGGTATTTGTTCTCATCAAAGACCTATTGTTAAAGTAGGAGATAAAGTTGTTGCTGGAAAAACAATTATAGCTGATGGTAATTCAACTGATAAAGGTGAGTTAGCCTTAGGTAAAAACATGGTTGTAGCATTCATGACATTTAATGGATATAACTATGAGGATGCTGTAATTTTAAATGAAAATTTAGTTAAAGATGATAAATTAACTTCACTTCATCTAGAAGATTATGAAATGCAATGTCGTGAAACTAAGTTAGGACCTGAAGAAATTACTAGGGATATTCCTAATGTTAGTGAAGAATCAAGAAAAAATCTAGATGAAAATGGTATAGTTACTATTGGTACTGAGGTAAAAGAAGGAGATATCTTAGTTGGTAAAGTAACTCCTAAAGGTATGGCAGAACTTACTTCAGAAGAAAAATTATTACATGCAATCTTTGGAGAAAAGACTCGTGAGGTAAGAGATACATCTCTTCGTGTTCCACATGGTGGAGATGGTATCGTTCATGATATTAAAATATATTCACGTAAGGATAATGATGAATTACCAGCAGGTGTTTCTAAAGTAATTCGTGTATATATTATTCAAAAGCGTAAGATCCAAGTTGGAGATAAGATGTCAGGACGTCATGGTAATAAAGGTGTTATTTCACTTATTCTTCCAGAAGAAGACATGCCTTACTTACCAGATGGTACTCCAGTAGATATTATCCTAAATCCACAAGGGGTTCCATCTCGTATGAACTTTGGACAGATCCTTGAATTACATATGGGTATGGCAGCTAAAAAATTAGGTGTTCATATTGCAACTCCAGTATTTGATGGTGCTCATATTGATGATATTCAAGCTATGATGGAAGAAGCCGGTATGGATAAAGATGGTAAAACAGTATTATATAACGGACGTACTGGTGAACCATTTGATAATCGTATTGCCGTAGGTGTTATGTATATGATTAAGCTACACCACATGGTTGATGATAAACTTCATGCCAGAAGTACAGGACCATATTCTATGGTTACACAACAACCACTTGGAGGTAAAGCTCAGTTTGGTGGTCAAAGATTTGGTGAAATGGAAGTTTGGGCATTATATGCTTATGGTGCTGCACATACATTACAAGAAATCTTAACAGTTAAATCTGACGATGTAGTTGGTCGTGTTAAAGTATATGAAGCTATTGTTAAGGGTCAAGAAATAGATCAAGCTGGTGTTCCAGAATCATTTAGAGTATTAATGAAAGAGTTCCAGGCATTAGGACTTGATATTTCTATCATTAATGATAAGGGAGAAAATTTACAGTTAAAAGAAATAGAATCTGAAGAAGAAAAAGAAGATTCTAATGTAACAATAGATGAAATAGTTCAAAAAGAAGAACCTACAACCGAATCTGTTGAAGAGGAGATAGTTGTAGAAGATGAAGAAGTAGTTGAGGAAGGAGCTGATATTTAATGATAGCAGTAAATAAATTTGAAGCATTAAAAATTGGTATAGCTTCTTCTGAAAAAATACGTGAATGGTCTTATGGTGAGGTAAAAAAACCTGAGACGATTAATTATCGTACATTAAAACCTGAACGTGATGGATTATTTTGTGAAAAGATCTTTGGACCATCAAAGGATTTTGAATGTGCTTGTGGAAAGTATAAAAGAGTTCGTTATAAAAATATAGTTTGTGATAGATGTGGAGTTGAGGTTACTCGTTCTAAAGTTCGTCGTGAACGTATGGGACACATAGAACTTGCTTCTCCTGTTTCTCATATATGGTTCTTTAAAGGTGTTCCATCTCGTATGGGATTAGTACTAGATATGAGTCCAAGAGATTTGGAAGAAGTATTATACTTTGTTAGTTATGTTGTAATTGATAAGGGAAATGCTCCTTTGGAAAATAAGCAAACTTTATCAGAAAAAGAATATCGTGCTTATTATGAAAAATATGGTACTGGTTTCAAAGTTGGAATGGGTGCTGAAGCTATTAAAGAATTACTTAAAAAAGTTGATTTAAAGAAAGAAATAGATGAAATAACTAGTGAATTAGAAACAGCGCAAGGACAAAAAAGAACTAGATTATTAAAAAGATTAGATGTTTTAGATGCATTCTATAAATCTGGTAACCGTCCTGAATGGATGATTTTAGATGTAATCCCAGTTATTCCACCTGAATTACGTCCAATGATTCAATTAGATGGTGGTAGATTTGCTACTTCTGATTTGAATGATTTATATAGACGTGTAATTAATCGTAATAATCGTTTAAAGAAATTAATTGATTTAGGTGCTCCTGGAATTATTATTCAAAATGAAAAACGTATGTTACAAGAAGCCGTTGATGCATTATTTGATAATGGTAGACGTGGTAGAAGTGTTACAGGTGCCGGAAATCGTCCTTTAAAATCACTTTCAAGCATGTTAAAGGGTAAACAAGGTCGTTTCCGCCAAAACTTACTTGGTAAACGTGTTGATTACTCTGGACGTTCTGTTATCGTTGTTGGACCTAGTCTAAAGATGTATCAATGTGGACTTCCAAAGGAAATGGCACTAGAGTTATTTAAACCACATGTTATTCATGGCTTAGTAAGTAAAGATATAGCCCACAATATTAAAGCAGCAAAAAGACTTATTGAAAATCAAGATCCAGTTGTATGGGATATTGTTGAAGAAGTTATTAAAGAGCATCCAGTTTTATTAAACCGTGCTCCTACATTACATAGATTAGGTATTCAAGCTTTTGAACCAGTTTTAGTTGGTGGTAAAGCTATTCGCCTTCATCCATTAGTTTGTCCAGCATTTAATGCAGACTTCGATGGAGATCAAATGGCTGTGCATGTACCTTTATCTGAGGAAGCTCAAGCTGAAGCTAGAATGTTAATGCTTGGTTCTAATAATATTCTACATCCAAAGAGTGGAGATCCAATTGTTACACCATCTCAAGATATGGTTTTAGGTAACTATTATATAACAATTGAAAAAGCTGGAGAAGATGGTGAAGGTAGAGTATTTAAAAATAGTAATGAGGCTTTAATGGCTTATGAACGTAAAGAAATAACTTTACATACTCGTATAGCATTACCAGTTAGTTCATTTAGACATAAATTATTTACTGATGAACAAAAAGATAAATATTTAGTTACAACAGTAGGTAAAATTAAATTTAATGAAATATTACCTGATTCATTTGCTTATGTAAATGAACCTACAGATGATAATATTCAAAATATTACACCTAATAAATATTTCATTGAAAAAGGAAAAAATATAAAAGAAGAAATTGCTAAAATGCCATTAGTTAAAGCTTTTGCTAAAGGTACTTTAGAGAAAATAATCGCTCAAGTATTTAAACGTTATAAAACTACAGAAACCTCTGAAATGCTTGATAAGTTAAAAGATTTAGGTTTCCATTATTCAACAATTGCTGGTATTACTGTTAGTATGAGCGATGTTGAAACAAGTCAAAAGAAACCTGAAATAGTAGAAGAAGCTCGTAAGGTTGTAGAAAAGATTAATAAACAATACAAACGTGGTTTAATAACTGAAGAAGAAAGATTTACAAAAGTTATAGATACATGGAATGGTGCTACTGACCAAGTTAAAGCAGAGCTTGAAGAAATTTCTCAAACTGACATAGATAACCCAATCTTCATCATGATGAATTCTAAGGCTCGTGGTAATATCTCAAACTTTACTCAAGTTGCAGGTATGCGTGGTATTATGGCTAAACCAGATGGTACTCCAGTAGAAATTCCAATTCTTTCAAACTTTATTGAAGGACTTTCAGTTGCAGAATTCTTCTTATCTACACATGGTGCTAGAAAAGGTAGTGCAGATACTGCGTTAAAAACTGCCGATTCTGGATACTTAACAAGACGTTTAGTTGATGTTTCTCAAGATATGATTATTAGAGAAGCTGATTGTGGTACTGATCAAGGTGTTGTAGTTAGCGACTTTATTAATGAAAAAACAGGAGCTGTTATTGAAAGCTTAAGAGACAGAATTGTTGGACGTTTTGCTAACAAAAAGGTTGTTGACCCTAATACTAAAAAGGTACTTGTTGATCGTCTAGAAATGATTACAGAATCAATTGCTGATAAGATAGTTGATGCTGGAATTAAAGAAGTTGAAATACGTACAATTTTAACTTGTGGTACAGCAAATGGATTATGTCAAAAATGTTATGGACGTAATTTGGCTACAGGTAACTTAGTTGAAATTGGTGAAGCTGTAGGTGTTATGGCTGCTCAATCAATTGGTGAACCTGGTACACAGCTTACAATGCGTACATTCCACTCAGGAGGAGTTGCCCATGGTGGTGATGCAGATATCACTCAAGGTCTTCCTCGTGTTCAAGAATTATTTGAGGCTAGAAATCCAAAAGCTAAAGCTACAATTGCTGAAATTGATGGTAAAATTACAAAAATTAAAGAAGAACATGGTAAGTACAAGATTAGTATTACTAATAAATTAGAAACAAAAGAACATGTTACAAATTATGGATCTAAATTGTGCGTTGAAAAAGGTGATGAGGTTTCAAGTGGTGATAAACTTACTGAAGGAGCTATCAATCCAAAAGAATTACTAGCTGTAACAGATCCTATTACAACACAACAATACATATTAAAAGAGATTCAACATACATATCGTTCTCAAGGTGTTGATATATCAGATAAACATATCGAAGTTATTGCACGTAGAATGATTTCTAAAATCCGTATTGTTGAATCAGGAGATACTAAATTCTTACCTGGATCTTTAGTAAACTTTAGAGAATTTACTGAAGGGAATAAAGAAACTATTATTAAAGGTAAGATTCCAGCTGTAGGTAAACCAGTATTACTTGGTATTACAAAAGCATCTCTTGAAACAGATTCATTCTTATCTGCTGCATCATTCCAAGAAACAACACGTATCTTAACTGATGCTGCTATAAAAGGTAAAGTTGATAAATTAGAGGGATTAAAAGAAAATGTTATCATTGGTAAATTAATTCCTGCTGGTACAGGAAGTAAGAGATATTCAAATGTTGATTACGATCTTGCTAATCAATTTGTTGATGAAGAACCTTTAGATAAACTAGAAGATCAATTAATGGATTAAAGCTTAAAAAGGAACACTGTTTCCTTTTTTTGTTGCTTATTATTTTAGTTTGTGGTATAATTTACGAGTATTTTGATTGGAGGAAATTATGAATAATTTAACATTACTTACAAATATTTGTGCAGTTGATAACGATAGTGATGTAGTAGTGGATATGTATGAATCTTTAGATGAAAATGGTAATTTGAAATATATTGATGAATACTCTTATTTAAATAATCTAAAAGAAGCTAGGAATATGATAAAAGATACATTATCTGAGATAAGAGATAACAATCCATTAAATAAAAAACAGTTTGATAAGACAAAAACACAAAAAAGATTTATAGTTAATTTAGAAAAAATAAACAATACGCTTGATGGGACATATTACACTAGTAGTAGTGGTTTGATTACTGATTATGATGGGAATTCTAAATTTTATAAAAAAGATAAAAAACCAAGGAAATATAAATTTTATAAGCTAAAAAGACTAATGTGTGTCTTTGGAGTAGCTTTTGGAATTACTGCTGCTATTAAATCTGCAACCCATTATAATGTTAATAGTAATGGTGATATAAAAGTAGAAAAAGAAGATAATAAAACTAATAATATTAATTCAAATAAAAAGATAGAGAAAAGTAAAGAAAAAAAAGATAGTCATAAGTTAAGACTTGGTTCAAAAATAAAACTTAATAATTCAACACTTAAATATACATCACTTGGAAGGAATCCCTTTGTAAATACTAGAAAACTTGCTTGTGATTCTTATAAAATTAATCATATAGCACTAACTTCTGATGGCAATGTTATAAAGGTTTATAAGGTTACCCCTCAGCTTGAACAAATGAGTATAAATGACTTTATTCAAAGATGTCAAGTTGAATATGGTGATGATTTAAAATTTCAAATTAATGTTGATGGAATAAAAAATGGAAAAACAGTTTATAAACAGGCAGGGTGGACCTCAATCAATGAAATTAAAAATAAAGAAAATAAAAATTATAAGGTAAAAACTTTATAATTTTATTTTTAGTAATAAAATATTGACATTAGCATAATATAATGATATATTATGTATGCTGATTAAATTTACTTTGCAACCTGCAAAGTTTTATTTAGAAAGTAAAATGATACACCTGGATATGTGTAAAGAAAGGAGATATATATTATATGCCTACAATACAACAATTAGTTCGTAAAAATCGTAAAGATAAGAAAAGAAAAAGTAAGGCACCAGTTCTTGGTATGGGATTAAATACTATTAGAAGAAAAACTACTAGTAATCCATCACCACAAAAACGTGGAGTATGTACTCGTGTTGGAACAAAAACACCAAAGAAACCAAACTCTGCATTACGTAAGTATGCTCGTGTTCGTTTATCTAATGGTAAAGAAGTAGATACTTATATTCCAGGAATTGGACACAATTTACAAGAACATAGTGTTGTTCTAATCCGTGGCGGACGTGTTAAAGACTTAATCGGTGTTCGTTATCATGTAATTCGTGGTACATTAGATACTGCCGGAGTTAAAGATCGTAAACAAGGACGTAGTAAATACGGTGCAAAAAAACCTAAAAAATAATAATAAACGAAGGGAGGAAATTTAAATGCGTAAGAGACGTGCAGTAAAGAGAGATGTTTTACCAGATCCAATATATAAGTCAAAAGTTGTAACTAAACTTATTAATACTATTATGTTAGATGGTAAAAAGGGAACAGCTCAAACTATACTATATCAAGCATTTGAAACAATAAAAGCAAAAACTGGAAAAGATCCTTTAGAAGTATTTAAACAAGCTATGGAAAATATAACTCCACAACTTGAAGTTAAATCTCGTCGTGTTGGAGGATCAAATTACCAAGTACCAATAGAAGTTTCACCAGCTAGAGGTCAAGCCTTAGCATTAAGATGGCTAGTTAAATATTCACGTGAACGTGGAGGTAAAGGAATGGCTGAAAACTTAGCTAATGAAATTATGGATGCTGCAAACGGAACAGGAGCAGCAGTTAAAAAACGTGAAGATACACATAGAATGGCAGAAGCAAATAAGGCTTTCGCACATTATAGATGGTAGGAAGGGAGTAATATTATGGCAAGAGATACGTCTTTAGAGAAGACAAGAAATATCGGAATTATGGCTCATATTGATGCGGGTAAAACTACAACAACAGAGCGTGTATTATTCCATACTGGTGTTACTCATAAAATTGGAGAAACTCATGATGGAGAATCCCAAATGGACTGGATGGCACAAGAACAAGAACGTGGTATTACTATCACTTCTGCAGCAACAACAGCACACTGGAAAGGATACAGATTAAATATTATCGATACTCCAGGTCACGTAGACTTTACTATTGAAGTTAGTCGTAGTCTTCGTGTATTAGATGGTGCTGTAGCATTAATAGATGCTCAAGCTGGAGTTGAACCTCAAACTGAAACAGTTTGGAGACAAGCTTCAGAATTCAAAGTTCCTAGAATTATTTTTGCAAATAAGATGGATAAGATGGGGGCTAACTTTGAATATAGTTTAAAAACTATTGATGAACGTTTAGGAGTAAATTCTAAACCAATAGAATGGCCAATTGGAGCTGAATCAGAATTCAATGGAGTTATTGATTTAGTTACTATGAAGGCTTATAAATATGATGGTAAACAAGATGAAAATCCTGAAGAAATTGAAATACCTGTTGATTTGAAAGATATAGCTGAAGCTAAACGTGCTGATTTAATTGAGGCTGTAGCAGAATTTGATGACGAAATGATGATGACATATTTAGATGGTGGAGAAATTTCAATAGATATGTTAAAGAAAGCTATTCGTACAGGTGTTTTAAAAGCAGAATTCTTCCCAGTTATGTGTGGAACTGCTTTAGGAAATATGGGTATTAAGTTATTACTTGATGCAGTTCTTGATTATTTACCAAGTCCATTAGATATTCCTTCAATTAAGGGAACTGAACCTGATGGAAAAGAAGTAGAAAGACATCCAAGCGATAATGAACCATTTAGTTCATTAGCATTTAAGGTTATGACAGATCCATTTGTTGGACGTTTAACATTCTTTAGAGTTTATTCTGGTCATTTATCAAGTGGTAGTTATGTATTAAACTCAACTAAGAATACAAAAGAACGTATTGGACGTATTCTACAAATGCATGCTAATACTCGTAAGGAAATTAGTGATGTATATACAGGAGATATAGCAGCTGCAGTAGGACTTAAGAATACAACAACAGGAGATACTTTATGTGATGAGAAAAAACCAGTTATACTTGAAAGCTTAGTGGTTCCAGAACCAGTTATTCAATTAGCTGTTGAACCTAAATCAAAGGGTGATCAAGATAAAATGGCTTTAGCATTACAAAAATTAGCTGAAGAAGATCCAACATTCAAAGTACATACTGATCATGAAACAGGTCAAACTGTTATTGCTGGTATGGGAGAATTACATTTGGATGTATTAGTTGATCGTATGAAACGTGAATTTAACGTTGAAGCTAACGTAGGTGCTCCACAAGTTGCTTATCGTGAAACAATAAAAGCTGCTGCTGATTGTGAAGGAAAATATATTAAACAATCAGGTGGACGTGGACAATACGGACACGTATGGATTAAGTTTGAGCCAAATCCAGATAAAGGTTATGAATTTGTTGATCAAATCGTTGGTGGAGTTGTTCCTCGTGAATATATTCCAGTTGTTGATAAAGGATTACAAGAAGCATTACAAACAGGTGTACTTGCAGGTTATCCAATGATTGATGTAAAAGCTACATTATTTGATGGTTCATATCATGATGTTGACTCAAATGAAATGGCATTTAAGATTGCTGCAAGCTTCGCATTAAAAGAAGCTAAAAATAAATGTCAACCAGTTCTATTAGAACCAATAATGAAAGTTGATGTTACAACACCAGATGAATATTTTGGTAATGTAATGGGAGATTTAACTGCTCGTCGTGGTAAACCACTAGGACAAGAATCTCAAGGTAACGCTGTTAAATTAAGCGCTATGGTTCCACTTTCTGAAATGTTTGGATATGCTACTAACCTTCGTTCTAATACACAAGGTAGAGCAACATTCGTAATGTTCCCAGATCATTATGAAGAAGTTCCAAAAAATATAGCAGAAGAAATTATTAAAAAAAGTGGAAATTAATAAAAAAGTATCAAAATAGTTGAAAATTATTCAATTATTAGATAAAATAGATTTTGTAATAAATTAAGGAGGAAAAAAATTATGGCAAAAGAAAAATTTGATCGTTCAAAACCACATGTTAACATTGGTACAATTGGACACGTAGATCATGGTAAAACTACATTAACTGCTGCTATTTCTAAATGTTTAGCTGGTAAAAACGGTAATGCTGCTGTTGATTTCGCTAACATTGATAAAGCACCAGAAGAAAGAGATCGTGGTATCACTATTAATACTGCTCATATCGAGTATAGTACTGATGCTAGACATTACGCTCACGTTGACTGCCCAGGACATGCTGACTATGTTAAGAACATGATTACTGGTGCTGCTCAAATGGATGGAGCTATCTTAGTTATTGCTGCTACAGATGGACCAATGGCACAAACTCGTGAACATATCTTACTTGCTCGTCAAGTTGGAGTACCTAAAATGGTTGTATTCATGAATAAGTGTGATATGGTTGATGATCCAGAACTACTTGATTTAGTAGAAATGGAAATTCGTGATTTATTAAACGAATATGGATTTGAAGGAGACGATACACCAGTAATTCGTGGTTCTGCTCTTAAAGCTCTTGAAGGAGATCCTGAATATGTAGCTAAGATTGAAGAATTAATGGATGCTGTTGATGAATGGATCCCAACTCCTGAAAGAGATACTGATAAACCATTCTTAATGAGTATCGAAGATGTATTTACTATCACAGGACGTGGAACCGTTGTTACAGGACGTGTTGAACGTGGTAGACTTAACCTTAATGACGAAGTTGAAATCGTAGGTATTAAGGATACTCAAAAAACTGTTGTTACAGGAATCGAAATGTTTAGAAAACAATTAGATTATGCTGAAGCTGGAGACAATGCTGGAGTATTATTACGTGGTATTGGACGTGAAGATGTTGAACGTGGTCAAGTTCTTGCTAAACCAGGAACTGTTACACCTCATCATAAGTTCAAAGCTGCTGTATATGTATTAAGCAAAGAAGAAGGTGGACGTCATACTCCATTCTTTAACAACTATCGTCCTCAATTCTATTTCAGAACTACAGACGTAACAGGTGTTATTACATTACCTGCTGGAGTTGAAATGGTTATGCCAGGTGATAATGTTGATATGGATGTTGAATTAATCCACTCAATAGCTCTTGAACAAGGTACTAAGTTCTCTATCCGTGAAGGTGGACGTACTGTCGGTGCTGGAACTGTTTCAGAGATCGTTGAATAATAAAAAAATAAAAACCGAATTATTTCGGTTTTTTATTTTGCATTTATATAAAAAATAAGATCAGAATATTAGATCTTATTTTTTAGAAAAGTTTTTATATAAATTGTATTTGAAATTATTTAAAATAACTTCATATTCTCCTATATATTCCGTAATCATAGAACTATATCCAAGTTTCATTTCGTTTAATCCTGCATATTTACTATTTTTCTCAAAATTACCAGAGATAGCATTTAGATTAAAATATTTAAGATTTTCATTTTTATAATCACAAAGCATTCTCCATTTTAATAAATAGTTAGCATTTAAACTCCTAAAGTTTTTATTAAAGCCTTCAACAATTAAATATGCTGCATTATCATAAATTATATTTATCCCACCTGCAACAATTAATCCGTGTGGATTTTCTTTTAAAATTTTAGTTGCAAATATTAGGTTGCTTTTATAAACATTTAGTAATTTGTCAGACAATACTTTTTTATTAAAAATGTCTCTTCTATCCTCATTTTGTTGTGCAAGGCTTTGAAATTGAGAAGATAGTTTTTCATTTTTTGCTAATTCATCTTCATATAATTTTTTACTATTCAATACAAATGTTTCAGTATTTAGTTTTGCATAAAAAACATCAGCATTATTACCAAAGTTTTGAATTAACTCTTTATAAAAACTAAATGGTTTTGCATGTTTACTTTTAATAAAGTTATATAATTCAGTTATGTCCTTTTTATCATCTCTATATATTTCAACACCACAGTTTATAGCCTTATTGATTTTATTTCTAGTTCTCTTATCAAAGTTTTTATAAATTTCTCTAATATCTTTTGAAAGAACTACTAATGCTTCCCATCTAGGCTTTTCAGTTTCAAAATATAATGTTTCCCCTTTATATGTAAAACCAGCTTTTTCTAGATTGGTTCCAACCATACTAGCTTCATTGTTAATATTTACAATATTTCCCTTACCATCTCTGATTGACTTTGGTATAGCAGGATCTATTCTTAAACTTACAATACCTTCTTTACCTAAATCTTTTTTTAGAGCTTCTACTAGTTCATTAACTTTTAATGAATCGGTAAAATCAAATAAAATACCACGAGGAGCATAAGCAAGTTTTGTTTTCATTGCAGCATCTTGAATAAGTAATAGAGAGGCTCCTACCATATTATCACTATCATCAGTTATACCAATATATCTAACTTCATAGTTGAATTTTGCCATAACATTTCCATATTTAGAAGTTTGATAATAGTTTCTATATGCATGTTTATTCGCAAAGCTATCAAATTGACTAGGATCTATAGTTATAACCTTCATTACGAATCCTCCCTTACAATCTAAGACAATTATATCATAACAAAATACTTGTTTCAATAAAATATAATTATAAAAACCTACATTTTATAGTATAATGGTATTAGGTGATTTTATGTTTCAAAATAAAAAAATATTAATATTAGGTATGGCCAGAAGTGGATATGAAGCTGCTAAATATTTAAGTAAGTTGGATAATACAGTTGTACTTAACGATGGAAAAGAAGAAAAAAAGCAAAACGAGGCACAAGTTAATGAGTTAAAATCTTTAGGTGTAGAGTTAATTTTTGGATCACATCCTGATCAATTACTTGATTCTAGTTTTGATTATTTAATAAAAAATCCTGGTGTTCCAATTGATCATAAATATGTTTTAAAGGCAAAAGAATTAGGAATTGAGGTTATAAATGAGGTTGAAATGGCATACAGAATGTTACCTCGGGATGTTACTTTAGTTGGTATCACGGGAACTAATGGTAAAACAACGACAACTACATTAACCTATAACATATTAAAAGAGGCATTTAAAGAAAGGGTTCATCTAGCTGGTAATATAGGATATCCTTTATGTAGTATTTTGGATAAATTAAAAAAAGACGACATAATAGTAATGGAGGTTTCTTGCCAACAAGGCGAAAATATAAAAGAATTTAAACCACATATAGGATTATTCACAAATATAGATCAAGCTCATATTGATTTTATGAAAACTTTTGAACATTATAAAGAAGTAAAAAAGAGAATGTTTTATAATCAAACAAGTGAAGATATAGCCATACTAAATATGGAAAATGAAGAAGTAATGAAAGAGTTAAAAAATATTAAATCAATAACTAAGTATTTTTCTAGTAAAAATGAAATAAATGGAGCTTATGTTAAAAATGGGATAATTTATTACTATGATGAAGAAGTAATGAAAGTTAGTGATATAAAAATACCTGGAGTTCATAATTTAGAGAATTGTTTGGGAGCAATGATGATTGCTAAAGAATTTAATGTTTCTAATGAAATAATTGATAAAGTCTTAAGTGAATTTACGGGGGTAGAGCATAGACTAGAATATGTTGATACAGTAAATGATGTAAGGTATTATAATGATACAGAGGCTACAAATATAAAATGTAGTCAGATTGCCTTATCATCTTTTAGTGAACCAACAACCATTATATTAGGTGGCTTAGAAAGAGGTCAAAACTTTGATGATTTAATTCCTTTTATGAATAATGTAAAAAATATAATTGCTATAGGACAGTGCAGAGAAAGAGTTAAAGAATTTGGGGATAAACTAAGTATTCCTACCTATGTATATGAAAAATTAGAAGATGGTTTCAAAAAAAGTGTTGAAGTAACTGAAAAAGGTGGTATAGTATTACTAAGCCCTGCTTCAGCATCATGGGATCAATATAAAGAATGTGAAATTAGAGGAGCAGAGTTTAAAAAATATGTAAAGGATATGAAAGAGAGAGAAAAAAATGGTTAATGATAAAAAAACAAGAAGGCTATGATACATTATTCTTAGTTATAAATGAGAAGAATGGTGTAGTGTCAGAGTATTAGAGACAACTATATGAGGCATCATTACTTGGCATTGATCGAGTAATGTATTGTTTTATCGAATCTAAAGATAAAAATAGTAATGGTAGATTAGGAAATATACAGAAAAAGTTGAATGATACATGTGAAGTGTTAAAAATGCAATCATTGAAGCCTGTGGTTTCCTTATTATGACCTTGTTAGGTTATAAAGACAAATGAAGAAGGATTTGCGATATCTGCTATTTATGATTATGATATCTCATTTGAATCTTATAAAAAAGAGAGAGGTACGTTACAAAATAGAGAAAGAATAGGAAAAGTTCTTACAAAGTCTTAAGAGATAAATAAAAATATTAATTAATGAGAAAGAGGCGGAAATTTATGAAAATTAAAGAGGTTGTAGGGAGAGAAATATTAGATTCAAGAGGAAATCCTACAGTAGAGGTTGATGTTATTTTAGAAAATGGAGTAATGGGCAGAGCTGCTGTTCCAAGTGGAGCATCAACTGGAGAAAGAGAAGCACTAGAATTAAGAGATGGTGGAACTCGCTTTATGGGAAAAGGTGTTTTAAAGGCTGTAGAAAATGTTAATGGGCCTTTAAGAGATTTAGTAATTGGAATGGATGCATCTAATCAAAAAGAACTTGATTATGCTATGATTAATTTAGATGGTACAAAAACTAAATCAAAATTTGGGGCTAATGCAATTTTAGGTATTAGTATGGCAGCAATGAAGGCAAGTGCTAAAAATGAAAATAAACCATTATATAAGTACGTATATGAAAAATTTGGAAATGGCAAGATGTCTCTACCAAGACCTATGATGAATATTATTAATGGTGGAGCTCATGCCGATAATAAACTTGATTTTCAAGAATATATGATTATTCCAATGGCTGATACAATTCATGAAAGGGTAAGAATTGGTGCTGAAGTATTTCATAACTTAAAAAGTGTTTTAAAATCAAAAGGATTAGTTACTAGTGTTGGAGATGAAGGTGGTTTTGCCCCTGATTTAGAATCAAATAGTGAAGGTTTTGAATTAATTATGGAAGCAATTAAAAAAGCTGGATATGAACCTGGTAAAGACGTTTGTATGGCAATAGATGTTGCAGCATCAGAATTTTATAAAGATGGTAAATATGAATTAGTAGGAGAAGGCAGAACTCTTACTACTGAAGAATTAATTGAATATTATGAGGACTTAGTTAATAAATATCCAATTATATCAATTGAAGACCCAGTAGATGAAAATGATTGGGATGGTTTCATTTTAGTTACTAAGAGAATTGGTGACAAGGTTCAATTAGTTGGTGATGATTTGTTTGTTACTAATAAGGAATGCCTACAAATGGGGATTGACCATGAAGCAGGTAATGCTATTTTATTAAAGGTTAATCAAATAGGTACTATAACCGAAACATTAGAAACAATTGAACTTGCTAGAAGCCATGACTATAAAACTGTTATATCTCATAGAAGCGGTGAGACAGAAGATACTACTATTGCCGATTTAGCAGTAGGACTTGATCTTGGTCAAATTAAAACTGGTTCTATGTCAAGGACTGATAGAATTTGCAAATATAATCAATTAATGAGAATTGAAGAAGAATTATCAAAGTAGATTATATTAATTAAAGATACAGATAAATATTTTGTATCTTTTTTTGTTATAAATCATATTGCTATTTGTTTACAAAAGGTTTAATTTATGGTACTATATATCTAGTTTTAGGAGGTGTTTTATGAAAACAGCTTTATTAATTATATCAATTTTATTAATAGTAATAGTACTTTTACAAAGTAGTAAAGCAGAAGGTGCTGCGCAAATATTTAGTGGTAGTAGTTCTGATTTATTTACTAAAAGAAAAGAAAGAGGTTCAGAGCTTGTTGTTAGTAGACTAACTTTATTATTAGGACTTTCATTCTTTATAATTTGTTTGGTTTCTACATTTATTAATTAAAAGACTATTAATTTAGTCTTTTTTATTTTATAATATATTTATAAGAGGATATGAAGGTGAAAATATGAGAGAAGACATTTTAGAGTTATTAGGTAAAAGTGATGGTGCTTTATCAATTTATGATATACAAGATAAGCTAAGTTTAAATACAGTTGATCAAGTAAAAGAGTTAAGTGAAGAATTAAGAAAACTAGAGGAAGACGTTTTAATTTATCACTCTAATAAAAATAAATATATGCTACTAGAAAAGAGTCAATTAAGAAAAGGTTTAATGAGAGTTAATAAAAAGGGCTTTGGCTTTGTAGAAGTAGAAAACATGGATGATGATATTTTTGTTAGTTCTGATAATATGAATGGTGCCATTCATGATGATATAGTTTTAGTAGAGATAACTAGTAAAATGCATCTTGATAGATTAGAAGGTAGAATATTAAAAATACTTAAAAGACAAGTTACTAGATATATTGGAGAAATTAATTTTGTTAAAAATAAAGGTATTATAAAACTAGATGATCAAAAAGTAAAAATAGAAATTGAAGTAAAAAAAGAAGATTCTATGAATGCAGTGGATGGTCATAAGGTTGTAGTAGAATTAGGAAAGAGAATTAATAATCATAAATATTATGGTAAGGTAGTTGAGATTATAGGACATAAAAATGACCCAGGAGTTGATATATTATCAATAGTGTATAAATATAGTATTAATACTGAATTTCCTGATGATGTAAAAGAAGAAGTAGCAAAAATGCCAATGGAAGTTAGTAAAGAAGAACTAGAAGGAAGAATAGATTTAAGAGATGAAGAAATCTTTACTATTGATGGTGATGATACTAAAGATATAGATGATGCTATATCTATTAAACTATTACCAAATGGGCATTATAAATTAGGAGTTCACATTGCTGATGTTTCTTATTATGTAAAAGAAGGTAGTCCTCTAGACGATGAGGCAATGGAAAGAGGTACAAGTGTTTATTTAGTTGATAGAGTTATTCCGATGTTACCACATGAATTATCTAATGGAATTTGCTCATTAAATCCTAATGTAGATAGACTTGCTATATCATGTGTTATGGAATTTGATAGTAATGGTAAACAATTAGATTATAGTATTTTCCCTAGTGTAATTAAATCACGTATTCAAATGACATATAAAAAAGTAAATAGTATTTTAGAGAAAAACGAAATACCTGAAGGATATGAACCATTTGTTAAAAGCTTAAGAATAATGCATGATTTAGCAAAAATACTTCGAAAGGCAAAAGAAGCAAGGGGATATATTGATTTTGAGGTGGATGAAGCAAAAATATTAGTAGATGAAAATTGTGTTCCAACTGAAATAGTTAAAAGAGATAGAGGAACAGGAGAATTACTAATAGAAGATTTTATGATTGCTGCTAATGAATGTGTAGCAACACATATTTATTTCATGAATTTACCATTCATTTATAGAGTACATGAAAGTCCAAAGGAAGAAAAAATTAGAAGTTATTTATCATTTATTGGTACTTTAGGTTATCAAATACCTGGAGATGTAAAAGATTTTAAACCAAAAACTATGCAAAAATTAATCAAATTTTTGGAAGACAAACCAGAGTTTAAGATATTATCTAGCCTATTACTTAGAAGTATGCAAAAAGCAGTTTATAAACCAGAAAATTTGGGACATTATGGTTTAGCTAGTAAATGTTATACACATTTTACCTCACCAATAAGAAGATATCCTGATACAACTGTTCATAGATTACTAAGAACATATTTATTTAATAAAAACTTAAGTCAAAATACATTAAGACATTGGGAAGATAAATTAGTCTATGTTGCAGAACATTCATCTTCTAGAGAAAGAGCATCAGTTGATTGTGAACGTGAAGTAGAAGATATGAAAATGGCAGAATATATGGAAAAACATATAGGTGAAGAATATGAAGGAATGATCTCATCTGTTACAAACTTTGGAATGTTTGTGGAATTGGATAATTTAATAGAAGGTTTGGTTCCAATTAGAGATATGAAAGACTTTTTCCATTATGATGAAGAAAGAATGACTCTAACTGGTGAGCGAAGTCATGTAAAATATACAATTGGTGAAAGAGTTATAGTTAAAGTTGTAAGAGCTAGTAAGGAAGATAAAACAATAGACTTTGAAGTAGTTAAGAAGGTATAGTATGAAAAGAAGAAGTGTTAAAGTAATAGTGTTAATCTTAACAGTAGTATTAATTATTACTATGGGTTTAATATGGATTTTAATTATTAATAATACTTCTTCTAAAAATAAAACGAAGGATACTAATAAAAAGAAAGTAATAAAAAAAGAACATAGAAAAGAGTATAAAGCATCCTTGATTATGGTTGGAGATGCCTTAATACATAGTAATATTTATTTAGATGCTAAGAATGAAGATGGTAGTTATGATTTTAAACCTATGCTTGAGTATACAAAACCTATTATAGAGCAATATGATTTAAAGTATTATAATCAAGAAACTATTTTGGGAGGTAAAGACTTAGGTCTATCTAGTTATCCGAGATTTAATTCTCCTACAGAAGTAGGTGATGCCTTTATAGATTCAGGATTTAATTTAGTTTCACTTGCTACTAATCACACAATGGATAAAGGTGAAGAGGGAGTGTTAAGATCATTAAATTACTGGAATAGTAAGGAAAATATTGTTAAGGCAGGACAATATAGTTCATTTGATGATAGAGCACAAGAAAGAATATATGATATTAATGGTATAAAATATGCATTCTTTTCTTATACAACTTGGACAAATGGTTTAGAGACACCAACGGGAAAAGAGTATTTAAATAATGTATATTCAAACGAAAAAGCACAAGAAGATATAGAAAAAGTTAAAGGAAAGGTTGATGTTATTTTAGTAGCGATGCACTGGGGAACTGAATATAGTTTAGGTGTTGATGAAAAGCAGACTGAAATAGCTAATTATTTATCATCTTTGGGAGTAGATATAATAATAGGTTCTCATCCACATGTAGTAGAACCTGTTGAACGTATCGGAAAAACACTTGTTATATACTCATTAGGAAATTATATTTCGGATCAAATAGGCATCGAAAGATTAACTGGATTGATGCTTGGGGTTGATATAACAAAGATAGAAGAAAATGATACAGCAGAAATATCTGTTAATAATATCAGGGCAGATTTAGTTTATACATATTCAAAATATGCAAGAGGTTTTAAACTATATCCATATAGTAAATTAAATAATATAATACTACCAAACTATAAAGAATATTATGAAAAGTACAAGAGTGTAGCAACGGAAAGATTAAATGATATAGAATTTAAACCACTAGAGGGGGAATAACAATGGAGATATATAATAGGAAGGCAAGACATGACTATTTTATAGAAGATACATATGAAGCAGGAATAGAACTAACTGGTACAGAGATAAAATCTATAAGGGCAGGTAATTGTAATATTAAGGATAGTTATGCAATTATTAGGAATAAAGAAATTTTTTTAATTAATATGTTTGTATCACCATATAAAGAGGGAAATATATTTAATCATCAGGAAACTAGAACAAGAAAATTATTACTTCATAAAAAGGAAATAAATAAATTGGAAGAAAAAATAGAACAACAAGGTTTAACTTTAATTCCAATCAAGCTATATTTTAAAAATAATAAGTTAAAAGTAGAACTAGCAGTTTGTCGTGGTAAAAATAATTACGATAAAAGAGAGACTATAAAAGAAAGAGATATTAAAAGATCAATAGAAAAGCAAATAAAAAATAGATATTAGAGCAATAATAATGTATTTATAATACAATATTTATCATATAAAGTTGATAAAAAATTATTTGCTATTTAAAAATATAAGAAAGTATGATATAATGTGTACCACATGGGGCTGATTAGGTTTCGACGGGAGTATTAGAGCATAGATGGCAAGTCGTAAGCTTACGTTACAAGCAAAATTAAATATAACTGGAAACAGTAATAATCAATTAGCTTTCGCTTAATAATAGAAAGCATCTTGTTACTTTTTATCTACGTAAAGTAGGCAGGATTCAATTTTAGTAGATTATATTTTAGTAATGTCTATAGCTAAAATGAATTATATAGAATAGTCTATTATCTTGGTCGTTAACTACTTGGATATTAGATGAACTTAATTAGTTAACTAAACTTGTAGAGGTTTATGTAGCTATACTTTCGGACAGGAGTTCGATTCTCCTCAGCTCCACCATAGTGATTTTTAGTCGAACTAATCGACTTAATATAAATAAAGGTTAATTTCGGTTAACCTTTTTTATATGCTTTGAGAGGAGTTGATTAGTTGTGCAAATAATAAAGGAAAAATATGAAGGTGGATTAGAGCATTTTGATATTGATATATATAGGAATGTTGATATAATTGGTGGTAAGGCACATGAAAAGATAAGATTATATGATTTATATAACGAAAATATGAATAGTGATGATTTTATTGGTTTTAATGAAAAATCTCGTGAAGATTGTATTAATGCCTTTTTAAACAATAATAGCCAAATAGGAGAGATAGAGGAATAATTATTAGGCAGGATGGTAAAATTGCTTTGTTTAATAAAGTTAATAAGAACGAATATAAGTTACCTGGTGGTGGAATAGAAAATGATGAGAGTTTAGAAGAAACATTTAAAAGAGAGATAAAGGAAGAAACTGGCTGTGTTGTAAAAATAGTTGAAAGATTAGGAAAAATAGAGGAAGAAAAGAGCAAAGATAATTTTAAGCAAACCTCGTATGTTTATGTAGCAAAGGTTATTAGAAATACAAAAAAACTAAATTTAACCGAAAAAGAAAAAGATGAAGGAGGAAAATTAATATGGGTCACTTTAGATGAAGGATTGAAATTAATAAGTGATTGCATTAATAATTTAAAACCTTCTAAATATGAAAATTTATATCATAGTAAATTTATTGTGTTGAGGGATAAAAAAATTTTAGAGTATTATATAAAAGAAAGAAAAGGTGAAAATGATGGTAAATAATAAAAATATATGGAATAGTCTATATAAAGAAAAAATAGATGCAGAATTTGAAAATTTTCATGAGTATTTTAAAATAAAGATGAAACTTAAGCAACCATTCTTAAAGCAAGTTATAAAATATTCAAAAGACAAACCGATTTTAGAATGTGGATGTGGTACAGGAAAAGCAACTGTATATTTAGCTAGTAAGGGTATTAAATCATATGGAATGGATCTAGAAGAGGCTATGATAAAGCAAACAAAAGAGTTATCTAAAAAAGTATGCAAAGAAAATCCTGTTAAAACAGTTCTTGGTGATATTAGTAATATACCATTTAAAGATAAGTTTTTCTCAGTAACACATAGTAGTGGAGTGTTAGAACACTATTCCGATGAAGAAATAATCGAATTAATTAATGAACAATTAAGAGTTTCAGATATTTGCGTGTTTAGTGTACCTACTAAGTATTTTGATAAAAAAATGCTTGGAAACGAAAGATTTATGACAAGAAAAGAGTGGGTTACAATAATTAATAAAAGTAATGCAAAGATAGTTAAGAAATTTGGTTATCATTATAAAACGTTTGGTAAAAGATTTTTAGATGTAATTAAGAATCCTAAAAAGATTTTCAAACCAATAGCATTATATGGTTTTGTATTAGAAGAAAGGAAGTTAAAATGATATATATAGTAAGACATGGACAAACAGATTGGAATGTAGAAGGTAGATATGCTGGAAGAACAGATATCGACATTAATGAAAAAGGAATAGAACAAGCAAAAATTATGAGAGATGCATTAGCTGAGATAGAATTTGATAAAGTTATTTCTAGTCCTTTAAAACGAGCAATTCAAACTGCTCAAATAATATCACAACTTGATAATGTGGGTGATATCATAATTGATGAAAGAATTATTGAAAGATGTAATGGTGAACTTGAAGGTAAATTAAAGACTGAAGTGCCACAAAATATAGATTTTAATGATCCAAATACGGGATATGGCATTGAAACAATTACAGATTTTAGGAAGAGAATAAAAGAATTCTGTGATGAATTAAAAACTAAATATAAAGATGAAGATGTTTTAGTAGTTACACATGGTGGAGTAAGTATTTATATAAGATGTTACTTTGAAGGTGAACCAGAAAAACAAAACTATTTAAAATATAAAATGAAAAATTGTGAAGTAATCAAATATAAGAATTAGGAGGTATAGGTTATGGAAAATAGAAAATATATTACTGAAGACGGAGAACATAAAGAGGATATTATTGTATCATGGATTATTACGCACGGATGTCCAGAAAGATGTGCATATTGTATTAGCCCAGAAAAATATGAGGAAATAACAGATTATGAAACACATAAGGCAATTCAAGATCAAATGATTGCTACAGGTTTGACAAAAAATAGATATATTGGTGGAGAACCATTATTATTACCACATCTTCCAAAATTAATAAAGGAAGCTAAGGAAAAAGGTTTAAATACAAGATTAAGTACTAATGGTATATTATTAACAAAAGAAAAGTTAATAGAAATACGTGATTATTTAGATTCAATGGCATTACCATATGAATCATGTAATGATGAATTAAATAGAAGTATTAGAGGTACAATAAATCATAGTGAAATAGTATCTTCTAGAATTAAAATGATACGTGAAATGAGTGATATAGGTGTATTAGTAAATACATGTGTCCATAAAGAAAATATTAATGAATTAGAAAAATTAGCATATCATTTAGAGACACTAGGGATTGATCATTGGAAATTAAGAATGTTTAATTCGTCAAGTGGTAGAGGAGCAGTTCCTAATAAGAATAGATTTGAAATATCGGAAGAACAATTTTTTGAAATTGTTGATCATATAAAGAGTTTAGGATTAAATTATAGGATTGATGGAAGATTACCATCTAAATTAAATACTAGATTAATGGTATCGCCAACAGGAGAATTATATCGTATGATTGGTGGAGATGATGAACAAGTTCATTATGGTAATGTATTAACAAAGAAACTAAATATAAGAGAAATATATAAACGTGACGGATGTAATTAAAAAATAGATTAAAGTAAAAAGAAGGTTTTTAAAATTTTACAACAATATAATTATTTTTGTATATACAAAATGATTTATTATATTAAACTTTTTTTAACTATAATAAATAAAAAGGTCCTAAAAATAAAATTTTTATACTACTTTAACACTAATAAAAATTATTTAAAGTGGTCATTTCGAGATAGACCGAAAGGCCTATCACTTAACTAAAATGTTTAGAAATGTTCAGAAAATTCTTGATTTCAAGAACACTCAAAGTGGTGGATGACACCGCTTTTTTGTTGCTCCTTAGTTCCCAAAATTGACAATATTATATTAAAATTTTTCTATCAGGATAAGACGATGACACCACAAACTTCGATTTTTGTTGAAAATACTAGGGATATGGTGACACCAAACTTATTTTGCACTTGCAAAATTGCACCCAAATTTTAATTAAATTTGGATTTAACCCCTTTTTATAAGGGATATATTGCTCCCAAAACTGAATTTTTTGAATATTCGTGGGATATTGGCATTTTTAGAGTGGTGTCACAATTTTTAATTAAAATAATATAACGTATTTTGATTTTTCATAAATATTTGATATAATCATTATAGAAATTAACCTTATTTGTTTTTCCAAACGTATTCAACTGGCACACCATATGGGAATTACACGAACACTATCCATTTACAGGTGGTTTCGTGATTGAAATAAAAATAAAATAGGTGCTCTGATTAGCACTTTTTTATTTTGTAATAGAGGTGTATTTACAATTTTTGATGCTAACAGGTACTTCAATAATAAAAAATCTATTATAAGAAGTATGTTATAATAATATTGAAATATTTTTGGAGGTATAATAATGGATAAATTAGAATGGAATCTACAAGAAATATTTGAAAATAATCAAGCTTTTTATGAGGCAATAGATAATGTGAAACAATTGTTAGAAGATATTAAGAAATATGAAAGTATTAACCTAAATCCTGAAGTATTATTAAAGATACTAGATGAAAAATGGAAAATAAAAGAAATTAGTAATAATATTTTAATTTATGGATCATTAATGTATTATAAAAACATTAATGATGATGAGTGTATTGAGCTAAAAAACGTTGCAGAAACATTTAATAATGAAGTTGATACTGTATTAAAATTTATTGATAGAAAAATATTAGAATTGGGCTATGATAAAATTTCTAGTTTTATTGCTGATGATTCTAAATTAGAAATTTACAAATTGTCACTTCATAATTTATTTAGACTTGAGAAACATATACAATCAGATGAAATAAATAAAAAAATAAATCAGAACAATGATAAAATAAATGAACAATTAAGTATATATAATAATTTATTTAGAGATATTGAATATGGAAATATAAATGATGGCAGTAAAGAAATTACGATAACATCATCTAATTTTGGAAAATATATTGCTTCTAGAAATCGAGAAACAAGAAAACAAACATATTTTGCTGTTAATAAAGCATTTCAAAAGGAGGAAACTAATTTTGCTAGTTTATTAAATACAATTTATGGTTGTAGAATAGAAAACTCTATTTTGGAAAAATATACCTCAGTTTTAGAAAAAGTATTATTTGAAGAAAATATTAATCCTAAAATTATAAGTAAACTAATTGAAGCAGTAAATAATAACTTGAAATTAATCCAAGATTACCTAGCAATTAAATTTAAGTTGCTTAAAATAGATGTTCCTCATTTGTATGATTTTGGAATTTCATTAGACAATAAATTAAAATTTAATTATTCAATAGAAGAAGCAAAAGAAATAATATTATCTGCATTAAAACCGTTAGGATCTGAATATATTGAAGTTGTAAAAACATTATTTAATGGTCATATTGATGCTTTATTAGATGAAAATAAACACCAATCAATAACTTTTTCTTGGCATACATATTCTTTCATGAATTTTAGAGGAGGATATATTGATTTAAAAAATATGATTCATGAAATAGGGCATATTGTTAATTACTATTTATCAAAAAAGGAGCAACCATTTATATACGAAGATAGTACAATATTTGTTGGAGAAACAGCTTCTATAGTAAATGAAATTTTATTAAATAGGTATTTATATGAAAATGCGAAAACGAATGAGGAAAAAGTATTTTATTTAAGTAAAGAAATAGAAAATTATTTTTCATCTGTGTTTAAACAAACAATGTATACCGAATTTGAAAATGATTTGTATAAAACTAAAACTAAATCTGAATTAACACCAGATCTTTTGCGTGAAAAATATAATAGTATTATAAAAAAATATTATGGAAATGACATTATTTATGATGAGATAGCAAATATTGAATGGGCTAGACTTGGCCATCTATATAGATGGAGCTATTATCCATATAAATACGCAACAGGTTTACTAATGGCAAGCGTAGTGGTAGATTCTTTAATTGATAAAAAAACATTATCAAGCAAAGAATATATTAAGTTTTTATCATCTGGAAGCAGTCAATATTCATTAGACTTATTAAAAATACTAAATATTGATTTAGTAAACACTGATATAATAGAGTCAGGGTTTAATGTAATGGCAGAAGATATAAAAAAATTACAAGATACGTTATCATTAAACAAGAATTAATTATCTGTTATTAGTAATTCAGTCTGAAATAAGACTGTTTTTTATATAATAAAAAAATATTCTAATAGTTTCGCCATGGTATAATATTGATACACTATTATTTATATGATATAATATTTCTACTTTTTCGGAGGCTGGTCCTATGTATTATAATAGAAATTATAAAAGATTAAAATTAAATGACATGGAATATTTAAATAGTGGTCAATGTGCTATGATATTACATAATAAAGATGTGATACTTAAAAAATATTACTCTGAAACTGGTTCTAAAAATAAACTAGACGAGAAAATGTTTGATATTTTGAAATCTATAAACAATTCCCATTTTATAGAACTACTTGATATTTATAGCAGTTTTAATTTTATTAAGTTGCTAAAAAACAAATTTAGAATATCTCCATTTTCTATTGATGCCTATACTGCTAAATATTATCCGGATGATTCAGTAAATGTATTGTTTGAACATAAAGATTATATATTAGATAATTTTAAAGAGTTAGAAAACCTATTTAAGATTTTTTCTGAAAATATGATATGCACAGATGATGTTAAAAGAAAAAATTCCGTGATTGGTAAAAATGGTATTATAATAATAGATCCAGACCTATTTTATACAGTAAAGTCTCCTAAGGGTGTATCAAAATTAAATAATAAAAACTTATTAAAATTGTTTAGAGACATTCTCATAAACTCATTTGAGCCTGACCCAGATTATGAAAAAAATAAAACTTTTGTTGATAGTAAAATAGTAAATATTAAAGTAACTGCTAATACGGATATTACGTATGAAATTTCAAAAAAATTAAGATATGTAAGAAAACCCGTAGAACTTTTTAGAAAATAGTGCCAGAGTCAGGAATACTAAGTTTTAATTGAAATAGTTATAAAAGATGAAAAAGATATCTTATTTAGATAAGGTCTTTTTTTGTGGAATCTTCATAATTAAAAATATTACTACATATAGTTATTTTCGGAGGGAATATTATGACTAAAAATAATGTAGTAATTAACCTAATTAATAGAATAAAATTACCTGATTATACTAAAAGCGAGGAACTAATTAATTCGATATCTCATGGTATTGCTTTTGTTTTTAGTATGTTAGGGTTAATACCTATGATATTAAAAGCCAAAGATTTTGGTAGTTTATCACTCATTTCATCGGTTATATTTGGAATAGCTATGGTTTTGCTATATCTTGTATCAGCAATATATCATTATCCTTATTTAAATAATTTAAGTTTAAAAAAAATTTTCAGGGTAATTGATCATTGCAATGTTTTTTTACTAGTCTTAGGAACTATTATGCCAGTAGCATTATTAGGAATTGCTGGTAGATATGGAGTAATTTTTTTTAGCATAATTTTTATTATTACGTTAATTGGAATATTTTTTCTATGTATCAATATTGATAAATTTCAATTTGTAGAAGTTCTGTGCCATTTAGTAAATGGATGGAGTATTTTGATTTTTTTAAAACTTTTAATATTAAACATTGGGTATTATGGTGTGGTATTTATAATATTGGGTGGAGTTATGTATTCGATTGGTTCCATTTTATATTTTTTAGGTTCAAAAAGGAAATATTTTCATTCTATTTTTCATTTTTTTTGCATTTTAGGAACACTATTTCATTATATTGCAATTTATTTTTATTTATTAGTTTAATAGATTTTATTCTGTTCATACTATTATTGGAGGTAAAAAAATGAATTTAAATTATAATAAAGTACCTAATATTATTTCTTGTAAAGATTTAGATTATTTGAGTGATATTTATTCATGGAATTATGGTGCTTATAAAGAGATTTATAACAGTATTAAAAATATTACAGATGATGAAATTAGAAATGTATCACAAAAGGCTATTGATTTATTTTTAAGTAATATGAATACAGTATTAGAAATATTGGAAGGAGGAAATATAAATGAACAATAGTATTTCAAATCCTAAAATAGAAGTACCCAGTGGAATGAATTTGAATGATAAGGATTACATATCAAATTTATTATCTGATCTAAAATGTATGGAAAAAAACTTTGCAGTTGTTTTAACAGAAGCTAGTAATGAAGAGTTATACAATAAATATCATGAAATATTTAATAAAATTAGTATTTTACAAAGAGAGGTATATGAGGTTATGTTTAGGCATGGTTGGTATATCCTAGAAAAAGCTGAGTTAAATAAAATTGATCAAAAATATCAAATGTTAAATCAAGAACATCAGCAATTAAATTCAAATATATAAAATAATAATTAATTTTTTCAGTGACATTAAATAGAATATTAAATAAAAGAATAAAAATAAATTTTTAGTAGAAACTATTACTGAAAGGAGTGTATTATGGAAACATTAGAAAAGGTAGCCTTGGTATTTACAATAATAGGAGCATTAAATTGGGGATTAGTTGGATTGTTCGATCTTAATTTAGTGACAATGTTATTCAAGGAAGGTTCTTTCTTAACTAACCTAATTTATATAATCATAGCTATATGTGGAATTATAAATATTGGTATATTATTTAAACATATAGATTTTGAATAAGAACTTATAGAAAAAAGTTCTTTTTTTTGTTATAATTTACTTATGCTGATTTAGCTTAGTTGATAGAGCAATGCATTCGTAACGCATAGGTCGGGGGTTTGAGCCCCTCAATCAGCGCCATTTAATATATCTGTTATTTAAAAATATAGATTATAATAATGATAAAATTTAAAATTTTATCTTTTTATTTGTTTTAAAATATTAATATAAATAATTTACTGGTATTGTAAAAATAGCATTAAAATGTTAATATAATATATAAGAATAGGGGTGACTAGATGGATTTTGTTATAACTTTTTTTAGAGATATTTTAGATGGACCTATTTATATAATAGTTGCAATAATATCTGGCATATTAATATGTTCATGCATAGGATATTTAGCAGAGGTTAGTATCAATAAGAAAAAGGCCAAGGAGCAGTATGATAATGAACATTATCAAGAAACTGCCAATGCTCATGATAATAGTGCGGTTTCTATGAAAACAAAAACAATTGTACCTAATGCTACTAATCCTATTAATAATATAGGTGGTCAAGTAGTAAGTACTAATGTTGACGTTTCGGTGAACGAGATTCAAAATAATAATTCAGTTGTACCACAACAACCATCAAATGCAATGAGTCAACCACAGCAAACATCTCCAATTCCTGAGATGCAAAGTACTCAAGTTCTACCAGGGAATCAAAACATACCATCAGCACCTATCAATACACCGAATATTGATATTAATTCTATGCAAAATATTAATAAGTAACTTTACTAAATTTAATATTTCTTGTATACTATAAATTACGATAAAGGAGACGATATGATGTCAATAACAGTTACTGATATAGTATCAATAATAAGAAAGATAGTAGATATATCTTTAGTATGGTTGGTATTTTATTTTATCTTGAAAAATATAAAGAACAATGTAAAATTATCACTAATATTTAAGGGAGTAGCAATTATAATTGTACTAAAAATAATTAGTGATGTATTTGGTTTAACCACAATTGAAGTATTATTAGAATATATTATTCAATGGGGATTTTTGGCACTAATAATAATTTTTCAACCGGAAATCAGAAATATATTAGAGCAGTTAGGAAGAAGTCAGTTATTAGGAAGACATAAAATTTTAACTGTAGATGAACGTGAACATTTAGTTTATGAAATTATTCAAGCAATGGAATATTTAAGAAAACAAAGAATCGGTGCTTTAATAGTTTTAGAAAGAGATATTAGTCTAGGTAATTATATTGATAAGGCTAAAAAACTTTATGCTGATTTAACGAGTGATTTATTAATAGCTATTTTTTATGAAGGAAATCCACTACACGATGGCGGAGTAATCATTCAAGGAGATAGAATAAGTTGTGCTGGAGCAGTATTCCCAACTAGTAGTAGTTCTAAAATTAATAAAAGATTAGGAACTAGACATAGAGCGGCATTAGGAATTTCAGAGGAGTCTGATGCTATATCTTTAGTAGTTTCAGAAGAAACTGGAAGACTATCTGTTGCTGTAAAAGGTGAACTATATTACAATTTATCAATTGATGATGTTAGGATTATGTTAATTGATGAATTAAGACCAAAGAAAGATTTAGATTTAGATGAAGAAGAAATAGATGAGGAAGAGATATATGAAGAAGATAATTAGAAGTATAGGAAAATTTTTTCAACATATTGCATCATTCTTTGATAAATGGTTAATAACACCTATTACTAAATTTATATTAAGAATAACTGATTATTTTAAGACGAATAGTAAAAGTCTAGATAGATTTGTTGGAAAAAAATCGACGTTAATAGTTATAAGTTTAATACTTGCATTTGCAGTGTTTATATTGATTGATCAAGAATCTAGTGTTATGGCTGATCAATATGCAGAAATTTTATATAATCAACCTGTGACTGCGGTTTATAATGAAGAGTCATATGTAGTTGAGGGATTACCAAAGACGGTTGATATAACATTAGTAGGAGAAAAAAGACACATATTTTTGGCTAAACAATCTCCATCTAAGGGAGTATCCGTTGATTTAACTGGTCTAGGTGAAGGAAATCATAAGGTAACACTTAAATATTCACAAAGATTAAAATCTCTAGATTATAAACTAGATCCATCAGTAGTAACTGTTACTATTTATCCAAAGGTTTCTGAAACAAGAAATATAACTTATGATATATTACATTCTGATGATTTAGATAGTAAATTGTTCATTAAAGATGTAGAACTTGACAGAGATGATGTAATAATTAAAGGTGCTAAATATAAACTAGAAAAAGTTGCAACTGTAAAAGCTATGGTTGATGTTGATAAAATAGCTAAACCTAAGGCAGGAACTATGACTTTAAATGATGTTAAATTAGTTGCTTATGATGCTAAGGGAAAAGTTGTTGATGTTGAAATAGTTCCAAAAACTGTAAGTGCTAAAATAACTATTTCATCACCAGTAAAAGAAATACCTGTAAAAGTAATTCCAAAAAATATAAAGAAAATGGCAACTGGTAAATCAATAAAATCAATTACTACTAGTATAGAAAAAGTTACTGTCTATGGTAGTGAAGAGGCAATAAATGATATTGAATACTTACCTGTTGAAATAGATGTTAGTGGTTTAGCAAGTGATAAGAATTATAAAGTAACATTGAAAAAACCTACAGGAATAACTGATATTAGTACAAAAACTATGACAATAAATGTCACAATTGATAATTCTACAAGTAAAGAAATACCTGATATTTCTATCGCAACAGAAAATCTTGATACTAGCAAGTATAAGGTTCAAGCATTATCTGAGGCTGATAGTAAAGTTACAGTTGTAGTTAAAGGTAGTGAAGGTATTGTTAAAAATATTGATTCATCATCTGTAACTGCATATATAGATTTAAAAGGTTATGGTGTTGGAGAACATGAAGTACCAGTAAAAGTAAAAGGAACAGATGTAACGTTACGATATGATTCTAAAACTAGTAAGGTAAAAGTTAGAATTAGTGAAAAGTAAGTCTTATGACTTGCTTTTTTCTTTATTTTATCTTATTCGACAAAACTTGCTTTTTTTTTCTCTTTAAAAAAACGACATAATAAGCTATAATTAATATGCGTGGTAGTATGGTAGTATATGGAAGGAGAGAATATGGAAAAAACTAGATTATTAGTTATTGATGATAATAAAGAATTAGTCAATATGATAAAGGAATACTTTAAATCTCACGCAGACATTGAGGTAGCTTTGGAAGCTTATGATGGTGTAGAAGGATTGAATTTAATAGAGAAAAAATCGGATTTATATGATGTGGTTATACTTGATTTGATTATGCCTAATAAAGATGGGTTATCTGTGTTAGAGTATATGAAAAAGAAAAATATGGATAGAAAGGTGATTGTACTTACATCATATAATACGCCAGATGTTATTAGAAAAGTTTCTGAACTTGGTGTTAATTATTATATGTTAAAGCCGTTTGAATTATCCGATTTAGAAAAAAGGGTAATAGAAATATCTGAAGGAGTTAATTTTGAAGGTAAAAGCATAGATTTGTATCATAATAATTTACAAATCTCTACAACAAAGATCTTACATGAATTAGGAGTACCTTCACATATAAAGGGTTATCAGTATATTAGAGAAGGGATAATGATGCTTTATGAAAAACCTGAGGTTATAGGTGGAATAACTAAAGAATTATATCCTGAGGTTGCCAGTAAATTTGATACAACTGTATCTCGTGTTGAAAGAGCAATAAGACATGCTATTGAAGTTAGTTGGAATAGAGGTAATTGGGAATTAATGGAAGAAATATTTGGACATAGTGTAGATATTGATAAAGCTAAGCCAACTAATTCAGAGTTTATAGTAACAGTAGCAGATAAATTAAGATTAGAATTTAATAAACCATCAGTATTAAATTAAAGACGAGCGGTATTAGTCTTTTTATTTTTGCCTGTTCTTGACTATTTGTTAATGATAAAGTATACTTAATTTATAAAATATGTATGGAGGTTACAATTTATGGAACGAAAAATAGTGTCTTTCTTTCAAAAATGGAAAAATGATCTTATTAGAAAACCACTTGTTGTATATGGTCCAAAGCAAGTAGGTAAAACTTTTACTGTGTTAAACTTTGGAAAAAATGAATACAAGAATGTTATATATATAAATGCAACAAATAACAAATGTTTAATTGAACTTTTTGAAAAAGAAAAATCTATAGATAAATTGATTGTTAACTTGTCTTTAATGTCTGGCGAAACCATACTACAAAATGATACTTTAATTATATTTGATAATGTTAATGATGTTGAGATAATAAAAGGATTAAAATTATTTGGCAGTATCAATAGTCCGTATCATATTATTGCTATAACCTCTAGGAGAGAAAACCTTAAAGAATTTAAGGGTGTTGAGTTACAGTTTAAAGGAATGACTGGAATGGATTTTGAAGAATACCTTTGGGCTAGAGATGAGAAGCAATTAGCTAATCTTATTAGAGAATCGTTTGAAAAAAGGAAAACTTGTCCATTTCATAAGGTTGCCCTTGACTATTTTTATGAATATTTATTCACTGGTGGTTTACCTGAGGTTATTAATGCCTTTATAAAAGGTAATAACGATGCTGAAATTGAAGCCATCAAAAATAAAATATTTGATAGTTATATAAAAGAAATTGCACTAAATACAACGCTTATAGATATTCCTAGAGGAATAGAGGTTATAAATTCTATTCCAGAACAATTACAAAAAGAAAATAAAAAGTTTCAATATGGCCTAATGGGATATGGAAAAAGGGCTAAAGAATACGATACATCAATAAAATATTTAGTTGAAAATCAATTAATATGTAGAAGTTATAAAATTAGAACGATTAGATCTCCACTTAGTAGTTGTAGAGAGATAGAAAGTTTTAAGTTATATATGGTTGATGATGGAATATTATTTTCTATGCTTCACTTGAATAGAAAATCGTTTTTACAGGATGAAAATATAAAAGAAACATTGTATGAAAATCATATTGCAAAAACTTTAATGGAAGCTGGATATTCACTATACTATTATCAATCAGGTGGCAAAGCAGAGGTTAACTTTGTTATTCAAAATAGAATGGGAGAAATAATTCCTATTGAGATAACAGTTAAATCCATGTCAAAGGCAAAATCTTTATCAGTATTAATGAAAAGATATACTGTTAATAATGCATATAGAATAACAGAAAATAATTTCTCCACAAAAAAAGAGGTTAGATATATTCCTGTGTATGCAGTATTTTGTTTAAATGATAGTAAAATATAAGAAACTCGAAAGAGTTTTTTATTATTGTCTGTACCGAAAAAATGTTCTATAATAGATATGAGGTGAGTCTATGAATAAAAGAATAATTTTTCATATAGATGTAAATAATGCGTTCTTATCATGGACTGCTGTTCTTTTGCTAAAGGAAGGTTATAAAATTGATATAAGAAAAATACCATCAATAATTGGTGGAGATGAAAATAAAAGACATGGAATTGTTCTTGCCAAAAGTCCTATTGCTAAAAAATATGGAATAAAAACGGCTGAAACTTTATATATGGCAAGAAAAAAATGTCCAAACATTCAAATATTTCCACCTAATTATTCTTGGTACTATAAAGAGTCCTTTCTCTTTCATAATTATTTAAAGCAATTTACTCCAAACGTAGAAAAGTATTCCGTAGATGAGGCTTTTTTAGATTTTTCAGGAACTAATTACATGTATAAAGACTATATTCTATTAGCTAACCAAATTAAGGATGATATAAAAGAAAAGTATGGCTTTACTGTAAATGTTGGAATTGGTAATAATATGTTATGTGCTAAAATGGCAAGTGATTTTGAAAAACCAGATAAGGTTCATACCTTATTTTTAAATGAAGTACAAGAGAAAATGTGGCCTCTTCCGATAGATGATTTGTTTATGGTTGGTAAAAGTACGGCTAAAACACTCAGAAATATTGGAATTAATACGATTGGTGAACTTGCTAATACAGATATTTTAATTTTGAAAAAATATTTTAAGAATCAGGCACAATTTTTAAAGGATTCTGCTAATGGAATAGATTATAATAAAATTCATAAGAACGAGTCTAAAAATCCTAGTATTAGTGTTAGTGAAACCCTTCCTAAAGATATTGATGATATTACTTTATTAGAGGATATCTTATTTAGACAATCAGCAGAGGTTGCCTCTCAGCTTAGAAATAGATCTAAATATTGTAATACTGTAGCAGTTATATATAAAAATAGTAATTTTGAAAGTTATTCTAAGCAAATTAAACTAAATAATCCAACTAATAATACTAATGAAATATTTTTGCAGGTAAAAAAAATAATGAAGTTGGGATGGCGTGGAGATCCTATAAGGTTAATAGGAATTCGTTTGGCCGATTTAACAGATAACGTCAAAAAACAACTTTCACTATTTGAACAAAATGAGGCAAATCCTAAAATAGATGACATGTTTCAAAAAACGATGGATGAAATTAATAATAAATTTGGGGTTAATACTATAATACCTGCTTCAATGAAAAAGAAAAATTAAATATGAAATTTGTCATATTTTTTCTTTTTTTGAATAAAAATAGGAGTAATTTGTTAAATTCACGAATAAAATTTAATAATTGTAAAATGCAAAAAATGCAAAAAAGCCTTGCAAAATAAGGGAAAACTATGTTATACTGATAACTGTGTGACTGCTTAGATATGCGAGGTTGTCGATACACCGGGTTAAGTTGTTAACTAGGTTATTGGGTTATTTGCATGGAGCAAGTCTATACTAGATATAGGCGAAGGGAGGATTTAATATGTCAACAGAAAAGGTTCGCATTAAATTAAAAGCATATGATCATAGAGTTTTAGACAATGCTGCAACTAAAATTGTTGAAACTATTAAAAGATTAGGTGGTAAGATTTCAGGTCCAGTACCTCTACCAACTGAAATTGAAAAGTTTACAATATTAAGAGCTGTTCATAAATATAAAGATTCACGTGAACAATTCGAAATGCGTACTCATAAAAGACTTATTGATATCAAAAATCCAAGCAAGGAAATTATAGATGCTTTAGCACATTTAGATTTACCTAGCGGAGTAGATATTGAAATTAAAACAAAATAGTAGGAGGAAATAGTAATGAAAGGAATCTTAGGTATTAAACGCGGAATGACTCAAGTGTTTACCAAAGAAGGTAAATTAATTCCCGTTACTGTTATTGAAGTAGAACCTAACGTTGTTACTCAAGTTAAAACAGTTGAAACTGATGGTTATGAAGCTATCCAACTTGCAACAGGAACTATTAAAGAAAAATCAAGCAACAAACCATCAATGGGTCATACAAAGAAAGCTAACACTGAACCTAAGCGCTTCTTAAGAGAAATTAGAGGGGTTAACACAGCTGACTATACATTAGGTCAAGTAATTGGTGTTGATATATTCAGTGAAGGTGAAATGATTGACGTAAGTGGAATTAGCAAAGGAAAAGGTTTCCAAGGTGTAATCAAACGTCATAATCAATCACGTGGTCCTATGGGACACGGTTCTCAATACCATAGAGGAGTAGGTTCTCTTGGTACAATGTTACCAATGCATGTTCTAAAAGGTAAGAAAATGCCAGGACATATGGGTAATGTAAAAAGAACAATTCAAAATCTTGAAATTGTTTCTATAGACAAAGAAAATAATGTAATCCTTGTAAAAGGAAATGTTCCAGGTCCAAAAAAATCATTAGTTATTATTCACACAGCAGTAAAGAATCCTGGTGTAGTGAATACTCCAGCTGATTTAATTAGCTATGTACCTGAAAAGGTAGAAGAAGTAGCAACTGAATCAGTTCAAGAAGAAACAGTAGAAAACGCAGAATAAGTCATCACAGATAAAACAAATTTGATGAATATGTGATGAAAGGAGGAAAAAGATATGAAAAAAGTAGATATTTTCAATCTTAAAGGTGAAAAAATTAATGATGTTAAATTAAATGAAAATGTATTTGGTATTACTCCAAATGATAAAGTATTATATGATGCAATAATTTTAGGACGTGCATCACTTAGACAAGGAACACATTCAACAAAAACTCGTTCAGAGGTTAGAGGTGGCGGAAGAAAGCCATGGAGACAAAAAGGAACAGGACATGCTCGTCAAGGATCTATTAGATCTGTTCAATGGGTAGGGGGAGGAAGATATGGTACTCCAGTTCCTCGTGACTATAGTAAAAAAATGAATCGCAAAGAAAGAACAATTGCTATTAAGTCTGCATATAGTCATAAAGCATTAGAAAATGCAATTGTTGTATTAGAAGATTTAGTATTAGAAACTCCTAAGACTAAAGATTTTGTTAAAGTTTTAGATTCATTAAAGCTTACTGATAAGAAGGTTTTATTAGTAGTAAAAGAATTAGATGAAAATATAATTTTAGCTACTAGAAACTTATCAAATATCTTATTAGTAACACCAGAAGAAATTAGTGTATTAGATTTAGTTGGAGCTGATTATTTAGTTGCTACTAAAGATGCATTAACTAAAATTGAGGAGGTGCTAGCATAATGAAAGATACAAAATATTTAGAAATTATTAAAGCACCAGTTATTACTGAAAAAAGTCAAGCAGCTATGCAAAATGGACAATATACTTTTAAAGTAGATCCAAAAGCTAATAAGACTGAAATTAAAAGTGCTATCGAAAAGATATTTAAAGTAAAGGTTACTTCAATTAAAACATTAAATGAAAAGCCTAAAAAAAGAAGAGTTGGTCGTTATACAGGTTTAACTAATAGATCTAAGAAAGCTATTGTTACACTTGCAGAAGGTCAAACAATTGAACTTGGTTAAGGAGGAGAATAAGTTATGGCAATAAGAAATTATAAACCTACTACACCAGGTCGTAGAAAAATGAGTGCTTTAGTTAATGAAGAAATTACAAAAAGTACTCCAGAAAAAAGTCTTATAGTTACCATTAAGAAAAATGGTGGACGTAATAATCAAGGTAAGATAACAGTTCGTCATCAAGGTGGAGGAGCTAAGAGAAAATATCGTATCATTGATTTTAAGAGAAATAAATTAAACGTACCTGGAGTTGTAGCAAGTATAGAATACGATCCAAACAGAACTGCTAATATCGCTTTAATAAATTATGCTGATGGAGAAAAAAGATATATTATTGCTCCAAAAAATTTAAAAGTTGGTATGGAAGTAATGTCTGGTGAAAACGCTGATATTAAGGTTGGTAATGCATTACCAATTATGTTAATTCCAGTAGGAACTACAATTCATAATATAGAACTTCGTCCTGGAAAAGGTGGAGAATTAGCAAGAAGTGCTGGAGCTTCTGCACAAATTCTTGGACGTGAAGGAAAATATGTAATGATCCGTTTATCAAGCGGAGAACAAAGACAAGTTCTTGGAACTTGTATGGCAACAATCGGTGAAGTTGGTAATGAAGACTCATCACTTGTTAAACTAGGAAAAGCAGGACGTAAACGTCATATGGGTATTAGACCTACAGTTCGTGGTTCTGTTATGAATCCAAATGACCATCCACATGGTGGTGGAGAAGGACGTGCTCCAATCGGACGTAAAGCACCAGTTACTCCATGGGGTAAACCTGCACTTGGATATAAGACACGTAAGAAAAAACAATCTGATAAATTTATAGTACGTCGTCGTAATGGTAAATAGGAAAGGATGATAAAAAATGGCTAGAAGTACAAAAAAGGGGCCTTATGTATTTGGTAGATTACTAAAAAAGGTTCAAGAACTAAATAAGTCTGGAAAAAAAGAAGTTATAAAAACTTGGTCACGTCGTTCTACTATTTTTCCTGATTTTATAGGACACACATTTGCAGTTCACAATGGTAAAGAATTTATTCCAGTTTATGTAACAGAAGATATGGTTGGACATAAACTTGGAGAATTCGCTTTAACTCGTAAATTTGGTGGACATGGTTCAGATAAAAAGAAATAAAAATTGACTAGGAGGAAAGTATATGGAAGCAAGAGCAATTGCTAAATCACTTAGAGTATCACCTATTAGAGCTCGTTTAATTAGCGACATGATTCGTGGTAAAAATGTAAGTGAAGCATTAACCATATTAAGTAATGTAAATAATAAGTCAGCTAGACTTACTAAAAAAGTCTTAGATTCTGCTATTGCTAATGCTGTTAATAATGAAGGTGCAGATGCTGCAACACTTTATATTAAAGAAGCAAGAGTAGATGCTGGTCCAGTTATGAAACGTCATATGTTTGATTCACGTTCTCATATTGGACATAACAATCATAGAACTAGTCACATAGTAATAACTGTGGCTACAAAATAATTAAGGAGGTTACAATATGGGACAAAAAGTTAATCCTAACGGACTAAGACTTGGTATCAATAAAGACTGGGAAGCAAAATGGTATTCTAATAAAAAAGATTTTTCTAAAAATTTAAATAAAGATATTAAAATTCGTGAATATTTAGAAAAAAATATGAAGAATGCATCAATTGCTAAAGTTGAAATTGAAAGAAATGCCAAGAGATGTGAAGTAGTAATTCATACTTCTAAACCAGGTGTTATGATTGGCCGTGGTGGAGAAGAAATAGAAAAACTAAAAAAGACTCTATCAAAGATTGTTGATGAAAATGTTCAAATTTCAATCGTTGATATTAAAAAAGCTGATATAAATGCTCAACTAGTTGCTGATTCAATCGCTAATCAAATAACTAATAGAGCTTCATTCCGTATGGCACAAAAACGTGCTATTAGAAATGCTATGAGAGCAGGAGCTAAAGGAATTAAAACATCAGTATCAGGTAGACTTGGTGGAGCTGATATGGCTCGTAGCGAAGGATACACAGAAGGAACAATTCCTCTACATACATTAAGAGCAGATGTTGATTATGCAACAGCTGAAGCTGATACAACATTTGGAAAGATTGGTGTAAAGGTTTGGATCTATAAGGGAGAAATCCTAAATTCTAAAAAGACTAAGGGAGGTAATTAATATGTTAATACCGTCAAGAACTAAGTATCGTCGTGTTCATAGATTACCTTACGAAGGAAAGTCACGTGGAAACACAACATTAAGCTTTGGTGAATACGGGTTACAAGCAAAAACAGGTGCTTGGATTACAGCTAATCAAATTGAAGCAGCTCGTGTAGCTATGACTCGTTATATGAAACGTGGTGGTAAAGTATGGATAAATATATTCCCACATATGCCACTTACTAAAAAACCAATAGGTACTCGTCAAGGTAAAGGTAAAGGTAATGTTGAAGGTTGGGTAGCAGTAGTTAAAGAAGGAAAAATCATGTTTGAGATTTCTGGAGTTAGCGAAGAAGTTGCTCGTGAAGCATTAAGACTTGCATCACATAAACTACCAGTGACTACAAAATTTGTAAAGAAAGAAAATGGTGGTGAATAATATGAAGGTTAAAGAAATTAGAGAATTATCTACAGAAGATATCGAAAAGAAATTAGTAGAAACTAAAGAAGAATTATTTAATTTACGTTTTCAACAAGCTACAGGTAATCTTGAAAAACCTTCAAGAATCAGAGAATTAAGACACGCCGTTGCTAGAATGAAAACCGTTCTAAAAGAACGTGAAGCAAATAATTAGGAGGATATAAGATGGAAAAAGCTATTAAGAAAGAATTCGTTGGAAAAGTAGTTAGTGCATCTAACAATAAAACTATCAGCGTTTTAGTCGAAACTTATAAAAATCATCCATTATATCACAAAAGAGTTAAGAGCTCTAAAAAATATTGTGTTCATGATGAAACAAATAAAGCTAAAGTTGGAGATGTAGTACGTATAGTATCAACTAGACCTATATCTAAAACTAAACATTTCTATTTAAAAGAAATAGTAAAAGAAGCAGTTATTATTTAACGCTTAGGTGAGGAGGAATAATTTATGTTACAACAAGAAAGTCGTATGAAGGTTGCTGACAACTCTGGAGCACGTGAATTATTAGTTATTCGTGTACTTGGAGGAAGTCATGTTAAAACTGGAAATATTGGAGATGTTGTAGTTGGTACAGTAAAAAATGCAATACCAAATTCAAACATGCAAAAAGGTAAAGTTGTAAAAGCAGTTATCGTTCGTAGCCGTCAAGGTGTTCGTCGTGAAGATGGAAGTTATATTAAGTTCGATGACAATGCTTGTGTTATCATCAAAGATGATAAAAGTCCAGTAGGTACTCGTATTTTTGGACCAGTTGCAAGAGAACTTCGTGATAAGGATTATATGAAAATAGTATCTTTAGCAAAAGAAGTACTATAAGAGGAGGATAAATATGAACTTAAAAGTTGGAGATAAGGTTGTAGTTATCGCTGGTTCTGATAAAGGAAAAGAAGGAAAAATAATTAAAACAATAAGATGCGAAAACAGAGTAGTAGTTGAAGGTGTACACATGATTAAAAAACATGTTAAACCAAACGGTCAAGAATCTGGTGGAATTTTAGAAGTAGAAGCACCAATTCATGCATCTAATGTAATGATTGTTGACCCTAAAACAAAAAAAGGAACTAGAATAGGACATACAACAGATAAAAATGGTAAGAAAATAAGAATTTCAAAAAAATCAAACGAAAAGCTTGATTAATCGAAAGGAGGGTAACTTATATGAACCGCCTAAAAGAAAAATACTCAAAAGAAGTAATTCCAAGTTTAATGAATAAATATAATTATAAGTCAGTTATGGAGGCTCCTAAATTAGATAAAATAGTTATCAACATGGGAGTTGGAGATGCTACAACAAATTCTAAATTATTGGATGCTGCAGTAGCTGATCTAGAAAAAATATCAGGACAAAAACCAGTAATTACAAAAGCTAGAAAATCTATTGCTGGATTCAAAGTTAGAGAAGGTCAATCAATTGGATGTAAAGTTACACTTAGAGGAGATAATATGTATAACTTTATGGATAAATTAATTTCTATTTCACTTCCACAAGTTCGTGACTTTAGAGGTGTATCTCCAAAGGCATTTGATGGTAGAGGAAATTATACAATGGGAATTAAAGAACAATTAATCTTCGCTGAAATAGATTATGATGAAATAGTTAAAGTTCGTGGTATGGATATCGTATTCGTAACAACAGCTAAAACTAATGAAGAAGCATTTGACTTATTAAATGGACTAGGAATTCCTTTTAGAAAGTAATTGGAGGGTAAAAATGGCAAAGAAAAGTATGAAAGTAAAAGCTAGTAAACCACAAAAGTTTAAAGTACGTGAATATACTAGATGTTCTCGTTGTGGAAGACCACACGCAGTTATGAGTAAATTTGGTATATGTCGTATTTGCTTTCGTGAATTAGCTTATAAAGGACAAATACCAGGTGTAAAGAAATCAAGTTGGTAATTGGAAAGGAGGATTAGTATGGCAGTAGTAACAGATACAATTGCAGATATGTTAACACGTATTCGTAATGCTAACCAAATGCGTTATGAAGAAGTTAAAGTTCCTGCTTCAAATGTTAAAGCAGAAATAGCTAGAATATTAAAAGAAGAAGGATTTATTAATAATTACAAATTAGAAAAAGATAATGTTCAAGGTACTCTAGTTTTAAATTTAAAATATACTGAAAAACGTGAAAGAGTTATCACTGGACTTAAGAGAATTTCCAAACCAGGACTTCGTGTATATGTAAAAAATGATGAAATTCCTAAGGTATTAAATGGATTAGGAATTGCAATTATTTCTACATCAAAAGGAATAATGACAGATAAAGAAGCTCGTAAAGAAAATATAGGTGGGGAAGTTCTAGCTTATATTTGGTAATAAAAGAAAAATATAAGGAGGTGTCAGAATGAGTCGTATTGGAAAACGTATAATTACAGTACCTGAAGGTGTTACAGTAACAGAAGAAAATGGTGTAGTTATTGTAAAAGGGCCTAAAGGTGAATTAAGACAAGAAATGTTAAAAGACATTACAATGAAACAAGAAAATAATGAAATAACTTTAGAACGTAATAATGAATCAGCTAAAGCAATGCATGGAACTATGAATGCTTTAATAACAAACATGATTATAGGAGTTACTAAAGGATATGAAAAAGGATTAGAAATAATTGGTGTTGGATATCGTTTCAATGTACAAGGAAAGAAGTTAGTAATCAATGCCGGATATTCTCATCCAGTAGAAATAACAGTACCTGAAGGTTTAACAGTAGAAGCTAATGGTAATACTGAAATAACTGTAAAAGGAATTGATAAGGTATTAGTAGGAGAATTTGCTGCTAATATTAGAAAAGTAAGAAAACCTGAACCATATAAGGGTAAAGGAATTCGTTATAAAGATGAACATATTCGTCGTAAAGAAGGAAAGAAAGCTGCATAAGTAAGTAGAAGGGAGAAATAAAGATGATAAAAAAAGAATCTCGTAATAGTATGCGTGTTGTACGTCACGAAAGAATTCGTTCTAAAATAAGTGGTACAGCTGAAATACCAAGATTATGTGTTTTTCGTTCAAATACCGGAATCTATGCACAAATTATAGATGACGAAGCTAAAACTACTCTTTGTTCTGCTTCATCACTTGATAAAGATTTAAAGCTTAAAAATGGAAGTAATATTGAAGCAGCTAAAGTTGTTGGAGAAGCAATCGCTAAAAAAGCTTCAAAAGCAAAGATTACAAAAGTAGTATTTGATAGAGGTGGATACCTATATCATGGTCGTGTAAAGGCATTAGCAGATGCTGCACGTGAAAATGGATTAGAATTCTAATAGGAGGGTATTATGCAAAAAAGAGCACAAGACAATAAAGACAAAACTTTAGAAGAATTAGTAATTGACATCAAAAGCGTAGTTAAAGTTACTAAAGGTGGACGTCAAAGAAGATTCTCTGCTATCGTTGTTGTTGGTGACCGTAAAGGTCGTGTTGGATTAGGTATTGGAAAAGCAAGTGAAGTACCTGATGCAATTAAAAAAGCTATTCAAGATGCTAATAAGAATATAATTAGAATACCTTTAATTGATGGAAGAACAGTTGCACATGAAGCAATTGGAACTAGTGGAGCTGCAAGAGTTATAATTAAACCTGCTGCAGCTGGTACTGGAGTAATTGCAGGAGGATCTGTTCGTGCAATTCTTGAATTAGCAGGAGTTCGTGATATTGTTTCAAAGTCCCTTGGAGCAAGAACAAAATTAAATATGGCTAGAGCTGCGTTAAATGCACTAACATCTATTAAGACACCAGAAGAAGTTGCAAGATTACGTGGTAAAAGTGTAGAGGAGATATTAGGATAATGAAGTTACATGAATTAGAGAAAAATATCGGAGCTAAACAAGCAAAAAAACGTGTAGGTCGTGGTCCAGGAAGTGGATTAGGTAAAACTTGTGGACGTGGACAAAAGGGACAAAAAGCACGTAGTGGTGGAAGTATAAATCCAGTATTTGAAGGTGGACAATTACCATTATATAGAAGATTACCTAAAAGAGGTTTCTCAAACTACTTATTCAAAAAAGAATATGCAGTTATCAATCTAGGTGATTTAAATGTATTTGAAAATGGTACACTTGTAACACCAGCATTACTAAAAGAAAAAGGAATAATTAAAAAGCAATTAAGTGGAATAAAAGTATTAGGAAATGGAAAGTTAGAAAAGAAACTAACTATTCAAGCTAACAAATTTTCAGCTAGTGCTATTGAAAAGATTAAAGAGAGCGGAAGCAAAGCTGAGGTGATCTAATATGTTTAAAACCATGAAGCAATTATTTACTCCAACTAATAAAGATTTAAGACATAGGATATATTTTACTTTAAGTGCTTTGATAATCTTTATCTTAGGAATATCAATTAGGGTTCCTGGAACTGAAGATTTATCAAGTAATTTAGGGTTCCTTGAACTTTTAAATACTATGGGTGGAGGAGCATTAAGAAATTTTTCAATATTTGCTTTAGGGGTTATGCCATATATAACTGCATCAATTATTATGCAATTATTACAAATGGATATAATTCCATATTTTACAGAATTAAGTAAACAGGGTCCAACTGGACGTCAAAAACTTAATCAAATAACAAGATATATGGGAATTGCCTTTGCCTTTATTGAAGGTTATGCCTTTGCATTTTCATTCATTGGTAAAAATGGTAGTCCTGTAGAATATTTATATATATCTATTGTATTAACAGCAGGTACAGCTTTCTTGTTATGGCTAGGTGATCAAATTACTCAAAAGGGAATTGGAAATGGTATGAGTTTAATAATTATGGCTGGTATCATTGCAACTCTTCCTCAAATGTTTGTAACTGCATTTCAAAATTTGGTAACTTTTGATACAGTTCAAGTAACATCACTAGGAATAGCTAAATTTATATTATTTGTAATAGTGTATTTTGCAATTGTTATTGGAATGATTTTTGTTCAAGAATCTGAAAGAAGAATTCCAATTCAATATGCAAATAAATCAACTAGTGCATATGGTAAGGCAGGACAATCTTTTATGCCAATAAAGATTAATACTGCCGGAGTAATTCCAGTTATCTTTGCATCAAGTTTAATATCAATTCCTGGAATTATTGCTAAAGTAGTAAATAATGAAACATTTTCAATGATTGTTTCAAAATATTTAACTTATACAACTCCTGTTGGATTTGTATTATATGTATTATTAATATTCTTATTTGCATATTTTTATACATTTATTCAAATGAAACCAGAAGAATTTTCAAAGAATCTTCAAGATAATGGTGGATATATTCCAGGAGTTAGACCAGGGGATGAAACAAAAAAATACGTTAGTAAGGTATTATCAAGATTAACAGTTTTAGGAGCTGTATTCTTAGTTATAATAGCAGGTATTCCTATATTATTTTCTAACTTTACAAGCCTACCTACTACAGTATCAATTGGTGGTACTGGATTATTAATCGTAGTTGGAGTTGCCCTTGAGACTTATAAACAACTAGAAGGTAGTTTACTTGCTAGAGGTTATAAGAGGAGTTATAGAAGAAAATGAAAAGTATAATGTTTATTGCTCCACCTGCAGCTGGTAAAGGTACACAAGCTGATTTGGTAGTAGAAAAATATAATATACCTCATATATCTACTGGAGATATTTTAAGAGAAGTTTCAAAAGAAGATAGTGAAATTGGTAATTATGTTTCAGAAGTAATATCAAATGGTGGATTAGTAAAAGATGATATAACCGATAAATTGATTGAACAGCGTTTAGCAAAATCAGATTGTAAAAATGGTTATATTATAGATGGTTTTCCTAGAAATATAGAACAAGCAATAATTTATGACAAGATTTTGAAAAATCTTAATTATAAACTTGGATATGTATTTCTAATAAATATAGAGGAAAAAGAATTAGAAAAGAGAATAACAGGAAGAAGAATTTGTGAGAATTGTCATGCTATATATAATATCAATAATGAAAACAGTTCTCCAAAAGTAGAATCAACTTGTGATTTATGTGGGGGAAGGTTATATCAACGTAAAGATGATAATATTGAGGCCTTTCAAAATCGATATAAATTATATCTTGAAAAAACAGAACCTATTATAAGTCACTATAGAGAACAGGGAGTATTATATGAAATTGATGGGAATCATTCTATCGATGAAGTATTTGCTCAAGTAGATAATATTATTAGTGGAGATGGTAAGTAATGATCACTGTAAAAAGTGAAAGAGAAATTGACTTAATGAGAATAGCTGGTAATATTGTTTATAAAACTCACCAATATTTAAAACCTTTTCTAAAAGCTGGTATTACAACAAAGGAGATAGATGATCTTGCTGATAAGTATATTAGAAGTTTAGATGCTATTCCTTCATGTAAAAATTATCAAGGTTATCCAGCAGCTATTTGTATTTCTGTTAATGATGAAGTTGTTCATGGAATAGCTTCATCTAGAAAACTTGAAAATGGTGATATAGTAACGCTTGATATTTGTGCTTGTTATAAAGGTTATCATGGTGACTCTGCTTGGAGTTATCAGATAGGAGAAATAGATGATGAGAAAACCCATTTAATGAAGTATACTGAAGAAGCTTTATATGTTGGGTTAGAACAAGTTAAACCAGGTAACAGAATAGGCGATATTGGTAATGCTGTTTATAACTTTGCTACAGAACATAATTTGGGTGTAGTAAGAGAGTTATGTGGTCATGGTATAGGTCAAAACCTTCATGAAGATCCAGATGTTCCAAATTACGGAACAGCTAATACTGGAGTTAGATTGAGAAAAGGTATGACTATTGCCGTTGAACCAATGCTAACAGCGGGTAGTCCAGATATTGAAATTCTAGATGATGACTGGACTGTAGTAACAGAAGATGGCCATCCTGCAGCACATTTTGAACATACTGTAGTAGTTACCGAGGATGGATATGAAATCTTGACAGGAGAGTGATTAGATGGCTAAGGAAGATACAATTGAAGTAGAAGGTAAAGTCCTTGAGATAATACCAGGTGGTAAGTTTAAAGTTCAACTTGAAAATGGACACATTATAGAGGCCCACGTTTCTGGTAAAATACGAATGCACTATATTCGCATCTTAGCAGGGGATACTGTAATGATTGAATTATCACCATATGACTTAACACGTGGGCGTATTACCTATCGTAAATAATAGGAGGGATAAAATGAAAGTAAAAGCATCAGTTAAACCAATTTGCGAAAAATGTAAAATTGTAAAACGTAAAGGAAAAATAAGAGTTATTTGTGAAAATCCAAAACACAAACAAAGACAAGGTTAATAGGAGGTGTAGATAAATGGCACGTATTAAGGGTGTAGATATTCCTAATGATAAGCATATAGTTATATCATTAACTTATATTTATGGAATTGGAAGAAGTCTTGCAAAAACTATTTGTAAAAATGCAGGTGTTGAACCAACTAAAAAAACAGGAGACCTATCACAAGATGAATTAATTAAACTTCGTGATGAAATCAATAAACATCTAACTGAAGGAGATTTACGTCGTGATACTAGTATGAATATTAAGACTAAAATGGAAATTAATTCATACGAAGGTACTCGTCATAAAAAGGGATTACCTGTAAGAGGTCAAAGAACAAATCGTAATGCTAGAACTCGTAAGGGTAAAGGAAAAACAGTAGCAAATAAGAAAAAAGTGTAATTAAATAAAGGAGGTTAAATTTATGGCTTACAAAACTAGAAAAAAGAAAGTAAAAAAGAATGTTCCAGAAGGTGTAGCTCATATTCATTCAACATTTAATAATACTATTACAACTATCACTGATAAGGATGGTAATGTAATTAGTTGGGCTTCAAGTGGATCAATTGGTTTTAAGGGAAGTAAAAAATCAACTCCATTTGCTGCTGGTATGGCTGCAGAGGCAGCTGGAAAAGTTGCATATGATATGGGTATGCGTAAACTATCAGTATTTGTAAAAGGTTTAGGACCAGGACGTGAAACAGCTATTCGTTCATTACAAACAGCTGGGTTAGAAATTACATCAATCAATGATGTTACACCAATACCACACAATGGTTGTCGTCCACCAAAGAGACCACGTGGTTAATAAAAAAAGGGAGGTTAATACATGGTACAATTTGAAAAACCAATATATAAAATAACAGACTCTGTAGAAAGTAATTTTTATGGAAAATTTGAACTTGAACCATTAGAAAGAGGATTTGGTACTACAATAGGTAACGCATTAAGACGTGTTATGTTGTCATCACTTCCAGGAAGTGCTATTAGTAGTATTAAAATAGATGGTGTTCTTCATGAATTTCAAACAATTGAAGGAGTTTATGAAGATGTTACAACAATAATTTTAAATTTGAAGGGTGTTGTATTTAAAAATCATTCAAATGAAACAAAAGTTGTACGTATCAATGTAGAAAAAGAGGGAGAAATAACAGCTGGTGATATTGAGCATGACGCTGATATAGAAGTAATTAACCCTGATAAAGTAATTGCTACTTTAGCTAAGGGAGGAAAATTAAACATGGAAATGACTGTTACTAATGGTCGTGGATATGTTAAGAGTGAAGAAAATAAAAAATTATATGATATAAAGAAAGCAGGAGAAATAGCTATTGACTCATTATATTCTCCAATTGAAAGAGTATCATATGAAGTTGGAAATGCTCGTGTAGGTCAAGACGAGAGTTATGATAAATTAATTATGGATGTATGGACAAATGGTTCTATCAAACCAGAAGAAGCAATTGCTTTAGCATCTCGTATATTAATTGAACATTTCAACATTTTAACTGATTTATCATCTATTGCAGATGCTACAGGTATGATGATTGAAAAAACAGAGGATCCTACAGTAAAAGCTTTAGAAACTTCTATTGAAGATTTAGACTTCTCAGTAAGAGCTTATAATTGTTTAAAAAGAGCTGGTATTCATACTCTACAAGACCTTGTTAATAAGAGTGAAACAGATATGATGAAAATACGTAATTTAGGTAAAAAATCTCTTAAAGAAGTATTAGATAAGATAAGAGATATGGGTCTAGTTTTACGTGATGACGATTAATATATAAGGAGGAATAGTTATGGCATATAGAAAATTAGGAAGAGATAACAAGCATAGAAGAAGTATGCTTGCAACTTTAACTAAACAAGTTATTATGAATGAGAGCATAACAACAACAGAAACTAGAGCTAAAGAAGTTCGTAAATTTGTTGATAGAATGATTACTTTTGGTAAAAAAGCAGATCTAGGTTCAAGAAGAAGGGCTTTAGCATTTGTTCATAATGATAAACAAGTTGTTGATAAAGTATTTAACGTTTTAGCACCACGTTATCAAAATCGTAATGGTGGATATACTCAAATTTTAAAACTTGATGAAAGACGTGGAGATGGTTCTTTAATGGTTATATTAAGACTTGTAGACAGTGATAAAAAAGAAACAAAAGAGGAAAGTAAATAAGACAGCAATTCTGTCTTTTTTATTTTGTTTAAAAATCACAATTTCTTTTTTATTCATAATAGTTATGATATAATTGTCTTATAGATAAAAGGAGGTTCTTTAATATGAGTGTAAAAACAAAAAATTTAATAGAACACGTTTATATCGATAATAGAACTGGTAAAGCTATAATTGCTAAAGCTAATCCTAATGATAGTTATACGTTTTATTCAGCTAACTTAATTAATGATAATACAAATAGTATTGATACATCATCATTAAAACCAATAGATGATATTATTGATTATATTGAACAAAATAATTTAGATATAAATATATTATCAAAAAAGAAAACGAGTATAGGTGGTAAAGTAAATGGAAAGTAGTAAAGATTTATATAGTGAATGTGAAGAAATAATTGATAATATTCCAAGTGGTTTGACAAATGATGAAAAAATGAGATATTTGTATATAAAAATGGGTAAAAAATTATCTAAAAATCCAGATTTTTTCTATGAAAGTGATCCTTTAAAACAAAAACAAATTTACGATAATTATCAAAGCATAGAAAATAGAGAGGTTATATGTAGAAGCGTGGTTTATTTATATTCAAAATTAGCTGACAAACTTAGTTTAAAATGTAGGCCTATAAAGATGGATGAAACGAATCATTGGGCTTTAGTTTATGAAAATGAAGGCAAAAAATATCTAATAAATCCAATGCAAGATTTTTATAGAGTTCAGTTAGGCTTTTCTACTAGAAACTTTTGTCATGCAGAGGAATACCATGGTTATTCAAAGGAATCATTTGATAGTATGTCAGATGATTATTTAAGGGATCTTGATAAAGCTATCGGCTATTTGAACGCTGAATGTTATACTGAGGAAGTATTTGAAAAATTAAGTACAGAAATGAGAAATAAATTAGGCAATCACATTATTAAAACTAGTGATTACTATCAGGAATATTATCGTAAACTACTTGATTTTTTTAATGATAATAGTAAAACTTTAGAAGAAAAATTAAAGGAAATATCAAAAATTGATCCTGAATTAGAAAAACATGAGGATGTTGTTAAAGAGGTTTTATCAAAGTCAATTATGAATAGTAAAATGAGAAGAACAATTCATAATCTGGCTTATAAAAAATTAATTGGTAAAGATTTTAATATTCATAAACAAAGAGAAGGTGCACAATTTATTGGCGATATAGATGTAAGCAAATTAAAAAATATGAAAAAACAGATTATGCTATATAAATTTAATTATATGATCAATTGTTTGCCAAAGTATACAACCGCGTTAACTGGATATATAGAAAACAAAAATTTTATAGAGGAGTTAAGTAAATATATTTTTCAAACTCCAGAAGAAAAAGCATGTATCCGTAGGCATACAGTGGTTAGAGAAAATGAAGATGGTAGAAATAATTATTATTTAATGTTTTCTATAAAAACGTCGGATGAAGCTGAACATATATATTGTTTTTATGATCATGAAAATAAGAAACATGAAATGCCAATTGAACCTATTGAATTTATGAAAAATCATAATATGAAACCATTAAAGGATAGTTCTTTAAATGATGAAATACAAAGATTATGTAACGATCAAAATGATACAAGTATAAAACAAGTTTCTAAAAGGTAGTAATAAGCTACTTTTTTCTTATGTGTCTAGGTTTTTTATAAATAATTTGATATAATAGTATTAGTGAGGTGGTGCCATGAAAGCTTTAATAACTGGAGCATCGAGCGGTATAGGCTTAGATATTGCTAGATATTTAGCAACTAAAGGTTATGAACTTATTTTAGTTGCTAGATCTAAAGAAAAATTAGAATATATTCAGTCTAAAATGCCAACTAAGACGACAATTGTTGTTATGGATTTAAGTAATGAACAAAAAGTAAAAGAATTATGTGTTTTAATGAAAAATGAAGATATAGATATGTTGGTTAATAATGCAGGGTTTGGTAATTTTGGAGAATTCAGTGAAACAGAATTATCTAAAGATATGGAAATGATTAATACAAATATAAAAGCGGTTCATATTCTAACTAAATTCGCTTTAAAAAATATGATAAAGAAAGACTATGGTTATATACTAAATGTTGCTTCTTCTGCAGGATTTATGCCAGGTGGTCCATTACTTAGTACCTATTACGCTACCAAATCTTATGTTCTTTCTTTAACAGAAGCAATAAACTACGAATTAAAAAAGAAAAAGAGTAATGTTATTGTTTCAGCTCTATGCCCTGGACCTGTTGATACCAATTTTAATAACGTTGCTAATGTTACATTTAAAACTAAGGCATTATCAAGTAAGTTTGTAGCAAAATATGCTATCGATGAAATATTAGAAAATAAAAAACTAATTATTATACCAGGCAGGAAAATGAAACTAGCCAAATTCTTTTCAAGGTTTCTATCAGATAAAGCCTTGTTAAGAATAACCTATAAAATACAAAGAAAAAAGTTAACTAAATAGTTAGCTTTTATATTTCAGGAGTGATTGTATGAATAAAATAATCAGTATTAAAAACTTGAGTTATGGTTCAATTCTAGATTCAATTAATTTAGATATTTATGAAAATACAATCAATTATATATCAGGTTCTAATAATTGTGGCAAAAATACATTTATTAAAACATTATGCGGTGATATTGATATAAAAAACTCCATTTTTTATGAAAATAAAGATATAGCAACTATGTCTTCTTGTGAGGTTAGTATGCTTGTTGGTAAAGTAATTACACTAAATACTAAGCTAAACATGTCTACTGTAAGTCAAGAATTGTTATATAAACTGGATAAACTTAATTTAGAAAAAAAAGAACATAAAAATAGATATAATAATATAATTTCTAGGTTTAAGTTAAAAAATATTCTTAGTCAAAATCCTAACGAATTATCTATTTTTAACAAGCTTAAATTATTAATTTCATTAGAACTGATTAAAAAACCAAAAATTTTATTTATAAGTGGTGTTTTTACATATATAAAAAAGAAAAATATGGAGGACTTGTTTGAAATATTAAAATCTATAGAGAATTTAACAATAATTATATCAAATACCGATTTAAATTTATGCTTATATAGTGATTACCTTCACCTATTTCATAGAGGAAAACTAATTCTTAGTGGAAAAACTATTGAAGTATTAAAAAAAGATAGCATAATTAATAAACTCGGATTGGATTTACCATTTATGGTTGATTTATCTATTAAACTAAAATATTATGATTTAGTTGATGATATAGAATTAGATATGAACAGGATGGTTAATAAATTATGGAAATAAAAATAAGTAATTTTAAATTGTTTAATGATGTTATAGGAATATTTGATGAAGATAATTATTTTATAAATTTAGTCAAAAATATTAGTTTTAATGAAAAAACTATTTCAATTAATGGTAAAAAATTAACAGGTTTTCAAAAAAGAAGGTTTTTGAATAAAATAAAAATAATAGATAAAGAAATAGATGACAGTCTTTTGTCATTAAATGTTTACCAATACATGAGATATGATATAATTGATAATTTGTTAAACTTAAAGGATTATAAGAAAAAAATATCTGATTCGCTTAGTATTGTTGGACTAAAAAATTTAAATCTCAATAAAAAAGTTATTGAATTATCTAGTTGTGAAAAAAAGTTACTACAATTTGCAACAGCTTTATTATCAAATCCAGATATAATAATATTTGATTGTTTTTTTGAGGTGTTTGATATAAAACTTAGAAAAAAAATATCTAATTTACTTTCTCAACTGGTGGAAAGATATAAAAAAGTAGTGATTTTATGTAGTAATCAAGGTGAGTTCATATATAAATATACTAATTATTCAATAGTTATAAAGGATGGAAAAAAACTAATTGATGGAAAAACTGAAGAAGTCTTTACAAATAATGTGAGATTATTAATTGATAATGGTTTTGATGTTCCTGAAATAATTATGTTTAGCTATAAAGCAAATTTAATTAAAAATGCAAAATTAAATTATCATAAAGATTGTAGAGATTTAATTAAGGATATATATAAGAAGGTGTAGAATGAGGTATTTAATAAATTTTTCTTATGATGGTAGTAATTATTGTGGTTATCAAATTCAACCTAATTTAGATACAATTCAAGGTCGTTTAGAGGATGCTGTAAAAAAAATTAATAATGGAGTTAAAAAAAATGTTCAATCATCAGGAAGAACTGATAAAGGTGTTCATGCGCTTGATCAATATGCACATGTTGATTTGGATATATCAATAACTCCACAAAAATTTAAAAGAGCTCTTAATAGTAATTTACCGGATGATATTCATGTTATAAAAACTGAAATAGTTGATGATAATTTCCATGCAAGATATTTGGTTAAAGCTAAGGAATATAAATATTACATAAATTTGGGAGAATATAATCCTATAGAGCGAAACTATGTATTTCAATATAACTATAAATTAAATGTAGATGCTATGGTGGATGCTATAAAAGTTTTTGTTGGTAAACATGATTTTAGGGCGTTTGTCACAGAAAATGTGGATAAACCTAATTGTGTTAGAACAATCTCTAAAGCAACTGTGGAAAAAAATAATGATAAGTTAGTATTTACATTCAAAGGTGATGGCTTTTTAAGATATCAAGTAAGAAATATGGTTGGAATACTCATAAAAGTTGGAGAAAATAAACTTACTAGGAATGATGTTGAAAATATATTAAATAGTAAGGATAGAAGTAGATGTGGGACTACAGCACCAAGCAATGGATTATTTTTGACTAAAGTAGAGTATTAAACGTTAAAAAATTAGATAAAATAGCATAAATATATTGATTTTTAAATAAATATTTAGTATAATTTTAACTGGTACATTTTATATCCCCACATAAATTAAGCTGTGGGAAAGCTTGATTTAAGTAAAGGAGAAAGAAAAATATGAAAAGTTTTATGCAAAAAAAAGAAACAGTAGAACGTAAATGGTATGTAATTGATGCTGAAGGTAAATCTTTAGGTAGAGTTGCATCTTTAGCTGCTACATATTTAAGAGGTAAAAATAAGCCTACTTATACACCTCACATTGATTGTGGAGATAATATTATTATTATCAATGCAGAAAAAGTTAAATTAACTGGAAACAAAGAGGAAAAGAAGATTTATTATAATCACTCTATGTATCAAGGTGGTTTAAGAGAAAGAACTGCTAAAGAAATGAGAGAAAGATATCCTGAAGAAATGGTAGAAAGAGCAGTAAAAGGAATGCTACCACATAATAGATTAGGACGTCAAATGTATAAAAAATTATTTGTTTATGCAGGAAATGAACACAAGCATCAAGCTCAAAAGCCTGAAATGCTTGAAGTAAAGTAGGAGGGTAAAGAATGGCAAAAAATAATAATGTATATGCTGGAACTGGACGTAGAAAATCAAGCGTAGCTCGTGCTACTATTACTCCAGGTAAAGGTAAGATAACAGTTAATGGTCATGACGTAAATGAATATTTCACAAATAAGTTATTAGTATTAGATTTATGTCAACCATTAGATGTAACAAATACTAGAGAAATGTATGATATAGAAGTAAAAGTTCGTGGTGGAGGACACTCTGGTCAAGCTGGAGCAACTCGTTTGGCTATAGCTCGTGCTTTATTAGCATCTGATGCTAATACTCCAAAGGATTCTGAAAATAGTTTAAGAAAACCTTTAAAAGTAGCAGGATTTATTACAAGAGACGCTCGTAAGAAAGAACGTAAAAAACCAGGACTTAAAAAAGCTCGTCGTGCACCACAATTCTCAAAACGTTAATATTGTTTCAAAGACATGTTTATCATGTCTTTTTTTGTAAATAAAGAATTTTTTTATAATATATTCTTTAAAAAATAAACTTAGACAGGTATAATGTTGTTATAGAAAGGAGAATTATTGTGAAATTTTTTAAAATTAGTGCACTATTACTTTTAATCATCTTAACAATTAATGTAAATGCTGCTGGTATACCATATGATTGGATTGTTAATGGGGAGGAAGTATTTGAGAATAGTTCAGATGGTACAGTAAGTTTAGTAAAAGATTCCACCACTGTAACTTTAACTTTAAATAATTATAATGGAGGAAGTTTAAAATTAAACTGTTATGGTACAAGTATTGAAGGTTTAAACTTTACTATTAATCTAATTGGAAATAACACTATTACAACAGATGACGAATATGGAATAGATTTTACTAGTTATAATGGTAAAATAACTTTTATTGGTGATGGTAATTTAACTATAAATGCTAACAGTCCAATATCGTATGAAAACTTTAGTTCTAATTTATATATAAGCCCAGCAGAAAATATTTATACAGATCAGCACCAAATTGCAAGTACTGATATTGATGGAGATAATATCCAAAATAAGGCTAAGACTATTTCCGATAAAGGCAAATCAAAATCTTCAAATTCTGATAATAGTTTAGTAATAATAATGGGAGTGGCATTTTTATCATATATATTAGTTAGTATTGCTATATTTGTAATTCTAATTAGTAAGAACAAAAAATTAAAAACAAATTATTAATTTAATTGCAATTTCACTAAAGAAATTGCTTTTTTTTGTAACCAAATTTTACGTTTTGCATATATTATCATAGGAAACGGAGGTATAAAATGTTAAAAATAGAGTTATTAAAGGAACTTTTGGTAATAGCTATAGCACTTTCTACAGTAACATGTGCATTTGTTCAAAAAACTAAGAGATTGTTTAAATGTAGCAATTGTTTATGCCATTATTCATTTTTAGTTAATATGCTATTTAGTATTTTCTTTTGTATAACTTTTACTACCGTTGATTTTCCTAATAGTTTATGGGTTGGATTGTTTTCATTTTTAGGTGCGGATACTATCTTTAAAACTCTTGAAGGAAAACTATCATCATATAAGGATTTAGTTTCGAAGGAACTAATATATGTAAAAAAACAAAACTTAATAAAGACGGAGGATGATTAAATGGAAAAACCCCTATATCCTAGTGCCTATATGCGTATAACTCAAGGGTATATGACAGGAACACATTCAGATAGTTATGCTATTGATGAAGCTGGAAGAGATACTAGTATTTCAAGTATGAGAGCACCTTTTACTGGAGTAATAAAAAAAATATATACTGCAGATGCTAATGAAGTTTGGTTGGAAAGTGTTGACAAAGTAAAATATCCAGATGGAACCGAAGATTATATGACTATATTATTCTGTCATGATAATGATGTTTCTGATTTATTTATTGGAAAAGTGATTAATAAAGGAACAGAGTTTTATCAAGAAGGTACAAAAGGAAATGCATCTGGTAATCATTGTCATATAGAATGTGCTAGAGGTAAATTTACAGGTACAGGATGGCATAAAAATAAAAGTGGATATTGGAGTATAAATAATGGTAAAAAGCCAGAAGAATGTTTATGGATAGATGATTCAATTACAATAATTAATAATAAGGGTTACGAATTCAAAAAAATTGAAGAATCTAATAATACTCCAGTTCCAGTTACACCAAGTAATCCAGAGCCACCTAATAATAATGATGACAAAAAAGATGATACTAGTAATGATAATAAATCCGATATTAATAGCGACATAAAACTTATTTTTACTTGTGATAGTACAGATATCTATGCAATTAAACTAAAAAAAGGACAAAAGCTATACATAAAATAGCTTTTGTTTTTTTTATGTCATTTTTAACATATTATTTATTAGGTGATATTATGTCCATAAAGAAAAGATTTTCCCTCCTTTTTATTTTATTATTATTAGTGTTGGGATTATTTAATGTTGATGCTAAAAAAACAAATAATTCATTAGAATTATTTGGAAAAGTAATAACTGTAGACCCTGGACATGGAGGTCGTGATTCGGGTACTAGATATGGTAATTTATTGGAAAAAGATTTGAATTTAGAAATTTCTAAAGAATTAGAAAAGGAACTAACGAGAAGAGGGGCTATTGTTTATATGACAAGAGATAAGGATGAGGACCTTAGTTCAAAATATGATAGATTGAAAAAAAGAGGTGATTTATATAGAAGAATCCTTTTTATTCAAAAAAATAAGAGTGATCTATATCTTTCCATTCATCTTAATTGGTACAATAATGGCTATTATGGTGGGGTAGAGGTTTTATATAATAATATTAATAAAAATAATAAATTATTAAGTGAAAAGATATCTAATGAATTTAAAATTAATGGTATAAAAACTAGAAAGAATATTCCTACGGATTTGTATTTATATAAAAATACTAGGGTACCAGGAGTCTTGATAGAATGTGGATTTTTATCTAATGCTAATGATAGATATCAATTAAAGCAACAAGCATATCAAAAACGGATTAGTAAAATAATTACTGATGGGGTAATTAAGTACCTAAATGACTAAATTTATATTGTAAATATTATAAAAAAAAGTTATAATAAAATAGTATAAAAGAATAAAATAGTGTCGTTTGGGGTGAATTCAATGATTATTAGGTTAATAAAGAAAACTAAGATATATAATTTTTCTTTACCTGCTAAAATATCAGGTAATTATTGGATTAAAGACGACGATCGTTACGGAAATGAAAGAAACTTGATAAATGTAGAAGCAGAAGATGGAAAATGGAAAATAAAAAGTGACTTTGAAACCAAAATAATGTCTGGTAGTAGAGAATTAACTTCTGCTTATTTAAAAGAATATAATATGTATTTTCTTAAAGTTAATACTGATGGCGAATATGTTATTTTATATTGTTCACCATCTATTGACCCTCAAATAAATAAATTAAGCTTAAATAGAAATGGGGATATTATAATAGGAAATGACCCTAATGCACATATTAGTTATTCATATCCTTTAGTATCAAGACAACATGCTAAACTTACATATAACAATGGGGTATGGACAATAAGGGATTTAAATAGTAAATATGGAACTTATGTAAATAATTATGCTATATCATCAAAAAGATTATCATATGGTGATATTATATTTATTTTAGGATTGAAAATAATTGTTATGAAAGACTACATTGTTATTAATAATATTTCAACTATTGTTAGTTATGATAGTAATACTTTCTCAATGATGAATCCAATTATTCAGGAACAAACAGTTATAGAAAAAGAAGATGATGAAGTAGAAGATTTTTATAAAGAAGGAGATTTTTTCTTTAGATCTCCTCGTTTTAAATCAAAAATTGAACCAGCTGAAATTGTAGTAGAAGATCCGCCTGAAAAAGAAAAACCAAACGAAATGCCAATGATTTATACTGTTGGCCCAATGATAACTATGGCAATGAGCTCTGTTGTTATGGGATATTCTTCTATTTCTGGTGTAATTAATGGAACGATGAAATTAAGTAGTGCTATGCCTACCTTGGTAATGACCTTTGGTATGGTAATGACTATGTTATTATGGCCGGTACTTTCTGATAAATATCAAAAAAAACAACAAAAGAAAAGGGAAGAACTAAGAGTTAGTAAATATTCTGAATACGTAGAAGAAAAACATCAAGAGATAATTGCTCAAATGAAGATGCAAAGACAAATATTAATAGATAATTATTTGCCATTAGATGTTGTAAAGGGAATAGTAGAAAGTAAAAAAAGAAATTTATGGGAAAGAGAGATAACACAGGAAGATTTTCTAGATTTAAGACTTGGTATAGGTTCTACAGAACTATTAGGTAATATAACCTTTCCACAAAAAAGATTTACATTAGAAGATGATGATTTAAGAGAAAAGGTATATAAAATAGCAGCCGAATCTAGAATGCTAGTTGATGTTCCTATTTCACTTTCTTTTGTACAAAAATATATTACTGCAATAATAGGTGAAGGAAAGCAAAAACAAAAATTTATAGAAGGTTTAATTCTTCAAATGATTGCATTTCATAGTTATAATGATTTAAAAATAGTGTTATTTACTAATGAAAAAAACAGTAATAAATGGGACTACTTAAAAGTTTTACCTCATTGTTGGAGTAATGATAGAACTGTTAGATATTTTGCTACTAATGATGATGAGCTTAAAGAATTATCATTATATTTGGAAAAAGAGATGCAGCACAGGAAGAATGTAACAGAAAAAGGTGAATTTAGAGATAATGATACTAATTTATTTAAACCATATTATTTTATAATTACTGATGACTATAAGTCTGTAAGAGATTTGGACATAATAAAAGATGTTGCAGAACAAGGTACTAATTTAGGTTTTAGTTTAAGCGTAATAAGCCCTAAAATAACTAACTTACCAAATGAATGTCATACATTTATAAGTATAGGAGATTTAAAATCAGGAGTGTTTGAAAGTGAATTAGTATCTAAAAAACAGAAGGAATTTATTGCTGATTATGATCAAACTATAGATATGTTTAAATGTGCTAAGATATTATCTAATATTCCAATAGAAATAGAAAAGGAAGAAAAAAATATCCCGGATACAGTAACTTTCCTTGAGATGTATAATGTTGGTATGATAGAACAGTTAAATATTCTAAATAGGTGGAAGAGTAACGATCCAACTAAATCGCTACAAGTACCAATAGGCCTAGATAAGAATGGGGATAAATTTAAACTAGATTTACATGAAAAGTTTTATGGTCCACATGGACTTATTGCAGGTATGACTGGTAGTGGTAAATCAGAGTTTATTATTACCTATATTTTATCAATGGCTGTTAACTATCACCCATATGAAGTTTCATTTGTATTAATTGATTATAAGGGTGGAGGTTTAGCTGGAGCATTTGAAAATAGAAAAACAGGTATTAAATTACCTCATCTAGCAGGAACAATTACTAACTTAGATACTATTGAAATGAGTAGAGCTTTAGCATCAATACAAAGTGAACTTAGAAGACGTCAACGAATGTTTAATAAAGCTAGAGATGAACTTAATGAAAGTACAATAGATATTTATAAATATCAAAGATTATATAGAGAAGGAAAGGTTGATAAACCTATTTCTCATTTATTTATAATATCTGATGAATTTGCTGAATTAAAATCACAACAACCTGATTTTATGGATCAATTAATATCAACAGCTCGTATTGGACGTAGTTTAGGTGTACATTTAATTTTAGCAACTCAAAAACCTGCAGGTGTAGTAGATGATCAAATATGGTCAAATGCTAAATTTAAGGTATGTCTAAAAGTTCAGGATAAATCTGATAGTATGGATATGATCAAATGTCCTGATGCAGCCGCTCTAAAAAATCCAGGAAGATTTTATTTACAAGTTGGATATAATGAATTATTTGCCTTAGGTCAATCAGCATGGGCAGGAGCTCAATATTATCCTACAGAAAAGAGAAAAAGAAGAATTGATACAGCAGTAGATTTTATAGATAATGTTGGAAACATAATAAAATCACTAGATACAGTTGAAGCACAAGTGCAGTTAAAATCAGAAGGTGAAGAATTACCTAATATTGTTAAATATGTAATAGATATTGCTAAAGGTGAAAATATTTCAATCCCACAATTATGGCTAGACAGTATACCAGAATTTATTTATGTGGATGATTTAAAGAAAAAATATAATTACCAGATTCAAAATGCAATAGAATTAGTTATTGGAGAATATGATGATCCTGATAATCAAAAACAAAATTTATTAACATTACCACTTTCAAATGATGGTAATACAATAATATTTGGTTCAGCAGGTGTGGGTAAAGAATTATTGTTATCTAGCCTATTATATTCTGCTATTACAAGTTATAATCCAGATCAAGTTAATTTTTATATTTTGGACTTTGGAGCTGAAACATTAAAGATGTTTGAAAAAGCACCACAAGTAGGAGGAGTACTTTCTCAAAATAGTTCTGAAGAAATAGAAAACTTGTTTAAAATGATTAATGGAATTATTGATGATAGAAAAAAATTATTTGCAGATTATAATGGATCATATAATTTTTATATTGAACACAGTAATAAACAAGTTCCATTGATATCTATAATAATAAATAACTATGAAGCTTTTTCTGAAATGTATGAAGATTATGAAGACTTGATGATACAATTAACTCGTGATGGTGCAAAATATGGAGTTATCTTTATATTAACAACAAGTAGTACCAATGCAATAAGATATAGATTAAGACAAAACTTTAAACAAAATATTGTGCTACAATTTAATGATTCATCAGATTATAGTGATATTATACCTGGAGTTGGTAAGAAAATACCATCTAAAATTTATGGTAGAGGTTTAATAGCTTTGGATGGAATTTATGAATTTCAAACTGCTTATCCTTATAAACAGGAGAAACTATCCGATTATATAAAGGTTATTTCTTCTAGATTGAGAGATATATGTAATGGTGTAGCATCAAGAATACCAGTGTTACCAGAGACTGTTACAATAGACTTTGTTGAAGAAATGGCAGGAACATTATCTTCAATGCCTATTGGTATTGTAAAAAATGATTTAAGTATAGCTACATTTAATTATAGTGATAATCCTGTTTCTTTAATAACTGCAGTTGATTTTTATAGTGAAAAAGGCTTTTTGAAGGCTATGATAAATTTATTTGGTAGAGTTAACAATGAAAATGTTGTTGTTATAGATGCTGCTAAATTATTTACTAGTAAAGAAATTGAAGAAAATTACATTAATAGTAATTTTGATAATATAGTAGAAAAGATTAATAGTGATTATGACAAACAAAAAGAAGTATATGAAGCTAATGACTATAATGATGAGGCTCTAAAAGACTTTAAGAAAACTACATATTTTATATTTGGTATTTCGAATTTCTTATCAAGAATTAATACTAATAATAAAGATAAGTTATGTTTTGCTATTGCAAGTGCAAAAGAATATAATGTAAATAACTTTGTTATTATTGATTCTTCTGATAAACTAAAATCATTTGCTTATGATGATTGGTATAAAAATTCAATTGATGATACTCAAGGAATTTGGCTTGGTAATGGAATAAGTGATCAATATGTACTTAAACTAATGTCAACACCTAGAGAATTAAGGGAGGAAATTCCAGAAAACTTTGGTTATGTTGTGAAAAATGGTAAGGCAACATTAGTTAAATTTGTTGTGGATGAATAAGGAGAGATAATATGGACAGTAATAAAATATTATTAGAAGTTTTTATACCTATAATAGAAGAGGAATATGATGTTTTTGTTCCTGTTAACAAAACAATGGGAACTATAAAAAAAATTATAGAAAAAGGTATTATGGATTTATCTCCAAATGGTTATGCTACCAAAAACGATACAAATTTATATAGCAAAGAGACAGGAAATATATATGATGTAAATCAAAAACTTACAGAAACAGATTTGAAAAATGGATCACAAATAATTTTGATATAGGAGGGGTATAATGAATGACTATGAAAGATATGTTACAGAAGTAAATAGTATATTTTCCATATTAGAAAAACTTAAAACGTCATGGAAAAATAGTGATAGCTTAAGTGCGATAGAGGAAATATATGAACATAAGAATACAGTTATTAATGCAGCTAATTACTTACAACAACAGAAAAAAAGTGAAAATGGGGAGACACTATAATGATTGGATCTATTTCATATGATGATATGTTAAAATTTGCTGCAAGTTTAGAAAACTCCTCTAAAAATATAAGACAAGTTATAGAAAAATATACCTCTGAAAAAGTAACTAGAGTAGGTGAATTTTGTGATTGTATTGATACATATATAAGATTTATTAATTCATATATACAATTATATAAAGATTCCGATGAAGCTTTAAAATATATAATTGAAAAAAATAAATAGAACTTAAAAAGTTCTATTTTTATATATATTTTTTTATACTGCATTTTGGAAAATAGTATTTAATTATATCAATGTATGAACAACCAACTTTAGCAATTTCATTAGCACCGAATTGACTAAGTCCTAAATTATTACCCCAGCCTTTTGTTATAAATCTTATATAGGTAGGATTTACTATAATATTTATATCAGTTGATTTTAAACTCAGTAAATCTCTAAATGTATTTCCGCTTATATTTCTTTTACCAATTCTAATTTTTTCAATATGATTATTTTCATTTAATTTTAGTATTTCAATATCTTTAACTTCATCCTCTTTTAAATTAAAAACTTTTCCTATATATTTATAATCATAATCCTTAATTTCTAAATAATATGGAGATGCATAATCCCAAATACTATTTCGATTTTCTAGATATGGATATAGTTTATTATTTTCAGTTTGCCCATTACTTGTTATATGAATAAATGGTAGTATATAATCATTTTTGTATGTTACAAATTCACATTCTGTATCACTTATCGCCTTTTTTAATTTGTTGTAGTTATTTTGGTAATTATTAACCCAGAATAGTTTATAGTAGGAAATTGGCTTATAAGATATATATCCATTATTTGCCTTTATGTATCCATTTTCTTTCATTTCTTTATAAGCATAGGTTCTGTATAGTAAGCAAATTGCTTTTAATGTCGTGAGTTCTAGATTATCCATAGTATTAGCTGACAAAGCTCCTAATAGATATTCCTTTAAGGATATTTCTATTGTTATATCATTATCAAACCTAATAGTAACCAAATAATCGTTATTATAAACCTCATTATTTTTACTTAATTTTTCAATTTCTTCTTCTTTTTTTATTTCTAAAGTTTTAACAACAATTCCATCAATAACTAAATATACTTTTTCACCTTTAAAATCGATACTGTTATTTTTTATGAAATTTTTTGTTCTTCTAGTTATATCCTTATCATCACCTTGTGATGTTAGTTCCTTAGAAAACTCATAATTCATAGTTAAATATAAGTATAATATTTCTTCTTTTCCATTATTTTTGATTTCATATCTATAAAACATAATTATTCACCTATATTTATTATGGAAAGAAAAGAACTAGATATACTAAAATTCAAAATATTTTAATTCATTCTTTTTAGTACAATCTATTCCAGTTAAATAACTTTTATTTTTAAATATATTTTTAATGTTAATTTTCTTATCATCAAACAGGTAGTTATTAATCTCATTAATTATTTTTACGGCTTCATTAACAGCTTCTTCATATAATTCATAAAAGCAAAGATTACTTTTAATATTTTTATCTGATGGATAATACCAATCCTTTTTTTCAAGATTTAAATAATCACTTTTATCTTCCACTTTATGATATGATAAACATTCAAATCTAAATTTGTTTTTAGGTGTAAAATAGTCTATTTTTTTATAGAAAAACTTTTTAATTCCATACCTATCTACTCTAAACATTCTAAGAAATTTTTTCATACTTGTTAGAGATTTATAATATATTTTATCCATATTTTCAACACCATATACTTTTTTATAAGTGTAATAGATAGTATCATTCAAAGAATTTGAAAATGGTGTTAAGTCAAAACAGAAATTTTTAAAAGTAAATTTATCTGAATTATAATTCTTCTTCCCTAACATTTCATTATCCATAAATGTTTCTATATAATTATGAATACAATTATATTTATAGGTTTCAGGATTTTTACTATCAAAAAATCCACCTTTATAAAATATGTATGGATGTATCATTGAATCTAATACAAAATGGGTTATTAAGCCATATAGAAAAAGTAATGTTTGAGAGTCATTATAATATTTTTTTTGCTTTATATACGTAATTATAGTTTCAAACGTTTCATTAATTTTTGTTGTATGAGTTATATTTTGTAGGTTTCTAATATTTTTTCCTTTATTGATACTTAATATGTTATAAAACATTAATGGATCAGTACCTTGAGCAAACATATAGTATTTTAGTTTTAAATTATCATAATCCTTGATATTATTTTTATCTATTTTCTTATATACATCTTGTGCGAAAAAAGTATGGGTTACAGTTGCAGGCATATAATCACTCCTTTTTTAATTATAGCATAAAAATTCATTAAATTTTCATATTTATATATAGGTTTATGTGATATAATTTATAGTAGGTGAGAATATGGTAGAGAAAAAGTTTAAAACATTAGATGAACAAGTAGAAATTTTTAGATCTAAACACATGACTATCAACAATGAAAAGTATGCTAAAAGTATTTTATTAAGAGAAAACTATTTCTTTTTGAGTGGATATAGGCATTTATTTTTGAATAAGGACAAAACATATAAAGATGGCACAACAATTGAAGAATTGTATAGTTTATTTTTATTTGATAGAACGTTTAGAAACATCTGTTTTAAGAATCTTTTGATAATAGAAAATAACTTAAAATCAATTATGTCTTACCAATTATCTAAAAAATATGGTTATAAAGAAAAGGAATATTTAAAACCTAAAAACTTTAGTAATAGACCAGAAAAACAAAGACAGATAAATGATTTGCTGAAAAAGATGAAAAGACAGATTAGAATTAATAGTAGTCAACATACTGCTACTCAACACTATGCAGATAATTATGGCTATATTCCTTTATGGATACTTGTTAAAGTTTTGTCATTTGGTATAGTAAGTGAAATGTATACCATATTGAAAGAAGATGATCAAAGAGCAATTAGTGCTATATATGAAATAGAGCCGGATGTTTTGTCTACATATTTGCCAATACTTGCTAATTATAGAAATCTATGTGCTCATGAGGATATTTTATATGAAAATAAAACGCAAAAAGTTATAAATGATACAGTTTACCATCAATTATTAAACATTCCAAAAGAAGATGGCGAATATATATATGGTAAGAATGATGTTTTTGCTTTACTGATTATAATGAAACAATTACTTGATAAAGATAAGTTTAGTAGTTTAGTTATAGAAGTTGAAAATGCTATTCAAACTTTAGCGTACAATCTACGAACAATTAGTATTAAATCAGTGCTTAAAAGAATGGGATTTCCAATAAATTGGAAAGAATTAAAAAATATTGAAAGGAGTAAAGATAAAGATGAAGAAGAACAGTAATTCTAAATTGATTTTTATAATAATATTTTCTTTTTTAGTTGGAAGTTCAGTTATTATAATATTACTTAAATGGACTCCACTTTTAGACGGGGTAAAGAAGACTATAACGACTAATGTTACAACTAAAGATACAAAGGTATATGAAAAGTCATCCTTGGCAGCATCTATTGATAAAATATATGATGCTACTGTAATGATTCAATCATATAAACAGGGTGAAGAATATTCAACAGGAACAGGTTTTGTTTATAAGACAGATGATAAATCTGGCTATATTATAACTAATCAACACGTAATTAGTAATTGTGACAAGGTAGTAATTGTTCTATCAAATGATGAGGAAGTTGAGGCAAAGGTAGTAGGTGGAGATGAATACTTAGATATAGCGGTACTTACTATTGATAAGAATAAGGTTCTTAAGGTAGCAACAATTGGTTCATCAGAAAATGTTAGTGTTGGTGATACAGTGTTTACGGTTGGATCTCCAATGGGATATGAGTATAGAGGAAGTGTAACCTCTGGAATTATTTCAGGAAAAGATAGAATGGTATCTGTAAATGTTTCAAATTCAGCAAGTAGTGATTGGGTTATGAAGGTATTACAAATTGATGCTGCAATAAATCCAGGAAATAGTGGTGGACCACTTTTAAATGTTAACGGTGAGGTTATTGGAGTTAATTCAATGAAATTAGTCCAAGATGAAATAGAAGGTATGGGATTTGCAATTCCAATAGAAATTGCTATGGCTCATATAAGTGATTTGGAAACTGGTAAAAAAATCGAATGGCCTATGCTAGGTATATCTATGGCAAATATTGATGACACATCTAATTTATATAGAAATGATATAAAAGTTGATAGTAATATAAAAAAGGGAGTAGTAGTAATTAGTATTTCAGAAAATACTGGAGCTTCTAAATCTGATTTAAAACCTGGTGATGTTATTACTAAATTAAATAATATTGAAGTAAAAGATACTGCTTACTTAAGGTATGAATTATATAAAAATAAGCCAGGAGATACAATTGAGTTAACATACATAAGAGATGGAAAAGAACATAATACAAAAGTAAAACTAACAAAAAAGTAAAATTTAATTAATTTAAAATAGAATAAAAGGATTATAGCTAAATGGTTATAATCCTTATTTTATTAAAGTTAAATTTAGATATCACATAAAAACCTTACTTTAAACTAATAAAATAAGGTTTACTTGAATTATTTTTGATTATAAATAAGATTTATTGTTCCTACTGTAGTTTCTGTACTAGCGGTTTGAGGAGTAGAGTTATCATTGCTCCATTCTATAGTAACTCTGAAATTATTGGTCTTACCACTTAACAAGTCTGCTTTACCAGTTGTTGTTTGATTATTGTTATCTAGTCTTTCTATGGTATAGATGATATTAGAAGAGGCATTGTTAGTTTCGTTTAATCCTGTAGTTTCTTCATATATTGCATCAATTGTTCCTTCATTTTTTACTGTTACATTATATACAATCTTTTCACCAGGTTGAGTGAAATTTACATTAAAAGTAAAAGATATTCCGGCTATTTTTGGTTTAGAAATTTCATTAGCACCACTAGTAGATAATGTTTCATCTTTAATTAAAGAGGTGGTATTAATACTCCATCTTGGTTTTTTAGCATCATTAATAGTTAGTTTTGCTGCAAGAGCGGCATATCCTATTGTCATTAGGGCAATTATTATTAATAAAGCCCCAATCATTATTCTATATTTTCTACTATTATCTTTCATTAGTTACCTCCTTATATTCTACTTAAATATTATCATATTATTTTAATTAGTGCAATTGATTTAAAAATTACTAAACAGAAAAAACATACATAACTTGTACAATTTTTTCATATTTTTTTGTAGGAGGAAAAATTATGAAAGGATTAACAGAAAAAGAGGTAGTAGAAAATAGAAAAAAATATGGTAGTAATGTAATTAGTTCAAAGAAAAAAGATGGCTTTTTAAAATTATTTATAGAGGCACTAGGAGATCCAATAATTAAGATTTTATTAACAGCATTAGCGATAAAAACTATCTTTCTATTTCAAGATTTTGATTGGTTTGAAACACTAGGTATAGTAATTGCTATATTTGTAGCATCTTTTATATCTAGCATATCTGAATATGGTAGTGAGAGTGCTTTTGAAAAATTACAAGAAGAGTCCTCAAAAATAAAATGTAAAGTAAAAAGAGATGGAGAAGTTAGAGAATGTAATATTGATGAAATTGTTGTTGATGATTTAGTTCTTTTACAGACTGGAGATAAAATACCAGCAGATGGTATTATAGTAGAAGGTGAGATTGCAGTTGATGAATCTAGCTTAAATGGAGAGGCAAAAGAAGTATATAAAAATTCTGATAGAGATAAAAAAGTTTTTAGAGGTACTGTTGTTTACTCTAAAGAAGCTTATATGAAGGTAACCAAAGTGGGTGATGCTACTTTTTATGGACAAATGACAAAGGAACTCCAAGAAAAAACACAGGATAGTCCACTAAAAATAAGGCTTAGAAAATTAGCTAAAATAATAAGCAAAATAGGTTATGTAGGAGCTTTTTTAGTTAGTTTTTCTTATTTATTTTCTGAAATAGTAGTTCAAAACAATTTTAATTTAGATTTAATAATTTCTACAGTAACAGATTTTCATAAGATATTTAATATATTAATCTATGCTTTAACTCTTAGTGTTACTATAATTGTTGTTGCAGTACCTGAGGGACTTCCAATGATGATTACCCTTGTCCTATCTTCAAATATGAAAAGGATGCTAAAAAATAATGTTTTAGTTAGGAAACTCGTTGGAATAGAAACAGCTGGTAGTTTAAATATTTTATTTACTGATAAAACAGGAACTTTAACTAAGGGAAAATTAGAAGTTGTCGGATTTTTAAGTGGATCTTTAAGAGAATATAAAAGTGAACTAGAACTAGCAATTCATAAAAACTTTCATAGTTATTTAAAAAATAATTGCCTTTATAACAATGCTAGCCATTATGATAATAGTAAAATAGCAGTGGGTGGAAATATTACTGATCGTGCAATTTTAGAATTTATAAAAACAGATCCAGAATTAGAATATAAAGTATTGGATAGAGTTTCGTTTGATAGTAAAAATAAGTATTCATCAGTTGTTGTTGATAATGGTAAAAAAATTAATTATATAAAAGGTGCTCCCGAAAAAATTCTTCCATTATGTAAAAGTTACTTATCAGAAAGTGGAGTTAAAATACCATTTAATAGAAAAGACAGTCTAGAAAGAAAAATTTCAAATATGACAAATAGGGGAATAAGAGTTATTTTACTTGCCTATAATGATGGATATGATTATAAAAAAATGGAAGATTTAACTTTATTAGGAGCTTTATATATAAAAGATGATATTAGAAAAGAAGCAAAAGAGGGAGTAGAGTTAGTAAAAAATGCAGGAGTACAAGTTGTTATGATATCTGGTGATAATAAAAATACTGCTACTAGTATTGGTAGAGAGGTTGGAATTTTAGAAAGTGATGATGATTTGGTAATAACAAGTGATGAATTAAGGGGAATGTCTGATGATGAGGTAAAACAAATCCTTCCAAGATTAAAAATTATTGCAAGGAGTCTACCACAGGATAAAAGTAGATTGGTTAAGTTATCAGAGGAGTTAAATTTAGTTGTAGGAATGACTGGTGATGGTGTAAATGATGCTTTGGCATTAAAAAAGGCAGATGTTGGTTTTGCAATGGGAAGTGGAACTGAGGTTGCGAAAGAGGCCAGTGATATTGTTATATTAGATGATAATTTTATATCTATTTTTAAGGCAATACTTTATGGAAGAACTATTTTTAAAAGTATAAGAAAATTTATTATATTTCAGTTGACGATTAATTTATGTGCAATAAGTTTATCTATAATTGGGCCATTTATAGGAGTTGAAACACCAGTAACTGTTATTCAAATGTTGTGGATAAATATGATAATGGATACTTTAGCGGGAATTGCCTTTTCTTATGAGGCACCACTACTTGAATATATGAGAGAAAAACCTAAGGATAAGGATGAAGGAATAATTAATAAATATATGTATGGAGAAATTCTATTCACTGGTATTTATTCTGCTTTAGTTTGTGTGTTATTTTTAAAAAGTGATTTTATTCACGGACTTTATCGATATGACGCTAATGATAAATACTTAATGACGGCCTTTTTTGCATTGTTTATTTTTATTGGAATATTTAATAGTTTTAATGCTAGAACTAATAGGATAAACTTATTTTCTAGTTTGTATAAAAATAAGGTGTTTTTGATAGTAATGTTGTTTGTTGTTATAGTACAATTATATATTGTGTACTTTGGTGGTAGTATATTTAGGTCTTTTGGATTAACATTTAAAGAATTTGAAATAACTCTGTTAATTGCCTTTTCTGTTATACCTGTAGACTTAATTAGAAAATATTATTTAAAAATTTGTGGAAAAAAGGGAAATGTATAAATTAATTATTCACAATAATTGTGGAAAAACATAGATTATTGTAGGTGATTAAAATGTATGACAGAGTAGTTAAAAAGGTTATTGTAGATGCTGGACATGGTGGGGTTGATAGTGGGGCTGTTAATGGAAATATTTATGAAAAAGATTTTAATTTAAAAGCAGCACAATATATTTATGATAGATTGAGAGAGTTAGGAATACCAACTTCCATGACAAGAACAGAAGATGTTAGTTTACCTAAAAATGAAAGAATTTCTAAAATTAAAAATCTAGGTGTAGATGAAAATACAATATTAGTATCTAATCACATAAACTCCGGAGGTGGCGAAGGTGCTGAAATTGTTTACGGTCTTAGAAACAATAGTATCTTATCTGATATGATATTAAATAATATTGGAGATCAAGGACAAATAAAAAGAAAAACTTATCAAAGAAGATTGCCAGAAAATCCCAATAAAGATTATTATTACATTATAAGGGAAACATCACCAGCAGAATCTATATTAGTTGAGTATGGTTTTATAGATAATAGTAGAGATTTAAATAAATTACAAAATAATTTAACCGACTATTCAGAGGCTGTTGTAAAGGGACTTGCTGATTATTTAAATGTTCCATATAAGAAACCTGGAACTAGTGGTGGAGTAGATGATGACAGTAATTATTATATTGTATCTAGGGGTGATACTTTATGGTCAATAGCAAATAGAGTTGGCTTATCAGTAGATGAACTTAAGAGATTAAATAATTTAACAACCAACAATATAGTAATAGGACAAAGACTACTAATAACAAAAATTCCAGATACTAGTAATGTATACGTTGTTAAAAAAGGAGACTCTTTATGGTCAATAGCAAGAAGATATGACCTTACAGTAGATGAATTAATAAAGGCAAATAATCTATCAGATTTAACTTTACGTATAGGACAGCAATTAATAATACCAAATAATGGTAATTCAAGCGATTCAACAGTAAATTTACCAACATACTATACAGTTAAAAAAGGAGATACAATTTTTATGGGGAATAATGAGTAGTATTAAAAATATTGATGAAATATAAGGCGTTTTGAAGAAAAATGTCTGTTTTCATGGTATAATATAAATATATTAATTATTATTTTTGAGGTGGTAATATGACACAATCTATAGGAAAATATCAAGTTTATTATTCTAGAATTGTACAAGAATTAGAAAATATAAAAAATGATAACAATTATCAAAATTTATCTAAAGCTTTTGCACATTGGTATCTTAGCAATTTTTATAAGATTAGTAATATTGATTTAGGAGAAATTATTATTGATGGTTTTGGAGATAATGGAGTAGACGCGATTATCAGAGAAAATGATATTTTAAAAATATTTCAATTTAAATTTCCTGATAAGGTTGGTAATATTAATAAACAAATAGAGGAAGCTACTGTTTTAAAAATTATTAATGGTTATAAAAAGTTGACTTCGAGTAGAAAACCATCAAGAGCAAACGATAATTTTATTAATTATAGAAATATCATAAAAAAAGAAAGTATATTTCATTATGAATTTATTTTTGTTTCTTTTACAGATGGTTTATCATCAAATGCAAAAGATTCTTTGGATAATTCTATACTAGAAATTAAAGATTTAACAGGAAATAATATAGAATATTCTGTGGATGATAAAAAGAAAATTTGTGATAAGCTTGATAGAGCACAAAAAAATAATTTAGTAAATGTAGATATTAAATACGGTAATTTGTTACCAGGATACAATGTGGGAAATGATGTTAAATCATGGGTTGGCTTTTGCTCTGCTAGAGATATTCTGAATTCAGTAGAAGCTGTATTAGATGTTATATTTGATGAAAATATTAGAAATTATGAAGGTGATAACTCTGTAAATAATGGTATATACAACACATCAACAGATAATGAAGAATCAAAATATTTTTATTTCTATCATAATGGTATAGTATTTATTTGTGATGAATGTAGAAATAGTGTTGGGAATCAAACAGCAAGTTTATATTCATCTGCAATTGTTAATGGTTGTCAGACAGTTGTTTCTCTAAAAAAAGCTATGGATGATGGTATTTTAAATAATAACACATTTCTTCCAATAAGAATAATTGAAACTAGTGATATAGATCTTAGAGCTAGAATTACTGAATATTTAAACTCGCAAAATAAGATAAGAGATAGTTACTTTTTATCAAATAATACATTTATAAGAGAGTTACAAAGTGAATTGTTGAAAGTTGGCTACTATTTAGAAAGATTAGCTAATGAATATACTTATAAGTTAAGTTTAAAGAAAATATCAGAATATCCTAAAGAAAAAATATTGCAATTAGAAAAAGTTATACAAATATATGTAGCATATTACAACAATGAATATGCAGCAGTTGCAAAAAGAGGAAAGAATGAACTATTTAATAAAGATTTAATAAATGAATTAATTTGTAATATTTCAAGTGAAAAAGTTTTAGAATCACAGAAAAATTATAATGAAATTTGTAAGATAATTACTATGTATAGAAGATGTAGACGAGTTGAACGAAATGATGAATTTCTAAATTATATGGGTATTACTGTTTCTTCACTTGAAAATTATATTGATGTTATGGATAGTTATCAATTTATGAATACTGCAGATTTATTATTATTAAACGGTTTAGCAAATGTAAATATGGAAAAAAGTTTTGATGAAAAGTTAAAAATGGTAATAAATGTATGTAGAGATATTATAAATCAGGATAAAAAAGTATTACCATCAACAGCAACAAAATCAACATCAGTTTTTGAAAAAGTTCAGAATGCTTGCAGAAGTGTTTCATCTAATGTAGAAAAAGAGGTGTTAGTCTTATGCTAAGGGCAAAGCCATTTGTAAAATGGGCAGGTGGAAAAAGACAAATAATAGGTAAATTAAAACAATATGTTCCAGATGAATTTAATACTTATTATGAGCCATTTGTTGGTGGCGGTGCATTATTATTTGAATTATCACCTAAAAAAGCTGTTATTAGTGATTATAATAAAGAACTTATTAATGTTTACGAATGTATTAAAGATGTGAAAAAGTTTGAAGCAATGTGCAGAGAATTAAATCATCACGAAACTGAGCATTCAGAAGAGTATTATTATGAAATTAGAAATTTAGATAGAAATGAGAAGAAATTTAAAAAGTTTGCAGATTATAAAAGAGCTGCTCGTACTATTTACTTAAATAAGGCCTGTTTTAATGGTTTATATAGGGTTAATAGTAAAAATGAGTTTAATGTACCATTTGGTAAGAAAGCTAAGATAAATACTTATGAAGGTCAAAATTTGGGTATTATATGTGGTTATTTAAATTATAACGATATTAAATTGTTATCAGTTGATTTTGAAGAAGCAGTAAAAGATGCTAAAAAAGGTGATTTTATTTATTTTGATCCACCATATGATTCTGATACATCAACATTTAATAGCTATACTGAAGATGGCTTTGGAAAAGAAGAACAAAAAAGACTGGCTAAAGTATTTAAAGAATTATCTGATAGAGGTTGTTATGTAATGTTATCTAATCACAATACAACTTTAATAAATGAATTGTATAAAGATTATAATATTCATGTAATTGAAGCAAAAAGAAATATTAATTCTAATGGAAAGAAAAGAGGCAAAGTTGAAGAAGTAATTATTACAAATTTTGAAAATAAAAGAGGTTTCAATAATGAATGATAGACAATTCACTATATTATGCAGTTTAATTACATTTCTTTTATCTTTGCTATCCTCATGGCTTATTAAAATATATGATAATAACAAATCAAAGAAAAAACAAAAATATAATGAATTTTACAGAGAATTTTATATTATTTGGAACAAAATTCATCAAGGTAGAGCATATGATTTTACGGATTTAAAAAAAGTAGACAGAGAAAAAGTTGTAGATTTTTTGTTAGAACATTATTATTATGCTTCTAAAAAATTACAAAACTTAATATATGAATTAAAAACAAATAGATTAGATAATTTTTGTAATAATAATAGCGAAAATAAACGAATATGCAATCAATGTTATAGAGAAATAATTAACTACATGATAGATAAAGAACAAAAATATAGAAAAAAATATAATAATATAAATTATTAAAAGGAGATAAGGAATAAACATAGTATAATATATATAGGAGGTAGTGTATGAGTAAGAAGTATTATTATGAAGAACAGGATTTTAAACTTATACAAGGCGATTCTTTAAAAATACTAAAGGAAATTGAACCCAAAAGTATTGATATGATATTTGCAGACCCTCCTTATTTTTTGTCTAGTGATGGTATTTCTTGTAATGGTGGAAAAATGGTATCAGTTAATAAAGGTGATTGGGATAAATCTATCAGTATAGAAGAAAAACATAAATTTAATAGAAAATGGATTAAATTATGTTATCAAGTATTAAAAGATAATGGTACTATTTGGATTAGTGGAACAATGCATAATATTTATTCAATAGGTATGGCATTAGAACAAGAAGGATTTAAAATAATAAACAATATAACTTGGAAAAAATTAAATCCACCACCAAATATTAGTTGTAGATTTTTTGTTCATTCTACTGAAACTATTTTATGGGCAAAAAAAGATATAAAAAATGCAAAACACAAGTTTAATTACTCTTTGATGAGAGAATTAAATGGTGGCAAACAAATGAAAGATGTTTGGGAGTCATCATTAACTAAACCTAGTGAGAAGAAATGTGGAAAACATCCTACCCAAAAACCTATAGAAATATTAGAAAAAATAATATTAGCATCAACTGATGAAAATGATTTGATTTTAGATCCTTTTAATGGAAGTGGTACAACTGGAATTGTTGCTAATAGATTAAATAGAAAATATATAGGTATTGAAAAAGAAAAAGAATTTTTAGATTTAACAATAAGAAGAAAGGAAAGTGATATAGAATGAAACGTGAATTTAATGATGTAATAAAAAGTCTAAAGAAGAGTATTACTCCAACTGATTTCTTTGTTGATTATCCTAAGGTCTATTTGAATATAAAAGATTATGAAAGACATTTAAATTTATTAAATAGTTTAATTGGTAAAGAAAATATTGAAGAAGAATTCATTGATTTGATATCTGAATATCCAGAAATAATGAAATCAATTCCAATTCTTTTAGCAACACATGAAACCAAATTTAATATTATAAAGGTTCCAACAATGACAATGCTTGATAATATAAAAAATAGAAATTTTAATATTATAGATGAGCAATATATATGCTATGATTTTATTCAATTGAATCATCCTATTGAAGATTATGCTGAATTTCTAAAAAAGAGTGGTTTATTAGGATTATTAAAGGATAAGAAGATAAAAAGTTTAGTTGATTATGCAATAGGAATAGAGGTCGGTATGGATACTAATGCTAGAAAATCTAGATCTGGTCAAATAATGGAAGCAATAGTGGAAGAATATATTAAACTTTTAGATGTTGAATATAATTGTCAAATGAAAAGTGCTGACATAGATAAGAAATATGGAACTAATTTGTGTTCAATAGGTAAAGCAACTAAAAAATTTGACTTTGTTTATAAAAGTAAAAACGATGAAAAAGTAATTGTTATGGAAGTTAATTATTATGGAAAGCAAGGATCAAAACCAAATGAAACTGCAAAAAGTTATATTGAATTAAACAATAAAATAAAAGCAATAGAAAATGTAGACTTTGTTTGGATAACTGATGGAAGGGGTTGGTTACCATCTAGAACAAATTTAGAAGATGCTTATGATGAAATTGAACATTTATACACACTTGAAGATTTAGAAAATGGTATATTAGAAAATTTGTAAAAAATAAAATCATCTTATAAAATCTAATGAAAGTTAGAGATTAGGATGATTTTTTTGTTTCTTAAATTATTGAAATAACAATATAAACCCTTTATTTCATTCTTTATATCAACCTACGAAGTAGGATGAATTTTGCAAGTGCAAAATAGGATTTGCACATACCAATTCCTTATGAAATAAGGGTTTAATTGATGTTGTTGTGCAAACATCTTATCCTGCTTTTGTAGAATTAGTATAAAATAATAGAAACTAGGATGATTACATAATTTTTTGTAAAAATTATGACTTGACTCTTTTAATTAATGGAGCTACTATTCATCATGCAAAGGAGATGATGTATATGAGAAGATTTAATTTTTATTTACCGGAAGAATTATTCGAACGAATAAAATTGCTTTCAAAATTTTATAATATCTCTATAACTAAAATAATGGTGGAATTATTAAAAATAGGATATGTAGAGATTTTAAATATTAGAAAAAATAAATAAAATAGAAGGGTTAGGCGATGATTATGAGAATTTATAAATTAATGGAGGAATATGATAGTAAGTAATATTATTAGGTATGTTGTAAACATACTAAATGATATTACTAAAACAAAAATTATAACCATAGAATTAATTGGAGGTATTAAACTCTATGGTTAAATACAAGGTTAATTTAAAGTTTAAAGATACTGGAAAATCTTTAAATGAAATAATTACTGAAGTATTAAAAATTGAACTACAAAAGAAGATAAACATGACTTGCAATATATTGAAAAGAGAGCTACCATTAGAGTCTACTCATTATTCCCATATAGAAGGGAGTAGTAATTAATGGTAGGGAATAATAGTTTTAAAGTAGGAATATATATAAGATTATCAAGAGATGATGGTAATTTAGAATCTGATAGTATTGTTAGTCAAAGAAGTTTACTTAATCAGTATGTTAAAGAAAACAATTATAATATTATTGAAGAATATGTAGATGATGGATATACTGGGACTAATTTTGATAGACCATCATTCAAGAGAATGATTAAAGATATTGAATTAGGTAAAATCAATATGATTATTACCAAAGATATGTCTAGGTTAGGCAGAGATTATATTGGTACTGGTGAACTAATTGAAAAATACTTTCCAAATAATAATATTAGATATATTGCAATTAACGATGGAATAGATACTTTTATTGATAATACAAATAATGATATTGCACCTTTTAAAGCAATTATGAATGATATGTATGCTAAAGATATTTCTAAAAAAATAAAAAGTAGTTTGCACTCAAGGATGAAAGAAGGATTATATGTATCTGGTAGATGTCCTTTTGGATATAAAAAAGATCCGAATAATAAAAATCATTTAATTATAAATGAAGAACAAGCAAGTGTTGTTAAACTGATTTTTGATTTAGCACTTAAAGGAAATACATATCATTTTATTGCACAAGAATTAACAAAAAGAAAAATTAAAACTCCGGCATCTTATTATAACTATGTTTGGAATACCAAATGTATAAACACAAATTGTATTTCACAAGAATATGGAGTATGGGTTGATACTACTATTAAAGCAATTTTAACTAATAGGATTTATGTAGGTGATGCAGTGCAAGGTAAAACTAAAAAAATTAATTATAAACTTAAAAAGACAGTTAAAAATAACCCTAATGATTATATTGTGGTTGAAAATACACACGAAGCAATAATTGATAGAGATACATTTAATTATGTACAAACTTTACTTCCTAAAAACGTTAAAAGACCAGAGAAAAAAAGATTTTATTTATTAGATGGACTTTTATATTGTGGAGATTGTAAACATCGTATAACTATTAGATATCAAAATAAAACTGGTAGAAGTTATACAACTTGTGATTATTATAGAACATATTCAAAATATCACGTTTGTACAACTCATACAAATAATTATGAAGTATTAGAAAGTGTAATTTTAGAAAATATTAAAGAAGTTTGTAAAAAATATTTAGATAAAAATAAAATAAAAAACTCCATAGGTAGTTTAGAGTTTGAAGATAATACTTTGAAGATAAAAAAACAAATTGAAAGTTTAGAAATTACTAATAATAAATTAATAACAAATTTAGATAAAACTTATATGGATATGTTAAAAGGTATTATTGATGAAGAACAATATATTAGAGTAAGTGAAAGTATAAAAAAAGAGATAGAAAATAATAAATCAAGTATCGATAATCTTAAAAACGAGCAAATAAATTCAAATAAAATAGATAATAAAATATTAGAAAAATATATCAATGAGTTTTTGAGTATAGATAATCCGACTAGAGAATTAATAATTAATTTAGTTAAAAAAATCTATATCTATCAAGATAAAACGATAGATATTATATTTACATTTAAAAATGTTACATAAAAATTGTATCAGGGGATTCTCTATGGTCAATAGCAAGAAATTACAATACAACTGTTGATAGTATAATACTCGCTAACAATCTAACCTCAACAATACTTCAACCAAATCAACAATTAATTATTCCAAATTAAAAACAAACCGAAGTTTGTTTTTTTTGTTTTATGATGCTTTTTTTCTGGTCATAATAATTCCGTAAGTTATACCACCTACAACAAGAATTATTATAAGTACTGCTAATATATCACTGCTAACGTTACTTTTTTCTTTTGTTTTACCATTAACTGCTTTAATTACATCATAACGTTTTGAAGCACTTTTATTGTATTCACTTTTTATAGCACTTTTTATAGCATCATCATATGTACTAGCATATCCATTCCATGTTTTTTTACCAATTATAATGTACGGAACTCCACTCACTTCTTCACCAAGTTTATCAGCAACTTTTTTCATTAAATCAGCATTGTCAGTATCATACCAAGTTTCATAATCTATTAATTCATAATACTTACCATATTCTGATTTGATACTATCAAAAAATTCCTCAGCTTCTTGGCAATGTGGACAACCTTCTCCTCTAAATAAGTATACTTTTACTTTTTCTTTTGCATTAACACTAAATGGTAGAATAAGAGTTAAAGCAAAAATAATTAATAAATATTTTACCTTCTTCATTATTACATCTCCTCTTATAAAATATATCATAAATATAGATTTTTTTCTACAAAAAAGATGATATTGATGATATTATAATGAATAGGAAGTGATATATATGAAAAAAGAAAAATCTTGTGGTAGTTTAGTTTTTAGTGATGATAAAATTTTAATAGTTAAACATAATTTAGGACACTGGGATTTTCCAAAGGGACATGTTGAAAATAATGAAACAGAAGAAGAAACCGCTATTAGAGAGGTTAAGGAAGAAACTAACATAGATATAGAAGTGGACAGTAGATATAGGTATGCAATAACATATTCTCCAAAAAAAGGAGTTATTAAAGATGTTGTATATTTTCTTGGAAAAGCAACAAGCTTTAATTGCAAAAACCAAGAGGAAGAAATAGAATTGGTTGAGTTTGTATCAGTTTCTGAGGCACTAGAAAAGTTAACTTATGATAATGCTAGAGAAGTTTTACAAAAGTTATTAAATGATTTGAATAAATAATTGATTTATTTTACATAATATTAGAGTAGTAATTTTTAATATTTTAGCACTTACTATTGACAAGTGCTAAAAACAGTGGTATAACGAGTATAGAAAGGAAGTGAATAAGAGATGTTACCAAGTAGAATATTTTTTGATAATTTCTTTGATGACTTTGAACCACCAAAAAAGTTAGATAAAATGATGAAATGTGATATCTATGAAAAAGAGGGGAAATACATTTTGGAAATGGATGTTCCTGGATTTAAAAAAGAAGATATTAACATGGAACTTGAAAATGGATATTTAAAAGTATCTGCTGAAAAAACATTGGATAGTGATGAAAAAGAAAATAAAAAATATGTACGTCGTGAAAGACATTCCTTTACAAAATGTGAAAGAAGTTTTTATGTAGGTGATGTATCTGAAGAAGATATTAAAGCAAAATTTAAAAATGGTATCCTAGAAATTTCAGTTCCTAAAGAAGAAAAGAAAAAAGAAGATAAAAAGATTATTATGATTGAAGACTAATAATAGTCTTTTTTCTTTTATAATAAATTATTTAATGATATACTTACTATAGGTGATATATATGATAAAAGTAATTAAAAATGGTACTGTTATAACTATGGATGATAGTAGAAGACTTAAGTATGAGAAATTAGATATTGTTATTAATGATGATACTATTACAGAGTTAGTTAGTAATTATAATGGAAAATCTGATTTGGATATTGATGCTACTAATAAAATTATTTTACCTGGTCTTATCAATTCACATACACATTTGGGAATGAGTATTTTTAGGGCAACTAATGATAATTTAGATTTAAATGATTGGTTAACAAAAAAAATATGGCCAATAGAGGACAAATTAGATAATGATGATGTTTATTATTCAACGCTACTCTCTTGTATTGAAATGATTAAAACTGGTACTGTTATGAGTAATGATATGTATTTTAATTGTGATGGTAGTATAAAAGCTATTAAAGAAACTAAGGTGCGTTCCTTATTTGGAAGATGCTTAATGGATAATGACAGTCAAGGTCAAGAAAGAATTGATGATTTTTTAAGATTATATAATTTATATAAAAATGATCCATTAATCAAATTTTCTATAGCACCACATGCTTTTTATACTTGTAGTGGAGAGTATTTAAAAAAATGTAGCGATTTAGCTTTAAAATATAACATTCCGCTTCATATTCATTTTTGTGAAAACTTATCAGAAGTTGATGGTATAGAAAAACAATATAAAAAAGATCCAATTGATGCACTAGATGAATTGGGTTTATTAAGAAATAAATTAATTCTTGCACATACAACATTTTTAAATGAAGAAAAGTTAGAAAAATTTCGAAATCATGATGTTAGTTTTGTTCATAATCCAGTTAGTAATCTAAATTTAGGATGTGGTATAGCAAACATGTCAAAGTATAGAGAATATGTTAATATTTGTTTAGGAACTGATGGTCAAGGTAGTGGTAATAACATGAATTTATTTTATCATATGTCAATGGTTGACCTTTTACAAAAGGGATTATATAAAGATCCTACAATTTTTTCTTCCTATGAGACATTAAAAATGGCTACAATAAATGGTGCTAAAGCTTTAGGAGTTGATAACTTAATTGGTAGTATTGAGGTAGGAAAGAAAGCAGATATAGTTATCCTGGATATGGATAAAACCTCATCTTTTCCAACAGTTGACTTGATTACTAATGTTGTTCATAATACTACGCCTGAAAATGTTTGTACAACAATTATTAATGGTGAGGTTTTGATGAATAATCATGAATTAAAATTGGATATAGATGAGAATATGTTAAAAGAAAACATATCTAGAATTATAAAGAATAAAATGTAAAAAGAAAAAATGTTTCATATTTGAAACATTTTTATTTTTGATGTTTTTCTTTATATAGATTAATTCCAATATTAGCTCCAAAGAATACTATAAATATAATAAATACAATAATAAAGTTCTTTGCTAATAGACTAGACTCAATATTAATTAAAGGTTCCTTTAATAATTTAATTGTATAAGTCATTGGTAATATTGGATTTAAGAATCTAAATCCTTTGGTAACTGTTTCGATTGGGAAAGTACCACCACTTGCTCCTAATTGTAGCACTAATATAATTAAAGCTATAAATTTACCAATATCTCCAAAGTTTTCAATCAAAAATTCTATTATTGCTAAGAAACAATTAGAAACCAAGATAATACTAACATAGTATAGGAATACATTTGTAATATTAAAATCTAATAGTAATTGTAATAATACTCCTAAAACAATACCAGATAAACTAGCTAATCCATGATAAGCAAAAGTTCTTTTTAATCTTTCTTTGCTATCTATTCCTAATATTCCAAATCTTTTTTCTTTATCAAAGAATAAGATAATGAATAGCATTAGGCTTCCTACCCATAGAGCTATTGAAATAAATAGAGGAGCAAATGCAGTACCGTAACTAGATACCTTATTAACTTCTTTAGTTTTAGCTTTGATAGGTTCCTTACTATAATCAGCAAGTGTCTCTACTTTTTTAACATCTTTCTTTGTAGATGATATTTTACTATCTAATTCTTTTTTAGATGATTTTACACTATTATTTAATGTAATTAATCCATCATTTAATGTAGTAGAACCACTATTTAATTTAAGTGCTCCTGTATTTAGGGTTTTAATTCCTGATTTAAATTTTAAGGAACTATCATATAGTGTATTTGCACCGTTATTTAATGTATTAATACCATTTTGTAGAGCAGTTAATTGATTTGGTACGGTTGATAACTTACTTACTTTTGTTGATAAGGTATCAACTCCGCTTTTTAATTCTGAACTACCTAATTTTAATTTTTTACCAGAATCGCTTATTAGATTAGTTAGAGTATAACTTGCATCAGTTATTTTATAGTCATTTATCAATTTAGTAAAATAGGCACAATTATTTGCATCATATGCTGGTGATCCAGATGTACAACTGGCTTGCTTTAATGTTAAAATTGGTGTAGTAATAATAGCGGGATTACTTGATGCCATAGATAATAGAGAATTTACACTATCAACATAATTATTGATTCCTGAATTTATACCATCAGTCCCACTTTTTAATGTAGAAACACCGGTAGTTAATTCATTAATTCCACTATTAAGTTCTGAAAATTGATCAGATGCTTTTTTTAATTGATCAGTACCTGATTTAATGTTTTCTATTCCTTCATTAAATTTAGAATAGTTATTATTTAATGATTCAGTTCCATCAGCTAGTGATTTAGTTCCTGTATTTAAACTATTACTACCATCAGCCAATTTATTAGTACCATCTTCTAATTGTCCGAAACCATCACTTATGGTATCTAATTGACTTGGTACTTTTTCTACTGTTTCAGAAAGGCTCTTAACTATTTCTGAATTAACAGCATTATCAAGATTTTTTTCAACAGTAAGTACAACTGTATTAATAATTTGACTTGATAAATAGTTTGTTTTTTGGTTTGGTGAGTAAGTTATAGTTGCATGACGTTTATTTTTACTAGAAGCACTTTCCATATCAGATGTAAAGTCTTCAGGTATATTTATTATTGCGTAATACTTACCATTATTCAATCCTTCGTTTGCTTTACTACTTTCCACAACACTTAATTTTAATTTTTTTGAATCCTTAATACTGTTTATTAATTCATTACCTTTATCACCTTTATCACTATTTACAACAGCAACAGGTAAATTATCAATATTTCCTTTTCCATATGGGTTCCAATATGCTTTTAAATAGAAGAAACTGTACATAAATGGAATTAATAATACAGCAGCTATTACAACATATTTAAACCAATTATTTGTTTTCTTATTCATATATAAACCTCCCTAATTTAATAATCCTTCTTTTAGAATTGTAGTAACTTCTTTAGTAACCTTTTCTTCATCAATATCTAAATCATACTCAAATATTACATTTATAAATACTCTGTAAATTATGAATGCGGTTAAATGTGCATCACATTTTTTTATGTTTCCTAAATCAATTTCTAGTTTAATTTTATCCTCTAAATATTTTAGTATTTCATCATCATAAATTTTTAGAAATGAATGACTCTTTTCAGGGGTAGAACCTTTCATTTCTTTAGATATTGTAGAAATTAGTAAACTGTTTTTTCTAAACATAAGCATATCATATAAATTGGAAGCGACCACTTCTATAAAAGGTAAGTTACTATTTGCTTTTTTTTCAACCATTTTTTTCATTTTCTCTAATTCTTCTTGAATAAAGTATGAGAATAGATCATCTTTATCCTTAAAATAGGTATATATTGTTTTTTTAGTAACGTTTGCTTCTTTAGCTATTTCATCCATAGAGACTTTTTTATAGCCATAAGTTGTAAATAAATCTCTAGCTTTGTTTATTACTATTTCCTTTTTATTCATAATATCACTTCCTTGAGTAAACTAATATACTAAATCAGTATACCAGTATACTATATGACAAAATAGTCAAAATGTCAACAAAAAAATAAAAAAACTTGAATTATTTCAAGTTTTTAAATATGTATTCTAAATCATTATTGATTACTAGTGTTGCTAAAAAATCATAAGGAGTTTTTTCATTATTAATAATAACTAACTTCTTTTTAAACAATTTAACTAAACTACTAGCTGGTTCAACTTTTAATGATGTTCCCGCTACTATTAATAAATCTGCTTGTAAGATTAGATTAATGGCATCATCAAATATATCAGGTAATCTTTCTCCATATAAAACTACATTTGGTTTGATGATTCCACCGCAAGTACATTTTGGGACATCTTTTGATGAAAATATATATGAGGCATTGTATTTTCGATTACATTTTAGGCAATGATTTTCATTTATTGTTCCATGTATCTCAAATACATTCTTGCTACCGGCTTTTTGATGTAGCCCATCAATATTTTGAGTTATTATTGCCTTTAGTTTTCCTTTTCTTTCCAATTTAGTTAGGTATTTATGTATTATATTTGGTTGTTTATCTGTAAAGTTCATATTATTTTTGTAAAAGGAATAGAAATTTCTAGGATCAGTGTAAAAAAATTCACTGCTAAGCATATATTCAGCATTTTTTCCAATAACAGAATATAAACCGTCCTTACTTCTAAAGTCTTTTATTCCACTTGGAGTTGATACACCGGCACCACCAAAGAAAACAATATTATCTGTCTCATCAATTAGCTTCTGTAATTTTTCAAAATCTTTCATATTAAATCTTCCTTTTAATCTTTGAAATATTTACATAATATAGGTTTTATCAATTCATATATAATTAGTGAGGATAGATTTATTAAAAATACTATTAATATTATTTTTGTATCTATACTTTCAATACTTATAAATCTACCAATAGGGCTAACAAATACAAATAATTCTATTATTAAAATTATTGCAAGACCTATATTCATAACTTTATTAGAAAATAGTCCTTGTTTAAATACAAGTTCTTTTAAATTTCTACAAGATATGGCATAGGTTATTTCTTGTACAACCATAGAAAGTAATGCAAGAGTCATCGCAATTTCCTTTGAATAGAATTTTAGTGATATAAAATAGGTACATAATACAAAAACTGTTTCAATAATTGCAGATGATACTAAACAAGATTTTATAAATGGTGTAAATAGTGATTTGTTAATTCCTCTAGGTTCTTTTTGCATTATATTATTTTCACTTTTTTCAAAGGCTAAACAAATACTAGGAATTGAATCTGTTATTAAATCTATAAATAATATATAAATTGGTAATAGAATAGTATTTCCAGTTAGTAGTCCAACGATGATGGTAAGAATTTCAGCAAAGTTACTAGAAAGAGAGTAAACTACATTATTTCTGATATTATTATATATTCTTCTTCCTTCTTCTACAGCAATTATTATTGTAGAAAAAGAATCATCCATTAATACTATATCTGATACTGACTTTGTAACATCTGTACCAGTTATTCCCATTCCAACCCCAACATGGGCATCCTTAATAGCTGGAGCATCATTAACACCATCGCCTGTCATTGCAACAATTTTACCATTTTTCTGCCAAGCTTTAACAATTCTTTGTTTATGATTTGGGCTAACTCTAGCATACACTGAATATTTTTGTACAACTTTTACTAGTTCTTTATCAGAATATTTATCTAGTTCTTCTCCCAAAATTCCCTCATCAGGATTAGATAAAATTCCAACATCTTTTGCTATTGCAATGGCAGTATTAAGTGAATCACCAGTAATCATAATTGGTTTAATTCCAGCAATTTTACACATTTCAACACTTTGTTTTACTGTTTTTCTAGGAGGATCTATCATACCTAAGAGTCCAACAAATATTAAATTATTTTCTTCTTCTATAACCTCATCAGTTGACTTTGGTATTTCATTAATTTCTTTATATGCAAATCCTAAAACTCTTAACGATTTATTTGAAAGTTTTTCTTCTTCTTCTTTAATTAATTTTTTTTCTGTTTCATTTAATATAGTTTTGTCTAGATAATTACATCGCTTAAGCAAACTATCAATACTACCTTTACATAACAGGTAAGTTTTATTTCCAATCTTATTAACAGTCGATGCAATTTTTCTCTCACTATCAAATGGGGCATCAATTAATCTTTTTTTATCCTTTCTTATTTTAAGTGGATCAAGTCCTTTTTTATAAAGATAATTATATAAGGAAGTTTCAGTAGGGTCCCCAATATATTTATTATCATAAATTAATCCTTCATTACATAAAGCACAAATATAGTTCAAAAATTTTTCATTATATATTTTTTCTTCTTTTACAGTCATTTTATTTTGAGTAATAGTTCCTGTTTTATCAGAGCATATTATATCAACAGAACCTAAAGTTTCAACTGCTTGCATTTGTTTTACAACTGTTTTCTTTTTGGCTAGATTTGAAATTCCAACTGATAGGGTAATAGTTATGACAGCTGGTAATCCTTCTGGTATTGCTGCAACAGCTAGGGAAGAACAAAGCATTATAACTTCCATCATTGTATAGTGATTAATAAGTGCAAGAATAAATATAAAAATCATAATTATAAAAACTATAATAGTTATTCCTTTACTTATTTCTTTTATCTTTAATTGTAGAGGTGTTTCTAAATCAGAAATTGTATTAAGTGAAGAAGCAATTTTTCCTATTTCAGTATTCATACCGGTATTAATTACAATACCATGTCCTTTTCCACTAGTTACATTGCATCCTAAAAATAATATGTTTTTTTGTTCTTGAATGATAAGATCATTATCTAATGTTTCTGAACATTTTAATACAGGAGTACTTTCTCCAGTTAATGGAGCCTCATCTACCTTTAAATTTTCACATTCGCTTATTCTTATATCGGCTGGTATGGTATCGCCACTTTCTAAATATACAATATCACCTGGTACTAGGGATGAGGTATCAACTATTAATATTTTTCCATTTCTTTTTACTTTGCAAGTTGTTGTTTCAAATTTTTTTAATCCATTTAAAACAGCTTCTGCCTTTTCTTCTTGAATAAATCCAACTATAGCATTTATAAATACTACTACTAATATTACTATTGTATCTGTATAATCATGAGAATGAAGTCTACCATAAATGTATAATAGTGCTGCTACAATTAAAAGAATTATAATCATAGTATCTTTAAATTGATCGAAAAATCTGATAATAGTGCTTTTTTTCTTTTTTTCTACTAATTTGTTTTTTCCAAATTCTAATAATCTTTTCTTTACATCTTCATTATTTAATCCATCTTTGCTAGAATTTAATTCTTTATAGATATCTTTTATTTCTTTATTATAGTACATAAAACACCTCATTATTTTGTAATAATATCATTATACCACTACTTTACAGAATAATAAAAATAAATGGTTGTAATAATAATATTGTAATGTTATATTAAAATCATAGGAGGATAGATATATGGAAAAATATAGAATAGTTCAGTATGGATGTGGCAAGATGTCTTTATATACTATGAAATATGCTTTAGAAAAAGGATATGAAATAGTAGGGGCGGTTGATATTAATCCTAATATTATAGGATCTGATATTTCTGAAATAATAGGTTGTGATGAATTAGGTGTTAAAGTAGTGTCTGCCGATCAAGCAAGAGATATGCTAAAAGAAGTAAAACCCGATTTATGTATAGTAACTACTATGAGTTTACTAAGTGATGTAGGGGATGCACTATTACTATGTGCAGAATTAGGAATAAATGCCATAACTACTTGTGAGGAAGCATTTTTCCCAATTAATTCAAATCCAATACTTACTAAAAAAATAGATAAACTAGCAAAAGAAAATAATTGTACCATTACTGGTAGTGGATACCAAGATGCTTTTTGGGGTAACTTAATTACTACATTGGCTGGTGCTAGTAATAGTATTAAAAAGATAAAAGGAAGCAGTTCATATAATGTGGAAGATTATGGTATTGCTTTAGCAGAAGCACATGGTGCAGGGTTATCATTAGAAGAATTTGATGCAAAAATAGCTTCAGCTGATAACATAAGTGATGAAGAAAGAAAGAGTTTAATTGATAGTGGAAAGTTTCTACCTAGTTATATGTGGAATGTAAATGGATGGTTATGTGATAAACTTGGTTTAACTGTAATCAATCAAACTCAAAAGTGTGTACCTAAAACATGTAGTCATGATATCACTTCAACTACCCTTAATATGAATATTAAAGCGGGTATGGCAACAGGAATGAGTGCTGTAGTAACAACAACTACCAAAGAAGGTATTACTCTAGAAACAGAATGTATCGGAAAAGTTTATGCTGAAGAAGATTACGATTGTAATGATTGGACAATTGAAGCTGATGCCAATACAGAAATGATTATAAATAGACCAAATACAGTTGAACTTACTTGTGCAACTATTGTAAATAGAATTAAAGATGTAATTAATAGTGAATCCGGTTTTGTACCAACCAGTAAAATGGGTGAATTAAAGTATTAAAAAAGTTAGGATAGTATTTATCCCAACTTTTTTTATTCTGTAAGAGTAATATTTCCATCTATAGGTAGTCCATCATAGTTAGAATCAGTTAAACTAAAGTTTCTAGTGGTTGCATCAGTATTTTCTATTTCTATTAGTTTTGTTTCTGCATCTAATGTTTCTTCTTGCAAAGAGTTATCAAAAAGATGTTCACCATCAGATGTTGTTTGCTTAAAATAAATAGTAGGTCCAGATTTATTTGTACTAAATGGAACATTATTAAATATGGCATTTCCTTCACTATCTGTTACTATAGGGTCTCCATAGGTAGTTCCCGTACTATCACATCTATAAAATGTTGCACCAACAATTGGAATACCGATACTTGTACCATCATCACTGACATGTAAAGTAAGTGTACCATTCGAAGCTATTTTTAAAGAATATTCATTTACGTTATCTGTTATAGTTATTGATTTTGGATCTATTGTAGTATTGTCATAACCTTCAACGTTAGCTGTAACTGAATATGACCCAGATCATAATTCTTTAAATCCTTTCCCATTGCTAATAGGAACTATATGTTCTTTTGACATAATGTTATTTCTCCTTTCTTAATTGATAAACCAGGATAAAATTGGTCTGTTAAATTAATTATAATTGGGTGAGAAACTTGTCTTTTTGAGCTATAAAAAGGAATATATAAACTAAATTTCTTATTTTTATACAAGGATATTACTGCTACTTTTCGTTTGATAGCACAAGAATTTTTATAAGTAATATGTAATTTATATATACCAAAGCATGGAGAAGTAAAAAATAAATAACCTTCTTTTTTTGTATCACTTTCAAAAATAAGGTTATTATTAAGATCGTATACTTTAATATGAAATAAATTGTCTCTGCTAAAGCATTCATCAGTAAAACAAATAATTTTAACTAAATTTTTAATAAAATCACCTCAATTAATACATTATATTTTATGCTTGAGAAAAAATTTTAAATATATTATTTAACCAAATAAAAAATCCAAAAGCATGAGTTTTTCAGTCTTTATGTATATAAACATTCATGTTATAATTTAGGTGTAATGTAGTAGGTGAATGTTTATGTATAATCGTAAAACTTTGAAAAAAAATGCTAGGTATAGTATAAAAAAGAATTATTTTCATAACGTAATAGTAGTTTTTATTTGTACTCTATTATTAACTGGAGGATTTAACTATACAACAAAGAATGTATTACACGTTCCTATAGAAAATGAAAATAATAAAATAATTAATAATGTAAAATTAAGCAATAGTGAAATTATAGAGGATTTACTGGGTGAAGTATCTGAACAAAAAAAGGTAGTAAAAAATTTAAGTGAAAAATGTACTAGAGGGGTTATATCTTATTTCATTAATGAAACTACTCAAAAAAGATCATTTACATTCTCTATTATGAATGGTATTAATAAACTAGTGTTTGAAGGAAAAATAGGTACTAGTATTATAATATTTTTAAGTAGTGTAGTATTTTTAATTTTTAGTATCTTATTTATTAATACATTAGAGGTTGGTAAAAATAGATATTTTTTAGAAGAAAGAAGATATTATAAAACAAAGATAGATAGATTGTTATTCCCATATAAGGTGAAAAAGACTTTTCATATAGCATATATATTATTTGTTAAGTATGTATATCAATTATTGTGGAATTTTACAATAATTGGTGGAATTATAAAATATTATGAATATAAGATGATACCATATATTTTAGCAGAGAATCCCACTTTAAGTAAAAAAGAGGTTTTTAAGCTATCAAAAGAATTAGCATATGGAAATAAATGGGATTTATTTTGTACTGATTTATCAATGATTGGATGGAGTGTTTTAAAGTTATTTACATTTAATTTGAGCGGTATATTTTATTCAAACATTTATATTGAGACATTATATGCAGAAATTTATATGAATTTACGAAAAAATAAGAAAAACAAAATTGATAAGGAAAACTTGTTAAATGATAAATCATTAGAATTAGAAGATGGTATATATGATGTTTGTCCAAGTAATAATCTATATAAAGGTAAAACAAGAAAATGGTTAAATATTAATTATAATAGAGATTATGATGTGAAAACATACATTTTGTTTTTCTTTACCTTTTCAATAGTAGGATGGCTTTGGGAAGTATTTTTGCAATGTTTTAATACAGGAGAAATTGTTAATAGAGGAACAATGTATGGCCCTTGGTTACCTATATATGGATATGGTGGATTATTGATACTTATTTTATTAAAGAAATATAGGAATAAACCACATATATTATTTATATTAGCATTCCTTCTTTGTGGTGTTATTGAATATAGTACAGCTTGGTATTTAGAAACATTTAAACATTTAAGATATTGGGACTATAGTGGTTATTTTCTAAATATTCAGGGTAGAATTTGTCTAGAAGGTCTTTTACTTTTTGGTATAAGTGGTTGTTTCTTTACCTATGTTGTTGCCCCTATTTTAGATAATTTATATCAAAAAATAAATAGTAATGTTAAGACTATTATTTGTATAGTGCTACTAATTGGATATATAACTGACTTTGTTTTTACAAGTATAAGTCCTAATACAGGCAAGGGAGTATCAAAACCTGTTTATTCTGAGGAAAGATAAATACTATTTTGGAATTTTAATATGAATTGAAATAAATTAATAAGGTCAATATAATAATTAAATAAATTTATCTCACTACTTTTATATAATTTTTTCAAATGAAATTTTTAATCTTATAATATATATAATATAAAAAACAGCACTATTGCTGTTTTAAATTTTTAAATGTTAAAGTCAATTCACAATTTCCTTTTTTCGCGTATTATTTAATTTTTTTTAAAAACTCTAAATTTTTAACTTTTACTAAATTATCTGATTGATTAGTATCTGAAAAATAAACGCCTATACCACCAGCATTGTTCCAATCTATAACATTTTTTTCTTTGTCATCAATTAATATAACATTTCCATCATAGAAAGAGGGAGGGACAATAATACTTTTACTAATTTTGGGTGGAACAGATACTATAGGTATATAGATACCTTTTTTTCTAAAATATTCTATTTTTTCAATTTCTTCTTCGGATGTGTGATTTTGAGTTAATAATTGAATTTTTTTTAATTTTTGTTGTACTTCTTTTAGTATATCAATACTATTATTAATTTGTTTTGATGAGGAAATATGTTCATGCCAATCAATTGATTTAAAAGCTTCTTTCCATCCAATTTCTTGAGCTATTTTGGCAATTCTTTGTTCTGTATCAATACATACACCATCAATATCTATCATAAAATATGTTTCAGAATTTATCAAATTTAATATTTTTTCCATAAAACCCTCCTAAATAAAAACTTGATACTTTCGTACCAAGGCTATTTTAACGAACATATTGGTTCGATTAAATCTAAATGGCAGGGGATGAGAGAATCGAACTCCCAACAGTGGTTTTGGAGACCATTATTATACCATTTAACTAATCCCCTAGATATTGCAATAAATAAAGCCTCATTGCATAACGAGTATATCATAATTTAGATTTACATTCAACAAAAAATGGATTTCTTTTTTTGTTTGTGGTACTATATTAATATAATAGGAGGACTGCTATGCTAAGGAAAAAGAGAAAAAAGAAGAAAGATAAAGTTTTTATAATTAGTGTTGTAATATTTATTATATTAGTTATATGCATTGGAATTTATTATTTATTTTTTAATGGAAATAAATCTGTAGTGAAAAAAATAGAGGTAAAGAAAAAAATTAAAATAGTAGATGAAGATAGTAATGAAAGACCGCTTGCTGTTATGATTGATAATAACGTTGGATATGATACACATGCTGGTTTACAAGATTCTTATATTAATTATGAAATAATTGTAGAAGGTGGTTATACAAGGATAATGGCATTATTTAAAGATAGGGATGTTTCATTAATTGGACCAGTTAGAAGTTCGAGACATTATTTTTTAGATTATGCACTTGAAAGTGATACTATATATGCGCATTATGGATGGAGCACTTTTGCAGAAAATGATATTAAAACGTTAGGAGTAAATAATATTAATGGTTTAACAGCTGATTCTGCTTATTGGCGAGATAAAAAAATTGCAGCACCTCATAATGTATTTACTAGCACAGAGACACTATATAAATATGCGGAGAGTAAAAACTATGATACAAAAACGGATGATTGGAAACTACTGAACTATAGTCCTGATGAAATTAATTTTAAAGGTCCTAAAAAGGATAAAAAGACAGGTGAAGTATCAGATGACCCAAGAATTGTGGCTAATTCATTGAGTTTAAAATATTCTAATAATCAAACAACAAGTTATACTTATGATTCTGAAAATAAGTATTATTTACGTTTTATGGATGAAAAACAACATCTTGATAAAACAACAAGGCAACAACTACATTATAAAAATATAATTATAGAAAAAGTTGAAAATTATGATCTAGACAGTTATGGTAGACAGGATTTAGAAACCGTTGGTGATGGTGAGGGTTATTATATTACAAATGGTTATGCGCTTCCTATTACTTGGCAAAAAGCAAATAGAGATTCAAAAACAATATATAAGTATTTAGATGGTAGTAAAGTAGTAGTTAATGATGGCAATACTTTTATTCAAATTATTCCTATTACTACAACACCAGAGTTTAATTAGAGGAGGAAATATATATAATGAAAGTAGGATTATTTGGAACAGGAGCTTATGGAATGGCTCTTGCTTCTATTTTAGATGAAAATAATGTTGATATTACAATGTGGACTAAATTTGAAGATGAAAAGGAAAATTTAGTAAAAACTAGGAAAAATGAAAAGTTAATAAAAAATTTTGTATTATCTGAAAAAATAAAATTTACAACATCTGTATCGGAGTGTGCAAAAGATAAAGACTTATTAGTAATAGCTATTCCAGCTGCCTTTATTAATGATTTGTGCTTAGAGTTAAAGGAATGTATTACTCCAAATCAACATATATGCATTGCTTCAAAGGGGATAGAGCAACATACGGGACTTTTTGTTCATGAAATAATAAAAAAACATATAAATACAGATTATATATCTGTAATATCAGGGCCTTCATTTGCTAAAGATGTTGTTTCAAAAAAACCAATTGGCCTATCTTTGGCTACTAAAAGCGAAGAGACAAAGGAAGTTGTAAAAAGTGCATTTAGAAATTCTTATGTTAAATTAAGACATACAGATGATGTAGTTGGAGTTGAAATATGTGGAGCAATAAAGAATGTAATTGCTCTAGCTGCTGGAATGTTAGATGGTTTAGGTGGAAATAATTCAACGAGTGCTATGTTAATAACAGAGGCAATTCATGATATGGAAGAAATATTGGATGCCTTTGGTGCTACTAAAAGAACAGTACTTAGTTTTGCAGGTTTTGGTGATTTACTTTTAACTTGTACTAGTACCGATAGTAGAAACTATACATATGGAAAACTAATTGGATCAAAAACAAGTAATGATATTTTAGAAGAATATATTAGGAGCACTACTGTAGAAGGATACTATACATTGGTTTCAATATATCAACTTCTAAAAGATAAAAAAGTAAAGATTCCAATTATTAATTTGATCTATAATATAATCAATAAGAATTATGATCCAGAGGAGTTATTAACATTTTTAGTGGAAAAAGTATAATGGATTTCCTTTTTTGGTGAATTATGCTATACTTATTTTATTAAAAATAGTTAGGAGGAATTAATATGAAAACATTTTTTAAATCTTCTATATGTGCATCAATAATATTAATGATTTTAGGATTGCTTTTAATATTTCAATCAGAAGTTACTATAACTACTATATCTTATATAATAGGTGCAGCACTTATTGCTTTAGGTGTTTTGGCATTAATAAGATTCATAAAGTCTGCTAAAAATATTACAGAAATGAACTTTAATTTAGATATTATATATGGATTAGTTACAGTTGTACTAGGAATAGTAATAATTACAAATCCAAAAGCAATTGCTAGTATTTTGCCAATTGTTTTAGGAATAGCTATCGTAATAAATAGTGCAAGTAAGTTACAATACGCATTTATTTTAAAAAATGATAATAACGATATGTGGAAAACAACTATGATAATTGCAATAGTAAGTGCTATATGTGGTGTTGTTCTACTATTCAATCCATTTGCTGGGGCTGTATTAATTATGAAAATAGTAGGAATATTTATAGTAGTTTATTCAGTACTAGATATTGTTTCTACAGTTATAATTAAGAAAAATGTAGATGAATTTAAAACAGTTATTGATTCAGTAGAAGTTGAAGAAGCTGAAATAGTAGAAGAAAAACCAAAGAAAAAATCTACTAAAAAAACAACAAAGAAAAAGAAGAAGGATGAATAATAAGAAAAACAAAAAGAGTTTTGAAAATAATTGCAAGACTCTTTTTATTTGAAAAAAAGTATTAAATAGGTTATACTTTTATGTAAGAGATGAGGTATTAAATGTGAAAGATTTAGAAATAGGTAAGAAATATGTTATACATAGTTATAAACATAACAGTAAAATTCATAGGGCTTGGGATGAGGCTGTTTTACTAGAGATACATGATGATTATTTAATATTTGGAAATGAAAAAACCAAAGTTACTGAATCAGACGGAAGAACCTGGAGAACAAAAGAACCAGCTGTGTTATATTTTTTCAAGGATAAATGGTATAACATAATAGGCCAATATAAAAAAGATGGAATTTATTATTATTGTAATATTGCCTCTCCATTTCTTATAGAAGATGATACAGTAAAATATATAGACTATGATTTAGATTTGAGAGTATTTCCTGATGGCTCTTATAAAGTATTAGATTGTGGAGAATATAATTATCATAAAAATTTGATGGGATACTCTAAAGAATTGGATATTATATTAAAAGATGAGTTATCAAATTTAATTGATGAGGCAAAAAATAAGAGATTGGCTTTTCAACCTGGGACAGTTGAGAGATATTATGATGTTTATAAAGAAGTAAAAAATAGTTATATAAAATAGTAATATATTAATATTTAATGCATAATATATATAGAAAATAAAAAAAATTAATTTTTTTGTTTTTTTTTGTTGACAAGTACAACTTGCTTTGATATATTAGATGAGCAAGTTGCGAAAAGAACTTGCAAAAACCAATAAAATATGAAATTTGTTGTTGACACAATATAACAAATTTGATATATTAAATTGGCACACGAAAATGTGTCAAATAAATATCAAATGTAAAATGTTGTAGAGAAAAAACATTCATAAAGTTAAACCTTATTTATTATTGATTTATTAATTAAGGTTACTTAGAAAAAAGACAAAACTTAATCTGTTAAGTAGTTGTCTAAAAGAATGTAAAAAAATTCAAAAAAAGTATTGACAACATAAAATATATTTGATATATTGGTAACGCAGCTCGGTTATGAAACAAGAAGTGAGTTGATCTTTGAAAACTAAGCAAAACGTCAATTTTGAGTAGCTAAGGATAATTAATATTAAATTAAACAAACTTAAATATATTTTATTGAGAGTTTGATCCTGGCTCAGGATGAACGCTGGCGGCATGCCTAAGACATGCAAGTCGAACGAGACGGCCCATTGAAGAATGAGTGCTTGCACGATTTTGGATTTGGATCACCGTCTAGTGGCGCAAGGGTGAGTAATACGTGGGTAATCTGCCTTCGAGTCTGGAATAACAGTTAGAAATGATTGCTAATGCCGGATTATATATTTTACGATACGTCGTTTAATATTAAAAGGAGCCTTTAAAGCTTCGCTTGAAGATGAGCCCATGCCGTATTAGCTTGTTGGTGGGGTAATGGCCTACCAAGGCGACGATGCGTAGCCGACCTGAGAGGGTGATCGGCCACACTGGGACTGAGA